>JBAOHV010000015.1:0-228489 GCA_037045265.1 Microthrixaceae bacterium | reverse complement strand
CACGCGCCCGCCTTGCCCAGTTCCTGCCCATGGTCTTCGTCGTGGCTATCGCCACGGCGCAGCAGTCGCAGCCAGCGCAGCAGTCGCCGGAGCCGTCCTTTGCGGCGCTGAGCACGCCGCCCGTGGGACTGCCGCCGATGCCCAGACCCGCGGGCTACGAGCCGACGCAGGCGATGTTTGACCTCGGCCAGCGCCTGTTCCACGACGTCAATCTGAGCAGCGATCGCACGGTGTCGTGCGCTACGTGCCATCCGGCCGCGAACGGCTTTGCGAGCCCCGAGCCCCTGCCAAAGGGCATCGCCGGCCGCCGCGCCAAACGCCACGCGCCCGCCCTCTGGAATCGCGGTTACAGCACGCTGCAGCGGTGGGACGGCAGTTCGGCGAGCCTCGAAGCGTTCGTGCTCGAACCGATCGCCGACGAAAACGAGATGGGCTTGCCGCTGCCCGAAGCGATCTCGCGCCTGCGCAACGACGCCACCTACAAGGACCAGTTCGCCGCCGCGTTTGCGAGCGAAGCCGATGCCGTGCCGCTGCAGCGGGCGCTGGCGACGTTTGTGCGCGGCATCACCGCGGGCAATGCGCCCTACGATCGCTTCCAACGCGGCGCCGTCGATGCGCTGACGCCGGCGCAACGCAGCGGGCAGTGGATCTTTGAGAGCAAGGGTGGTTGCTGGCGCTGCCACACGCCACCGCTGTTTACCGACGAAGCGTTCCACAACACGGGCATTGGCGTGCGCGAGGGCAAGGCTGAAGCAGGGCGCGCGAGCGTGACCGCGGACCCCGCCGACCAGGGTAGGTGGAAGACCCCGACCCTGCGCGGCGTGCGGCTGTCAGCACCCTACATGCACGATGGATCGCTGGCGACTCTCGAGGACGTCGTCGCGTTCTATGTGCGCTGGCGGCAATGCCAACCCGACCCTCGATCCGCACATGCAGCCGCTGCAACTCACCGCCGCGGATCAGCGCAACCTCGTCGCGTTCCTGTTGTCGCTCTGAGCTCGCTGCTGCAGGCGCTGCACGAGTTCGCTCGCGACGATCGGTGCCATGAGCACAGCCTCGCAACCGACCGGCTCGTGTTGCAACGGCGCCCCCGCCAGCAACAGGATGCTGCCGCGGCAGCCGAGTTCGCGCAGTTCGCTGGCCAGGGTCGACAGGTCGAGTCCCGGCAACGACGCATCGACGACCACGGACACCAACTCGGTCCGCAGCTCGCCAAGTCGCGCGCGCAGCGCGGAGAGACTGACTACAAACTCCACGCCGTAGCCAGCCCGGCGCAGCGGGCTCGCACAGAGCAGCTGGTTGTCATTGCCAACTTCGGCAAACAGCACGAGCCCCGGGAAGATCAGGCCCAGCGAATGATCGGGGCCAAGCATCGGATCGATCCAGCACGCACCGGCCGCGGGCGGCGCCAGGAACGAGAGCCGGTAACTGCACGACCTCGCGCCAGGACTGTCGATCGTGAGTTCGCCGCCGAGCAGCAGGGCGAGGCGCTGCGCGACGGAGAGCCCCAGCATGGGCCGTTGCGCAGCATCGGTCGTGTGGAAGGCTTCAAAGACGTAACCCTGGTCCAACTCGCGGAAACCACCGCCTTGCGTGGCGACCTCGAAGTGCAATCTCGCCGGCTGCTCCGAACCGACCCCACCACCACTCTGGTAGGAAACCCGCACCTGCATCTCCCCTGGCAACGCGCGATGCATCGCCGTTCGCAGCACGGCACCGAGCGCCTCGCTGGCGAGTTCGGCATCAAAGTCGGCCACGCTCGGCAGAAAGCTCCGGTGCACGACGGCGAGCTCAAGGCCCAGTTCGGCGGCGCTGGCAGTGTGTGGCGCGAGGATCGCCTCCAACCAGCCAAGCGGGGAAGTGCGCGACGGACACGGCTTTACCTGGTCCCCTTCGAGCCGCGAGAAGTGCGCGTAGTCGCCCACCAGCTGGCCGAGATACCGCGTGTTCTCGAGAATCGATGACAGTGCCTGCTGCGCCGGAGCAGGCAGTTCCTGCACGAGCAGCAGGTCGAGGAAGCTGTCGATCGTCGCGAGGGGCAACCGCAGTTCCTGCAGGAAGCGGTGCAGCATGACCCGGTCCGGATGCGGGCGCACGGTGATGCCCGTGAGCGGCACAAGACGGCCGACACCACGGCTGGGTGCGGCCACCGGTTCGGGAGCGGGGCAAACTGGCTTGGACGAGGGCATGCAGGAAACGGCGAGGTCGCGCGCAGATTGGCGACCCCGCACCTTTCGGCAATGGTGGGCACCGATCTGGAGCGCGACTTAGGGGTTTCCCCTAACAGCCTCACAACCATTGCCTGGCGCGCGAGGTTCGGCAATGGAGAATCTGGCAATGCCAGGGCCAGGAAGGGCCTGCGAAGCGAGCCACGACGGCCGGACAGGGGCAGTCTTGGGACAAAGCCGGAAGCCTGGCGCGCGACGTTGGGGCCGCTGGTCCTGGCTATGCTGGGCCCTCCCCATGCGCTGGATCTCCTCGGTTCTCTTGTCGCTGGCCGCCTGCGGCAGCGACCCCATGCCGGCCACGGTTGCCCCGGACACCAACCACACCCCGGCCCAACTCGCCGCGCCGGGTGCGCCCGTGGTCACGGTCGACCTTGGCCCCGTGGCCGAACGCCTGCTCCAGGGCAACGTCTCGGCCGCGGATCGTTCTACGGCCGAGCAATCGCCGGCAGCATTGGCCACGGCAATCCTGGCGGCGGCAAGCAAAGCCAAACCCGCCGAACAAGGCCGCGCTCCCGCCGCCCTTGGCGCCTTGGGAGCCGCCGCCCTGCCGCAGATCGCCGCAGCGCTCGTGAACAAGGACCCTGGACAACGCCGCATCGCCGCACTCACGCTGCTGCATCTTGGCCCGCAACTGCACGCCGACGGCACCGCCAAGGTCGTGCTGTCGGCGCTCGCCGCGGCGCGCAGTGATGCCGACCTCGCCGTTCGGGCCGCCGCCGAACTCGCCTACCAGCGCGCCACCGGCGACACCAGCGCGCTCGACGCCAGTCGCGCCGCCCACGAAGCCGCCGTGGGCCGCGACCGCTGAATCCTGCACCCAGGCATTCCCCTTTCTGCCCCCTCGAGAACCCATGCAACATCGATCCTTCCTGGCAGCCACCCTGCTCAGCGCCACTCTCCTTGGCACCGCCCTGCCAGCGCAGATGGCGGGCACCTACGTGCTCGACCCGAATGCCTCGAGCAGCGCCTTCCACAGCTTCACGGAAGCCTGCAATGCCATGTTCGTGAGCGGCATTGCGGGTCCCGTCGAGATCCTTGTCATGCCGGGCACGTACACGGAGTCCGTGCTCGTGCCGCCGCTGCAAGGCGCATCGTCGACGAACACGATCACGTTTCGCGCGCTGGCGGGGCCCGGCACGGTGCTGCTCAGCGGCGCCGCCGGGGACACGTTTGCCCTGCTCGCCGTGGCGTTCCTGCACAACACGTCGATGACCTGGGACGGCATCGATTTCCTGGGTGGACCTGGCCACGCGATTTCGGCGTCGGAGTTCGTCGAGGATCTCGAGATCCGCAACTGCACCTTTGCAGCCGGGCATCGCAGCAACGCTGCCGGCGAATACCGCCATGCGGTCATCGTCAGCGAGAACAGTGGCACCGAAGCAGGTTGGCGCATCCACCACAACCACATCACGCTGTCCTCCCACACCAACCGCACGAGCTACGGCATCTACCTGAGCGATGGCGGCGACTGGTCGATCCACCACAACACGTTCGATCTGAACTCGGGCGACACCGGCCTGTGGATGATCAACAACAACCGCCGCATCGACCGCGTCTACAACAACCTGTTTCTTGGCCAGCTGAACGCCGTCAACAGCAGTTACGCAAACACGGTGTGTGTGATCCGCGCCGATATCAGTAACTACGAGAACGAGTTCACGCACAACACGTTTGCCGTGCAGCTGCCGTCCGGCGGCTGCTGCATCGCCACCAGCGGCTACCTGCAAGGCACGCTGCCGACCCAGAACTACATCTACGGCAATATCTTCTACACGATCGGCGGAACGGCCATCTGCATGACGAACAACGGCTCGGTGCCGCCGCTCGAGAGCAATGGCAACGTGTTCTTCTGCCCCGGTGGCGAGATCGGCCGCACCGATGCAGGCACACCTGGTGCCACCACGCTGAGCGCGTGGCAGACCTTGTCGGGCAAGGACACCAACTCCGTCGAGATCGATCCGGCGCTGACCAGTCCGTTTGGCTCGACGATCGACCTTCGACCACTGCCGAATAGCCCGATCGTGGGCATCGCCGTGAACACGCCGAGCTACGTGACCGATGACTACGCCGGGCGTTTCCGCGACGGCCAGCCGGATGCTGGTGCCTACGAAGCGACGAGCTTTGCGCACTATGGCCAAGGTTGCGCCGGCACCAACGCGCTGGTCCCCGCGATGGGAAGCACTGGCACGGTCGCACTCGGCTCCACGAACTTCTCGTTCTCGCTCACGCAGGCGGCCGCCAACACGCTCGCCGTGCTCATGGGTGGCCTGTCGCGCACGACATCGTCGGCTGGTTCCCTGCCATTCTCGATCGGCGGCGGGTGCCAGATCCTCGCGTCGCCCGATGCCGTGCGCTCGCTCATCTCGTCGCCGCAGGGCACCGCGGCGGCCGCGTTCCCGATTCCGAGTTCGACGAGCCTGTCGGGCTTTGACCTGTTCTTCCAGTGGGCCGTGATCGATGCCGCGAGCGGCAGCGCCTACGGCATCACGGTCTCCGACGCCGGCGCGCTGCAGCTCTAGAAGCGGCTCGCCCAGCCTCGGCCAGGCTCGCTAGCCTCGCGCGTCTCGCTCAGTGCTCCGGTGCCGCTTCGATGTCGACACCGGGGCCAGCCCCCTCAGGCTCGCGAATGCGATCGACCATCGCCTGCGCGTTCGCAGAGGGTGCAGGACACAGCGGCGTGAGCAGGAGTGCCACGACGAAGTTGAGCAGCATGCCGACCACGCCAATGCCCTGCGGCCCGATACCAAAGCACCACTTCGTCCAACCGAAGTAGACCGTGCCGAGGATGTAGCTCGCCGTGAACCCGATGCCAGTCAGCATGCCCACCACGGCCGGAATGGCGCCCGTGCGCTTGCCGAAGATGCCGAGTACGAGCACGGGGAAGAACGACGCCGCCGCGAGGCCAAACGCAAACGCGACGACCTGCGAGACAAAGCCCGGCGGGTAGATGCCGAACACGCCGGCGATCACGACCGCCACGCCGATCGTCGTGCGCGACAGCCTGAGGCGCTGCGCTTCGGTCGCCTGCGGCCGCAGCATGCGGTAGTAGAGGTCGTGCGCGATCGAGCTGCTGATGACAAGCAGCAGGCCCGATGCCGTCGACAGCGCCGCCGCGAGCCCACCCGCCGCGACGAGCGCAATGATCCACGCGGCCAGCCGCGCCATCTCGGGCGTCGCGAGCACGAGAATGTCGGCGTCGGGGCCACTGAGCTTCTTCGCGGTCATCACGGCGCGGCCATCCACACCGCCGCCGCCCTTGGTGTCCAACCACTGCTGATGCTGCGCGCGGATCGTCGCGAACTGCTCGGTCGACAGAGCCCCCGTGCGGAACAGCTCGTTCTTGTCCTGCTGCTTTGGCCCGCTGTAACACAGTTTGCCATCACCATCGTCGAGCCACACGACGAGGCCGGTCTTCTCCCACGTACGGATACCAATCAGGCAGTTCGGCCGCGGTCTTGCCCTGCAGGCTGTCAAACACGTAATAGCGCGCAAACGCCGCGGTCGCGGGCGCCGTCAGGTAGAGCATCGCGATGAAGAACAGCGCCCAGAAGCCCGACCAACGCGCCGCGCGCACGTTCTTCACCGTATAGAAGCGCACGATCACGTGTGGCAATCCGGCCGTGCCCACCATCAAGGCGTCCGGTAGCCGGCGGCGTACATGTAGCCGCGCATCAGGTCGGGGATCGGCAGATCCTGCGGGCACTGCGGCGCGCAGGTTCCGCACTGCTGACAGTAGAGGCCGGACAGCTTCGCCGCGCCGGCGAGATCCTGGCGCTCGGCGTCGGTCATCCGGAGGTTCTCCAGCACGGCCAGGTCCGTGTTGAGCTGGTCGAAGGTGGTGAAGCCGGGGATGGCGGTGGTGACGAAGTCCTCCTGCAGCGCCCACTTCAAGGCCGCAACCATGTTGATGGGCCGGGTCTTCTCCCGGTCGAAATAGACCCCAGCCTGGGTCTTCATCGCGATGATCCCGACCCCGGCTTTGCTGGCCTCCATGCACGCGGCGCGCACTTCGGCGTGGTGGTTCTGCTTGAAGTTGTAGCTGGTGAGCACCACGTCGTAGGCCCTGGATTCGGCGGCGGCGCGGATCACCTCGGGCTCGTTGCCGTGGGTGGACACGCCGATGAAGCGGGTCTTGCCCTCCTTCTTCAACTGCAGGAGGGCCTTCAGGATCGGCTCGAACAACACCGCGTCCCTGCGGGAGACGTTGTGCAGGAACAGGATGTCCACATGGTCCATCTGCAGGCGCTTCAGGCTCAGGTGGAACATATCGAGGAACGGCTCGGGCCTGGTCTCCGCCGCGAATACCCCGGTGCGGCGGTCGAGACCGGGGGGCGACACCTTGGTCGCCAGCGTGAAGGATTCCCGCTTCGCGCCCCTGAACACATCCCCGAGCATCTCCTCGTTGCGTCCCCGCTGGTAGCCATGGGCGGTGTCGAAATGGACGATGCCGCCTTCCAGGGCGGCCCGGACCAGGTTCGGATTGTCCGCGTTCATCACCCCCATGGACACCACCGGCAGGGACAGTCCGGTCCGCCCGAGGGTCCGGCGAAGGACCTGCTTGGCTTTCGGCACTGCGAGGGGCTTGGGATCGGTCCCCAGGCGCGGGTCGGAGAGCCCCAGACCGGCGATGCCCGCCAGCGAAGAGGACAGGAAGCTGCGGCGATCGACCATTCTGTACCTGCTGGTACACGACGCTACTCCGCGGGCCCGGGCCCTGTCCAGGAGGAACCGCGCCGGGCCTGCGGGCGACGGCTACCGCCGCGCCAGCGCCTGGTCCCGTCGGGCCCGCAGCAGCGCATAGGCTGACCCGGCATCGGCGACATCCAGCAGCAGGGATTCGGTGGCGCACTGGATCCGCGCGACCTGCTGGCTGCAGCGGGTGTCGATGCCGTGCCGCTCCAGGACCGGAATCGCCAGGCGGCTCAGGACCTGGGTGCGCAACTGCCGGATGCCCATGCGGGCCACAAGGTGGGCCGCGGCCAGCCCGGTGATCCGGTCCGCCAGCACCATCCCGGCCGGGTCAAGACCCTCTGCCAGCAGCGGTTCGAGATCGAAAAGCGGGTGCAGCCAGTGCTTCGTGCTCGTGAAGAGGACCTCGTCCCCGCGGTGTAGCCGCAGCGTGAGGCCGTCCGGCAACCGGTACACCGGCTCGATCGAGGCCGCGAACGGCATGGCCGGGGGGGATCCTTCAGCTCCGCGTCCGCTCCAGCAGGCGCAGGACCAGGAAGCCGCCCAGGACCTGCAGCAGCAGGCCGGGCAGCCGCAGCCAGAGGGCGGCTGCGGCCGCCTCCGGACCGGAGGCGGCCAGCACCGGGAGCAGCACCAGCGACTGGTGCGCCGCCACGACCAGCGCCAGGAACGTCAGCGAGGTGCGGCGCCCGAGGGCGGCGGCGAAGGCGGCCAGGAGGCCGAGCAGGCCCGATTGCAGGATGATGCTCGGGAGTGCCGCCGATGCGGGGCTCCCGGAGAGGGCGTGGGCAGCCAGCGGGGACAGCAGCGCGGTGAGCATGCCGGCGCTGACGCCGAACCGCCAGCCGGCGATCAAGGTGAAGAAGAAGATCGGCAGGAACATCCTTCCGCCCTGGGGAACCTGGTGGAAGGCGAAGGGAAGCAGGACGTTGCCTGCCACCAGGGCGGCCGTGACCAGGTAGAGCCGACGGTCGCCGAGGGCAAGGCGCTCCTGGACCTGGACGTTGCGGGCGATGGACGGGCCCATGGGACCTCCGGATTGCATCGATCAGGCGAGGGCTGCAGGCTTCGCCCCGGGGAGCCGGGACTCGGCCCGCCACGGGCCTGGGCAGAGTCTACTGACGAACAGGTCCATTTGCCACGCCCGCGGTGGCGGAATCAAGGCCTGGGGACGAGCCGCTCGGCCAGACCCTTGACTTCCACCTCGGCCCGGCCCTCCAGGTTGGCTTCGACCCGGAAACGGTCCGCCAGGATCCTCGGCTGGCCGAGGCGAAGGGCTCCCAGCTCGCCCTTCAGCGCCACCCCGGGCAGCAGCTCGCGGTTGAGGTTCTGGTTGAGCTGGGTGCGGACCTCTTCGAAACTCCGCTCCAGGAACCAGTCGGTCTGCCCCTGCAGGGTTCTTCGCAGGCTCGAGCGCAGCAGCCACTCCCCGGCGCGGGTGATCCAGCTGCGGCTTTCCAGGGTGTAGTCCAGCTCCTCCAGCCGGAGGACCCCCTTGGCTTCGTCGAACACCGGCCGGCCGGTCAGGTTGAGGGTGCCCTCGATCCGACCCTTGACCTGGATCTGCAGAATCGCGCGGCCGCTGTGGCCTGCAACCGAGGCATCCAGGATGGAAAAGGTCCCCTTCTCGGTCTCGAAGGTCCTGCCCACCACCTGGGATCGGAGCTGGCGGGTGGCTTCCTGGAAGGGGAGGTCCAGGTCCAGCCGCACCCGGAAACCCGGCGAGACCGGCGCCGCGGTTTCGAGCCGGGGCAGGGGCAGGGTGCCGGCCGCGGGCCGTTCGCCCAGGGTCAGGACGGGGCGGGCCTGGAGTTCCGGGGTGAGCACCAGCACCCTGCCCTCGCTGCGCCAGGGCGCCAGCCGGATCCGCTCCGGATTCAGGGAGAGGTGGATCCCGGGCGCCAATTCGAGGGGCTCCTGGGCCGCCTTCCAGACCTTCTCCGCCTGCAGGCGCAGCACCGCGGCTTCAGCCACCTGCCGTTCGAGGCCCTGCAGGGCCTTCAGCATCTCGGCCTTCATGCCGACCACCACCCGGTCGGTGATGTCGTAGCCGAGAAAGGTGATCAGGCAGGGGTCGATGGGCTGGGGGTCCTCCGGCCAGGTCCTGAGGTGCAGGCCCCAGTCGGGGGTGAGGCCGAATTCGCTGCGCAGGGTCAGCAGCACGCGCCGGGGCGCTTCCTTGCCCTTGCCGCAGGAACCCACCGCCTGATACCAGGAGCCGGCCATCCAGGCGCCCACTTCCAGCCAGTACCTGGCCTCGGCGCGGAGCAGCAGCCGGTTCTCCTTCAGGGAGAACCGCAAGGGCTCCCGGGTCAGGTCGAACCGGAAGGCGGCGTCCTTCGGGCCGTCGGCCAGCCGGGTCCAGGTTTCCACACCGGGAGGGCGGCGTGGCGCGGCGCGTTCCGCCTCGGCGAAGAAAGCAGCCAGGTCGAGGCGAATGGGAAAGGCCAGCACGGAGGCCGGGGCGGCGCCTTCCTGGGCCATGGCCGGGGCCTGCGCAGACAAGGGCAGGGCCAGGCAGGCGAGGAGAACCAGCGCGCAGCGCATCCCAGCACTATGCCACGGCCAGGCGTCGGGGGGGCTGCCCCCGCGGCAGGGCGTTTGCATCCCCCGAGCCCGAGGATCCAATCCATGACACCGGAAAACCCATCCAGCCAGGGTCAGCCTTTGGATGCGCCGGACGCGGCCGGGGACCGTCCCGAGGGACGCAGGATTCCCGGCGACCGGCTGGCCAGCCTGTGGCTGTCGGAAGTGCCCAAGGTGGTCCAGCGCCATGAAGCCGAGCGTCTGCAGGTGCGCAAGGCGCTTGGGTTGATCTCCTGAAGGCGGCCGCTCAGGAGGCGGCCATGGCCCGCTGGTAGCCGGCCGCCAGACGGCTGGCGATCTCCTGTGGGTGGCGGTCCAGGAACTCCTGCCGCTGCAGCAGGTCGACCAGCTGGCCGTCCTTCAGAATGGCGGCCTGAGGGCTGGTGGGCATGGCGCCCTCGAAATACTCCCGCGCCTGCTGGGTGGCGGCTTTTTCCATGCCGGCGAACACCGTCACCAGCTGGTCGAACTTGAGGCCGGAATTGAGCGCCGCGACCACGCCCGGTCGTGCGCCGGCAGCCGCGCAGCCACACACGGAGTTGACCAGCAGGAGGGTCAGGCCGGGCTGCTGCAGGGCGGCGTCCACCTGGGCGGGGTCCATCAAGTGCCGGAATCCTGCCTGGGTCAGCTCGGCCCGCATCGGTGCGACCATTTCTTCAGGGTAATTGCCCATTCTGAGATCCTTTCTCAATGACCACTTAAAGTTTACTATTCAAGTCGGGTTTTGGGGAGACGCAATGAATCTGATCTTGATGGGCGGCAGCCTCCGTCCCGGTTCCATCAACCGGCGGTTCCTGGTGCACCTCGCCGCCCGGCTGGCGCAGCAGGTACACCGGACCAGCACCTTCCTCGGAGAAGCCCTGCGTCTGCCGCTCTACGAGGACGGCCTCCCGGTTCCGGCCGGGATCTCCTCCCTGAAGGAGGAACTCCTGGCCGCCCAGGGGCTGATCCTGGTGAGCCCGGAATACAACGCAGGCATTCCCGCCCACCTGAAGAACGCCGTGGACTGGCTATCAGTGCAGAAGCCCAATCCGCTGGCAGGACTGCCGGTGCTGCTTTGCGCCTGCTCCCCCGGGGCCCTGGGCGGGGCCCGGGCGCTGATTCCCTGGCGGACCACCCTGGCGAACCTCGGCGCCGTCGTGGTCCCCGAAGCCATCAGCGTGCCGCGCGCCGATCAGGCGCTGGACCCGGAAGGGGCTCCCCTGGACCAGCGGGCCCAGGATTCCGTCCGTTCGGCCCTGGCGGCCTTCCTTTCGATCGCCGCCCGCTTGCAGGCGCACCCGGCATGAGATCCTGGGGGCAGCGACGGAGCTCCCCATGAAGAACTTCTTCAAATCCTTTTTCGCCAGCCTGGTGGCGCTGTTCGTGTTCGCCGGCCTGGGCCTGGTGCTGCTGATGACGATCGCGGCCATGGGGTCATCGAAGCCCTCGGTGCCGGACAAGGCGGTCCTGGTGTTCGACCTGTCCACCAGCATCCCCGATTCCGTCCAGGAAGCGGGTCCCGGCGAGGCCCTGCAGCGGGCCCTGCAGGGTGGCGAATCGGAAGGCCTGCCCCTGCGCACCGCGATCCTCGCCCTCGACCGGGCCGCCAAGGACCCGCGCATCGCCGCCCTCTACCTCACCGGCAACGTCCGGAGCGCTGGCTACAGTGGCGGACCGGCCGCCCTCAAGGAGTTGCGGGAGGCGCTGCACCGGTTCAAGAAGGACAGCGGCAAGCCGGTGCTCTCCTACAACCAGGGCTGGAGCAAGCGCGAATACTACCTGTGCGCCGGCCTCGGCAACCTGACCGTCAACCCCTTCGGCGCGGTGGAGATCTCAGGGCTCAGTTCCGAACCGATGTTCTTTGGCGAGGCCTTCAAGAAGTACGGCATCGAGGTCCAGGTGACCAAGGTGGGCAAGTACAAGAGCGCGGTCGAGCCGTTCATTCTGGACAAGATGAGCGAACCCGCTCGGGAGCAGTCGCAGAAGCTGCTGGGCGATCTCTGGGGCGAGTGGAAGGCCACCGTGGCGGCCGACCGCAAGCTCACCCCGGAGGCCATCCAGAAGGTGGCCGACGAGCAGGCGGTGCTGATGGCCGCCGAAGCCAAGCAGGCCGGGCTGGTGGACAAGGTCGCCCCCTACGACGAGGTGCTGGCCGAGCTCAAGCGCCTCACCGGCAAGCAGGACAAGGACCGGGACTTCCCGCAGATCGAACTGGCCACCTACGTGCAGGTGCCCTCCGATCCGCAGAAGGGCAAGAACCGCATCGCCATCCTCTACGCCGAGGGCGAGATCGTCGACGGCGACGGCGGCCCCGGCCTGATCGGCGGCGACAAGCTGAGCAGGGAACTGCGCCGCCTGCGCATGGACAAGGCGATCAAGGCGGTGGTGCTGCGGGTCAACAGCCCCGGCGGTTCCGCCACCGCCTCGGAAGTGATCCAGCGCGAAGTGATCCTCACCAAGAAGGAGAAGCCGGTGGTGGTGAGCATGGGCCACCTCGCCGCCAGCGGCGGCTACTGGATCAGCACCTACGGCGACCGCATCTTCGCCGAGCCCACCACCATCACCGGCAGCATCGGCGTGTTCGGCATGCTGCCGAACGTGAAGAAGCTGGCCAACGAGCACGGCATCACCTTCGACCAGGTGCTCACCGCCAAGCTCGGCAACGTCACGACCCTCTACCGGCCCAAGACCGAAGCCGAGATCGCCCGGATCCAGGCGCTCATCGACCAGATCTACGACCAGTTCCTGACCAAGGTCGCCGATAGCCGCAAGCTGCCCAAGGATGGCGTCCACGAAATCGCCCAGGGCCGGGTCTGGAGCGGCCAGGAAGCGCTCAAGCTGAAGCTGGTGGACGAGCTGGGCGGCCTGCAGGACGCCATTCGCCACGCCGCCAAGCTGGCCAAGATCGAGGGCGACTACCGGGTGGATCCCCCCGGCGCGGCCAAGAAGCCGATCGAGAAGATCATGGAGGCCCTCGGCGGCGAAAAGCACCGGCCGATGGCCGCCAGGCTCGGCCCCTGGGGCCAGCTGAAGGGCGATTTCGAGCAGCAGGTGCGGATGCTCGGCTCCCTGAACGACCCGATGGGCATCTACGCCCGCATGCCCTTCGAACTGTCGCTGCGTTGACGGTGTGAAGGAGGGGGCGATTAGATCGCCCCCTCCTTCGCCAGCGCCTCGATGTTCTGCATGGAGCGCTCCAGCTGCCCCTTGAGCAGCTTGTCCGCACCCATCATCGCCATCATCGTCGGAATGTCGGCCTCGTCGCTGATCTGCAGGGTGCATCCATCAGGGTGGGGGGCAATGTCGAAACTCAGGCGCTGCTCGAAGATCTTCCGCGCCCCTGCTGCGAGCACCACCCTGGACGGTTCAATGCGTTCGTGGACGACCATGTCCAGGCCCACCTTCATGCCCATGATGTCGAGGACGTAGCCGTGGCTGTTGGCGTCGCCGTGGAAATTCTGGGCGTCCGGCTCCAGGAACTGGCCGTGGCGGGACAGGTCCGCCAGGAAGCCATACATGCGCTCCGCAGGGACAGGCAGGGCGACGGGGGGAAGCTCGATGCGGGCCATCCTGCGATTGAGCCTGAATACGGCCCCCCCGCCTAGCCCCTACCTGGAGTCAGAAGGGCTCACCGCAAGGTGATGACCGTCGCCCCGGCGCCTCGCGACCGCCGGGTGACGCAGCGCTGTCCGGTGGACAGCGCGAAGTCGGGCCCCCGGCGCGGAGCGAATCATCCACTTCGCCGTCCGCGAGGGACGGCGTCTTCCTCCACGGGCCGGTTCACCGCAAGGTGATGACTGTCGCCCCGGCGCCGCCCTGCGCCTGCGGTGCATCCTCGATCGAAGCAATGCTGGGGTGCCCCTTGAGGGCTTCCCGCACGGCCACTTTCAGTCGTCCGGTGCCGTGGCCGTGGACGATCCGCACGAAGCGCTGGCCGGCGGCCAGGGCGCCCTCCACGAACCGGTAGACCTCGGTGTCGATGTCGTCAGAGGCGCGGCCGATCAGGTTGATCTCGGACTCCACGGGCAGGTCCTGGGCTCGGAACCGGACCCGTCCTCCGCGCCGTGGTTCCGGACTGCCCGCGGCGGGCTGCAGTTCGTCCCTGCGCGCTTCCAGCCGGCGGCCGTGGGACGTCTCAAGCACCGCCCGCTCACCGCGAAGGCTGACGATCCGGCCCTCCACCCCGAGGCCCGCGTGGCGCACCCAGGTGCCTTCGCGCAGCTCCGAGGGCGGGGGCGGCGGCCGGCCGCCTGGGGAGCAAGGGCCGCCAGTTCGGCGCCGGCGATCCGGGTCATCTGCTTCACCCGCGCCTGCGCCTCGGAGCCGGCCCGGTCGGCCTCGACGCGGTCGGCGGCGACCTGGGCCTGCTTCTCCTTGGCCTTCAGCTCCTTCACCAGCCGCTTGCCCTCGTGCTCGACGAAGCCCAGGACCCGCTGGACCTTCTCCTCGCCCTGCCGGAGCAGCCGCTCCTGGTCCTTGCGCAGCTGTTCTTCCCGCCGGGCCAGGATCTCCCGGTCCTTCTCGATCCGGGCCTCGCGCAGCTGCAGGGCTTCCTCCTGCTCCAGCAGGCGCAACCGGTCCGCCTCCAGCTTGCGGAGGAATTCCCGCCAGTCCTGTTCGCGGCGGCCCAGCACCTGCTCGGCGTGGGCGAGGAGGGCGCGGGGCAGGCCCAGCTTGGCGGCGATGGTGAGCGCCCGGCTCTGCCCGGGCAGGCCCACCAGCAGCCGGTAGGTGGGGGCCAGCCGGCCCTCGTCGAACTGCACGGAGGCGTTGGTGAACTTCGGGTGCTGCAGGGCGAACTGGGTGATCTCGCCCAGGTGCGTGGAGCACAGCACCCAGCAGCCGCGGCGGGAGAGGGCCTGCAGCACGGCGATGCCGAGGGCGGCGCCCTCCTTCGGGTCGGTGCCGGTGCCCAGCTCGTCCAGCAGGACGATGCCGCCCTGGCGGGCTTCGGCGAGGATCCGCTTGAGGTGGAGGATGTGCGAACTGAAGGTGGACAGGCTTCCGGCCAGGGTCTGGTGGTCGCCGATGTCGGCGTGGAGGGTGGTCAGCGCGGGCAGGCAGCTGCCCTCCTGGGCGGGCACGGCGCAGCCGGCGGCGGCGAAGGCGGCCAGCAGGCCGACGGTCTTCAGCACCACGGTCTTGCCGCCGGTGTTGGAACCGGAAATGACCAGGCTGGGCCGTTCGCGGGATAGCTCGAGGGTGAGCGGGACCGGCTCGTGGCCCAGGGGCTCGAGGTCGAGGGCGGCGCGGACCGCAGGCAGCAGCAGCGGATGCCGGGCCTCGCGCAGTTCGATGCGGCCGCCGCCGACCGCCGCCAGGGCGCCGTCGCAGAGGCTGCGCCAGCGCAGCAGGGCCAGCACCTCGTCCACTTCGCCCTGGAAGACGCTCCAGCGGGTGAAGTCCTCCCGCCTCGCCCGGAGCTCTTCCAGCAACCGTCGCAGGAAGGCGAGCACGGCTTGGGTGTAGGCCTGGTCGGCTTCCACGTAGTCGTTGTTGAGCGGCACCGCGTCGAAGGGCTCCATGAACACGGTCGCGCCGCTGGAGCTGTGGTCGAGCACCAGTCCGGCCAGCAGGCCTTTGCGGTCCAGCCGCACCGGCAGGCAGAAGCGTCCGTTCCGCTCCACCAGGGTGGCCTCCATGAATGCGTCCGGCAGTGTCCGCAGCAGCTTCTGCAGCTTCGCCTGCACGGCCTGGAGGGCCCGCTGGCGGACGTGGTGGAGGTCGGCCAGCCCCGGCACCCGTGCCGGCTCCAGTTCCCCCTCGGCGTTGAAGATCTTCGCCAGCCGCTCCGCCAGCGGGCCAGGATCCGGCAGCACGGCCGCGGTGACCTGCAGGCGGTCGATGTCCGCCTCCACCCCCTCGGGCACCGGCCGCTCCGGCGGCCAGGGGATCGCGGCCACCGTGGCCAGCAGCTGGGCCAGGTCCTTGAGCCCCTCCCGCAGCTGCCGCCAGTGCTCCGGGGCCAGCCAGCCGGCCGGGCTGAGGAGTTCCAGCATGGCTTCGTCGAGGGACCGGATGGGCAGGGCGCCGGGCCGCTGGAGCCAGGTCGCGTCCAATTCCTGCTGCCGCAGCCTGCGGACGGGGCCATGGCCATCCAGGGGGTGCATGGCGGCGAGGGCCGACCGGCCGGCCCCGGTGCGGGCGAAGGAGGCGATCAGGCCCCTGAGCAGGGGGAACTCGAGCGCGGCGATCTCTTCGGCGAAGGGGGAGTCGTGGGGATTCATGGTCTGCGGACATGAAGAAGGCCCGCCGAGACGGGCCTTCGGGTTTTCAAGGGTGATCGGGTCGGAGGCGACAGCCTCAACCGCCCATCATCCTGCGTTCCTGGGCGAGGCGCTTCAGCGTCTTCTTACGGGCGGCGAGCATCTTCCGCTTGCGCTTCGCACTGGGCTTTTCGTAGTGCTGGCGCTTCTTGAGTTCGCTCATGATGCCGGATTTCTCGCACTTGCGCTTGAAGCGGCGGAGCGCGTTCTCGAAGGTCTCGTCTTCCTTGATCTTGACCAGCGGCATATGGTTTCACCCCCTTCCCAGTGGATTCGCCTTCCCACGCCAGGCGCAGGAAAGCCGAAGGACCAGGATAGCGGCGAACCCGGGGCGAGGCGAGCACGCATTTTCGCCCGGATCCTTCCCATCCGGGCCCCGAGCGGCCTAGACTTGTGTTTTCGCCGAACAGAAACCCGGATGCCAAGGCCCCTGCTGCTCATCGTGGATGGCGAGCCCCTGAAGACACCGGGGCTCGTATCGGCTTTGGAACAGGACGGCTGGGAAATCCGCTGGATGAGCCAGTCGGAAGCCCGCTACTCGGTGGGCCAGGGACCGGCGCCCGATCTGCTGCTGATGGATCCGAGCCGGCACGGCGAAACCAGCTACGACCTCGCGACGGCCCTGCGCCGCCTCAAGCCGGACCTGCCGGTGCTGGTCATCCAGGACGTGAAGGACCCCGAGCTCCCGGTTCCGCTGCCCCTGCAGGGCATCCTCGGCCGCCAGGACCCGGTCCAGACCTGGCCGCCCGCGCTGCGGCCCTTCCGCCCCAAGCCGGTGAAGGACAAGCTCGACACCGAGGACATCTTCGGGGACATTCTCGCCGACCTCGACCGTCCGCTCCCGCCGCGCCGGGCGACCTCGCCCATCCCCACCCTGCCGAGGGTGCCGACCGCGCCCATTCCCACCGCGCCACGGATCCCGACCGCCCCCATTCCGGCGGCCCCGAAGATCTCCACCGCCCCGATCCCGGCCCTGGGCGCCGGAGCACGCCCCGTGCCGGCCTGGCCCGCCCCGCCGCCGACCCGCCCCGCCGCCAGCCCTGCGCCGCCGGGTCCCACGCCGACCCGGCCCCTCGAGGCGGCGGACATCTTCGGCGGCGTGCTTCAGGACCTCGATGCCGCGCCCACGCCCCTCCTCGAGGCCACCAAGGTGGACGGCGAAGAATTCACCCTCAGCGGGATCCCGGGGGTGGCCGATCCCTTCGACGGACTTGGGGATGCGCGGCCGGCGCCGGCCTCCCCCTCCCCCGAGATCCCGGTGGGAGCCGGCTTCCCCGCCGCATCGGACACCTCGGGCTCCGGCTACGAGGAATTCGGGAACTACTACCTGCTCGAGAAGATCGCCGTCGGCGGCATGGCCGAACTGTTCAAGGCCAAGCAGCGCGGCGTCCACAATTTCCAGAAGATCGTCGCGATCAAGCGGATCCTGCCGCACCTGTCGGACAACGACGAGTTCGTCACGATGTTCATCGACGAGGCCAAGCTGGCGGCCCAGCTGACCCACCCGAACATCGTGCAGATCTTCGACCTGGGGAAGGCCAGCGGCGCCTACTACATCGCCATGGAGTACGTGGACGGGCGGGATCTTCGGTCCCTGCTGCGGCGGGTGCGGGAGTACCAGCTGCCCTTCCCGGAGCAGGTCGCCGCCTACGTCGCCGCCAAGGTCGCCCAGGCTCTGGACTACGCCCACCGCAAGCGCGGCATGAACGACAAGGAACTGAAGCTCGTCCACCGCGACATCAGCCCGCAGAACATCCTGCTCAGCGGCGAGGGCGCGGTGAAGCTGGTGGACTTCGGCATCGCCAAGGCCGCCACCAAGAGCACCCAGACCATGGCCGGAGCGCTGAAGGGCAAGCTCCTCTACATGAGCCCGGAGCAGGCCCTGGGCCAGCCCCTGGACGCCCGCTCGGACATCTATTCCCTCGGACTGGTGCTGTTCGAACTGCTCACTGGCGAACGCTGCTTCCAGGCCGACAGCGAACTGGGGGTGCTTGAAAAGGTGCGCCTGGGCCGGGTGGCCGACGTGAAGGCCTTCAACCCCCTGGTTTCCGACGAGATGGTGGGCATCCTCAACAAGGCCCTCACCAAGAGCGTGGAGCAGCGCTACGCCTCGGCCCGCCTGATGGACCGGGACCTGCGCGAACTGCTGGCCCGGCAGGGTGGCGAACCCACCGAGCACGACGTGGCGGAATACGTCCACGCGCTGCTCAAGGGGACCAAGGAGCAGGTGGAACAGATCATGGGCCTGCGCTTCCAGTGCAAGGGCAGACCCCAGCCCCTGCCGCCGCCCCCGCAAAGTTCAGCCCGCATGCTCGATGACCTGCCCACGGCAGCCGAGCTACGCAAGACCAAGGCCGCGGCAATTTCACAGGTCTCCCTGCCCAGCCTTGAGCTCGGCAAATCATCGAGGCCGGGGTGGGTTCTCCCGGTGGTGGTCTTCCTGCTTGTGCTCATCGCCGGATTGATCTGGTTCGCCCTCACGCTGCATTGAGGCGGTCCCGGAATCCGGTATCCTGATCGCCGTCCCATCGTTTCCAAACCCACGGAGCCCCCCATGGATCTCAGCAAGGACCAGCAGGCCTTCTACGAAACCACCCGCGACCGCTGCCGCGAAGAGGTCGAGCAGATCAACAACACCATCGCCTCGGAAGTCCAGCGGGTGCGCGACCTGCTGACCTCCCTGAGCAACCGCAAGGCGGCCGTGCTGCAGATGTACAGCGCCACCTGCGCCGTGCTCGGCGTCGACAACGACCTCGCCGCCGAGGAGGAGATGAGCATCGAGTTCTAGCAGAGCCGGAACCTCCCCTCATTCCGCCCACGACATGGGGCGGAGCCTGAGCCCGCAGGGCGAAGTGGAGGAGATGAGCATCGAGTTCTAGCAGAGCCGAAACCTCCCCTCATTCCGCCCACGACATGGGGCGGAGCCTGAGCCTGCAGGGCGAAGTGGAGGAGATGAGCATCGAGTTCTGATCCTCGGTGGGGTCACCACTCCGCTTCGCTGCGCTCGGACCTCACACCCCGCGCCCAGGCCCGGCAAAGCCGGGCCTGGGCTTTTTTTCAAACCGGGACGCCGCACCGGTCGACGGGTCGTTCAACCTGGGGTTGGTCAGCGCCTGGCACCGGGAGTAATGGGCCCGTCATTGCTACGCCGTGAACAGCGGCGCCGAGCACTTGGTGCAGTGGCTCCGGTGCGGAGGGTTGCGGTGCCCGCAGTGGCTGCAGACCCGGTCCCGGGACCGCCGGCGGAGCGTCAGCCGCACCCACAGAACCGCCAGCAGCAGCACCACCAGGAACACCTTGGTGGAGAACTTCATCACGGTGGGACCGGCCGGTGGCGCGGTTTCCTGCTTCTCGAGGCTGAAGGTCGGCTGCTGGGTCATGGTTCCGAGTGGGGTGAATTCAGTCGAAAGAAGAACCACTTAACCACCAAGGCACCAAGGCACCAAGCTGAAAAATGAAGGCACCAAGAGCTGATTCCAGTTTCCTTGGCGTCCTTTCTCCATTCTGGGTGCCTTGGTGACCTTGGTGGTATGCCTTTTGATCAGCCAGGCTAGTTGTCCACTTTCAGGATGGCCAGGAAGGCCTCCTGGGGAATCTCAACGCTGCCAATCGACTTCATTCGCTTCTTGCCTTCCTTCTGCTTGGATAGAAGCTTCTTCTTGCGGCTGATGTCGCCGCCGTAGCACTTGGCGAGGACGTCCTTGCGGCGGGCCTTGACGTTGGTGCGGGCGATGATCTTGCTGCCGATGGCGGCCTGGATGGCCACATCGAACATCTGCTGGGGGATGACCTCCTTCATGCGCTGGCAGAGGGAGAGGCCCAGGGTGTTGCTCTTGGCCCGGTGCACCAGGATGGAGAGCGCGTCGACGGGCTCGCCGTTGACCAGGATGTCCATCTTCACCAGGTCCGACTCGCGGTAGTCCTTCATGTGGTAGTCGAAGCTGGCGTAGCCCTTGGACAGGCTCTTCAGCTTGTCGTAGAAGTCCAGCACCACCTCGTTGAGGGGCAGGTCGTAGACGATCATCACGCGGTCCGCCGCGACGTATTCCAGCCGCTGCTGCAGGCCGCGGCGCTCCTCGCTGAGCTTCAGCAGCCCGCCGACGAAGTCGGCGCGGGTGAGGATGGTGCCCTGGATGAAGGGCTCCTCGATGCGGGCGATCTTGTTCAGGGACGGCAGCCGCGAGGGGTTGTCGATCTCGACCATCTCGCCGTCGGTCAGGTGGACCTTGTAGCGCACCGAGGGCGCCGTGGTGATCAGGTCGAGGTCGAACTCCCGCTCCAGCCGCTCCTGCACGATCTCCATGTGCAGCAGGCCGAGGAAGCCGCAGCGGAAGCCGAAGCCGAGGGCCTGGCTGGTCTCCGGCTCGTAGGTGAAGCTGCTGTCGTTGAGCCGCAGCTTGTCCATGGCGTTGCGCAGGTTCTCGAAATCGTCGGAGTTGGTCGGGAAGATGCCGGCGAAGACCACCGGCTGGATCTCCTTGAAACCCTTCAGCATCTCCTTGGAGGGCTTGGTGTTGTGGGTCAGCGCGTGGGTGACGGTGTCGCCCACCTTGACGTCGGCGAGGCCCTTGATGCTGGCGATGAGGTAGCCCACCTCGCCCACGGACAGTTCGGTCTGCTTGTCCATCTTCGGATCGAAGATGCCGACCTCGTCCACCCGGTACTCGCTGCCGGTGGCCATGAAGCGCACGGTCTCGCCGGCGCGCACGGTCCCGTTCATCACCCGGATGAGGCTCACCACGCCGCGGTAGGGATCGTAGTAGCAGTCGAAGACCAGCGCCTGGAGGAGCGCCGCCGGATCGCCCTTGGGCGCCGGGATGCACTTGACGATCTGCTCCAGGACCGCCTCGCAGTTCAGCGCCGGTCTTGGCGCTGACGTTGATCGCGTGGGCCGTGTCGACCAGGCCGATGACCGTGTCGATCTGCTCCAGGACCCGCGCCGGGTCGGAGCTGGGCAGGTCGGTCTTGTTGAGGACCGGGAAGATCTCGAGCTCGTTCTCCAGGGCCAGGTAGGCGTTGGCCAGGGTCTGCGCCTCGACCCCCTGGGTGGAATCCACCACCAGGATGGCGCCCTCGCAGGCGGCCAGGCTGCGGCTCACCTCGTAGGTGAAGTCCACGTGGCCCGGGCGTGTCGATCAGGTTCAGCGTGTAGATCTGGCCGTCCGCGGCCGGGTACTTGAGGGTGACGGCGTGGGCCTTGATGGTGATCCCCCGCTCCCGCTCCAGGTCCATGTCGTCCAGAATCTGCTCCTGCATGTCGCGCAGCGCCACGGTCTTGGTCAGCTCGAGCAGGCGGTCCGCCAGGGTGGACTTGCCGTGGTCGATGTGGGCGATGATCGAGAAATTCCGAATGAGTGCTGGATCCGTCACGCAAGTCCTCATGGTCCGGCAGGGCGTCCTCGGCCTCGCGTGGCGCTTCCGCGCCGGCGCCCGATGTGCGGAAGGTCCGCCGCCCCGGGGGGCCTGCCTGCAACCCCCCATTGTATCCCGGGGGCCCCGCGCCTGTCGCCGGAAGACGGCCGGCGGCACGCCCTGGGCAGGCGGGCCTTCCCATATCCCCGCGGCCCCGGCTAAGCTTCAAGCAGCGCGGGCCCGCGCCCCGGGAGGTCGATGTTGCTGCAGCCCAGAGGCCCGAGGATCCTGATCGTCGACGACCTGGCCATCCACCGGCGGCTGATCAGCCATGCGGCTGGGCGTCCCAGGTGGGGGAGATCGCCGCGGTGGCCTCGGCGGCGGAAGCCGAAGCCTTCCTGGCGGACCACCATCCGGCTGCTCCTGCTGCTGGACGTGGTGATGCCGGGCAAGGACGGTTTCGCCCTCTGCGCCGAGCTCAAGGCCGACCCCGCCACCCAGGACATCGCCATCCTCATGCTGACCGACCTCAAGGGCGACGCCTTCCAGCGCAGCCTGGACGCGGGCGCCGACGACTACCTTCCGAAGCGGGTGGAGGATCCGGTGCTCCGGACCCGCGTCCACCTGCACCTGCAGCTGCAGGAACTGCGCGCCAAGGGGGGGCACCGCCCGTACCGCCAGACGCCGGCGTCGATCCTGCTGGCCACACCCGTCTCCGACCCTGTCGGCCCAGCTGCCGGCCCAGTTCATGGCGGACGGGCACCGCACCCGCCTGATCGAGAGCCTGGCCGAGCTGCCCGACGCCTGCCTGCCCGGGGACCGGCTGGTGGTCCTGGACACGGCCATGGACCCAGAAGGGCTGGCGGCGGCCCTCCGCCGGCTGCGGATGGAACCCACCACCGCCGGCCTGCCGATCCTGCTGCTGTGCGAGAAGGCCGAACTGCCGGTCCTGACCGAGGTCGAGACCATGGTCGACGACATCCTCTGGAAGCCCCTCAACGCCAAGCGGACCAAGCACCGGCTGGGCTTCCTCCTGGAACTCGGAGGGCGGACCTTCGGCGCCTGACCGGAGCCTTTCCCTCTCCCGCAAGGGCCATGAAATCCCCGTTCCATCCGCCGCGGATCGTTGTAAGTTGAGGCATGCCCCGCTCGAGGGGCATGGCTTCCGCAACGGGGAGGACGGCTTGGATCGACAGGGCGCTGCCGGCCGCATCTTGCTCGTGGACGACCTTGCCATCTACCGGCGCGTGGTGCCCGCGCGGCTCGGCGCCCTGGGCCGCGACATCGACGCGGTCTGCAACGTGGAGGAGGCGCGCGCCTACCTGGCCCGGCACAAGCCCGAGGTGATCCTGCTGGACGTCATCATGCCGGGCGTGGACGGGTTCACCTACTGCAAGGAGCTGAAGGCGGACCCCCGGACCCGCGACATCCCGGTGCTGATGCTCACCGACCTGAAGGGCAACGCCCACGAGCGGAGCCTGGAAGCCGGCGCCGACGACTACATGCCGAAGCGCATCGACGATGCGGTGTTCCGGATCCGGGTGCAGCTGCACCTGCACCTGCAGGAACTGCGCAGGCGCGATGCTGGGGTGGCCGCCTGCCAGGAGCCGGCCTCGATCCTGCTCGCCACCCGCTCGCCGCTGCTGCGGGCCCAGCTGCCGGCGCAGTTCGCCCAGGACGGCCACAGCACCCGGCTGGTCGACAAGCTGGAGGACGTGGGTCTCGCTGCCCTGCCGCAGGACCGGCTGATCGTCCTCGACATGGACCTGGGGATCGACGAGATGCACGCCGCAGTGGCCCAGATCCGGATGGATCCGAGCCTCTCGGGCATGGCGGTGTCCCTGCTGTGCGAGAAGGAGGAACTGGGCAGCCTGCTGGCCATCGAATTCATGGTCGACGACGTGCTGTGGAAGCCGCTCAAGGCCCAGGTGACCCGGCACCGCATGCAGTACCTCCTGGAACTGGCCCGGCGGAGCTTCAAGGATTGAGCACCGTGGTGCCCCTCGGCCGCGCGATGCTGCTGGCGGCCTCCCTGGCGGCTGGCCTCGGCGCGGAGGTCCTGGAAGGACGGATTACCGGCGGCGGGGCGCCGCTCGCCGGCGTCCGCGTCCATCCGGACCGGCAGCGCCGGATCGTTCCGACGCCGGTGCCGGAAGCCACGACCGGGGTGGACGGGCGCTTCCGGCTGGAGGTGGAACCCGGCGACCGCGTCCTGGTGGTAGAGAAGGAGGGCTGGCGGAGGGACCTGGTTCCGAAGGCGGAGTGGTCCGGCCCCCTGACCTTGCGGCCCGCGGCGGAATTCCGCCGGGAGCCGGTGCTGCTGGTCCGGCTGGAGGTGGCGGGTGTGGAGGCGAAGCTGGGCGACGCGGAATTGCGGGCCTTCTGCTTCGGCCGCGAGCCCGGCCGCAGCAGCGCGGCGGCCTACCTCTACGAAGCCTCGAAGGGGGGCCTGCTGCTGGAGGAGGGCCAGCTCCTGCACCTGCCGGTTTCCGGCGGGCTGCCCACCGAGGACCGCAAGCAGGGGCTGGCGCGGGGAGGTCCTCCGCGCCCTGGCCGGAATGGACCTTCGCCCCTTCGACCGGGTCGACAATCGCACCGGCGCGCCGCGACCGGACGGCAAGCCCGACCACCTCTGGATCGTGGCCCCCGGCCCGCCGGGTTCGGTGACCGCCGTGCCCGGCCAGGTCCACGCGGGCTGTTTGCTGATGCCCCCGCCCGCCGGTGGGTCCGGGGCCTGGCCGGTGGTCTTTCTCACCGAGGAGGCGCCCCTCGGCAACCTGGTTCACGAGGCGCTGCACGCCATGGGCGAGCACCGGGTGGACGACCTCTACCGGGACTGCAACCAGCCGGCCACCGCCGGCATCTGGGACCTCATGGACGCCGGCCAATACCGGGGCTGGGACGCGCACCACCCGACCGCGGGGCCATGGCGGGAGGACGTCGGCTACAGCCCGAGCCCACCGGGACCCTGGGTCCGGACCCGCCTCTGGTACCGGGGCGGGTTCGCCTCCACCGTGGCCACCCGGCACGCCGGGACCCGGAACTGGACGGGCTGGGTTGCCCCGATGGCCCGTGCGCCCGGGACCGACCCCCAGCGGGTCGTGGTGGCGGATCCGTCCAGGAGGGGGCGGTTCTGGGAGTTCTGGGTGAGCCGCCCCTGGGGCTTCGAGGGGGGCCGGGTCGGAAACCGCTGGGGACCCGGCCATGAAGGCCTTCTTGTGGCGCGGGTTGATCCGGGCCGCCTCGGGCGCGCTGCGGGAAGGGCCCCGGTGCAGGTCCTGGACGCCCATCCCGGCACCCCGGAGCCCCCGCAGCCACGGCTGCCCTGCGGCCGCCACGACGCCGACGACGCGGCCTTCAACCAGGGACCCGGGGAAGTCCCCAGGGGCCGGGACGGCGCGCTGTCCTGGGAGGTCCTCGACCAGGACGAAGCCGGGAGAATCTATCTGGCCATCCGCTGGACGGCCCAAGGAGCCCAACGATGATCCTCTGGGTTGCACCCCCCGTCGCCACTCCCGACGTCGCGCCACCGGTGATCCAGGATCCAGCGGCGGTGCTCGACGCCTGGCATCTGGCCGCCGCGCAGTGCGACGCGGGGCGCTACTTCGGGCTGATGACGCCGCAGGCCATCTTCCTCGGCACCGACCCCGAGGAACGCTGGACCCGCGCCGAATTCCAGGCCTGGGCCGCGCCCTACTTCCAGCGCGGCAAGGCCTGGACCTTCAAGGCCGTCCGCCGCCGGCTGGTGCGCAGCCCCGAGGGCACGGTGGCGTGGTTCGAGGAGAGCCTGGACACGCCGAACCTGGGACCGGCGCGCGGGTCGGGGGTGCTGGTGAAGGAGGGCCGCGGCTGGCGGATCGCCCTGTACGACCTGTCGGTGCCGATCCCGAATGCCCTCTTCAAGGATGTGAAGGCCCTGCTGGACAAGGCGGCGCGGAATTAGCGGCAGCGCCACGGGTGCCAAGTATAGTGATGTATGCGATTCCTCCTCGCCCCGCTGGTGCTGTTCTCCCTTGGCGTGGCCGCCCCTGCTGAAGCTCCGGCGGCCCAGGACCAGGCCCTGGCCCGGATCGCCACCGAGGCGATGAAGGACGAAAAGGCCTACGCGAACCTGCAGTGGCTCTGCGACCGGATCGGCCACCGCCTCGCCGGGTCCAAGGGGTTGGAAGCGGCGGTGGCCTGGGGCCAGACCCTCATGAAGGCGGAGGGCTTCCAGAACGTGCGGGCCGAAAAGGTCATGGTGCCCCACTGGGAGCGCCTCGCCGAACGGGCCGACGTGGTGGCCCCGCTGCGCCGTCCCCTGGCGATCCTGGGCCTGGGCGGCAGCGCCTCCACGCCGGAAGGCGGGATCGAGGCGCCGGTCCTGTGCCTCGCCGGCCTCGCAGATCTGGAGAAGACCCCGGCGGAGGCGGTGAAGGGGCGGATCGTCCTGTTCACCGGGCCCTGGAGAAGCTACGGACCCTACTCGGACGTCCGCGTCCGCGGTGCCAGCGCGGCCGCCCGCAAGGGCGCCGCGGCGATGCTGCTGAAGGCCTTCGCGCCGGTCAGCCTGGACACGCCCCACACGGGCGTCCTGCACTACGATGCAGAGGCTGCGGAGATTCCCGCCGCCGGGCTGTCGGTGGAGGGCGCCGGCTGGATCGAACGGCTGGCGGCGTCCGGCACCGAGGTCCGGGTGCACCTCGATCTCCGGTCGCGGAGGCACCCGGACGCGGAAAGCGCCAACGTCATCGGCGAGATCCCTGGCACCGAAAAGCCGGAGGAGATCATCGTCATCGGCGGCCACCTGGACTCCTGGGATGTGGGGCAGGGTGCCCAGGACGACGGCGTCGGCTGCGTGCTCAGCCTGCATGCCGCCGAACTGCTGCAGCGGATCGGGCTGCGCCCCCGGCGGACGCTGCGCGTCGTGCTGTTCACCAACGAGGAGAACGGCAGCCGCGGCGGGAAGGCCTACCTGGAAGCCCACCGGTCCGAACTCCACCGCCATGTCGCGGCCATCGAGTCGGACATTGGCAACGGCCTCATCCTGGGCTTCAGCATCGACGTCGGGGGACTGAAGGCGGCCGGCGAGGCCCGGCAGGCCTCCGCCCTGCGCAACCTGCAGGCGCTGGCGCCGCGGCTTGCCCCGCTCGGTGCGGCCCGGTTCGAGAAGGGCGGGAGCGGCGTGGACGTCGGCCCGATGGTTGCGGCCGGCGTGCCGGGGCTCGGCGCCCGCCATGACCTCACCAAGTACTGGGACATCCACCACACCGCCGCCGACACCTTCGACAAGATCGACAAGCAGGACCTGCGGAAGAACCTCGCCATCCTGGCGAGCCTGCTGTACCTGATCGGGGATGCGCCGGAACGGCCCTAGCGCGGTTTCAGTTTGAACCCCGGGTGGCATTCCAGGCACTTCACCGTGGGCGCCTTGTGCTGGTTGTGGCAGTCGACGCAGGCAAACGGGCCTGGATGCTTGCCACCCGGCCATTTGTGCGGGTTCGGGTTGAGCTGCTTGGTGTAGTCGGCCATGGCCGGATAGTCGCCATGGCAGATCATGCAGGAATCATCGGCCACCGCCGCCTTGGCGGGGTTCTCCTTCTGATGGCAGTCGTGGCAGGAGACGCCGGCCTTGGCATGCTTCGCCGGCAACGGTCGCTTGGGTTCGTCGGCAGCGGCCAAGCACAGCCCGGCGCAGAGCAGCTGAAGGATCCATCGTGGCTGGAAGGTCATCGGCATCCCTGGATGAGTGTCGCCAGTCTGGGCCAGGGCGGCCCCTCCGGTCCGCAAAGACCTACCGTGCCTTCATCTTGAAGTCAGGATGGCATTCCACGCACTTGACCACCGGCGGCCGGTGCTGGCGGTGGCAGTCGACGCAGGGGGACTGGGCCGGGTGCTTGCCGGCCGGCGGCTTGTGGGGGTTGGGGCTGAGGTGCCTGGTGTAGGCCACCATGGCGGCATAGTCGCCATGGCACACGCTGCAGGAGTCGTCCGCCACCGCCGCCTTGGCGGGGTTCTCCTTCTGGTGGCAGTCGTGGCAGGTCACGCCGGCCTTGGCGTGCTTCGCGGGGAGCGGTTTCTTCTCCTCGGTCCAGGCAGGGAAGGCCAGTGCTCCGGCCAGGCAGAGGGCGATGCTGCGTCGAACCGGCATGGTCATCCTTCGGGGCGGCACAATACAGTGGTAGGAAGAGAGGTTCTTCACTACGCTGAATCTTACAAGACTGCGGGGTCATTAGCACCCGCTCACTTGGGGTCGCGCGGCTTTCCGGCATCCCGGAGTCCATCCCCGCTTCTGAATCGTTGGCACCCGTCCGATCCATCCCTCTCCGAGGCTGACCGATGAACCTCCTGTGCCGCTTCCTGCTCGTGACCGCGGTGCTTGCTGCCGTTCCAGCGATGCTGCAGGCCCAATCGATCCAGTACCGTTCGAAGGTGTCGGACACCCTGCCGCGCTACGTTCCCAAGGTGCAGGTGAAGGGCGTGCTCGAGGTTCCCGGCTCGGACACGCTCGCCGATCTGGGCGACGAATGGAACCGGGTGTTCCGGCGCTTCCACCCGGAAGCGTCGATCCTGTACCAGCCGAAGGTCAGCAAGGAGGCGGTGAAGGAACTGCTCGGCGGGACCCGCAGCCTGATCCTCTCGGCGCGGGAACTGACCAACGACGAGTCCCAGGCCTTCCGCACCAAGTTCGGGTACATGCCGATGCGGATCCCGGTCTGCCTGGACGCCATCATCGTGTTCGTGCACAAGAACAATCCGATCTCCTCGCTGTCCATGGAACAGCTCGATGCCATCTTCTCCAAGGACCTCAAGGGTGGGGCGAAGGAGCCCGCGCGCACCTGGGGCGACCTCGGGGTGCGCGGCGAACTGTCCAAGCGCACCATCAACGCCTACGCCCGCGAAGAGGGCGCGGCCATCCGCTCGGCCTTCAAGACCGCGGTGATGCTCGATGGCGACTACCGGCCCGGCATCATTCCGCGCAACGACTTCTCCGCGCTGGCCGAGTCCATCCTCACCGATCCCGCCGGCATCGCCTTCGGGCCGATGGCCTCCTGGTACACCTCCAACAAGATCCTGCCGCTGATCCCCTACCAGTCGAACGATGCCCGCCAGCCGGTGCAGGATCAGGTCACCAGCAGCCGCTACCCCATGCCCAGGCTGTTCTACGCCTACCTCAACCGGGCCCCGGGCAAGAACCTGGACCCGGCGGTCGATGAGTTCATGCACCTGCTGCTGGCCAAGGAGGGCCAGGACGCGGTCGCCGACATGGGCCTGTTCCCCGGTCCCCTGGAATTCCTGAGCATCGCCCTCAAGCGACTGGACCGCTGACCGGTTTCCGTCCGTCCAGGAGCCGCCAGATCAGGCGACCTTGAAACGGTCCAGCTTGCCCTTCAGGTCCCGGGCCTCCTCCAGCAGGCGCTGGGTGCCCTGCGAGACCTGGAGGCATTCCCCGTCGGCCTCGTGGACCACCTCCCGGAACCCCTGGAGGTGCCGGCTGATGGTCGCCACATGGCCGGCCTGGGTGGAACTGACCGTCTCGATCTGGCGGATCCGCCCGTGGGCGTCGTCCACCTGCCGCACCAGCGCCTCCAGGGCGCTCCGCGAACTGCGGGCCCGGGCGCTGCCCTCGCGAACCTCTTCGGATTCGCGACGGGTGGCCTCCACCAGCACGGTGGATTGGGACTGCAACTGCTCGACCATGGCGCGGATCTCCTGGCTGGACTCCTCGACCCGGGTCGCGAGCTTGCGGACCTCCTCGGCGACGACGGCGAACCCCTTGCCCTGCTCACCGGCGTGGGCGGCTTCGATGGAGGCGTTCAGGCTGAGCATCTGGGTCTGGCTGGCGATGTCGGCAATCACCTGGATGATCACGCCGATCCGGTCGGTCACCTGGCCGAGGGCATCGACCGCGGCCTGGGCCTCGGCGGCGCTTGCCTCGATTCCGTCCATGGCCTCCAGGGTGATCCGCAGGGCTTCGCCCCCCTCAAGACTGATGCGGGCCGCGACCTGGGCGGACTCCGAGGCGGAGCGGACATGCTCCGCCATGGAGGTGAAGCCGCGGGCCAGGTCCTCCACCGCCTCGGCGACCTGATCCGCCCCCGCCGCGTTGCCCTGCATCCGCCCAGTCAAGTGGGCCATGCCCTGGCCCATGGTGCCGCTGGTCAGCAGCACGCGGTCCCCCAGGGCGTGGACCTCCGAAACGAGCCCGCGCAGGCTTCGGGCCATGGCATTGGTGCCCTCGGCGATCCGGCCGATGGCGTCCTGGCTTTTCAGGGTGCAGGTCTGGGTGAGGTCGCCCTGGCCGATGGCAGAGGTCACCGAGGACAGGCGCACCAGGGAGCGGATCAGGACCCCGTGCAGGATGGCGTAGTTGAACACGCCGATCATGACGCCGGCCAGCAGGCAGCCGAGCACGAACCAGGGCTTCAGGCCGGGTTTCCACTCCACGAAGAACTGGGCGTAGAAGGGGAACACCACGCCCATGGCCAGGCCGAAGAGCAGGAAAAGAATCAGAGTCCTGCGGAGAAGGCTGGATCCCATGGTCGGCTCCGGGCACACCAGGCGCACCGTCCGGATCGTCCCCATGGTCGGCTGACTTGAATATTCGCCTGTTCTTTTTGATATGCGCTCGGAGGAATCCGGCAAGGCGGCGCGTGGGCACCGCGATCGGAGGGAGAGTGGCGCGGGTGGCCTGAGCGGCAGAGGAGGTCTATTCGGGGGTGATGACGCCTTCCCCTTCCCGGTAGGCGAACAGTTCGCCGTAGCGGGCCCTCCCGACCGCCGGGTGACGCAGCAGCGTCCGCGGCGCTGTGGAGTCGGGCCCCGGCGCGGAGGGAATCACGGTGGTGGTGGAGCGAATGCAGGAACCTGGAACGGTTGCCTGGCTCTCGCTGAGGAGGTCTATTCGGGGGTGATGATGCCTTCCTCTTCGCGGGTGGTGAACAGTTCGCCGTAGTGGGCCCAGGTCCCGACTCCGCGATCGCGAGCCGAAGGCGAAGCGGGAGTGGGAGCGATGCGCGAGCATCGCGATAGGAGGGAGCGTGGCCTGGGCGAGGGGAAGCGGGTCACTCGGGCGTAATGACGCCTTCCTCTTCGCGGTAGGCGAACAGTTCGCCGTAGCGGGCCCAGGCCACCAGCGTCTCAAAGGTCGCCTCGGCATCCTCCATGGGCAGGCGGGTGGCGATCTCCTTGACGAGATCTTCCTTGCGCAGCTTGCCTTCGCCCAGATCGAGCAGTTCCATCACCACCCGGAACAGGCGCAGCTTCTGAAGCTGCTCCCGCCAGAGGTCCTTGCGGGCGTCCATGTCGAGGGCCATGAACTGCTGGCCGATCGGCGAGAACTTCACGCTGCGCTTGGGGGTGTCGACGAAGTCGAGCATCTCGGCGGCCTTCACCGCGGTGAGCACCGACTCGAAGGGCACATGGGTCTGGCTGGCCACCACGAACAGGTCGCAGGTGCCGTTCTGGGTTTCGAGAAACTCCAGAAGCCCGAGGATGTCCGGGCTGCTGACGTGGGGCAGCGGCTCGATCGGCTCGGGGAGGTTGGCCATGCTCGGGGCGCTGACTTCGACGTCGGGAAGCTCCGCGCTGGTGATGATGTCGTGCAGCTTGTCCACCAGGCCCATGAACTCGGGGCTGCGGGTGTTGCGGGGGCGGGGCAGGGGCACCGGCAGGATGGTGCGGATGTGGGAGGGGTTGCCGGAGAGCACCAGGATCCGGTCCGCCATCAGCACCGCCTCGCGCAGGCTGTGGCTGACCATCACGATCGAGCTGGGATTCCGCTCGGCGTCCTCCCAGATGTCCAGGATTTCGGCGCGGAGGGCTTCGGCGGTGAGGGCGTCGACCTGGCTGAAGGGCTCGTCCATGACCAGGATTTCCGGATCCACGGCCAGTGCCCGGGCCACTCCCACCCGCTGCTTGCTGCCCCGCGAGAGTTCCCGCGGAAACGCCTCCTCGAAGCCCTCCAGGCCGACCTTGCGGATCGCCTCGTGGGACTTGGCCCGCACTTCCGCTTCCGGCAGCTCCTTGGCCCGCAGCACCACCCGGACGTTCTCTTCCACCGTCATCCAGGGGTACAGGGCAAAGTCCTGGAACACCATGGCCACGCCGGGATTCAGCCCCACCAGCCGCTGCCGGTGGAAGCGGATCTCGCCGTTGTTGGGTTCCACCAGGCCCGCCATCAGCCGCAGCAGGGTCGATTTGCCGCTGCCGTTCGGGCCGACGATGCAGAGGATCTCGTCCTGCAGCACCTTGAGGTTGATGTCCTCGAGGACGCGGTTCTCCTTGCCCTTGGGCCCATGGAAGCTCTTCTGGATGCCGCGGAGTTCACAGATGGGAGCGGACATGGGAATTCCTTAACACAGAGGCACAGAGGCACAGAGAAGCAGATGACCGGACCTGCGGAGCGGAAGCCCCGATCCTATTCGCTCTGTGTCTCTGTGCCTCTGTGTTGAAAAACGCATGTCCTACCTCGTCACCGAGTAGCGGGTTTCGGCGAGCTTGTAGAGCGGCACCCAGACCAGCCGGTTGAACACCACCACCAGCCCGGCCATGAGCAGGGCGCAGGCGGTCAGCAGCGGGAAATTGCCGGCGTCGGTGGTCTGCTGCAGCAGGGCGCCGAGGCCGAAGGTGGAGAAGGTCTGGTCCTTCATCGCCACGTATTCGGTGACGATGCTGGCGTTCCAGGCGCCGCCGGTGGCGGTCACCCAGCCGGTCACCAGGAACGGGAAGACCGCCGGGAAATAGAGCTTCCAGGCGGTGCTCCAGATCCCGAAGCGGTAGGCCTTGGCGACCTCCCGCAGGTTGCTGGGAATGGCCTGGGCGTAGCCGCCGTCGAGAGCGGACATGCGGCCGAGGTCGCCGCTCTGCTCGCACACCTGTGAGCTCGTGCCACACCACGTCGTCGACGTCAGCGGTGTCCAGATCGTTGCGCTCGGCCAACGCCTCGAGCACGGTCCGACCCAGGTGCTGGGGGTGCAGATGGGCCAGAGCGCCCCTGCCCTGCTTGCCGATGCCCCGCGGCGTCCGGCAGGCGTCGATGATCAGTGCTTCCCCCATGTGTGAGCTCCTCGGGTCGGCCCCTGCGGGTGACGCAGCGGCGTTGACACAGCAGTGACATCATGGCGCTGTCGGGATCGCCCGATACGGCCGACTAGCCTCGGCTGATGAGCAGGCGAGACGCGTTTCTTCCGGTGCCGTACCTTGCGGTTCGACCTTCGAGGTGGAGCGGCCCATGGCCGAGGCATCCGATCCGGCGACCCGCCCCGACGGCCACGACGACACGGTCAGGCTCCTGAGCCTGGTGTCCATCGGCGGGCGGGCGACTCCGGGTGCCGCCGCGGTCCCGCAGGCGCCCGTCGCCGGTGGTGGTGGCTGCTGCGGCGGGTCCTGTCACAGCTGAGGTCCACTCGGTCCGTTCGCGCGGTCCAATGCGCTCGCGTCGTTGGGTACGTCGACCGCGTAGGGGGCCAGGACCTCGAGAGCGACGATGTCGAGCACCCGTTGCGTTGCGTCGACGCCAGCATCACGTGCGCTGCAGCTCCGTCCTCGTGGGCGCGGAGCCAGTTGCGGGCGGTGACACACCACCTGTCGCCCGGTACGAGCCCCGGGAACCGGTACTGCGGCATCGGGGTGGACAGGTCGTTGCCGATGCTGCGCTGGTGGGCGAGGAACTCGGCGGTCACGACAGCGCAGATCGTGTGGCTGCCGAGGTCCTGCTGGTGCCGGTGCTGCAGCAGCCCGTCGCGGAAGAACCCCGTCATGGGGTCGGTTCCACACTCCTGGAGCGGGCCACCGAGGACGTTGCGCTCCTCGAACGGGCTCAGGTCGAGTTCGTCCATCGACCCATCGTCGCACGTCCCAGGTCCCGCGTTCCTGAACCGCTCCCCAGTGAACCGGGTCGTTCCTGAGAAGTTCCGTTCCGGCGAAGCACCGCGTTCGAGCCAGGAGCTGAGAAACTGATCGACACACGGCGTCCATGGGTGATGCCCGTAGGAGAGGACACGACGAGTCGTGAGCACCAGCACCGACAGCACGAACGTGATGGGCAAGGTCCTGCTCGTCGAGGACGAAGTGGCTCTGGCCGACGGAGTTGCCCGTGGGCTGAAGGCCGAGGGTTTCGAGGTCGAGATCGCCTATGACGGGCTCACCGGTCTGGAACGGGCCCGCCACGAGGACATCGACGTCGTCGTGCTCGACATCATGTTGCCGGGGCTCAACGGCTACCGCGTCTGTCCTCGCACGCTGCGTGAGGAGGGTGTCGGCACGCCGATCCTCATGCTCACGGCGAAGTCTGGGGAGTACGACGAGGCCGAGGCCCTGGACACGGGTGCCGACGACTTCCTGTCCAAGCCGTTCTCGTTCGTCGTACTCGTCGCCCGGATCCGTGCGCTCATGCGCCGATCCGCCGACGGCCGGGCACAGCCGCTCGTGATCGGCGACCTGGTGCTCGATCCACTCGCCCGCACCTGTCGAGCGTGGCGAGACCGACATACCGCTGACGACACGCGAGTACGAGCTGCTCGAAGCGCTGATGCGCAAGCCCGGCCAGGTGGTCGCCAAGCAGGAGCTGCTCGAGCACGTATGGGGTGCGGGGTTCGAGGGCGATCCGAACGTGGTCGAGGTCTACGTCGGCTATCTGCGCCGCAAGATCGATCGTCCGTTCGACCGCAGCGACATCGAGACCGTGCGCGGCGTCGGTTACCGGATCGTCGATGGTGCCGGTGACTGACGCTGCGGAGCAGGTCGCGGTGGACACGCCGAGCGAGCCGCCGCGACCCCCGTCCCCGGGTACCTGCTCGCGCGCCCATGCGTCACCGCGTCGCCGGGTCGGTCCGGTTCAGGCTGACCGTGTCGGTCATGCTCGTAGTCGGTCTGACCCTGCTGGGCGGTGGCGCGCTCGCTGGTCCGCTGGGTCGAGGCGACGCTGGTGAACGATCTGCGGACCCGCAACGAGCGCATCCTTACCTCGATGGCCGACTCGATCACACGCAACCAGGTGCCGGCAGAGTTCTTCGCCCCTGTCGGTGAGGTGACGATGGACGAGACCGCTCAGCAGATCTTCGGTGACACGGTCAACGCCGAGGAAGCACTGTCGAGCACCTACTTCTACATGGACGGCGACATTCCTGACTACCTGCCGGGAATCAACTCCGCCGGCCAACTGGGACTGTTCCAACGACAGGGAGAACCGAACGCCCCCGGTGCGACTCTGGAGGTCACCCACGATCTGGCGACGGTCGGGGGCGGCACGATCACGCTGCACGCGGTTTCTCCCCTGGCTGGCATCGAACGATCCGTGGGCACCTTGACGGGGGCGCTGTGGCTGGGACTCCCGGTGCTCGTCGTAGGCGCCGGTCTCATGACATGGATGATCGCCGATCGGACCCTCGCTCCGGTGGGTGCGATGACGCGCAGGGTCCGCGAGCTGTCGGCGACGAACCTGGGGTCGAGGGTTCCGGTGCCGCCGGTCGACGACGAGATCGCCGAGTTGGCGACGACGATGAACGAGATGCTCGACAGGCTGCAGGCGGCCTCGGTGAGCCAGCGTCAGTTCGTCTCGGACGCCAGCCATGAGCTGCGTTCCCCGGTGGCGTCGATCCGGGCGCAGCTCGAGACGGCGCTGCAGTACCCCGACGACGTCGACTGGCCGGCGGTGGCGCGCATCGTGTTGGCAGAGGACGAGCGCCTGGATCATCTGGTCGGCAACCTCCTGGCGATGGCTCGACTCGAAGAGGGTCGACTCGGTCCTCGCAGCGAGATCGACATGGACGACCTCGTCATGGCCCAGACGCATCGCATGACGGGTGTCCGACTCGACCTGTCGGGCGTGTCCGGCGGTCGGGTGTGGGGCAACCCTGACGAGCTCACCAGCGTGGTTCGCAACCTGTTGGACAACGCCGCACGCCACGCCACGTCGACCGTCGCTGTGAGCGTCCGCGAGGAGGGACCCTGGGTGCTCGTCTGCGTCGGTGACGACGGGCCGGGCGTGCCGGTCGACCAGCGTGAGCGGGTGTTCGAACGCTTCGCCCGCCTCCAGGAGGGGCGGTCCCGCGATCAGGGCGGCACCGGCCTGGGACTGGCGCTCTCACGAAGGGTCGCGGAGTCGCACGGTGGGCGTATCGAGGTCGATGATTCGCCCCTCGGGGGAGCGTGCTTCGTGGTGTCTCTACCGTCCTCCACCTGGACGGGAACGCCGCTGTGAGGGGTCAGGTCGTCTGGAGATGCTCGAGCACGCCTGCGTAGCTTGCTCCGCTGTGGTTCTCGCGGTGCTCTCGCAGGAACGTCTCGAACGCGGTGCGTGGCAGCGGCGGAGCGAAGTAGTAGCCCTGCACGAGGTCGCAGCCGGCGTCGAGCAGGAAGCGTCGCTGCTCCTCGGTCTCGACGCCTTCGCCCACGGCCACGATCCCCAGTCCGTGTGCCAGCGACAGGATCGCCCTGGTGATCGTCTCGGACCGGCCGTCATGCAGGTCGCCGACGAAGCAGCGGTCGACCTTCAGAGTGTGGAGCGGCAGTGAGTGCAGGTACGACAGCGATGAGTAGCCGGTGCCGAAGTCGTCGAGGGCGACCAGGAATCCGAGCTTGTCCAACGAGGTGAGGCGAGTTGCGGTCGTCTCGATGTCGTTCATGAGGAGCGTCTCGGTGATCTCGAGCTCGATCTGGGTCGGCGACACGCCGGCGTCCTTCAGCGTCGCGTCCAGGCGCTCGACGAACCCGCGTCGTGCGAACTCCGCCGCCGAGATGTTCACCGCTATGCGGGCTCCCTGTGGCAGCAGGCTCTCGGTGTTCCAGACAGCCAGGTTCTCGGCGACGGTGGTCATGACCAGGTCGCTGATCGCCGAGATGGCGCCGGTCGCCTCGGCAGTCGGGATGAACACCGAGGGTGGGATCGGCCCGTGCTCCGGGTGGTGCCAGCGGACCAGGGCCTCGGCTGCCGCGATCTCACCGGTGCGCAGATCGATGATCGGCTGGAAGTGCACGTCCATGCCGCGCTGCGCCGCGGCACGTCGAAGGTCCCGGTCGAGCGCCAATCCGGTGCGGGTGTGCTGGTCAAGGACACGCTCGTAGAAGCGCACCTGCTGGCGGCCGTCACGCCTGCCTGCCGTGAGCGCTCGATCGGCGGCAGCGCTGCAGCGACGAGGCGTCATCGCCGTCGCCCGGCCACCTCGACACCCCCACCGAGGCGGTCAAGCGCAGCTCGAGGGAGTCGACGACGAGCTGACGTTCGATCCTGCGCTGGATCTCGTCGGCGAGTCGGCGTAGCCGTGCATCGAAGGTGCTGGCCGGGCCGTCGCCGCTGACGACGACCAGGAACTCGTCGACGCTGATCCGTCCGATCACGACATGGCGGTCGGTCAGGTCGGCCAGGCGGTCGCTGATCGTGCGCAGGACGTGGTCGCCGATCGTGGATCCGAAGGTGTCGTTCACGCTCCTGAAGCTGTCCAGGTCGACATGGAGCACGCCGATGCGGCGCCCGGTCTCCGCTCGGGCGGTGCAGAGTTGCGCCTCGAGTGTGGCCACCACGTGGGAGCGCGTCGCCAGACCTGTGAGGGCATCTCGCTGCTCGGCATCGGACAGGCGGGCGCGCAGGTCCAGCAACGAAGTGACGTCACGCACGCTCAGGACCGCTCCCTCGGTCGCTCCCGAGACGTCCCGCAGCGGTTCGCTGGTCAGCTCCAGCCACGACAGCTGGTCGATCGGCCGGTTCAGGCCCCGGCCGGGGGCGCAGACGACCAAGGGCGGGACGGAGCGACCGGTGCGCAGGGTGGCGATCGCCGGGTTCGACTCGGGGGGCAGGGCCGCGCCGTGTTCGTCGACCAGGTGCCATGGCGGGTCGAAGATGCTGCGACCCCGCGAGCTGGTCCGCCAGCAGGTCGAGCAGCTGACCGAAGGCCGGATTCGTGGACTCGATCCGTCCGTCGAGTCCGATCAGCGCGATGCCGTCGCTGAGAGCGTTGAGCGTGCGGTTCAATCGGTCCGTGCCGTCGGGCAGTTCTCGGGAGAGCGGACGGGTCAGCGCCAGGACGACCTCCTGCTCCCGTGCAGGGGTCGCCTGCCCGCCCGGTGTGGTCGTTCGGTGACGACTCAAGGTCATATCGACCTGGGCGATGCTCGCGTCGGCGCGTTGAATCGACACCGTCAGCCGGTGGGTGCCCGACACGGGGACGTGATCCACGAGCAGGCGCCACCCCTCGGCGGACATCGGTGGAACCATCATCTCGCCGATCAGCAGGCCGGACAGCGGGTGGATCGCCCCGACCTGGTCCGCCGCTGCTGCGTTGGTCGCCTGGATGCGACCGTCGGTCGCGGCGAGCTGCCATACGCCGTGGTCGAGCTGGTCGACGAGCGCTGATGTCAGTTCGCTCGTGGATCCCAACACCGGCCCTGGACCTCCAGGGACGGCGGCACCGCACACACCGAATCCCCACGGCGAACTGTAGGTTCGCGCGCTTCGTGGTCGGTGGATGCCCCCGGGCGGGTCATCCGCTCAGAAGCGTCCTGCTGCTTCGGCGGCACGAACCGCAGCATCGAGCTGGCCCTCGACGATGTCGAGCCCCGCCGACCAGAAGCCCGGATCGGTCAGATCGCAGTCGACGATGTTGCCGAGCTCCTCCGGAGGCAGCGAGCCCCCGCTGCGCAGGAGCTGCAGGTAGGCGGGCACGAACTCGTCGCCGCGCTCGGTGTAGCGGGCGTACACCGAAAGTGCGAGCAGCTGTCCGTACGCGTACGCATAGACGTATCCGGGCGTACCGATGAAGTGCGGGATGTAGCTCCACCACGTCCGGTACCCGTCGGTGATCTCCACGGAGTCGCCGAGCATCGCTGTCTGGCTGTCGGTCCACAGCTCGTTGAAGCGATCGACCGAGAGCTCGCCCTCGTCCCGGCGGGCGGTGTGCACGGAGTGCTCGAATCGGTTCATCGCGATCTGGCGGAAGACCGTGGCAATGGAGTCCTCGAGGGTGCTGGCCAGCAGGGCGAAACGTGCACCGGCGTCGTCGAGTTGGTCGAGGAGTGCGTTGTTCGTCACGGCCTCGCCGAACACCGAGGCCGTCTCGGCGAGGGTCAGCGGGGTGGACTGGTGGAACACCCCCTGTTCGCGGGCGAGGTACGCGTGCAGGCCGTGTCCGAGCTCGTGCGCGAGCGTCGCGACGTCGCGGGGCCTGCTGGTCCAGTTCAACAGCACGTAGGGGTGGTGCGACGGCACCGTGTAGGCACAGAACGCGCCGGGGCGCTTGCCGGGCCTGGTTGGTGCGTCGATCCAGTTCTCGTCGAAGAACCGCTGGGCTATGTCGGCCATCTCGGGTGAGAAGCTGCGGTAGGCGTCGAGCACGACCGTTCGTGCTTCGTTCCAGCCGATCTGGGTCTCGTCGGTGGCGACCGACGCCATCCGGTCGTAGTCGGCCAGCTTGTCCAGCCCAAGGATCTGAGCCTTCAACGAGTACCAGCGCCGGGGTATGTCGTAGCGGGCCACCACGGCGTCGACGAGCGCCTGGACGGATTCGTCGGAAGCTTCGTTGGACAGGTTCCGCTCCGATACCCAGGTGGGGTAGCGGCGGAGCCGGTCGTCGACGGACTTGTCGAGCAGCAGCGTGTTGAATATGAACCCACGGGTGCGTAGCCCGGGCTCGAGCCCGGCGGTGATCGCGTCTGCGGCGCTTCGGCGGACGTCGCGGTCGGGGTGCTGCAGCCTCGACAGGCCGGCCTCGAGCGGCGCGGTCGTCGTGTCGCCGCCCCCGACACCTGCGTTCGCCCCGTCGCCGAGCATCGCCGTGGGCAGCTCGACGGTGATGGCCGAGGTCTGCTCGTCGAACAGGCGGACCCAGGCGCTTGCACCGCTGACCGACTTCTCGGTGAGCAACTGCTCCTCGGGCTCGCTCAGCATGTGGTCGCGGTAGCGGTGCATCGAGCGCAGGTGGTGCGCGCAGAAGTCCAGCACCGGATCGGACAGAAGGTCCTCGACCCTGTCGGTGTCCACCGCCGCCCACTCGAGCTCGAAGAAGACGAGCTGGGTGGCGAGCGTCGTCGAGCGCTCCTGCACCCGCATCATCAGCGCGCCGCGTTCCGGGTCGGCAGTGTTCTCCGAGAAGCGGAGCATCGCGAAGTAGCCGGCCCGTCCCTGGGCCTCCTGCAGCTCGGCCATCAGGTGCATCGCGGTTGCGAGCTCGGCAGAGTCGAGCGTCGCGATCCTGCCCCGGTAGGAGACCAGGTCTGTCGCGATCGCGTCGGACCGATCGAGCAGCTGGTCGACGTCGCTGCCGGCTATCAGCGAGTCCAGGTTCCATTCGACGTCGGCGGCCGTCAGGTCCCTGGCTGCCGGGTCATCGTCTGTGGCGGTGGGGTCGGTCGTGGTCGGCGTGTCGGTGCTCACCCGCCCAAGGCTAGGGCCGCAAGAGGGTTGGCCGGACCGCTGTTCCCATCGAACAGGTGTTCGGTAGAGTCGTGGGATGGGGTTCGACAACCCAGGGGTGCCCTGGTCGGAGATGGAGCGACGCCTCTCGGACCGGTGGGACGACGCCGACCCGATGGCCCGTCGTGCGCGACGGGCCGAGCATCCCGGTGACGGTGGCGACAGCCCCGCCTGGTCCGGTCGCCGTCAGCCATATCATCCACCCCCGGGACTGACGGCCGCCCGTGAGGGTCGCGGTGAGCCCTCCCCAGGACCTGGTGGCGCCGAGGTTCCGTACGCCGAGCTGCACTGCCACTCGGCGTTCAGCTTTCTCGACGGCACGTCCTCGCCCGAAGCGATCGCCGAGGAAGCGGCCCGGCTGGGTCTGGAGGCAGTGGCGCTGACGGACCACGGCGGCTTCTACGGAGTGGTCCGCTTCGCCGAGGCGGCCCGTGAACTGGGCCTGGGGACCGTGTTCGGTGCCGAGCTGACCCTCAACGCGTCCGAATCACGCAACGGACCTGCCGATCCCGACGGCAGCCACCTGCTGGTGCTCGCCCGCGACCCCGTCGGCTACGCCCGACTGGCAGCGCTTTTGTCCGAGGCGCAGATGGCGGGGGAGAAGGGGCGCCCGTCGCTGTCGTTCGCCGCGCTGGCTGAAGCTGCTGCCGGTCGGGCGCGGGGTCACTGGGCGGTGCTCACGGGTTGTCGCAAAGGAACCGTGCCCGCAGCCCTGGTGGCTCATGGACCGGCTGTCGCCGAGCGTGAGTTGAGGTCGTTGGTCGCGGCGTTCGGTGTCGAGAACACCTTCGTCGAGCTGTGGGACCACGGTGAACCCCTCGACTCGGCCCGCAACGACGGGCTCGTCCGGTTGGCGGCGGCGGCCGGGGTGGGCGTGGTCGCCACCAACAACGTCCACCACGCGACCCCCTCGGAGCGTCAACTCGCGGCGGCCATGGCAGCACTGCGTTCCAGGCGTTGTCTCGACGAGATCGACGGCTGGCTACCGGGCGCGGGAGCGGCACACCTGCGTTCGGGTGCTGAGCAGGCCCGTCGTTTCGTCCGCTACCCCGGCGCTGTTGCGGCTGCAGCGGAGCTCGGGCGCGCCTGTGCTTTCGACCTGGCCCTCGTCGCACCCAAGCTCCCTCCATACCCTTGTCCTGTCGGACCCGACGACACAGCCGTGACCGAGGCGGATCACCTGCGCGACCTGGCCGAGGCCGGAGCAACCCGTCGGTACGGTCCGCGTCACGCCGAGCGCGTAGCCGGCGCGTGGGCACAGATCGACCGTGAGCTGGAGTTGATCGTCGATCTCGACTTCCCCGGCTACTTCCTGATCGTCTGGGACATCGTCGAGTTCTGCCGACGTCGCGACATCTACTGCCAAGGGCGTGGCTCGGCCGCCAACTCGGCGGTCTGCTTCGCCCTGGGGATCACCAAGGCCGACGCGGTGCGTCTGGGTCTGCTCTTCGAACGGTTCCTGTCGCCCGAGCGTGACGGTCCGCCCGACATCGACCTGGACATCGAGTCGGGCCGTCGCGAAGAGGTGATCCAGTACGTCTACGAACGCTATGGGCGCACCCACGCCGCTCAGGTCGCCAACGTCATCACCTATCGGGCTCGTTCGGCGGTGCGTGACGCGGCGCGTGCTCTGGGGTTCGACCCGGGACAGCAGGACGCCTGGTCCAAAGCGATCGAACGCTGGAGCGGGGTGCCCGCTCCGGGTGGCGACGCAGCTGAACCGGGTCCTGGTCGGGTCCGCGTGCCGGACCCCGTTCTCGATCTGGCCGGACGTCTCGAAGACCTGCCCCGTCACCTGGGCATCCACTCCGGGGGCATGGTCATGTGCGATCGGCCGGTCACCGAGGTATGTCCCACGGAGTGGGCGCGAATGGAGAATCGCTCGGTGCTCCAGTGGGACAAGGACGACTGCGCTGCGGCAGGCCTGGTCAAGTTCGACCTGTTGGGTCTCGGCATGCTCACCGCGTTGCACCTGGCGGTCGACCTGGTGTCCGAACACCACGGCGTGCAGCTGGACCTGGCCGAGGTGCCACAGGAGGACGCCGTCTACGACATGTTGTGCGCGGCCGACACCGTCGGTGTCTTCCAGATCGAGTCGCGCGCCCAGATGGCGACGTTGCCGCGGCTTCGACCGCGCTGCTTCTACGACCTGGTGATCGAGATCGCCCTGATCCGGCCGGGTCCGATCCAGGGCGGGTCGGTGCACCCCTACATCCGTCGCCGCAAGGGCGAGGAGCCGGTCACCTACCTGCATCCGCTGCTGGAGAACGCGCTCGCCAAGACCCTGGGAGTGCCACTGTTCCAGGAGCAGCTGATGCAGATCGCGATCGACGTAGCGGGTTTCACGCCTGCCGAGGCCGACCGTCTGCGCCAGGCCATGGGGTCCAAGCGCTCCGACCGACGGATGGCAGCACTGAAGGAGCGCTTCGACGCCGGTCTGGCCGAGCGGGGCGTCCTGGGGTCCGTCGCCGAAGCGATCTGGGACAAGCTCGCGGCGTTCGCCAACTACGGGTTCCCCGAGTCGCACTCGGTCAGCTTCGCCTACCTGGTCTACGCATCGGCATGGCTCAAGCTGCACTATCCGGCGGCGTTCTGCGCGGCGTTGCTGAACGCTCAGCCGATGGGCTTCTACTCGCCGCAGTCGTTGGTCCAGGACGCCCGGCGTCACGGTGTGGTGGTGCACACCCCTGACCTCAACCGCTCGGACTGGTGTGCCACCCTCGAAACCCCCTCATCCGGCCCTTCCGCCTCGGCCACCTGGGTGGCACAGAACGGTGTGGCACAGAACGGGCCGGCTGTGCGGCTGGGTATCGGTGCCGTGCGTGGGATCGGCGAGGACCTGGCCAAGGAGATATCGGCCGGGCGCCCCTATGCCGACCTGGAGGACCTGGTTCGGCGTCAGGCGTTGTCCCGTGCGCAGCTCGAGGCGTTGGCGACCTCAGGTGCCATGGGATCACAGATCGCTGGTGGTGACGGCGGTGGTGGTGGACCAGACCGTCGTCGGGCCATCTGGAGCGCTGGGGCAGCCGCGCAGATCAGCCCCGACCGGCTGGAGGGGATCGTCGTTGGAATGGATGCGCCGCAGCTGCCCGGTATGGACGACTGGGAGGAGGCGGTCGCCGACCTCTGGGCGACAGGCATCGCCCCGGACGGGCATCCGACGAGGTTCCTGCGCCCCGACCTGGACCGGCGGGGAGCGCTAACCGCCACGGAGCTGCGCTCGCGCCGCGACGGTGACAAGGTCCTGGTCGCAGGTGTCGTCACCCACCGGCAGCGGCCGGCGACAGCTGCAGGCGTGACCTTCATCAACCTCGAGGACGAGACCGGGTTGATCAACGTCGTCGTGTCGCGTGGTTGTTGGGCCCGTCATCGCCAGATCGCAGGTACGGCACCTGCGCTCCTGGTGGGCGGTCGCCTGGAGAGGAGCCCCGACGACGTGTTCAACGTGGTCGCCACCCGTATCGAGGCCTTGCCGGTCGTGGCGAGCACCCCGTCACGGAACTTCCGTTGAAGACACCCAGTGGGATCCTCCGATGGATACGGTGGGATCGCCATCACCCACCACCGACGAAGGCCCCAGGAGTCATCATGCCCATACACGGTTCGTTGTTCCAGGAGTACGCGGAGACCGCAGGCGCCGACCCGTTCACGCTCCAGAACAAGAAGATGCTGAAGATCCAGATGCAGTACGGCCCGGTCATGGCCAAGCTCGGATCGATGGTCGCCTATCAGGGGGACGTGCGGTTCCAGAACACCGGGTCCGGGGGGTTGTCCAAGATGCTCAAGTCGAAGATGACCGGCGAGGGTGTGAGCATGATGACCTGCGAGGGCACGGGCGAGCTCTTCGTCGCCGACATGGCCTCGGAGATCCAGGTGATCTACCTGGAGAACGACATGATCTCGGTGAACGGCGCCAACGTGCTGGCGTTCTCGGCATCGATCGAATGGGACATCCACCGGGTCAACGCTGGCAGGGCGTCGATGATGGCCGGCGGGTTGTTCAACGTCTCGCTGCGAGGTACGGGGTACGTAGCCGTCACCACCAAGGGCGACCCGGTCGCGCTGGACGTGAGCGGTGCACCCACGTACGCAGACGCGGACGCCGTCGTGTTGTGGACCTCAGGTGTCTCGATGGACGTTCGGGTCGACACCGGTGGGCTCAAGTCGATGATGCGCGGTGGCACCGGTGAGCTGGTCCAGATGGCGTTCGGTGGCCAGGGCTACGTGCTCGTGCAGCCGTCGGAGAGCGTCGTCGAAGGAGGCCATCAGGCCCAGCAGCAACAGAGCGGTACCGGTGGCGGCCTGGGGGGCCTGCTCGGAATGTGATCCGGTCGTGCACCCCGTGCTCGGAACCTGACACCGGGCTCAGGGTTCCAACGGCTACGCTCAAGGTTCTCCGCGGGCGGTCGACAGGAGTGACGATGGCCCGCGCACGATCCCCCCGCAGCGAAACAAGTCCCCCGCCTGCCGCGGTCGTGATGGTGTCAACCATCGGAGCGGCTGGGACGTTGATCGAACGATGACCTCGACCGGACCCACCTCGACCGGACCCACCTCGACCGCCCGACTGTGGTTCATCGGTGCTGCGATCTGTCTGCTGGGTCTCCTGGGTGCATCGCTGCCGGCCGACGCTCGGTCGCTCAGCAGCCGGGTGAAGGCCGACGACGTCGACGTGATCACCGCTGACCGGGACGCGGTCCGAGCCGAGCTGTCGCGGCATGGACGAGCGGTACGCCGCTCAGCGTGACCAGGTCGACCAGGCGCGCGAGGCCGCTCTGACGGCCGAGGCGAAGCTGGCGGATGCTCGAGCGAGGGTCGCCAATGCGCGCGACGACCTCGAGGCCGCCCGACTCGTGGTTGCCGAGTACGTGGCCGAGGCCTACATGCGTCCCCCGGCCGCAGACACCCTGAGGGTCCTTTCGCTCGCCGACGCAGACGATGCAGGCTTCGCCCACACCGTCATGGAGCTCATGACTGAGAACCGTCAGCAGGTCGTCGAGGCACTGGTCGCACAGCAGGCCGTCGTGGATCGCGAAGAAGCTGCAGCAGAGGTGGCAGCGGGTGAGGCACGCCGACGCTGCGAGCGATGCCGAGGTGCAGCTGGTGGAGCTGGACAAGATCCGGGCCCAGCAGCAGAAGCTGGCGGTACAGCTCGACGAGCGACTCGATGACGCGTTGGCCGAAGCGGCGGCCCTGGCTGCAGTCGACCAGGCGGTCGCCGATCAACTGGCGGCCGAGGAGTTGGCCCTGCGCAGCGCTGCGCCGTCGACGAGGCCCTCAGCGAACTCGTCCGTGGCTGCAGCAGCGGGCACCCCTGTTACTGCGGGCCCCTCGACCTCGCCCCCGTCGACCGGTGGCAACAACAACAGCGGCGGCAACTCGAACCCCACGACCACGACCAGGGTGCCGACGACGTCGCCGGCGACGACCGTGCCCGTCGCTCCTCCATCAGGGGTGGTGTCCTGGGCCGAGGTCACCAACGTCGGCGGCATCTACGTGCACACCTCGATTGCCGAGAACCTGCGGGGGCTCCTGAACGCTGCGACTGCCGCCGGGTTCTCCTTGCGTGGTGGCGGCTACCGGGACCCGGCCTCGCAGATCGCCACCCGGCGCGCCAACTGCGGCACGACGTACTACGACATCTACGAGAAGCCAGCTTCGGCGTGTGTTCCACCCACCGCGATTCCGGGGCGCTCAATGCACGAGCGTGGGCGCGCGATCGACTTCACGTCATCGGGGGTGCTCATCACCTCTCGGAGCAACCCGGCGTTCGTCTGGCTGTCCAACAACGCGGGTCGCTACGGGTTCTTCAACCTGCCGTCCGAGCCCTGGCACTGGAGCACGAACGGCAGCTGAGTCGGTCGAGGCAGCTGAGTCCTGCCCGTCACTGGCGGAGCTTCGCCAACAGACGCAGCATCTCCAGGTAGAGCCAGACGAGGGTGACCATGAGGCCGAGGGCGGCGTACCAGTCCATGTGGGCGGGTAGTCCACGCTTGGAACCCTGCTCGATGAAGTCGAAGTCGAGGATCAGGTTCATGGCTGCGACGATCACGATGATGACGCTGATACCGATGCTCAGCGGCGACGAGCTCACCATGAACGATGGTGTCGTGAAGAAGATCGACCAGATCATCGAGCCGATGTAGAGCAGCATGATGCCGAACGTCGCGGCGACCACGCCCTTGACGAAGCGGGGGGTCGCTCGGAGGATCCGCAGGCCGTAGAGCACCATCATCGCCAGGAACACGCCGAAGGTGCAGATGATCGCCTGGGCGACGATGCCGTCGAACTGGGCGTTGTAGAGATGCGAGATCGCGCCCAGCACGACGCCCTCGAGCGCGGCGTACAGCACGCCGGTGAAACGCGCGAGCGGGGGCTTGAAGGTCGAGACGAGGACCAGGACGAACGCTGCGATGAGTGCACCGAACACGATCAAGGGGCTGTCGATGGTCGCCGTGGCGGTCGGGCCGTCGGGCAGCGGGTTGAGGATCGGTGTCTCGGTGACCAGCGTCCATCCGTACCAGGCGCCCACGAGGAGGACGGCGAACATGACGAGGGTCGCCGACGCGACGCCTCCGATGCTCATCGTGCGCCCGGTCGTGACGGTCGGGATCGATGGAGGAGCTGCGGCGAAGGCAGCGTCGGGCGCGGCCGCAGCGGTCGACGCCTGGGCGGCCGCCCACTCGTCAGCAGGGCTGGGACCGCTATTGGTGCTGGTGGCACCGAAGGCAGCGTCTGTCAGTACGGGATTGCGGGACACGGTCACCTCGACATCTGGGGTTGCCAGGAGGCTATCGGCTGGGTGTGCACTGGCCGGGTCAGTGCCCGGCGGTCGAAGATGGCGTCCATGTCGCCGCTGATCAACCCTGCCGATGGCCCTGCTGATGATGCGCGGACGGTCTTCGCCTCGCACACCGCGGTCGGTCCCGCCGGTGGGGGCCGCTACGACGCCCACATGCACGCGAGCTGGTGGATCGTCAACGGTCCGAACGGCGGCTACGTGGCGGCGGTGATCCTGCGGGCCATGATCGCCGAGGTGGACGATCCCCGACGCCGCCCACGGTCGATGACCCTGCACTACCTCCGCGCGCCTGTCGAGGGGCCCGTACAGGTCCAGGTGACGGTGGAGCGAACGGGTCGCTCGGTCACCAACGTCTCGGCACGCATGGTCCAGGAAGGAAAGCTGCTGGTTGTGGCCCTCGGGGTCCTGGCGACGGAGCGGCCATCGACGATCACCTTCGACGAGGGGCCCGGACTGCCGCTGCTCGCCGACGGCTCACCCGTACCGATGCCCGAGTCGATTCCGCGCGTCGAGGTGGACCCCGACCGCGACGTCCCGATGCGGCGCCACTACGAGCTTCGTTGGGTGCTGGGTGACCTGCCCTTCAGGCCATCGGCAGCGGGGGAGCGCAAGGCGCTCACGGGCGGTTGGCTCCGCCCGGCCGAGCCCGAACCGATCGATGAGACGGTGCTCGCAGCGATGACGGACGCTTGGATGCCACCCATCTTCAGTCGGGTCGACCAGCCGATCGCCGTGCCGACGATCGACCTGACCATCCACTTCCGGGGTCTGGCGAAGGACCCGCAGGACTTCTGCTTCGTCGTCTTCGACAGCCCACTCGCAAGTGACGGCTACCTGGTCGAGCATGGCAGGATCCTGGACCGCGATGGCCGCCTGCTGGCGGAGTCGCGCCAGCTGGCCGTAGTGGCCTGATCGCCGCCTATTGTGAGCGTCGCGATATGGACGACCGACCAAGAAGTCTGAGGACCATGCTCGCCGAGGCCAAGGACACCTCGGAGATCATGGTCGACCTGGCGTATGCCGCGGTGTACTTCAACGATCCCGGCATGGCCACCGAGGTCGCCGAGCTCGAGGAGCGCATGAACGACCTGGTGCACGACATGCGCGCCGTGTGCACCATGGCGGTTCGTCGGCCGGCCGAGGCCGAGGGAATGGCTTCTGTTCTGCAGATCATCTCGGCGATCGAGAGCATCGCGAACGCTGCTGTGGACATCACGCGCATCGTCACGCACCGGCTGGGTATCCCCCACGAGCTGATAGGCGATCTCTCGAACGCCGAGGAGGTCTCTCACCGCGTGTGGATCCGCGAGGGGTCCCACATGGCTCACCGTCCGTTGAAGGACCTGGAGATCACCGTCCAGTGCGGAATGCGTGTGGTCGCGATCCGGCGCGAACGCTCGTGGATGATCGAGGAGGTCGACGGCGACCTGGTGCTGCTCCCCGGCGACGTGCTGTTCCTGCGCGGTTCGCCCGCTGGTATCGCGCGGCTGCACGAGTTGGCCGCCGCGCCGAGCTGGGATCCACCTCCGGTGCCCGACTCCCGCGTGCTGAGCGACCTGGATCGTGCCGTCGACGTGCTGGTCGAGATGAAGAACATCTCCGAGACTGCTGTCGGGTTGGCCTACTCGGCGCTCGCGTTGCGCGACAGCGGGTTGGCGGCCGAGGTCCGCCACCTGTCCGAGCGGCTGGACGAGATGAAGGACCACCTCCAGCTGTGGGTCCTACGAGCAGCCCAGGACGATGTCGACCTGTCGGCTCTGCGAGGACTGCTGCAGCTCGCCTCTGCTGCAGCGGAGCTCGGAGATCAGGCCAACCAGATGGTCTGGTTGATCACCGACGACCGGCGCTTCCACCCGATAGTCAAGCTCGCTCTGGGCGAGGCCGACGTCGTGGCCACGCAGATCCCGGTCGCCGCAGGGTCGGTTGCCGCCGGCCGTTCGCTCGCTGAGCTGCAACTCGACATCGAGCCGGGCTTCCACGTCCTGGCGATCCGTCGCGACAACCGCTACCTGTACCGTCCGCGGGGCTCGGCGCTCCTGCACCCCGGCGACTCCCTGATCGCGTCGGGCCCACAGGAGGGTCGAGTTCGCCTGGCGGAGCTTTGCGGCTGGAACGTGATCGAGGACGAGGACGATCCGAGCGGCGAGTTCGAACTGGTTCCGCTCGCCGCGTCCCGCTGAGCCGAGCGGCTCGCCGACGCAGATCTCGTGGCCGGTCCTCGGATCCGGCCCGTAGCCTGAACTGTGCAACGAACGGCGCTCCCGAAGGATCGGGCCACGGCTCCCGGTGCGCAGGACGGCACTCCGGCCCGGGGTGAGGCAGCACCCGGGTACTGCGGCGTGGTGGGCTGGGCAGTGCTCGCTCCGGTCCTGGTGAGCCTGGTTCTCGTGGTCGTTGCCGGGTTCCGCCTCGACGCGCCCTTCGGTCCGGACTTCGACGGATTCAACACGGCGGTGTGGGCGGAAGGCTCCCGCTCGGCTCGTACCGACGGCTGGTTCGATAGCCGTCTCGGAGCAGCGACTCCACAGCTCGAAGCCGCCGGACAGCCGCCCTATGCCCATCACCCCCCACTGCTGCGGGTGGAGATCGCCGCAGCGCAGACCTGGTTCGGCGAGGGACGGTGGGTCGCACGGCTACCAGCGCTGCTGTCGAGCCTGGCGGCGGTATGGCTCTGTTGGGGGTGGCTGGGCGCCCTGGGCATGCGGTCCTCGGCGAGAGCGCTGGGGGTGCTCGCGGTTGGTGGGACGTCCATGTTCCAGCTCTACGGGCTCATGCTGAACATGGAGGCGGTGTGGCTGCCGTTCGCGTTCGGGCTGTTGTGGTTGTGGCAGACGGGTGAGCGGCGGAGCGTCGAAGGGTCGGCCGAGCCGGGGGTCGGCATCGCCTGTGGCGTCGTTGGACTCGCTGGCGCACTTGCCGCGCACCAGGGGATCATCCTCACCGCCCTTCTGGCGGCGGTAGGGGTCGTCCGTGCCCTGCGCAACCGCCGCCGGCTCGCACCGCACGAAGTCGGGGTCCTCTGCGCCACGGTGCTCGGAGCGGCCTCGTTCATCGGGTGGATCCTGTGGGCAGCCGGATCGCTCTCCGACCTGGTGAGGATCGCCCTGGTGCGTGCCGACGGCGCCGGCTCCTGGGCATCCTGGGCGGAGAGCCAGGTGGCCCACGCCAGAGCCACCATTCGCCTGTTCGCGATCGCGGTCCTGCTCGCCGGTCCGTTCCTGGCGCGTCGGCGCCCCGATGTGAAGGTGCCACTGGTGGTGACCTGGTCGCTGGCGGTGATCTATGCGGTCGTGTTCCGTCAGGGCGCCGCCATCCATCCGTACTGGAACGTGGCGTTGCTCCCGCCGCTCGCCATCGGCGCAGCTCTGGTCGCCGAGCGCGCCGAGTCGATCAGTCGGCGAGTGCTCGGGGCGACCTTCTTGCTGGCGGTGCTGGCGGTCGCGTCGACCGCGGTTACGACCGTGCAGGTCGGCGAGGTGTCCGACGGCACCGGCGAGCTTGCACGCCTCGCCGGACGATCACCGGAGTCGTTGTACACGACCGATCTGGTGGCGTCCTGGATCAGGTACGAGGCAGGCCGTGACGACATCGGCGAGCTGTCGTCGTGTGGTGAGGTCCGTGACCTTGCGGATCGTGACCGGTCGGCGCAGGTGCTCACACAGAGGACCTGGCCGCCGCTCACCGGGAAGGGGTGGAACGCCGCGGTTTCGGCGCCGTCGGCACGGATCCGTCAGGCTTCCCTGCTCGTACGGGCTGACGAGTTGGCGGCGATCTGCCGCTGATCTCCACTCACGCCCACCATCCGCGCGGAACGGCGCGGTCAGGTCGGAGGCGGGGTCGCGTCGGGTACGGCGCGGAACCCAGGCGCAGATGGTGGAGGCGGAAGCGGGAAGTCCGCCTCGGCGGCGCTGGGTTCGCCGGCGCCCTTGAACAACTCGGCCACCCCTGCGAGCGATCCGTAGAGGCCGCCGGTGTCGAGCGGCAGGTAGATCTTCGATGCCCGGCCGTCGGCGATGCCCTTGAGCGCGTCCATGTACCGGATGGCCAGGAGGTCGTTGGTGGGTCTGCCGTCGTGGATCGCCTGGAACACCGAGCGGGTCGCGTTGGCCTCACCTGCAGCCACCGTCTCGGCCCGGTAGCGCTCTGCGTCGGCGAGGGTCTGGACGGCCTGGGCCTCGCCCTGGGCCTCGAGGAACCTGTCGCTGCTTGAGACCCTCGGCAGCGAGGATCGCTGCCTGCTTCTCGCCCTCGGCCTTCATGATCGCCGCCTCGCGGAACCCGTCGGCGCTCGTCACCTGAGCACGGCGGCCCCGCTCGGCCTTCATCTGCTCGTGCATGGCCGACATGACGTCCGGTGGCGGGTCGATGCGCTGGATCTCGACCCGTGCCACCCGTACGCCCCACTTGTCGGTCGCGTCGTCGAGGATCTGGCGAAGCTCCAAGTTGAGCTTGTCCCGGCTCGTCAACGCCTCGTCGAGCGTCAGATCGCCGATGACGTTTCGCAGGTTGGTCTGGGCGAGCTTGGTGATCGCCATGAAGAAGTTGGCGATGTTGTAGATGAGCCTCTGCGGGTCGGTGGGCTCGTAGTAGATCACCGCGTCGACCGACACGATGACGTTGTCAGAGGTGATCACCTCCTGGGGCGGTACGTCGACCACCTGCTCGCGCATGTCGACGAGGTGGATGCTCTGCACGAACGGCACGATGACGTGCAGTCCTGAATCCAGGGTCTCCTTGTACTTGCCCAGCTGCTCGATGATCCCACGCTGGAAGGGACGCACGATGCGGACGCTCGTCGCCACGACCGCCACCAGCAGGATGACGACCGCGACCATCACGATGACTATGGCGGGGTTCATGCGTTGTTGCCTCCAGTGGCGGTGTTCTCGTTCGGTGTCGCTACGACGACCACCCGGGTTCCTCGTACGTCGGTGACCAGGATGCTGGTTCCTGGATCCAGAGCGACGTTGTCGGCCGACTCCGCCCTCCACTCCTCACGATCGATGCGCACCAGGCCGGTCTCACCAGCGGCGATCGGTTCCAGGACCACACCCGTTCCCCCGATGAGGCGGGTGGCACCGACGCCGTCGGTCGGGCCGCTGCGGTTCAAACGGCGAGCAAGAGGCCGTAGGGCGAGGAAGAACCCGAATGAAGCCACCAGGAACACGGCGAGTTGGGCGACCACCGGGGCGCCCAGGAAGCCGGCGACCGCGGCCACGGCGGCACCCAGGCCGAATGGCAGCAGCACGAGCCCCGGTGCGACGATCTCGAGCGCGCAGAGCGCTACGGCGAGGATGACGAACACGACTGCGAGTGTTCCTGGTTCCATCACGTCCAAGCTATCGGGGGCCGGCAGGGGTGCCGCGCCGAGAGCCACCTTCCGGAGATGTCACGAATGCCCGATCAGACCGACGCAACCCCGCTCCGATTGCTGAGCGTGCACGCACATCCCGACGACGAGGCGTCGAAGGGCGCACCGACGATCGCCAAGTACCACGAAGAGGGCATTCTGGCAACACTCGTCTGCTGCACCGGCGGGGAGTGCGGCGACGTGCTGAACCCCGCGATGGACCGCCCCGAGGTGCGCGAGCGGCTGGCCGAGGTTCGTCGCCAGGAGCTGGAGGCTTCAGTGGCCGCCATCGGCTACGCGAGCCTCGATCTGCTGGGCTACCGCGACTCCGGCATGCCCGACACGGCCGAGAACGCCCGGCAGGACAACTTCTGGAACGCGCCGCTCGATGAGGCCGTGGGTCGGCTGGTGTCGATCATCCGACGTGACCGGCCGCAGGTGGTCATCACCTACGGAGACGACCAGCGCCACTACCAGCATCCCGATCACCTCAAGGTGCATGACATCACCCTTCCCGCGTTCGACCGTGCGGGGGACGCCGACTGGTACCCGGAGGCCGGCGCAGCGTGGCAGCCGCTGAAGCTCTACTACACGGAGTGGTCTCCCACACGCATCAAGGCGCTGCACGCCAAGTACCTGGAGATGGGTATCGACTCGCCGTACGCAGGCGACTGGATCGACCAGGTCGAGGCTCGGCTGTCCCAGGAGCGCACTACGACCAGAATCGCGATCGTGGAGCACTACCACGTCCGCGACGCGGGCTCTGCGGGCTCATGCCACCCAGGTCGACCCGGACGAGTCGTTCTGGTTCGGGCTGCCCCAGGATGTCGCCCGTGACGCCCACCCCTTCGACGACTACGTCTTGGCCAGGTCGCTGGTCGGAGAGGTTCGGCCGGCGGCGGATCCGTCCCGGGACGGCCGGTTCGAGGGAGATCGGTTCGAGAGAGACCTGTTCGCAGGGGTGCCAGGCCGGGCATGAACGACGGTCCGGACGTCGACGATCAGGTGGTCGTACATCTGGAGGTGTGCGATGACGCCCTCGTCGAGTTGTGCGGGCTGGCATTGCCCGACGAACTGCTCACCTTCGACGACGTCGAGAGCGTGCTGTTCGCGTGCGGCGGTCCCGTTGAGCCAACCGCGTCGGCCCACCTCGAGGAGCCGATGATCAGCTCGGGCGATTCGACAGTGCTGGCGATTCTGGAGGATGGGCGGCCGGTCGCCGCAGCGGGAGCCACCACGACCTTGATCGGTGAGCACGTGGCCGCACACCTGCAGGTCCTGGTGGTGCACCCCGCGTGCCGTCGCCGTGGGCTCGGCGCCCGGCTCGTGCATGACGTCGAGCAGTGGGCGCTCGAGCAAGGCTCCGCCACGCTCAGCGTGGGTGGCGGTGCCCCCTTCTTCCTCTTCACCGGCGTGGACAGCCGGTGGACCGATGCGCTGTGCTGCTTCGAGGGGCTGGGGTTCGAGCGGACCGGGGTGGAGCTCGACCTGGTCTGTCCGACCGTTCCAGGCCGTGCTCGACGTTACGAAGCGCCGGGGGATCTGTCGACGGCCGGAGTCATCGACGAACGGGATGCTCTGGAGCTAGGCGAGTGGGTCCGCCGCACCTATCCGCACTGGTCAGCGGAGTTCGACCGTGGTGCGGCAGCGGGGACCGTGGTGCTGGCACGCCTCGGATCCGAACTGGTGGGGGCAGCAGCCCATTCGGTCAGCAGGTGGGGGGTGGTGGGGCCGGTCGCTGTCAGCCCTGAAGCGCAAGGCTTGGGGGTGGGTGCCGCGCTGATGGCGACGGTGCTCGGCGAACTCTCGGCCGCCGGGCTACGTCAGGCTGAGATCGCATGGGCGTCGACCGTGCGTTTCTACGCGCTGGTCTGCGACGCAAGGGTGGGGCGCAGCTCGGTACTGCTGCGCAAGGACCTGCGGCGCGACGGGTAGCGTTCGACCCGTGGCGACTCTGGCATCCCGACTCGGTCACGGCGACGACGACAGGTTGTTGATCGTCAACTGCGATGACCTCGGCATGTGCCACTCGGCCAACGAGGGCGTCTACTCGGCTCTGCGCGACGGTGTAGCCACCTCAGCGACGCTGATGGTGCCCTGCCCTTGGGCGAGAGAGGCGTCGGCCCGCTATCGGGGCGAGGACGTCGGCGTCCATCTGACCCTCAACGCCGAATGGGACCTGTACCGGTGGGGGCCGATCACGGTAGGGCCTTCGTTGCAGGGCGGGGACGGTGGATTCCCGCGCACGATCGCTGACGTGTGGGACCACGCAGACCTCGATGAGGCGCGTCGGGAACTCCGCGCCCAGATCGAACGGGCGATCCTGTGGGGCTTCGACGTGACCCACCTGGACTCCCACATGGGCACGTTGCAGCTCCGCCCGGAGTTCTTCGACGTCTACCTGGACCTGGCGGTCGACTTCGACCTTCCGCTACGCCTGTCGGGCCGCTCGACTCAGGACCTGGTCGGGTTCCCGTTCCGGGATCTGGCCGAGGCGGAAGGAATCGTCGCGCCGGACCACCTCATGTACTACAGCGGGGTCGGTGGTCGCGCTGCGTTCGAGAGCCTGCTTGCGGACGTGCAACCAGGGGTGACAGAGATCTTCCTGCACCCGGCAACCGACCACTCGGAGCTGCGCGCCCTTGCCCCGGACTGGGAGCACCGAGTCGATGACCACAGGTTGCTCACGTCGGGCGAACTGACCGAGAAGCTGGAATCTGCCGGGATCACCCTGATCGGCTGGCGAGAGCTGCGCGAGCTGCAACGCTCCAGCTGACCCGGGCCGCACAGGGGAAGTCGTGCGCCCTTCGGGATGGGCACAGCTACTCCTCGAACGGGTCGTCGCATCCACCCCACGCGCCGAGCCCGGCGGCACGTGCTTCACGTTCTGCCGCTCGGAACACCTCGGTGTGAGCCACGTTGGGTGGATAGGTGTACTGCTGCGCGTAACCCTGTTCGACCATCGCCAGGTTGATGAAGAGCGCGTCCGAGGAGCGATGGACGTAGGCGAGCAGGCGGCCATAGCGATCCCGTGGCTCGACGTCGCGTTCGAGTCGGACCCCGTCGCCCTCGTGCAGTAGCTCCGCGAGCTGCGACGACGCCTCCTTGCCGAAGCACATCACGGGCCGTCGGCGATCCACCGACTCGGGTGTGTTGATCCCGATCAGCCGCACACGCTCCTGCGCACCGTCGACCTCGACGACGATCGTGTCGCCGTCGACCACGCGCACGACCTGCGCGTTGGCCTCGAGCGCGTCGCCCTCCTCGCCCGGGCGGTCGTCGGTTGCGCACGCGGTCGTCGTGAGCGAAACGACCGCGCGACAGAGCCAACGCGGCGATTCGTCGACTGCGACAGGATGTGGGCTTCACCGGTGGGGCGTGGGCGGTTCAGGCCGCGTTCGGCCGGCGCGCGCGACACGTTCGCGGGCGACACCGGCGCGGCGGGCGAGCTCGTCGTCGCGGCGCTCCAGTCGGGCGGCGTCACGTGCTGCGGCACGACCACTGGCCTGTCGCAGGGCGGCGCGAGCCATGGAGAGGCCTTCACGTCCCACTCGCTTGGTCTCCTCGTCGAGGCGCCCGAAGCCGTTGTCACGGTGCGGCTCATCGTTGATGAGGACGAGTTGCTGAGTCATGGCCCCAGTATGCGGACGAGGTGTGACACCGAGGCAACGGGCCCCACGACCCGGACGGCGGGGCGCTCAGCAAGGAGCGTTCGAGGCGACCAACGGCCAGGGGCGTTCGCGCTCGACCGCCAGCCCCAGGTCCAGCAGCAGTGCATCGTCATGATGGCGTGTGGCGATCTGCATGCCCACGGGCAGGCCGTTGAGTTGGCCGATCGGAACCTGCAGCGACGGGTTGCCGACGATGTTGTACGGGATCGTCAGAGCGCCGTTGTTCTCCGGGCCCGTGGTCTCCCCGTCGACCTGCAGGTTCAGGCGGCAGTCAGCAGCGAAGGCGACGTCCGGGTTGGTTGCGCTGATGATGAAGTCGACCTCGTCGAACACAGCCGCGACTGCCTCGTTGGCAGCCGTTCGGGCGGTTTCTGATCGGGCCATCATCTCCAAGGAGTAGCGGCGCTCGGCCAGTTCGAGGCCGAAGGCGATCTCACCCGAGAGGAGTTCGCGGCACTCCGGCCAGCGCCCCTCGAGGTCCGCTCGCAACGAGGCGAGGTTTCCCAGCGCCCACTCGAGTCCCAGGCCCGGGAACGCCAGGTCGACGTCCACGACGCGGAGCCCTACGTCACGGGCGAGCTGCTCGCCGGCGTCGCGCACGAGGTCGGCGATGGCCGGTCGCACGGTGGCGACTCCCAGATCCGCCACTATCGCCACCCGTGCACCGTGCAGGTCGCCCAGATGTGAGCCCAGAGTTCGTTCCCAGCCAGTGGGCCCCGGCAGTGAGTAGGGGTCCCGGGAGTCGTAGCCGGAAACCACGTCGTAGTAGCGAGCGATGTCGCGTATCGAACGGCACAGAAGGCCAAGCGCGACTGTCATAGGATGTATGCCGGTGTGCGGGCCGCGTGGAATCCGCCCCGCTGTGCCCTTCAGCCCGGGCAGACCGTTGAACCCGGCGGGGATGCGGATCGAGCCGCCGCCGTCGCCTCCCGATGCCATGGTCAGCAGACCACCTGCCACGGCGGAGGCACTGCCGCCCGACGAGCCGCCCGCGGTCCTGCCGTGCTCCCAGGGGTTGTGGGTCACACCGTTCAACCTCGTGGTGCTGACGTTGAGCCCGCCGAACTCGGATGCCGTGGTGAGTCCGACCGGTACGACACCCCCCAGCTGGACCGCTCGTTCGATCGCCGTTTCGGTCCACTCGGCTGTGCGGTCGGCGAAGACGAGTGACGCCTCGGTGTCGGGCCAGCCCCGGTAGCGGCTCAGCTCCTTCACCCCGAAAGGCACACCGCCGAAGGGCAGGTGAACGTCCGCAGCAAGCAGCACGGTCGCGGGCGGCCTCGGCGTCGATGAAGCTGAACGCGTTCAGCTCGCTCGCTTCGATGGAGCCGAGCGTCGCATCGAGCTCCTCGAGCGGCGAGCGATCCTTGGCCCGGAATGCGTCCACGAGTGAGCAGGCGTCGCCCAGCCACGGTGATTCGGTCACAGCACGTCCTTGTCCGCACCCGCCCCCCACGGACCCGGTGCGAGCCGCAACGCTAGTGGTACAGGCAGGTCGAACGGGTCGCGACATCCATGGCGACCTCTGCACGTTCGTCGGAGGGGGCCACATCCCCGTATGGTCAGCCCTCATGGACGCCACCGAGTTCCTTGGGCTGACCCCCACCCACAACCCGATGCGCTGGTACCTGCCCATCACCGAGGGCATCGCCACGCGTGAGCGCTTCCTCTTCGGCGGTTGTGGACTGGGTGCGGCAGTCGCAGCCATGGAGGCCGTTTGTGAGAGGCCGGTCGTCTGGGCGACCGCGCAGTACCTGTCCTTCGCGATGGTCGACTCGATCATGGACCTGGACGTGACGGTGGCGGTCGCCGGCAAGCGCACCAGCCAGGCCAGGGTCGTCGGCAAGGTGGGTGACAGGGAGATCCTCACCGTGAACGCGGCGCTCGGGTCCAAGGACAATCCGATCGACGAGCAGTACCGGACGTTCCCTGAGGTGCCAGAGCCGTCGGAGTGTCCGGCTCGGGTGGGGTTGGTAGACGACTCGGACTCGATCATGGCCCGCTTGGACGTGAGCCTGGCGGCGGGGACGCCCTGGGACCAGTTCGACGGGACCCAGAAGCTGGCCGACGGCCGCTCTGGGCTGTGGGTGCGCATGCCAGACGTCGACATGTCCGCGGCGGCACTGGCGATCCTGGGGGACTACGTGCCGTTCGGCATCTCCCAGTCCCAGGGGGACTGGGTGCCTTCCAACAGCTTGGACAACACCATCCGCGTGCAGAGGCTCGTCCCCACCGAGTGGGTGCTGTGCGACGTTCGCATAGACGGGATCCACGAAGGGTTCGGTCACGGCTCCGTCTACCTGTGGTCGGAGGATGCGACGCTGCTCGCCACCGCCAGCCAGACGGCGGTGCTGCACCAACTGCCTGGCTGATCGCGAGTCGGGCAGCTCGATAGGGTCGCGTTCCATGAGCAGCGAAGCGCCGACCACGCCCTACCTGTCCGGCCGCTACGGCATGACCATCCCTATCGACCGGGTGCCGCTGTCGGACCAGCGGGAATGGATCGTCGAGCTCGAGGACCTGGGCTACACGGATGTGTGGTCGTCGGAGGCGAACACGACCGACGCCTTCAGCCCGCTCGCCCTGGCGAGCGCTTGGGCCCCGTCGCTGCGACTCGGAACGGCGATCGTGCCGGCCTACACGCGGGGGCCCGCACTGCTCGCGCAGTCGGTCGCGTCGCTGGCAGACGCGGCGCCGGGCCGGTTCGCGTTCGGTATCGGCAGTTCTTCGAACGTGATCGTCGAGGGATGGAACGGCATGGAGTTCACCGATCCGTACCGCCAGGTGCGCGACATGGTTCGCTTCGTGCAGGCTGCGCTCACGGGGGAGAAGGTGAGCGGACGGTTCGGTCGGTCCGAGGTCAAGGGGTTCAGGCTGGGATTCATCCCGGCCGAGGCGCCGACGATCCTCGTGGCAGCGCTGCGCGAAGGGATGCTGGGCCTGGCGGGCCGTGAGGCGGACGGTGCGATCCTGAACTGGCTGTCGGCCGAGGACGTCGCCATGGTCGCCCCCGTCGTGGCCCGCGCCGGAGCCGAGAGCGCCCGTCCCGGCCCTCGTGAGGTCGTCGCCAGGGTCTTCGTCGCGCCGACCACCGATCGCGACACGGTCATGGCGATGGGGCGCTACGCGATCGCCGCCTACCTGTCGGTGCCGGTCTACGCGGCCTTCCACGAGTGGCTGGGCCGCGGTGAGGAGTTGGAGGAGATGTGGCGGCTGTGGGGTGAAGGCGACCGCCAGGGTGCGCTCGCGGCCATCCCCGAAGAGGTCGTCGACGACCTGATCATCTGGGGTACGCCCGAGCAGTGCCGCGAGCACGTCCAGCGCTATGTGGACAACGGGGTGACGACGCCGGTGCTGGCCCTGCTGCCCGTTGCTTCCAACATCGAGCACCATCGGCAGCTGATCCGCGACCTGGCCCCTCGGTGAACGGCCGGCGGGCGCGGAGCGGCACCGAACGAGAGCACCGGGCGCCAAGACGAAGCGGAGGGGGTGTGGCTCCTCCCTCCTCTGGAGCCACACCCCCCACTGCTTTGCTCAAGCGACCCGGTTTCGATGGGGCGATCATCGCCGAGTCACTTTGAGTGAACACACACAGTCTCGTGGCTGTGGGATCTGCTGTCCTGAGTAGTCGGTACTCAATTCCACAGACGGCGCTCGGCAGGCCTTGTAGGTACCATCGTCGGGTGGAGGATCGGTGGCCGCTCGTGGGCCGAGATCGGGAGCTGGGTCTGGCGGCCCGTCGTTGCAGTGCTGGTGGAGTGCTGCTGGCAGGGCCGTCGGGCGTGGGCAAGACCCGGTTGGCCGAAGAGATCGTCACGCTGCTGGGGCGCCGACAGGTGACTCGTGTCCGGGCGACGGCGGTGGCCTCACGCATGCCCCTGGGTGCGTTCGCCCAGGTGCTGGCAGCGGCGGGTGCACACGACAGCGAGGCAGCTCGCCTGGGTGCTGCCGCACAGCACCTGGTCGAACGACTCGACGACGGTGACCGGCTCCTGCTCGTGGTGGACGACGTCCACCTGCTCGACGATGCGTCCGCGGTCCTGCTGTTGAACCTGGCGCTCTCTGATCGGGTCGATCTCGTGCTCACGATGCGCGACGGTGAGGTAGTCCCGGAGCCGGTGACCCTGCTGTGGCGGGATCAGATGGTCACCCGGGTCGACCTGACGTCGTTGTCCTCGGAGGACATGGCCGACCTGGTGGACGAGGTCCTCTCGGGCGGGATCGACGGTGGTGCTCGGCAGGCCCTGATCGCCGCTGCCGGCGGCAACCTCCTCTACCTGCGTGAGCTGATCCTCGGTCTGATCGACTCGGGAGCACTGTCGCGAGAGCGGGGGCACTGGGAGCTGAGGGGCTCGATCTCCGCCCCTCCACGTCTGGCTGAGCTGGTCGAGCAGCGGCTCGCGTCCTTGAGTCAGCCCGCACGCCAGTTGCTCAACGCGCTGGCGCTCGGTGAGCCGTTCAGCGCACAACGGGTGCGACAGGGCGGCACGTGGCCTCTGGCCGAGGAACTGATTGCCGCGGGAATCGTCGAGCTGGTCGAGGACGGTTCTCGTCGTCAACTCCGATCGGCTCACCCCATGTACGTCGAGGTTGCCCGTTCGACCATGCCTGACGATCGTCGTTGCCAGATCCTCGACGACCTGGCCGATGCACTGGAGGACCAGGGTTGTCGTCGCCGAGACGACTCACGTCGGTTGGCCGCCTGGCGACTGGACGCAGGCAGACAGGCCGACCCGGACGTGCTCGTGAACGCCGCGCGGGAAGCGCGGTGGGCCAACGACCTAACCATGTGCGAGCGCTTCGCCCGCGCCGCGCTCGACCACGCCGAGCTGACCGAACAGACCCGGTCGGCGGCCGTGCACCTGCTCGGCTCGGTGCTGGACGACGCCGGCCGGTCGGCCGAGGCCGAGGCGCTGCTGTCCACCCACGAGCCAGGGGTCACCGATGAGACCGAGCGGACCATGCTCGCGCTCGCCAGGGCCTCCAATCTGTTCCGTGGCCTGGGCCGGACAGACGAAGCACTTGCCGTGCTCGACGCGGCCGAGGCATCAGTCAGCTCGCCCGGGCTGCTCACCGAGATCGCGGCGCGGCGGGCGCTGTTCGCCGTCTTCAGCGGGAACCTGATCGAAGCGATCGACCTGACGTCCGGCCTGGGTGTCATCGACGACCGTGGGTCGTGCGAGTCGGCGCTGATGGCCTCGGTGGCGCTTGCGCTGGCGGGGCGGACCGAGGATGCGCTCGATGTGGCGACACGGGCGACCGCTGCCCGTGAGCGCCTCGGTGACCAGGTCCAGCTCGGTGAGACCGGGACCTACCTGGCGGCCGTGGCATTCGCACAGATCGAGCGCGGCGAGATCCTGCGCGGATTCGACACCGCCGCTGCAGCGTATGAGGCCGCAACGTCGATCGGAGATCGCAAGTCGCAGGCATGGCTCGCGGTCATGCTCGCTCGCGTAGACCTGCTCTCGGGTCGGCTGATGGACGCCGCTCGATGGGGGAGGGAGTCGGCGCTCGTGTTCGGCGCGTTGCAGCATCCGGGGTCTCGTTGGGGTCTGGGCATGCTCGCCCTCGCCGCCGGCCAGGCCGGGGACTCGGCGACGGCCACCGCGGCCGTCGAGGATCTGGATGCCGAGCCGCCTACCCCCATCGCGCTGATCGAAGCAGAGCTGGAACGCGGCAGGGCGTGGGCGCTGGCCTCGGCCGGTCACCACAGCGCCGCCAGGGAGATGTTGAGCTCCACCGCGCAGCGGGCGATCGCCAAGGGTCAGAACACGCTGGGGATCGCGGCGTTGCACGACGTGGCCAGACTGGGGGACCCAGGCGCCGCTGTCGGGCCGCTGGCGAGCTGCGTGGAGCGGGTCGAGGGCGACCTCCCTTCGGCGCGCATGGCGCACGTCGAAGCGCTGGTCGCGGAGGACGGCCAGGCACTCGATGCTGTAGCGGCCGATTTCGAATCGATGGGGGCGATGCTCTTCGCTGTCGAAGCCGCAACGGCGGCTTGCAGCGCCCACCGACGAGTTGGATCCAGCCGACTTGCGGTGAGGTCCGACCAGACTGCACAGCGGCTGCGAGCGGCATGCCAACAGGTGCGTACGCCAGGGTCCGCCGATGTCGCCCAGGCCCGCGGGCTGACCAGGCGCGAGCGTGAGGTCGCCGGGTTGGCGGCGAAGGGGCGCTCGAACCGGGAGATCGCCGATCATCTGATGGTGTCGGTCCGGACCGTCGAGAACCACCTGCAGCGCGCCTACGAGAAGCTCGGCGTCCGCTCCAGGGAATCGCTGAGCGAGGTGCTCGACACGTCTATGGGCTGACTGGTCCGCTCCACCCGGGTTCGCCGGAGACGGGTGCGACCACCGCCCGCAGCCTGACCTTGTCGACCTTCCCTGAGGCATTGGTCGGAAGTCCGTCGATCCGAACGATCCGCCGCGGACGCTTGAATCCGGCGATCCGACCATCCGTCCAGCGCATCAGCTCCTCGCCGTCGAACGACTCCGCGTCCTCGGCAACGACGACCGCACACACCGTCTCTCCCCAGCGCTCGTCGGGGATCCCGACAACCGCCACCTGTGCGACCGCCGGGTGTTGCCCGAGGAGGTCCTCGACCTCACGCGACGCAACGTTCTCGCCGCCCGTGATGATCAGGTCCTTCTTGCGGTCGACGACGTAGAGCACCCCGTCGACCACCTTGCCGATGTCACCTGTACGGAGCCAACGGCCGAGTCGGGATGCGGCCGTTGCCTCAGGATCGTTCCAGTAGCCGTCGCATACCTGGTCGCCGCGGACGAGGATCTCACCCGGGTCGCCCTCGGGCAGCTCATGGTCATCGTCGTCGACGATGCGCACTGCGGCGAGCGGGCCGGGTCGGCCCGCTGCTGCCAGCAGATGGGGCTGGCCGGCAGCGGCCAGCCGGTGATCGTCGGGAGACAGGAACACCGCGTTGCCCGACAACTCCGTCATGCCGTAGCCCTGTGCCAGGCCGCACCCAGGGAGCTCCCTGGTGACCCTGCGGAGCAGGTCGAGGGGCATCGCAGATGCGCCGTAGGAGATCTGGCGGAGGTTCGCCAAGGCAGCATCGTCACGTTCTGGATGGTCGAGCAGCATCGCGAGCATCGTGGGTGCCAGTGAGCAGCAGGTCACTTCGTGCTCGCGGAGTGCATCGAAGACCGAGGTGGGCTCGAAACGGGGGAGCAGCACCACCGGGCGGCGACGGAGGTGCGCGTGCAGGACGTTGTAGCCAGCGACGTGGAACAGCGGGAACGGGAACAGGTATACGTCGTCGTCGGAGAGAGGCCTGGCCACCGCAGTGCTGGTCACGGCTGCCAGCAGCGACCGGTGGGTGAGTCGAACTCCCTTGGGTCGACCAGTGGTGCCCGACGTGTGGATCAGCCATGCGCAATCATCGGCGTCGACGTCGATGGGGTCATCGGTCATCACCTGTCCGTCGAAGCTGTCCGCTTCTGCGGACAGGTCCTGGGCTGCTGCCCGATGGCTACCGCCCAGCGACCACACCGGGAGGCTCGGTCGGGCGGTCGCCAGCGGCTCCGCGAGCCGCTCCAGATGGTCGACTCCGGCGACCACCAGGGCCGGATCCGTAGCCTCGACCAGGTCGAGCAACTCCACCGGCGTGTGACGGGTGTTGCCGAACGCCACGATCACGCCGGCTCGGGGCGCCGCGTACATCAGCGTCACCACATCGAGGTGGTTCTCCGCGACCAACACGATGCGCTCCCCGGGTGGCACCGTCCTGCTCAGCAGAGTCGCCACGACTCCGATCCGTCGTTCGAGGCCGGCGAAGTCGACGTGTGCGCCGTTGCTGATCAGCGCTGTGGCACAAGGCCGAGCGGACGCGGCGAACTCGACGATCTCATGCAGAAGCACCGTGCGAGTCTGGTCGAACAGCGGTGTCGTCTGCGAGCTGCGCGGTGTCGTCTGCGAGCTGCGCGGTGTCGTCTGCGAGCTGCGCGGTGTCGTCTGCGAGCTGCGCGGTGTCGTCTGCGAGCTGCGCCGCGGCGCGTAGGTGGGCGACGAGATCGTCCATGGTCGAGCTCGCGTTCGCCCCGCTCGGGTTCGGCATCAAGTAGACGGGGCGGCCGCCGAGACTGCCGCGGCTGAGGACCGGATACGGCGAGCGGATCGACCGCCATACGCCAGCCGGAGAGCCCGAGAACGCAGACGGCCCCCGGTCGCAGCCATGAGCACAGGCGCTCCAATCTGGTGATCCCGTGCTCGTACTGCGCGGCGCTCAGCACGTCCGCCCGGGCGCTCGGCAGCTTCACCAGGTCCGTCATGCCGACCCGGTCGACGATCAGCAGGTGACGCGGATCGCGGTCGCAGGTCGCCAGCCCAGCAGCACGTAGAGCTGGCCAGGCGCGATTGCCGCCACGATGGAACCCGACCCCGGCATCGGCCGCGACCAAGGACGGGTTGAGCCCCACCAGCAGCAGCCTCATGTCGGGACCCACCGTGTCGGCCAGAGTCCGGACCCTGTGTGCCCTAACCGTGAAACGGTCAACCTCCCCTGCAGCAGATCTCTCGACCATCTCGACGCCCATGCCCGCACCCTCGAGAACCGCCTGCAACAGCGACTCGGGCCAGGCGCTGAAGTACCTCCCGGGGGTGTCGTCCCCGTCGACGGTGGCGTGATCCAGGTCCCCTTCGAACAGCCCCAGGTGGATCCCAGCGCCGACCCGCACGGACCCGATGCATGTCCCACAGCGCCAGCGGAACAGCCCGTCGGTCAACGTGCACCAGGGAGCGTTCTGCCCAGGCCCCGTCGAAGGACCCGGCGGCGAACGGCAGCGCCCGGAGATCGCCCAGCACCTTCGACGACCCGGGTACGCGGCCAACAGCATGCAGCAGCATCGATGCGCTGGCATCCATCGCGACGGTGTTCGGGCCCAGCGAGTCGAGGTGCCAACCCGGGCCGCAGCCGAGGTCAACGAGCCTCGGCTCGGCGAGCCCGGTCAACTCCGACACCCAACCCACGAACTCCCGCGGAGCACCGAGATCGGGGTCTCTGCGGCCGACCCAGGAGTCAGCCGACGAGTCGTATGCGGCGACGGTCGCGGTCGTGGGGGTCGCTCATCCCGGATCGAGTCGTGACTGGAGTCGTCGCATCGACGCGAGCCACCGTTCCCGGTCCGAGGCGCGCGCTTGTTCGTAGGTCGCAACCTCCTCGTGGGGAAGGATCAGGAAGCTGTCACGGGCGATTCCGGCGACGGTCACACGTGCGACCTCGTCCGGTTCGAGGATCCGCTGGGTCTTGACGACACGGGCAGCGAGATCGCCGTTCGTGGGAGCACCGACGCCGAACAGAAGGGGAGTGCGCACCCCCTGGGGGCACAGGCACGACACTCCGACGCCCTCGTCGCCGTAGGTGATCGAGATCCATTCTGCGAGCGCGACCGCTGCGTGCTTCGAGACGCTGTACGGGGCGTCGCCGAGGTTGGTGAGGAGGCCCGCCGCGGACGCTGTGATCAGCAGGTGTCCGCGGCCTCGTTCGCGCCAGCCGGGGACAAGAGCGCGAGCAGCGTAGACATGTGCCATCACGTTGACGTCGATCGCCCGTCGCCACACCTCGTCGTCGGCCTGGATCCCCTGGCCGGTGGCGATGCCGGCGTTCGCGCAGAACAGGTCGATGCCGCCGTGGCGCTGCTCGACCAGTTCGACGAGATGCCGCACCTGTGACTCGTCGGCGACATCGCAGCCGGTGTGCCAGACATCGGCTCCCTCTACCTGGGCGCCGACCTGTTCGGCGACGTCTCGTGCCGCGGCCTGCTTCCAGGTCGACGACCGCCACCGCCTTGGCGCCTGCTCGAGCCAACTGTGAGACCAGCGCAGCGCCGATGCCGCTGCCCCCACCGGTCACTACTGCGACAGCGCCCTCGATCTGCATCCTCAGGCTCCAGCGGTGGCTTCGAGCGTGGCGTCGATGATCGCTCGGCGGTCGTCGCCCCATGGGAGCGGCATGATCACCGGGTACGTCCACGCCGGCGGCGCGGTACTCGCGGACCGTCGCTGCAACGGTCGGCGGATCGCCGCAGATGTCGATCGCGTCCACCATGCGCTCGGAGATGGCGGCCACCGCGCCCTCGCGGTCACCGCGTCGATCGGGCATCTCGCAGGGCGCCGATCTCGTCGCCGAACCCGGCCCGCTCGAAGGCGGTCGCGTACGTGGGACCACGGCATATGAGAACAGGTCCCCGTCGGGCCGCGCCGAGCGCGGCGTCGCGATCGCACACCCCGACGTGCACGTACGCGTAGACGGTGCACTCACCGGGGTCGCGCCCGGCGGCCTCCTCGCCGGCTCGCACCTGCTGAACGCACCACGGAACCGCTGCTGCAGGGAGGTAGTTCAACAAGACACCGTCAGCCAGTTCGCCCGCCACACGGAGCATGCGCTCGTTGAGAGCGCCCAGGACGAGCCGGGGTCGCCGCTCGCCGAGGCGCACTCCCAGGCGGAACTTCGAGCACCGGTAGTGGGTGCCTTCGTGGGTGACCTGCTCCCCGGACAGACAGGCTCGGACCAGCTCCAGGTACTCGCGGGCCTGTGTCACGGGACGGTCGCCGTAGTCCGCTCCGTGCCAGCGTCCCACGACGACCGGTGACGAGATTCCCACTCCCAACAACACCTCGACGTCGGGTGCGATGCTCTGGAGCGTTGCGGCCCCCATGGCAGAGAGCATGGGAGTGCGGATCTGGAGCGGCAGCACGCCGGTGCCCACGCTCATTCCCGGAACCGACGCGGCGACAGCAGCCAGCGTCGAGAAGGCCTCCTGCCCGACCGTCTCAGCGGTCCAGAACGACCCGAATCCCAGTTCTCGGGATCGCCGGGCCCACATCGATTCCCACAGTCAGCCCCAGTGGGGCGAAGCTGGCGAAGGTCACCCCCGCCGGGGCCGGTACCACTGGCGGTTCTGGAGGAGCGGTCATCCCTGCGAAGGTAGCCCGAGGCCCCGGCCATGGGTCGATCCTGTGGATGCGACGAACTCGCGCCCTCACTGTCACCCCGGCCCGGTATCCTCGTTGTCGAGCGATCGGAACCATCCGGTTGCGGGCAGCAGGAGGCACGATGACAGAGGTACTCGACGCCCAGGTCCTGGACCCCGAGGCACAGGCCGAGTCCGCGATCCGCGATGCGCTCGAGCTGATCGATCAGGGCCTCGGCGGCATCTCCGACCGCAATCTCGTCCCCACCTCTGAGGTGGCCGATCTTCTCCTCGACGTGCGGATGCTGTTGGCGAAGGTCGACGCGGAGGTCTCCACGAACTGATCGGCTCCTGGGGCCAGGACCGATCCGCGCCTCAGCGCAAGTGGTCAGAAGCTCGTCGGGCGCCGCGGGTGGTGAACACCGCCGGCGTGGAGCAGTTCCGCGTATGCCGGCCTCCAGCTCATCGAGGAGCTCGACGGGGTCGGACACCGCGGCAGGGTCGGTGACCAGCCCCAGGTAGAGCCAGCCGCGGTACGACATCGTCGTCAGGTTGAACGTGGTTCCCGCCAGCGGACCGAGCGGGTAGTTCGCCTCGAGCAGCGCGCCCCCCATGAACAGGTCGAACGGTGCCGCGCCGACGTTCGAGCACACGAAGTCGACCGAACCAGCAAGGTGCTGACCGGTTCGAACCACTGCTGTCGTCGGCATCATCGCTGCGACGTTCGCGGCGCCTTCGAGCTTGTCGATCACACGCTCGCTCTTCAGCTCGGACAGCACCATGTGGATCTGTTCGAAGCGGTCGGCGCATCCCAGCGACGAGGTCGGCACGAGCGTCTGGGTGGGAGAGAAGGCGTTGCCGCCCGCAGAACGGTCGTGACGGGTGCTGACGGGCATCGAGACCCGCAGCTCGTCGACCGGCCTTCCGGCGTTGCGGTGCACACGACCCGCCGCGGCCGCGGCACCGGTGATGAACAGGTCGTTGACGCTGCCACCGAGCTTCCTGGCGGCGTTTCGGACGTCATCGAGTGAAAGGACCAGCGTCTCGAGATGTCGTTCGAGCGAACGCTCCACCCACAGCGGTGAGCGGAACTGGCCCACCGAGACCTGACGGAGCGTGGACCGGGTCACCGCTCTCAACTCGTCGCTGACCCGAGGCACCGCAGCAGCTTGCTCGGTGATGCGCCCGGCAGTTTCGCTGAGCGTGCTGATCGGCCATTGCCACCAGGGCCCTCCCCGGTCGCCGCCACCTGGGCTCGGCGGCCCGGTGTCCTCGGCTGATGCATCGGGAGGCTCGGCTGCTGGGTCGGTGCGGCGCTCGGGTCGAAGGGTCGGCTCACGCTCGAAGTCGAGGAACTCGACAGAGAGTCTGATGCCCCCCTCGCCGTCGGTGATCGTGTGGTGCAGCCTCTGGAGCATGGCTGCTCGACCGTCGGCGAGTCCTTCGATGGTCACGAACTCCCACAGCGGCCTCTCCCTGTCGAACGGCTGGCGCATGAGTGCTGCGGCCAGGTCGTACAGGGAGCGCCGGTCACCGGAACCACCTAGGTGGACCCATCGGAGGTGGTGGTCGATGTCGAAGTCCGGGTCCTCGACCCACAGCGGTGCATCCCACGGGACCCGCGGTTCCACGACGCTGTCGACGTAGGCGGGGGACCGCACGACTGGCCGAGGTCATGCGTTCACGCAGCTTCACCCGGTCGGGCGGCTGGTCCAGGATCGTCAGGTTCGCGAACGCCGACGAGAGCCGTGGGTCACGTTCGAGTTCCCACATGAGCGACTCGAAGCCGCTCATGCGGTCGGGGCCGTCCTGCGAAGAGAGAGTCACGAGGGTCGAGGCTAACCAGCGATCACCGATCGTGTGGCCAGAGCACGTCACCCAGGCGGGCCATGAGTCGCCCGACAGCGACGCCGGCGATCACGTCACTTGCGTGGTGGACACCCACATGGATCCTCGTCCACGACACCACCGCGGCGAGTGACCACCACAGAGGCGCTGCCCCCAGGTCGGCGGAGAGCATCGTCGCCGAGCACGCCGCAGCGGACGCATGGCCACTCGGGAACGACGAGGTGCGTGGAGTGCGCAGCTCATGCGGGTGGTCGTCTCGGGCCTCAGGTCGTCGGCGGGACACCGCTGACTTGACGGGGCCGTTCACCACTGCCTGTTCGATCGCCACGATCACCGATCGTCGGACAGCTCGCCGTCGACGCCGCGGTCCGCCCAGGATCGCGTCGACCAGGTTGATCCCGTGCCACAGCATCGAGTGGTTTGCAGCCTGGGACAGCAGGTAGAGCGCACGGTCGGCGCCCCTGTCGCGTGCCGCTGAAGCGGCAGCCGCGGCGGCCCGGTCGAGCCGGGTGACCGGTGCTGATCCAAGTGCACGAGCGCCCACCGTGCCGTTCGGAGTCATGGCGTGGCCACCTGGCCAACTGGGGGCGGTGCGTCCTGCTGTCGGGCGAGAGCGATCGCCCTCGCCTCATCCGGGTCGCCTCCGAAGACCGGGCAGTAGGCCTGGAAGGAGCACCAGTTGCAGAGGGCGGACTTCTTGGGACGGAAGTCCTCGTGCTCACAGGCGCGCTCGACCGCCGACCAGATGGCACTGACCTTCTTCTCCACTCCGCGGACGGACTGCTCCGAAGGGGTGGCGGTGATCACCTGGGGGTCTCGCCCCAGGTAGACCAGTTGGATCCGCTCCGGGAGGCGGCCCAGGACGTTCTGGCAGAGGAACGCATAGAAGTGGACCCCCCCGAGGCGGGACTGCTCCTGTATCACCGAAGGTGTGCGACCCGTCTTGTAGTCGGTGACGACGAGCGACCCGTCGGAGGACTCCTCAAGTCGGTCGATGATGCCCCGCACGAGCACGCCGCCGACATCTGCCTCGAGCATCATCTCCAGGCCGACCGGCTTGATCGTGCGCGGGTCCTCGAGGGTGAAGTAGCGGTCGACCATCTTCGCCGCATCGGCAGCGAAAGCACTCAGAGCGTCCTCACCGAGTGCCAGTTGAACGAACTCGGAGTTCTGGTGCATCTCCACCATGGCCTCGGCCAGGCACTCCTGTGCCATCTGGGGGGTGCGCTCGTCGGGTTCGAGCCCGAACAGCAGTTCGAGGGCACGATGGACGGTCGTGCCCTTGACCGCTGGTTCGGACGGCGGCTCCGGAAGGCGGTCGATCGCCGAGAACCGGAAGGCCAACGCGCAGTCCTTGAAGGCGGAGACCTTCGATGGGGACAAGGAAGTGGGCAGCGGAAGGGCCATGTCGTGATGCTAGGACGGGGTACCGACAGCGACGCCGACCTCGATCGCCATCGTCGCTGGGTCCTGGAGTGGACCGAAGTGGCCGAGCTCGGGGTGCTCGACCAACCTGCCGTCTGCGACACCTCTCGCAACCAGCGGCGCGAGCGCCGCAGGACCGGGCCCGTCGTCGGCGCCCCGAGCCACCGTCACGGGGCATCGCACTGCCCTGAGGTGCCCGAAGGCGTCGTGGCGTGGGCCCATCTCGTAGGTCTGCGCCTCGGTCTCCGGTCTGCACCGCAGCGTCACAGAACCGTCGGCGAGCGTCTCGAACCCGTATCGGACATAGGCACCCAACGCGGCCGGTGCCAGCTCCGAAAGCGGAGCCTTGGTCGCGAAGTTCAGGTAGGCGCTCTCCTCGTCGGGGAACTGCGCTCGGCGGCGTCTGGCGCCATCGACGAGAGGGTTGCTCCGGTTCCGCTGGTCGAGCTGCGGCGGGAAGACGATCGGCTCGAACAGCCACATGCCCCGGAACGTCCCGGGCCGTTGCTGCTCGGCGAGCAGCAGGGACGCACCGCCCATCGAATGGCCGACCCCGAAGGGTTGTTCGAGTCCCAGGGCGTCGACGGTCGCCAGCACGTCCTCGGCGGTGCCCTGCCAATCCATCCCCGCATCGGGTGCTCCCGAGTGGCCATGTCCGCGGACGTCCAGCGCGACCAGCCTGTGTTCCGGGAGCCGGCTGGCGAGAGGACCCCACACGCCGGCACAGAAGCCGGTGGCGTGAACCAGGAGCATGTCGGCGCCCGTGCCACCCAGGTCGTAGGTGGCGATATTCGTGCCGTCGGCCGAAGCGACCATCACCGGATCCGGGAACTCCAGGTCGAGTGGGGGGAGCTGCATCCCGCCAGCTTCTCACCTCCCGACGGGTACCGGGCCAGCTGGGCCCCGTCCGGTCGGGCCGACTTCGGTCCAGGTGGATCAAGCAGGGTCGAGATAGCGCGCGCCGGTGCGCAGCTCACGGGCTACACGGGCGAGATGGTCTGGAAGTCGATCCAGCTGGGCCTCGTCGAGGACCCCGCGTCCCGTGGTCAACGCAGCGGGCAACATGGACGGCTCGATGACGGTGCAGGCAGTGGACGAGTCGACCGAGCCGAGCACGCCAGCCGGAACGACCAGCAACGGGTCCACGAACGGCACCCACGCCATGCACGCAGACAACAGGGTGCGGACCTCATGGGCGAGCACCGTCGTGCGCTCGGCGTCTCGGTTGAGCTCACCCTCACTGCGTCCTACGACGAAGATCCCGGACGGCCCACCGACGATGCAATGGTCATCCGCGCGCTCGACGGCGAACTCCGCAGGAAGCTCGGTCACGTGACGTGTCACGTCACGGGCATGCGAGTGGGGCCTGATCACGTCGATGTCATCGGCACGTTCGGCCGCTCACCTGAGCCTTGTGGCATGCTCGACGGCCCACTCGGTCGGCGAGGGCGCACGGCCCCGCTCGATCCGATGCCATCATGGATGCCGATCTACTGCTGCCGTAGATGAACTGCGGAAGATCCGCATGGCGCAAGGAGTCACCGATGACCGATCGTTCAGCTTTCACCGACGAGCAGTGGCACATGCTGACCGACGCTCCAGTCGCGATCCTGCTCGCTATGGGAGTGGTCGGCGAGCACGGGCCCATCTCGATGATGAAGGAGTCGACGGCCGGAGCGAAGGCGATCACTCGCCCCCAGCACTCCGGTCCCGCCAACGCTCTGATCGCCGAGATCGTGCCAGAGGCGTCCAAGAAGGAAGCGCGCCACGACGCCAAGCAGCACAAGGGAGCCACCCCGAACGTCATGGTCGACGGGTTGCTCGACGACGTGGCGAAGGCGGTCGAGGTGCTGTCTGGGATCCCCGCCGACGAAGCAGCTCAGGTACGCCAGTGGCTGTTCGATATCGGCACCGCGGTGGCGAATGCCTCCAAGGGCGTGAAGCCGTCGGAGCAGGAGCTGCTGGATCGCCTCCAGAAGATCCTGGACGTCTGACGGGTCGGCGGGCTCAGGCGCGCTTGGTCGAAGGCGGCTTCTGCGCCTCGGAACGGATGCGGGTCTTGGTGGCCGCCCACGAGCAGATCGGGCAGGTGGCCAGGTCGTGGCGCAGCGCCGGGCAGTACTCGCGCCCGAAGTAGATGATCTGCAGGTGACGGCGATTCCAGGTGTCGGGAGAGAACACGGCCTTGAGGTCTCGTTCCGTGCGCTCGACCGTGGTGCCGTTGGACAGCCCCCACCGTGCTGCCAGGCGGTGTATGTGGGTGTCGACGGCGAACGCCGGAACGCCGAATGCCTGGGACATCACCACGCTCGCCGTCTTGTGGCCCACTCCTGCCAAGGTCTCCAGGAAGTCGATGTCGGGGAGCACCTCTCCGCCCACCTCGACGATCTGGGTGGCAGCGATCCAGATGTTGCGTGCCTTCGTGGGAGCGAGTCCCACCTCTCGGATCAGTTCCAGGATCCGCTCTGGGCCGAGGGCCACCATGTCCTCCGGCGTGGGCGCCTCCGCGAAGAGGGCCGGTGTCACCTGGTTGACCTTCTTGTCTGTCGTCTGGGCCGAGAGCGCCACCGCCACGAGCAGAGTGTAAGGATCGGTGTGGTCGAGCGGGATGGGCGGCTCCGGGTACAGCTCGTCGAGCATCTCACCGATCAGGTCGGCCTTGTCCTGTCGCTTCAAGGCGTTCGACCCTAGCTGCGAGCGATCTACGAGAACGCAGGAATCCCCGTGATGGCGTTGCCGAGGATCAGCGTGTGGATCTCGTTCGTGCCCTCGTAGGTGAACACGGACTCCAGGTTGTTCATGTGGCGGATCACGGGGTACTCGGTGGTGATCCCGTTCGCTCCGAGCACCGACCGGGCCGTGCGGGCCACTTCGAGCGCCATCGCCACGTTGTCCATCTTGGCGAAGCTCACCTGAGGGGTGGCGAGGGCGCCGGCATCCTTCATGCGGCCCAGGTGCAGCGCGACGAGTGTGCCGCGCTGCACGGCGACCATCATCTCGACGAGCTTGCGCTGGGTCAGCTGGAACGAGGCGATGGGCCGGTCGAACTGCTTGCGCTCGAGCGAGTAGTCGAGCGCCGCTTCGTAGCAGGCGCGTGCTGCGCCGCAGGCGCCGAAGGAGATGCCGAAGCGGGCCTCGTTCAGACACGAGAACGGGCCGCGCATGCCGGAGACGCCCGGCAGGACGGCGTCCGCCGGGAGCCGCACCCCGTCGAGCACCAGCTCGGATGTGACCGATGCCCGCAGCGAGACCTTCCGGTGGATCAGTGGGGCCGAGAAGCCCGCCGTGTCGGTCGGGACGACGAAGCCCCGAACGGCCCCGCCGTCGGGTCCGTCGGGGTCGGTGCGTGCCCAGACGACCGCCACATCGGCGACCGAACCGTTGGTGATCCACATCTTGGCGCCGTCGAGAATCCAATCGCCTGCAGCGTCCTGACGTGCGACGGTGCGCATGGACGACGGATCGGAGCCGGAATCGGGTTCGGTCAATCCGAAGCAGCCGATCAGCTCTCCGGCTGCCATCCCCGGCAGCCAGCGCTGCTTCTGCTCCTCGGACCCGAAGGCGTGGATCGGGAACATCGCGAGCGAGCCCTGGACCGACACGAAGCTGCGTGCACCTGAATCGCCGGCCTCCAGCTCCAGGCAGGCCAGACCGTACGCGGTGGCCGAGGTCCCGGCGCAGCCGTACCCGTCGAGGTGCATCCCGAGCAGGCCGAGAGTGCCGAACTCCTTTGCCATCTCCTTCGGGAAGGTTCCTGCGTCGAACCACCCGCCGACGTCGGGGATTATGCGCTCGACGACGAATCGGCGGACCGTGTCGCGCAGCAGTCGCTCCTCGTCCGAGAGCAGAGAGTCGATGGCCAGGACGTCGCGTGGGTCGACCTTCTGGGGCAGCTGCGCGTGTTCGGTCATGACCGGAGGCTACGCACTCGCCGGGGGGCGCGGTTCCTTCGCCAGTCCCAGGATGCGTTCGCCGATGATGTTGCGCTGAATCTGCGATGTTCCGCCCGCGATACGTGCACCGGGCGCGCTGAGCAGGATCTGCGAGTCGGTCCCGTCGAGCATCGTCGCCGCGCCACCCAGGTCGGCCCGGAACTGCGCCAGGTCGAACATCAGCTCCGTCGTCCCGAGCTTCGCGAGCGAACCGAGCACCGAAGCGACCGGACCCTGGCGTCGACCCATCGCCCACAGCGCGGTACCCCGGGACCAGAGCTTCACGAGCTCCTGGCGCTGCGACGCGGTGAGGTCGCCGCCCATGGCGATCATCGAGTCGAGCCGGCGTTGTAGCGAGATCCCCGAAGCCCCGATGTAGCCGCGCTCGTTGGTCAACGCCGACATCGCGACCATCCAACCGCCGTTCTCGGGTCCGAGCAGGTTCGCTACGGGGACCTCGACGTCGGTCATGAAGACCTCGTCGAACTCCGACTCGCCGTTCATCTGGCGGAGGGGGCGAATCTCGACTCCCGGTGAGGCCATGTCGAGCAGCAGGAACGAGATGCCCTGGTGGGGCTTGGCCGCGGGATCGGTGCGCGCCATGAGGATCCCCCAGTCGGCGACGCGGCCGTTGGAGCACCAGACCTTCGTTCCGTTGACGACGTAGTGGTCGCCGTCGAGCTCGGCGCGGGTCGACAAGGACACCAGATCGGAGCCGGCGTCGGGTTCGCTGAAGAGCTGGCACCAGATGCGTTCACCGGTGAGGATCGGCCGCAGGTGCTCGGCCTGCTGCTCCGGTGTGCCGAAGCCCAACAACGCTGAGCCCGTGAGCACGCAGCCGACCATGTTCAGGAAGGGTGGTACCTGGGCGAGAGCGCACTCGGTGATCCATGCCGACCGCGTGTTGGGGTGTCAGTCCAGCGCCGCCGAATTCCTTCGGCCAGTGAACGCCTGCGTAGCCGGCGTCGAACAGCCTCCGCTGCCAGCGTCGGCCCTCGGCGGCCAGGCCCGGTGGAAGGATGGCCCCGTAGTCGCGGGGCGCGTCTGACCGGTGCTGGTCGATCCAGCGAGCAGCACTGTTGCGGAAGCTGTCCACGTCACCAACCGCACGGCCGGGCGCGTCGTTCATGCCATCCCCCTGTCTGGCCGCGTGATCGACCGATCCGCGGCACCGCAAAACGATGGCACAGCGGAGTGTCCGAACCGGGCACGGCCAAGTGCGCCGGGCGCCGCAGCGGTTGTTGTGACACTCCCAGGGACCCCGTACTCTGCCCGGATGGCCAGTACGGGGGCAGCGCTGCCAGTGTTCGAATCGCGGGCGCCCAGACTGGGCTTCGTCGGCGGGTTCGACGGTGTGCGGGGCATCGGCATCCTGATGGTGCTGTTCAACCACGCCTACTCGGAGCTGTCGCCGTCCTTCGCCGGGATCATCGACGTGTTCTTCGTGATGAGCGCGTTCCTGATCACGACCCTGTTGCTCCAGGAGCATCGTGATCTGAACTCGATCAGCATGCGCAAGTTCTACTCGCGGCGTGCTGTGCGCCTTCTGCCCTCGGCGTACCTGTGCATCGTCGCCTGGCTCGTGGTCACGGTCCTGTTCGCCCGCGAGCGCCTGTCGACCCTGCTCGGCGAGTCCGCCGCGGCGATCTTCTACGTCTACGAGATCTTCTTCCCGGTCGGGCTCGGAGCGCTCGACCCCCGTGCCGTCGAGCACCTGTCGATCGACCAGTTCTGGTCGTTGGCGGTCGAGGAGCAGTTCTACCTGCTCATCGCCGTGACGGTGCTGGTCTGCATCCGCAAGCGCTGGATGGTGCAGTTGGCGGTCGGGTTGGCGCTGGTGGCGACGTGGATCGGATGGCAGCGATGGACCGGAACGCCTGGCCCGGTGCCGATCCCCGACGACCCGGCCAACGCCAATCCGGTGGTGCGCGGGCTGAGCCTGTTGTGGCTGTCGCGTCCTGATTCACTCATGTGGGGCGTGGGGCTCGCTGTCATCAACGCCAAGCTGCCCGAGCCGCTGCCGCAACGGTGGCGGACGTGGCTGCCTCGAGTGGGTGCAGTGGGGCTGGTGGTCGCGTCGGCGACGATGCTGCTGTCGAGCGGGATGCTGCTCGAGGTGGCGGGCAAGCTCGGGCTGCCCTTCCCCTTCGTGCCGATCGGACCGTCCACCCTGGAGCAGGTGGGGGAGCGGGTCTACTGGATCAACTTCGGCCACACGCTGTGCGCGCTCGCGTTCGCTCCGGCGATGCTGGCGATGGCTCGCCACAAGGAATGGATCGCGAACAGGGCGCTGTCCTGGCAGCCGCTGAGGTACCTCGGGCGCATGTCCTACACCGTGTACGTATGGCACACGCTGGTCTACTTCGTCGTCCTCGAGCTCCTGGGCGGCAACGAGGTGCTCGGCCAGAAGTGGCGTGCACCGATCCTGGCCGTCATCACCATCGTCGCGTGCCTGCCGGTGTTCTACGGAGTGGAGCGGCGCATGCTCCGGGTGAAGCTGCGCTTCGCCGCCGAGAAGGAGGTGCTCGACCTGACCACCGGTGAGATGGTCCCCGTCGAGGTGGCTCGTTCGAGGGCCAGGGGAGCCCCTGACGGTCCGGCGAGCGGAGACACTCAGCGGTGACCGCGACCGCACCCGGCACGGCCTTCGTCTCCAAGGCACCCAAGCTCGGCCTCGTCGGTGGCTTCGACGGCATGCGCGGCATCGGCGTGTGCATGGTGCTCGTCGGCCATGCGTTGTTCGAGTACGTCGAGAGCTGGGTCACGATCGTCGACACGTTCTTCGTGCTCAGCGGGTTCCTGATCACGACGCTGTTGCTGCAGGAGACCCGCACCACCGGCAGCATCGATCTCAAGAAGTTCTACTCACGTCGGGCGGTACGACTGTTCCCGTCGCTGTGGCTGTTCGTCGGTGTCTGGCTGGTCATCTCGACGGTCTCCACGCTGGTCGGTTTCGAGGCCCTGAGCCTGCGCTACGTCGGTCAGGACGCTGCTGCGGCTCTGTTGTACGTGTACCACCTGTTCTTCCCGAACGGGCTCTACGTGATCGAACCCGCGGTCCAGGGCAATCGCACGATGTGGCACCTGTGGACGCTGTCGGTCGAGGAGTGGTTCTACGCCGTGATCGCCGGCACCGTGCTCATCTGCGTGCGCCGGCGGTGGATAGCCCAGCTCGGTTCACTCATGGTCTCGGTGTTCGTGGCGGTCGGCGCAGCCCGCTGGTTCGCCTACACCGGCTTCTTCCAGGACGACACGTCGATGATCGCCGGTGTTCGGATGGCACTGCTGCAACGCCCCGACGCGCTCATGCTCGGCGTCGCGCTGGCGTGTGCGAACGCCTACATGGACGAGGAGCGCATGGAGCGCATCCGCCGACCGATGCTCGTCGCGTCGACCGTCGGGCTGGCGATCTGGTTCGTCATGCTCAACCTGTCGAGCGGCCTGGTGAAGAAGCTCGGGGGGCCGTACTTCGACTACCTGCCGTCGGGACCCGAGGAGTTCACCCGGCCTCAGATGCTCGACACGATGTACTGGTTCCGGTTCGGTCACACCCTCGGAGCGATCGGCTTCGGGTTGATCCTGGTCGGGCTAGTTCGCTACCGCGACTGGTGGGCGGCGAGGTTCCTTTCGCTCAGCCCCTTCCAGTCCCTCGGCCGACTCAGCTACACGCTCTATGTGTGGCACGCGCTGCCCTACATCATCCTGATGGCACTGCTGGGCGGTGCCGATGCGTCGCTGTCGGTCCAGTTGGTCAGAACTCCCATCCTGATAGCGGCGGCCTTTGCCGTTTCCATCCCCGTCTACCGCCTCGTCGAGCTGCGCGTGTTGCGCATGAAGTTGCGCTTCTCAGCGGAGAAGGAGGTGCTCGATCTGACCACCGGCAAGATGGTCAGTGTCGACTCTGCGGGTGGCGTCGAGGCGATCGCTGAGCCCGACCGGGTTCTCAGCGCGGAAGAGGTCGGTGGGCCGTCAGGAACTGATCAGCCACCCGATCAGCCAGATCCTCGCTGATCTCGACGGTGTTGAACATGCCGGCGAGGAGCAACGGGCCGGCGAGCATCACCAGCGAGACCTCTACGTCTTCGAGCACTGACGGGTCGAGCGCTCCGTCATCGACGCAGCGTTGCAGCAGCCGCGTACCCAGGTCGCTCTGTTGGGTCGAGATCTCGTGCTGGAGCTCGTTCAGGGACGGGTTCTGCTCCCTCAGCAGCGCCAGGGCGGGTATGAGGCGCCGCCACTGGGGATCGGCGAGGCCGGCGGCGAGCTGTCTGACCAACTGACGGAGTGCCTCTGTGCCGCTGAGCGACTCGTCGGGCATCTTCAGCTCAGGTGCGCAGTCGACGAACACATCGGCCAGCAGCGCGTCCCTGGTGGCCCAGTGGCGGTACACCGTGGACTTGGCGACTCCGGATCGCTGCACGACGCCGTCCATCGTCAGCGCCTGGGGCCCGCCCTCGACGAGCAACTCCGTTGCCGCACTCATCACGGCGGCGTGGGTCTTGGCTATGCGGGGGTCCATCCGCTCGGACCCTACCTGTGACGGGTGTCGCTCCTGGATCCGTTGCGACTTGCAGCTCATGAATCGTACGATACCGTCTCGTAGCGAAAGTATCCATCCCTCAAGGACTCGACTCATGTCACCGAAAGACCACGCGCCGACGGGTGCCGTTCCGATAGCAGGCCACGCGCTCGATGCGCCCGACGACCCGGTCGACGACTCCCGTCGACGCACGATGATCCTGTGGGCGATGTGCGCTTCGCTCATCGCCGTCGTCGCGTCGGTCTCGGGACTCAACGTCGCGGAGCAGGATCTGGCGATCGACCTGGGTGCCACCCAGAGCGACCTGCTCTGGGTGATCAACGGCTACACGATCGCGTTGGCAGCGCTGCTGTTGCCGCTCGGAGCCATCGGCGACCGGTTCGGCCGCAAGAAGCTGCTGGTCGGTGGACTGGGCCTCTTCGTCGTTGCGAACCTGGCGGCGGCCTCTGCGGGGTCGGTCGAGGCCCTGTTGGCGTCTCGGATCGTTGCCGGGGTCGCGGCGGCGATGATCATGCCTGCCACGTTGTCGATGATCACCTCGACGTTCCCCGCCGAGGAGCGGGACCGTGCGATCGGCGTGTGGGCCGGAGTCGCCGGTGCGGGCGGCATCCTGGGGCTCTTCAGCTCCTCGGTGGTCGTCGACAACTTCACATGGCCCTGGGTCTTCGCCCTGCCGGTGCTTGTCGCTCTGATCGGGCTGGTGATGACCGCTGTGGCAGCACCGCACTCCCACGAACACACCGAAGCACGCTTCGACACGGTCGGCTCCGTCCTGTCTGCGCTGGCGGTCGGTGCGCTGGTGCTCGGCATCCATGAGGGTCCGGAAGCCGGATGGACCGCCGCGCTCACCGTCGCTGCACTGCTGATCGGGTCGGTCTCGGCGATCTGGTTCGTCCTCCACGAGCTGCGCTTCGAGCACCCGCTGCTCGACGTCCGGGTGTTCCGCGACCGACTCCTCGCCTCCGGATCGGTGACCCTGCTGATCGCGTTCGGAGTGATGAGCGGGCTGTTCCTGGTGCTCGTGCAGTATCTGCAGGTGGTGCTCGGGTACTCGGCGATCAAGGCGTCGGCGAGCCTGATACCGATGGCGGCGGTGATGATGCCGTTGTCGGCGGTCGCGCCGCTCATCGCCCGCCGTGTCGGTCCTCGCGTGATGTTCGTCGGCGGCATGACCCTCATGGCCGCGGGACTGGCCGGCATGGCCATGATGGCGAGCGTCGAAGGAGGCTACTGGTCCATCGCCCCCGGACTGCTGGTGCTCGCGGTCGGGATCGGTCTGGTCATGACGCCCGGAACGACCGCGATCACCGGGTCGCTCCCACCCGAGGAGCAGGGTGTCGCCTCGGCTCTCAACGACACGGTGCGAGAGGTCGGCGCAGCCGTCGGTGTGGCGCTGCTCGGTTCGATCATGGCCGCGGGCTACTCGTCGGCGGTCGCCCCGGCCACCGAAGGACTACCACCTGAAGCGGCCCATGCTGTCGAAGAGGGCATCGGCGGTGCCGTCGGCGCCTCGATGGCCATGACCGATGCCGGATTCGGTGACCTGGCACAGCAGGTGATGGGCCACGCCAAGACGGCGTTCGTCGACGGCTGGACCATGTCCATGTGGGTGAGCGCCGCGCTGGCGTTGGCCACTGCAGGGCTGGCCGCACTGTGGACACCCGGCCGCCGCAACGCCGACGGGCCGTCGACGGAGCCCGCAAGCTGGGTCGACGGCCCGATCGAAGTGCCCTCGGAGAGCGCTCAGCTCGAGAGCGTCTCGAGCAGCTTGCGCAGCTCGCCCGAGGGGTCCTCGGGGACTATGTAGCCGGCCTCGTCACGGATCTGCTCGAAGTGGTCACGGACGTCCTCGGCGGAGTGGCCCTCGCCGTACCAACCCGGGGTCAGCCCGATGAAGTAGCGGGCCACGACTCCACCGGCAACTGAGTAGACCTCGCCGTTGACCGGGCAGTCCTCGTGGGCCAGGTAGACGACCGTGGGGGTCACCTCGGCCGGCTCGAGCTTGTCTCCGAGCGGGCCGAGGAGATCCTCGGTCATGCGGGTCTTGGCGACCGGGGCGATGGCGTTCACCTTGATGCCCTTCGACTTGCCCTCGTTGGCCAGAACCCGGGTGAACCCGACGAGTCCCAGCTTGGCCGCGCCGTAGTTGGCCTGGCCGAAGTTGCCCAGCAGGCCGGAGTTCGAGCTGGTGTTGACCACGCGGCCGTATCCCTTGTCACGCATGATCGTCCATGCAGGCTGGGTGACGTAGAACGCTCCGAGCAGGTGCACGGCGATGACCGGCTCCAGCAGTTCCGGAGTCATGTTGTGGAACGTCTTGTCACGCAGGATGCCTGCGTTGTTGATGACGATGTCGACCGTGCCGAACGCCTCGACCGCCGCGTCGACGATCGCCTTGCCACCCTCAGCGGTCGCCACCGAGTCGTGGTTGGCCACAGCCTCACCGCCTGCCGCGACGATCTCGTCGACGACCAGCTGGGCGGCCGAGGCGTTGTCACCTTCACCACTGACCGATCCACCCAGGTCGTTCACAACGATCCGGGCACCGCGACGGGCCAACTCGATCGCATGCGACTTGCCCAAGCCGCCACCGGCACCGGTGATGATCGCAACCTTGCCATCGAATCCGAGGTCTGACATGTGGATTCCCCTTCGTCCTTTGGAGTGGTGGCCAAAGTTACCGACGGGTCATCGACGCGACGAATCGTCCCACCATCGCTGACGGTAGGGGGCGAGCGCGCTCGAGATCGGCGCGGGTGCGGGGCGGCGTCGTTCCCGGGCCGAGATCGACAACCCACCGCCGGCGATCAGCGCGCCGCCCAGCAGCAACAGCGCGGCACGCTCGCCGGGGCCCGTTCGCGGCAGCGTCGGGTCACCGCTCTCGATGACCAGGGGCGGAGGTGGTGGAGGCGGAGCAGGTCGAGTAGCTGCGAGGTCGCACGCACCCCGGCCACCCGTGCCGCAGCTCAGGAGTCCTGCGACCGGACCGTCGCAGCCGCCAGCGTTGCCTGCCGCGGCGACCTGACCCCCGAGTTGCACCTCGACCGGGAGGGCGCCGGGCGGGACGTCGAGCGTGCGCTGCAGCGTCGAGTCCGGGCTCACGCGGGCGCTGTCCACGGTGACGGAACGGACGACGATGTCGACACCGACGGCCTCGTCGCCACCTGTGGCGAGGACCATGAGGCGCCCTGCGGCAGCACCGCAGCGTTCGACCACGACCGCGCTCGGCCCGGGCACCTCGCAGTCGGCGCCGTGGACCCGCTCGGATGCCACGAACTCGTCGGCGCGCACCGAGATCGGGGTAGGACGACCCACGAGGATCGGCACGAGCAGGTCCTGAGAGGTGCCCGGCTCCAAGGCCATCGTCCGGACCGTCACGCGGTCGACGACAACCTCGGCAGTCAGCGGGGACTCACCAGCGTTGGTCGCCCGCACCGCCACGGAGCCGCTGGCGCAGTCCAGGCGCTGGGTCGCCACGAGCGGCCGCCCGGCGCACTCCTCGGGCACGCCCACCTTGGCGAATCGAGGCTCACCGGGTTCGTCGCCGTCTTCGTGCGCTCCCCACCTGGAGCGGGCACGCACGCGAACCTCGACCTGGTCCACGCCGTCGGGCAGGACGAAAGAGCCGTCGAAGCGGAAGTCGTTCGACTCGCTGAACGCTCCCTCGGGGCCCGCCGAACGCCAGCGGTCGTCATCGGTGGTGGCGCGGTAGTCGACGACCACCGAGTTGTTGGTCCGTTCGTCGTCGGTGCCCTCGGTCGATGCCGACGCCCGCCATGACACAGTTCGGTCGCACGCCGCGGTCGCCTCGATCCGCGCGTAGTTGGCACCGGCGGGAGGGCTGATGGCCGCGATGGCCATGACGACGAGACCGAACGCGACGGCCAGCCGAGCGCCCACGCGTGCGCGCCGTCCGACAGCTTCATCTCTACGGCCCCGCCGCCGTGATCGCATTCATCCCTCCACACAGGACCCAGCCAGCCCCGTGCAGCCAGTCTGTCACAGCGGACACTCTGCCCATACCCCGCCAGGCCACCGGGCCGGTGGGGTATGGGCAGGTGAGGCTCAGGCGTCGATGCCGAGCTCGTCCATGGCGAGCTGCTTGGCCCGCTTGTAGTCGACCTTGCCGTTGGGCGCCCGCCCGATCGTGTCGACGAAGAGCACGTTCTTGGGTGCCTTGTAGTGCGCCAGGTGTTCCTTGACGTGGGCGACCAGCTCTTCGGGACCCACTGTCGCACCCGGAGCGAGCTCCACGACGCCGGTGATCGCCTCGCCGAACTTCTCGTCCGGGACGCCCACTACGACGGCATCGTGGACCAGCGAATGGGTCTTGAGCGCTTCCTCGACCTCTTCGGGGAAGACCTTCTCGCCGCCGGTGTTGATGCACACCGAGCCACGACCCAGGAGCGTGATCGTGCCGTCTGCCTCGACGGTCGCGTAGTCGCCGGGGATCGAGTACCGCTTGCCGTCGCGTTCGATGAAGGTCGCCGCGGACTTCTCCGGGTCCTTGTAGTACCCGAGCGGGACATGGCCCGGGATTGCCACCCGTCCACGCTCGCCGGATCCCGGCTGAACCTCTTCGCCTGTGTCGGAGAACACCTTCACCGCTGAACCGAGCGAGAAGTGCGCCGTGCGGTCCTCGACCCCCGCGGCCGAGACCGACGATCCCATGCCGATCGCCTCTGACGACGAGAACGAATCCAGCAGCAGCATTCCGGGGTTGTGGCGCAGCAGGCCTTCTTTGCCTTCGTTGGACCACATGACGCCCGATGAGGTCACCAGGACGACGCTCGAGATGTCCCAGCGGTCCGGTTCGGCATCGAGTGCCCTGATGATCGGCTTGGCGAAGGCGTCGCCGACGATCGTCATCGCTCCGACCTTCTCGCGTTGCACGGTGTCGAGCAGCTCCTCGACGTCGAAGTGGGGTGACTCCAACAGCACCAGCGTGCCCGCGGCGGTCAGGTAGAGGTTCGCGGTGTACCAGCCGGTGCCGTGCATGAGCGGGCATGCGGGAAGTCCGGGGGCGCCGGGCCCCGTGAGCGAGTCGACGGGCGTGTCGATGCCCACCTCCTCGGGGTCCTGGAGGAAGGTGGCGTTCGCCACCCCGTGCACTGCTCGGATCAGGTCGTCCTGGCGCCACATCACGCCCTTGGGCATGCCGGTCGTCCCACCCGTGTAGATCATCGTGATGTCATCACCCGAGCGGCCCCAAGGCGCCACTGTGCGGCCCGTCGGTGTGTTGACGACGTCCTCGTACGACTCGGCCCAGTCCGGCCGTTCGCTGCCGTCGTTGTCGACCCACAACCAGTGGCGCACCTTCGGTAGCCGGGCACGAACCGAGTCGACCCGATCGGTGAAGTCGCTGTGGAAGACCACGGCGATCGCATCGGCGTTGTCCCAGAGGTACGCCAGTTCGTCGTCCAGGTACCGGTAGTTGGTGTTCACGGGGACGAGGCCGGCCTTGTAGGCGGCGAACGCGCCTTCCATGTACTCGGGCGCGTTGTAGACGTAGAGCGCCACCTTGTCCTGATGGGCGGCGCCGCCGTCGAGCAGGTGGCGCGCCAGAGAGTCGGCCCGCCTGTCGAACTCGCTCCATGTGTGGCGCAGGTCCCCCTGGACCTGTGCGTCCGCGTCGGGGAAGCGATCAGCGATCCGCTCCCAGAGTTCGGCGAAGTTCCATCCGGCCATGTGTAGATCCTCGGTCTCGGTGATCGGTGCGCAGGAGTGTACGTCCGCGTCCGGCCGATGCGAGGCCCGGCCCCGGGCAGGGTCGCTCTCCTACACTCCATGGACGTGGACTTCGAACTGCCCCCGGCGGACGATCCTCGGCGCCTGGCGGTGCGCGAGTGGCTCGCCGCCAACCCCCGTCCGTCCGCCGCGGACCTGGCACGCTCGGGTTACGTCGTTCCGCACTGGCCACGGCCCTGGGGACTCGACGCGGATCCGATCCACCAGTTGGTGATCGACGACGAGCTCCGCTCGGCCGGGGTCAGCCGACCCGTCAACCCGATCGGCATCGGGTGGGCCGGCCCGACTCTCATCGCGGCAGGCAGCGAGGAACAGCAGAACCGCTATCTCGGTCGACTGATCGAAGGTACGGACATCTGGTGTCAGCTGTTCTCCGAACCCGGGGCCGGGTCGGACCTCGCCGGCCTGTCGACCCGGGCCGAGCAGGACGGTGACGAGTGGGTGGTCAACGGCCAGAAGATCTGGACCTCGCTCGGTCACCGTGCCCGCTACGGCATCCTGATCGCGCGCACCGACCCCGACGCATCCAAGCAGCGTGGCATCTCCTACTTCGTGTGCGACATGACCGCTCCGGGGATCGAGATCCGCCCGATCATCGAGATGACAGGCGGGCACACCTTCAACGAGGTCTTCCTGACCGACGTGCGGATCCCTGCCGAGAACCTGGTGGGCGAGGTGAACGACGGTTGGCGCCTGGCCAAGGTGACCCTGGGCAACGAGCGGGTTTCGCTGTCTTCCGGCGGTGCCCTGTGGGGGATGGGGCCGACGGCCGAGACGCTGCTCGACGTCGTCGGGCACCGCGGTGGTACCGAGGATCCCCTGATGAGGCGCCGGCTCGTCGACCTGCACATCGAGTCAGAGATCCTCAGGCTGATCAGGCTGAGGACCGTTACCGCGGCGATCAAGGGGATGGAACCGGGTCCCGAGGCGTCGATCCGCAAGGTGCTCGCCGACGAGCACGGCCAGAACGTGATGGCGACAGCCAAGGACCTGGCCGGAGCGGGCGGGATGCTCGCAGACGCTGGTCCTCTGGGCGCTCCGGTCGACATCTGGCACTACGGGTACCTGTTCGCCCCGGCGTTGACCATCGGTGGCGGCACCGGCGACGTGCAGCGCAACATCCTGGCGGAACGGGTTCTCGGCCTGCCCCACGACGTCGATGTCGAGGAGGGCCTGAGCTGGGACGAGAGCCGCCGTTCGGGGGCGCGCTGACGGTGGCACCGCCGTCCGAGCGTATGCGCTTGGCTGAGCACTGTGCTCCTGTCATCCGGAGGCGGTGCAACACCGCATCAGGCGCACCGCCTGGGCCTTCGCGACACAGAGCTCGAGCCGCATCGCGTCGGTTGAGGCGCCTCAGCGGCGACCCGCGAATGCCGGGCTGCGTCCCCGGCGTTGGTACGGTGTGACCCCGATGGCCAAGAAGCGTGTCGACAACGAGCTGCTGTTCCACGACAAGGTCGTGGCCGCGGTGGACCTGCCGGGCGTACCTGCCGGGACTCCCGGCAAGGTGACGCTGACCAACGGATTCCGTTGGAAGCGCTACCGCGTCTACTTCGACAACGGCGAGGACATCGGTTCGCTCGATCGTGAGCAGCTGGCGCTGCGCAGCGAATGGACGGACGAGTACCACAGGCTCTGACGGTTCCAGGGGGGACACATGAAGATCAGCATGCAGATCGGCTATGCGGGGGGCTTCGCCGAATCGGTGGCACAGGTCCAGGCGCTCGAGAAGGCAGGCTTGGACATCGTCTATGTTGCCGAGGCGTACGGCTACGACGCCGTCAGCCTCATGGGCTATCTGGCGGCCAAGACCGAGACGGTCCAGATCGCGTCGGGGATCCTGCCGATCTACACGCGCACACCGACACTGCTGGCCATGACCGCCGCAGGCGTCGACGACATCAGCGATGGGCGCTGCATCCTCGGGCTGGGCGCCTCGGGTCCACAGGTGATCGAGGGCTTCCACGGAGTCGCGTACGACGCGCCGATCCAGCGCACACGAGAGATCATCGAGATCTGCCGCCAGGTGTGGCGACGCGAGCCCGTCGTGCACGACGGCAAGCGCTACAAGCTGCCGCTGCCCGCGGATGAGGGAACCGGGCTGGGCAAGCCCCTCAAGATCATCACTCACCCGCGACGCTCCGAGATCCCGATCCACGTTGCGTCACTCGGCCCGAAGAACGTCGAGCTGACCGCGGAGCTGGCAGACGGATGGCTGCCGATCCTCTTCCATCCCGAGCGTGCCGCGGACGTGTGGGGTGCTGACCTCGCTGCCGGTGAGGCGAAGCGCCCTGCCGAGCTCGGCCCGCTCGATGTGATCGCCGGGGGGCTCACCGCCATCGGAGCCGAGGACGAGGTGGCCGGCTACCGGGACTTCGCCCGTTCCATGGTCGCCCTCTACGTGGGCGGGATGGGTGCGCGTGACCGCAACTTCTACAACCAGCTCTTCCAGCGCTACGGGTACGAGGCCGAGGCAAAGGAGATCCAGGACCTGTACCTGGACGGCAAGAAGGCCGAGGCTGCCGCCGCGGTGCCGGCCAGCTTCCTCGCTGAGACGTCGCTGTGCGGCGACGAGGGATATGTGAAGGAACGGATCGACCAGTACAAGGCCGCAGGTGTGACGGTGCTGAGCGTTGCACCGATCGCCGGTGACCTGGCTGGCCAGCAGGCGATCATCTCGAAGCTCAAGGAGCTGTCGGCCTGAACAGGGCCACCTGGATCCGGCGGACCTGGTCGGGGTAGCGCATCGGTGCCCTCAGCGGAGGGAAGCCACGCGGTCCAGCGCTGCTTCGGCCTCGGCGACGAAACGACGAACCAGGTCGCCCGCTGGGACGAGCCCGTGGATGGCCCCGATTCCCTGACCCGCGGGCATGAACTCGCGGTCGGGGTCGACTCCCTCGGTCTGCTCGTCGCCGCCCAGGTGGTTCACGCCGTCCTGAAGGGACCGGATGTACTGGCCGGGGAACGGCTCGGCCACACCGCCGCCCCGCTCGAACTCGTCGACGTAGCTGGTACGCAGCACTCGGCAGGTCTTGCCGGTGTAGGCGCGGGTGATCACGGTGCCGTCCTCGCTGGAAGCGAGGATTCGCTCCTTGTACCCGGCCACAGCCTGTGCCTCGGGAGTCGCTATGAAACACGTTCCCACCCATATGCCGTCCGCGCCCAGGCTGAGCGCGGCAGCCAGGCCGCGCCCGTCGAAGATCCCTCCGGCCGCGACGACCGGTACCAGGTGGCCGACCGCGTCGACGACCTGGGGGACCAGCGCCATGGTCGCGACCTGCCCGGTGTGGCCTCCGGCTTCGGTGCCCTGGGCGACGACGATGTCGCAGCCAGCGTCGACGGCCTGTACTGCGTGGGAGACCTTGCCGCACATGTTCACCACCAGCAGTCCGCCGTCGTGGCACTGTTCGACGACCTCACGAGGCACACCGAGCCCGGCGACGAACACGGTGGCGCCACCGTCGATGATCGCGGAGACCTTGGCTGCCATGTCCTGTGGTGCGGCGGTCAGCAGGTCGACCCCGAACGGGCGGTCGGTCGACGCGACGGTCGCGGCGATCTCGTCGACCATGCGCTCGTGCGACATCGTCGATGCCCCGAGGCACCCGAACCCGCCGGCATCGGAGACCGCAGCGACGACGCGGTGATAGGACACACCCCCCATGCCGGCGAGCATCACAGGATGTTCGACTTCCAGGATGTCGGTGAGGCGCGTCCGCATGGCGGCGATGGTAGGCGGCCAGCCCGGCAGCCGGGGTGGTTTCAGACGTACGCACCCGGACGGCTGACCGCCCCGCGCCGCCAGCGCCTGGGGGTCGCGATCAGGGCGCGCGGGTAGTCCTCGAACAGCCACCGGGCGAAGTTGCGCCGTGTCCAGTCGTTCGCCGCGGCGATCGCCACCGCCCGGCTCGCTCCGCCCGCTGTGGACAGGCCGCGGACCAGCAGCTCGGACATGCGGTGATCCGCGACCAGCTCCAGTCGCAACGCCCGCGCATAGCTGCGCGCTGCGTCGCCGTCCGGTCCCGCACCGATCACCGACTCAGCGGCGCGCCGCCCCGTGGCGAGCGCCTGGCCGATGCCCTCACCCGACATGACGTCACAAGCGGCGACCGCGTCACCGACGAACAGCGTGCGTGACGAGGTGGGCGGCATCGAGTCGACCCTGGCGGGGATGGGCCACGCCCTGTGGGGCCCGTCGGCGACGACGTCCGGGCCGAGCACCGCCCTGACGTGCGGTCGAGCCAGCAGGTCCACCCAGAGCTGCTTCATGTCCTGGATCGAGTGTTCGCCGCCGCGTTGGATGCCGAAGCCGATGTTCGCCCTGCCGTCGGGCAGTGGGAAGGACCAGAAGTAGCCGGGCACGAGGTCCGGCATCGAAGGAGATGTACAGGTCGCGCGCCGCCAGCTGGCCCACGCCGGACACGTACTGGCGGAAGGCGTGCCACTCGCCCCGGTAACGCTCGACGGAAAGGCCCAACTGCTTGCGGATGGGAGACCACATCCCGTCGGCGGCGATGGCCCAACGTGCGCGCACAGTGCCGATGCCCTCGACATCAACCTCGACGTGATCCCCCAGTTCGCGAGCGGCGCCGACACCGTGACCGTCGAGCACGTCTGCTCCGGCCTTGCGTGCCAGGTCGACCAGGGCTGAGTCCAGGTCGCGGCGGGGCGCAACCGCCATGTAGTGGCCGGGCCCGTCCGGCATGGAGAAGCGTGTGGTCCGACCTGCTGGGGAGCGGATCCAGCAGTGCTGCGCCGCCTTCCACGAGCCGACCGAGTCGACCTCGAGTCCCAGCTCTTCGAGGTGTCGCAGCGCTCCGGTGGTGAGGCCGTCGCCGCAGATCTTGTCCCGGGGGAAGCGCGCCTTGTCGACGACGAGGACGTCTACGCCGGCCTCGGCCAGGGTGATCGCCGCTGCACTGCCGGCAGGGCCGGCGCCAACGACCACCACGTCAACAGTCTTCATCGGCGTGGAGGCTATGGCCCGTTCCGCGCGCCGACCATTCGGGGAGCGCCGATAGGGTTCAGGCCAGCTCGAGCAGTTCGTCGTACGCCGTCCGCAGGTGTTCCATGAAGACGTCGACGTCGGGCACCGCCGCAGGGTCGACGTTGACCCCGACGTTAAGTTCGTTCTGGTAGCTGAGCAGCGTGACGTTCACCGCGGCGCCGGCCGTCGGGCCGAACGGGAACACCGCCTGGATCGGTGTGCCGCAGAGGTAGAGCGGGAACGGCGATCCGGGTACGTTCGAGGCCTGGAAGTCGAGCCCGCGCATGAGAGAGCCGAACAGCTGGGTGACGATCGTGGTGGGGAGTCTGTTCAACAGGTTGGACATGGGGGCGACGAGATGGTTGGCGGGCTCGTCGCGCGCTGCGAGGCACTGGCTACGGACCCCTTGGAGAAGGCGCTCGAGGTTGTCGAAGCGCATCGGCATCTCGAGTCGGGCAGGGACGAAGGCGTTGCCGGCTGAAGAGGACGACGACTCGTCGCGGATGCTGATCGGCATGCCCATCCGCAACACCTGCGGGTCGTGACCGTGATGGCGGTGGTACAGCGACATTCCCCGGACGATTCCACCGACGAACGTGTCGTTGAGCGTGCCTCCGATTCGCTTGCCGACCTTCTTCGCCTCGTCGAGCGGCATCGACAGGACCTCGAAGTGGTTCGACAACGATCGGCCGGTCATGATCGGCGACAGCGCCGTAGCGCCCGGCCGCAGGAGGCGGGCGATCGAGCTTGCGAGCTCCGTTCCGGCGACCATTGAGCCGGTCGGGTCGTAGGCAGCGCCCATGGCGCTCTCGATGCCGGTGGCAGCGGCCTGGCGCAGGGCGTCGCCCTGGCGACGGCTCTCGTGCTGGAACGCATCGATGAAGCGCTCGGTCTGGTTCATGACGTGCACCGACGGTGCGTTCGGCATGGGGCGCTCTGGCGCGTCAGAAGCGAGGTCGAACAACTCGAGCATCAGGCGAACGCCGCCGATGCCGTCGGTGATCGCGTGGTGGATCTTCAGCACCAGTGCCGTGCGACCGCCGGAGAGACCCTCGACCACCGTCGCCTCCCAGAGGGGGCGGGCGCGGTCGAAGCCCTGCATGGCCATGGGGCCGGCCATCGCCAGCAGGTCACCCATGGAGCCCTCGCCGGGCGCACGGGCGGTGCGCAAGTGGTAGCGCAGGTCGAAGTTCGGGTCGGTCTCCCAGCGAGGAGGGGCGATCGACAAGGGGTTGGAGCGGACCCGCTGGCGGAGTCTGGGAATGATACGGCTCGCACGCTCGAGGGTCCTTCGCAGTCTCTCGGGATCGACCGGGCGTTCGAGGACCACGGCCGTGGTGATCGTCGAGCGGAGCATCGGGTCCTTCTCGATGGACCACATGAGCGCATCCGAATCGCTCATCCGGTCCTCGAAGATCACCGGCTCGAGGTCTGGGTCAGGGTCTTCCACGGCCAGCATGTTACGGCGCAGCGGGCTGTCACTCGCAGTCGTAGTTGGCTCTGAAGGTGTCGACCTCGGTGCGGCCGTCGGTGAACGTCCGTGTCCGCTCGGTGCTGACCGCTCCGCACCCTGAGCTCGGGCGCTGTCCGGTCTGCTCGCCGACCGCGGTCCGCGTCGACCAGAGCTGAACGGTTATGGAGGTGTCGGTGTAGGTGGGCCAGATGACGATGCCGTAGGGGGTGTCGTTGCGGATCTTCAGGTCGACGCCTGGGTAGGCGAGTGTCGCCTCGCGTCCGAACGGGTAGCGCGAGATGTACTTGGAGTGCATCTTGTACGTCGGGATGTCGAGCCCTCCGAAGAAGGCGGCGTTGAACAGCGTGGTCGCGAACTGGCTCACTCCACCGCCGATGTCGGTGGAGAACTCACCGTCCTGGATGACGCCGCCCTCCACGAAGCCCTTCTCGACGGTGCGCCGCCCGACCGTGTCGTTCACCGAGAAGGTCGTGCCCGGCGGGATCAGGGTCCCGCGGAGGATGTCAGCGATCCGGTGGATGTTGGTGACCCTCGACTCGCAGCACTTGTGTCGGGTCGTGAACTCTCCGATGACCTCGTCGACCCCCAACCCGGCGGCCCACTCCCGCCCCTGTGCAGCGGTCTCGACGCGGGTGGGGAGCTCGATGGTCGTCTGGCCGGCCAGGAGGGACTGCACGATGATCTCGGGGGCCTTCTCGGTGCAGCACACCTCGGCGTCCTCGCCGCCGACCGGCGTCGGCACGCCGTTGGCGACATCGAAGCGCACACGTGTCGGGTTGGCCCGCCCAGGCACGGCCTCGGAGAGGACCTTGGCGACGGGTTCGGCCTGCATCGTCAGCGACGGTGTCGTTCCGTCGATCTTCAGTCCGAACGCCGGGCGGAACAGCGCACCCTCGACCGCGGTGGTGGCGCCACCCGCTGAGAGGGCTATCTCGCCGGCGGTCACCTGGTTGGCCTGCTCGGCGACCTCGGCGACGGACTCGTCGCTGACATCGGGTTCGGTGACTGTCGGCTCGACCGCGATGTGGATCGACTCGTCCAGGTCGCCGAGCTGATGGGGGAGGGCCCTGACGACGTCGTTGACCGTCAGCTCCTGACCCGGTGTGCCGGGAACCATCTTGACAGCTTCGACGGTGGCGTCCAGCGACGGTTCCACCGGCACGCTGCGGTGGTCTCCTTGGAGAGCTATCAGCGTGGCTGCGAGCTCCTCCGCGTCCACGCTGAGCTTCACCTCCGCGCTGCGATCTCCGAACAGCCCGCGGATCCAGCGCAACGGGCGCAGCAGGAACGGGTCGGTGCGGCCGACGTCCATCACCTGATCGATCGTCGCCTGCTGCTCGATCCCGAGGCCCAGCTCGCCAGCGGTCGTCGTCAGCTGGTACCCGCCTGCGTCGATGTCGACCTCGGTGTCGGGCAGGCGCTCGGCCAACTCCTGCACCGCTGCCTCGAGCTCCTCGGGGGTGTCGTGGCCGACAGGCGTACCGGCGAGCGAGACGTTGCGGGCGACCCTGTCTCCACTCGCCCAACCGTCCGCAACCCAGACGACCGCGACGAGCGCGATGATCACGACAGGGGTCGCGATGACCCAGAGAGTGATCCTTCGGCTTCGAGACACGCCGTACAGGGTCGCGGACGCGTGGGGGTCCGGCGTGGCATCCTCATGCAGATTCACAGGATCGTGTGCCGTGCGCCACTCCATCGTGTTGCTGTTCGGCCCAGGTCGAGAGGGGTTCGCAGATGTCGATCAATCCCGATGCAGTGGGAACGAGGGGGGAGCCGGCGCGGTCGTCGTGGACGGCCGAGGACTCGTTGCTCTACGCCCTCGGTGTCGGTGCAGGCCACGAGCCGACCGACGCGTCCGAGCTGGCCTTCGTCACCGAGAACTCGGTCGGAGTGACCCAGCGGGCACTGCCGACCATGGCGGTGGTGCTGGCCGACGTGTCCGGTGCGTTCGCGAACATCGGCAGCTTCAACCCGGCGATGCTCGTACACGGCGAGCAGCGCGTCCACTGTCACAGAGAGCTGCCGGTGGCGGGGGAGATCGAGTCGGTTGCGGAGATAACCGCCATCTGGGACAAGGGAAAGGGCGCCGTGATCGAGGTGACCGCCACCGCGGTGTCGACCGCGGACGGCGCGCCGCTGTTCGACCTCAGGTCGTCGGCATTCATCCGGGGCGAGGGCGGTTGGGGTGGTGAGCGCGGCCCGTCCGGTGGATCCAACGCTGCGCCCGATCGATCACCTGATCATCGCGTGGATGCGGCCACCCGTCCGGAGCAGGCACTGATCTATCGGCTGTCGGGGGACCGCAACCCATTGCACTCCGATCCGACCTTCGCCGCATTCGCCGGCTTCGAGCGGCCGATCCTGCACGGCCTGTGCACCTACGGCTTCGCCGGGCGGGCGTTGCTGTCGCGCCTGTGCGACAACGACCCTGCGAGTCTCATCGATGTCGAGGGTCGCTTCTCCTCGCCGGTGTACCCGGGCGAGAGGCTCAGCACCGAGATCTGGGATCTGGGTGGGGACGAGCCGTGTTCCGCGTGCTCGGGGCCGATGGCCGGGTCGTGTTCGACGACGGCGGTGCCACCTACCAGGCCTGAGCCCAGAAACCCGGTCGGCCCAGAAACAGGTTCGAGCTCAGAACAGGGTCAGATCCTCCTCGCGTGCTCCGCGCAGTACGTCGTAGTCGACCTCGACGCAGTCGATCCCGCGTGACTCGGCGAGTACCTTCGCCTGCGGTTTGATCACCTGCGCGACGAACACGCCCCGCACCCCACGCAGCAACGGGTCCCTGTCCATCCGTTCCAGGTAGCGGGTCAGCTGCTCGACACCGTCGATCTCGCCGCGGCGCTTGACCTCGATCGCTACGGCGTTGCCCTCTGCGTCGCGACAAAGCAGGTCCACGGGCCCTATGTCGGTCGGGAACTCCCGGCGCACCAACGTGAGCCCGTCGGCGATGCTGTTCGGATCGGCGGCCAGGAGCTCCTGCAGGTGCGCCTCGACACCGTCCTTGGAGAGGCCGGGGTCCGTGCCGAGCTCGTGGGCGGTGTCCTCGAAGACCTCGAGGAGATGGATGGTCAGCATCTCCCCCTTGGGATTGGTGACGGTCCAGTGGTCGTCGTGCTCGACCAGCCTGTTGGGGGCGTTCATCCAGTTGAGCGGTTTGTAGGCTCCGCCGTCGGCATGGATGGCGACGCATCCGTCTGCCTTGACCATGATCAGTCGTAGCGCCTCGGGAAGATGCGACGTCAGGCGGCCTGCATAGTCGACTGAGCAGCGGGCGATCACCAGGCGCATCGCAGGAGAATAGGTCGGCGTCGATACGGACCGGTTCGCTGCTGTCAGCTGCCGCCTGTCGGGGCTGCGAGGTCGGGATAGCGCAGCGACAGGTCGTTGCACTCGGCGCAGACGTCATCGGGGATGACCCCCAGGCGCATGAGCCCCCCGAAGATCCGACAACCCAGGCAGAAGCCCAGTGCGGCTTCTGCGAACGCGGCCACGATCAGCATTGCGATCACAACCCGCGACGCGGTGGTTGCGCCGGTCAGCCACAGTGCGCCGGCCCCGACGCTGAACATCACTCCGATGCCCTGGGCGAAGCGCTTGGGCGGGCCGGGTACGAGCTTCTCGTGGCTCGCCAGTCGTGGCGCCACGATCCGGGTGGCGATGAGACCGAGCGGGCTGATCCGTGGCCCTGCCAGCACCCTGGCGATGAAGCCGTATGCCAGCGGGATCAGGACCCATCCCCAACCGAGCGCGGCGACGGCGATGCCCATGACGACCACGCCGCTGGCAACGGCGCGCGCAGCAACCTCGTTCACCGGATTGGGGAAGGAGAAGAAGCTGTCGTCGTTCGTCACGCCGAAAAGCGTATGTTCCTAATCCCGACCAGACAAGTCGGATTTAGGTCACACCATAGGGTTCGGGCCGTCACGCCCTTGCGTGCTTGAGGGCCTTGAGCGCCCGCGCCCTGTCCCCGGCATCGAGCAGCACCTTTCGCAGCCGCACCGCTGTCGGGGGTGACCTCGACGCACTCGTCCTCGGCGAGGAACTCGAGCGCGTGCTCGAGCGACATGCGTCGCGGCGGCGCGAGCTTCTCGGTGTTGTCCGACCCGGAGGCGCGGCATGTTCGTGAGCTTCTTCTCGCGACAGATGTTCACGTCCATGTCCTCGTTGCGTGAGTTCTCCCCGACGACCATGCCCTCGTAGACGACCTCGCCGGGTTCCACGAACAGCTGGGCCCGCTCCTGAACGGCGATGACCGCGTAGCCGGTCACCGGGCCGCTGCGGTCGGCGACGACAGAGCCGCGGTCGCGGGAGCGGATCTCGCCGTACCACGGTGCCCAGCCGTCGAACACCTGGTGCAGCATGCCGGTACCGCGGGTCTCGGTGAGGAACTCGGTGCGGAACCCGAGCAGGCCGCGGGCCGGCACACGCTGTTCGATGCGGACCCAGCCGGTTCCGTGGTTGACCATGTCGACGAGCTGGCCCTTGCGGGTGGCCAGCAGCTGGGTCACGGCGCCCAGGAACTCCTCGGGCACGTCGACGCTGACCGACTCGACCGGTTCGTGCAGCGTGCCGTCGATCTCGCGGGTGACGACCTGTGGCTTGCCGACGGTGAGCTCGAAGCCCTCACGGCGCATCGTCTCTACCAGGACCGCGAGTTGCAGCTCGCCGCGTGCGTGCACCTCCCACGCGTCGGGCCGGTCGGTGGGCAGCACTCGCAGGCTGACGTTGCCCACCAGCTCCGCATCCAGGCGGTCCTTGATCTGGCGGGCAGTCACCTTGTCGCCCGAACGGCCTGCCAGCGGTGAGGTGTTGGAGCCGATGGTCATGGCCAGGCTCGGCTCGTCGACCGTGATGACTGGCAGCGGACGGGGGTCGTCGGGCTCGGACAGGGTTTCGCCGATGTTGACGTCCTCGAGACCGGCGACAGCGATGATCTCTCCCGGACCGGCCTCGTCGACCTCTATCCGCTCGTGGTTCTCGGTGACGTAGAGAACTGCGACCTTGGCCCGCTCGACGGTGCCGTCGGTCTTGCACCAGGCGACCTGCTGGCCCTTGCGGATCCGGCCGTTCACCACCCTGCACATCGCCAGGCGGCCGACGAACTGGCTTGCGTCCAGGTTGGTGACCCATGCCTGGAGCGGATGGTCGGTGACGTAGCTGGGCGCAGGCAGGTGGTCGACCAGCAGTTCGAACAGCGGGGTGAGGTCGTCGGCCAGGTCGTCGGGTGAATCGGGCTTGGTCATGCTGGCACGACCTGCCCGCCCGTTGCAGTAGATGACCGGGAAGTCGATCTGGTCGATGTCGGCGTCGAGGTCCATGAACAGATCCTCGACCTCGCTGACGACCTCGTCGATGCGGGCGTCGGGTCGGTCGACCTTGTTCACAGCCAGGATGACTGGAAGGTTCAGCTGCAGGGTCTTGCGCAGCACGAAGCGGGTCTGGGGGAGCGGTCCTTCGGAGGCGTCGACCAACAGGACGACCCCGTCGACCATCGTGAGGGCGCGCTCGACCTCGCCGCCGAAGTCGGCGTGGCCGGGAGTGTCGACGATGTTGATCTTGACTTCGTCGCGGCCCTCACCCTTCCACCGCACGGCGGTGTTCTTGGCGAGGATCGTGATGCCCTTCTCGCGCTCCAGGTCGGTGTTGTCCATGACACGCTCGACGGTCTCGGCGCCGTCGCGGAACGCGCCCGCCTGCTGCAGCATGGCGTCGACGAGCGTCGTCTTGCCGTGATCGACGTGGGCGATGATCGCGACGTTGCGGATGCCATCGACCCGCGCGTGGGCGCCGTCGGTGGATGTGGGGGTGGGATCGGTCATGGCGGTGCTGGTTCCGGTCGCTGTGGGTACCGGGACGGCCGGCACGGGGGGACCTGCCATTCTTGCAAACGCCGGGCTCAAGATCCCAACGCCCGGCTGTGACGCGTGTCGGGAGCGTCGTGGTCGGTGTCGTGTCGACAGCGGCGAGGTCTGCTCAGCGATCCAGGCGGCGCCGGATCAGCTCGCGGCGCCGTTGCAGGTCCCGGTAGGTGACGGGCTCCTCGCCGTCGACGATCCCGAAGCCTGCGCGGATCGCGGCCTCGTCCACACGGAAGTGCTCGGCTGACATGCCGATCTCGCCGGCGAAGCGCTCTCCGTGGGCGCTCGCCATGTGGGTCGACAACGCGGCGAACTCGGTGATCAGGTCGAGGTCCGGGGCGAGGTTGGCGATGGCGGCATCGAGGAAGACCAGGTTCTTGACGTACAACATGAGGATCTTGGGCAGTCGGGCGCCCATGGCCAGCAGGGCCTTGATGATCCTTTGGAGCTCCCCGACGAGCTCTTCCTGGGAGAGAGTGGTCGGATCGATCGGTGCACGGTCCAGGCCGAGCTCGCGGATCACGTCGTCGATGTCGGTGTCAGCCGGCAGCGCCCCGAGGTCTCGCAGCGCGGTGATCTGGCCAGGGATGTCACCCATCGCGCCCGAGAGCATCAGGCGCATGAAGGCGGTGCGTTCCAGGTCGGTCATGCGTGCGGTGATGCCGAAGTCGAGCAGCGCGATTCGGCTGTCGTCACCGATGAACAGGTTGCCGCCGTGGAGATCCCCGTGGAAGATCCCGTGCACCATGCATCCTTCGGTGAACGCCGCCATGCCCCGGCGGAGTACCTCGTGGGTGTCGATGCCGGCCGCCTGCATCGATTCCAGGTCGTCGAAGCTGTAGCCGTACAGCCGTTCCATGACCAGCACACGGCGGGTCACCAGCTGCGGGTGCGGCCGAGCGACGATCACCCCACGTTGGTCCAGCTCCGCGCACGACGCCGCCACGTCGAGCATGTTCTCGGCTTCGAGCCGGAAGTCGAGCTCCTCGGTGATGGTCTGAGCGAACAGCTCGACCAGGGCAGGCGGGTTGGCGAGCGCGGCGATCGGGATCCTGCCGACCAGGAACGGGGCGAGCCACGCCATCACCCGCAGATCGGAGTGCACCTGGGAACGTATGGTCGGGCGTTGCACCTTGACCACGACCTCGACGCCGGCGTGCAGGTCGTCCACGGGGTGCAGCCGAGCAGCGTGGACCTGGGCGATCGACGCTGCCGCGATCGGCAGAGGATCGAACCGCTCGAACACGTCCTCGATACGCCGGCCCAGGTCTTCCTCGACCACCTGGCGCACGTGGTCGAAGTCCTCGGCCGGAACCTGGTCACGGCAACGCTTGAACTCGTTGACGAGTTCGCCGGGGAAGAGCCCCTCGCCGCTGGAGATGATCTGGCCCAGCTTGATGTAGGTGGGGCCCAGGCGTTCAGCGGCTCGGCGCAACCGTCGTGACAGGTCGGCGCGTGACCTGGTGCCGCCGGCGCGGCGACCGGTCAACGCCCACGACCCCATGGTCCAGGCGATCGTTCCGCCGACCACGGCCAGACGTTTCGGCGGTGGAACGGATCGCCTGCGGATCAGTGCCGGCACCTGGCGGTGGGTGGATGCTCGCAGAACCTGGATTCCGCTGGTCCACGTGCAGGACTCGCGCTCGACGATCCAAGGCGCCGCGTCGCTGAAGGCGAAGTGCTCCAGGTCGGCCGGTGCGCTCGTGGTCACCTGGTCAGCCCGTCGAGCACCAGCTGGGCGTGTTCCGGTCGACAGATCAACAGGTCCGGCAGGTATGGGTCGGCCCGGTTGTAGACCAGCGGCGAACCATCGAGGCGTGAGCAGTGGAGCCCAGCCGCGAGTGCGACCGCGACCGGTGCGGCAGAGTCCCACTCGTACTGCCCGCCGGAGTGCGGGTAGACATCGGCCTCGCCGCGCACGATCGCCATGGCCTTGGCCCCTGCGGAGCCCATCTCGACCAGTTCTGCACCCAGCGACTCGGCGATCGACAGAGCCTCCGCCGGGGGACGGCTACGGCTGACGATGACTCGCAGGCGTGCCGGTGCTGCGGGTACCCGTGGGGGAGCGGCGGTGTGCAGGACCTTGCCTAGGCCGGGCAGCGCGACCGCGCCTACGGACAGCTCGCCCTTCTCGACCAGTGCGACGTGGACCGCCCAGTCGGATCGGCCCTCTCCGTACTCGCGGGTTCCGTCGACGGGGTCGATGATCCAGACGCGGTCGGAGTCCAGCCGGGACAGGTCGGCGTGCTCGTCGGCTCGCGCCTCCTCCGACAGGACGGCGTCCCCGGGGCGTTCCCGGCGCAGTTCGTCCATCAGGAACTCGTGCGACGAGCGGTCCCCGGCATCCTTGATCTGGCCGAGCTCGGCTCCCTCAGCCTGCAGCTGCTCCCGCACGGTCAGCAGCAGCGCGCCCGCCCGCTCTGCGAGTCGTGCGGCCAGTTCGTTGTCGTCGGAGATGGGCACGCCGCCCACTCTACGAGGTCGGGCAGGACCAGCATCTGAGGTCGGGCAGGACCAGCATCTGGAGCCAGCAGCAATTCCCGAGTTGTGTAGTCGGGAATTGCGGCGTCTACTCTGTACGTCTCACCGGAGGGGCAACGTGAACTACGAACTCCCACATCTTGCTGCGCTCGAGGCCGAGTCGATCCACATCATCCGGGAGGTCGCGGCCGAGTTCGAACGACCCGTCCTGCTGTTCTCGGGTGGCAAGGACTCGATCGTCATGCTGCGACTGGCCGAGAAGGCCTTCTGGCCGGCGAAGATCCCCTTCCCGGTGATGCATGTGGACACAGGCCACAACTTCGACGAGGTCTACGAGTTCCGTGACCGCCGTGTCGAGGAGCTGGGGATCCGACTCGTGATCGCATCGGTCCAGGAGTCGATCGACCAGGGCCGCGTGGTCGAGAAGACCGGCCCTCTGGCGAGCCGCAACCAACTGCAGACGACGACCCTGCTGGACGCGATCGAAGGGCACGGCTTCGACGCTGCCTTCGGCGGTGCGCGCCGTGACGAGGAGAAGGCTCGAGCGAAGGAGCGTGTCTACTCCTTCCGTGACGAGTTCGGTCAGTGGGACCCCAAGAACCAGCGACCTGAGCTGTGGAGCCTCTACAACGGAAGGCACCACAAGGGCGAGCACATCCGAGTGTTCCCCCTGAGCAACTGGACCGAGCTCGACATCTGGCAGTACATCGCGGACGAGGGCATCGAGGTTCCCTCGATCTACTACGCGCACGAGCGTGAAGTGTTCCTGCGAGACGGCATGTGGCTCGCGGTCACCGAGTTCGTGACGGTGCTAGAGGGAGAGGTTCCCGAGAAGCGCAGTGTCCGGTTCCGCACCGTGGGTGACGCCTCGTGCACGGGGGCGGTCGAATCCACCGCAGCGACCGTGGATGCCGTGATCGACGAGGTGGCCGCCACCCGCCTGACGGAGCGTGGAGCGACCCGGGCCGACGACCGAGCGTCCGAAGCCGCCATGGAGGACCGCAAGCGTCAGGGGTACTTCTGATGTCCGAGCTGCTTCGATTCGCGACCGCAGGATCGGTCGACGACGGCAAGTCCACACTCATCGGTCGGCTCCTCTACGACTCCAAGTCGATCTTCGAGGACCAGCTCGCGTCGGTCGAGGACGTCAGCGAGCGAATGGGGCTCGACGGCGCCAACCTGGCGCTGCTGACCGATGGCCTGCGGGCCGAGCGCGAGCAGGGCATCACCATCGATGTCGCCTACCGGTACTTCGCCACCCCGAAGCGGAAGTTCATAATCGCCGACACCCCCGGTCACATCCAGTACACGCGCAACATGGTGACAGGTGCGTCGACGGCCGACCTGGCGATCGTGCTCATCGATGCCCGCAAGGGAGTTCTCGAGCAGTCACGACGTCACGCGTTCATCGCCTCGCTGTTGCGCATCCCCCACCTGGTGGTCGCTGTCAACAAGATGGACCTGGTGGACTACGACCAGCAGCGCTTCGACGAGATCGTCGAGGAGTTCCGGGCGTTCGCTGCGAAGCTCGATGTCAGCGACCTCACCTTCATCCCGATCTCGGCCCTGCACGGCGACAACATCGTGTCCCGTTCGACCGAGATGGACTGGTTCGAGGGCACCTCGCTGCTGCACCACCTCGAGACGGTCCACATTGCATCGGACCGGAACCTGATCGACGCCCGGTTCCCCGTGCAGTGCGTGCTTCGTCCCCACAGCGACGAGTTCCACGACTACCGCGGCTACGCGGGTCGGGTGGCCGCGGGCGTGTTCAAGCCGGGTGACGAGGTGACGGTCCTCCCATCCGGGTTCAGCTCGACGATCAGTTCGATCGACACCTTCGACGGCCCGGTCGACGAGGCGTTCTCGCCCATGTCGGTCACGATCCGCCTCAGCGACGAGATCGACATCTCCCGTGGCGACATGATCTGTCGGCCGCACAACCAGCCGGTCTCATCCCAGGACGTCGAGGCGATGGTCTGCTGGTTGACCGAGGCTTCGGCGCTCTCGCCGCGCACGACACTGGCTCTCAAGCACACCACCCGCTCCGTCCGGGCGATGGTCAAGGACCTGCACTACCGGCTCGACATCAACACGCTGCACCGCGACGACTCCGTCCCGGCGTTGACGCTCAACGAGATCGGGCGCGTGACGCTGCGCACCACCCAGCCGTTGTTCTTCGACGAGTACCGACGCAGCAGGGAGACCGGCTCGTTCATCCTGATCGACGAGGCCACGAACGCGACCGTCGGCGCCGGGATGATCCTCGGCGAGGCACAGTGACCGACTCCTCCGAGCGGATCGTCGTCTGGCACGACGGCCATGTCGGGCGGACGGATCGAGCGAGGGTCACAGGTGGTGCCGGGCTCGTCGTGTGGCTCACGGGTCTCTCTGGTTCGGGCAAGTCGACCGTCGCTGTCGAGGTCGAGCGCAGGCTCGTGGATTCCGGGCGGGCTGCCTACCTGCTCGACGGCGACAACGTCCGGCACGGGCTGAACTCCGACCTCGGCTTCTCCGCCGAGGATCGCGACGAGAACGTGCGCCGTGTGGGCGAGGTCGCGGCTCTCTTCGCAGATGCCGGCGTGGCAGCGATCGTGCCGCTGGTGTCGCCGTACCGTGAGGCTCGGCAATCGGTGCGTCGGCGGGTCGTCGCTGCCGGACTCGAGTTCGTCGAGGTCTTCGTCGACACGCCGCTCGAGGAGTGCGAGCGGCGGGACCCCAAGGGCCTCTACGCGAAGGCGCGGGCCGGTGAGCTCTCGGGCATGACCGGCATCGACGACCCTTACGAGGCCCCGGAGTCGCCGGACCTGGTCCTGACGCCGGCCGACGGGCCACCGGATTCACAGGCCGCCCGTGTTCTGGAGCTGATCAGCTGCTCGGGGTGACGGTGTCGGTCTCGCGCCAGCACCACCAGGCCAGCACTGATCGGTACGGGGCGAACTGAGCCCCCAGTTCGGCGAGCTCCTTGACCTCAACCATCTCGGAGTGACCGAACGCCTTGGTGAAGCCAGCCCGGACCCCTAAGTCCCCCGTAGGCCAGACATCCAGGCGGCGGAGATCGAACAGCAGGAACATCTGGGCGGTCCAGGGGCCGATCCCGCGTACGGCGGTCAGGTGCTCGATGACCGCGGCGTCGGACATGCGTGCGATCCTCTCCAGCTGCAGCTCACCGGACCGGCATCTAGTCGCCAGGTCGACCAGTGCGGCGGACTTGGCTCCTGACAGGCCCGCTGCGCGCAGCTCGTGCAGGGGAGTGTCGAGCACTGCTTCGGGGCAGAACGGGGTGCCGACTGTGTCGAGCACCCTCCCCCAGATCGTCGCGGCGGCACGACCGGCGAGCTGCTGGTAGGTGATCGACTCGGCGATGGAGCGGAAGCGGTCGCCCGGACGGGGGCCGGGTCCGATCGTCGGGACACCGTGGCGTTCGTGCAGCATCTCGGTGACCGGGTGCCGCCCCGCCAGCTTGTCGGCAGCAGCGGCCCAGGCGGTCCTCGTCGCCGGGGCCGGCATCAGCGTGCTCGGTCAGTCGGAGTCACCTCATCAGCGTGCCACGTCGCCGACGGGTGCAGAGCAAGGCTCAGGCGGAGCGAGACTCGGGTGCAGCGGCGGCGCTGCGGCGTGCCTTCACGACCGGAGTTGTGTCGACGTCGCCGTGAGGCTCCCCCGCGGCGGTGTAGCAGTCGGCATGGAAGTGCTCGACCCGGAGCCACTTGCCGTCCTTGTAGACGTTGCAGATCACCTGCTTGTGGCGGACCTTGGCCTGGAACTTGACCCTCTCGTCGCAGTACACGCATTCGACGGTGCTGCCCGGTTCGACGTCGCGCAGCACTGCCCGCGAACGAGCGGTGATCATCGGCTTGGTTCTCGTGGTGCTCCCCATGTCGGAGAACATCGGTCGATCTGTTCGACGCCCTGAACAATCGGTGAACCCCGGCCGACTGCGGCTGCCGGTTCAGCGGATCAGTGGTCGTCAGCTCAGGGTTCGAGCGGCTCAGCGGTTCAGCGGCTTGTACTTGATGCGGTGCGGTTGGGTTGCGTCGGCGCCGAACTCCTTGCGGCGGAACACCTCGTACTCGCTGAAGTTCCCCTCGAACCAGCGGACCTGCGAGTCGCCCTCGAAGGCCAGCATGTGGGTGGCGATGCGGTCCAGGAACCAGCGGTCGTGGGATATGACCACGACGCAGCCCGGGAACTGCTCGAGTGCGTCCTCGAGCGCCCGCAGCGTCTCGATGTCCAGGTCGTTGGTCGGCTCGTCCAAGAGCAGAACGTTGCCGGCGGTGCGCAGCAGCTTTGCCAGGTGGACGCGGTTGCGCTCACCGCCGGAGAGCTGGCCGACCTTCTTCTGCTGGTCCGGGCCCTTGAACATGAAGCTCGCGCAGTAGACCCGGCTGTTCACCTCTCGGTTGCCGACCTTGACGATGTCCTGTCCGTCGGTGATCTCCTCGAAGATCGTCTTGTCGGGGTCGAGGGCGTCACGTGTCTGATCCACGTAGGAGAGGTCGACGGTGGAACCGATCGTGAGGGTGCCGCTGTCGGGCAGGTTCTCCCCGTGGCCCAGGTACTGGTCCACGATCATGCGGAACAGGGTCGTCTTGCCGGCACCGTTGGGGCCGATGATCCCGACGATGCCTGAGCGTGGGAGGGTGAACGAGAGGTCCTCGATCAAGAGCCGATCACCGAAGCCCTTGCTGATGTGCTCGGCCTCGATCACCTGGTCGCCCAGGCGGGGTCCGGGAGGTATCACGATCTCGAGCACACCGTCGTTGCGGGTGTCGGCCTCGGCCTGCTCTCGCAGTTCCTCGTAGGCCTGCAGACGGGCCTTGGACTTGGCATGACGGGCCTTGGGGGCCATGCGGACCCACTCGAGCTCGCGTTCGAGCACCTTTCGCCGGCCTTCCTTCTCCTTCTCGTCGAGCGCCATCCGGCGCTCCTTCTGCTCGAGCCAACCGGTGTAGTTGCCTTCGAACGGGTAACCGCGGCCTCGCTCGAGCTCAAGGATCCACTGAGCGACGTTGTCAAGGAAGTACCGGTCGTGGGTGATGGCCACGACGGTGCCGGGGTAGTCCTGGAGGTAGCGCTCCAGCCATGCGACGGACTCGGCGTCGAGGTGGTTCGTCGGTTCGTCGAGCAGCAGAAGGTCGGGCTTGGCCAGCAGAAGGCGACACAGAGCCACGCGGCGCCGCTCACCACCCGAGAGAGTCTCGACGTCAGCGTCCTGGGGTGGCGTGCGGAGTGCGTCCATGGCGATGTCGATGGTGCGCTGGAGGTCCCAGGCCCCGGCCGCTTCGATCTTCGCTTCGAGCTCGGCCTGTTGGGCGCCGAGCTTCTCGTAGTCGGCGTCCGGATCGCTCCAGCGCGCCATCAGCTCGTCGTAGTCGGTCAGCAGCCCTGACACGGCTGCGACCCCGTCCATGATGTTGCCGAGCACGTCCTTGTCCGGATCGAGCTGCGGTTCCTGTTCGAGCATCCCCACGGTGAAACCAGGGGTCAGCCGAGCCTCACCGGTGAACTCGGTGTCGACGCCGGCCATGATCTTCAGCAGAGTCGACTTGCCGGAGCCGTTGGCCCCGATCACACCGATCTTGGCGCCGGGGTAGAAGGACAGCGAGATGTCCTTGAGCACATCGCGGTCGGGTGGGACGAACTTGCCCACGCGATGCATGGTGAAGATGTACTGGGCGCTCATGGCGCATGATCGTACCGGGCGACCGGTGGTACCCCGGAACGGCGGGTGGGTCCGGACCTGGACGGTCCGGACCCACCACTCGTGCGACTGATCTGACGGCTCAGCTCTTCTTGGCTGGGGCCTTCTTGGCTGGTGCCTTCTTGGCTGGTGCCTTCTTGGCTGGTGCCTTCTTGGCTGGTGCCTTCTTGGCTGGTGCCTTCTTGGCTGGTGCCTTCTTGGCTGGTGCCTTCTTGGCTGGTGCCTTCTTGGCTGGTGCCTTCTTGGCTGGTGCCTTCTTGGCTGGTGCCTTCTTGGCTGGTGCCTTCTTGGCTGGGGCCTTCTTGGCTGGTGCCTTCTTGGCTGGTGCCTTCTTGGCTGGTGCCTTCTTGGCTGGTGCCTTCTTGGCTGGTGCCTTCTTGGCTGGTGCCTTCTTGGCTGGTGCCTTCTTGGCTGGTGCCTTCTTGGCTGGTGCCTTCTTGGCTGGTGCCTTCTTGCTTGCCACGGTTTCCTCCTCGGCGGCCTCGTTCGAGACCGTTGGTGTGGTGATGCCGTCCCCGTCGTTCTGCGCGCCATCCGGAGATGTCGCGCTGGCTGCCGAGGTGGACGTGTCGGCTTCGATGTGTTCGAAGCCTGGTAGTGCAAGGTCGATGCCGCGTCGCGGCGTGTCGAATCCCTGCACGATGAAGGGACGAACCTCTCCGACCGACAGCACCTCTCGGGCACTGCGCGGCGCTGGTTCGCCCATCGACTTGAGCGAGATGTAGCAGCGGGCGTTGCCCACGGTGACGTACGCGCCGTGGCTCGAGAACTCGGTCACGGTCGCCTCGACGGTCGTCCCAAGTCCGTGGTTGGTGACGAAACCGAGGAAGTCGAGCGGGGAGTTGATCGCATCGGCTGCGCTTCCCTTGCGCGAGCTGTCGGACTTCTTGGTCCCACGCGACCGCTTCTCTCCGGCCTTCGATCCCTTGGTCGTCCTGGCCGCACCCTTGGCCTCGGCTGCCTTCGATCCCTTGGCCGACTCCTTGGCCTCGGCTGCCTTCGTGGACCTGGCCGACTTTGTCGACCCCGACGACTTAGCTGCTCTCGGGGTCTTCGCAGATTCCTGCGAGTCGGGTGCCTTGGTCTTCTCGCCGGCTGAGACCGACTTCTTCGTGGCCCTCGTCGCTCGTCGGCTCACCGGTCCGCGCACCGGGACTCGGGCCACGAAGACCCAGCCGACGCCTGGCACCGGCTTGCCGCCCCAGAGGCGGCCTTCGGCGAACAGCCACTCGTGGGTCGCGTGGAACTCCTGGAACGAGTCGTTCGAGAGGACGGTCGCTCCGGAGACTCCCGCGATCTGAAGTACGAACGCGTCGCCGCGACCGACTGCACCCGCGGGTGGCGTCAGCAGTTCGCCGGCGAGCACTGCATCCTCGTAGGCCGCGCGCTCGGTCTGATCGATGCGATGCGCGAACGTCGCGTCGACGACGACGACGACGTTGTCGAAGGAATGCTCTTTGAGGAAGTCGCTAACCGCTTCGTCCAACTGCGCGAGAGAGGGCGCGGTGCGACCTTCTGTGGCGATGTTGGATCCGTCGACGACGAGTTGTGAGGTGGTCATCTCGATGCATCAGTGAAGCAGGGTTTGGTCGGAAAGCGGCGGAAATCTCCCGACCTTCCTCGACGCGTGTGGTCGAGCGGATGGAGCGATCGACCTTCCCATACCCCGTAGGGGTATATTCGGTATAGGCTCGCGGGCGTGATCCGAGCGGTGCTGTTCGACTTCGGGGGAGTCATCCTCTCGAGCCCGTTCGACGCCTTCGCCGAGTACGAGCGTCGTGCGGGACTGCCGGTCGGCTTCGTCCGCAGGGTCAACTCGACGGACCCCGACTCGAACGCTTGGGCCCGCCTCGAACGTAACGAGATCTCGATTGACGAGTTCGTACGGTCGTTCGAATCCGAGGCCGCCGCGCTGGGGCACCGGGTCGACGGACTTGCGGTACTGGCGTGCCTCCAAGGTGAGCTGCGCCCGCAGATGGTGCAGGCTGTACGTCGGTGCCACGAACGAGGGCTGACCGCCCTGCTGACGAACAACATCGTGTCGGGGTCGCCGCACTGGTCGAGCGGCGGTAGCTTCGCCGACCTGCTCGACCTGTTCGACGTCGTGGTGGAGTCTTCGGTGGTCGGCGTCCGAAAGCCCGAGCCGCAGTTCTACGAGATGGCCCTCGAGTCGATCGGTGTGAACGCCGACGAAGCTGTGTTCCTGGACGACCTCGGCATCAACCTCAAGCCGGCGAGGGACATGGGTATGGTGACGATCAAGGTCCAGGACCCCGACGTCGCCATAGCCGAGCTCGAGCACCTGCTCGGCGAGTCGCTCAGCTGAACGACCCGCCGTCGATGGCGGGGATCGTAGATCGCGTGCGCACGATCCCCGGACCGTCAGCCTAACAAGGTGTCGTGCTTGTCCTCGAGGGGAGCGAATGCAGCCGCCAGGATCATGTTCTGCTCCTGTGCGTGTATCGCGTGGCTGCCTGTCGCCGGGCTGCCTTCATCGGCGCGGCTGATGCGACGGATCTCGTAACGATCCGAGAGCGCCTCGTAGAGGCGGCCCTTGATCGCGTTCCACGCACCCATGTTCTCGGGCTCCTCCTGGAGCCAGATCACCTCGCGCGCGTTGGGGAAGCGGTCGAGCTCCTTGAAGATCGCTTCGTAGGGCCAGGGGTACAGCTGCTCGACTCGGGCGACGGCCACATCGACACCGAGCTCGTCGCGCATCGTCGTCGCCTCTTGGCCCACCTTGCCCGAAGCGAGCACGAGTCGGGTGACCTTCGCCGGATCGAGCCGGGTCGATGTGTCGCCTATCAACTCCTCGAATGAGCCGTGGGTGAGGGCGTCGACCGGTGACCTGTACCGCTTGTCGCGCAGGCCGGACTTGGGGGTGCAGACCACCAGTGGCTTGCGCACGCTCCGGTGGATCTGACGGCGCAGTAGGTGGAAGTACTGGGCGGCCGTCGTCGGCTGGCAGACCTGCATGTTGTCCTTCGCGCACAACGTGAGGAATCGCTCGAGCCGCGCCGATGAGTGTTCGGGGCCCTGGCCCTCGTAGCCGTGGGGGAGCAGCATCACGAGGCCGGAGACCTGCCCCCACTTGTCCTCTGCCGCCACGATGTACTGGTCGATGATGATCTGGGCCCCGTTGGTGAAGTCGCCGAACTGCGCCTCCCACATGACGAGGGCGTCGGGGTTCTTGACCGTGTAGCCGTACTCGAACCCGAGTGCCGCATACTCGCTCAGGAGGGAGTCGTAGATCCACAGCTCGGTGCGTGGTGGGTCAGCCAGTGTGGACAGTGGCACGAACTCGGTTCCGTCGTCGTAGTCGAAAAGGGTCGAATGACGATGGGAGAAGGTCCCCCGGCGGGAGTCCTGGCCGGCGAGTCGGACCGATGTGCCCTCGCGCAGCAGCGATCCGAGTGCGAGCGCCTCTGCGAGTGCCCAGTCGACCTCGCCGCTCTGGAAGAGCGAGTCGCGTGTCGCCAGCTGCTTGGCCAACTTGGGGTGGACGTGGAAGTCGTCTTGGGTGCTGGACAGCGCTGTGTAGGTCGAGTCGAGGTCGCTGCGTTCCACGCCTGTTGCGACGTGGGGGAGCACGCCCTTGGCCGGAGGGTGCGGAGCCGCGACGAACTCCTCGTCCGGCGCACCCTGTCGTGTCTCGTCGAGCGCGCGCTGGAGACGGCCGTGGAAGTCCTCGAGCGCCGACTCGGCCTGTTCCATGGTGAAGTCACCGCGGCGCACGAGCGTCTCTACGTAGCGCTTGCGCACACCGCGGAGCTGGTCGATCGTGCGGTACATGAGCGGCTGGGTGTAGCTGGGGTCGTCGCCCTCGTTGTGTCCATGGCGGCGGTAGCACACCATGTCGATCACGATGTCCTTGTGGAATCGCTGGCGGTAGGCGAAGGCCAGGCGGGCCACACGCACGCATGCCTCGGGGTCGTCGCCGTTGACGTGGATGATCGGAGCCTGGACCGCCTTGGCGATGTCGGTGCAGTACTCGGAGCTGCGTGCCGACTCCGGAGGCGTGGTGAAGCCGAGTTGGTTGTTCACGATCACGTGGATGGTGCCGCCGACGCGATAGCCCTTGATCAGCGAGAGGTTGAGCGTCTCGGCCACGACGCCCTGGCCGGCGAAAGCCGCATCGCCGTGCATCAGGATCGGGAGTACGGGAAAACGTCGCGAGATGTCGTAGGGGATCTGGTCCATCCGGGCGCGAGCCATGCCCTCGACGACCGGGTTGACGGCCTCGAGGTGAGACGGGTTGGCGGCAAGGCTCAGAGGGATCGAAGCACCCAAGCGGGACTCGAACACGCCTTCCACGCCCAGGTGGTACTTGACGTCGCCGGAGCCCTGGATCGAGTCCGGGTCGACGTAGCCCTCGAACTCGCGGAAGAGCTGCGCGTACGACTTGCCCACGATGTTCGCGAGCACGTTCAGGCGGCCCCGGTGCGACATGCCCAGAACGGCAGAGTCGAGATCGGCGTCGGCGGCTTCCTCGAGGATTGCGTCGAGAATCGGGATCAGAGCCTCTGCGCCCTCGAGGCCGAACCTCTTCTGGCCCAGGTACTTGGTGCCCAGGAACTTCTCGAGCGCCTCTGCGGCGTTGAGCTGGTCGAGGATGTGGCGCTGGTCGTCTACGTCGAGCTTGGTGCTGGCGCCCTCGACCTGCTCCTGGATCCAGCGCTTCTCCTCTGGCTCCTGGATGTGCATGTACTCGATACCGACCGTCCGGCAGTACGCATCCCGGAGGATGTGGAGGATCTCCCCCAGAGGTAGGCGTCGGGCATCGCCGACCGACGCGTAGATGCCGACGTCACCGCCGGTGAGGAACTCCCGGTCCAGATCCCAGATGGTCAGGCCGTAGGTGGCAGGATCGAGCTCCGAGTGCATCTCGGGAGCATCCGCCGCCAGTGGATCCAGATCGGCGATCAGATGCCCACGCACCCTGTACATGTTGATGAGGGTCGAGACCTGCATCTGCTTGACGACCTGGGCCGACTCGACCTCGCCGGGGTTGACGTCGCGGCGCCATTGGACCGCCTCGTACGGAACGCCGATCGCCCGGAAGATGTCTTCGTAGAAGCCGTTGCCGCCGAGCAGCAGGCGATCCACCTGCTGGAGCAGCAGTCCGGATTCGGCGCCCTGGATGATCCGGTGGTCGTAGGTGGACGAGATCGTGATTACCTTCGAGATCCCCAGGTCAGCGATCGTCCGCGGGTCCGCTCCAGCGAAGCCGGTGGGGTAGGTGAGCGATCCGACACCGACGATCGCTCCCTGGCCCGGCATGAGCCTGGGGACCGAGCGTTCAGTGCCGATGGTTCCGGGGTTGGTGAGCGTGATCGTCACACCCACGAAGTCGTCGACGGTGAGCTTGTTGGTCTTTGCCTTGCGCACGAGCTCGTCGTAGACCGCCATGAATCCGGCGAAGTCCAGGGTGTCGGCGTTCTTGATGCACGGCACGAGAAGGGAACGACTGCCGTCCTTCTTCTCCATGTCGATCGCGATGCCGAGACCGACGTGTTCGTTGCGCACCAGGCGCGGTACCCCGTCAGGCCCAGCGAGGAAGGAGTTGTTCATCGCCGGCATGTGGTCGGCGATGGCCCGGACGAGCGCGTAGCCGATCAGGTGGGTGAAGCTGACCTTTCCGCCGCGGGTCCGGCCCAGGTAGCCGTTGATCACGTTGCGGTTGACCTCGAGCAGCTTGGCGGGGACCTCACGGAACGACGTGGCGGTGGGGACCGCGAGTGAGGCCTCCATGTTCGTCACGATCCTGGCGCCGACACCGCGGATCGGGTCGCCCGGGGTTTCCTCTGCCGCTGCAGCCGGCTGCGCTGTGGGCGCCGAGCTCACCGGGGCGGTCGTCGGCACCGGAGCCGCCTGGCCGGTCGGGGGTGCGCCCGGAGCGGACTGCGCCGGGTTCGGGGGTGCGCCCGGAGCGGACTGCGCCGGGTTCGGGGCTGCGCCGCCGGTCCGGCCCGGCGGTCGGTAGTCTGCGAAGAACTCCTGCCAGCTCGCCGAGACAGACGCCGGGTCGCTCAGGAATCGTTCGTGCATCTCCTCGACCAACCAGGCGTTGGGTCCGAGGGACGTGGGAGAGTGATCGTCGGCCACGAGGTGGATGCTACTTCCCGCTGGTCGACCGGCCGGGACAGCTGTGGGCACGGACGGCGCCTAGATTCGACCCGTGCTTGTCGCCACTTGGAACGTGAACTCGCTGAACGCCCGCATGCCCAGGGTCCAGGAGTGGTTGGAGCGGGTGGGCCCGGACGTGCTCTGCCTCCAGGAGACCAAGATGGGCGACGCGCAGTTCCCCGCGCTGGACTTCCAGCGGCTCGGCTACGACAGCGTTCACCACGGCCAGGGCCGCTGGAACGGCGTGGCGATCCTCTCCCGGGTGGGTATCGACGAACCCGTCTACGGCTTCGATGACGGCGAGGATCCCGATCCCGATGCGCGGATCGTCTGGGCCCGATGCAACGGGGTGCTCGTCTGCTCGGTGTACGTGCCCAACGGTAGGGCGCTCGACGACGACCACTACCGCTACAAGCTCGAATGGCTCGCCAGGCTGCGGCGTGTGCTCGATGATCGCTGCTCACCCGAGGAGCACCTGGTGATCCTCGGCGACTGGAACGTCACCCCGGCCGACATCGATGTGTGGGACCCTGCCGCTTTCGTCGGTAGCACCCATGTGAGCGAGCCGGAACGCCAGGCCATCGCGTCCCTCCGCGACTGGGGCCTGGTCGATACCCTGCGTGAGCGGTATCCCCAGGATGGCATCTACAGCTACTGGGACTACCGCAACGGTGACTTCCACAAGCGCCGGGGGATGCGGATCGACTACCTGTTGTCGAGCAGGTCGCTCGCTGCCCGGTCGGTTGCCGACCTGATCGACCGCAACGCACGCAAGGGCACCAAACCCTCTGACCACGCCCCGGTGATGGCGGAGTTCGACCTCTCATGAACGACTCGGAATCCGACCCGTCCCTGCTGAGTCCTCGGATCGAGGGTCTAGCCGGCCTCGAGACGACCCCGCGCAGGATCGAGGAGCGGCGCCTGGCAGCCGCTATCCGTGAGGTGATCGACCTGCTGGTCACGACCACGGCCTCGACCGCTGAGCTCGCCCGGGCCGCCGACGACATGGAGGCGCTCGCGGCTGTGCTGGTGGCCTACCCGCGTGGCCAGACGTACCGTGGTTTCGCCGAGTCGGCCAACGCCGGCAGTGAGATCGCCTGGCACGAACGGAGCGACCAGGAGTGGGCGGCGGTGTTCGACCACAGCCCGTTCATCGGCCTGGCCAACCCGCTGTCGCCACCGATGGAGCTGGAGTACCGGGGCGATCGGGTGCACGGGACCGTCACCTTCGGTTCCGCCTACGAGGGGCCACCCGGATGCGTGCACGGTGGCTACATCGCAGCGGCTTTCGATGAGCTGTTGGGCGCCACCCAGTCGTTGTCCGGTGATCAGGGCATGACCGCCCACCTGGGTGTCGACTACCGACGCCCGACACCGTTGGGCGTGGAACTGGCGCTCGAGGGTTGGTTCGATCGTCGTGAGGGGCGCAAGATCTTCACCCACGGAGAGATGCGTGTGAACGGTGAGGTGGTCGCGGAGGCCGACGGGCTCTTCGTGGCCTTCGACAGCGAGACGTTCGCCGCACTGCTGGCCGCCCGCGGCTGACCCGGTCCGCCGGCCCTCCTTCTTCACCAGAAGACCTCCGCCGGCCGCGGCGGATGAGCCGCGCCGCTCCTCTAGCGGTGCCGTGCGACTATCGCCAGAACGTCGTCGCCGAATCGCTGTGCCTTGACCGGTCCGACACCCGACACGGCTAGCAGCTCGGTCCGGTTCCGGGGCTTGGAGGCGGCTATCGAGCGAAGCGTCGCGTCGTTGAAGATCACGAACGCGGCGACGTCGGCTTCTCTGGCCTGGGCCCGGCGCCAGTCGCGCGAGGGACTCGAAGACGGCGCGCTCGTCGCCGGCGAGCCCATCGGTGGCTCCCGCCCTGCGTGACTTGCTCGCCAGGCCCGCCCTGGCGGAGCGGGCACGCTCAGCCCCGCGGTGGCCGTCCAGGTCCAGGGGCTGAATTCCGACCATCGACTGGATGATCGGCAGCCATTGTGACGGCGAACGCTTCGCGGAGCGACTGCCGAACGTCCGCGATGCCGCCCATGTGCAGTGCAGCTCGTCCTTGGCCCGGGTGAGCGCTACGTAGAGCAGGCGTCGCTCCTCCTCGAGCGCGTCGTCGTCGTCTTTCGCGTGGTGGATCGGCACGAACCCCTCTTCGAGGCCCCCGAGGTGGACGATCGGCCACTCCAGGCCCTTGGCTGCGTGGAAGGTGACGATGTCGACCGCATCGCCACCGGCCCGGTCCTCACCGCGCAAGGCCGACGTCAGCCAGCCGAGGAAACTGGGGACCCCGGCCTGTGGGTCCAGAGCGATGAACTCGCGCCCGAGTCGGACTAGTTCGGCGACGTTCGCGGCCCGATCCTCGGTGAGCCGCGCCAGCAGGACGTCGGGCGGGCTCCGGAGATCCGTCCGGCGGGTCCTTGCCGGCGCCGTCGGGAGCGCTCCTGGCGAGCTCGGCCTCCAGGTCGCCGAGCGCCATTGGCAGGGAGGAAGCACGACGCATGGAGTTCATCGCCTGTTTGACCTCGGGCTGCTCCAGCAGGTCTCCGCCGCCGCGGACACGGTGGGGGATCCTGCGCTCGGTGAACACCTCGGACACGACGGCTGCCTGTGCGTTGGTCCTGACGAGTACAGCCTGGGCGGACCACGGGGTGCCTGGCGTGTGGCGATCCCGAACGCGGCGGGCGATGGCGTTGGCCTCGGCGCGCTCGTCTGAGAGCTCGGTGACCGTGGGCATGGGGCCGTCGGGTCTGTGGGGCCGAAGGCGGATAGGGACGTTGCGGCCTGCGGCGAGCACAGCATTGGCGACGGTCAGCACCTGTGGAGTCGAGCGGTAGTTGTCCTCGAGGATCACGGTGTCTCCACCTGGGAACCATCTGTCGAAGTCGACCAGGTAGGTCGCGTCGGCGCCGTTCCATGCGTAGATGGCCTGGTTCGGGTCACCCACGACGCACAGATCCGATTCAGGCCCGAGCCATGCGCTCAGGAGCGCGTGCTGGAGCGGGTTGACGTCCTGGAACTCGTCGACGAAGAGATGACGGAAACGCCAGTGGCGTGCTGATGCGTAGACCGGGTCGGCCGCGAGGTCGCGAGCTGCCAGACGCAGCAGGTCGTCGAAGTCGACCAGGCGTTTGCGGCGCTTCTCGGTCTGGAACCGGTCGTAGATGTCGGCCACCCGGCTCAGTTCGATCGGCGGGGTGCGCCTGGCCATGCGGGCATGGGAGACGTACTGCTCGGGTGAGATGCGGCGAGCGGCAGCCCATTCGATCTCGGCTACGACGTCGAGGGGGACCGTGGATCCCCGGCCGGTGCCGACGAGGCGGGCGATGAAGCCGACCTTCCGCTCGAGCAACTCGGGTGGGCGAACACCACGCTCCTCCCATCGCTGGCGGAGCTGCGCATATGCGATCGAGTGGAACGTGCCTGCGTGGATCCCCCCGCGCAGACCGAGTCGCCCGAGACGGTCGCGCAGCTCGCCGGCCGCCTTGCGAGTGAAGGTGACCGCCAGCACGCGGTTCGGGTCGAGCGAGCCCTCTGCTGCCCTGTGGGCGATGCGGTGGGTGAGCACCCGGGTCTTGCCCGACCCTGCGCCGGCGAGGATGCGCAGCGGCGAAGCGGAGGAGAGCACCGCCGAGCGCTGGGGGGCGTTCATGGTGCGAAGGAGCGCGTCGTTGGTCGCGGGGTCGGACTCCACGCCGGCGACCGTACCAGCGGCCACCGACAACGGAGCGGGGGTGCAGGGCCCGTCCCCGAGCCAGACCGCTAGCCTGCCGCCCCGTGCAGCCACTCGACGAGGTGTCGTTTACCGGGCTCGTAGCCGACGCGCTCGACCAGGTGCCCGACGCGTTGGCAGGGCTGATCGACAACGTCGTCGTCGTGGTGGAAGACCGGCACGGGAGCGAGGACCTGCTCGGTCTGTACGAGGGTGTGCCGCTAACCGAGCGTGATGAGTACGGCGGTCTCGTCATGCCCGACCGCATAGTCGTCTACCGATTGCCGATCTGTGAGATGTGCGCGTCGCCGGACGAGGTCGCCCACCAGGTACTGGTCACGGTCGTCCATGAGCTCGCGCACCACTTCGGCTTCGACGACGAGGAGCTGACCGAGCTCGGCTGGGACTGATCCATCTGGTGGTCGGTCGTGGGCGGTAGCCTGCCGACGTGGGCTTCGACGCATCAAACCTGCACGGCAACGAGAAGATCGTTCTCGACACCCATCCCCACTGGATCATGCTGGCCAAGGGCGTCGTGATCCTGGTGATTGCTGTGGCCGTAGGGATCTGGCTGCTCACCCAGGACTGGGACGGGGCGGCGGGTACGGTCGCCAACACGGTGGCGGCACTGGCGATCATCACCAGCCTCCTCTACATGCTGCAGCGATGGATCACCTGGGTATCGACGAACTTCGTGGTCACCACGGACCGATGCGTCTACCGGGAGGGCATAGTCTCGAAGCGCGGCGTCGAGATCCCTCTGGAGCGCATCAACACGGTGTTCTTCAACCAGAGTGTGGTCGACCGGATGATCGGTGCGGGCACTCTCACCGTCGAGTCCGCCGGCGAGAACGGCGTGCAGATGTTCGAGGACGTCCGGGACCCGATCGGTGTCCAGCAGACCCTCTACCAGGAGATGGAAGAGAACGAGAACCGCAAGTTCGACCGGGTCCGGGCCCCGGAACCGCAGGCGTCGGTTGCCGACGAGTTGGCGAAACTGGCGGCGCTGCACGATCAGGGCCACCTGAGCGAGGCGGAGTTCGCCGCCCAGAAGGCCCGCCTCCTGGGCGGGCGGAGCTGACGCCCCGAATACGGAGGTCAGGCCTCGTCGGACAGGTGTGCGCCGGCGGACGCGCTGACCTGCCAGCCGCCCAGGTCGACTCCCGGTTCGGCCATGGCCACGACACAGCCGCCGAACCCCGCGCCTGTCAGTCGAGCGCCGTGGACACCCCGGGTCGATGTGAGCTGATCGACGAGTGCGTCGAGTCGGTCCGTCGACACCTCGAAGTCGTCGCGCAGCGAACGGTGGCTGGCCACCATGAGCGAACCTGCTGCTCCCAGGTCGCCCGACCGCAGCGCAGCGGCGAAGTCCACGACACGCGTGCACTCGGTGCGCACGTGGCGTGCCCGGGCCGCCATGATCGGGTCTGACAGCGCCTCGATCTCGTCCTCAGAGGCGTGGGGGAGCGGGCCGATCATCGCCGCGGCCGCTTCGCACTCGGCCCGGCGCTGAGCGTACGCGGAGTCCACCAGCCCGCGCTCCTGGCCGGAGTGGATCACCCAGATGGCGACCTCGTCGGGGACCGGTACTGGGTCGATGTCGAGCGTCGAGCAGTCGATCAGCAGCGCGTGGCCGGCGATTCCGGCTGCACTGGCCAGCTGGTCCATGATCCCGCACGGCACTCCGGTGGCACGTTGCTCGGCGAGTTGGCACCGGCGGGCCACGGCGGCGGGGTCGCCGGTGTCGCCAAGGGCCAACGCCGTGGCCACCTCGAGCGAGGCGCTAGAGGACAATCCGCTCCCGATCGGTAGATCGGACTCCACCCGACCGCGGATGCCGACGACGGCATCGAGCTCGGCGGCAACGCCCGCGACGTAGCGCCCCCACGAGGGCTCGACCCGGTCAGGGTGTCGGGCCGGGACGGGGAACGTCACCTTGCCGGGCATCTGGGCGGAGGTCAGCTCCACCCTGTCGCCGCCCCTCACGGCGGTGATGGTGGTGCCCAGCTGAACCGCCATGGGCAGGACCAGGCCCCCCATGTAGTCGGTGTGATCCCCGATCAGGTTCACCCTCCCCGGTGCCCAGGCGGTGACGGCTCCGGTCGGGCTCATCGCGGTTCACCCGGGTGCCCGGGCGAACGCGCGCAGCCGCGCCGCGGCATCGGCCGGGTCGATCGGGTTGAAGTACACGCCAGCGCCCAGCTCCGCCGCGGCGACGAAGCGCTGCACGCCGGGGGAGCGCATCAGCGGCGTGATGTGCAGGTGGACCCGCGCCTGGGGCCATGCCTCGCCGTCGGTCGGGCGCTGGTGGATCCACAGCATGTATGGCATGGGTGCGTCGAACAGCTGGTCGAGACGGGCCAGCACGTCGACGAGCAGGGCGGCGAGCCCGTCGCGGTCGCAGTCGGGATCGCACAACGAACCCGCCGCCTCCGTTGGAGCGAGACGAAGTTCGTAGGGCCACATGGCGGCGTGGGGCACCCATGCCAGCCAGTCCCCAGCCGCGCAGACGACGAGCGGGTCGTCTGCGTCGGGTATGTCGAGCACGCCGTCGACCAGCTCGCGCAGCGGCTCGGGTGGGACCGAGTCGTAGGCGTAGATCTGCCCGTGCGGGTGCGCGATCGTCGCGCCGACCTCGGGTCCGCGGTTCTCGAACACGAGCACGTAGTCGACGTCGTCACGGGCGCCGAGTGTCGCCGTCCGCTCGGCCCACAGGTCCACGACCTTGCGCGCACCCTCCCGGCCGAGCGACCAGAACTCAGCGTCGTGCCTGGGTGTGTAGAGGACCACTTCGCAGCGGTCGTCGGGCATGGCGGGCCAACGGTTGGAGAACCACCTCACGTCATACGGCTCGGGTGCCTCCGTCCCGCCGGGGCAGAACGGGCAGCCGGTCGATGGCAGGTTCGGGCGACCCTGGCGCGAACCGACTATCACGCTCGTTCGTCGTGTCAGGTCGTCAAGACGTTCGTCGAGTCCCACAGCTCGGGGACGCTAGCGGTCCCACCGGGGGTCGATCCGCCGGGGCATCGAGCTTCGGGTGGCGAGCGCCGGGCTACCCTGCGCCGATGGGCCTGAGGATCGGCTTCCTGGGAGCAGGGTTCATCGCCCGGTACCACGCCATGCAGCTGCGGCTCGCGGTCGAGGCGAACGACATAGTCGCCGTGTTCGACCCGGACCCCGAGCGTGCCGCAGCATTCTGTGACGAAGAGTCTGGGCTGGTCGTCGACAGCGCTCAGGACGTGATCGCGAGCAGTGACGCGGTGTTCGTCTGCACCTGGACCGCGGCGCATCTCGAGGGGGTGCGAGAAGCGGTGGCGGCCGGTCGCCCGGTGTTCTGCGAGAAGCCCCTGTCGACCGACGTCGAGGGAGCGCGTGAGCTGGTCGATCTCGTGAGGGGATCGGGTCTGCCCAACGCCGTCGGACTGGTGCTGCGAAGCACCCCCGCCATGCACGCCATGCGTGAGCTGATCCGCGACCCGGATTCGGGTCGGGTGATGAACGTCGTGTTCCGCGACGACCAGTACCTGCCGACCCAGGGCATGTACGGGTCGCGCTGGCGAGGAGAGCGGACCCTGGCCGGGGCGGGCACACTGCTCGAGCACTCCATCCACGACGTCGACATACTCGAGTGGCTGGTCGGCCCGCTGTCATCGGTGAGTGCGCACCATGACTACTTCCACGGCATCGACGGGATCGAGGATTCGGTGACGGTGATGACGCGATTCGCCGAAGGTGGCTCGGGGAGCCTCCACTCGATCTGGCACGAGGTGCTGAGCCGACCCAGCCAGCGTCGGGTCGAAGTGTTCTGTGAGCACGCGATGATCACCCTGGAGGGGGAGTTCTTCGGGCCGGTGAGGCGACAGACCAGTGACGAGGAACTGCTGCTCGACGGTGACCAGCTGATCGGTTGGCTGCAGGCGCGTGACGTGGATCTGCGCAGCACGGAACAGGACTTCCTGGTCCAGGTCCGCAACCATCTCGAGGGGCGTCCGGTCATCCGGGTTCGACCGGACGTGGATGACGCCCTCAGGGCGCACGAGGTCATCGACGCGATCTACAGGTCGGCTGCGAGCGGGGTTGCTGTGGAGCTGGACCCGAGCGGTGCGCGGTGAACGGCTCGGAGTCGTCCGGGTGAGTCGGGTCGGGGTCTGTGGTGCACTCGTCGAGGGCAGGTTCCTGCGGGGCGACATCGAGCTCGTCGACGGTGTGATCACCCGCGTGGGCATGGATGCATCTGGCAGTGACTCTGTCGGCACAGCGATCGCCGTGCCGGGCATGGTCGACCTCCAGGTCAACGGGGCCGTCGGGGTGGACCTGCGGGACGCGGACCGCGATGGATACGGAGTGGTCGGGGCCTTCCTGGCGAGCCGCGGTGCGACAGCAGCCCAGCCGACCTTCTACTCGCAGGACATCGACTCATACCGGAGGGCGCTGGGTCGACTGGGTGAGGTCCTGGCCGATCCCCCGAGCGGTGCCAGGTGGCTGCCCGCGCATCTGGAAGGTCCGTTCCTGTCGATGGATCGCAGCGGTGCGCACCGCAGCGAGGACCTGCTCGGGTGTGACCCGGCGGTGCTCCAGAGCCTGCTTGCCGCGGGTTCTGTCGGCTTCATGACCATCGCGCCAGAGCTGCCCGGAGCGATCGACCTGATCGCGCAATTGGTCGAATCGCGGGTCGTGGTCAGCATCGGACACACCGACGCCGATGTCGAGCAGGTGATGGCGGCTGTCGACGCCGGGGCACGGCATGTGACCCACTGCTGGAACGCGATGCGGCCGATATCGGCCCACGATCCCGGACCGATCGGAGTGGCTCTGAGCGACTCCCGCCTGACCGTCGGTGTGATCGCCGACCTGGTTCACGTCGCCGCTCCGGTCCTGGCCTTCAGTGCCGCAGCCGCCCGGGGGCGTCTGGCGGCCACCACCGACGCCGTGCTGTACGCAGGCATGGACCGTGCGTCGTGGCGCACGGGGCCCGACCTCATCGGGCTGGTCGGCGGAGCGCCGCGGGCTGCCGACGGAACGATCTGCGGCGGAATCGCCACTCCGGACCAGTGCTTGCGCAACCTGCTCGATGCCGGGCTGGACCTGGCCGATGCCGTCGACGCCTGCGGTGGTGCCCAACGACGACTGCTTGGCCTCGATCCGGTACGCCTCGTGCCCGGCGAAACGGCGGAGTTCGTCGTGCTGGACGATGCCATGAGCCCGTTGCGCACGATCGTCGACGGTCGGTGGTTCGAGCCGTCTTGACCGGTCGGTCAAGGAACTACACTCCGGCGATGCCGACTGCGCAGGTGAACGAGCTCGACCTCTACCACGACAGCTTCGGGGACCCGTCGAACAGCACGGTCCTGCTCGTATCCGGGCTCGGAGCACAGTGCGTCGTCTACGAGGACGAGTTCTGCGAGCGCGTCGCCGCCGGCGGACACCACGTCCTCCGCTACGACAACCGTGACGTCGGCCTGTCGACCCACCTCGAAGGCGAGACGCCCGACGTGTTCGCAGCCGTTATGGCAGCAGGCTCCGGTGAGCCGATCGGCGCCACCTACACCCTGTCCGACATGGCAGCGGACGGGATGGGCCTCCTCGATGCGCTCGGGATCGACGACGCCCACGTGCTCGGCTCCTCCATGGGCGGCATGATCGCCCAGACGATGGCGATCGAGCACCCTCATCGAGTGCGCTCGCTGACCCTGCTCTACACCACGACAGGTGAGCCGGACGTCGGCACCCCCGACCCCGAGGTGCTCGCCTCGATGATCGGCATCCTGACACCCCAGGACACCCGTGAAGGCCGCATCACCAGCGCCGTGGAACTGGCCAGGATCATCGGCACACCGGACGTGTTCGACGAGGCCAGGGCGACGGCCAAGGCCACCTTCCAGACCGACCGCTCCTACGACCCGGCGGGGACGAGCAGGCAGTTCATGGCCATCCTTGCCTCCGGCTCGCGGGCCGAGGCCCTGCCATCGCTCGGTCATCCGACCATGGTGATGCACGGTGATCACGACCGGCTGGTGCAGATCTCCGGCGGTGAACGCACTGCCGAGCTGATCCCCGGTGCGCAGCTGCGGGTGCTCGAGGGCATGGGCCACGACATGCCTCCTGAGTACTGGGACCGGATCATCGGTGGCCTGCTGGACAACGTGGCGGCGTCTACTCGCTGAGCCCGACACGAGGCGCGGTTCGGCCGGCATCGCAAGGAAGCACGAAGCAGCGCCGCGGCGCAGCGAATCGAGAGGAATGCAGATGGGACCGCTGGACGGACTGAAGATCATCGAGGTGGCAGGGATCGGCCCCGGGCCGTTCGCGGCGATGATGCTGTCGGACATGGGAGCCGACGTGATCCGCGTCGACCGTTCCGCCAATGCGATGGGTGGCGATCCCGCCACACCGCCCTCCGACATCTTCAATCGCGGCCGGCGATCCATCGCACTGGATCTCAAGTCTCCTGAAGGCGTCGCCGTGCTGCTGGATCTGGTGGAGCACGCTGACGCCCTGATCGAAGGGTTCCGTCCAGGAGTCGCGGAGCGCCTCGGCTTCGGCCCCGACGTGTGCGCCGAGCGCAACCCGAGGCTCGTGTTCGGACGCATGACCGGTTGGGGCCAGGAAGGGCCGTACGCCCCGACCGCGGGTCACGACATCAACTACATAGCGCTCGCCGGCGTGCTCGCCCACCTCGGCCGGGCGGACGAGAAGCCGACGCCACCGATCAACCTCGTGGGCGACTTCGGTGGCGGCGGGATGCTCCTGGCGTTCGGCGTCGTGTGCGCCATGCTCGAGGCCCAGCGTTCCGGCAGCGGTCAGGTCGTCGACGCTGCGATGGTCGACGGTTCGGCCCTGCTCATGACGATGATGTGGGGCTTCAAGGCCATGGGCATCTGGAGCGACGAGCGGGGCACGAACATGTTGGACACCGCCGCTCACTTCTACGACACCTACGAATGCGCTGACGGCGAGTTCGTCTCGATCGGGTCCATCGAGCCGCAGTTCTACCTGCAGCTGCTGGAGCACACTGGCCTGCAGCAGGCCTACGCGGATCGTGGCGAGGAGTTGCCCAGCCAGATGGATCGTGCCCGCTGGCCGGAGCTGAAGGGGCGCCTCGAAGAGATCTTCCGTACCCGGACCCGCGACGAGTGGTGCCAGGTGATGGAGGGGACCGACATCTGCTTCGCACCGGTCCTGTCCATGGAGGAGGCAACACGTCACCCCCACAACGTCCAGCGAAAGACGTTCGTCGAGGTGGCGGGCATCACTCAGCCCGCTCCTGCCCCGCGGTTCGACCGGACCCCCGCGCAGATCCAGCGCCCGCCGGCGCACACCGGCCAGCACACCGACGAGATCCTCGCCGACTGGCTGGGTGCAGATGGCGCCCGGATCGCCGAGTTCGCGCGCTGCGCACGCCGTGGCCTGACTCGGCGGGCTCCGCCGGGATGCTCAGATAGGTTGCAGCGCTGTGTCCACGATCGTCTGCTTCCACGCCCATCCCGACGACGAGTCGATCGGTACGGGCGGCACCATGGCTCGCGCTGCGGCTGAAGGGCACCGCGTCGTGCTCGTCGTGGCGACCCGCGGCGAGCGGGGTGAACCGACGCCGGGAGTGCTCGACGAAGGCGAGATGCTGTGGGAGCGCCGGATAGTGGAGACGCTCGAGTCGGCCCGGCTGCTCGGGGTCGAGCGGGTGGAGTTCCTCGGCTATGTCGACTCGGGGATGATGGGGGAGCCGTCGAACGACTTCCCCTACAGCTTCTGGCAGGCCGACGTGGAGAGCGCAGCACACCGGCTGGCGGCGATCCTCCGGGAGGAGGATGCAGAGGTCCTCACGGTGTACGACGACTTCGGTGGCTACGGACATCCTGATCACATCCAGGTCCACCGGGTCGGGCTCCGAGCTGCCGAGCTGTCGGGTACACCCGAGGTGTTCCAGGGCACCATGAACAACGACGAGATCCGTCGAAGCGTCGCCGCGATCCGCGCGATGCAGGCAGCTGACGGTGTCGATGCTCCGGCGGACAGCGCCCACGGAAGAGGAGCTCGACAGCACGACGTTCGGCAAGCCGGAGGTCGAGCTGACCCATGCGGTCGACGTGCGGGATCTGCTGTCGGTCAAGAAGGCGTCGATGACTGCCCACGCGAGTCAGATCGGGCCGGAGTCCTGGTTCATGACCATGGGTGACGATGCATTCGCCATGGCGTTCGGCACCGAGTGGTTCATCCGAACGGGACACCCCCACGGAGCGGGTGAGCCGTTCGCCACCAGCCTCTGGGACCCCTTGTGATCCTGGACCTGCACGACCTTTGGGCATGGGTCGTGGTGATCGGCAACGCTGTTGCCGGCGCCTGGTGCATGGGAGCTCATTGGCTGCCGAAGCTGAGGGTCAAGGCGCTCTGGGTCGCAGTCGTGTTCGTGCAGGTGACGATCTTCGTGCAGGTGGCGTTGGGGGTCTACATGGTGGCGGTCGAGGGGATCGACCGCGCCCGGTATGCACATGTTCTACGGATTCATCTCTCTGGTGACCGTCGGGATCCTCTATGCATACCGGGAGCAGATGCGGGCCCAGATGTACCTGCTGTACGGCGCCGGCGGGCTCTTCCTCATGGGCCTCGGGCTCCGGGCGATAGCCCTGGCCTAGCCAGGCCGTCAGTCGGCCAGACGCTTCTCCAGGTCGGCGAGCTCGTCGCGCATCGCCTGGGGCAGACGCTCACCGATGAACTCGAAATGACCGTTGATCAGCTCAACCTCACCTCGCCAGGCGTCGGCGTTGACCGACAGGAGCTCGGTGAGGGTCTCGTCGGAGATGTCGAGCCCGGACACGTCGATCGCGTCGGTCTCGGGCACATACCCGATGGGGGTCTCGACCGCTCCGCCTTCGCCGGTCACACGCTCCAGCACCCACTTGAGCACCCGGCTGTTGTCGCCGAACCCGGGCCAGAGGAACTTGCCCTCGTCGGACTTGCGGAACCAGTTGACCCAGAACAGCTTCGGCAGCTTGTCAGCATCGGTGCTGTCGCCGATCTTCAGCCAGTGCTGCATGTAGTCGCCGGCGTTGTATCCCATGAACGGCAGCATCGCGAAGGGATCGAAGCGCACGTCGCCCACCTTGCCCGCTGCGGCAGCCGTCTTCTCCGAGCTCATGATCGACCCGAGGAAGGTCCCGTGCTGCCAGTCGAAGGACTGTGTGACCAACGGGACGTTCGTGGCTCTGCGACCGCCGAAGAGGATCGCCGAGATCGGAACGCCCTTGGGGTCCTCCCACTCGGGTGCGATGGACGGGCACTGCGATGCCGGGGTGGTGAAGCGTGCGTTGGGGTGCGCTGCGGGCGTGTCGGCGCCGGGGGCCCAGTCGTTGCCCTTCCAGTCGATCAGGTGGGCGGGGGCCTCGTCGGTCATCTCCTCCCACCAGACGTCACCGTCGTCGGTCTTGGCGACGTTGGTGAAGATGGAGTTGCCCCACATCGTGTCCATGGCGTTCTTGTTCGTCTCGTCCGACGTGCCGGGAGCGACACCGAAGAAGCCGGCCTCCGGGTTGATCGCGTACAGGCGCCCGTCGTCGCCGAACTTCATCCAGGCGATGTCGTCGCCGACGGTCTCGACCTTCCAGCCGGGCAGTGACGGGAACGAGCATGGCCATGTTGGTCTTGCCGCACGCCGACGGGAAGGCCGCCGCGATGTAGCGCTTCTCGCCTTGGGGCGAGGTGATCCCGAGGATGAGCATGTGCTCGGCCATCCAGCCCTCGTCGCGGGCCATGGTCGAGGCGATGCGGAGAGCGAAGCACTTCTTGCCCAGCAGCGCGTTGCCGCCGTAGCCGGAGCCGTAGGACCAGATCTCGCGGGTCTCGGGGAAGTGCGAGATGTACTTGGTCGTCGTTGCAGGGCCAGGCGACGTCGGTTGCGCCCTCGGTGAGCGGTGCGCCGACGGAGTGCACACACGGCACGAACTCGCCATCGGCACCGAGGACCTCGAGTGCGCCCTGCCCCATGCGCGTCATGGTTCGCATGGAGACGGCGACGTAGGGCGAGTCGGTCAGCTCGACGCCGATGTGGGCGATCGGCGACCCGAGCGGGCCCATCGAGAATGGCACCACATACATGGTGCGGCCCTTCATCGCCCCGCGGTAGAGCTCGAGCATCTCGGCCTTGAGCTCGGCCGGGTCACGCCAGTGGTTGGTCGGGCCGGCATCGATCTCGTTCTCGCAGGCGATGAAAGTGCGGTCCTCGACGCGGGCAACGTCGCTCGGGTCGGAGAGAGCCAGGTAGCTGTTGGGCCGCTTGGACTCCGAGAGCTTCTCGAAGGTGCCGTTCTCGACCAGCAGTTCGCACAGGCGGTCGTACTCCTCGACGGACCCGTCGCACCATTCGACGGCGTCGGGCTGGAAGATCTCCTGCCAGTTCTCGACCCAGTCCTTGAGGTTCTGGTTGGTGGTGATTCCTGCCATGGGTTCCCCTCGGTCTCTCTCCGTTCATCACCCGCTGTTGCGGATGATGTGGCCCGGCGATGATTGATTGCTTGGTGGTCTGGTTGGACGTTGGTGTCCGGCGGCGACTGCGAGGTCAGGACTCCGGGGCAGGATCGGCGCTCCCCAGGAATGCCGGTGTGCCCATGTCCACCTCGGAGCCCAGGTTCAGTCCGGTCGCCAGGCCGGACTGGTCCAGGTCGAAGTTAACCCGCTGTCCCTGGCGCAGCATGCGGAACAACGAGCCGTCGAGAGCGTTCGGGCTCAGGTCGAACTCGGCCAGGTCGGTGTCACGCACGACGATGCCGTCCTTGGTGGCGGGGTCGTATGACTTGATCACGCCTTGCACCAGTTCGCTCCAGGTATGGGTTGGTCTCGACAATGCGACTGCGGCACGCAGAAGTTCGGATGGGATCCGAGTCCGCAAACCCGAGAGTAAACGTTGGGCCAGAACGCGGCAAAGCGCCGGCGACTGCCGACGCTCTGCAGGGTTGCGATGTTGTGGCCTCGGCCCCAGCAGGCTCAGGCGGACTTGCGGGTGGACGGCTTCGTGACCTTGCCGGCCTTGATGCAGCGCGTGCACACGTTCATTCGCTTGGTCGTCGAGCCGACCTGGACACGGATGCGCTGGATGTTGGGGTTCCAGCGGCGCTTCGTGCGACGGTGTGAGTGGCTCAGGCTCATGCCGAAGATCGGCTTCTTGTCACAGACTTCACAGACGCTGGCCATGGGGAGTGCTTCTCTCGCTGATGCGGCGGCCGGTCGTTGTGCGCCGGCGGGGATCGGACGAAGACCCGACTAGCTGGACAGCCAGCGCTGTCGGGGCCGGCGAGCAAGCATAGTGGCTCCGGGACCAGCGACCCAAGCGCGCCGATCGACGCCCGTCAGTCCGACCGCAGCAACGGGGGGTCGATAGGCTCGACGGCGATGGCGACATCCCGACTCGACTCCGCCGACTTCCTCGAAGATGCTGGAATCGGCTGCCGTGGTGATCGACGAGCACCGGGCAGCGCTGGATCGACTCGAGCTGGGATCCGACTGGGACACGGATCCGGACGCCCCACGCCGTCGGGGGGTGGGCTCGGACCTGGCCGATCTGCTGTCCGCAGCGGTCGCGGAGGCAGGTGGACTAGCTGGCGGAGCTGCGCCGAGTTTCGCTGTCATCTGCGACGCGCTGGACCGGGCCGCAGGGAACGCCGGCACGGCCCACACCGACCTCGCCCGCCTGTTCGGTGGAATCGCCGAGGTGCTGCGCAACGCCGATGCTGTGGACGCGGAGCGCATCGCCATCGCCCTGGAGGTCGCAGGGGAACGCCTGGCCACATCGCGGGTCGCCTCTTCGCCGGGACGCCTCCCGGTGGTCGTTGCCGTCGCCGCCGATGCAGCCCTCGCCGCGCTGGATGACGGAGCCACGCTCGGCGACGTCGTCATCGCGGCAGCAGACGAGGGACTGGGTGAGCTCGAACGCGGCCCCGTCGATGACGAGTTCCTCTCCCGGCGCGGATCGGTGGACACGTCCGCGGCCGGGTTCCTGTTGATGCTCGATGTGTTCTGCGCGGTCGTCGCCGGCGAGCCGCTGCCGGCGCCGCCGCCGGATGTCACCGAAGTAGCTGTCCGTGAGGAGGGCGGTCTGCTCTATACGCGTCAGCTGCAGGGTCGAACCACATGACGGATGCGGCCTCGAGTCGGCCGACTGGTTGGAGTCGACCTGGCACGATCTCGGGTCCCTCGTGGCTTTCGACGGCACCGTCCGCCCCTGGCGAGCTGAGGCCGTCAGCACACTGCCGGGCGCGCTGGTCGAGGCGATCTACGAGGTCGGTCGCCCGCTCGAGCTGCACATCGGCGTCGACAGCGCACCGTGACGGAGCCGATCACGCTGCCCGAACTTGCGGGCATGGAGGTGGGCGTCCTGAAGGGCGTGGGACCCAAGAAGCTCCAGGGGCTGCACTCGCTCGGCATCGACGACCTCCACGGACTTCTCACCTACTACCCACGCCGCTACGTCGACCGCACCCGTGAGGCAAGGGTCTCCGACCTGGTCCCGGGTGACGAGGCGATGGTGATCGGCGCGGTCTCGTCGGTCTCGTCGCGTCGGGTGCGTGGCGGAAGGGTGATGGTCACCGCGACGCTGCGCGACGAGACGGGTTCGCTGCGGTGCACCTTCTTCAACCAGCCCTGGCGGGAACGCCAGCTCGGTTCGACCGGTCAGCAGGTTGCCGTGTTCGGAAAGGTCGAGGTCTTCAACGGGGCACGCCAGATGACCAATCCGGTCGTGGACCTGATCGGCAACCGGACCGGCAAGGTGGTGGCCATCTACCCGCTGACGGAGAAGTCCGGCCTGTCCACGTGGGATCTCGCCGACTGGGTGTCGCAGGTGCTCCGGCGTTGCTCCAGCCGGGGGATCGCCGACCCGATCCCGACCGAAGTGCTCGACCGCCTCGACCTGGCAGGCAGGGGCGAGGCAATCGCCGGGATCCACGACCCGCAGTCGATGGCCCACCTCGTCGTCGCCCGTCGTCGCCTGGTCTTCGACGAGCTGCTACGCCTGCAGTTGGCACTGGTGCAGCGCAAGGCCGACCTGGAGCGCAGCGGAACAGGCATCAGACACGTGGTGAATCCGGCCGAGGGCGTGGCACCCGGCGTCCAGCAGGTCTTCCTGCAGTCGCTGCCCTACGAGCTGACGAAGGCGCAGCGGCGGGTCGTCGACGAGATCACCGCGGACCTGGGGAGCGCGGTTCCCATGCACCGTCTGCTCCAGGGCGATGTCGGCGCCGGCAAGACGGTTGTGGCCGTGGCGGCGTTGCTGGTCGCGGTCCAGGGAGGCCACCAGGGCGCGCTCATGGCACCGACCGAGGTTCTCGCTGAGCAGCATGCTGCGTCGGTGCGCTCGCTGCTCGAAGGCCTCACCGTCGCTGAGCCGGGTTCGCTGCTGGGCGAGCGACCGCTCGGTGTGGCGCTGTTGACCAACAGGACGCGTGCGGCGGAACGCAGAAGGGTGCTGGCGGGACTCGCCGACGGAACGATCGACCTGGCGATCGGGACCCACGCGCTGATCCAGGAAGCGGTCGAGTTCAAGTCGTTGGGTGTAGCTGTGGTCGACGAACAGCACCGGTTCGGGGTCGAGCAGAGGGCTGCGCTGCGCTCGGGTCGCGTCGACGGGCTCCAGCCGGATCTGCTGGTGATGACCGCGACTCCCATCCCGCGCACCGCTGCCATGACGGTGTATGGCGACCTGGACGTGTCGGTGCTCGACGAGCTCCCTCCGGGAAGGACCCCGATCCGGACGTCGTGGGCATCGGACCACGACGGCGAGCAGCGGGCGTGGCAGCTGGTCAGGGAAGAGGTCGGAGCAGGGCACCGGGCGTACGTGGTCTGCCCCCTGATCGAGGAGTCCGACAAGAGCGAGGTGGCGTCCGCGGAGGCGACCTTCGAGCGGCTGACATCGGACGAGCTCTCCGGGCTTCGGGTCGCTCTGCTCCACGGCCGGATGACAGCCGACGACAAGCAGGCGGTGATGGACGGGTTCCGTGGCGGCAGCCTCGACGTGCTGGTCGCGACGACAGTGATCGAGGTCGGCGTCGACGTCCCCGAGGCGACGGTCATGGTCGTGCTCGACGCCGACCGCTTCGGCATCGCCCAGCTGCACCAGTTGCGCGGTCGGGTCGGCAGGGGGGGCGCGGCGAGCGAGTGCGTGCTCGTGACGTCGGACGAGCCTTCGCCCGACGGCGTCGCCCGACTCGAGGCCCTCGTCGCCAGCACCGACGGTTTCGAGCTCGCCGAGATAGACCTGGACCTGAGGGGTGAGGGCACGGTTCTGGGCCAGCGACAGAAGGGCCGCAACGACCTGCAGCTCGCCTCGCTGAGACGCGACCGGGAGTGGGTCGAGGCGCGCTCGTGAGGTCGCGGTCGAACTCGTCGGTGACGGCACCGCCATGTCGGCACACCCGATTCTGGTGGACGAGGTACGCATGCAGCTCGACGACGAGGAGCGGGAGTTCCTCTTCAAATCCTGACAGTGCCGCTGCTCCTAGCATCGGCGGAATGAGAGTCGTGGCAGGCACCGCACGAGGGCGTCGACTCGCCGCACCCGTGGGAACCGATGTGCGGCCCACCGGGGACCGGGTACGAGAGGCGACCTTCAACGCCCTCGGATCCATGGATGTGATCCGCGACGCCTTGGTGCTCGACCTGTTCGGCGGATCCGGCGCGCTCGGCATCGAGGCCCTTTTCGCGAGGTGCCGCCTACGCCACCTTCGTGGATTCCGCGCGGCGTTCGGTCGAGGCGATCAGAGCGAACCTGGCGACCTGCGGTCTCGAGGACCGGTCCTCGGTGGTACCCATGGACGCCATGTCCTTCCTGGCAGTTCAGGGCGCTGGGTTCGACCTGGCTCTCGTCGATCCTCCGTACGCCTATGACCGCTGGGACGAGCTGATGGGGCTGCTGATCGCACCGGTGGTCGTGATCGAGTCGGATCGACCGATCGACCCCGGGCCGGGTCGGGTGGTGCAGAGGCAACGCCGCTACGGCGGTACGGTGGTGACGATCGCTGTAGAGCCGGACCGTGAACACCGCGGCCGACGACCCCTGGAGGACCGTTAGTGACCGTGGTGCTCTATCCCGGATCCTTCGATCCCATCCACAACGGGCATGTCGAGATAGTCGAGACCGCATCGCGCCTGTTCGATCGCGTCGTGGTGGCTGCCATGCGGAACCCGCAGAAGGGAGAACCGCTGTTCAGCCTGGACGAGCGCCAGGAGCTGATCGAGGACTCCCTCGCCCATCTCGACAACGTCGAGGTGACGATGTTCTCCGCTCTGGTGGTCGACCTCGCCAGGGACCTCGGCGCACACTTCATCGTCAAGGGCCTGCGAGCGGTGTCCGATTTCGAGTCCGAGCTGCAGATGGCCCAGATGAACCGTTCCATCTCTGGGGTCGACACCCTCTTCATCCCGTCGGCATCGCGCAACTCGTTCCTGGCATCCAAGCTGATCCGCGAGGTCGCCCGATTCGGCGGCGACGTCACGACGATGGTCCCGGCACCCGTCGCCAACCGGCTGAAGGATCGTTTCGGCGCAGGCTGAGCGGGTGTCAGCAGGCAGATCGTCGGACCGTCGCCCACCTGCGGTCCTGTGGGGGACAGAATTCGACAAGTCGTCCAACGACCACGAGGACTCCACATGAACCAGAAGACCAGCGGGTACGACCGCCCCCGATCAGGCGACGCCGTCTCGTGAACGCATCAGCAGACGACTTGGCCAGCGAAACGGGCAGAGCTCCTCGGAGGGGTACCGACCCCGAGTACCGCGTGCCCGAGACCGACGCGATCCTGCGGCGGGTGATCGACATCATCGACAGCTCGCCTGGAATGCCGATGTCGGCATCGGTCCGCGTGAACAAGGAAGAGGTCCTCGAACTGCTCGAGGAAGCAGTCACCCGGCTCCCCGACGAGTTGCGCTCCGCTCGCTGGTTGCTCAAGGACCGCGAGGAGTTCCTGGCGAGGTCGAGGCGTGAGGGCGACGAGATGATCGCCGATGCCAAGTCGCGCATCGCTCACATGGCGCAGCGGACCGAGGTGGTCAAAGCAGCTGAGCTGTCTGCCCAGCAGATCATCGAGGATGCCGAGGCGGCCGCTCGGCGGATGCGGCGCGAGACCGAGGACTACTGCGACCAGAAGCTCGCCAGCTTCGAGAACGTCCTGGCCAAGGTGGCCAAGGCGGTGGCCACCGGACGTAGCAGGCTGGCCGCGCCGACGATCGAGCAGGCGGAGCTGGGTGAGCGCGAGGACCCGCCGACAGGTGCGACCGGCGCCGTCCCTGTCTTCGACCAGGACCTCTGATCCCGTGACGGCCGCAGACACGCCTGAGCTGACGCCGCCGACCCCGGATCTGCCGAAGGTGTCGATCGGCGTGGCCGAGCTGCGTCGTCGGGTGGGCAACCGACAGGAGATCCGGCGATCGGTCGATCTGGGTGTGCTCGCCATCAGCACTTCATCGGTGCCGGAGCCGGGAACCGTCCATTTGGATCTCGTCATGGAGTCCCTCCGCGACGGCGTGGCTGTGACCGGCACGATCGACGTGCCGTGGAGCGGCGCGTGCAGGCGGTGCCTGGAGCCCACCGAAGGCGTCGCTCGCACGGAGATGGCCGAGGTCTTCAACGACGATCCCCGCGACGAAGAGACCCACCAGGTCGACCGTGATTCGATCGACCTGGGGCCTGCCCTGCACGATGCGGCGATCCTCGCCCTGCCGCTCGCCCCCTTGTGCGGCGACGATTGCGGCGGTCCTGACCCCGGATCGTTCCCCGTCTCGATCGGGGAGCAGTCCCAGGACCGGCCCGTGGATCCACGATGGGCGGCACTGTCGGAGCTCCACTTCGACGCCGACCCCGACGATTCGCTAGGGTGACAGGTCCTCGTCCGACGTTGCGCGCCCGAGTGGCGTCGAGCTCGGACAGGACAGAGACCCGCCCCCCACCAGTTACGAACCGGTAGAGACGACCATGGCAGTTCCGAAGAAGAAGACCTCGAAGTCCAAGAGCCGGAGCCGCCGGGCCTCGAACTGGACGCTCCAGGCTCCCGCCCGCAGCGTCTGCCCCCGGTGCAGCGCCACCAAGCTGCCCCATGTCGTGTGCGGGAACTGCGGCTGGTACAACGGCCGACAGGCTATCGAGGTCGACTGACGGTCGCCCCAGCGGCTGACCCGCCCGGAGCGGCGATCGTCGCGCGGGGAGCACGGGACCGGTTACAGTGACGCCTCTTGTGCCGCCTCAGCGGAGCGCGGCCGCCGTTCGTCGATCGAGGAGAGAGCGTGGCTGAGTCCGATCCGGGTCAGATCGACCGTGCAGGTGTCCTGCAGGTCATCAAGGAACAGCTGGCAGACATCCTCGACATCGATCAGGCCACCATCAACGAGGGTGACTCGTTCACAGAAGACCTCCACCTTGGCTCGCTCGAGCTGATCGAGCTCGTGGAGGCGCTGGAGGAGGAGTTCGGCGAGCACAACGTCGGATTCCGGATCGAGGACGAGGACCTCGAGGATCTGAGGTCGGTCCGTGACTCCGTCGACTACGTCATCGCAAAGCTCTGACGCCGAGCCCGTCGACCCTCGCGACGTACTCTGCGGCCACCTTGCATACAGATTCACCGACCACTCCTTGCTCGACCTCTCGCTCCGGCACCGTTCCTGGTGTGCCGAGCACGGCTCGGTTGAGTCCAACGAACGGCTCGAGTTCCTCGGCGACGCGGTGCTGGGTGTGATCGTCACCGATCACCTCTACCGCGCCTCTCCGGAGATGAACGAAGGGGTGCTGGCCCGGCGCCGATCGGAGCTGGTGAGTACCGCCGCGCTGGCCGAGGTGGCGCGTTCGGTCGACCTTGGCGCAGCGCTGGCGCTCGGCAAGGGCGAGGAGTCCACGGGCGGGCGTGACAAGACGTCGATCCTCGCCGATGCGATGGAAGCGGTTATCGGTGCCGTCTACCTGGACGGCGGTACCAGTGCTTCCGCCTCGATGATGCTGCACCTCCTCGGCGGGCGGATAGACGAAGTGGTGAACGGCGGGCTGGCCAGTGACCACAAGTCCCGACTCCAGGAGTACGCGGCCCGCCACTTCGGTCAGCTGCCGCGCTACGACCTGACCGAGGACGGCCCCGAACACGAGAAGCGGTTCGCCGCCAGCGTCGTGCTCGACGGGACCGTCTGGGGCGAGGGTGACGGACGAACCAAGAAGGAAGCCGAGCAGGCAGCCGCGCTGGCAGCTGTCCGACGGCTCCACGACGAGCGTGAGGCCGACCGCCGGGCCGAGGCGCACGGGGGCTTCGTTCCTGACGCGGCGACAACCATCCGAGGAAGAGACAATGCCTGAGCTACCCGAACTCGAACTGCTTCGAAGAGACCTGGACCGGGAGATCGGCGAACGCAAGGTCAAGTCGACCGAGGTGCCGGTCGCAGGCATCGTCGGTCATCCGACGAAGAAGGCGCTGATCGGGGCGCTCGACGGAGCGAAGCTCTCCGGTGTCACCCGGCGGGGGACGCTGCTGCTCCTCGGGGTCGAGGGCACCCATGCCCTGGTGTTGTCGATCGGCGACCAGACCCGCCTGACACGAAACCAGCCCAAGGACGAGCTCGTGGCAGGCACCGCGCTCGGTGCTCACCTTCACCCAGGGCGGTCAGCTGCGCATCGTCGATCCGAAGAAGCAGGCGAAGGTCGAGTACCTGCCGGTGGAAGAGATCGAGGAACGTCATCCCGAGCTCCTCAATCTCGGGCTCGATCCCGTCGACGAGCCGATCTCCTGGACGACCTTCGGCGAGGCCGTCCTGCGTCGCGATGGCAAGCTCAAGTCGGTGCTGATGGACCCGACCTTCATGGTCGGGGTCGGATCCATCTACTCCGACGAGATCCTGTTCCACGCGGGGCTCCGCTACGACCGGGTGCCGTCGAGCCTGTCCGCCCAGGAGATCCGCCGCCTCTACCGTGCCGTGGTTGAGACCGTCCACGAGGCCGTGAAGTACGGCGGGACCACGATCGGCCCGGACGGCTGGGTCGGGCTGTCCGGCGAGTCCGGCGACTACCAGCAGTACATCGCCGTCTACAAGCGCGACGGTGAGATGAGCCCGCGCGCCAGAGGGCCGATCGTCAAGGCCCGATTCGGCAGCGGCTACACGTACTTCTGCGAACAGACCCAGGTCTGATCGCACTTCCGTCCAAGAACTCCAACGCCACCGAGCAGGAGCGACGTGTTCCTCAAGACACTGCAGATCAAGGGCTTCAAGTCCTTCGCCGATGTCGCCGACCTGAGCCTCGAGCCGGGTGTCACCGTGGTCGTCGGTCCGAACGGTTCGGGCAAGTCGAACGTCGTGGACGCGATCGGTTGGGTGCTGGGCGCCCAAGCGCCCTCGGCGGTGCGGTCGCAGAAGATGGACGACGTCATCTTCGCAGGCACCTCGAAGCGTCCGGCTCTCGGCCGCGCCGAGGTGTCGCTCACGATCGACAACAGCGAAGGGCTTCTGCCGATCGACTTCACCGAGGTCACGATCACCCGCCTGCTGTTCCGCTCCGGCGACAGCGAGTACGCGATCAACGGCGTCCCTTGCCGCCTGCTCGACATCCAGGAGCTGTTGTCGGACTCCGGCGTCGGACGCCAGCAGCACGTGATCATCTCCCAGGGCAACATCGACGGGGTTCTCAACGCTCGCCCCGAGGAACGTCGGCTCATCATCGAAGAGGCTGCCGGGGTGCTCAAGTACCGGCGTCGCAAGGAACGCGCCGAACGTAGACTCTCCGCGACCGAGGCCAACCTGACCCGCATCCAGGACCTCCTCCGCGAGGTCCGGCGACAGCTGCGCCCTCTCGAACGCCAGGCCGACGCCGCACGGCGTCACGGCGATCTGGTCGCGGAGCTCGATTCTCTGCGTCTCTTCGTCGCGGGCCGGGAGCTCTCCCGCCTCAGGTCGCAGCTCGAGGTGGGCAGCCGGAGCCAGGCCGAGCTGCGGACCCAGGACCAGCAGCTCCGCGCAACGCTCGCCGAGCTCGACTCGCGGGTGCTGGGAACCGAGGCGCAGCTGTCGTCGCTGGGAGGGCGCGACGTCGGTGACGCACTGGTGCGCTACGAGACGCTTCGCGAGAAGGCCAGGGGGCAGCTGGCGCTGCTGGCGGAACGCCGGCGTGGAGTGGAGCGGGAGCTGAGCTCGTCGGTCGACGCCGGTGTGATCGCATCGTTGGAGTCCGAGCAGTCACAGCTGCGCTCAGAAGCCGTCCAGACCGAGCTCGACACCGAGTCGATCGAGGTCGCCGGGCTGGGTCTGGCAGAGGCCGAGGGGGAGCTCGCAGCTGAACGCCAGCGTTTCGAGGCCGACTGGGGCGAGGGCGTTCCCGCTCCGACGGGCGAGGCCGCAGGCACCCGCGGCGAGTTGGCGGCACTTCGCTCCGCCATCGAGCGCACCCGCAACGACCGCGAACGACTCGAAGCGCGCCGCGACTCCCTCGCCCAGAAGGTCGAACGGCTGGTGGTCGAGTCCGAACGGGCAGACCTTGAACGCCGACAGGCCGTCTCTGCCGGCGAAGGCCTTTCGGCAGTCATGAAGGATGCAGCCACCCGCCGTCTGGAGTCGGAGCAACGGCTTGCTGCGGCCGAACAGCAGTCGATCGACGCCGAGGCCGAGCACTCAGCGTGGACGGCCCGGGCTGATGCGCTGACCCTTGCTCTCGACGAGGCGCGAACAGCGCGCCGGTGCGGCGCATCTCTCGGGCCTCGACGGGGTACTCGGCACCCTGTTGGACCTGGTGGAGGTCGACGCAGGTTGGGAGGAGTCCTTCGAAGCGGCCGCTGGTGAGGCGCTCGGCGCTGTCGTGGTGACTGACGTCGACGCGGCACAGCGGGCCCTTTCATCGCTGGAGAATGGGGACCACAACGGTGCCGTGCTCGCTCTGGGAGGTGTGGCCGCCGTCGCCGCGACACCCCCTCCGGTCGGTGAGCCTGTACGTCGCCACGTCCGTGCCGCCGGGGGAGCGCCGGCCGGGATCGACCGGGTGCTCGACGCACTGTTGTCATCGGCTGTGGCAGTGGAAGGCGGTTGGGAGGCCGCCGTCCCGATAGCAGCGCAGTACCCGGCGGCGGTCGTGGTGACCCGAGGGGGCGATCGGCTGGGAATCGCCGGTTGGCGGATCGGTGCAGCGCGCTCGGGCGCCACAGGCGCAGCGCTCGAGGAGGCGACGTCACGCGCCGAGTCGACCCTCGCAGATCGCGACGCTGCCCGGGCTCGGGTCGAGGAGGCCCGGGCCGCGGTCACCGAGGTGCGCCGGGCCGAACAGGAGGCATCGTGGGCATTCGACGCGAACGAGTCGCGTGGACGGCGCAGCCGCTGAGACGTTCCGCCGGCTGTCTGGAGACGTGGACGAAGCCCGCCAGGAACAGGAATCGCTGGGCGCTCACCTGGGTGAACTGGTGGAGCGTCACTCGCGTGAGACCGAGCGGGTGGGTCAGCTCGAGGGGCTGCTTCCGCAGCTCGAGGCGGCCGAGCTGGAGTTGGGGGCACGTGCCCGGGCCATGGCCGAAGCCCAGCATCTGCTCGACGAACACAGCTCCCGCGTCGCAGCGATGCGCACCGACCTCGAGGTCCGACAAGCAGGGATCGAGGAACGGCGCCGCTACGTGACCGATCGACTGGCGCAGGTGACCGAACGCCTGTCGCGCAACATCGCCGAGCGCGACGAGGCCGCCCGTAGGCGTGTCGAGCTCGAGGCGCGCGCGGCAGCGACGGACCGGCTCGCGGAGTTCGTCGGTGAGCGGACATCGACGATCGAAGCCAACCTGGGTCTTCTGCGCGAGGAGCGACGCCGCCAGTCTGACGAGGCCCGCGACGTGACGTCCCGGCTCGAGTCGTTGCGCCAGGAGCGAGCAGCAGCTGAGCGTCAGCTCGAGGAGCTCCGCGCCAGGCTCCAGAAGGCCGAGATCACCGATGCCGAGACGCGGATGCGTCTGGAAGCCGCTACCGAGGCTCTTCGCCACGAGCTCGACAGCGAGCCCGAAGCGGCTCTGGCAGCAGAGTGCCCACCTCTTCCCGACGGCGTGACTGCCGGGGCCCGTGTGCGCGAGCTCGAACGGGAACTGCGGATAATGGGTCCCATCAACCCGCTCGCACTCCAGGAGTTCGAGGAGCTCTCGCAGCGCCATGAGTTCCTCGAAGGGCAGCTCGAGGACATCCGCCAGAGCCGTCGCGAGCTGACCAAGGTGATCAAGGCGGTCGACGAGGAGATCGTCAAGGTGTTCTCGGCCGCGTTCGCCGACGTGAGCCAGAACTTCACCGTGTTGTTCGAGACGCTGTTCCCGGGCGGCCAAGGACGATTGCGCCTGACGGATCCGAACAACCTTCTCGAGACCGGTATCGAGATCGAGGCCAAGCCGTCAGGCAAGAACGTCCGCAAGCTGTCGTTGCTCTCAGGCGGCGAGCGTTCACTCACCGCGCTTGCGTACCTGTTCGCGGTGTTCAGGTCGCGGCCGTCACCCTTCTACGTGATGGATGAGGTAGAAGCGGCACTCGACGACGTCAACCTGCACCGATTCCTGGACCTGGTCGCTGAGTTCCGGCGAACTGCACAGCTGATCATCGTCAGCCACCAGAAGCGCACCATGGAGGCGGCCGACATCCTCTACGGCGTCACCATGGAGCCGGGCGGTTCGTCCCGGGTCGTCTCCGAGAAGGCGACCGCCGTGCTCGAGTCCTGACCCCAGGGTGCGTCAGGGAGTTCAGGGCAGGCGGCTGAACCAGCGCAACGAGAAGCCCGCGGCGATGAGCATCATCGCCAGACCCGCGCCGACGAACCGGTAGGCGACGTCCTGCTTCTCCTCCTCATAGCCGATCGTCGAACCGAGCTGCTCGTAGACGGTGCGCAGATCCGACGCCGACTCGGCGGTGAAAGCCTGGCCACCCGTGCCCTCGGCCAGTGCACGCAGCTCCTCGACGTTGACGGGCACCGGCGTCAGCTGGCCCACACCGTCGCCATCCTCGTCGACCATGATCTGGCCGTCAGAGGTTCCGTAGGCGATGGTCGTGACGGCGACACCCGCCTCTTGAGCGAGCGGGATCGCCTCCTCGGTCGGCAGTCCGACCGTCGTCTCGCCGTCGGAGATCAACACGATCGCCGCGTCGGGCTGTCCTTCCTCGACACCCACGGCCTGATCCTCGATGACGTCGAGCGACAACGCCACCGCGTCGCCGATGGCCGTGGCCTTGTCCAGCTCCAGGCCGTCGATCGCCATGATCACGTCCTCGTGGTTCTGTGTCGGGGGGACGAGCAGCTGCGCGGTGCCTGCGAAGCCGACCAGCCCGACGTTGAGTCGGTCCGGCAGTTCATCGATGAACTCCTTGGCCGCAGTCTGCGCCGCTATGAACCTGTTCGGCTCGACGTCCTCTGCGGCCATCGAGAGGGAAGTGTCGAAGGCGAGCATCACGGTGGTGCGTTCCTGTGGAACTCGCACCGTCATGACCGGTTGCGCGAACGAGACGACCAGCAAGGTCAGCGCCACGACGAAGCACGCGGCGCTCAGGTGCCTGCGCCACCCCGGCCGCTTGGGGGCGACGCTGTCGAGCAGGTCCAGGTTCGAGAAGCGCACCGTGTAGCGGGGCTTCGTGAACTGCATCGCGATGTAGAGCCCGATGAGGGCAGCGACGACCACCAGCAGCCAGAGACGTGTCGGCTCGACGAACCACTCGCTCATCGAACACGCCTTCCTGCTGTGACCTCGGCGCGTTGTCGCCGTTGGGACACGTGGCGCGCCAGGTCCATCAGCCAGTCGCCGTCGGTGCGCAGGACCATGTGGTCGGCCCCGGCACTGCGGATCGCACGCACTATGCCCGCCTGCTGACGTGCGGCCGCTTCGGCGTAACGCTCACGAACGGATCTGTCGTCGGTGTTCACCTCGCGGGTGGCGCCTGTGGCGGGGTCGACGAAGTGCAGCAGTCCGACCGGAGGGAGCTCGATGTCGCGTGGGTCGATGACCTGGACGCAGAGCACCGAATGGCGTAGCGCGACGGCCCCCAGCGCGGTGCGCCAGTGGTCCGGATCGGACTGGAAGTCGGAGAGGACCGCGATCAGCCCGCGTCTTGGTGCCATCGCGCCGACGGCCTTCAGCCCGGCGCGCATGTCGGTCGGTCCGGCGCCGTCGATGCGTGGGGAACCGAGGACCCGGTCGAGTATGCCGAGCAGGTTCCGGCGCCCTTGGCGGGGCGGGACCGTGGTCATGTGAGGTCCGCGGATGACCATCGCCCCCAGTCGATTGCCTCCGCGGGCGGTCAACAGCCCGATCCCTGCAGCAGCGCCGAGCACGAGGTCTCGCTTCTCGCACGATGCAGTGCCGAAGTCGAGCCGCGGTGATCGGTCGACGAGCATCCATGTCTCCAGCTCGCGGTCGGCGATCGTCTCGCGGAGGTATGGCTGCTGCATGCGCGCGGTGACGTTCCAGTCGATGTGTCGCACGTCGTCACCGGGTTCGTAACGACGGGTCTCACCGGGCTCGGAGCCACGGCCCGGGACGATGCCCATGAAGTCGCCGTGCAGCATCCCGTCGAGACGGCGGGACACATCCAGGGTGAGCCGACGGATGATCTCGTCCGCTGGTCGGTCGCCGACCAGTCCGAGGGTGTCGGACAGACCCGCCACCGCTCAGGCCCCCCAGGCCTGGGAATCCGATGCAGCGCCCAGGTATGGATCGACCGGGGCGCCGCCCTGTGCAGGAGTGACCCGTGGTGCGGGCACGGTCGAGAGCACGCGGGTCATGACCTGCTCGACGTCGACGTCCTGGGCGAGCGCCTCGTAGGAGAGCAGCAGCCGATGGCGCAGTATCTCGGGAGCGACGTCGAACACGTCCTGGGGGGTCAGGTATGACCGGCCGCGCAGCAGCGCGAGTGCCCGGCCGCCGCGGATCAGACCGATCGATGCTCGAGGGCTGGCCCCCAGCTCGATGAAGGTCCGCAGCTCGGCCAGGCCGTAGTTCTCGGGGGTTCGTGTGCACAGAACCAGGTTCACCGCGTACTCGAGGACCGAGCGGTCGACGTAGACGCGGTCGGCTGCGTCCTGCAGGGCCTTGACCTGATCCAGTTCGACGACCTGGGTCGCCGTCGGTGGGTTGGTTCCCATCCGCTGGACGATCTCCACCTCTTCGTTCGGTGCCGGGTAGTCCAGCACGACCTTCATCAGGAAGCGGTCCCGCTGGGCCTCGGGCAGTGGGTAGACACCCTCGGACTCGATCGGGTTCTGGGTCGCCATGACCAGGAACGGCTGAGGTACCTCGTGGGTGACGCCGCCGATCGTGACCTGGTGCTCCGCCATGACCTCGAGCAGCGCTGACTGCACCTTCGCCGGAGCACGGTTGATCTCGTCGGCCAGGAGGAAGTTGGCGAAGACCGGGCCCAGCTCGACGTCGAACTGCTCGGTCGAGGCCCGGTAGATGCGCGTTCCGACGACGTCGGCCGGGAGCAGGTCGGGGGTGAACTGCACCCGTGAGAACGTGCCGCCCACAGCGGTGGCGAGCGTCTCGGCGGCCAGGGTCTTGGCGAGCCCCGGAACGCTCTCGAGCAGGCAGTGCCCGCCGGCGATCAGGCACGCCAGCATCCGCTCGATCGCCCTGTCCTGGCCGACGATGACCTTCTTCACCTCGAACAGCAGGTGCTCGAGCACCGCGGCTTCGGGCGGGCGCGCCGCCGGGCCTCCCGGGGTGCCGTGCTGTGTTGGCGATGAGGTGCTCGCTACGGGATCCATCTGTCTCCTGGGCCGGCGATGCCGGGCTCTCGATCTGTGCTGGTCTCGATCTGGGGTGGTCTCGATGATGCGGCCACCGACCCAGCACGGTACGGCGGTACCTGACGGGCTGCCCGTCGATGCGGCACCGAAGCTGATCCGTCGTTCAGGGAACGGGGTCGGGGAGTGTCACCAGTGTGCCCGATCCCTGTGCTCATCAGACCGATCCCCTGACCCCCACCGGCCTCGGGTGTGGCGACGACCGCCTTGTAGGCTGCGGCCCGTCATGGAACCCATCGTCATCCTCATCGCCGCTGTGCTGCTCGTCGCGCTGTTCGCCGGCTTCGTCATCAGCAGGCGCCCGTCCAGAGGTGAGGTCCTGGAGCCGCCGCCGGTGGACCTGGGCACCGCGACGCCTCCTGATCGTGTCGGAACAATCGAGCGCTCCGACGACGAGTTGGTCGAGCCCGAGGTCGAGATCGTCGACCCGATGTCGGGGATCCTGCCGCCCGAGGTGGTCATCACCGGTCCCGAGCTGACACCAGAGGAAGAGGCGGCGAACATCGCCGCAGCGGAGGCGGCAGAGCTCGAGGGCGAGGATGACCTGCTCGAGGAGCCCGTACCGCGAGCGACCTTCCGCGCTCGGCTGAGCCGCGCTCGTTCGACGTTCTCCGGCTATGTCGGGTCGATCCTGTCGCGCTCCGAGATCGATTCCGACACCTGGGACGAACTGGAAGAGGCCCTGATCCGCGCTGACGTGGGGATCGGCCCGGCGACGGAGTTGCTCGACTCCGTTCGTGCCACGGTCAAAGAGCGCGGCATCACGACACCGGTCGATCTGATTGCCGCTGTGAAGGACGAGATGAAGGCCCGACTCGCCGGTTCGGTCGAACTTGCCAGGGCTGAGAAGTCCCCATCGGTCTGGCTGTTCGTAGGGGTCAACGGAGTCGGCAAGACGACGACGATCGGCAAGGTGGGCAAGCGCCTGACCGACAGCGGTTCGTCGGTTGTCATGGCCGCCGGCGACACGTTCCGTGCGGCGGCTGCCGAGCAGCTCGGCACCTGGGCGGATCGCTGCGGAGCGGACCTGGTCCGGGGGGCAGAAGGCGGTGACCCGTCGTCGATCATCTTCGACGCGATCGTGTCGGCTGCTGCAAAGGGTGCCGATGTCGTGCTGGCCGACACCGCAGGTCGGCTCCACACCAAGACGAACCTGATGGAGGAGCTCGCCAAGGTTCGCCGGGTAGCGGACAAGGGCGATGGCACAGTCACCGAGGTGCTGCTCGTGCTCGACGCCACCACCGGGCAGAACGGTTTGCAGCAGGCCCGTCAATTCACCGAGGCGACGGATGTGACCGGTGTCGTGCTGACCAAACTCGACGGCTCCGCCAAGGGTGGGATCGTGTTCGCCATACGGTCCGAGCTGGGCATGCCGGTGAAGCTCGTCGGTCTCGGCGAGTCCGCTGACGATCTCGTCGACTTCGACGCGGACGAGTTCGTCGACGCGCTGTTCGATCAGGAGTGATCGCCCCGGCCGCGGGTTCGGGCGCGCTGCTGGGATGCTCCGGTAGCCTCTGACCCCGATGTTCGAGTCACTCAGCGATCGCTTCGACGGAATCTTCACCCGCCTACGCGGCAAAGGACGATTGTCCGAAGCCGACGTCGACGAGGTGCTGCGCGAGATCCGCCTGGCACTGCTCGAAGCAGACGTCAACGTCGGTGTCGTTCGGTCGCTGCAGTCGCGCATCCGTGAACGTGCCATCGGCGAGGACCTGTCCAAGGCCCTGAACCCGGCCCTCCAGGTCAAGAAGATCGTCCTCGAGGAGCTCACCGAGACCCTCGGCGGCGAGACGCTGCGGATCACCTATGCGTCGAAGCCGCCGACCGTCGTGCTGATGGCCGGCCTCCAGGGGTCGGGCAAGACGACGAACTCGGCGAAGCTCGCCCGCTGGTTCAAGGCACAGGGCCGCAATCCACTGATGGTCGGTGCTGATCTGCAGCGACCCGCAGCGGTGGAGCAGCTGCGGACCCTTGGTCGCCAGATCGACGTGCCTGTCCACTCGGCTCCCGACGATGTCGTCTCGTCGGGCGACGGCGACCCCGTCGACGTCGCCCGCGGAGCGGTTGCCGAGGCGCGACGCCTCGGCAGGGATGTCCTGATCGTCGACACGGCCGGGCGCCTGGCGATCGACGCTGAGCTGATGGACCAGGTGCGGCGCATCTCCGAGGAGGTCCAGCCCGACTACACGTTCCTGGTGATCGATGCCATGACCGGCCAGGACGCCGTGGGAGTGGCCGAGTCCTTCCACTCGACGCTCGAGCTCGACGGTGTGATCCTGACCAAACTCGACGGCGACGCCCGCGGCGGTGCCGCGTTGTCGGTCAAGGAGGTCGTCGGCCGCCCGATCGCCTTCGCGTCGACGGGCGAGAAGCTCGAGGACTTCGACCTGTTCCACCCCGACCGGCTGGCCGGGAGGATCCTCGGCGAGGGCGACCTTGCGACGCTCATCGAGAAGGCGGAGGAGGCCTTCGAGAAGGACGAGGCCGAAGCAGCAGCTGAGCGGTTGCTGGCAGGCACCTTCACCCTCGACGACTTCCTGGAGCAGATGCAGGCCCTCAAGAAGATGGGGCCGCTGTCAGGTGTCATGAGCATGCTGCCTGGTGTGCCCAAGGAGGTGCGCGACGTCGAGATCGACGATCGCCAGATCGCTCGCATCGAGGGGATCATCCGGTCGATGACGCCCCAGGAGCGCGCCAAGCCCGACATGATCGACAACTCGCGTCGAGATCGCATCGCGAAGGGCTCGGGCAGTTCGGCCACCGAGGTCACCCAGCTCGTCGGCCAGTTCAAGCAGATGCGTCAGATGATGCAGCAGATGGGCGGCAACAAGTTCGCCAAGCGAAAGGCGAAGAAGTCCAAGAAGGGGCGCAAGGGCGGGGGGAGGGTGACTCCCAAGGGTTCGACGCCGGCCATCCCCAAGCAGGCGTTCGCACTGCCCACACTGGAGGAGATGGAAGCGCAACTGCCTCGCGGCAAGAGCGCAGGCTTGCCCGGCAACGACTGACGACGTCCGACTCCGACCCGGTCCGACGCCCGCAGCTTGCCGTCGGAGCTGTCAGAGACCATGATTGGAGGCCGTTCGTACCTCGAGCGCGGCTGTGCCGTGCGCAAGCTGCGCAGCAAGAGAAGATCTGACTGGGCACCGACCGACCTGCGGTGCCGCCCCCTAGAGAAGGAAGACACACAACGTGGCCGTTCGACTCCGCCTGACCCGAGTGGGCAAGAAGAAGCAGCCGACCTATCGGATCGTCGCTGCCGATGCCCGTTCACCGCGAGACGGCAAGTACCTCGAGATCGTCGGCACCTACGATCCCCGTCGTGAGCCGTCGGCGATCACCGTCGACAACGACAAGGCGATCGAGTGGCTACGCAAGGGTGCCCAGCCATCGGAGCGGGTCGAGAAGCTGCTGAAGATCTCGGGCGCATGGGACGAGTTCCATGCGTCGAAGGCGGGCAAGTGAGCGACGCCGCCGCGCCGACGCACAGCTGAGCGCTGGTGCTCGAGCACATCGCCAAGTCCCTCGTCGACGAGCCGGACGGCGTGCGAGTCGAGGTGGTCGACGGCGACCATCGCGCCCAGTTGAACCTGTACGTCGCCGACGGCGACATGGGCCGCATCATCGGTAAGCGCGGGCGGATGGCCTCGGCGATCCGTACGGTCACGTGGGCTGCGGCCGCACGTGACGGCGTCGAGATCGACGTCGAGTTCGTCGACTGAGTGCGCTGATGGGTGCACCGGGCGACGGTGCGGATGCCGAGCAGCGCCTGTTGGAGGTCGGTCGGATCACGAAGGCTCATGGGCTGCGCGGCGAGGTGGTCGTCTGGCTCAGCTCCGACCGGACCGAGCGGCTCGCCCCGGGCAGCGTCTTCCACACCGGCAGCGGGATCCTCGAAGGTCCGATCGTCGTGTGCGCACCAGGACCGATGGGTGGTCCAGTTCGACGGCATCGACGGTCGGGAGGCTGCCGAGCAGGTGCGCGGCCTCGTCCTGTCGGGCAGAGCCGATCGACGACCCCGAGGCGCTCTGGGTGCACGAGTTGATCGGCAGTACCGTGCGCACCACCGACGGTGTCGTGCGCGGCGTGGTCGAGTCGGTGCAGGACAACCCGGCTGCCGACCTGCTCGTGCTTGACACGGGGTCGCTGGTGCCGGTCGTGTTCATCGTCGATGGGCCGACCGACGGTGTGGTGGTGGTCGACACCCCCGACGGGCTGTTCGAACTGGGCGAGTGAGCGGTGCGCGTCGACGTCCTCACGATCTTCCCGGAGATGGTCGATGGATTCGCCAAGCAGAGCCTGCTGGGCAAGGCGCGTCGGGCGGGGAAGCTCGACCTGAGGGTGCACGACCTGAGGGACGCGACCACTGACGTCCACCGCAGCGTCGATGACTCTCCTTTCGGTGGCGGTGCGGGCATGGTCCTGGCGCCGGGGCCGATCTTCGCCACCGTGGAACGTGAGTCGCCGCCGAGGCCGCTGTTCCTCCTCGGGCCCGGGAGGGCGCCGACTCGACCAGGCACTCGCAGCCGGAGCTCGCCTCGGGCGACGGCTTCTCGCTGCTCTGCGGGCGCTACGAGGGCGTCGACGCACGCGTTCGGGAACACCTCGTCGACGGGGAGCTGTCGATCGGTGACTACGTGCTCGCCGGCGGCGAGGTCGCGGCGATGGTGGTGCTCGAGGCTGTCGGTCGGCTCGTGCCGGGGGTGATGGGCAACGCCGACGTCGGCGGTCGAGGAGTCTTTCAGCGTCGGGTCTGCTGGAGTACCCGCAGTACACCCGTCCGGCCGAGTTCCGGGGGCTGGGAGGTACCCGAGAGTGCTCAGATCGGGCGATCATCAGCGGGTCGCTCGATGGCGCCGTGCCCGTGCCCTGGAACGGACGCTCGCCGCCAGGCCGGACCTGATCGAGCAGGCCGGGGTGGACTGCAGCGATGCGGACCGAGCGCCTGCTGGACGAGTTCCCGCCGACCTGATCGGGGCTCTCCGACCGCGGGGACCCGGTGACCCGTTTTCCCGAACCGGCTGGTGAGCAACTATCAGTCGCCGGGCCGTACGTCCGGCGCCCCCCGACGATCGGGCTGAGCGCCGCCCGAGGAGATCTCTGACATGAAGCCGACCGACATCATCGACAACGACAGCCTGCGGGATGACGTTCCCGAGTTCGACCCGGGCGACACCCTCAAGGTCCACGTGAAGCGTGGTCGAGGGCAACAAGGAGCGGGTCCAGGTGTTCCAGGGCGTCGGTCATCCGTCGCCAGGGCGGCGGCCTGCAGGAGACCTTCACCGTCGCGCAAGGTCTCCTACGGAGTGGGTGTCGAGAGGACCTTCCCAGTCCACTCGCCGATCATCGAGAAGATCGAGCGTGTGAGCCGGGGCGACGTGCGTCGCGCCGAAGCTGTACTACCTGCCGCGATCGCATCGGTAAGGCCGCGAAGATCAAGGAGAAGCGCGACTGATAATCGCCCCGGCCCGTTCTCCGAACCGGCCGACCCTCGAAGAACCGCTGTTCCGCCTGGCTTCCCCCAGCTCATGACCGCCTCCGGGCGGTTCCAGCAACGGGGAGACGTCGTGACGCCACCTTCCTTCGATCCGCAGCGACTTGGGGCGTACGGGGAGTCGCTCGTCGCCCAGTGGTACGAGCAGCGAGGCTATGTGGTGCTCGCCCGCAACTGGCGTTGTCGCGAGGGGGAGCTCGACCTGGTGCTGGGGCGAGGGTCGCTGGTGGTGATCTGTGAGGTCAAGACACGGTCGAGCGAGCGCTTCGGTTCTCCGTTCGAAGCTGTCGGCCCTGCCAAGCAGCGCCGCCTCCGGCGCCTGGGAGCTCGGTGGCTCTCGGAGTCGTGCCCAGGCCGTGTCGAGGTGCGCTTCGATGTGGCTGGCGTCGTGGGTCGACGTGTCGAAGTGATAGAGCAGGCGTTCTGAGCTGAGTGCACCCGGCTGAATCGTGAGGCCTGTCAGCGCCTGGGTTCGCGGCAGCGGATACGCGCCGACCGGCACTCCCCGGTGCCAGTGGCGCCTGAGATCGGGGGCGTCACGGGGCACTGCCACGAGGTGCCCGGTCCCTGGGGGGATGTCCGCGGTTGCAGCCTGGGCACAGGTACGCCTTGTTGGCCTGATATGGCTGCACCCGTCGAACCTCGCAGTCGGCGTGCGCCGTGTAGTCGGCCATGTCGGTGTCAGCCCAGGAACGCCCAGAGCACGAGTGCCGCAGCTGTGAGCAGTGCGGCGCCGACGAAGACCAGGTCCCATGGCGAGCGGCGGTGCTGACGTTCTGGGTTGAAGCCCATGGGTCCAGTATCGCGGCAGGTGTCGGGCACCGCACACGACGGCGCGATGACGAAGCGCTCGCGCCTTGGCGAGCCGGGCCACCGCGGCCCGGCTCGATAGAGCGTCGCTGTCACAGGAGCGCTCTATCGTCATGGGACCGGTCAGTCGGCCTGCTCGCAGCATCGCTGCTCACACGTCGCCTCTTGGTGAGGCGACGTCGATGAAGGAGTTGCCGTGCTTGCCAAGATCACCTCTGCGACGGTGATCGGAGTCACCGGGCACCCCGTCCATGTCGAGGTCCACGTTGCCACCGGGTTGCCGATGTTCTCGATCGTCGGCCTGCCCGATGCGTCGTGTCGCGAAGCGCGGGATCGTGTGCGTGCGGCTGTGAACTCGTCGGAGTTCAAGTGGCCGGCTTGTCGGGTGACGGTGAACCTCGCGCCCACGAGCCTGCGCAAGGTCGGGTCCGGTCTGGATCTGGCCATCGCAGTCGGCTTCCTCGTGGCGACGGAGCAGCTTCCCTCTCGGCTCGCAGTGGACCGTACCTTCCTCGGCGAGCTGGGCCTCGACGGCAAGGTCCGGTCGGTCCCGGGAGTCCTCCCGGCACTCGACGCACTCGAGGATGCGCGCCCGATCGTCGCGACCACCGACCTGGTGGAGGCGCGGCTCGTCAGGCCTGGCGCCCAGGGAGCCTCGACCCTGGCAGGACTGGTCGGGTCGTTGCGCGGGTCCGGCCCATGGCCGGAACCGCCACACCATCCTGTCCGTCACAAGGAACGCGAGGGGCCTGACCTGGCCGACGTGCAGGGTCACGGACTGGGCCGCGCAGCGCTCGAGGTGGCCGCTGCGGGAGCACACCACCTGCTCATGACCGGCCCACCCGGCTCCGGCAAGACGATGCTCGCCGAGCGCCTGGTGGGCCTTCTGCCTGACCTGGATGAGCCTGGCCGCGATCCAGGTCTCCCGTGTGCACTCGGTCGCCTCGCAGCTCCACCCCGAGAACGGCCTTCCCCGGCGCCCTCCGTTCAGATCGCCTCACCACACGGCATCGCTCGTGTCGATGATCGGTGGGGGATCGTCGACGCTGCGACCCGGCGAGGTCTCGCTGGCGGCGGGCGGTGTGCTCTTCATGGACGAGCTCGGGGAGTTCCCGACGTCGCACCTCGAGGCCCTCCGCCAGCCGTTGGAGCAGGGCGAGGTCCACGTCTCGCGTGCTCAGCACCACGTCACCCTCCCCGCTGACTTCATCCTCGTGGCCGCGACGAACCCGTGTCCGTGCGGCATGGGTCGATGGGGGTCCTGCAGCTGCACTCCTGCCCAACTCGACCGCTACCGCCGGCGCCTGTCGGCCCCATTGCTCGACCGCTTCGACCTGCGCCTCGACGTCGATCCTCCCGATGCCAGTCAGGTGCTGGGCGCCAGGCCGGTCGGCGAGTCCACAGCCGCGGTTCGTGACCGTGTGGCAGAGGCGCGCCGCAGGGCGCGTCACAGAGGGGTGGCGGCCAACCGGATGCTGAGCGGCGCCGAGCTCGACACTCACGCACCGCTCAGCAGCGAAGCGCGTGAGCTCCTCCGCGAGACGCTCGCGGACGGTCGACTGTCGATGCGTGGCGTGCAACGTGTCCGAGTGGTCGCACTGACGCTGGACGACCTGGCGGATCGCTCTGGTCCTCTGGACGTGGGTACTCTCGCTGGTGCGCTGATGCTGCGCGGAGTCGAGTCCCGCCCGGTGGCACTCTCGTGAGCACAGCGGATCCCTGCTCTGTCGAGCTCCCCCACGAGGCCTTCGTGGTGGCGATGTCTGCACTCGAGGGTGTCGGTCCCTCGCGGTTGCGCTGGTTGCTCGGGTTCGGAGCGCCGTCGGTCGTCTGGGAGAAGCTGCGTGCCGGGGCGCTTCCGGCAGAACGGCGTGCCTCGGTCGCTGTGGACAGGGCGCTTCTGGAGAACTGGCGCAAGGCATCTGGGCAGGTCACACCGGCGCAGTGGTGGCAGCGGTGCTGTCAGGCGGGTGTCGGCGTGGCGACAATCGGCTCGCCCGCCTACCCGCCATGGCTGGTCGATGACATCGACCCGCCCGTCGTCCTGTTCCACAGGGGAGATCCCGACCGGGTGTCCACCATGCGAGTCGGGATCGTCGGCACCCGCCACGCGACCGGCTACGGACGTCGTCACGCGTCGACGATCGCCGGCGAGCTCACAGAAGCAGGTGTGTCGGTGGTCTCCGGCTTGGCCCTCGGCGTCGATGCCGCCGCCCACCGGGGAGCGGTCGGAGCAGCCAAGGGTGGAGACGTAGCGAGCTGGGGTGCCCCGGTCGCTATCGTCGGCGCCGGGCTCGATTCGCCGTGTCCACGTCAGAACGCTGCTCTCGCCGCCGACGTCGCAGAGCACGGCGTCCTGCTGAGCGAGGTTCCCCCGGGGGTGCGCGGGGCGCCGTGGCGATTCCCTGTCCGGAACCGGGTGATCGCGGCGGCGTGCAATGCACTTCTCGTCGTCGAGTCGGCAGCGAACGGCGGATCGATGCACACCGTCCGTGAGGCGCTGCGCAGGGACCGGACCGTGTTGGCCCTCCCAGGCCCGGTCGACAGTGCCGTGTCGGTCGGTACCAACGGCTTGCTCACCGACGGAGCTCTGGTGTGCAACGGCACCGAGGATGTTCTGGCAGCGCTGGGCCACGTCCGCGCCGTGAAGCGTGACGGGGACGATGGGCTCCCACAACAGCGAATGGATCTCGACCAATCGGACCTCGAGCGTCGGGTTCGGCCGAGGGACCGACGAGCTCGTCAGGCGCTCGACGAGCTCGGTTGGAGGCCGATGACCGTCGATGCGCTCGCGGAGGCCGCCGGGCTGGGGGTAATGGAGCTGGCCGTGGTGCTCGTCGAACTGGAACGCGCTGGCTGGATTGCACGACACGGCAGCTGGGTGGAGCGCGCGTGGCGGGGCGGGGCAGGTCCCCTTCCAGAGGGCGCTGACTGCGTAGGCTCGGAATCCAACTTCCGACGAAGATCAGACTGGCACTTACGTAGAGTGGTGGTTACGCTACGGAGAGCGGTTGCTGTTAGCGGGTGGTGAGCATGGACCGACGGCGAGGGGCGTGAACACGGTGGATGCTTCGCAGCGCGTTGGGACATCGACCGCTTCCTGGCGGCCGTGCCCTTGGCGGATTCGACGCTCGATGTCTACCGCCGCGATCTGATCGACCTGCAACGTTGGGCCGACCGGAGCGGACTCGGCGCAGGAACCATCGGTCGGACCGAGGTGCGCCAGTACCTGGCACAGCTCCGTACCCGTGGACTTGCATCGTCGACCATCTCCCGCAAGCTCGCCGCTGTCCGTCGCTACTACGGCTGGGCGGTTCGACAGGGCCTGGTGGTCGATGACCCGACAGCTGGACTGTCGGCGCCAGCGGGTGCTTCCCGGTTGCCCACGCGTGCTGCGAGCCGACGAGCTGGCGCAGCTGCTCGATGAGCCCGAGAGCAGGACAGCAGGACAGGCCCCCGGGGTAGTTGCACGAGACAACACCGTCCTCGAGCTCCTGTACGGCTCGGGGCTACGAGTCGCCGAGCTCTGTCGCCTCGACGTGGGCTCGGTCGATCTGGCCGGGCGTCGTCTGACGGTATGGGGCAAGGGCGCCAAGGAGCGCGTGGTGCCGATGGGTGAGCCGTGTGCCCTGGTCCTGGGCGAGTGGTTGCGGGCGGGTCGAAGCGAATTCCGGGCGGAGCTCGCTCGCTCGGCCGATGACACGGACGCGCTCTTCCACAACTCCGCCGGGCGGCGTCTCGGTGCCCGTGACGTTCGCCGCATACTCGACCGGCGCTCACCGGTACCGACACACCCGCACACGCTCCGTCACACATTCGCCACTCACATGTTGGACGGTGGTGCCGATCTGAGAGTGGTCCAAGAACTGTTGGGGCATTCCGACCTGGCGACGACCCAGGTCTACACACATGTCAGCCGAGAAAGACTGCGCCACGTGTACGAGTCCTCGCATCCGAGGGCGTAGGGCGAAGACGAGCCTGGGGAACGAGTTTGAGAACCACCGAGCCAACTGAACACGAGCTGGCGGACCTGTGGTCCGAGTACAAGTCGACGGCGTCGCCACGGTCGCGTGACGTCCTGATCGTTCACTACTCGCCGCTGGTCAAGTACGTCGCAGGGCGTGTCGCCGTCGGTCTGCCACAGAACGTCGAGCAGTCCGACCTGGTCAGCTATGGCATGTTCGGACTGAATCAGCGCGATCGACAAGTTCGAGCCGGACCGGGGGTTCAAGTTCGAGACCTATGCGATCTCACGGATCAAGGGAGCGATCCTGGACGAGCTCCGGTCCATCGACTGGGTTCCCCGGTCTGTGCGTTCGAAGGTCCGTCAGATCGAGAAGGCATACGCAAAGCTCGAAGCCCGTCACCACCGGCCTCCGACCGATGACGAGCTCGGCGCCGAGCTGCGTTGGACCGCCGAACAGCTCCAGGCCGCGCTGACCCAGATCTCGACGGTGGGTCTGGCCGCGCTCGACGAGATCCTGACGGTGGGCGGGGACCACGGCGAGGCGATCACCCTCGGAGACACGATCGCCGACAACTCGGCGCACGGCCCGATGGGCGCGTTCGAGATCACCGAGACTCGTCAACTGCTAGGTCAGGCGATCAACGGGCTTCCCGAACACGAGAAGATCGTCCTGACGCTCTACTACTACGAGAGCCTCACGCTCCAGGAGATAGGCAGGGTGCTCGGTGTGACCGAGTTCGCACGCGTCTGTCAGATCCACACGAAGGCAGTGCTGCACCTTCGGTCACGCTTCGCGAGCATGGATCGGGAACCGGTCTAGTTCCACGGCACGGCAACCGCTGCGCATCCTCGGTTCCCGACCCCGCTCCGACCGGCTTCCCCCTACTTCCCCGTTCGACTGGCGACAGCTGTTGTCGCTCGTGTCGGTGGAGGTTCGACGATGAGTGGTCATCGACATGGTTCGGTGTGGTGGGCGTCGGTAGCCCTGATGCTGGGCCTGCTGTTGTTCTGTCTCGGGGCGGTGTCCACGTCGGAGGTCCATGCGGCGGACGATCCGGGCGTGTCGGCTCCACGGCCCACGTACCGCGCTCCTGTGCAGGCACGGGTGATCGATCCCTTCCGGGTACCCGAGGGGCCCTACGGCCCCGGGAACAGGGGGCTCGAGTACGACACCGATCTCGGTCAGGCGGTTCGTTCGATCGGATCCGGTCGGGTGGTGTTCGCCGGAGCGGTCGGCGGACGGCTCGTGATCAGCGTGGATCACCCGGACGGGCTGCGTTCCTCCCTCGTCGGAATGGCGAGCATCGCCGTCGCGGTGGGTGACCGTGTGGAGATCGGAACCGTCGTGGGACGGTCGGGCGTTCGACTGCACCTCGGTGTGCGGAGAGGACGGGTCTACCTCGACCCCGAGCTGCTCTTCGCCGTGCGTCGTAGGGCACGGCTCGTGCCTTGGCGCGCGTCCGGTGGGTGAGGCCCGGTTTCCGGCGTGCGGGAGCAGCGCACTAGAGTTCTCCTCCGGCCTGGGTCCAGGTCAATGCCCGCGTCCGGCTGTTGCCGGGCACGGGCAGTGGGAGCAGTTCCCGCATCACAGAACATCATCCGCCCGGGGACACCCTCGGTCGTCGCGGCGACACGGCGTTCGTCTCCCGGGTTTCGTCGAACCGAGGGGAAGGAGCACAACGTGACCGCAGTCGTCACCATGAAGCAGCTGTTGGAGGCTGGCGTCCACTTCGGGCACCAGACCCGCCGTTGGAACCCGAAGATGAAGCGATTCATCCACGGTGACCGTGGCGGCATCTACCTGATCGACCTGAACCAGACGCTGTCGGGGATCGAGAAGTCCTACACGTTCGTCCGCGACCTGGTCGCAGGCGGAGGGACCGTCCTGTTCATCGGTACCAAGAAGCAGGCCCAGGACTCGATCGAGGGCTACACGATGAAGTGCGGCATGCCGTACATCAACCAGCGTTGGCTGGGCGGCATGTTGACCAACTTCGAGACCATCTCCAAGCGGGTAGCGAAGATGAAGGAGTACCAGCGCATGCGGGACTCCGGTGAGTTCGAGATGATGCCCAAGAAGGAGGCCCTGCTGCTCAGCCGTGAGCTGGACAAGCTGGAGCGCAACCTGAACGGCATCCGCAACCTGGACCGCCTCCCCGACGCGGTGTTCATCCTGGACACCAAGAAGGAGGACATCGCCGTCACCGAGGCGAACAAGCTCGGCATCCCGGTCGTCGCGGTCGTCGACACCAACTGCGATCCGGACATCATCCAGTACGTGATCCCCGGCAACGACGACGCGATCCGCTCCGGCGACCTGCTCACACGGGTCATCTCCGACGCCGTACTCGAAGGCCGCCTCATGCGGTCCAAGAAGTTCCCCGAGGCAGCAGCGCCTCGTGAGCGCAGCGCCGAGGAAGAAGCCGAGCGCCGCAACCAGCAGGACCGGGCCCGTGTCGAGGCCGCTGCGGCCCAGGCCACGCGTGACGCTCGCCTGGCCGCCACCAAGGACGCAGATCCTGCGCCGGCAGATGAAGCAGGTGTCCAGGTGGAGGGCGCAGCGACCGAGGAGACCAACTGATGGCGGACATCACCGCACAGGACGTCAAGGCGCTGCGTGACGCGACGGGCGCTGGCATGAAGGACGCCAAGAACGCCCTGGTGGAGGCCGACGGCGATCGTGACAAGGCTGCGCAGATCCTGCGTCAGAAGGGCCTGTCCAAGGTCGCGACGCTCGAGGACCGTGAGAACAACCAGGGAACGGTCGCCATCGCCCGTGAGGGCAACGTGGCCGCCATGGTCCAGCTGAAGTCCGAGACCGACTTCGCCGGCAAGTCCGAGGACTTCGTCGAGCTGGTCCAGAAGATGGCGGACGCGGTCCTCGCCGACGGCGAGGCCGGGCTCGAGAAGCTCGCAGACGCGCTCGACACCCTCCGTGTGGCGAAGACGCGAGAACATCGAGATCGGCAGCGTCGTTGCGCTTCGAGGCAGCGCCGGACAACGTGCTCGACACCTACCTGCACCGTCAGGACGGGCGTGGGGTCAACGGCGTGCTCCTCGAGGTGCAGGGTGCCGACGAGGAGAGCGCCCGTGAGATCTCTCTGCACATCGCCTTCGCCAAGCCGGTGGCGCTGACCCACGACGAGATCGACCCCGTGCTGGTCGACAAGGCCCGTGACTCGTTCGAGGAGCTGACCCGCAAGGAGGGCAAGCCCGAGCAGGCCGTGCCCAAGATCGTCGAGGGCCGTCTCAACTCCTGGTACGCAGAGCGGGTCCTGCCCGAACAGGGCGTGTTCGGCGAGAAGGAGACCGTCCAGCAGCGCTTGGGCGACGCCAAGATCGTCCGCTTCGCTCAGGCCGTCATCGGTAGCTGAGGGCCGGCTGTGTCAGTTCTTGGTGGAGCCACCGGGGGAGACGCTCGTCGCCCCCGGTGGTCACGCGTCCTGGTGAAGCTCTCGGGCGAGGCGTTCGCCGGTGAAGCCGGTTTCGGGATCGACGGGGATGTCGTCACCCGCCTCGCATCGGAGATCGTCGCGGTAAAGCGTGAGTTCGCGGTCGACGTGGCTGTCGTCGTCGGCGGCGGCAACATCTGGCGCGGGATGACCGGTGAGGGTGCCGGCATGGACCGTGCCCAGGCCGACTACATGGGAATGCTTGCCACGGTCATCAACAGCCTCGGCCTGCAGGAGACCCTGGAGCGCCTGGGCCAGCCGACCAGGGTCCAATCAGCGATCCACATGTCGCAGGTCGCCGAGCCGTACATACGTCGGCGGGCCATCAGACACCTCGACAAGGGCCGTGTGGTCATCTTCGCCGGCGGCACCGGCAATCCCTTCTTCACCACCGATACGACCGCAGCGCTACGGGCAGTCGAGATCGACGCGGACGTCATCCTCATGGGCAAGAACGGCACGGACGGCGTCTACACCGGTGATCCTCGGACCGATCCGTCGGCCGAGCTGCTGGGCGAGGTCAGCTACATCGACGTGCTGAACCGGGGGCTCAAGGTGATGGACTCCACGGCCATCACCCTGTGCATGGACAATCGCCTGCCAATCTGCGTGTTCGACATCATGGGTGAGAACCTCGCTGCGTTGCTCGCCGGTGAGCACATCGGTACCGTCGTCTCCTGACAATCACCGGTGACTCCGCCCACGCTCGGCGTCGACTCTGTTCCGCGCGCCGCGCAGGAGGATGTGGGAGGCTGACGGCGATGAGTGACGAGTTGATCGCAGCAGTGCAGGAGGAGGCCGTCGAGCGGATGCAGAAGGCGGTTCTCCACGCAAGGGGGGAGTTCGCCGGAGTGCGCACCGGGCGGGCTACACCGGCGTTGGTCGAGAAGCTGCCGGTGGAGTACTACGGCAGCACCGTACCGATGCAGCAGCTCGCGAGCTTCTCGGTCCCAGAGGCGAGGATGCTGATGATCACGCCGTTCGACAAGAGCTCCATGTCGGCGGTCGAGCGGGCCATCCAGGACTCGAACCTGGGCCTGAACCCCTCGAACGACGGGGTGTCGGTGCGGCTGGCGTTCCCTCCCCTGACCGAGGAACGTCGCAAGGAGTTCGTGAAGCTGGTGAAGGCCAAGGCCGAGGATGGGCGAACCGCTGTTCGCGGCGCCCGACGCGACGCCCGCAAGGACCTCGAGGGGCTGGAGAAGGACGGTGACATCTCAACCGATGAGATGCACCGGGCCGAGGCCGAGCTCGATCGGCTCACCAAGTCCCACGAGGCTGAGATCGACGAGGCGCTCGACGCGAAGACCGTCGAGCTGATGGAAGGATGACTCCGGTCACGGTTCACGCCGTGGGGTCATGGTCTTGTCGTCGCCGGGCGTCGGTCCGCAACGACCTTCGAGGAGTGAAAAGATTGACGAACGACGACGAGCCGACCGATCGCCGGACCGAGGGCGTTCGGATCATCGGCGCACAGGAGGCAGCCGAGGCGGCGGGTCGCCCCGATGTTGTGCGTCGTCGGCGTCGTAGCGAGAAGCGCTTCGGTGACCGCCCGGACGTTCCCGAACCGACTTCGGACCTTCCCAAGATCACCATCTCCACGACCGACGGCGAGGCGGACGACTCCGTCGATCCCTACGGTGGGCAGCTGATCACGCCCGAGGTCGGCTACGACGAGGACGAGTCCTGGGACCAGCCTGTGTCCGGGCTCTACTCCGAGCAGTCTCGGGTCGGCTGGGGGCATGCGCGTATCGTCGATGAGCAACCCGGCGTCGATGAGCAACCCGGCGTCGATGAGCAACCCGGCGTCGATGAGCAAGCTCACGCGGGCCCTGACCCGGCGGCGGACGAGTTCGGGTCGACCGGCTCGGCGGACCTCTCGTCGGGCTGGGGTGACGAGCTCTCGCCCTCGGGCTGGGATGCAGGCGAGGACCGCGACGACCATGGCGACCACGACGTAGCGGGGGGTGACCTCCTGGGCGACGACGATTCGTTCGTGTTGCCGCACTGGACCGAGCCGCCAACCGGACAGGTGCCCAAGGTCGTGGTGGGCGAGGACGCTCCGGAGCCCGAGCCCCTGGCGACCTATGGGACCCAGCCGCGTTGGCGCGACGAGGGCGAGCGTACGGCCGTCACCGACTTCGACGACCTGGTGGACGACGGTCCCGGGCTCGGCGCGCTGGCCAGCGACCGCGTGGCCGACGACTTCTTCTCCGACGATCCGTACGGCGATGCTGATCCATTCGGTGACGACGATCTCCACGACGACCTCCACGACGAGGAAGGCATGGGCGAGCGCACACCCGCATCCAGCGAGCCTCGGCGGGCCCCTCGGCGTCAGCGTGAGCAGCCCGCTGCGGACTCAGGCGGAGGGTCGGACCGGCCGCTCGGTGTGGCGATAGGCGTCGGTGTGGCACTCGTCGCCCTGGGTCTGTTGTGCTTCAAGCTCGGCGCGCTGACCACGACGCTGTTGGCGGTGGTGGTTGTCACCTTCGGTGCGTTCGAGTACTTCACCGCGGTGCGTGAACGGGGCAACCACCCAGCGGTCCTGCTGGGTCTGGTCAGCGTCGCCGGACTCATGGTCGCGGCGTCGAGCACCGGGCTCGCCGCCTACCCGGTCGTGCTCGGGTTGACCGTCATCGCCGGGCTCCTCTGGTACCTGTGGGTGGCTCCCGGCGAGCGGTCCGTGCAGAACCTCGGCCTGACGCTGCTGGGGGTGATGTGGATCGGCTTCCTGGGTTCGTTCGCCACCTTGTTCCTGGGGCTCGGGCGGGTGCTGGAGGACTCCTCGCCGGAGATCACCTCGAACCCGGGGATCGGCGTGTTGATCGCCGCGGTGATCGCCTCGGTGAGCCATGACGTCGGCGCCTACTTCGTCGGTCGCTACATGGGCAATACGCCGCTTTCCCCAGCGAGTCCCAACAAGACCCAGGAAGGCCTGATCGGCGGGGTCCTGACATCGCTCGTGGTCACGTTCGTGGTCGTCGGTCTGGTGGGGATATCACCGATCGGCGACCAGCTCTCGCAGGCGTTCATCTTCGCTCTGCTCTGTGCGATCGTCGCACCGCTGGGCGACCTGTGCGAGTCGTTCGTCAAGCGCGATCTGGGCATCAAGGACATGGGTACCGTGCTGCCCGGCCACGGCGGGGTGCTCGACCGCTTCGACGCCCTGCTCTTCGTGTTGCCGGTGGCCTACTTCGTGACGCTCCTGTTCGACATCTGGACAACCACGGGCTCCTGAGAAGAACTGAGAGGTCCTCGTCGGTGATCGGTGCTGCATCGCGCCTGCTCGGTACGATGTGCGGATCATGACGACGGTCGCCGTGCTCGGCTCCACCGGATCCATTGGCACCCAGACCATCGAGGTCGTCGCCGCCGAGAAGGATCGCTACGAGATCGTCGCGCTCGCCGCGGGCAGCTCTGTCGAGTTGCTGGCCCAACAGGCCAATGTCGTTCGTCCCCGGGTGGTGGGACTGGCGGACGCCTCACGGGTCGACGAGCTGAGGTCGCTGCTCGATGCGGGCATCGAGATCGAGGCGGGGCCTGATGCCCTTGCGGCCTTGGCCGTCGAGGCCGAGGTCGCTGTCAACGGGGTCGTCGGCTTCGCAGGCCTCCCCGTCACCATGGCTGCGCTCGGCGCAGGGCGCAGGCTGGCGCTTGCGAACAAGGAATCACTCATCGCCGCGGGCCCCGTCGTGCGTACGGTGCGCGACACCCCCGGCGCCGAGATTGTCCCGGTCGACAGTGAGCACTGCGCCGTGCACCAGTGCCTGCGGGCGGGGGAGGGCACCCGTCGGTTGCAACGGGTGGTGCTGACCGCGTCGGGCGGGCCGTTCCGTGGTCGCACGACGGATGACCTCGCATCGGTGACCGTGGATCAGGCCCTGGCACATCCGACGTGGAGCATGGGTCCGAAGATCACGGTCGACTCGTCGACGCTCATGAACAAGGGCCTCGAGGTGATCGAGGCGCATGAGCTGTTCGACGTCGCCTACGACGACATCGATGTGGTCGTGCATCCTCAGTCGATAGTCCATTCGATGGCCGAGTTCAGCGACGGCACCACGATCGCCCAGCTCTCCATGCCGGACATGCGGCTGCCCATCGGGTACGCGTTGGCGTACCCGGACAGGATCGGCACGCCATTCGGTTCGATGGACTGGTCCAGCGCGTCGACCCTGACCTTCGAGCCTCCCGACCGTGCGACCTTCCGCTGCCTGGAGCTCGCCTACGCAGCCGGGCGGACCGGCGGGACCGCACCGGCTTGGCTCTCAGCTGCCAACGAAGTCGCAGTGGACGCGTTCCTGGCGGGGCGAATCGGCTGGCCGGACATCGCGAGGCTCGTCGAAGCCGCTCTCGACAGCCACGACGGTGCGACTGCCGACTCCCTGGACTCCGTGTTGGACGCGGACGACCGAGGGCGCGGTCAGCGCAATGGGCCTACTGGCCACCGGACGGTTCGACCTGGTCGGCCCCGACTTGCACGTGGGAGCATGAGATGAGCCTTGGAACGCCGCCTTCGATCAACGGCGAGGCCAGCGAGCCCGGCGCTGACGAGGGGGACTCGAGCGCCGGCGCAGACCCCGACACGGCGACCGAACGCGACGATCTCGGTGGAGTGATCGGCAGCCCGCTCAGCCGTGCGCTGCGACTGGGAGCACTCGTCGCGCTGGTTGTCCTGTTGGGAGTCACGCAGGGCATCTCGATGCTCATCGTGGTGGCGGCGATCGTCGTGATGATCTTCCTCCACGAGCTCGGCCACTACGTCATGGCCAAGCGCGCTGGCATGCTCGTCACCGAGTTCTTCCTGGGCTTCGGCCCAAGGGTCTGGTCGATCCAGCGTGGAGAGACCGAGTACGGCATCAAGGCGATCCCGGCCGGCGCCTACGTGAAGATCATCGGCATGTCGAACATGGAGGAGGTGGAGCCGGATCTCGAGTCCAGGACCTACCGCCAGGCGACCTTCCCGCAGCGGATCGGTGTCGCCGTCGCTGGTTCGACGATGCACTTCCTGCTCGCGTTCCTGCTCCTGTTCGCTCAGTTCGTGTTCATCGGTGATCCGATGACGCAGCGCTGGGCGGTCGGAGACATCACCCCTGGCAGCGCGGCCGAAGCAGCAGGGCTGCAGGAGGGCGACCAGATCCAGAGCTTCGACGGGGCGGAGGTCCCGACCTTCGGCGACTTCCGCTCGGCGATCGCCGATGCCCGTCCGGGCGTGTCGGATCTCGTGGTGCTGCGCGACGGCGAGCAGATCGAGGTGCCGGTCACGTTGTCCCAGCGCGCCAAGCTGATCGGGACGATCGGCGAGGATGTGGACGTGGTCGACAACGGTGAGCGTCTGCTCGTCGGCGATCCGTCAGAGGACGGCAAGGCGGCTGCTGCGGGCCTCGTCGGCGGTTCGACCCTCGTCACCGTCAACGGTCGGCCCGTTTCGGACCTCGACGACGTGGTGGCGGCTGCGTCGGAGTCCCGCGCCGGTGTGGTCACGCTGGGAACCGAATCCGTCGACGGAGCTGCGGACACACACCGGATCGATCTCGGGACCCAGCTGGCAGCCACCGAGCCGGCGGCATTCGTAGGGGTCGGTTCCATGCCGGTCATGGAGACTGTCGGCCCGATCGCCGCTGTCACCGGCTCGGTCGGCGTGTTCGCCAGGACCGCGGCGATGAGCGTCGCCGGGGTTGGCCGCTTCCTGTGGCCGCCCAACATGGTCGCCTTCGTCGCCGACGCGCTTTCGGGCGCTCCCGACGAGAACGCGACCACCACACCGACCGAGGCCGCGAGCACTCCTTCGGCGATGTCGGAGACCCGTCCGATCTCGATCATCGGTGTGGCGATGCTGGGTAGCGACCTGACCTCGGAGAACCTGTCGAGCCTCGTCATGTTCCTGGCGTCGATCAACATCTTCATCGGTGTGTTCAACCTCTTCCCGATGCTCCCGTTCGACGGCGGACATGTCGTGATCGCTTGCTACGAGAGGGCTCAGGAGCGGCGGAGACGCACCACTCAGCGCTACCTGGCGGACGTGTCTCGGCTGTTGCCCGTCGCCTACGGAGTCGTCGCGGTCCTAGCGATCGTCGGCTTGCTCGCGATGTTCGTGGATGTGACGCGTGGCGTCAGCCTGTGACGCACCGAGCGGGCCGGGGCGCCGCTAGCGTGGCGTCATGGACGCCGGTTCGCTGACGCTGCCCAGACGGACCACACGAGGGATCCGGGTCGGTACAGTGCCGGTCGGCGGCGGGGCCCCGGTGAGCATCCAGTCCATGACGACGACCAAGACGGCTGACGTCGATGCCACGTTGACGCAGATCTATTCGCTCGACATGGCCGGTGTCGACATCGTCCGCTGCACCTGCAACGAGATGGAGGCCGCCGAGGGGTTGGCGCGGATCGTTCCTCGCAGCCCGGTACCGATCATCGCCGACATCCACCATCAGTACCGCATGGCGCTGGCGGCGATGGAGGCAGGTGTCCATGGGCTGCGCCTGAATCCGGGCAACATCCGCAAGCCCGAGCACATCAGGGCCGTAGCCAGCGAAGCCCGGGACCGCGGCATCCCGATCCGCATCGGTGTGAACGGCGGCTCGCTCGACCCTGCGCTGTACGACAAGTACGGCGGTCGGGTCACCCCGGAGGCGATGGTCGAGTCGGCTCTGAGCGAGATAGCCCACTTCGACGCGGTCGGTTTCGACCAGATCAAGATCTCGGTCAAGGCGTCGAGCGTTCCACTGATGATCGAGGCGTATCGACAGCTCGCCGAGGTGACCGACCATCCTCTGCACCTGGGAGTCACCGAGGCGGGGCCGCTTCCGGATGGGCTGATCAAGGCGACCGCCGGCATTGCCACGCTGCTGGCCGAGGGTATCGGTGACACGATCCGCTACTCGCTCACCGCCGACCCGGTCGAAGAGGTCAAGGCAGCGAGGGTGCTGCTCGAGGCCATGGGTCTGCGGGAGCGGACCAACGTCGATCTGATCGCCTGCCCGAGTTGCGGCAGGGCAGAGGTGGACGTGATCTCGGTGCGCGGAGCGGGCACGTGACGCATTCGCAGACCGCGAGCTTCCCCTGCAGATCGCGGTCATGGGCTGTGTCGTGAACGGCCCAGGAGAAGCCCGGGACGCCGACCTGGGGATCGCCGTGGGCCGCCAGCGGGGTCATCTGTTCGTCAAGGGCGTCAACGTGGCCGTGGTTCCCGAGGACGAGATGGTCGAAACGCTCGTCGAGTGGGCGGAGTTCATCGCTGAGCATGGCACCGACGCCGCCTTGGCACGGGTCGATACCGAGAAGGCCGCTCGAGAGGCTGAGCGTGACCGTGAGGACCTGCTGGCCGGCCAGGGTGAAGACGTCAACGCGAGCGAGCAGCGCGTCGAGTTGATCCACAAGAAGTACGACGCCTGAGCGCCGCGGCCCGCAAGGCGCGCCGGGGGTCGGTTATTGAGTCCCTTCGCTGCTGAGGTCGGGTGGCGACGGGGGACGATCGGGCGAGTCGTTCAGTCCCGCAGCCCTGGGTGCTGCGATGCCAGTATCGGCACCAACAGGCGCTTGGGCATCAGGTGTGAGAGGTTCGCCGCTACCCAGTTGGCGCGACCAGGGATGACCACTGGATGTCCCGCTGCGAGGGCGTCCAGACCTGCCCGGGCGACGTCTGATGCCGACTCCCACATGAACGACGGCATCGCGCCGGCTCCGTGTCCTGTTGGGAGATGCCCGCCACCTCGGCGAAGCCGGTGTCGACAGGACCCGGGCACAGGGCGGTCGTGCTGACCCCGGTGCCCCGGAGCTCTCCGCCCAGCGAACGTGTGTAGGACAACACGAAGGCCTTGGACGTGCCGTACGCGGCCTGGCCGGGCAGCGGTTGGAACGCGGCTGTCGACGCAACGTTGAGGACGGCGCCGCGGCGTCGTTCGACCATTCCGGGAAGGAATCGGCTGCACAGGTCCACGACCGTGAGCACGTCCAGTTCGACCATCCGCATCTCGGCGTCGGGATCGCTGTCGTGCACGGGCCCCATGGTCGACAGCCCGGCGTTGTTGACCAGGACGTCGATTCTCAGGCCCAGGTCCCCGAGCCTGGCGGGAAGGGCCGCGCGCTGGTCGTGGTCGAGCAGGTCGGTCGGCAGCACCTCGACCCGGATGTCGTGCACTGCGATCTCCTCGGCGAGCGCTTCGAGCTGTTCGACCCGGCGGGCCACCAGCGTGACGCCGTGGCCACGCTCTGCGAGCTGACGCGCCAGCTCCCGGCCGATTCCGGACGACGCGCCCGTGACCAGGGCGGTGCCGTCGGGTGATGGGTGGGGAAGTGCCACGATCGCCTCCACTCTTGCGGGTCGCATGTGCCCGATCCCCCGGAACTGTAGGCGGGGATTGCTTCGTCACCCGATTACGATCACCGCCCATGGCCAAGGCTCCCATCCTCACTCCTCGTGCCGATGACTTCCCACGCTGGTACCAGGACGTGCTCAACAAGGCCCAGTTGGCCGAGAGCGGGCCGGTTCGTGGAACCATGGTCATCCGCCCCTACGTGTACGGCATCTGGGAGCGGATGGTCGAAGAGGTGGATCGTCGCATCAAGGCTGCAGGGGCGGAGAACGCCTACTTCCCGCTCTTCATCCCCGAGAGCTACCTGCAACGCGAGGCCGAGCACGTCGAAGGGTTCAGCCCCGAGCTCGCCGTGGTCACCGTCGCAGGCGGCAAGGAGCTCGACGAGCCGGTCGTAGTGCGTCCGACGTCGGAGACTGTCATCGGCGAGTACATGGCCAAGTGGATCCAGTCACACCGCGATCTGCCTCTGCTGTTGAACCAGTGGGCCAACGTGGTGCGCTGGGAGCTGCGTCCGCGCACCTTCCTGCGCACCAGCGAGTTCCTCTGGCAGGAGGGCCATTGCGCCCACGCGACGCAACAGGACGCTTCGGAGTACGCGGCTCTGATCCTGCACGAGGTCTACCGCGACTTCATGGTCGAGGAGCTGGCCATCCCCGTGTTGGTCGGGGCGAAGATCCCCGAGGAGCGCTTCGCCGGGGCGATCAACACGCTCACGTGTGAGGCGATGATGGGCGATGGCAAGGCTCTGCAGATGGGCACGAGTCACGAGCTGGGCCAGAACTTCGCCCGCGCGTTCGACATCACCTACCAGGACGCGGACGGGTCCCAGCAGCTCTGCTGGACGACATCGTGGGGTGTCTCAACTCGGATGATGGGCGGGCTGATCATGGCCCACGGTGACGACGCAGGTCTGCGAGTACCGCCACGGATCGCCGCGGTCCAGGTGGTCGTGCTGGTGGTCAAGGACGACGACGACCACACGGTGACCGAAGCGGCCCGACGCATCCAACGCGAGTTGCTCGCCGCCGGTGTGAGGTCGCGGCTCGATGACCAGGTCTCGACCGCTTTCGGGCGGCGGGCGACCGACTGGGAGTTGAAGGGTGTACCGATCCGCGTCGAGGTCGGGCCACGCGACCTGCTCGACGGGATGGCGGTCCTGCGTCGCAGGGACTCCGACGAGAAGCTGCCCGTGTCGATCGATGCTCTGGCAGCGACCGTCGTCCATCAGCTCGACGAGATCCAGGCGGGCCTGCATTCAGCGGCACTGGCCGAGCGTGTCGACCGCACGGTCGACTGCGTGTCGGTCGACGAGGTGGCGGCTGCGGCCTCGGAGGGCTTCGCCCGGGTTGCGTGGTCGCTGTTGGACTCCGCCGCTCTTGATCGCCTGGGCCGGGATGCGCTCAGCGTCCGCTGCGTCCAGACCCCCGACGGAGAGGTGCCGGCCACGCTCGACGAGCCGGAGAACATGGCGATCGTTGCCAGGGCGTACTGAAGCCACCGGCGGGAGCTGATCGCGCGGGTATACTGGTCGCCGTTCCGGTTCTCCGGAGAGGCGTGGGCCTTGCCCACGCCTTTTCTTTGGCCGGATGCTGACCCATGACCAGGACGACCATCGGGCGCGGAAGGAGCACTCGCAGATGAGCACGACCACCGATCGCGTCGTAGATCTGGTGCTACCCATCGTCGCGGAGGCCGGAGCGAGCCTCTACGACGTCGAGCACCATGGGTCCACCCTGCGTGTCCTGATCGACAGCGAAGGCGGTGTCGATCTGGCGACGGTGACTGCGGTGACCCGGGATCTGTCTGCCGCGTTGGATTCGGCAGAGCTCATGGCCGGCGCCTACACCCTCGAGGTGTCGAGCCCCGGGGTCGAGCGTTCCCTGCGCACGCCGGAGCACTTCTCGCGGGTGGTCGGCCAGCAGGTCAGGGTCAAGCTCAGGCCGGGAGTCGAGGGTGATCGTCGTCTCACCGGCGAGCTGGTCGCCTCGGATGACACCTCCGTCACGATCCGCGTCTCCGGCGACGAGGATCGTCTCGTCCGGGTTGCTGACATCTCAAAGGCGAACGTCCACGTCGACTGGTCGCCGCCGCCCAAGCCCGGTAGAGCCGGTGCATCCGGATCCGCCCGCAGGCAGTCCGATACGTCGAGCCCGTCCCGCAACCAGAGTGAGGCCACCCCATGAACCCAGAGATGATGGAAGCGCTCCAGATGCTGGCCGCCGACCGCGGCATCAGTGTCGACACGCTGTTCTCGGCGCTTGCGGAGGCACTCGAGGCCGCCTACAAGAAGCAGCCCGATGCCAAGGAGTTCGCCTGGGTCAACATCGACACCGAGACCGGCGAGATCCGGGTGTTCGCACAGGATCTCGACGAGGACGCCATCCCCTACGGACCCGAGATGGACGTCACGCCGGACGACTTCGGTCGGATCGCGGCGACGACCACTCGCCAGGTCATGACCCAGCGGATCCGCGAGGCCGAGCGCGAGCTGAAGTACGAGGAGTACGCCGGCCGCGAGGGCGGCATCGTCACCGGGATAATCCAGCAGTCCGACTCCCGCTACACCTTGCTCGACCTCGGTCGGGTCGAGGCACTGCTGCCTCAGTCCGAGCAGGTCAACTACGAGCGCCCGGAGCCGGGGGAGCGGGTCAAGGCCTACATCGTCGAGGTCCGTCGCACCGCCAAGGGGCCCCAGATCGTCGTCTCGCGCACCCACCCGGGCCTGATCCGTCGCCTCTTCGAGCTCGAGGTGCCCGAGATCGCCGACGGTGTCGTGGAGATAAAGGCATGTGCCCGTGAGCCAGGACAGCGCACCAAGATCGCGGTCTGGTCGAACGACGCCAACGTCGACCCCGTCGGGTCCTGCGTGGGTGCTCGTGGTGCCAGGGTCCGTATGGTCGTGAACGAGCTGCGGGGCGAGAAGATCGACATCGTGCCCTTCTCCGACGATCACCAGGACTTCGTGATGAAGGCCCTCCAGCCCGCCAAGGTCAAGGAGGTTCGGATCGACTACGGCACGCGCACCGCCGAAGTCATCGTGCCGGACCATCAGCTCTCGCTCGCGATCGGCAAGGAAGGCCAGAATGCCCGTCTCGCCACACGGCTGACCGGCTTCCGCGTCGACATTCGCTCCGAAGCCGAGATTGCCGAGCGGGAGGCCTACGATCGCACCTACAACACCGAGGCCTACGCCGAGGGTGAGTGGGTGGTGGTGCACGAGACCGGGGAGCAGCTCTGGCAGCCGTCGGACGGATCGCCGGCCATGACCCTCGAGCAGTGGGAGGTAGCACAGGCTTCGGTGGCTGCCGGCGAGGTCGAGGAAGCGGTCTCCGAGGCTCTCGACACCGATGTCGCCGAGGCGGTCGACAGCGCAGAGGCCGCCGTGGCCGAATCGCAGGTCGACTCCGAGGAGTCATCCGACGTCGAGATCGACCAGGCTGACATGAGCCTGGGCGGAGAGGCAGTGGAGGGCGACGACCCCGACGCCGGGCCTTCCACGTCCACCGAAGCCTGAACCTGCTGATCATCAGCGGCCACCCGCGACACGTGTGACGCGTGTCGCGGCCGGTCGGGGCGGTTCGTGCGGCGCCCGGATCCGTGCGAGGATGGAGTAGTCGTGGTCTCGCCACCTCCCACGTTCCGCGCGCTCGGCGGCTATCACGACACGGATCACACGACACGGAAGCGAACGGAACGTCTTGGCAAAGCAACGGGTGTACGAGCTGGCGAAGGAGCTCGGCCTGACCAACAAGGAGTGCATCGATCTCTGCAACGCCCTGGGCTATGGCGTGAAGAGTCACTCCTCATCTCTCGACGGTGCTTACGCGGACCAGGTTCGCCGCAAGGCCGAACGCGAGGGCTTGATCCGCGACACGCAGCCGGAGGAGCCGGCCAAGAAGGGCGCGAAGTCGAAGAAGGCCGCGCCTGTCGACGAGGTCGACGCTGCGGCGCCGACCGAAGCGGACCAGGTGACCGGTTCAGGCGCAGCCACGGCCTCTCCAGCGACACCGGAGCCCTCGGCCCCGGCGGCGCCTGTCGCTGAGTCAACCGAGCTTGCAGGTGGGCCAGCTCCGGCCGGCGTCCCGAGCGAGCCAACAGGACCGTCTGCAGATGGAGCCCCCAGGGCCGACGCTCCCACCAAGAAGGTGGTCTCCTCCAAGCCGACTTCGGGTCGCCCCGCACCCCGCCCTGTCGATCCCCCTCCAGTCGCTCAGCGGCCCCCCGCCGCGCCAGCGCCAGCATCCCCTGGAGCAGCTCCCCGGCCTACGGGTCCGCCCACGGGTCGCCCGGCTGATACGGGGCCTTCTACCCCCGCCACACCGGTTGCACCAGCAGCTTCGGCGCCGGCGGCACCGTCTGCTCCGGCGCCGGCAGCACCGTCTGCTCCGCCAGGTCCCGCGGGCCCACCGCTGTCGGCGTCCGGCAAGCCGATCCCACCGCCGCCCGGACCGCCTTTGTCGGCGTCCGGCAAGCCGATCCCACCGCCGCCCGGTCTGGGCGGGCGAGGGCCGGTGCCCCAGCGTGGACCTGGGGGTCGTGGCCCGGGTGGTCCGCGTCCTGGCGCAGGTGCAGGAGCGCGTCCCGGCGGTGGAGGCGGTTTCAACCGCGGTCCTGGCGGCTCGCCGTTCCCGCCGCCAGGGGGTGGCCCCGGTGGTGCTCCCGGCGGTCGTGGACGCCCCGGTGGTGGCCCGCAGCGTCCGCCTCGACGCAAGGGGCGTCGCCGGCGCAACCGCGAAGAGCTCCAGCCGATGGACATGCCGAGCTACACGCCGGCAAGCGCACCGGTGCCCGAGGGGACCATCGTCATCGAGCGCGGCTCCACACCTCAGGACCTCGGAGCGCGCCTCAACAGGACCGCCGCGGACGTGGTTCGCTTCCTGTTGCAGCAGGGCGAGATGGTGACTGCTACCCAGTCACTGCCAGACGAGATGATCGAGCTCTTCGCCGAAGAGGTCGGTGCGGAGATCGAGCTGGTCGACCTCGGTCAGGAGCAGGAGGTCGAGCTCCAGAAGGTGCTCGACGTTCCCGACGATGCCGAAGTCGACTACGAGTCGCTGCCGCACCGTGCTCCGGTGGTCACCGTCATGGGACACGTCGATCACGGAAAGACCAAGCTGCTCGACAGGATCCGTGACGCGAACGTCGTCGCCGGCGAGGCCGGCGGGATCACCCAGCACATCGGTGCATACCAGGTCGAGAAGGACGGCAGGCCGCTGACGTTCATCGATACGCCTGGTCACGAGGCGTTCACCGCAATGCGTGCCCGCGGCGCCGAGGCGACCGACATCGTTGTGTTGGTCGTCGCGGCTGACGACGGAGTCATGCCCCAGACCCTCGAGGCGATCTCGCACGCCAAGGCCGCCGAGGTGCCCATCGTCGTGGCGATCAACAAGATCGACCGTGAGGGCGCCGACCCCACCAGGGTCATGCAGCAGCTCTCCGAGCACGGGCTCGTACCCGAGGCCTGGGGCGGCGACACGATGATGTGCGAGGTGTCGGCACTGCAGGGCACAGGGATAGACGACCTGCTCGAGAACCTGCTCGTCGTCGCCGAGATAGAGGACCTCCGCGCCGACCCCACCGGTCGTGCCCGAGGGATCGTCATCGAGGCACACCTGGACATCGGGCGGGGCTCGGTGGCTTCGGTTCTGGTCCAGCACGGGACGCTGCGGGTCGGTGACCCGCTCGTCGCCGGGGCTGCATGGGGCCGCATCAGGGCTCTCGTCAACGATCGTGGCGAACATGTCAAGGAGGCGGGCCCTTCCGCAGCGGTAGAGGTTCTGGGTCTGTCAGACGTCCCCTTCGCCGGCGATGCGTTCGTGATCGCACCGGACGAGCGCAAGGCCAAGTCGGTCGCCGAGAACGCGTGAGCGTTGGCAACGAGACGCTGCCCGTGGCCAGAACGCCGCGGTCAACGTCCAGGGCGCACGTCTCGAGGACATCTTCGCCCAGATCCAGGCGGGGGAGCAGACCAGCCTCAACCTGATCGTCAAGGCCGATGCTCAGGGCTCTCTCGAGGCCCTGACCGAGAGCCTGAAGAAGCTCGAGCGGCCCGAGGTGAAGGTCGGCTTCGTGCTCCGCGGAGTCGGAGGTATCTCCGAGTCCGATATCCAGCTCGCGGCCACTTCTAGCGCCACGATCATCGGCTTCAACGTGCGTCCGGGTCGACAGGCCCGTGACATGGCTGTTGCCGAAGGAGTGGAGATCCGTACCTACGAGATCATCTACAAGCTCCTCGAGGATGTCGAGGCGGCGATGGTCGGGATGCTCGAGCCCGAGTACGAAGAGGTCGTGACCGGCGAGGCCGAGGTCCGCGAGGTGTTCAAGGTGCCGAGGATCGGTTCAGTGGCCGGCTGCATGGTCCAGTCCGGGGTGATCACCCGTGGATCGAAGGTGCGGTTCCTGCGTGAAGGAACGATCATCTGGAAGGGCGAGATCAGTTCGCTGCGGCGCTTCAAGGACGACGTCAAGGAAGTTGCTGCCGGTTACGAGTGTGGTGTCGGCCTGTCGGACTTCCAGGATCTGAAGGACGGCGACATCATCGAGACCTACGATATGAAGGAGATCCCTCGGACCTGAGTCCGTAGGAGCCCCTCGACCGACGCGGATGGTCCCGGCTCTTCTGAGCCGGGACCATCCGCGTCAGGGTTCTGAGGGCCTGGAGATTCGGTGGCTCTGAGGCCGGTCAAACCTTCAGCGTGGCGTCAGGGCCTGGGTGGAAAGGGGCGTCGCCAGGTCGGTCGCGACGGCCGCTCGATCGAGACGGCCACTCGGTCGCCGAGAGCTGGGCTGCGCTTGTCGCACCGTGGTTGACGCCCTCACCGCGTACCGCACGCCGCGCCCGCCTACGAGGAAGAGGCGTTCCCCGATGAGCACATCGGGGAACGCCTCTTCCCGAGGTGAATGTCAGGCGTTGCGTCGGCGCCGGTTGCCACCCAGGAGGAGCAGCCCGCCAGCGGTGAGAAGTGCGACACCGATGGCCAGTCCGACATGGGTCGAGGTGCCGGTGAAGGCGAGCTCGGCCGGCTGAGCATCGCCGTCTGAGCGCTCGGCGCTGACACCCGCAACCGCGGCCGGTGCCATGGTGTTGCTGGCCGATTCGCCGGCGACCACAGCAGCGTCGGTGGACGGTGCGGCGGTGGGAGGTGTGCCTCCACCGGTGATGGTCACAGTCGTGGTGACGACCGTTTCACAGCCCACGGCATTCGCCGCGAGCGTCCAGGTTCCGGGGGCTGCATCGGTCGGCACGATCACGGTCGTGCTCCAACGGCCGTCGGGCCCGACGAGAGCGGGGTCGGACAGCGCCACGAACCCTGCCGCCGACTCGGCCGGGCTGAGCCCTGCCGCTCCGGCGGGGGGCCGCAGCTGCACCTGCACCGAGGTGCCGGGGGTTCCGGTGCCGGACACGGTGAGAGTGGCGCCCGGGGCTGCGCTCGACGGCGAGACGGTCACGTTCGCTGGTGTGTAGTTCTCGCAGTTGTCATCGATCGTTGTGGTGGTGGAGGACGAGGTCGTCGACGTGGTCGATGTGGACGTGGTCGGTCCGCATCCCCACCACTGCAGGGAGGTCGACGTGTCGAACGGGAACAGGAGCGGCCCGTGCCAGGCGCCGGTCGGCGAGATCGTCGGCGGGGTGGCGCCGGTGACGACGTCGAACTGCACCGGGGTGCACGTCTTGGTGAAGATCACCTCGGTGGTGCCGGGGGCCTTGAGAGAGAAGGGTGCGGTCTCGAGCAGGTTCTGGGGCCAGGCGACGCCGTTTCCGGGCATCTGGTAGATGGCAGCGATGGCATCGATGCGTGAACACAGCGGCGCGGTCACCCGGATGGTCAGGCGGAAGGTGGTCGCGTCCGAGCTGGTGGTCTGGCGCAGCGCCAGTGCTGCTGGGAGGCATACTCCGCCGCCGCCCGAAGGCGTCTGCACGATCTGGATGTTCGATGTCGGGCTGGCTTGTGAAGGCGCAGCCGGCGCAGCACTGACGGTGGAACCGAGCACGAGGGTGCCCAGTAGCACCAGCACCGCACCGACCGCCGTCCACAGCTTGTTGTTCAACCGCACGTCGAGGATCCCCTCCAGTAGCCCGCTCCGCAACATTCTGAGCCGAATTCGGCTCCGGAGTCCAGTATTTGGGCTGATCTGCCCGGTGGTTACTGCTGGATCATGGCCTTAATCGTGCGCAGGGGATCAAGTCGCGGCCAGGAAGCGGAGAACCTGCACGCGGCTGTCGTCGAGCGGATGGGCAGCGCTGCTCTGCCCGCCGACCAGCGTCGTGCCGACAGGTTCGACGATCACCCGGGCGCGATCCGCGTTGGGTAGCGGCTGACTGAACCACGTCAACCGGTACTCAGGACCAGGGTCCACCGCTCCTTCGAGGTCCAGGACGACGGTACGAGAGCCTCCTGGTGGGATGTCGACCGCGACCGTGTAGCGCTGGAGACCATTGATGTCTTCTCGTCGGCCGAGGGCCAGCTGCTCCCCGTCGAGCATGGCCCCGATGGCATCGAAACGACTGAGGACGGACAGCTCCGTCCGGTTCGTGCCGGGGTCGTTGCCCACACGTCCACCTATGAACTCGACCGGCAAGCCGCCACCGGGTGCGCCGTTGCGCATGGTGACCACGACCCGGGTGGTCGCCTCGCCCGTCTCGGGGTCCCAGCGGATGCGGTAGTCGATCGTTCGCTCGAGGAACGCGTCGATCTTCGAAGGGTTGGCGTTCCTGTTGACCACCGCGACCAGATCCGTTCCTCTCGGGGCGGTCAGCGGGCGGTCGAGACCGACCTGGCGAAGCAGCTCGGAGTCGGCCGGCTCGGTGAGCACGAACTGGAGATGACCGGCTCGCACCGACGGGCCGAATGCCCTGGCGATGCTGGTCGGCCCGGGGAGCTGTTCGGACGCCAGCCGATCGAGCCCCGCCGCGCACGAGGTCGTTGACGACGTGGTCGGGAACCTCTGCGGCGTACTGGTCGCGTGTCAGGAACTTGACGGCGTTGTCGGCGCTGAGAGTCGTGTCTCCGACGGTGACCGGACCGGTGACCGACAGCAAAGCGGCGAAGGCCGTGGGATCCGCATAGATGACTCCGTCGATCGGTGCCCCTCCTCTGGCCTGGGGGAACAGGTCCGCGGCCAGACGTGCCACGGTGCTCAGGTCAGGTGAGGACCCCCAGTTCTGGGGGAAGCGGGTGGGATCGACCTCGAGGAGGCTGGCCGGAAGGTCGAGACCCTCGCTGACAGAGGGGCGGTTGTCGCTCATCGGTCCGAACAGCTCGTAGGGCTGTCCCACCTCGATCACGTCCAGGCGGCCGTCGACCGCGGTCAGCTCCGCCCAGTTGCCGATGTGGCCACCCAGATCCCGGGCCTCGGCAGGGCTGCCGAGCAGCAGCAGGTATCGCTTGGGTCCGTCCATGCCGAGCATCGCTGGCAGCTCGGCGGTGGCGGTCGCGGCGATGGCTGTGGCGGATTCGGCTCTGTCCAGGTGCGCCAGGTACTCGTCGAGGCGCTGGGCCACCGGCGCTACGAGCCAGGGCGAAGCGACTGCTTCGAGGTCGGAACGGGCCTGGGTCACCGTGGCGTGGGTCTCATTGGCCAGAGGCTCGTACGAGGCGAGCGTCTGGACGTCGAGCGACCCGTCTGGTCGTGCGAGAGCGTCGTAGTCCACCCCGGAGGCAAGGTCCGCTGCAACGCCACTCAGGTCGGCGCCGGTCGACGCCGCTGCTCGGATCGCTCGGGTGTTCTGTGCCACGACAGGCACCAGTGAGGCGGGTGTGGCCCACCACGATCCAGCAGCGTCGGCGACCTCGGCGAACTTCTCCGCACTGGCTCGTAGGTCCTCGCTCGACCCGCTGGTGCTGCCAGAAGCAACGACGGCTGCAGCAGATTCCGTGCTCTCGGCGGCCGACTCCAGGGTGCTGCGCTGGGTGGCTGCGAGAACCACGCCTGACAGTGTTCCGACCAGCATGATCACGACAGCCGCCGCGGCCACCATTCGTACCAGTCGACGGGTCTGGCGTCTGGCGACCCGGTAGCCCGAGACCCAGAGGGGCAGAAGAGCGGCGCCGGCGAGCAGGACCGTCGCTCCGTCGGGCGACGCTGGCCAGGCGAGGTTCATGGCGCAGTAGCCGATCAGAGCCCCGGCGAGTCCACCTGCGACACGCTCGCGACGGTCGATCCACGCCAGAGCGAACGAAAGGGCCAGAGCGATGAGTGCAGGCACCACAGTCCACCCGTCGGTGCCCACAGACACCAGAGCAGCCGATATGAGCAACACCCGGCGGCGCGCACGGGCACCGGCGAGGACCGTGAGAGTGATGAGCGCCGATCGGTAGAGCGCGTCGATGATCCCGTTACCGGTCGGCGCAGTTTCGCAGAACAGGACGGCGGTGCAGATCGACAGAGCGATCACGACCGCCAGGGCGATGCGCTGTGAGCGCGTCGACGTGGACCTGCGTCGTCGACGCGGGTGGGGCTCGGGCGCGCTCGGCTCGAGAAGCTGGACAACCGTGTCGTTCGACATCTCCCGCACCAGTCTGCCCTGTGGAGTGCCGCGACCGTACAGAGGCAATTCCGCCCACGTCGGGAAGTCGACGCGTCCGGTTCGGCTGGTCGTGCTACCAATGTCGTGATGGCACGACGGCGGCCTTCGCGCCCACGACAGTTCAGCAGGACCGACCGTGTGTCGGAGTTGGTGCGCGAGATCGTCGCGTCCGAGCTCGAGCGGATAGGGGACGAGCGGCTGGAGATGGTCACGATCACCGCGGTGACGGTGGACGGGGCGTTGGAGCATGCCGACGTCTACTGGTCATCGCTGGTGGCAGAGGAGGAGGGGCGCATCGACGAGGTGGTCGAGGCCCTCGAGGAGCGACGCTGGAAGGTTCAGCAGGTCGTCAACCGCGAGGTCCACGCCAGACGCACTCCTCAGATCCGCTTCCGGCCCGACACGGTGCTCGCGTCAGCGCTGCGGATCGATGAGATCCTCCGCGGGATCGAGGACGCGAACGCCGCCGATGTGCAGGCGAGGACCGCTGACGCCGGGGGATCCGGCGATCCGGAGCCGCATGGGTCCGCCGGGCCGGACGGCCACGGGTCGCCCGATGGGTCCTAGATCCGACCTCGGCTCGGGGCCGGACGGGATCTGCATCGTCGACAAGCCCGCTGGCTGGACGAGTCACGACGTCGTCGCTCGATGCCGTCGGCTGCTCGGCACCAGGCGTGTCGGCCACGCGGGGACGTTGGACCCGATGGCGACCGGCGTGCTCGTTCTCGGTGTCGGTCGCGGTACCCGCCTGCTCACCTTCATCACCGGTGTCCCCAAGTCCTACGAGGCGACGATCCGTTTCGGCATCGAGACCGACAGCCTCGATGCCGACGGCAAGGTGACCCGCATCCACGACATGTCCGGCCTCGATCCCGGCTCCGTCCGCATGGCCGCGTCGGACCTGACCGGGAACATCCTCCAGGTTCCGCCGATGGTCTCGGCTCTGAAGGTCGAGGGGCGACGTCTGCACGAGTTGGCCCGCGAGGGTGTCCAGGTGGAACGACCGGCGCGACCCGTCGAGGTCACGCGTTTCGATGTCGAGCCGACTGATCAGGCGCTCGTCTGGACGGCGAAGGTGACCTGCTCGTCGGGAACCTACGTGCGGTCACTTGCTGCCGACCTGGGCGCCGCACTGGGTGGTGGCGCCCATCTCACGTCGTTGCGACGCACGGCGGTCGGACCTTTCGACCTGGACGAGGCCAAGGATATCGACGGACTCGAGCTGCTGGCGCTGCGTGAGGGCGTGCGCCACCTGCGCCTGGTCACCGTCGATGAGGCCACAGCCGCGAGGGTGCGCACCGGCCAGGTGCTCGGTGACGAGGCGCTGTTCAGCGGCGAATCGTCAGGTGGGGAACGGCCCGCGGATGCCGCCGACCTCGTTGTGGGGGACGGCCCTTGGGGCGTGCTGGCCGAGGACGGGTCGCTGCTGGCGGTCTATCAGCGCCGGAGCGCTGGTCGTGTGAAACCTGCAATCGTGCTCTCCGGCTGATCTGGCTAGGTTTCGACCGTGCAGATCCTGACCGACAGCGACCCCTGCCCCACTCCGCCCGAGGGAACGGTCGTCTCGATCGGCGCCTACGACGGCGTGCACCTGGGGCACCGCGCCGTCATCGGCGAGGTGCGCGCACGCTCGGCTGCCGAGGGGCGCAGGAGTGCTGTCGTGACCTTCGACCGGCACCCGGCGCAGGTGATCCGCCCGGACTCCGCCCCGCTCCTGCTCACGGATCTGGATCAGAAGCTCGAGCTGCTGGGGGCGACCGGGCTCGACTACACGCTCCTGGTCACCTTCGATGAGCGTCGAGCAGAGGAAGAGGCCGAGCACTTCGTCGAGTCGGTCCTGGTCGGTTGTCTCCGAGCCCGCTCGGTGGTCGTGGGGGAGGACTTCCACTTCGGCCACAACCGCCAGGGGAACGTGGCGCTGCTCGAGGCGATGGGGGAGCGCCTGGGATTCGACGTGCTCGGCCACAAGCTCGTCGGCTCCGACGGGAACGCGGCGCGCGATGACGCCCAGGTGTCGTCGACCGCGATCCGTCGAGCACTGCACGAGGGCCGGCTGATCGATGCCAACCTGATGCTCGGCAGACCCCATGAGATGCGGGGCACGGTGGTGCCGGGCGATCGGCGGGGGAGGACGCTCGGATTCCCGACGGCGAACGTGGCCATTCCCGACGAGATGCTGATGCCCGGTGACGGTATCTACGCAGGTTGGCTCGAACGCGCGGACAGCGCGCCCGGAGCGCTGCTGCCCGCGGCCATATACGTCGGCAAGCGCCCGACCTTCTACGACGACCGGGCGATGACGCTTCTCGAGGTCCACATCCTCGACTTCTCCGGAGACCTCTACGGCGAGGCGGTGTCGGTGCGCTTCACGCACAGGATCCGTCCCGATGCGCGTTTCGCCTCCGTCGACGAACTCGCCTCCCATCTGCGCGCGGACTGCGACGCGGCCCGGCAACTTCTCGGCGCCTGAGCCCGGTCACACCGTTTCGGCGACCAGTCGCGGTACGGTGGTCGTGGCATGAAGTCAGTGACCGATGCGGGCAAGGTGGCGACAGCAGCCGTGGTGAAGGGTTCGACCGAGGTCGTCGAGCCGATCCAGGGCCCGGTCCTCGACGAGCCGCTGGCGACGAACTCGGTCGAGGCCCCGCGCCTCGCCCGACACCAGATCGAACTGTCCGACGGCCATCTGGTCGGGGTGACTGTCGCAGGCCGCGGCGTGCCGCTGGTGGTCGTACACGGCTTCTCGGTCGAGGGGTTCCTCTACGCGCAGTCGTTGTCGCGCCTGGTCAAGATGGGGTTCCGTGTCATAGCCATCGACACCGCCGGTCATGGAGCGACCCAGGGCCTGCCCCTGAGCGGCCAGAACCTGAACGACTACGCGGACCTGCTGGCTCGGGCCGTCGACGAACTGGGCCTCGAGCGGTTCGTGCTCGCCGGCCACTCGATGGGCGGCCAACTGATCACCCGCATGGCCGCCAAGCACCCCGATCGGGTGATGGGGGTCGTGTTGATCGACGCGATCGTCGGCGATACATGGGACCGCATGGTCTACCTGTTCCGTGTGGCGCCGCCGTTGCTCGGGGCGGTCGGCGGTGTGCTGCTCATCGACTCGCTTTCGATCATGCCGACCTTCAGCGACCCGCGTCAGGCAGCGAAGCTGATCCGCCTTGTGGCTCCGACCCTGGCCGGCCACATGGTCCAGCCGTGGCGCCTCCTCGGTCCGATGCTCAGCATCCTGCGGACACGCTCCAGTCGCTACGCACTGGACGAGATCGCTGCTCACGACATACCGGTCTTCGTTCTCCACGGGTCCATGGACCTGGCCGTTCCACACCGCACCGCCCGCGACACGGTCAAGCGGACCGACGGGGTACTCGTCACCATCGAGGGTGCGGGACACTCCTGGATGCTGCGCGACCCCGAGGCGCTGCCGGCGATCGTCGCCGAGTTGCTCGCCGCCGAGCTGGGCGACGGGATCCGACGGTCTCTACGGGCTGCTGGTGTACGTAAGAAGCACCCGACCCTCGAAGACGTCGAAGCCGTCTGCTACAGACCGGACGCGAAGGTCTTCGCTCTGTCGCCGGGTGATCCGCGGCGGATCCGTGTCGGGCGTCACCGCAAGCCGAAGTACAGCTGGCACGTCGAGCACGCGAGCAGCTAGCTTGTCCTCTTCCGGCGTGCGCCGGACCGCTCCTCTGCGCGTCACGATCCGAGCCGGATCGTCCGATCGGTCGAAGGGGCAGGGTCAGACACCCATCCACGGAGGTACCCCCACATGGGCAATCGACAGCCCACCAACCTGCCGGCCAAGGCCGACACCATCGCCCGGTTCGGCAAGGACGAGTCGGACACCGGCTCTCCCGAGGTGCAGATCGCGCTGCTGACCGATCGCATCAACCACCTGACCGAGCATCTCAAGTCGCACAAGAAGGACCACCACTCCCGTCGTGGTCTACTCATGCTCGTCGGCCGTCGCCGCCGCTTCCTCGACTACCTGAAGAAGAACGACATCGAGCGGTACCGCTCGATCATCGCTGAGCTCGGCCTTCGTCGCTGACGACGCCAGCTACTGCAAAGCTCCCGGCCGGCCTGAAGGCCGGCCGGTGCGCGTAGCGGCGGTCACCGGGCACGGTCCACGACCTTCACAGGTTCTCGGGTAGCCTGCCCCGCACACATCCAAATAGAGAAGAGTGCGGCGAGGAAGGTCGCACCAGACGGTCCCGAGGGGGACCGAAGGAGGGCCAGATGGCCACAGAAGTACGCGTCACGGCGCCGGTGGGCGACAACGACGACAAGACGATCTCGCTCGAGACCGGAAAGCTGGCAGGACTCGCCGGTGGCGCAGTTCTCGCCGGAACTGGGTGACACCCGGATCCTGATGACTGCCACCGCAGCCAGGACACGTGCGTGAAGGCATCGACTTCTTCCCGCTGACGGTGGACATCGAGGAGCGGATGTACGCCGCGGGCAAGATCCCCGGTTCGTTCTTCCGTCGTGAGGGGCGCGCACCGGAGTCGGCGATCCTCACCTGCCGCTTGATCGACCGCCCGCTGCGCCCGTCGTTCCCCGACGGGTTCCGCAACGAGGTCCACGTGGTCGGCACCGTGCTCGGCGCCGATCAGGTCAACCCGTACGACGTCCTGGCGATCAACGGTGCGTCGGCCGCCCTGATGATCTCCGGCATGCCCTTCGACGGGCCGATCGGCGCTGTGCGGCTGGCCTACGACCGCGGAGGGCAACTGGATCCCGCACCCCACCTACGAGGAGAGCGACCGCGTCCAGCTTCGAGATCGTCGTCGCAGGACGTGCAGCTCGACGACGGTGACGTCGCCGTCATGATGGTCGAGGCCGGTGGCACCGAAGCAGCCTGGGGCATGTACCACGAGACGGCGCCCCCAAGGTCGACGAGGCAGCGCTCGCTTCGGCACTCGACGAGTCGAAGACGTTGGATCATCCGACATCGATCGAGCTCCAGCGCAGCCCTGGTCGCCGCTGTCGTGGCCGAAGCGCGGCGAGATCGGGACCATGGACTACGAGGTCCAGGTCGACTACACCCCCGAGATCTACGCCGCGGTGGAGTCGCTCGGCGGTCAGCGCATCGCCGAGATCATGCAGATCGCCGACAAGGCCGAGCGCAGCCATGCCGAATCGGCTCTGCGTGACGACCTGATCGGGCGCATCGTTCCTGGGCTCGTCGAGGCAGCTGTCGAGGCCGGCGAGCCCGCCGCTTCGGCCACCGCACTGGCCACGAAGCAGACCAAGGCAACGCATTCCGTTCTCTGTCCAAGGCCACTCGTGCGTTCGCGGATCGTCTCCGAGGGTGCACGCATCGACGGCCGCGGCGCCCAGGGATCTACGTCCGCTGTCGGCCGAGGTGTCGGTCCTGCCCACGGCGCACGGCACCGGTCTGTTCCAGCGTGGCGAGACCCAGGTGCTCAACGTGTGCGACGCTCGGCATGGCCAAGATGGACCAGATGATCGACGGGATCGATCCGGTCACGCGCAAGCGCTACCTGCACCACTACAACTTCCCGCCGTTCTCCACCGGCGAGCCCGGGTTCATGCGCGGCCCGAAGCGCCGCGAGATCGGCCATGGCTGCCCTGGCGGAGCGGGCTGTGTTCCCGGTCGTGCCTTCCCTCGAGGAGTTCCCCTACACGATCCGGCTCGTGTCCGAGGTGCTCGTCATCCAACGGCTCGACCTCGATGGCGTCGGTGTGCGGCTCGACGCTGTCGCTGATGGACGCCGGCGTGCCGATCAAGGCTCCGGTCGCCGGCATCGCCATGGGGCTCGTGTACGCCGATGGCCAGTACGTCACGCTGACCGACATCCTCGGTGCCGAGGACGCTTTCGGTGACATGGACTTCAAGGTCGCCGGCACCGCCGAGTTCGTGACGGCACTGCAGCTCGACACCAAGATCGACGGCATCCCCGCCGATGTGCTCGCTGCAGCACTCGAGCAGGCCAAGGAAGCACGTCTGGCGATCCTCGACGTCATGACATCGGCGATCGCCGCACCGCGTGACGATGTGGCCGAGACAGCTCCGAAGATCATCAGCTTCGAGATCCCGATCGACAAGATCGGCGAGGTAATCGGACCCAAGGGCAAGGTCATCAACGCGATCCAGGCCGAGACCGGCGCCAACATCAGCGTGGACGACGACGGCATGGTCGGTACGGTGGCGATCGCTTCGGTCGACGCAGGTGCGATGCAGGAGGCCGAGCGTCAGATCAAGCTGATCCTGGATCCACCGACCGCCGATGTGGGCGAGATCTATGACGGCCGGGTGGTGAACATCACCAAGTTCGGTGCGTTCGTCAACATCCTCCCGGGGCGCGACGGCCTGCTGCACATCTCGAAGCTGGGCAGCGGCAAGCGCATCGACCGTGTCGAGGACGTGGTCGACCTGGGTGATCCGGTCAAGGTCAGGGTCGACGACATCGACCCCAACGGCAAGATCTCGCTCGCCCTCGTCGAGGAGCTCGCCCCAAAAGCGAGTGACGGTGGGGCCGGCGTCGGCTCCTCCGTCGCCGCTGACCAGGGCAGCAGCTCAGATGCTGCACGACGCGAGTTGAACTTCGCCGATGCCTTCGACGCCGAGCTCACCGCGGCATTCGGTGATCTCGGCCCGGCACCGGCACGCTCCGGTGGGCGCGGTGGCGATCGCAACTCACGAGGCGGGAACGGCGGAGGTCGTCGACGCCGGTGAGTCGTGCCGAGCGGCGTGGCCCCATGTCGGTCAGCTGATGGAGCACATCTCCGGTCGACGGGCGGTGGCACTCCCACCGCCCGTCGATGACGTTCGTCGGACCGAGCTGCCGCACGGTCTGCGGGTGTTGACCGACTCGGTCCCCGGATCGAACGCCGCGACGCTCGCCGTCTGGGTGGGCGTCGGTGGGCGTGACGAAACCGAGGAGCACTCGGGCGCGTCGCACTTCCTGGAGCACCTCTTGTTCAAGGGCACCGAGCGTCGCAGTGCGAGGGACCTAGCAGCAGGGATCGACGAGGTCGGCGGCGACATGAACGCCTACACCTCGAGTGAGTACACGTCGTTCTACGCCCGGGTCCCCGCGGTCGAGATCGACACGGCGCTCGACATGCTGCTCGACGTCGTCGCCGCTCCGGCGCTACGGGCCGAGGAGTTCGATGCCGAGCGAGAGGTGATCCTCGAGGAGCTCGCTGCGGCCGAGGACGATCCCGAGGACGTGGTCGGAGTACGGCTCTTCGAGGCGCTGTTCCCCGGACATCCGCTTGGACGTGAGGTCCTTGGGACCAGCATGAGCATCTCGGGGATGACCCGGGATGACGTCGCTGCCTTCTTCGGCAACTTCTACCGCCCGTGCAACCTGGTGGTGACTTGTGCGGGCGCTGTCGATCACGACAGGCTCGCTGAGCAGGTCGCGATCCGCCTGGACAACGACCCGGTGGGTGAACGCCCGCTTCGATCGAGTCCGGGGCAGGCGGTGTCCGCTGTGATCATCGAACACGACCCTGGTGAGCTGGTCCACATGTCCTGGGGGTGGAGGACCGCAGGCGCTCGCGACGAGGACCGCTATGCGCTCGCCGTGCTCAACCACGTGCTCGGCGCGGGTCCTTCCAGCCGGCTGTTCCAGACGGTCCGCGAGGAGCACGGTCTCACCTACTCGATCGGCTCGGCCGTTTCGCAGTACACGGATGCAGGCGTCCTGAGCGTCGCCTGCGCGACGACGCCATCGAAGGCGCTCCGCGTGGTCGACCTGGTGCACGGCGAGCTGGCCCGCCTGGCCGGTGGTGGCGTGAGCGCCGAGGAGCTGGCGCGGGCGCAGCGCTCCATGCCGCGGATCGTTGCTGCTCGGGTTGGAGGACACGAGCACCCGCGGTGCACGCCTCGGTCTCTCCGAGACCCTGCGCGGACGGGTGAGCTCGCTGCCGGAACATCTGGCTTGCGTCGACGCGATCGATCTCGATGCCGTCGCTTCGCTCGCCCGTCAGATCTTCGACGGCGCCGTGGTCCGCTCGATCGTGGGTCCGGGCGACCTGGACGCCCTGGTGGACGCCCGGATCTGACCGGCTGAGGGCCTGCGTTCGGCAGGGCGCGTTGGGTCAGTCGTCGGCGACGGTATCGGCCCGCACCACCTCGTCGCGGGTGACTCCGAGCACGAACAGGATCGCGTCCAGGTATGGCACGTTCACCGTCGTGTCAGCGGCTTCCTGCACCACCGGCTTGGCATTGAAGGCGATGCCCAACCCGGCGACCGACAACATGTCGAGGTCGTTGGCGCCGTCGCCCACCGCGACCGCCTGGGACAACGGTATCTCCTCGGCAGCCGCGAACTCGGCGAGCAGTTCGGCCTTGCGTCGACGATCGACTACCGGGCCGATCACCTGTCCGGTGAGTCTCCCGTCTTCGATCTCGAGGTGGTTCGCCACCGCGTGGTCGAGCCCCAGCTCGTCGGCCAGGCGGTCCGTGAAGTGGGTGAACCCGCCCGAGACGATCCCGACCGTGTACCCGAGCCGCTTGAGCGTACGCACGAAGGTGCGGGCGCCCGGGGTCAGCCGCATCGAGTCGCGGGCGCGGTCCATCGCGGCCAGGTCGAGACCCTCTAGCAGGGCGACACGACGGCGCAGCGCAGACTCGAAGTCGAGCTCGCCGGCCATGGCTCCCCGGGTCAGATCCTTGACCTCGTCCAGGCAGCCGGCTTCGGCCGCGAGCAGCTCGATGACCTCGTCCTGGATCAGCGTCGAGTCGACATCCAGTACGACCAGCCGCTTCGCCCTGCGCCCGAGTCCCTCCGGTTGGACGGCGATGTCCAGTCTGTGCGCGCTGGCGCTCTGGGCGAGGTAGGTGCGTAGGGCGACCGGTTCTGCGCCCGTCACGCGGAACTCGTACGCGTGCACGGGGTAGCGGGCCAGACGGACGATGCGGTCGATGTTGCCGCCGGCGGCAGCGATGCCAGCGGCGACCGCGCCCAGCTCTGCGGGTGACAGCGCCGTCTCCAGCTCGTGGCCGAGCACTGTGACGGCGTCGACATGGTCGGTGTCGGTGGACACCGACGGCACTGCATCAACTTCGACGCGCAGGCGCCGTTCGCTCGCGAAGTGATCAAGGGCCGAACGCAATTCGTCCAGACCTGCCGGAGAGTTGACCACCGCTGCCAATGTCAGGTGGCCACGAACCAGCACCTGCTCGAGATCCTGCACCTCCGTGCCGGTCAGGTCGAGCACGGTCATCAGGTCCGTCGTGATTCCCGGGTGGTCGGGTCCGCTGACCGCGTACCAGGACACTCCCGTCGGTTTGCGCGGCAACCTCGTGCATGGCAGCTACGGTACGGCGCTTCGAGGGCTACCACGCCATTGGCCACTGCTGTGCCGGCGCGTGGTGCAGCCGCGCTACGGAGCGCGGTCCCAGGGGAGGTCGGATGTCGACAGTCGAGATCGAGTCGGTCGGCGAGTCGGTGAGGATCGTCCGGCTGAACCGTCCGGAACGGCTGAATGCACTGTCGATCGACATGGCGATAGAGCTCGACCGCCGTCTCGCCGAGGTGGCAGCGGACAACCTTGTCCGTGTGGTGATCCTCACGGGGGCAGGACGGGCCTTCTGTTCGGGGCTCGACCTGAAGGACTACGGGATCATCCCCAACATCGACCACCTGAGCGTCCACCGGATCGCGAGCAGGTCGATGGGCTACTACTCCCAGCTGACACGGCGCCTCAGGTCGATCCCGCAGCCGGTGATCGCAGCGGTCAACGGCCCGGCATTCGGCGGCGGGATGTGCCTGACCCTTGGTGCCGACCTGCGGATCGCCGCGGATTCCACCGAGTTCAACGCCACCGGCATAGTGAACGGGCTGACATCGGCCGAGATGGGCGCCGGCTGGATCCTGCCCAGGTTGATCGGCGCTGCCAACTCCAACGATCTGTTGCTGACCGGCAGGCGGATCGACGCGGCCGAGGCGCTGAGGATCGGCCTGGTCTCGAGAGTCGTGCCGGACGGCACGGTTCTCGACGAGGCGATCGACATGGCGAACGCGATGTCGAAGTTCTCGCACCACGGACTCGAAGCCACCAAGCAGTCGTTGTGGGTCGAACAGGAGATCTCGAGCCTCCACGCTGCCATCGAGTTCGAGGATCGCAACCAGTTGATGGCAGGGTTCACCGACAACCTGCCCGAGGCGATAAGGGCCTTCGACCAGGGTCGCGAGCCCGTCTACCTGGACGAACCGCGCCGCGACCTTTTCGAGGGCAGCTGAGGCCTCGCCGCTACACACCTACAATCCGGCCATGACGATCAGAGTCGGCGTATGTGGAGCTGGTGGACGGATGGGATCGACCGTGTGTCAGGCGGTCCACGACAACCCGGACCTGGAGCTCGTGGCAGCGGTCGACCCGAACTACCGCGGAATCGACCTGCGGACCGTCTCGGGAGTCGACTCCGATCTGCGCATCTCGGGCGAGGCGGAGTCGTTCGAGCGCAGCGGTGCTGACGTGGTCGTCGACTTCTCCGAGCGACGTGCTTCGGTCGGTCACCTCGAGTGGCTGGCGGACCACGGTGTCCATGCGGTGGTCGGCACGACCGGTTTCAGCGACACCGAGCTCGACAGCTTCCGGTCGGCCTTCACCAGCTCCAACTGCCTGATCGCACCCAACTTCGCGATCGGGGCGGTACTGATGATGCACTTCGCCGAGCTCGCTGCGCCGTATTTCGACTCGGCTGAGATCATCGAACTGCACCACGACTGCAAGGTCGATGCGCCTTCTGGAACAGCGATGCTCACGGTGCAGAAGATGGCAGCTGCGTCGGGGGAGTGGACCGCTGATCCGACGACGCACGAGGTGATCCCCGGGGCCAGGGGCGGGGTCGGGCCAGCCGGTATCCCGGTCCACTCAGTGCGCCTGCGTGGTCTGGTCGCACACCAGGAGGTCTTGTTGGGGACCACCGGCCAGACGCTGTCGATCCGACACGACTCGATCGATCGCACGAGCTTCATGCCAGGCGTGGTGCTGGCCGTGAAGCAGATAGCGGCCCATCCCGGCGTGACGCTCGGGCTCGACGAGTTCCTCGGAATCTGAGGTGGTCGGCCCCGGTCGGGGCCACCCTGGTCAGTCCTCGCCGAGTTCATCCTCGAGCGTCTCGACCGCTCGGACCATTCCCCGTCGGCCGACGACCTGGTAGACGAGGACGATCGCTACGAGCGCGACGGATCCCAGTGTGAACCACCTCTGGTAGCGAGCGACGACGTCGAGGACGTTCTCGATCTGGTCCGAGAACACCAGCCCGATGGTTCGCATGAGTGCGATCCTCGAGAGCGTCCCGGCCACATTGAGCACTATGAAGCGCTTGAGTGGCATCGCCGCGACCCCGGCCAGGAGGCAGACCGGGTTGTTCGGCGCCACGAAGACAGCAATGTCGAGCACGCGTTGGGTGGCGCCACCCTGGGATTCGAACTGGTCGAAGATCGGGTTCATCGGCGGGAACGCCTGGCCGCGCCCAGTGCAGCGCTCGCCCCCGGTAGATGTAGCCGAGCATGTAGAAGAGCGGGTCGGGGATGGACAGCCGCACGAGGGCGATCAGGACGTACGGAACCAGATCGGTCAGGATCGACGTCGCAAGCAGGTACTTGTTCGAGCTGTTGAGCATCAACAGGCCGAGCGGGTTGTCGGCGAACCACGAGACTCCCGGCAGCCCGCAGATGGACGATGCCCTGCCGGGGTCGCTCACCACCGCGCAGGACCAGACGGCATTGCCCAGGTTCGACGCGAGGATCAACGCGATGATGGCGCCGCCCACCACGGGCAGGAACCATCTGGGGGCGTGTATCGGCGAAGGGGTCGAGGATTCGGTCATCTGCGAGTCGGCCTGAGACCTCGAACGCTACATCTTCTTGCGTTGCCGCTCCGGTAGCGGGGCGGCGTATGGTCGACAGCGATGTACTCGTTCGCTCGCCGCCCGCTGTGGATACTGAGCCACCTGGTCGTCGCCTCGCTGATCCTGCTCGCGGTCGCGCTCGGCTTCTGGCAGCGGTCCCGCTATCTGGAAGAGACGGCGAAACAGGATCGACTCGAGGTCCTGGCCGCCAGGACCCCGGTGCCGTACGAGGATGCCGTCGACGTGGGCGCAGCCCCGTCCGACGTCGATCCAGCGGTCGAGTTCACCCGCGTCGAAGTCTCGGGGGTCGACGACACCGACGCCGAGGTCGCCATCCGCAACCACACATACGAGGGCAGCCCCGGGGCCTGGCTCCTGACGCCGCTGGTCAGGGATGACGGCATCGCCGTCCCGGTGGTACGAGGCTGGATCCCCTATGACGCGAACCGGCCAACAGATCGACTTCCCGGATGCAGCACCCCCGGAGGGTCATGTCACGGTCACCGGCGTCCTGCAGGTCACCCAACGCCGAGGCTCGCTCGGGGGAACGGACGCGGCCGAGGGGCGACTGGAAGCGTTGTCCAGGGTCGATCTGGAACGCTATGCGGAGCAGCTCGACAACGAGCTCGCTCCGGCATGGGTGATGCTCGACGGCCAGGATCCCCCGCAGCCGGGGGACCTCCCTGCAGCGGTGGAACTGAGCGCGGGGGAGGCGTCGCAGAACTTCGGCTACATGTTCCAGTGGTGGATCTTCGCCTTGATCGGGTTGATCGGCTATCCGCTGATACTGCGCCGAGTGGCCCACAACCAGCAGGCGGCCCCGAAAGATCCTGGGGCAGGAGCAGTCGAGCCGTTGGCGGAGCCGGTCGAGACGGTGGAGCGTCGGTGAACGAGGACGGTGTCGACGACACCCGGGAGCGAATACTTGCCGCGACCACAGCGAGCGTGGAGTCGAGCGGCGTGCGTGGGTTCTCGCTCGAACAGGTGGCCGCCACGGCGGGTGTCTCACGCACGACCGTCTACCGCTACTTCCCGGGGGGTCGTACCCAGCTGGTCTCGGAGACGGTCACGTGGGAGATCGGCAGGTTCTGGCGTCGCCTGGCCTCCGCTGTGGAGGATCTGGCGACACTCGAGGACCGCCTCGTCGCTGGTCTCGTGGTCGGCCGCAAGCTGATCGATCGCAGCACGATCATGTCGAACCTGATGGACCCGGATCTTGAGGAGCTCCTCGCCGCGGCGCAGCCGTCCGAGCCGCTGGTGCACGGCGTGGTCCGGGACTACATACGCGAGACGCTGGAGTCGGAGGCCGGTGCAGGCAATCTGCGCGAAGGTCTCGACCTTGACGCCGTCGCCGACTACCTGATGCGCATGACGGTGAGCTGGTTGGGAAGCCCCACAGGAGTCGATCTGACTGATCCGGAGGCGACACGGAAGGTCGTGCGTCGACAGTTCCTCGCGGGGGTCGTGAGAAGCTGAGGTTGCCGCTGCTGTGACGGATGGCTCATGGGAATGGGTGGCGATGAGACAGATCGGGTCTTATTGTTCACAGAGATGATCGCCATCACAGGGGGTGCGCGGTCGGTGGACGAGGTGCCCGAGCGCACCAGTTCGGCACCGACGACAGAGGCGCGGATCGCGCTGGCCCTCTTGGCGTGCACGGCGCGGTGGGGTCTGGCGAAGACCACGATCGACGACATCGCCCGCGAAGCAGGCGTTTCACGGGCGACGGTCTACCGCCTGTATCCGGGTGGGAAGGCCGCCATCTCGAACGCAGCGTCCATGGCCGAGGTGGTGCGACTCAGCGTCGACCTGGCCGACGGGCTTCGCGGGGTGGACGACCTGGAAGAGGCATTGACCCGGACCCTCCACCTGTCTGCGGCGTTCCTGTCCGGACAGGAGGCCTTTCGCTTCGTCAGGGACCACGAACCGGCCGAGTTCGCCCGCCTGGTCAGCATGGAGCGGCTCGAGTCGCTGCTCTGCACCGCCGGGATGATCCTCTCGCCGATGCTCGCCCCGGCGTTCGACACGGCCGGTATCAGCGGCGTCTCCCTCCGTGATGAGACCGCCATCTGGCTCGCGAGGATCATCGCAAGCCACGTCCTGCACCCCGACGAGGATGCCGACCTGGCTGACCCCGACGTGGCCCGACGGCTCGTGCGCTGCTTCGTCCTTCCCGCGTTGCTTCCCGACTCCGCACGGGCCGACTGACGGCCTGCGCAGACCGACCGTCCGGCCAGACCAACCCGACAGCAAGTACCGGCCATCCCTTCACCCACACAGGAGCACGACCAGATGTCCACCACAGACGACCTCACCGCCCAGATCATCGGACGTGCCGACGTCAACGACATAGAGGCGATCCTCGCGGTCTCCAACTCCGACCGTGACGCGGCGATCTCCGCCGTCAAGAACAACGCCGACGCCATATTCACATGGGACTACGAGAAGGGCGCCCGGCCGTCGCTCGAGAAGCTGTACGAGAAGGCCAAGGTCTCCATGTGGAACGGCGAGACCGACCTGCCGTGGAACACCGAGGTCGACCAGGAGGCTGTGGTCATCGCGAACGCCGAGGCGAACGGTGCTGCGGGCATGGGCCTGGTCGACTTCGACGTCTCAGGTACTCCGTTCGAGAAGTGGGACGACGCCCAGTGGATGAAGCTCGGTGTCGAGTCCCAGAACTGGACCCTGTCGCAGTTCATGCACGGTGAGCAGGGCGCGCTGCATCTGCACCGCCAAGATCGTCGAGACCGTCCCGTGGATCGACGCCAAGTACTACGCCTCGACGCAGGTGATGGACGAAGCCCGCCACGTCGAGGTGTTCGCGAAGTACCTCGACACCAAGCTGAGCGGGCACTACCCGGTCAACGCCCACCTCAAGATGCTGCTCGACGACATCGTCAACGACTCGCGCTGGGACATGACGTACCTGGGCATGCAGGTGATGGTCGAGGGCCTGGCCCTCGCTGCGTTCGGGTTCATCCACACCATGACCACCGAGCCGCTCCTGAAGCAGCTGCTGCGCTACGTCATGAGTGACGAGGCGCGTCACGTCGCCTTCGGCGTGCTGTCGCTCAAGGAGTACTACGCCGAGATGTCCGACGCCGAGATCTTCGAGCGTCAGCAGTTCGCCTTCGAAGCGGCCGTGCGCATGCGGGACCGGTTCCTCCAGCAGGAGGTCTGGGAGCGGATGGATGTCCCGGTCAAGGAGGCGATCGAACTCGTTATGCTGCACGCCCACGCGCCAGATGTTCCAGATGATGCTCTTCTCCAAGATCGTCCCGAACTGCAAGAAGCTCGGCCTTCTGGATCGCAACGACAAGTGGCTGCGTCGTCGCTTCGAGGAGATCGGCGTGATCCAGTTCGAGGACTGGGTCGACACCGGTGAGGAGTACGAGGCCTTCGCCTTGTCCGACTCGGAGCTCAAGACCGCCTGATCCGGGTTCGTCGCACCCCGGGCCATCACCTACGTCGGGTGGCTGACCCGGCGTCGGAGGCCGTCGCGGGGACCCGCGTCGGCCTCCGGTAGTGTTCGCTGCGATGTCGGACGATACCGCGGCGGCGGTGCTGCTCGTGCTGCGGCTGAAGGCGTTCGCCCCCGCCGGAGAGGTCGCCGAGGCCGTGGACATGACCGTGGTGGATCTGGAGGCCGAGCTGGAGCGGCTGATCGGCATCGGGCTGGGTGGAGCACCGCGAAGGAGTCGCCACCGGCTGGCGGCTCACAGCTCCAGGCCGTCGGTACGGTGCCGAGCTGCTGCGCGACGAGCTGGTGCGCAGTGGGTCGAGAGAGTCTGTCGAGAGCATCTATCGGGAGTTCCTCCCGTTGAACCGGGAGCTGCTCGCCGTCTGCACCGCTTGGCAGACGGTCGAGGTGGACGGCGGGCACGTCGTCAACGACCACTCCGATCCCGTTCGTGACGCAGAGGTCCTTCGCCGCCTCGACGAGCTGCAGAACTCGGTGACGCCGCTCCTTGCACGGTTGGCCGGTGCCTCTGAGCGCTTCTCAGGGTATGGATCACGGCTGACGCGGGCGCACCAGTTCGTCCGCTCCGGTAGAACCGAGTGGATCGCCAGGCCGATCCTGGACTCGTATCACAGCGTGTGGTTCGAGCTGCACGAACACCTTCTGGTGTCCCTAGGCCTCGATCGGACCGCAGAACTCGACATGCCCGACGCAGCCAGAGCCACCACAGCGTCCAGAGCCACCACAGCGTCCAGAGCCACCACAGCGTCCAGAGCCACCACACTGAACGGAGACCCCACATGAGCCCCAGCATCGGCCACGTCGCCACGGCGATGGTCACGCCCTTCGACGAGCGTGGGGACCTCGACCTGGACGCGGCCGTCGAGCTCGCGAACTGGCTGGTCGAGAACGGCAGCGATGGACTGGTTCTGGCAGGCACCACAGGCGAGAGCCCCACGTTGACCGAGTCCGAGGAACTGGTGTTGTTCCGAACCGTTCGTGACGCCGTGTCTGTTCCGGTGGTCGCCGGTGCAGGGTCGAACTCGACAGCCACGGCTGTAGAGCAGACGCGCAGGGCGAGCGAGACTGGCGTGGACGCCATCCTGTCGGTGGCCCCGTACTACAACCGGCCGTCCCAGGCCGGGCTCGAGGCGCACTTCAGGGCTGTGGCCGCAGCGACCGACCTGCCGGTCCTGCTCTACGACATCCCCGCTCGGACAGGTCGCAAGATCGCCACCGAAACGATCCTGCGACTGGCCCACGACGTGCCGAACATCGTGGGATTGAAGGATGCCGCCGGTGATCCCGGCGAGACCGCTCGGCTGATCGCCAGAGCCCCGGCCGGCTTCGAGGTGTACAGCGGCGACGATCCACTGACGCTCCCGCTGATGGCCGTCGGAGCGGTCGGGGTGATCTCGGTCGCGTCGCACTGGGTCGGACGACAGATGGGCGAGATGATCCAGGCGTTCGTCAAGGGCGATACGACCGCTGCGCAGCGGATCAACGCCGGACTCGTGGACTCCTACGACTACGAGACCGGCGATGACGCCCCCAACCCGATCCCTACCAAGGCGCTGCTACGGGTGCTCGGACTGAAGGTCGGGGAATGCAGACCACCGATGGCGCCCGCGCCGGCTGACCTGGCTGACCGTGCACGAGCACTGCTGGAAGGACTCAACTGATGGCTGCGCCGGTCCACATCACGTTCCTCGGCGGTCTCGGTGAGATCGGGCGGAACTGCGCCGTGCTCGAGATCGAGGAGTCGCTGCTGCTGATCGACTGCGGACTGATGTTCCCTGACACCGACATGCTGGGCGTCGACCTGGTGCTGCCGGACTTCTCGTTCCTGATGGACCGCGCGGACGACATCGTCGGGTGCGTGCTCACCCACGGCCACGAGGACCACATCGGTGCGCTGTCCTACCTCCTGCGCCATGCCAGCTTTCCGCTGTTCGGTAGCGACCTCACCCTGGGGCTGGCGCGTGGCCGGATCGAGGAGGCCGGACTGCTGGGGCGAACCCATCTCAACGTGGTCGCCGACGGAGAGCTGTGGGAGATCGGCCCGTTCGAGGTCGAGTTCATCCCCGCGACGCATTCGGTGCCACAGGGGATGGCGACAGCGTTCCACACGCCGCAGGGCACGATCGTGCACACGGGCGACTTCAAGATCGACCTGACGCCGGTCGACGGCCGGCTGACCGATCTGTCGCGCATCGGTGCGCTGGCCGACGGAGGCGGCATCCGCCTCCTGCTCGCCGATTCCACCAACGCCGACCAGCCGGGTCACGCCCGTTCCGAGACCACTGTGGGCAAGGTCCTCTACAACCTGATGCACGAGCAGGAGGGTCGCCGGGTCATCACAGCGTGCTTCGCGAGCCACGTCCACAGGATCCAGCAACTGGCCGACGCAGCCACGTCCTTCGGTCGCAAGGTCGCACCGCTGGGTCGCTCCATGAAGCGCAACATCACGATGGCGCGCGAGATGGGCCTGCTGAGCATCTCCGACTCTGCCCTGATCGACATCGAAGAGGTCGACAGGTACTCGCCCGGTGAGGTGCTGGTGCTGTGCACCGGCTCGCAGGGTGAACCCATGTCGGCGCTCACGTTGCTCGCAGCCAACGAGAACCGCTGGCTCAAGGTCACCCCGGACGACACGGTCATCTTCTCGTCGCACCCGATCCCGGGGAACGAGCACGCTGTCACCAAGGTGATCGACAACCTGTTCCGCCTCGGTGCCGAGGTGATCCACTCGGGCCTCTCCGATGTGCACGCCACCGGCCACGCCAAGGCCGAGGAGCTGAAGCTCTACCACTCGATCGCCAAGCCCGAGTGGTTCGTGCCGGTGCACGGCGAGTACCACCACCTCGTCGCGCACACGCGCATAGCCACGACGATGGGCATGGACACCGAACGCGTGTTGTTGGCCGAGGACGGCGATCGGCTCGTCCTCGATGACGCCGGCCTGCGCGCAGTCGGCCGGGTGCCATCGGAGTACGTCTACGTGCATGGCACCGTCGGTGACATCGGTCATGGCGTCCTGCGGGACCGCAGGATCCTTGCCGATGACGGGGTCGTCGCCGCGATCGTCTGTGTCGACAGGTCGGCCAAGCAGGTCGTGTCGGGCCCGGAGATCGTGAGCCGGGGCTGGATCCACGAGGCCGAGGCCGGCGAGCTTCTCGCCGAACTGGCGAAGCGTGTGCGCACCGCGGCGGAGAAGGCCCTTGCCGACGGCGCAGAGGTGCCCGGCATAGAACGGGCGGTTCGCCGTGCCGCCGGCGGCCTCGTCTCGGACCGCACGCGTCGCCGGCCGATGATCGTGCCGGTCGTGATGGAGGCCTGATCCGGCCGGTGCACCACCGGTTGCCGCGACACTGTCAGCGCGGCTGAGTACCGTGTAGCTCGTCGTGGCAACCCGAACGCGCACCTCCACCAGCAGTCGGTCGAGCAGCAGTCGACCCAACAAGTCCCGGTCCAAGGGTCGGACGGCTTCTTCGCGCTCGTCGAGCGCTGGACGGACCTCGTCCTCCAGACGAGCGCCGGCGTCCAAGACCCCGTCCAAGCCGGAGAACCAGTCCAGGTCGGTCCTGCACCAACTCGTCGACGGACACGGTCACGACCTATGGGGTGTGGCGGTCCTGATCGCGGCTGTTCTGGTCGGAGTCAGCATCTACACCGACACTGCCGGTCCTGTCGGCGACGCGCTGGGCTCGTTCGTGAGCGCCCTGGTCGGCCGGCTCGCCGTGATCGTCGCCCCGCTCCTCGTCGTGGTGGGAGTGCTGCTCATCCGGGGACCACGCGACCATGGCATCGACCTGACCGCTGACGAACCCGATGTCGTGATCCGGCGACGGAGCCCCGCACTCGTCGGAGTGGGGGCCGTGCTCGGCATCCTCGTCGTCGCAGGGATCCTCGATCTGCTCCTGGCCGACGGCCGGACCGTCACCGAGCACGGTATGGACGCCTATGCGCCCGGAGGCGGTTTCCTGGGCGCTGTGCCGGGAGCAGCTGCGGTCGTTCTCGGCCGCTGGGGCGCACTGGCTGTGCTGGTCATGCTCGGTGTCGTGTCGGTCAGCCTGGTCAGCGGGCTCTCCCTCCGACAGATGTGGCGGAAGGTCGTCCGTCTGACGAGCCCGGTCTTCAGCGCTCTCGGCAACTGGTTCTCCGACCTGTTCAACCTGGGAGAGGCCGTCGACGCGTCCGCAACGGCAGGGGTCGACTCCGAACCCACAGCCCTCTACGACCAGGACGCAGATGGGCCGCCCAAGCCGAAGCGCACCCGCAAGAAGAAGGAGCCGGAGGCCTCGCCTGGTCCTTCGCTAGTGGTCGCCGATCCGGAACCGTTCGACCCGACGGGATCGAAACAGCTGGAGATCGGGTTGGGTCCGGGTGCCGACAGCTCCAAGTGGCGCCTACCTCCCACCAAGCTGCTGTCGGTCTCGGGCAAGCGAAGCGTGGACACGAAGGCCGTCGAGGCCCGTGGCCGGGTTCTCGAAGGAGCGCTGGCCGAGCACGGAGTCGAGACTCGTCTCGTCGGCATGGTCGTCGGTCCCACGGTCACCCGCTACGAGCTGGAGCTAGGTGTCGGCGTCAAGGTCGCGCGTATCACCAGCCTCCACAAGGACATCGCGTACGCCATGGCCTCCCCGGACGTGCGGATCCTCGCGCCGATTCCGGGTCGCCAGGCGATCGGCGTCGAGGTGCCCAACGAGGACCGTCAGACCGTCGCTCTTGGCGACATCCTCAACTCCGAGGAGGCCCACCGTGCCACCCACCCGCTGGAGGTGGGTGTCGGCCGCGACATCTCGGGTACGTCGGTGCTGATGAACCTGGCGACCATGCCGCACCTGCTGATCGCCGGTCAGACCGGCGCCGGCAAGTCATCGTGCATCAACTCGATCATCACGTCGCTGCTCATGCGCTCGACCCCGGACCAGGTCCGGATGATCCTGATCGACCCGAAGCAGGTCGAGCTGACCCAGTACAACAAGATCCCCCACCTGCTGACCCAGGTGGTGACCAACCCCAAGAAGGCGGCGAACGCGCTCAACTGGGCGGTCAAGGAGATGGAGCGTCGCTACGACCTGCTCTCCGAGGTGGGTGTGCGCGACATCGGTGGCTACAACGCCGCGTATGACCGTGGCGACCTGCAGACCCAACTCGGCGAGGAGCGCGAGTTTCACCGTCTGCCGTTCATCCTCGTCGTGGTCGACGAGCTCGCGGACCTGATGATGGTCGCCTCGCGCGATGTCGAGGAGTCGATCACGCGTATCGCGGCCAAGGCCCGTGCCGTCGGGATCCACCTGGTCATCGCGACACAGCGCCCCTCGGTGAACGTCATAACCGGCGTGATCAAGGCGAACATCCCCGCCCGGTTGGCGTTCGCCGTCGCATCGGCGATGGACTCCAAGGTGATCCTCGATCAGCTCGGCGCCGAACGACTGGTGGGGCGCGGCGACATGCTGCTGCTGGGGCCCGGAACGTCGGCACCCCAGCGCATACAGGGCTCCTGGGTCGAGGAATCCGAGGTCGCGGCGGTGGTGGGCGCCTGGCGCAAGCAGACCACTGCACCCGAGGAGCACTATGTGGAAGGGGTCGCGGACGAAGAGGTCGTCGGTGGTGGCGGCCTGGGCGGCGGCGCTGGTGCAGGCTCCGAGGACGACGACCTGCTAGTGCAGTCCATGGAGCTCGTCGTGCGTAGCGGTGTGGGCTCGACATCGATGCTCCAGCGCAAGCTCAAGGTCGGCTTCGCCCGGGCAGGTCGCCTGATGGACCTGTTGGAGGAACGCGGCGTGGTCGGCCCGTCCGAGGGTTCCAAGGCCCGGACCGTTCTGATGACCCCCGAAGAGCTCGACAACATGATCGAGGCGGGCGAGATCTGATCCACTCTGCGAGCGGTCTGGGTACGCTGCGCCGATGGCCATCGACCTGCCCGGCGTCTACCGCACCGTAGCGACAGGACTCCGCTTCCCCGAAGGGCCGACGCCACTGGCCGACGGCTCCGTGCTCGTCGTCGAGATCGCCCGCGGGACACTGAGTCGGGTCTATGCGGACGGAACCGTTGGCGTCGTCGCCGATTGCGGCGGTGGGCCCAACGGATCAGCGATCGGGCCCGATGGCAAGGTATGGATCACCAACAACGGCGGCTGCTTCGAGTACCTCGAGGTGGGCGAGATGATGGTCCCCGGTGGAGTGCCCCCGGAGTGGACCGGTGGTTCGATCCAGCGGGTGGACCTGGACACGGGTGAGGTCGAGACCGTCTACACCGAGTGTGATGGCCGCCGACTGCGGGCGCCGAACGACCTCGTCTTCGACGCACACGGAGGCTTCTGGTTCACCGACCACGGCGTACGCATGGATCGCAGCTCGGACCGGACCGGGGTGTTCTACGCGACAGCCGACGGAAGATCTGTCACCGAGGTGCTGCATCCACTCGACGCGCCCAACGGTGTGGGCCTCTCGCCCGCGGGCGACCGCCTCTACGTGGCAGAGACCCACACCGGGCGGGTGTACGCATGGGACGTTCCCGAGCCGGGTGTGGCGGTCGGGAGTGGTCTGCTCGCTCCACACGGTGAACTGCTCGCCGGGCTGGCCGGGCTGCAGCTGCTCGACTCGCTGGCCGTCGACAGCGCTGGCAACGTATGCGTCGGCACCCTCGCGAACGGGGGAGTGACCGTGATCAGCGCGGACGGCTCAGCCGTGCAGCATCTCCCCGTCGACGACCTGCTCGTCACCAACATCGCATTCGGCGGTGCCGGCCTACGGACCGCGTACGTGACCGCATCGGGCACAGGTCGCCTGCTCGCGTTCGACTGGCCGGTCCCGGGGCTGGAACTGGCCCACGGTCGCTGACAGCTGTCGGTCGCGGGCCCTAGACTCCCTCGATCGTGCCCCGCACCTACTGGGTTGAGACTCTCGGCTGCCCCAAGAACCAGGTCGATTCCGAGAAGCTGACCGGCACGATGTTGGCCGACGGCATGGTTCAGGCCGAGTCCGCCGAAGAAGCTGACCTGGTCGTCGTCAACACCTGTGCATTCATCGAGGACGCGCGCGAGGAATCGATTGCGACGATCCTGTCGCTCGACGAGACGCGCTCCGAGGGGTCTCGGCTCGTGGTCACCGGCTGCATGGCAGAGCGGTACGGCGCCGAGCTCGCCAGCGCGCTGCCCGAGGTGGACCAGGTCGCCGGCTTCGGTCAACCCGTGACGCTGGGGGCCAAGCCGACGGCCCGAACCAGTCTGGACGTCCGGGCCGAGAGGGTGCCCGAGCTGGACCTGCTCAACCTCCCCAGACCACGCTCGGAACGCCCGTGGGCCTATGTCAAGGTGGCCGAGGGCTGTGACAAGGCCTGCGGCTTCTGCGCCATCCCGTCGTTCAGAGGGCCGCAGGTGTCGCGCCCATTGCCTTCTATCCTCGATGAGGTCGACCAGCTCGACGTGCGCGAAATCGTGCTGGTCGCACAGGACCTGGCCGCTTACGGGCGCGATGCGGGTGAAGGGGAGCGGTCAATTGTCCCCCTGGTGCGGGCGGTGTCCAAGAGGGTCGACTGGGTCCGTCTTCTCTACCTCTACCCCTCGGAGCTCACCGACGAGCTGATCGAGCTGATGTGTGCCGGGCCTGTGCCGTACTTCGACCTCTCGTTGCAGCACGTCTCGTCGCCGCTGGTGCGCCGCATGCGGAGGTGGGGCAACGGGGACAGGTACCTGGAGCGCATCGCCCAGATCCGGTCGCTGCGTCCCGACGCAGCGTTCCGCTCCAACTTCATCGTCGGCTACCCGGGTGAGACCGAGGGCGATCACGACGAGCTGCTCCGCTTCGTGGAGGGGGCCGACCTGGACTGGTGCGGCTTCTTCTCCTACTCGCGTGAGGACGGCACCCACGCCGCTTCGCTCGACGGAGCTGTCGACCCGGCTCTGGTGGACGAGCGTCTCGCAGAGCTGCGTGAGCTCGCCGATCCGATAAGCGCCGCGCGTCGCGATGAGCTGATCGGCACGGTGACCACGGTCCTGGTGGACGAGCCGGGCCTGGCCCGCTCACACCGCGAGGCCCCGGAGATCGACGGGGTGATCTGGGTCCCGGAGCACCTCGAGGTGGGCTCCATGCAGCAGGTGCGGATAACCGGCGCGGAGGGCCCCGACCTGCATGCCGAGCTCGTCGCGGATCCTGGATGAACCCGCCCGAGGCGCCGGTGGAGGGCGAGGACTCCTCGGCGGGGGCGTCCGGATCGACGTCGTTCGGTCCGTCGGCGCTCTTGACTCCGGCGAACGTGGTCACCGTCGCCAGACTGGTGGTGGCGCCCGTCGCCTTCTGGATGATCATCCGTCAGGAAGCGAGCTGGCCGCTCTGGGTCCTGTGGGTGCTGCTGACCACCACGGACAGCCTCGACGGCTTCCTGGCCCGCAGACAGGGCACGACGCGATCGGGCGCGTTCCTTGACCCGTTGGCTGACAAGGTCCTGTCCCTGGGCGGGTTGTGGGCGATGGTCGTCCAGGGCCGTTTCTGGTGGCTGCCGGTGGTCCTGATCACCGTACGGGAGGGGTTGATCTCGGCGTTCAGGTCGTACTGGGGGCGCAGGGGGCTGGCGGTCCAGGCCTCACAACTGGCGAAGTTCAAGACGTTCCTGCAGTTCGGGGCGGTGGGGTGGGTCGTCTTCCCGCTCACCACCGACATCAGGTGGCTGGGGGACTCGTTCCTCTGGGCGGGCGTCGCGGTGGCATGGATCTCGGCTGCTCAGTACGTGGCGGCCGGCTCCAAGGCCACTTCGAGCATGTTGCGGGAATAGCGCAAGGCTGCCCCAGCGGAGTCGCCGGACCTTGTCGGGGTCTGCCGGTAGCGTGCCGACGATGCGAGTCGAAGTGGTTGCCGTCGGAACCGAGCTGCTGCTCGGACAGATCCTGGACACCAACTCGTCCTGGGTGGGGGAGCAGCTTGCCCTTGCCGGGCTGGACTCCTACTTCCAGACGAAAGTCGGCGACAACCTCGACAGGATCGCCGACGTGCTCGAGCTGGCGCTGTCACGCAGCGACGCCGTCATCTGCACCGGTGGCCTCGGCCCGACCCAGGACGACCTCACGCGTGAGGCCATAGCGAAGGTCATGGGCGTCGAGCTGGAAGAGGACGAGGAGATGGCGGAGCGGATCATCGCCATGTTCGCCCGGTCCGGTCGACGCATGCCCATGAACAACCTCCGCCAGGCACAGCGCCCCGTCGGGGCGGCGTTCATCGAGCAGCAGCCCGGCACGGCCCCCGGACTGGTCTGCCCGCTGACGCCAGGACCTGACAGCGGCATCGAAGGTGTCGCCGAGAAGGTGATCTACGCAGTTCCGGGAGTGCCTTGGGAGATGCAGGAGATGGTGCTCGGCACCGTGCTGCCAGATCTCCAGCTGCGCGCCGGAATCGGCGGCGTGATCGCCAGCCGGACCCTTCGGACCTGGGGTGAAACCGAGTCGGCCCTCGCGGAGATCCTGGCGCCGCGCCTGGACGAGCTCGACCGCGGCGGTGCTGCGACCATCGCATTCCTCGCGTCGGGGGTGGAAGGGCTGAAGGTTCGCATCACGGCCAAGTCGGAGAGCATCGAGGGTGTCACGGCGATCCTCGCCGCTGAGGAGCAGATCCTGCGGACCCTTCTCGGAACGGCCGTGTTCGGTGTGGACGACGAGACCATGGAGTCGGTCGTCCTCGAACAGCTCCGCTCCCGGGGGATGACCCTGGGAGTGGCCGAGTCGCTGACCGGGGGCATGATCGGCTCCAGGTTGTGCGACGTGCCCGGAGCCAGCGACGTCTTCCGAGGGTCCGTGGTCTCCTACGCCTCGGACGTCAAGCACGACCTGCTCGGCGTACCGGAGGGCCTCGTGGTGACGGAGCAGGCGGCAGCGGCCATGGCGGTAGGTGTCAGGAGGCTACTGGGAACCGATGTGGCAGTCGCGGCGACCGGAGTCGCCGGACCGGCCGAACAGGAGGGTCGGAGACCGGGAACGGTCTGTCTGGCCGTGGTGATCGGCGACCCGGAGTCCGGAGGACTCGTCGAGTCCACGACGGTGCACCTACCCGGTCGTCGCCGACAGGTACGCGAGCTGACGGTGATCAGCCTCCTGGCGTTGCTGCGTCGACGCCTTGGTGGCAACCCGGTGGGTGATGGCGACCAAGATGGCCTCTGACCTGTTCAGCGCCGCGGCAGATGACGCCCTGAGCAGCAACGGGCCACTCGCGGATCGTCTTCGTCCCCGCGGCCTCGACGAGGTCGTCGGCCAGGACCACCTGCTGGGTCCGGGCAAGCCGTTGCGGGCGCTCGTAGATGCCGACCGGTTGAGCTCCGTCATCCTCTGGGGCCCACCTGGTACCGGCAAGACCACGGTCGCCAGACTGATCGCCGCGGCATCATCGAAGACCTTCGTGCCGCTCTCGGCTGTTACCGCAACGGTCAAGGACATCCGCGAGGTAACGGCCGAGGCGCAGCACCGCCTTGGTGCACGGGGTACCGGCACGATCCTCTTCCTCGACGAGATCCACCGCTTCACGAAGTCACAGCAGGATGCACTGCTGCCCTCTGTCGAGACAGGCCTGGTCGTCCTCATCGGGGCCACGACCGAGAACCCCTACTTCGAGGTGAATCCTCCGTTGTTGAGCAGGTCGACCCTGTTCCGGCTGCACGGTCTGGATGCAGATGGCCTGGGCCGGCTCGTCGCTCGCGGTCTGGAGGCCGAGGGGGCCGTCGCCGACTCCGACGCGGTCGACCACCTGGTCGACCGGGCGGGGGGCGATGGGCGTCACCTCTTGACCAGCCTCGAGGTAGCGCTGGCGCTCGCCGAGGCACGGCGAGCGGTCGAACCCGGCGCACACGGCCCCGTCAGGTTGGTCCTCGCCGATGCCGAGGGCGCACTGGGTGCCTCGCCGGTCCGCTACGGGCGTGACGACCACTTCGACGTCATATCGGCTTTCATCAAGTCCATCCGAGGATCGGACGTCGACGCCGCACTCCATTGGCTGGCCCGGATGCTCGAGGCCGGCGAGGACGCCCGCTTCATAGCCCGACGGCTCGTGATAGCGGCGTCTGAGGACATCGGCATGGCGGATCCGTTCGCTCTGATGGTCGCGACGGCGGCCGCCCAGGCCGTCGAGTTCGTGGGCCTTCCCGAGGCCAGGATCAACTTGGCCCAGGCAACCGTGCACCTGGCGTTGGCGCCCAAGTCCGCCGCCGCCTACGCCGGGCTCGACGCCGCTCTGGCCGACGTGCGCGGACGACCGGTGGGAGAGGTACCCGCCCATCTGCGTGACGCCCACTACCGGGGAGCATCGCAGCTGGGTCACGGGGCGGGTTACCGCTACCCCCACGACAACCCGTCGGGCTGGGTGGCCCAGCAGTACCTGCCCGACGAGCTGGTCGGTGCCCGTTACTTCAAGCCCACTGCGAACGGGGCCGAGGGGCGCCTGGTCGCTCGCTGGCGGGAACGCAGGGGGGAGATCCTCCCCGAGTCGTCCCCATTGGACGACAATGGTGTCCAATGACCGCTCTCGACCTCCTGACCGTGTTGTGCGGTGTGCTCGCAATCGGCGCGGCTGTGGTGCTGTCCCTGGTGAGCGCTCGGTTGCTGCGGGCGGTAGGAGATCTCGACCGGGCCACGGCGGCGTTCGAGGAAGAGGCAGTGCCGGCCATGGTCGAGCTGCGCGATGCCGTCCAGGGCGCCGTGGCCGAGGTGGACCGGATCGACGAGCTGGTGCAGATAGCCGGATCGATAGGTGGACGGGTCGACACCGCGACCGAGGCGACCTATCGGGCGCTGACGTCGCCGGTGATCAAGGGCGTGGCCATCGCCAGCGGGACCCGGCGTGCTGCCCGGCGCCTGCGTGGCCAAGAGCACGACTTTGGTCCTACGAACGGAGCGAGACGATGAGGCGACTGTTCTGGTTGGGTGTGGGTGCGGTCGCCGGTGCCTCCGGCACGATCTGGGCCGAGCACAAGGTGCGCGCCCGCATGGAGCAGCTCGGTCCTGAGCATCTGTTCGTCTCGGCCGGCAACAAGGCTCGGGGAGTCGGTCGCAGCGTCGTGGACGCGGTCGCCGAGGGCCGTGGTGCCATGCGAGACCGCGAGGCGGAACTGCGACGTACCTACGATCCCACCACTCGCGGCTCCTCCCACAGGCTTGGCGCGCCCGCACCCGCCACGGCCAGCAGGCCGTCCTCGACGACCTGGACGGATCGGCCTTCTCGACGGCACTGAGTCCGGCCGGCATCACCGGTCGGGATTCCGTACGGCGGTGTGCGTCGGGGGTCGGGCGGCCGAGGCGCCGTCGGACAGCCCGGGCATCCCCCGAGCACTTGTAGGCTGACGCTCCCATGTCCTCCGCAATGCGACCCCTGACTGCCGATCAGCTGCGCTCGGCCTGGTACGACTTCTTCGTCGCCCGCTCCCACACCAAGGTCGAGTCCGGAGGGCTGATCCCGACCCACCCGTCCGCCCCGATGTTCACCAACTCGGGGATGATGCCCTTCGTCCCCTACTTCCTGGGGGAGGAGCAGGTTCCATACGACCCGCCACGGGCGGTGTCGATCCAGAAGTGCGTCCGTGCCGGCGGCAAGCACAACGACCTGGACGCGATCGGACGCTCACCCCGGCATCTGTCCTTCTTCGAGATGCTCGGGAACTTCAGCTTCGGTGACTACTTCAAGTCCGACGCGATCCCGTGGGCATGGGAGTTCGTCACCGAGGTGCTGGGGATCGACCCGGAGCGCCTGTGGGTCACCTGTCATGTGAGCGACGACGAGGCGGAACAGATCTGGGTCGACGAGGTCGGGGTGCCGATCGAGCGGATCCAGCGTCTGGACAAGGACAACTTCTGGGAGATGGGCGAGACGGGACCGTGCGGCCCGAGTTCGGAGATCTTCTTCGATCACGGCGCCGATTGCGGACCCGAGGGTGGCCCGGCCAACCCGGCTGCCGAGAACCGCTACGTGGAGATCTGGAACCTTGTTTTCCAGCAGTACTTCCGTGGCGAGGACGGCTCGTTGAGCGACCTCCCGACCCGCAACATCGACACGGGTGCAGGTCTCGAACGCATCCTCGCCGTGCTGTCCGACAGCCCGTCCTTGTACGCCGCCGATGTGCTCGCCGAGCTCGTGGAGCGGGCGCAATCGGTCACCGGCAAGCGACTGGGAGACGGCGAGCTGTCCGACATAGCCCTGCGGCTCATAGCCGATCACACCCGAACCTCGGCGTTCCTGGTCGCGGATGGGGTCGTTCCATCCAACGAGGACCGTGGATACGTGCTGCGTCGGGTCATCCGCCGCGCCGTCCGCTTCGCCTACATGCTCGACGTCGATCAGCTGGTCATGCCCTCCATGGTCGAGCGTTGCATCGATGTCATGGGAGGCGCGTATCCGGAGCTGGTGCAACAGCGCACTCTTGTCGTGGACCTGATCGGCAGGGAAGAAGAGCGCTTCCGCCAGACGCTCGCTCGTGGCTCAGCACTCCTGGACTCAGAGTTGGCCAGGGTCGACTCCGGCGGTCGCCTGGATGGTCGGGTTGCTTTCGAGCTCCACGACACCTTCGGGTTCCCGCTCGAAGTCACACAGGAGATGGGCGAGCTCCGTGGAGTCGAGGTGGACACCGACGGCTTCGAGGCGGCCATGGATGAGCAGCGCGCTCGTTCCCGCTCGGCCGGCCGCCGCACCGGCGTCGCCTCCGACGGAGACGTCGACGCGGCCAGGGAGCTACTGGCCGAGCACGGTCCCACCGAGTTCACCGGGCGTGATGAGCTGGAGTCGGCGGCGACCGTTCTCGCGGTGGTCGGCGACGCGATCCATCTGGACCGGACCCCCTTCTACGCTGAGTCAGGTGGACAGGTGGGCGACACCGGCACGATCAGAACCTCGACCGGTGTGGCAAGGGTCGTCGACACCACGTTCACCCTCCCGGGTCTGCACCGTCACACCGTCGAGCAGGTCGAAGGCGTCATCGAGGTGGGCCAGGCCGCCACGGCCACCGTCGACGAGGACCGTCGAGCCGCCATCCGGCGCAACCACACAGCGACCCACCTGCTGCACTGGGCACTACGCGAGGTCCTCGGCGAGCACGTCAAGCAGCAGGGGTCGTGGGTGGGGCCGGATCGCCTCCGGTTCGACTTCTCCCACTTCGCGGCGATCACTCCCGAGGAGATGGAGCGCATCGAGGACCTGGCCAACCGCGAGATCCTGTCCAACCCGCAGGTGCGGCACTTCGAGACCACCATGGACGAGGCGCGGTCGCTCGGTGCCATCGCCTTCTTCGGTGAGAAGTACGGCGAGGTCGTCCGGGTCCTCGTCGCCGGGCCCCACAGCGTCGAGCTCTGCGGAGGCACCCATGTCGAGGCTCTCGGTGAGATCGGCTCGGTGAAGGTGGTAACCGAGGGCTCGATCGGTTCGAACATCCGACGTATCGAAGCGGTGACCGGCCTGGGCGTGATCGGACGGCTGCGCGACGCCGAGCTGGCGCTGCGCCGAGGTGCCGACCTCGTCGGAGCCACTCCCGACGACATGGTCGAGGGGATCGAACGTCGCCTCGGGGATATCAAGTCCCTGCGTGACGAGCTCAAGTCCCTGCGTCGGGAGCTGGCGGGCAGCCAGGCCGACGAGTTGGTGGGGTCGGCCGTCGATGGCGTGGTGATCGCGCAAGTGGAGTCCGAGTCGCGCAACGACCTGCGGGACCTGGCCGTTGCGCTGCGTGACCGCGGGATGCGAGCGGTGATCCTCGCCAGTGCACCTGGTGGCAAGGGGGCGGCGTTGGTTGCCGCTGTGAGTCCGCAGAGCGGCCTCAATGCGGCCGATCTGATAGCCGAGGCGACTTCGGCGATCGGCGGCGGAGGCGGCAAGGGTGCCGAGTTGGCCGTCGCCGGTGGACGTGACGCGGACGGCATACCGGCAGCTCTGGACCTCGTCAGAGCACGACTGGGCTGATGCGGGCGATCGGCGTCGATCTCGGTTCGAAGCGGATCGGAGTCGCACTCTCCGACTCGGCTGGCACGCTCGCGGTGCCGTTCGAGGTCGTGCAGCGCAGCAAAGACCGTGCCCGGGACCACCGGGCCATCGCCGCACTGGCAGCCGAGGCTGAGGCCGAGGTCGTCGTGGTGGGTGTCCCATACTCACTCGACGGGTCTGTCGGCCCTGCAGCAAGGCGTGCTCTTGCTGAGATCCGGGCCATGCGGCGCGCGCTCTGGCGGTGCCGGTGGAGACCTACGATGAGCGGCTGAGCACCGTCACGGCGCACCGGTCGTTGCAGGAGATGGACGTGGACGCGGCGACGCGCCGGAAGGTCGTCGACAAGGTCGCCGCAGCGGTCATCCTCCAGGCGTGGCTCGACAACCGTTCCGCCGCGGACCCCGACACCGTCCAACCAGCCCTGCCTCCACCGAGCCAGAACAACGAGGAACAAGCACGTGACGCCAGCTGACGAGTTCGACGAGAGCTCCGTGCAACCCGTGGTGCGGCGACGACGCATGGAGGCGACCGAAGAGGGAGACGACGGCGCTCTCGATCCAACCGCCAGGGGTGTGGCGGAGCAGCCATCCAGGCGGCACGTCGACGAGCCAGACGTCCCCCTCGATGAGGAGTACGTCACGCTGCCGCCGCGGATCCGCGGTGGTCGCCGGATCCTCGGCGTGGCAGGGGTGCTCCTGATGCTCGCCGCGATCATCGTCGGGGTCCTGTTCGTCCAGGTCTCTCGGCAGATCGATCCGGCCGGCGAGCCCGGTGAGGTCGTCGATCTGGTGGAGGTCCCAGCCGGATCATCGACGGACACGATCTCGAGGATCCTCGAGGACGAGGGCGTGATCGCGAGCGCTCGCCTGTTCCGCTACTACGTCAGGTGGAAGGGGGCGGGCCCGTGGGAGGCCGGCGAGTACGTCGAGTTCAGGAAGGACTCGTCCTTCGACGAGGCGATCGAGGTGCTCGACGCCGGACCGGTGCCGGCCCGGGCGTCGGTCGTGCGCGTCACCGAAGGACGCCGTCTGGTCGATGCGCTGGCGCAGATATCGGAGCAGATGCCATGGATCAGCGCCGAGCAGCTCCAGGCGTCGCTCGAGTCGGGTGAGGTCACCTCGAAGTACAAGCCCGCTGAAGTGACCAGCTGGGAGGGGCTGCTCTTCCCGGACACCTACGAGTTCGAGGAGGGCGCGACACCCCAGCAGGTACTGCAGACGATGGCCACCCGCATGGAGGAGGTCCTGGACGATCTGGGCTATGACAAGGCCGAGGCGCTCCAGGGCCGTTCAGCGTACGAGCTGATCACCATCGCTTCGCTCATCGAGAAGGAGACCGGAAGCCCGGCCGAGGAACGCGGGATGATCTCCCGGGTGATCTCGAACCGCCTCGACGAAGGTGAGCCGCTCGGGGTCGACGCGGCAGTGCTCTACGGACTCGGTCGAGCCAACGGGGAGCTGACCCGGTCGGATCTCAAGCAGGAGACCCCGTACAACACCCGTATCGTGACCGGTCTCCCGCCGACACCGATCTCGTTGCCAGGTCAGGCCTCGTTGTCCGCCGCGATCCAGCCAGCGGAAGGGGCCTGGCGGTACTACGTGCTCGTGTCCAACGACCCGCCTACCCACTTCTTCACCGACGACTACGACGAGTTCCTCGAAGCGAAGTCGGACGCGCAGGCCAACGGGGTGTTCTGAGGTGCCGCTCATGCGGACCGCGCCGTCGGGTCACACCCAGGTCGTAGCCGTGATCGGCGATCCGATCTCCCACTCGCTGTCACCGGCCATCCACAACGCCGCGTTCGAAGCCGTCGGGCTCGACTGGGTGTGCGTTGCGCTGCCTGTCGCCGCCGGCGCGGCTGGTGCAGCGGTAGGGGGGATCCGTGCGCTCGGTCTGGCCGGGGTGTCGGTCACGATGCCACACAAGCAGGCTGTCATCGACCAGCTCGATGAGGTGACCGAGGTCGCCGGTGCACTCGATGCCGTCAACTGCATCAGGGTGCGCGGCGGTCGCCTGATCGGGGACAACACCGACGGTGCTGGATTCCTCGGCGGGCTGAAGGCCGACTTCGGGTTCGAGGCTGACGGTCGACGTTGTGTGGTGCTCGGGGCCGGCGGCGCTGCCCGGGCCGTCGTTCTGGCCCTGGCCGGCGCCGGAGCATCGAGGGTGGTGGTCGTGAACCGGACAGAGGTCACGGCGCAGCGGGCCGTGACCCTTGCAGGCCCGGTGGGTCGCGTGGGGAGCTTCGACGACATCGTCGACGCCGACCTGGTGGTCAACGCCACGCCTATCGGTATGGCGGGTGCCGGTGGGAACGCGGACGACGTTCCCCTGCCGGTCGAGCTGTTGCACGACGGACTGGTCGTTGCCGAGCTGATCTACCACCCGGCGAGGACCCGGCTGATCGACGAGGCCGAATCGGTCGGGGCCCGGGCCGCCAACGGAGTGTCGATGCTGGTCCATCAGGCGGCGGTTTCGTTCGAGTCGTGGACCGGTGTGCGTGCGCCACTCGCGGCGATGATCGCCGCGGCGACCGGCGCTCTGGAGAGCTGACACCTGGTCATTCGGCGCCCGTGGGCCGTTTGGCCCAGGAAAAGCTGAACCGAGGTGCATGGGCTGCCGATGGAGTGAGAACCCGGAAGCGGGTATCGACTCCAGGAGGACCCCGTGGCGCTGCAGGGAACCATCGACGCCTTCCCACTGACAGACGTGTTGCAGTTGCTGGCGACCTCGGCGAAGAGCGGCAAGCTCACGCTGGACGGCGACCGTGGACGCACCGAGGTGTGGATCGAGCGCGGTGAAGTGGTCGGCACCGACTCCGGAACCGCCGCGACGGCCGAGCACCTGGTGTTCGAGCTCCTGCGCTTCGGTGACGGGTCCTTCGCGTTCGGCGACGACTCGGGCCGCCCCGTGCGGTCGATCGATCCTGTTCCCCTGACGTCGTGTCTGGCCCGGGCCGAATCGTTGCTCGAGGAGTGGAAGCGGATCGAAGCACTCGTCCCGTCTCCCGCGGACAGGGTCGCTCTGGCGTCTGAGCTGGTCGAGCAGTCGGTGACGCTCGACCAGAGCGACTGGACCGTGCTGGTCGCAGTGGGTGATGGACCGTCGGTCGACACCGTCGGTCGCCGTCTCGGCAGCGACGAGTTCAGCTGCGGTGCTCTGCTCGCTGCTCTGGTCGAACGCGGCGTGCTCGTGGTGGAGGAGCCGGATCCCGCTGGCGGAGCTTCGCTGTCGGAGTCGGGCCGAGACCGTGTCGAGCCGGTCGATCTGGTCGATCTCGCCAGCCTGCGCGGTGACGGCCTCGGCGAAGACCCGACTGGTAGCGACGGTTTCCCGGACCGGTTCCCCATCGATGACCTGCTGGGTGGGTCGGACTCGGATTCCGAGGCATGGGCGGACGACGAGGACGGTCGCTTCGCCGCCGCGCAGACGCTGGAACCGGCCGCGAGCGACCCGTTCGCACCATTCGGCGGAGACCTCAACGAGCGCACGGCCGAGGCATGGGACGACGTCGTCAGTGGACACGTCACTGACCCCGCGGACATGCGCTTCGAGGGCGATCCGGACTCCGTTGCCGGGGACGGAGCCGACGAGGTGCTGCGCCAGATGTCGCGCCTCAGTCCGAAGGCTGCCGAGGCGATCGCCGCGGCTCTCAACACGTCCGGTCCGGCCGACTCGACCATGTACGAGACTGCTGCCGACGAGTCCGTGGGGGACGGCCCCGAACCCTTCCTGGGGACTCTCTGATGGCCCTGAGCCTGACAGACCTGGACAGCGGGCCGCTCTGGAGCGTCGACCCATCCGCGAGGAACGACATGGCGGTGCCGCCCGCCGGTCCATTGCCGGTACGGTGGAAGATCGAGGATGGGATCGTCATGCAGGACGACCTGCGCGGAGGCGTCAGCGAGGTGACAGGAGCATTGATCGGATCGGCTGTGCCGGCCTCCGACGAGCCGGAACCCGACGCTGTCGGAAGCGGATGGGTCGTTCCGCCGGGTGGATCGCGTGTCGACGCCATCTTCGTGTTGTCGGGCACCCTCCTCGGGATCGGCCGGGTGGACCGGCCGGCGTCACCCGTGTGGCTGAACCTCGACGATCTGGTGAACCTCGATGCCGTCGGTGACCCTGTCGATGGTCTCACCGCCATCGAGATCCTGATGGATGATCAGCGGATCATCGGTGCCGGCTGGCCCGATGACTTCATCGAAGTGATCGTAGAGGTGCTGCGATCCACCGCTGGCAGTGCCAGTGCCACGCCGGGGTCACCCGCTGCAGCGGCAACAGCGCCCGAAGCACCCGCCGACGGGGTCCGGGCCGTGCCTGATCCCGTCACGGAGCACCAGGCTGTGGCGGCGGCACCGGACCAGCAGATGGGGGAGCGTTCCTCGGCCGGAGGCCCTACCGCTGCGCTCGAACTGGAGGACGTCGTATACCTGGGCGGATACCCGGGTCAGCCGCGGCGTCGCAAGCGGTGCACCGTGTCGATGTCCCACAGTGCCCTGGAACTAAGGGGCCCTTCCGACCTCCATGTGCGGATCGGCTGGGAAGCCGTACGATCGATCGAGGTGCAGAACTCCGACGAGGCCAGGTTCCGCATGAACACGAAGGTCCATCGCGATGCATCGGCACTGGTGGTCGAGTGCGAATCTGACGTGACCCTCCTGCTGGAAGCGCGCGACTGCCCGACGTTGCCCCTGCGTGCGGCGATCTCCCAACTCCTCGACGGTGTGCCGGTCGTGGTGGTGTGAGCACGGACGGTCTGCATGTCGCGCTCGGTGGGACTGTCCGGGTCGGGCAAGTCGACCTTGGCGCCACTGCTCGCATCGCGGCTCGGCGGCCACCGTGCGGTCGACCTGGACAGGATGGTCGTCGAACGCCTGGGCCGTACGATCGACGACATCTTCGCCGACGGCGGCGAAGCGACGTTCCGCGACGCCGAGTCCGAGGCGTTGAGCGAGGCGCTGGACGGACCTCCGGCGGTCATAGCGACCGGTGGCGGTGTCGTGCTCGACGCCGGGAACCGTCAGATGCTGCGGCGAGCCCGTGTCGTCTGGCTCGACGCGCACCCGGATCACCTCCAGCAGCGCCTCGCCGGAACCACCGAGGCTCGACCGTTGCTCGATGGCGACCCGGGATTTGCCCTCGCCCGCCTCCACGAGGAACGTGCAGCGCTCTACGCCCAGGTGTCGGACCTGACCGTCGACGTCGAGGGTGCATCACCGATCGACATCGCCGACGAGATCGTCCGGGCGCTCGGCTGAATCCGCCGAACGAGCACATGGTCCCCGCGGCGATACGCTCGACGGGGTGAGTGACCGCGCCTTGACCCCGGAGGAACCACGATGATCACCGTGGATGTGGCGCTGGGCGACAGCCGCGGGTACCCGGTGGTGGTGGGCGCGGGCGCCCTCTGCGAGCTCGAAGCGCTGTTGCCGGATCGTTCCCGTCGGATCGCCGTCGTGACCCAGGACGAGGTGGGCGTGGAGCTGGACCTCGCCCGGGACCATCGGAGCTTCGTCATCGGCGACGGCGAACGTGCGAAGACCACCGCGACCGTCGAGCAGCTCTGCTCCGAGTTCGCCAGGTGGGGCCTGACCCGCGTGGACTGCATCGTCGGTGTGGGGGGAGGCCTGGTGACCGATGTGGCCGGGTTCGCCGCAGCGATCTATCACCGCGGGGTCGCCGTGGTGCACGTCGCCACGACGCTGCTGGGCCAGATCGACGCTGCTATCGGCGGCAAGACCGGCGTGAACCTGCCGGAGGGCAAGAACCTCGTGGGTGCCTACTGGCAGCCGTCGGCGGTCGTCTGCGACACCGACACGCTGGCGACCCTTCCCCCCCGGGAGTGGCGTTGCGGTCTGGGGGAGTTGGCCAAGTACCACTGGTTGGGCGGGGGTCGCCTGGACGAACTGCCCCTGGACGAGCGTGTCGCTGCGTGTGTGCGGATCAAGGCAGAAGTGGTCGCATCGGACGAACGCGAGGCTGGCCGGAGGGCGCTGTTGAACTACGGCCACACGCTCGCCCATGCGCTCGAGACCGCTGGTGGGCACGAGCTGCGCCACGGCGAAGCCGTCGCCATAGGGCTCGTCTACGCGGCTGAGCTCGCCGCGGCCATGGGACGCATCGACACCCGGGCGGTCGACGAGCACCGGCGTGTCGTCGTGGGCTACGACCTTCCATCCAAGATTCCCGCCGGTCTGGCCGACGACGACCTCGTCGAGCTGATGGGTCGCGACAAGAAGGTGCTCGACGGAGGGCTGACCTTCGTGCTCGACGGCCCGGACGGTGTGGAAGTCGTCGAAGGCGTGGACGTCGAAGTGGTCCGCTCGACATTGGGTGCGATGCGATGAAGGCGAGCACTGCGGACCGAGGCACGATCCTGTTGCTCTCGGGCCCGAACCTGAACCTCCTCGGTGAACGTGAGCCGCTCATCTACGGGTCGGCATCGTTGGCGGAGCACGTGGACCTGGCCGCTGCGACCGCTGCCGGCCTGGGGTTCGGCCTGCGTCACATCCAGAGCAACCACGAGGGCGTCCTCGTCGAAGCGGTCCACGCGGCCCGCGTCGATGCCGTCGCCTTGGTCGTGAACGCCGGGGCGTTCACCCATTCTGCGTGGGCGTTGCACGACGTGTTGGCCTCGTTCGACGCGCCGGTGGTCGAGCTCCACCTGTCCAATCCGGTGTCGCGTGAGCCGTGGCGCCACACCTCGGTCGTGACGCCGGTCGCAGACGCGCTGATCTGTGGCCTCGGAGGTCAGGGCTATCGCCTGGCTATCGAAGCGGTCGACGTGCTCGTTGGACGCCTCGCCGGTGGGTGAGCGCTCGTCGCCGCTATGTCACGACTGATCCGGATCGGCCTGCTGGCGATCGTCGCCGGGGCCGTGATCGCCGCGACGGTGGTGGCGGTTGCCGTCACGACACCTCTGCAGGAGGTGAGCTTCCGGTGGATGGGTCTGACCGGAGTGGCGCTGCCGGTGACCGTGATGCTCGCCGCGACCGCGACTCTTGGCGCCGTCTGCTACTCCGTCATCGCTCGCGACGGGGGTCGGGGTTCCAGGTTGTCGGCCCTGGTCGGCGTCCTGGCGGTCTGGTCGTTGGTCATGGTGCTCGCCTGGCCGACTCTCGCCGGTATGGCTTCGCCACGGGACCCGGGAGACGGGGTGCCGGTAGATCTGGTGGTGCAGAACCTCTGGTACCGCAATCCTGATCCGGCTGCAACGACCGCGGCGGTGATGTCGCTCGACGCCGACGTCCTGGTCCTGGTCGAGTACACGCCACGGCACGCGGAGGCGCTGCGACTCGCAGGCGCGGTCGACGGAGTACCCGTACCGCTGGGAAGCGCCGAAGGAGCTGGGCAGCGGTCTGGCTGTCCTGTCGCGGGTTCCTCTCGGCCCAGCTACCCCGATCCCGACCCGTGGCGGCGGAGCGACGATGCAGTTGCGACCTGACGGCGGTCTCGCGACCCTCCACGTCGTGCATCCGATCGCTCCGCGCAACCGTTGGGGCCTGGCCAACTGGACCAAGGACTACGAGGTGCTGAGCTCTACCCTGGACGACGCTGCAGCGGACACGATCGTCGCCGGAGACTTCAACGCGACCGGTGCGCATCGCCGCTACCGCGAGCTCGTCCAGAGAGCGGGCCTGGGGGACGCCCAAGACGTGTCGGGTAGCGGATTCGGCTCGACGTGGCCATCGGCGCAGTGGATCCCGCCAGTGATGCGCCTCGACAGGGTGCTCGTCGGCGATGCGATCGGTGTCGACGGTGTCGAGGTGCTCGACGCCATGGGCGCCGACCACCGAGGAGTCCGGGCACGTCTCAGGTTGCCCGATGACGAGTCCTAGGCTGGACGTGATGGCCGTCACCGAACGATCGACTCCCGAGTTCTCCCCCGACGCTCTTCCACCCATGGAGGTTGCGTCCCGGGTTGCCCGCCTGCGAGGCCTGGTCGACGACGCACAATGCGACGCACTCGTCGTCACCGAGCTCACGAACATCCGGTACCTGACCGGTTTCACCGGCTCGGCAGCCGTCCTGCTGGTCGGCCCTGAGGAACTGCTCTTCGTGTCCGACGGTCGCTACCAGACGCAGAGCCACCAGCAGCTCGAGGCAGCCGGGGTCGACGCCCGGATAGAGATCGTGGCGGCGGATCCGGAAGCGGTCATAGCCGACGCAGCCGCCGACGCCGGCGTTGTCAGGCTCGGACTCGAGGCGGGATCGGTCTCATGGGCACAGCAGCGTCGTTGGGCGAAGACGCTGTTCACTTCGGGCGAACTGGTCGCGACCGGCGGCCTGGTCGAGGAGTTGCGACTGGTGAAGGACGGCGGGGAAGCGGCGCGGATCCGCTCGGCATGTGCGATCGTGGACCGAGCGCTGGCAGAGATCCGCGGCCGGCTCCTGGACGGTCCGACCGAGCTCGAGCTCGCGCTCGAGCTGGACACCACCATGCGTCGCCTCGGCGCCGAGGACGTCAGCTTCGAGACGATCGTGGCTTCCGGTCCGAACGGTGCAAAGCCCCACCACAGGCCGTCTCGACGTCGGATCGCCGAGGGCGACCTCGTGGTCCTCGACTTCGGTGCCCTGGTCGACGGGTACCACTCCGACATGACACGCACGTTGGCAGTGGGCGACATCGGCCCGGACCGGGCCAGGATGCTCGATGTGGTGCTCGAGTCACAGGAAGCCGGGGTGCAGGCCGTGCGGGCGGGCGTCAGTGCTGTATCGGTCGACGAGGCATGCCGGTCGGTGATCGACGATGCAGGCTGGGGTGAGGCGTTCCTGCACTCCACAGGGCACGGCGTCGGCTTGGACATCCATGAGGAGCCCCGGGTCTCGGCCCGCTCTGCTGCTACCCTCGTCACCGGCCACGTGGTGACCGTGGAGCCGGGGGTCTACCTCCCCGAGCTCGGCGGGGTCCGCATCGAGGACACCGTGCTGGTCACCGACGACGGTTGCGACCGTCTCACACTCACCCCCAAGGACCCTGCGGTCGCCTGAGCTGTCAAGACGGCGAGCCGTCGTGGGCGGGTCCGGGCCTCCCAGATCCACAACCGCTGAACCGAAGAGGCGCCACGATGCCCCAGATCTCCACTGCAGACTTCAAGAACGGCATGACCATCGACCTCGAGGACGGCCTGTTCCAGATCGCCGAGTTCCAGCACGTCAAGCCCGGCAAGGGAGGCGCGTTCGTGCGTACATCGTTGCGCAACGTCCGTAACGGCGGCGTGGTCGAGCGCACCTTCCGGGCCGGCGAGAAGATGGAACGGGCGATCGTCGACAAGCGAGAGATGCAGCTCCTCTACCGCGACGGCGACGACTACGTCTTCATGGACAACAGCTCCTACGACCAGCTCAACGTGCCGTCGGCGACGCTCGGCGACACGACCAACTACCTGATCGACCAGGCGTCGGCGCTCCTGATGATGTACGGCGACGAGATAATCGGGGTCGAGCTCCCGGCGTCGGTGGAGCTCGTCGTCTCCGAGACCGAGCCCGGCGAGAAGGGTGACCGTGTCTCCGGGGCGAAGAAGCCGGCGACGCTCGAGACAGGGCTGGTCGTCCAGGTGCCGCTGTTCATCAACCCTGATGAGAAGATCAAGGTGGACACCCGCACCGGCGACTTCATCTCGCGGGCGTGACCGACGACCGCCCGGGCGAGGAGCTCGGGGCGCATGGCACCGGATCACCGGTCACACGAACCCCGGTCACCGCAGCGCCGGTAGCGGTGCCGAGGGTTCCCGACGGCGCGCCTGTCAGCGAGTCGGTCATCGACACGGTCCTCGACTCCGACGCTGTGGTGGAACAGATCGACGTCGAGCCGCCACCGGTCGTCCGTCCGGTCGCCGGAGGCCGTCACGAGGCGCGTGAACGAGCGGTGCACCTCCTGTACGAGTCCCGGATCAAGGAGCTGCCGATCGGTCAGGTCCTGGCCGCGCAGGTCCTCGCACCCGACGAGTACACCGATTCGCTCGTGCGGGGAGTCGTCGAGAACCAGGCGTCGCTCGACGAGGTGCTGAGTCGGCTGGTGCGGGGTTGGAGCCTCGAGCGGATGGCGACCCTGGACCTCGTCGTCCTGCAGGTCGCGTGCTTCGAGTTGGCGCACCGCCCCGACGTTCCGCGGGGTGTGGTGCTGGCAGAGGCAGTGGATCTGGCGGGCCGGTACGGGACCGACGACTCGGCACGTTTCGTCAACGGTGTGCTGGCCTCGGCGGCCGACGAGCTACGCCCCGTTTGATCCACGGCGGATCGCCTCTCCCGGCGTCGTGCTAGGGTCAGGCCCTGTACGTGAAGGGAGTCCAGAGAGGCTCCTACGGACAGGAAGGCTGCTGCCCATGGCAGAACGCGAACGCCGGCTGACGCGCCCCTACGGGGGCGTTTTCGTTGCCCGGGCACAGGTGATGGATGCCGACGACATCCACCGGGCGCTGCGTCGGATGTCCCACGAGATCCTGGAGCGCAACCACGGGCTCGATGACGTGGTGCTGGTCGGCCTGCAGACGGGCGGGGTCCATCTGGCCCATGCTCTCGCCGCGACGCTCGAGGAGATCGAGGGCCTCGAGGGGGTCGAGGTCTCGGTCCCGGTGGGTACCCTCGACGTCGCCCTCTACCGCGACGACATCGGTATCCGCCCGGTCCTGCCGGAGGAGGTGACGGACATCCCTGTGGACCTCACCGGCAAGGTGGTGATCCTGGTCGACGACGTCCTCTTCACCGGGCGAACCATCCGGGCTGCTCTCGACGCGGTGATCGACTTCGGCAGGCCCCGTACCGTCCAGCTGGCGGTCATGGTCGACCGAGGCCACCGCGAACTCCCGATCCGGCCCGACTTCGTGGGCAAGAACCTGCCGACACGGCGCGACGAGTTGGTCGACGTGACCATGCAGGGCGTCGAGCTGGGCGAGCTGCAGAAGTCGTGAGCACCACCGGATTCGCAGAGGCCACCAAGCCGGTGGACACGACCCGGCATCTCCTCGCCGTCGATGACCTGACCCGCGAACAGGTCGTCGAGCTCCTCGATCTGACCGACACGTTCGTCGAGGTCGGTCAGCGCGCCATCCCGAAGGTCCCGGCACTGCGAGGACGGACTGTCGTGTCGTTGTTCTTCGAGGACTCGACCCGTACACGGCTCAGCTTCGACACCGCAGCCAAGAGGTTGTCCGCTGACACCATGTCGTTCGCTGTGTCGTCGTCGTCGGTCAACAAGGGCGAATCCGTACGGGACACGATAGAGACGATCGAAGCCATGGGGATCGACGCAGTGATCGTGCGTCACATGTCATCGGGGGTGCCCGCGCAGATCGCTCGCTGGACCAATGCCGCTGTGGTGAATGCCGGTGATGGGTGGCATCAGCATCCGACCCAAGCGCTGCTCGACGCCTACACCGCACGAGCTCATCTCGGGGATCTGCACGGTCGCCATGTGGCGATCGTCGGTGACGTCAAGCATTCGCGGGTCGCGCGGTCCGACATCGAGATCTTCACGAAGCTCGGGGCGAAGGTGACGCTGGTCGCACCTCCGACCCTGCTGCCGTCAGACACCACCGCGTGGGACGTCGAGGTCAGCCACCGCCTCGACCCGGTGCTCGAGAACGTCGACGTCTGCTATCTGCTGCGCATGCAGCGCGAGCGCATGACCGAGGCGCTGGTGCCGTCGCTGCGGGAGTACACGGCGGGGTACGGCCTGAGCGTCGAACGGGCGGCGCGGCTGGACCCGGGGGCGATCATCATGCACCCCGGTCCCATGAACCGTGGCGTCGAGATCGCGAGCGAGGTCGCCGACCAGTCGAACGCCGTCATCACCGAGCAGGTGGCGAACGGTGTCGCTGTACGGATGGCGGTGCTGTTCATGCTGCTCGGATCCGGTCGCCACCTGAACCAGAGCACCGAGGAGCCGTCATGAGCACTTCCACGAGCACGGTCCTGAGGGGCGGGCGGATCATCGACGAGACCGGTGTCCGCCACGGCGACGTGGCGATCGTCGACGGCCGGATCGCCGCGGTCGGCCAGGGACTCCAGGCGGACCACGAGGTCGACGCCGGCGGCTGCATCATCGCTCCCGGACTCGTCGACCTCCACACCCACCTGCGCCAACCCGGTCGCGAAGATGCCGAGACCGTCGAGACCGGAGCGAGAGCGGCGGCCCTCGGCGGCTACACCGCCGTGCTTGCCATGCCGAACACGACGCCGGCGATCGACTGCGCCGCCGTCGTGCGTGAGGTGCTCGAGCTCGGTCGTGCCTCGGTGTGCGACGTGCACACGTCGGGGGCCATCACCGTCGGGCGGGCAGGGGAGCAGCTCGCGCCGATGGCGGAGATGGCAGAGCTCGGCGTGCGGATCTTCACCGACGACGGAACGGGTGTGCAGGACGACCGTCTGATGCGTCGGGCGCTGGAGTATGCATCGGGACTCGGCGTGACCCTCGCCCAGCACTGCGAGGTCTCGTCTCTGTCCGAAGGCACCTGCATGCACGAGGGGGAGTGGTCCAGCCGTCTCGGCCTCCCGGGCCAGCCGAGCGAGGCCGAGGAGCTGATGGTCATGCGCGACATCGCGCTGGCTCGTCTGACCGGTGCAAGGATCCACTTCCAGCACATGTCGACAGCCGGGTCGGTCGCGATGATCGCCGCAGCGAAGGCCGGGGGCCTGGCGCTCACCGCCGAAGCCGCCCCGCACCACTTCACGCTCACCGACGCCTGCTGCGCAGGGTACGACGCCACCTTCAAGGTGCACCCGCCGCTGCGCACCGACAGCGACGTGGCAGCGATCGCCGAGGGGCTCGCCTCGGGCGTGCTCGACGCGATCGCGACCGACCACGCTCCGCACACGCCCGAGGACAAGGAGCGCCCCTTCGACCACGCTCCGCCGGGCATGCTCGGGCTGGAGTACGCGCTGGCGCTGGCCTTCACCCAGCTGGTCGACGGCGGCACCGGCATGACCGACGCAGACGTGCTCGCCGCGCTGTCGTGGCGCCCCGCGCGGATCGCCGGGCTCGATCAGCACGGCCGGACGGTCACCGAGGGAGCACCTGCGAACCTGTGTGTGATCGACCCCGATCACCGCTGGACGATCGACGCCAGCGGCGGTGCCTCGCGGAGTCGCAACGTCCCCTATGTGGGGCGCCAGGTCCGGGGTGCAGTGCGCCACACCTTCCTGTTCGGAGAGCAGGTCGTGATCGATGGAGAGGTACAACGATGAGCGTCCGCGAAGCAGCGATCGTGTTGCGTGATGGCACCGTGTTCGAGGGCGAGGCGATCGGTGCAGAGCCCGGATCGGGGCTCACCACCGGGGAGTTCGTGTTCAACACCGTCCTGAGCGGCTACCAGGAGGTCATCTCCGACCCGTCCTACGCCGGACAGGTCATCACCTTCACCTACCCGCACATCGGCAACTACGGCGTGAACGCTCACGACGACGAGTCGTCAGCGCCGCGTTGCGCCGGCGTGGTGGTGCGCGACCTCGCCCGGCGCCACAGCAGCTGGCGGGCGGAGTCCGACCTGGACTCCTACCTGGCGCGCCACGGTGTCGCCGGGATCGCAGGGGTCGACACACGTCGCCTGACGCGTCACCTGCGGGACCACGGCACCCTGCCGGGAGCGTTCGGCACGGTGAGCGAGTCGGAACTGCGAGCCGCTGCCGCGACAGCCGCCGGGACCGACGGGTGCGACCTGGTCTCGGCCGTGAGTACCGAGCAGCGCTGGTCAGAGCCGTCGAGCACCGGGGCGACACGCAACATCGTCGCCCTCGACCTGGGTGTGAAGACCACGATCGTGCGCAACCTGGCGAAGATCGGTTCGGTGCAGGTCGTACCCGCATCCACCACGGCCGACGAGATCATGGCGCTGGACCCCGACGGAGTGTTCCTGTCCAACGGTCCCGGCGACCCGGCGGCGGTGACCGGGGTGCCCGACACGATCCGCGACCTCCTCGGGCGGGTTCCCGTGTTCGGGATCTGCATGGGGCACCAGATGCTGGCCACAGCGGTCGGTGGGACCACCTACAAACTGCCCTTCGGCCACCACGGGGGAAACCATCCGGTGCGCGACCTGAGCACCGGCAAGGTCGAGATCACGAGCCAGAACCACAACTACTGCGTCGACCTCGACGGCGTCGAGAACGTCGCTGTCACACACCGCAACCTCAACGACGGGACCGTCGAGGGGTTCGAGTGCACCGACGTCGCCGCTTTCGCCGTACAGCACCACCCCGAGGCGGGTCCCGGCCCTCACGACAGCCGCTACCTGTTCGATCGCTTCGCCGACCTCATGGACGCGCACTCGGCATGACTCGTCGCTCAGCTACTCAAGTGGGCTGCGATCGCTTCGGCCTCCTCGCCGAGATGCTCTACGACCCCTTCGACGATCGCTCGCTCGACCTTGCGGCCCAGCAACGGGATTCGCACCGAGAGATCGCCGTTGATCGATCTGACCGCGTCGGGACCCACTTCCTCGAGTCGGGCCGTCGCCGATGCCCGCAGCAGCCCGGCCGCCTGATCGGGTTGGAAGCTCACCCGGGCGACGAGGCTGGACAGGTCCCAGATCGACTCCTCCACCCAGGCGACGTCCTCGGGATCGATGAACCTGGCCGCCTCACGGGGCAGATCGACGGTGAGGACCCAGTGCAGTCGCACGACTGCACTGTCGGCCCGCCGCTCGATGTCCAGCACCGTTGGAGGGCTGGTCCTGCGCAGGTCGTTCAGGCCCGTCCAGAAGGACTCATCCAGGTAGACGTCGACCACGTCGTCGACGTTCGCAGTCCAACGTTGCTCGTATTCGAACTTCACCTGCGTAGCGTCGCACATGGCGCCCGCTGTGCCGACCATCCCCCAAGGAGCCTGTGATGCCCCGCCGCGACGACCTCGAGTCGATCCTGCTGATCGGATCCGGTCCGATCGTGATCGGCCAGGCCTGCGAGTTCGACTACTCGGGCACCCAGGCATGCCGGGTGCTGCGTGAAGAGGGCTACCGGGTGATCCTCGCCAACTCGAACCCGGCGACGATCATGACCGATCCCGACTTCGCGGACGCAACCTACGTGGAGCCGCTGGTGGCCGACGTGCTCGAGCGGATCATCGCCAAGGAGCGCCCGGACGCGGTGCTGCCGACACTCGGCGGACAGACGGCTCTCAACCTGGCGATGGAACTGCACGCAGACGGTGTGCTCGATCGCTACGGGGCGGAGCTGATCGGTGCCGACGCTGAAGCGATCAGCACGGCGGAGGACCGCGAGAAGTTCAAGCAGGCGATGATCGAGATCGGCCTCGCCGTGCCTGCGTCCGCCACGGCCCACACGATGGACGAGGCTCGTGCTTGCCTCGGCGAGCTCGGACTGCCGGTCGTCATCCGGCCCGCCTACATCCTGGGCGGCAAGGGGACAGGAATCGCGTCGACCGTCGAGGAGTTCGAGCACATCGCTTCGCGTGGTCTGGAGGCCAGCCCGATCTCGGAGATCCTCATCGAGAAGTCGATCGCGGGATGGAAGGAGTTCGAGCTCGAGGTGATGCGCGACCGCGCCGACAACTGCGTGATCATCTGCTCGATCGAGAACTTCGACCCTATGGGTGTGCACACAGGTGACTCGATCACCGTCGCGCCTGCTCAGACGCTCACCGATGTCGAGTACCAGCAGATGCGTGACGCCGCCTTCGCGTGCATCCGTCGTGTCGGGGTCGAGACCGGCGGGTCGAACGTGCAGTTCGCGGTGCATCCGGAGACCGGCGAGCAGGTGGTCATCGAGATGAACCCACGTGTGAGCAGGTCCTCAGCGCTCGCTTCGAAGGCCACCGGTTTCCCGATCGCGAAGATCGCGGCGAAGCTCGCGGTCGGCTACACCCTCGATGAGATCCCCAACGACATAACGAAGAAGACCCCGGCGAGCTTCGAGCCGACGATCGACTACGTCGTCACGAAGGTCCCGCGCTGGGCGTTCGAGAAGTTCCCAGGAGCAGAGCCCCGCCTGGGGACCCAGATGCAGTCGGTCGGCGAGGTTATGGCGATCGGACGGACCTTCCCGGAGTCTCTCCAGAAGGCGATGCGATCGCTCGAGCAGGGTCGCGGCGGCCTGAACGGCGACGCCGCCGAGGCGCAGTACGACGAAGTTCCGACGGCTCAGCTCATGCAGCGGGCAGCGGTGGGGACTCCTGAGCGGATCTTCGAGGTCGAGTCGCTGCTGCGGCGTGGAGTCACGATCGACGAGGTCCACGCCGCCACGGGCATCGATCCATGGTTCCTCGACCAGATCCTGGTGATCATCGACGAACGTCACCACCTCGAGTCCCTCGGCTCCGGCGAGGCAGTGCCAGCAGCCGTCGACCGGCGCACCTGGCGGCGCGCCAAGCGCCTCGGCTTCGGTGACGCCCAGCTGGCGCACATCTGGAGTGTCACAGAACAGCAGGTCCGCGACGCCCGCCTGGGTGCGGGCGTCGCCATCACCTACAAGACGGTCGACACGTGCGGGGCCGAGTTCGAGGCGGAGACGCCGTACCACTACGGCACCTATGAGGACGAGTGCGAGGTCGCTCCATCCGGCAAGGACAAGGTCATCATCCTGGGCTCCGGGCCCAATCGGATCGGTCAGGGGATCGAGTTCGACTACTGCTGTGTGCACGCGTGCTTCGCACTGGCTGACGCCGGGTACGAGACGGTCATGGTCAACTGCAACCCCGAGACCGTCTCGACCGACTACGACACCTCCGACCGTCTCTACTTCGAGCCGCTGTCGACCGAGGGCGTGCTCAACGTCATCGACGCGGAACGGCGCTCGGCCGAGCAGGGTGGGGGAAGCCTGGTGGGTGTCATCGTCTCGCTCGGCGGCCAGACGCCGCTGAAGCTCGCCGGGGTCGCTGCCGACCGAGCTGGTCCTCGGCACCTCGGCTGCCAGCATCGATCGCGGCCGAGGACCGCGACCGCTGGGGTGCGCTGTGCGCCCGGCTCGAGATCCCCCAGCCCGCCGGTGCCACCGCCAGGACGCTCGAGGAGGCGCCTGGCGACCACCGAGCGCATCGGATTCCCCGCCCTGGTGCGCCCGAGCTACGTGCTCGGTGGGCGGGCCATGGAGATCGTCTACGACGCCGCCGACCTGGAGCGGGCATGGCAGGCGATCGCTCTGCAGCGGATCGCTCGGACGCGAGGGCGGGCTTGTCCGCCGAGCGGCCGGTGCTCGATCGACCGCTTCCTGGAGGACGCCGTCGAGGTCGATGTCGACGCCATCCGCGACCACACCGGCGAGGTGATCATCGGCGGGATCATGGAGCACGTCGAGGAGGCCGGCGTGCACTCGGGGGACTCAGCCTGCGTGATCCCCCCTGTCGGGCTCTCGGACGTCGACCGTCGCCGTCATCGAGGACTACACCCGTCGAATCGCGGCCGAGCTCGATGTCCTGGGTCTCATCAACGTCCAGTTCGCCGTCAAGCGTTCGGGCGAGGACCCCGACACAGCGCAGGTGTTCGTGATCGAGGCCAACCCGCGTGCTTCGCGCACGGTCCCGTTCGTCGCCAAGGCGACCGGCGTACCGCTGGTGAAGATCGCTGCCAGGGTGATGTGCGGGGCCACGCTCGCGCGAGCTGTCGCGACGAAGGCCTGCTGCGGTCCAAGGTGGACGGGTGACCACATCGCCGTGAAGGAAGCCGTCCTGCCATGGAGTCGGTTCCCGGACGTTGACGCCGTGCTCGGGCCCGGAGATGCGCTCCACGGGCGAGGTGATGGGCATCGACACCACCGTGGGGATGGCGTTCGCGAAGTCGCCAGCTTGCGGCGGGGGACCGCATGCCCACGTCGGGCACCGTGTTCTTCTCGCTCGCTGACCGCGACAAGGAAGTCGGCACGCGAGCGGCACGGCGTTTCGCCGACCTCGGGTTCTCGATCGTCGCCACCTCGGGTACCGCTTCCCGGCTGACCGAGGCGGGGGTGCCGGTGGCGAAGGTCGTGGCCAAGCTCACACCGCTGCCGAACGCTCCCACAGGACCGGGCGACGTCGGCGAGGACGCGGTGGTGCTCATCGCCGGCGGCGAGGTCGACCTGGTCGTGAACAGCCCCCGTGGACGCGGTCCACGTGCTGATGGCGCGCACATCCGTTCAGCCGCCGCCCGCCACCAGATCCCACTGCTGACCACCGCTGCCGCCGCGCTGGCCGCCGCCAACGGCAGTGGCCGACTGGATCGCCACCGACCTGACCGTACGCAGCCTCCAGGAGTACCACCAGGGTGTCCGTTCCTGAGCGCATCAGACAGCGACTCTCCAGGACCGATCGCCGTGGCGCTGGCCGTGCCGTGGACGCGGCGCCGGTCGACATGGCGGTCCAAGTCGGCTCGGTGAAGCTCCGTGCGCCGGTGATGACCGCGTCGGGCACTGCGGGACACGGCGACGAGCTCGCCGACTACGTCGATCTGTCCCGTCTCGGTGCAGTTGTGGTCAAGTCGCCTCGGAGCGGAACCGTGGGCAGGCAACCCGGCGCCGCGGGTGCACCAGACCAGCTGCAGGCATGATCAACAGCGTCGGGCTCCAGGGACCCGGTGTCGCTGCGCTGGCGAGCCGAGGAGCTACCCGCTCTGGTGGGCACTGGTGCCGCGGTCGTGGTGAGCATCTGGGGTCGCAGCGTCGATGACTACGCACGGGCGGCCGAGGCCATCGCCACGTGTCCGGCCCAGGTGGTGGCGGTCGAGGTGAACCTGTCGTGCCCGAACCTGGACGGCGGAACCCACTTGTTCGCCCACGACCCGGAAGCCACCGCAGCGGTGCTCCGGGCGACCGAAGCCGCCGGTCGGCCGCGCTGGGCCAAGCTGAGTCCCAACACGGACCGGCTGGTCGAGGTGGCCGCAGCGGCAGCGGCAGCCGGAGCCGAGGCGGTCACGCTGGTGAACACGCTCATGGGCATGGTGATCGACATCGAGGATCCGACGCCCACTGCTCGGGGGGCGGACCGGCGGGCTGTCGGGACCGGCGATCCACCCGGTCGCCGTGCGCGCCGTCCACGATGTGCACGCAGCACAGCCGGAGCTGCCAATCGTGGGCGTCGGCGGCGTAGCGACGGCACACGACGCGATCGAACTGCTGATGGCGGGAGCGAGCGCCGTGCAGGTTGGTACCGCCAGCTTCGCCGACCCACGTACGGTCGTGCGGGTGCTCGACGGGATGGAATCATGGTGCTGCGACCACGAGGTCGCCCGGGTTGCGGAGATCACCGGGCAGGTCGTCCCCGCTGCTCCCCTGACAGCGCCACCGACGACAGGGCCACAGGAACGACAGGGCCACAGGAAGCTAGAGATGACCGCTGAGCATCGGCTCGTCGGCTGAACGGAGGATGGGATGTCTGAGCCGGTGAGCGGCAGCGACGTGGAGAAAGAGGTGCCCGACGAGGTACGCCGCCGACTGGCGCTCGCCCTGGACGTCGACGATCTGGTCGAGGCGATGCGACTGGCGGTCAGCCTGCGTCCCTGGTTCGGGGTGGCCAAGGTCGGCCTCGAGCTGTTCAGCGCCGATGGTCCCGAGGCGATCGGGGCCCTTCGCGATGTCGGCTACCAGGTGTTCCTGGACCTCAAGCTCTTCGACATCCCCACGACCGTCCAGCGTTCGACCATGGTGCTCGGCTCGCTCGGCGTCGAGTACCTCACGCTCCACGCGCTGCGGCGGTGTCGACATGCTCCGGGCCGGGGTCGAGGGTCTGCACGAAGGTGCCGCTCGTGCCGGCCTTCGCCGATCCGTGTGCCCTGGCCGTCACCGTGCTCACCAGCGACGATGCCGCTCCGCCCGCACATCGTGCCGAATCGGGTGCGGCTGGCCCTCGAGGGTGGCTGTGGCGGCCTGGTGCTGCGCGGCGGAGGACCTGCAGACCGCCCGTGAGCTCGCTCCGCGGCTCAAGCGGGTCGTTCCCGGGATCCGCCTGAGCGGTGAGCGCACGCCACGACCAGGCCCGCGCCGCCAGCCCTCAGGAGGCTGTCGCGAACGGCGCCGACCTGTTGGTGATCGGCCGGGCCGTCACCAAGGCGGACGACCCGGCGGCGGCCGCGGCAGCGATCGCTGCGGCGGTATGAGCAGTGGGCCGGATGACCAGCGTCGGACATGGCCGGCGCAAAGGTGAGCAGCGGGGGACCGGAGCGTCGGAGCCGGGCCGCGCGACTCCGCGCCGCAGGCGCTCGAGTGGGCGGATCGTGCCCGAGGTGAGCGGCTCCGCACGCGACGGGGATCGTCCGAAGGTGAGGATGTCGCTGGCCCAGGTGTTCGGCCTCGGCCGAGAGCGACCCCCTCGTCGGCCAGGTGAGGGTGCTCTGGCTGCTGGAGTCCCTACCCGGCGCGCGCAAGACCGACACGCGCCGGGCGCTCGATCGTATGGACCTGGCCGGCAGCACGGCGCTGTCCCGCCTCGGTGCCGACCGTCGTGCCGAGCTGCTGGTCGAGTTCGGGTCCGACACCGGGGGAGGCGTCGTGAGCTCGGGGTCCGGTGCGACCGGTCCCGTTGCCCGACGGCTCGTCGGTGATAGTCATCTCCGGGCCGGGCGGAGTGGGCAAGGGGACGCTCGTGTCCCGCCTGCTCGAGCGTCGACCCGCGTCTGTGGCTCAGCCGTTCGTGGACTACGCGGGACCGTCGCCCGTCGGAAGTCGCCCGACGCCTATCACTTCGTCGACCAGACGACCTGTTCGAGGACCGCATCGCCGACGGGCGGCTTCCTCGAGTGGACCGAGTTCCTCGACTACCTCCAGGGCAGCCCGATGCCCGAGCCGCCCGAGGGTCGTGACGTGCTGCTTCGAGATCGACGTGCGGGGCGCGGCGGAACATCAAGGCGCTGTATCCCCGAGGCGCTCCTGCTCTTCGTCGACGCGCCGGATCGAAGCGCTGCAGGAAGCGCGGCTGCGCGGACGGGGTGACAGCCGAGGAGCGAATCCGCCAGCGCCTCGCCAAGGCCGATGAGGAGGTCGTGCTCGCCCGTGGCCTCGATGTGGTCCATCGTCGTCAACGACGAGCTGGAGCGGGCGCTCGGCCGAGTCTGCGGCGCCATCATCGAGCAGCACCGTTCCCGTTGAGCAGTGACCCGGCTGCTAGGATCGTCTGCTCGGCCCTGGCGACGGTCACGCGCCGCTGGACCACCCCCGATCGCGCACGACCTGGAGACCGCTCCCGAATGGCTGAACGCCTCGACACGATGATGAACCCGCCGATCGAGGAGCTGCTCGACCGGTGCAGACTCCAAGTTCACGCTCGTCACCCTGGCGCTCCAAGCGCGCCCGGCAGATCAACTCGCTACTACGGCCAGCTCGGCGAGACGGCCTCGGCCAGGTCGTCCCGCCGCAGGTCACCTCCACCGGCCCGCAAGCCGCTCTCGATCGCCTTCGAGGAGATCGCCGCCGACAAGATCGAGGGCATCACGGTCGACCTCGAGCCGTTGCCGAGGCCGATGCCGGACGACGGTCGACGCCGAGACCGACGCCGGCAACGACTGATCCAGCCGGTCCGATGGCATCGCTCGAGGGCCGCCGCGTCGTCCTCGGCGTCTGCGGGGGCATCGCCGCCTACAAGGCGGTCGAGGTCTGTCGACGCCTCGTCGACGCGGGAGCGCACGTTGTCCCGGTGCTGACCGACGACGCCGCTCGCTTCGTCGGTGAGGTCACCTTCTCGCGCGCTCGCGTCCGAGCCGGTCCGTCGACCTCGTTGTGGGACGAGGCCAGACCCGATCCCGCACACGCGCCTCGGCCAGGCGCGCCGACCTCGTCGCTCGTCGCGCCCGGCCACCGCCCGGCTCCTCGTCGGCGTACGCCGCCGGGCTATTCCCACGACCTGCTCACCGACACGCCTGCTCGCCACCCGGGCGCCGGTGGTGGTCTGCCCTGCCATGCACACCGAGATGTGGGAGCACCCCGCGGTGCAGGACAACCTCGCAACGCTGGCGGCGCGGGGCGTGCACGTGGTGCCGCCCGAGGAGGGGCGTCTCGCCGGCGGCGACGTCGGCGCCGGCCGCCTCGCGGAACCCGAGCGACCATCGTCGCCGCGGTCGAGCGCGATCTGCTCGGTCCCCGGCACGACCTCGCCGGGTCTCGACGTCCTCGTCACCGCCGGCGGCACCCGCGAGCCGATCGATCCGGTGCGGTTCATCGGCAACCGCTCGTCGGGCAAGCAGGGCCACGCGATCGCCGACGAGGCCGTCCGCCGTGGCGCCCGAGGTCACGCTCGTCACCACCGACCGGCTCGGCCGGTGCCGGCCGGCGTCGCAGGCGAGTGCCGGTCGCGACCGCCGGCCGAGATGCAGCCGGCGGTGATCGACCGCTGCGGCCGGCGGCCGACGTCGTCGTCATGGCCGCCGCGGTGGCCGACTTCACGCCCGTGCGCGTGGCCGCGACCAGAAGATCAAGAAGGCGCGACGGCGTCCCCGAGCATCGTGCTCGAGCCCGACCCTCGACATCCTCGCCGAGCTCGGCGGCGGCCAAGCGCGCCGGGCCAGACGCTCGTCGGCTTCGCCGCCGAGACCGACCGACCTCGCGGCCAACGCCGCCGCGCAAGCTCGCACGCCAAGGGCGTCGACCTCATCGTCGCCAACGACGTGTCGGCGCCCGGCGTCGGCTTCGAGCACGACACCAACGCAGGTCGTGATCATCGCGGCTGATCGGGTCGAGCGACATGATGTGCCGCTGAGCGACAAGCGCGGCGGTCGCCGATGCGGTGCTCGACGCCGTCGTCGGGATCCGACCGACCCGATCGTCCCGCACCCTGACCACCCCCAACGCAGGAGCAACACGTGACCAGCTGGACCTTCACCTCGGAATCGGTGACCGAGGGGCCATCCCGACAAGATGGCCGACCAGATCTCCGACGCGATCCTCGACGCGATGCTCGCGCAGGACCCGACCAGCCCGGGTCGCGTGCGAGACCCTCGTGACCACGGGCCTCGCGATCGTCGCCGGTGAGATCACCACCGACGGCGTACGTCGACATCCCCACGATCGTCCGCGAGACCGATCAACGAGCATCGGCTACGACCGCGAGTCGCTACGGCTACGACGGCAACACCTGCGGCGTGCATGGTCGTCGCATCGACGAGCAGTCGCCCGACATCGCCCAGGGCGTGGACGACTCCGAGGAGGTCCGCTCGGGCACCGTCCGGCGAGGACGACCAGCTCGACAAGCAGGGCGCGGGCGACCAGGGGATGATGTTCGGCTACGCGTGCGACGAGACCGACGTGCTCATGCCGCTGCCGATCCACCTGGCGCACCGCATGGCCGAGCGCCTCGCCGAGGTGCGCAAGGCCGGGACCATCCCGTACCTGCGGCCCGACGGCAAGACCCAGGTCACCTTCGAGTACGAGGACGGCAAGCCCGTCCGCTCTGCAGACCGTGCTGATCTCGACCCAGCACAACGACGGCATCGACCGTGACGACCGAGATCCGCCCCGACCTCATCGAGCAGGTGATCCGCCCGGTGATCCCCGAGCAGTTCCGCGACGACGACTACGAGGTCTTCGTCAACCCGACCGGCCGCTTCGTCATCGGTGGCCCGGTCGGCGACGCCGGCCTCACCGGGCGCAAGATCATCGTCGACACCTACGGCGGCGCGGCCCGCCACGGCGGCGGCGCCTTCTCGGGCAAGGACCCGTCCAAGGTCGACCGCTCGGCCGCCTACGCCGCCCGCTGGGTCGCCAAGAACGTGGTCGCCTCGGGCGCCGCGTCGCGCTGCGAGGTCCAGGTCGCCTACGCGATCGGCGTCGCCCACCCCGTGTCGATCCTGGTCGAGACCTTCGGCACCGACGACGGTCGACCCCGCGCAGCATCGACGCCGCCGTGCGCGAGGTGTTCGACCTCCGTCCCGCCGCCATCGTCCGCGACCTCGACCTGCGTCGAGCCGGTGTACCAGGACACCGCCGCCTACGGCCACTTCGGCCGCACCGGCGACGGGTTCACCTGGGAGCGCACCGACCGGGTCGACGCGCTCACGCTCGGCGCTCGGGCTCTGAGTCCGCCAGGAGCGCAACCGGGCGGGAACGGAGATCGTGACCCAGGCGTCGTGGTTCGGGTCCTGCCCGACGTTCCGGCCATCGATCGAGCCTTCGACTACCTGGTCCCCGAGTCACTCGGGGACCAGGTGCGCGTCGGCACGATGGTGCGCACGTTCCGCTCGTCGGGGCGACGCGTTGCCGGTTGGGTGCTCGAGCTCGACGTCGCCGCCCGAAGCCGGGGGTGAAGCTCCGTGAGATCTCCAAGATCGTCGGGGAGGGTCCGCCTGCACGAGGTGGTCGAGCTCTGTCAGGTGGGCCAGCGCGGCGCTGGGCCGGCCGACTGGCGACGCTGCTACGTCTGGCGCTCACCGGAACGGGCGGTGCGCATCGGTGCCTCCGCTGCGCGTTCGGCCCTGCTTCGCAGGGTTCCCGAGCGTCGCACGGTTGCAGTTCCGCTCGTCGTCGACCCGGGTCACCCTGCGGTGATCGAGGTTTCCGCCGACGACAGACCCCCTGGACCTCGTCCTGTCGGTTGGGGCCGGTGGTCAGGTCATCGTCGTGACTCCACGTCGGGAGAACGTCGACCGGCTGGCTCGTGGCATGCGTGGGGCGGGCGCGGCGGTGGCCAGATGGCCACGTGAATGGGCCGCCGCTGCTGGTGGAGCGACCGTCGTCGGCGGACGGGGCGTCGTTGTTCGCTCCCACGCGCGGCGTTGAGCGCGATCGTGGTCCTCGACGAGCACGACCCGGCGCTGCAGAGCGAAGCATCGCCGACATGGCATGCCCGCGAGGTGGCGATCGAGCGCGCTCGGAGAGAGGGAGTGCCATGCCTACTGGTCTCGCCCTGCCCTTCGCTGGAGGCGCTCGGGGCCCAGCTCGACGACGGCGGCGAGAGGCTGTGGGCCCGGCCCGGCCCGGCAGCTCCGGCGACGCCGACGGTCGAGGTGCCGCTCCCCGCGGTCAAGGTGGGCACGGCTGAGAGGCGTTCCGGGTGGGCGCCGGTGACGGTGATCGACCGTCGTGGAGACGACAGCGCCCGGGGCGGGCTCTACACGTTCGCGCCTCGTCGAAGCCATCCGTGAGACGGCCCGAGCGGGAGGGCGGGTCGTCGCGGTGCTCAACCGGACCGGTCGGGCACGGATCCTCACCTGTCGTTCCTGTGGAACGGTGGCCGGATGTGACGTCTGCGGGGCAGCTGTCCACCAGGACGACAGTCGACGGCTGGTCTGTCCGAGCTGTCGGATCGACCGCGTCCCACGGTGTGTGTGGAGTGCGGCTCGACGGCCCTGGCACTGTTGCGTGTCGGGGTCACCCGTGCCCGTGAGGAGCTCGAGGCGCTGGCGCTGGAGCCGGTCGCCATGACGACGGCGAGCTCGACCGAGCGCCCGTTCGCCGACGCCCGGATCGTCATCGGCACCAGTGCCGCATTGCATCGTTGCGACAGCGCTGACGTCGTCGCGTTCCTGGACCTGGATCAGGAGCTGCTGGCGCCGCGCTACAGGGCGGCCGAGGAAGCACTCGGCCTGCTCGGTGCTCGCGAACCGTGTGCTCGGTGGCAGGGCCCACGGGGGTCGCTTGATCCTGCAGACCAGGAACCCCGGAACACGAGGTCGTGCAGGCGGCGGTCAGGGCCGACCCTCGGCTCGTCTCGGTCGTCGAGGCAGGCAGGCGTCGACTGCTGAGATTCCCCCAGCGGCAACGGTCGTAGCTGTGGGAAGAAGAAGCCGCGCCGGCCTACATCGAGCGTCTGGGGCGACCGTTGGGCGTTTCGGTGCAGGGCCCCGACGACGGTCGATGGGTGTTGCGAGCGGAGGATCGCGATCTCCTCCTCGACCACCTCGCCGCCGTCGAGCGTCCGCCCGGCCAGCTGCGGCTCCAGGTCGATCCTTCTCGCATCTCTTGAGCGGCACTGCGCTGTGGGCGCAGCGTGTCGAGCGCGCTGTG
>JBAOHV010000014.1:0-6047 GCA_037045265.1 Microthrixaceae bacterium | reverse complement strand
ACCCCCGGGTCGGCATGAGTCGACTTATGCCGACATCGGCATCGTCGACGAAGCAGGCATGGTCGGCACCCGAGCCATCGCGCCGCTGATCGACCAGGCGACGGCCGCCGGGGCGAAGGTCGTCCTCGTCGGCGACACGAAGCAACTTCCCGAGATCGACGCCGGCGGTGTGCTCCGGGCGCTCGAACGGCAGCACCCGATCGTCACGCTCACCGAGAACCGGCGACAGCAGGTGCCGTGGGAACGCGAGGCGCTCGACGACTACCGGGCGATGCGAGTCGAGAAGGCGATCGGCAGCCTCGACCGACATGGGTCCGCTCGTCACCGGCACCAACGCTGACGTCGTGCGCCAGGCCATGGCCGACGACTGGTGGCGGCACCGCCAGTCTGGCCGAGGACGCGCTGATGATGGCGCACCGCAACGTCGACGTGGACGACCTCAACCGACGCGCCCGCTCGCACCTCGCCGAAGCGCACCAACTCCAGGGCGAGACGCTCGTCGTCAACGAGCGGCCGTTCCAGATCGGCGACACCGTCGTGTGCCTCCGCAACGACCACCAGCGCAAGATCCGCAACGGCACAGTCGGCGAGATCGTCACGATCGACCACGAGAACCGAAGCGTGCTCCTCGACACGGCCGACGGACTTCGCCGGCTCCATCAGGAGTATCTCGACGAAGGGTGGATGCGCCACGGCTACGCCGTCACCGTCCACAAGGCGCAGGGCCTGACGTGCGAGCACGGGCTCCTGCTGGCGTCCGACGAGATGGGCTACGTCGGGCTCTCACGAGGCACTGGTCTCGAACAAGATCTACGCGGTCTCGGACAAGCCCTTCGACCCCGATCTCGACCAGCACTCCGGGCGCTCGATCGACAACGAACGCGAGCCGCTCAAGCTTGTCGTCGACTCGCTGTCGGCGAGCGCCGCCAAGGACCTTGCCGTCACCGAAATGGAAGAGGCTGATCTCGGGATGGAGCTGTGAACGTCGGAGTCACCAGCCAACCGAGGCGGTCTTCATCCTGGAGATTCGAGTCGGTCCCACACGGAGCGATGGGTTCTGGCCAGCCACGTGTCGATCCGTGCTCTATCCGCCGTTGGAGGCAGTGATTCGTCCGTCTCCATGGATTCGAGTGCGGCATCCAATTCGAGGCTTCGCTTCCACCACTCGGCGAACGCCACTTCACCGTGTCGGACGGCACGAAGCCAATCCGCAGGCTCACCTTCGATCGGCAGGTTGAGCTGCCCGGTCTCGAGCAGTTCGATGCCCTGAAATCCCAGCCGGGAGCAGTGCATGGCGTACTTGGTGTCGAACCCGTAGGCGTTGATGAGTTCCTCGCGTCCGCCTCCGCCACGTTTCCCGTGTCCGCCGCCACGCAACCCATCAAACGCATTGCCTGCGATTGCATGTAGCCGCGATATCGGGGGATGACGTGGCGCCCGATGAACGCCTCGCCGAGTGCCCGCAGTTCCTCACCCTCGGGCGTGATGTGCTCGACCGGAGCCCAGAACGACATGAGGATCGATGGGTTCCCGGATGCGGCCAGGCGAACGAACCGCCGGAGCGAATGCAGCGTGCGATCGATATCGCCGGGTCCTGAGCGAGCGCCTTCGGGTTGGGTGCGCTGCATCACGGTGTCGAATCCCCGCTCGTCCAGACCGACGACTTGGCTCGGGGTCTCCACGACTACACCGAGTTCGTCGTGGTCCTCCCCGCCAGGGATACCCGTGCCGTGGGCGGTGGAGCCGACCTCGACAAGCAGGATCGTCAATTCGGGGAGTGGGGGGATGTCCATAGCGCTCATCTTCGCAATCTTTCAGGGACGAACGCTGGTGGGCGTTGCCCCTGGCCCGCGCTGTTGCGCAGGCCAGGGGCTAAAGCCGCCCCGCAGCGAAGTCGGCCATGAGCTGAGGAGCAGCGGTGTCGAATCCCACAACGTCGAGCATGCCCGCGTCGTTGGGGTCCGCGATCGCTGAACCCGTTCGACACCATGCCGACGACGATGAGCTTCGCCGCGATGCCCGTGCGCTCGCGGTAGCTGGCGAAGCGCCTGGGACGGATGCAGTGACCCAGCCCAGGTTTCGGAGTCGGTGTAGATGACGAACGTGTCGACGGCCAGACCGCGGTCGAGTGCGTACAACATCGGGAGCGCACAGTCCGTACCCCCGAATGGGAGCTGACTGACCGTCTCCACGATGTTGTCGAGTCGCTGACGTGACGACAGGTTGAGCGGCGAGATCGCGCTGCTCCACCCATGGTTCGCGGCACCGAGCGGCGACTCCCAGGCGCCGCGCCCCTTGGACGTGAACGCGACAGTCTCGACCTTCGGTTCGGTCGCCAAGGTGATCGCTGCCATCGCTGCTGATGCCACTTCGCGGCGTGAGCCCTTGGACGCCAGCGACGACGCCGGAATCCATCGATCCCGAGACGTCGAGCGCGAGCATGGAGCGCGAGCCCGACGCCTCGACAGTTGCGAAGGACGCGTAGAACGCAGCGTCGAGCGCGTCGATGATCGGCGTAACTGGATCCCAGGTGAGCCGGCCGAGACCGCCTCGGCCCGATCGGTAGGTCATCATCGCCGAGAGGATGGCAATGGGATGCAGCCGCGCCGAGCGGATCTGGCCGCTATCGGTCACACGGGCCACGACGCGCTCGACGGCCTCGCTCGGATGGAACCAACGTGCCGTTCGCGGTCATTCGGCCCAGGTTGCGCACGAGCGCTCCAAGACCCATGGCGTCGATGAGCGCTGACCACACCGCGGGCGAGCGCAGATGTTCCGACTGCACAGGCCTCCCATGGCAAGCGATCGGAGACGACGAGGCGCGCAGCGTCCTCGGGGCTCTCGACCGTTTGGGCGGCACGGTGGGCGTGAAGGATCGTCGGCGCCTGAGGCGGCAGGTCACCGTCGAGCTTGCCGACGGCCCAACGCGAACGCGATATCGGTTGAGCTCTCGCGGGGCGGAGTGGGCTTGGCCAGCCGGAGAAGATCGCGGTGCGACCACCCGTCTCGCCGCTGGTACTTGATCAGCTGGAACGCGAGCGCGTCGGGGTCACGGTCGACGTACCACGACGCGACGGCGCGACGAAGACCACGACCCCAGCCTCGGAACTGCTCGACATACCCGGCAAACAGGAACAGATGGGTGCCGATCCGACAGACCGCGAGGCAGCGCCTCAAGGGCACTACGGCGAACGTCGGGGTCATCGGCGGCGGCGCACGCGGCGAGCGCGAAGATGACGGGCTGCTGCTTGGGGTTGCGGCCGGCCTCGGAGATCGAAACGATCTCGTCGACGGTGCGCTGCCCGTCGAGCTCGATGCAGCGCAGCACGGTGTTGGCGTTCTCCCTCACCAGTGTCTGCTCGGTGGCGTAGTACGAGCCGCCGTCAACGCCGAGGATCAAGAAGCGGCGCAGACGCGCCCAGTCGTCGATCGCCCATGCATGTCCGCCCGAGCTATTGGCGACCTGCGTCGACCCGGGAATCGGGTCGGACTGCGGCGTGAAGCGAGTGCTGAATCGTGAGAGTGGGTTCTTGGTCATGATTGTGCTCAGTGTTCGGGCGATCGTGAGGGGCGGGACGGGCGAGTCACGGCTCCCGGCGCCACGTCGGGGTAATCCCCGTCGTTGCAGGCTCCCACCTGCATGGCTGGGTGGAGGATGAACGGGACCCATCGGCCCGTCCCGCCCCACGATCGCTGTTTGTGTCGCGGGCGAGGAGATGGGCTCGGGAGTCGGACGCTCTACCACTGAGCTACCGCCGAGGCGAGAGGGAATCGAACCCTCGACCTACCGATCCGGATAACCGAACACCGCCGGCCCGCAACAGCCATGACGGTACCGCCAACTGACCGGCGCGACCTCCGAATTTCACAGCGCTCTCGAGGGAACCGGGCGAAGTGGTGGAACCGGATCCCGACTCCCGAGGGGGTCGTCGCGGGTTCGCACCGCGCAGACCGCGTTGCGGCCTTGCTGCTGATAACCGGTGTCCGTCGGCCCGATTCCCACCGAGCGGTTTGTGAAAGTGCTGCGGGCGAGAGATGCGGCCGGAAAGCTGCTCTGCCACTGAGCTACCGCCTTGCGGCGAGGGGGACTCGAACCCCCGACCTGCCCATTAGCCCTGATTCTTCATGGGGTTGAGATGGGTCGAAGTCTCTGAGACGCGACAAGTGCCCCAACGGCGGGCTTTTCTGGTGGTTACTACGCCGACAGAAGGCCTCTCGAAGGAGCACTTGACAGGTGAACGGTATCAGCACGCGTCGAGTCAAGATCGAGTCGGGTGGTTCCGGGGTCGTGGCGCATGTCGGACTCCACGCGGTCGGCTCGTTCGCTGATGCTGTCGGCCTCGGTGACGCGCTTTCCGAGGCGGTGCTGTATCGGGGCCGTGGGATACCGGTGCATGACCGGGGCACGGTGTTGGTCCACACCGCGTTGATGCTCGCCGGGGGCGGCGAATCGTGCCTCGATATCGAACACCTCCGCGCCGGGCCGGTTCTGTTCGGTGGTGTCGCGTCGGACACGACCGTCGCCCGGACCCTCGCAGCGATCAGCGTGGCGGATCGTGAACGTGTCGCCGCAGCGGTCGCTCCGTTACGGCAACGAGTGTGGTCCACCCTCGATCTTGATGAACGCGATCCGGTGTTGTTGGACATCGACGCGTCGATCGTCGGGATCCACTCCGAGAACAAGGAGAACGCTGCCGCGACGTTCAAGGGCACCTACGGGTTCCACCCGATGATGTGTTTCGCTGACGCGACCGGTGAGACACTCGCCGCGGTGCTGCGCCCAGGCAACGCGGGTGCGAACACTGTGACCGATCACCTCGACGTGTTGGACCAGGCTGTCGCCCAGTTGCCCGCGGGGATCGCGCTTGGTCACCGAAACGGCGACGACCCGACGGGGGTGTCGCGACGGGTTGTGGTGCGTGCCGATGCTGCGGGGTGCACCGAAGGGTTCCTGGGGGGATGCCGGGCACGCAACATCGGGTTCTACGTGAGCGCCCGTCGCAACACTGGTGTTCACGCGGCGATCCTCGACGCGGTCGGTGTTGACGTGTGGCTACCCGCGTTGGGACGTGATCGCGAACCACGCGATGACGGCGCGGTCGTCGCGGAACTCACCTCGCTCATCGACGATCCGAAACTCCCCGCCGGCACCCGACTGATCGTTCGCCGCGAACCGTTACACCCCGGAGCGCAACGCAGCCTGTTCCCATCGATGGACTACCGGTACTGGGGGTTCTACACCGATCAGCCCGGCGATCCCCGCGACCTCGACGCGACGATGCGCGCTCACGCGCACGTCGAACAACACATCGCCCGCCTCAAAGACTCCGGGCTGTGCCGGTTCCCGTTCAACCGGTTCGAGTCGAACGAGGCGTGGCTGATGACCGTCACGCTCGCCGCGGACCTGCTCCGCTGGTTCGCGATCATGTGCCTCCCCGCCAGTTGGGTGAACACACGACCCAAGAGACTGCGTTGGACCCTGCTGCACGCTCCCGGCCGGCTCGTGCGCACCGCACGCCAGACAGTCGTGCGCATCATCGACGACTGGCCCACCGCGGACGTGTTGACCCACGCCTACCAGCGCATCGCACACATCACTTGACCCCACCCGAACCCGAGAGCGAACGGCACCACCCTCACCGACCGCGCCCCAACACGGCCACAACCACGTCGCCGGACCCGCCAACCACACCGACGAGGCGGCCAGGCGCCGCAAAGCGGTCAAGGCACCCGACCCGACACCGAAATCAGCCCCAACCCACACCCCCAAACCACCCCGTGAAGAATCAGGGTTAGGAGTGGTAACCGGAACACGCCGGCCCGCAACACCGTCATGGTATCGAGGCTTGGGGCAACCGAGATCTCGAATTTACGCGGCGTTCTCAACGGATCACAGCGTCGGGTCGACCGGCTCACTCTCGAGTGCAAGCACACCGAAGACACACTCGTGCACACGGTACAGCGGCTCGCGAGCGACGAATCGTTCGAGGGCTTCGATCCCGAGCGCGAACTCCCGCGCCGCAAGCGCACGTTTGTGACCGAGACCT
>JBAOHV010000013.1:0-77243 GCA_037045265.1 Microthrixaceae bacterium | reverse complement strand
GTGAGGGGACCCCTGCGCGTGGTCCAGGGGCTATGCGAGTTGGGGTTGGTTGGTGCTGGCCCACTGCTGGGCGAACTCGCTCGGGGTCAGGAGCCCGTGGGCCGAGTGGGGTCGACGGATGTTGTAGTCGGTACGCCAGTCCTCGGCGAGCACTTGGGCCTCGAGCACGGAGTCGAACTGCCAGCCGTTGAGGAACTCGTCGCGGAACCGGCCGTTGAACGACTCGATCCATGCGTTCTGCCACGGCGAGCCGGGATCGATGAAGCAGCTGCCGATCGTGTTGAACCGGCACCAGTCCGCGACCGGCGGCGGCGATGAACTCGGGGCCGTTGTCGAAGCGGACGAACGCCGGGAAACCCTGGGTGAGCGCGATGCGGTCGAGGATGGCGACGACGCGGTCGGCGTCGATGGAGCGGTCCACGACGATCGCGTGGCATTCGCGGGTGAACTCGTCGACCAGGTTGAAGAACTTGAGGGTGCGGCCATCGGCGGTGGTGTCGAACTGGAAGTCCATCGCCCACAGGGCGTTCGGCGCGATCGGACACATCGCGCCCATCGTGGTGCCGATCCCGACGTGACGGCGCTTGCGCTTCTTGTGTGGCACCCGCAGGCCCTCGTCACGCCAGAGCCGCTGCACCCGCTTGGCGTTGACCTGGCGGCCTTCACGGCGCAGCTCCTTGTACGCGCGGTCGCCACCCCCAACGGGGACGGCGGGTCGAGAACGCCCGCAGCCAGGCGCGTGAGCTCCAGCTCGTCGTCGGTGGGCGGCGGCGGGGCGAGGCGTTGGGTCGAGCGGTGCTGACCGACCAACTTGCACGCCCTGCGTTCAGAGACCCCGAACCGGTCGCGCAAGCATGTCTGAGGGGACCCCTGTGTGTGGTCCAGGGGCTATGCGAGTTGGGGTTGGTTGGTGCTGGCCCACTGCTGGGCGAACTCGCTCGGGGTCAGGAGCCCGTGGGCCGAGTGGGGTCGACGGATGTTGTAGTCGGTACGCCAGTCCTCGGCGAGCACTTGGGCCTCGAGCACGGAGTCGAACTGCCAGCCGTTGAGGAACTCGTCGCGGAACCGGCCGTTGAACGACTCGATCCATGCGTTCTGCCACGGCGAGCCGGGATCGATGAAGCAGCTGCCGATCGTGTTGAACCGGCACCAGTCCGCGACCGCGGCGGCGATGAACTCGGGGCCGTTGTCGAAGCGGACGAACGCCGGGAAGCCCTGGCTGAGCGCGATGCGGTCGAGGATGGCGACGACGCGGTCGGCGTCGATGGAGCGGTCCACGACGATGGCGAGGGCATTCGCGGGTGAACTCGTCGACCACGTTGAAGAACTTCAGCGGTGCGGCCATCGGCGGTGGTGTCGAACTGGAAGTCCATCGCCCACAGGGCGTTCGGGCGCGATCGGACACATCGCGCCCGATCGCGGCGCCGATCCCGACGTGACGGCTTCTTGCGCTTCTTGTGCGGCACCCGCAGGCCCTCGTCACGCCAGAGCCGCTGGACCCGCTTGTGCGTTGACCTGGCGGCCTTCACGGCGCAGCTCCTTGTACGCGCGTCGCCACCCCCAACGGGGACGGCGGCGTCGAGAACGCCCGCAGCCAGTGCGCGCAGCTCCAGCTCGTCGTCGGTGGGCGGCGGCGGGGCGAGGCGTTGGGTCGAGCGGTGCTGACCGACCACCCTGCACGCTCGGCGTTCGGAGACCCCGAACCGGTCGCGCAGCATGTCCACGCGCTGCGCGCTTGCGGTTCGGGGTCAGAAGTTTCCCTCCGCGATCTCCTTGAGCATCGACTTGTCCAACTCGGCCTCGGCGAGCAGCTTCTTCAGCCGGGCGTTCTCCGCTCTCGAGCTGCTTGAGCCGCTTCGCGTCGTCGGCCTTCATGCCGCCGTACTGGGCGACCCAGCGATGCCAGGTCGACTCGGCGATCTCGAGATGCCTGCACACCTCGTCGAGTTCGGCGCCGCCGGCCAAGAGCTTGTTGCCCTCAGCGAGCTTGCGGATGATCTGGTCGGGCGTGTGCCGACGTCGGGTCATGGTGCTGTCCTCCTCGCCCCGATCTCTGGGGCAACGGACTCGCACAGTCACCCGGACCACTACACGGGGGTCACCTCGTTGCGAGCTTCGCTGAAACGGGGGCGTTTGCCGCTGCCTATCCGATGATCGGCGAGACTCCGATGACAGGCCTGGATGCCGACAGTCCGATTGTTAGCCCACTGAGGTGATGCGGTCGATCTCGTCGAACTAGCCGGACCGGCAGGCCTGGAAGTCGGGCGGTTGGCTACTCGACCCCCTCGGCCGCATTGCTCGGTTCGGGCTCAGATCGTGGTGCCGGATGGCTCGACCTCGTGAACTCTTGGCTGATCTGGCGCTGCGCTTGTCCAGGTCCGCTACGGTCCGCCCCACTGCCGGCCGTGGGAGGAACGGGTGGAGCTCGAAGGTGGATCGGCGCGCAAGCGTCTGAGTCGGTTCGGTGGTTGCGTGCTGCTCGCAGCCTCGCTCTTGGTCTGGTCGCCGCTTCGTTCGACGACGGCAGCCTCGGAACCCGCAGCGTCTTCGGCGATCACTGCTGCGGATCCGACGCCAGAGGATCTGCCCGCCATTGATGCTCCTGGTGATCGAGCGCCGATGCCGGAGCCGGCACAACCCCGCGACCCGGGTTTGGTCGACGTGCCCAAGCCGGGTCGAGCCGGAGCCGTTGTCGTTGGACAGATTGCCTGACCCGAGCAGGGGCGAGGTCGACGCGAACGCGGTCGTCGCCGACGCGCCTCGTCTGGCGGCAGCCCGACGGGTCGTTCGCCGCGGAGCTCACCGACGCTCCGAAGTGGTTCCAGAGGCCGGGGTCTGTCAGATTCTTTGTGTAACCGGGCGTGATGGTGTTCATCAGATGTGGTCGGCGATCCGGTCGCCGTAGTGCACGGTAAGGGCGTTGAGGATGGTCTTCCAGCCGTTGATCCGGCCGGTGAGGTCCTGGCGGTTCGGTCGACGCTGCGTGGCGACGAGGTAGAGGACCTTGAGGGCTGCTTGTTCGTTGGGGAAGTGGCCTCGGTGACGCACCGCCCGACGGAACCTCGCGTTCAGCGCTCTCGATCGCGTTGGTGGTGTAGACGACCTTTCGGAGCTCGGCTGGGAACTCGAGGAACGGCACGAACTCGGCCCACGAGTTCTCCCACGACCGGATCATCGCCGGGTAAGTGTCGGCCCAGTGCTCGGAGAACTCGGCGAACGCCGACTCGGCGGCCTCGACCGTCGGCGCTTCGTAGATCTGGCGCATCTCCTTGACGATCGTCTGCCAGTGCTTCTTCGACGCGTAGCGCAGCGAGTTGCGCACCATGTGCACGACACAGGTCTGCACGGTCGCGTCGGGCCACGTCGTGCGGATCGACTCCGGCAGCCCCTTCAGTCCGTCGCAGCACACGATGAGCGCATCGGCGACACCACGGTTGCGCAGCTCGGTGAGCATCGTCGCCCACTGCTTCGCCCCCTCACCCCCGGAGGGGCCCGAGCCAGAGGCCGAGCACGTCGCGTTCACCGTCGAGGTTCACCCCGATCGCCACGTACACGGGCCGGTTCGCGACCTGCGAACCGCGGACCTTGATGACGATCGCGTCGATCAACAACACGGCGTAGACCGGGTCGAGGGGCCGGTTCTGCCAGGCGACCATGTCCTCGACGATCGCGTCGGTGATCTTCGAGATCGTCTCCCGGGAGATCTCGGTGTCGTAGATCTCCGCCAGGTGCGCTTGGATGTCACCGGTCGTCATGCCCTTCGCGTAGAGCGAGATGACGTTGCCGGTCAGCCCATCGAGACGGCGTTGGTGCTTGGGGATCGTGACCGGCTCGAACGTCCCCGCGCGGTCCCTCGGCATCAGGACCTCGACCTCGCCGACCTCGGTCGTGATCGTCTTCGGGTACGAGCCGTTGCGCGAGTTGCCCGACCCTCTACCCTCGACAGCGTGACGTTCGTAGCCCAGGTGCTCGGAGAGCTCGACCTCGAGGCCCCGCTGCAACACGTGACGCATCAGATCGGTGAGCAGCCCGCCGTCGCCGGTCAACGCGACACCGTCGGCGCGGGCCTGGTCGACCAGACGAGCTGCCCACTCGTCCATCGACGCCGGGTCCCCGCCAGCAGGCACCGGCAGATCCGGCGACGCGTCGTCTCCTGTCGTTCGCTTCGTCATGAGCGCAATCCTTTCGAGCCCACAGCGCTCAGCTGCGGACCATCAGATCACGCCGGTTACACAAAGTTCCTGACAGACCCGCCGGTTCGTCGAGATGGGAGCGCGCCAGTATCAGCCGACAATCGGACGCTTTCTAGAAGTTGATCCCTTGGAGGCAGGAACAAAGAACGACTACGCATATGCGGTTGACCCCGTCAATACGGCGGATCTATCCGGTGAGTATGTCGCGGGCTGGTGTATGGCTGGATCGGCCGTGCCATTCCTTGGCATCGGCGGATCTGCATGTGCACTTTGGGACCATACTATGTCCAAAGACATGGTGGCGATCTCGGGATCTTTTGGATGGATGGCTGGCTTGGAGATTGGAGTTTCTCCTTCGGGGTTCTTCTCCAACGCATCGACAGTGGCGGAGCTACGAGGGCAGTCCAATTGTGCAGCGATGTCCTTCTCTTGGGGGGCCGGGGTGAACGTGGCATTCTGTAGCTGGTATTCGAGAGGGCGCTACCTGTACTCGCTCATGGCGGGACCATCCCTGGGAGCAGGGGGCAAGTACGGAAGCGGTGGGCGCGGCAGCACAGGCGTCACAGTAGTGAGGGGGTGGCGGGGAAGCCTTCTGAATGGTGCACTTGGGGTAGCGGGTGTTCCGAACCTTCGATTGAATGCCCAGCTCTGGGAACGCGTGAAATGAGCCTTCTCGAGCGGTTGACACCATTTCTGATGATCAACATGGGAATACTCTCGGTGACGGTATTCTCAGTCATCAACTATCGCTCGCGGACTGAGACGCGATCTGCAAAACGGATTCACCTATTCATGATGCTTTGGGCGGTGAGCTTGGGTGCGATCTCTATGGAGGTGATCGCTCTTTCTCTCCTCTTTCGGGACGGCTAGGTCGAGGCGAGCCAGTTCCATCTGGATGCGCCGGTCAATGCTGGCAAGGACTCCTCGTCTTCGGGTCGGGCACGAGAGACGAGGCTGACCGTTCACCCACTCACTCGTTCGGCAACACCGCCGCATCGCAGCCCGACTACGCTTCTCTGGCCAAGCCTCCGCAAGACCCGAGCTGAGTTGGGTGGAATAAGCGGTGGTCTGGTCCGAGTCGGAGTCCCGTTGGTGGTCCACCGGCCGAAACAAGGCCGATTCTGTCAGACTGTGCGGGCTCGGAACGCCGGCCAAGACGTGCAGTTTGCCGCTCGACTGCGGCGACGGGACAGCCCCAACGGATCTCCACGCGTTCGCCAGACGGCTCGAAGCGACCCCATAGTGACTTGGAGCGTCGCTTGTCAGAAGACGGCTGGCGTTCACTCCGCAAGGAACACCTGCCGCTGTCCGTCGATGATCGGCGAAGAGCCGATGCGTAGGACCGGATGCAGGCAATCCGATTGGCAATCCACTGAGGGTGACGGCAGCCATTTCGCAGGATCAGCTGGACCCGGAACCTTGACAGGGAAGCCGCCTCGCCACTCGACCACCACGGGCTGGACTGCCTTGGCCGACTCTCAAGGCGATTCTGCATCCCGTCGTGCCGCGCATCCAAGAATCCATCCAACAAACGTGGCGATGTTGGATGACACGGCCCGCCATCAGTTGGACGAGATCCCCGCCAGGAGTGGGTTCCACGGACCTTCGAGCACCCGCCGGAGGGCTCGGATCGGATCGGGATCAGCTCCCCGTCCAGCGCGTAGTGCCGATCGATCGTGGCGAGCGACTCCTCGAAGGAGACCCGACGGGTCGGAACGGTGCGCTGGGGAACCGCCGCGGCTGTGACCCCTGCAGTCATGGTGGTGGACATCTCGCCTCCCGGTCGTGGCGACAGCTCTGGCCCGACGAGCAGAAGCCTAGAGGAATTGAGCAATTTGCTCAATTCCTCAATTCCGCTAGCCTCGAGCGGGTGTCCGACGCTCGTTCGACCAAAGGGGAGCTGACCCGACGAGCACTCCTCGCCGCGGCGATCGAACGGTTCGGCCATGCCGGCTACCGCGCAACCTCGGTGGCCGACATCACCCGCGACGCCGGCGTCAGCGGTACTGCCGCGTACGCCTACTTCGACAACAAGAAGGAGTTGTTCCTCGCCGCGTTGGACGAAGATGCCGCCGCGGTCATGGGCGAGGGCCTGTCGGGGTTCATGGACGACCCCGACGTGCTGCTGTCGTGGCGCATGACCCTCATCACGACGCTTGTCGACGCACTGGACCGCCACCCCCTGGCCAGGCGCGTGCTCGGCGGGCTGGAGCCAGACGTGACCGACCGGGTGCTCGACCTCCCCGCCCTGGTCGAGCTCCGCAAGGCCGTGGTCGAACGCCTGCGGATCGACCAATGCGCCGGCATCGTACGCGCGGAGCTGGATGTCGAGAGCGTCGGGAACGGCGCGGTGACGATAATCCTGGCCCTGCTCGTGGCAATCGAGCAGTTCGGTCGCGGCACCTTCGCTCGCCACGGCACCGACGTCTTCTCGGTGTTCGACGCCGCGCTCGGTCTCACACGAACCGACTGATCACCTCGTCGCCGTAGGCGGCGAGGGACTCCTCGGGGTCGTTCCAGAACAGGAACGACGGCAGGATCACACGACCGACACCCATCGCCGCGAGCGCCTCGACCTCCTCGTGGGCACGGGACCCGACTGCTCCACCACCACCACTGGTCAGCGTGATCGACGACGGGTCGCGCCCGTGTTCAAGCGCGCTGGTACGGACCACTTCGAACAGGTGGGCCAGGTCCTCGTGACTGCCCTTGCCCGGGAAGTAGCCGTCACCGAGTCGCCCCGCGCGCCGTGCCGACGCCTCGCTGTGCCCACCCACGTGGATGGGCACGAGGCCCTGGGTCGGCTGCGGCAACAGGATGCACTCGTCGAAGTCGACGTGGCTCCCGTTGTAGGACGCCGGCCGGTCAGACCACAGCGCACGCATGGCGGCGACGTACTCATCGGTCCTTTCCCCACGACCTGAGAATGGTACGCCGATCGCATCGAACTCCTCCTCGAGCCAGCCCACACCGATACCCAGCTCGAGACGGCCTCCCGACATGACGTCGAGGGTCGCGAGCTCCTTGGCCAGGACGACCGGATTGCGCTGCGGAAGGATCAGGATGCCCGTGGCCAGCCTGATCCTCGAGGTGGCCGCAGCGACGAACGACAGCCAGACCAACGGATCCGGGATGGGCGATTCCTCACCACCGGGCATTCGCCCCGACGGGTCGTAGGGGTAGGTGGATTCATAGCCCTTCGGAACCACGACGTGTTCGACTGTCCACAACGACTCGAACCCTGCGGCTTCCGCAGCGAGGGCGAACCGCGTGGCACCGTCGGGGCCGGCGAAGGGGCCGGTGTTGGCGAAGGCGATTCCGAAGTCCATCCCGGCAACCTAACCAACTGCGCTGCAGGGCCGTCGACCATCTACTTGCACCTAGACTGCAAATGTCGTTCGACACCGGGGGCAACTGATGACGGAGCTCATCCTCGACTCGCTGCAGCGCCGCATGGCCACCATGCACTCGCTCTACTACCAGGCAGTGGACACGATGGACCTGTCCCACGTGAACCACTTCGAACGTGCCGGCGTGCTGCCGATCGCGTTCTCGCTGTTCCACTACACGAACATGCAGGACAGCACCTTCATGGTCATGTCGGGCCAGGCGCCCATCTGGAACGGCGACTGGCAGGCGCGGGTCGCCATGGCGATCGACGACCATGGCAAGGAACGCACGGTCGAGGAGATGGTCGACCAGCGCATCGGCGACTTCGGGGCCTTCAAGGAGTACCAGCGAGCCGTGTTCGGCCGCACCGAGGCGTGGCTCAGCACCCTGGATGTGGCCCAGCTCCAGCGGGTGCTGATACCCCGCCCGTTCCCCGATGTGGTGGCCAACACCTTCAGCGCCCTCTGCGTGGGCGAGCACGGCATCACCCTGCTCGATGCCATCGAGTGCTGGCACTACCAACACGGCCTGCGCCACATGGGCGAGATCGAACTCGCAGCGCGGGCTCGTCGGCCTGGGCGGTATGACATCCTGACGCCCGGGCGTCACGCCCCCGGCGGATGCTGCGCACCCGGAAGACCCTTGGCCAGCACCACGAAACGCAGGTCGTCGCGAACACGGCTGGCCGAAGCGCTCGTCCCCGTAGGGGAACTCCCGGCTCTCGCCGGACGGCTCGTAGCCACGACGCCGGTACCACTCGATCAGCTCCCGGCGCTGTTCGATGACGCTCATCGTCATCCGCCGAGCACCCCAGTCCTCTGACGCCACGTCCTCGGCGGCCGCCAGGAGCTCACGACCCAACCCACCCGCCTGTAGCAAGGGGTCCACCGCGAACGTGCCGAACGACGCGGAGCCGTCGCGCTCGCGTCGCACCGCGCAACAGCCCACCAGCCGTTCACCGTCCGTACGGACGAGCACGATGGAATCGGGGTCACCGAGGGTCGCCGCCATCATGGCGGCATCGATGCGTTGCCCGCCGAGCAGATCGGCCTCGGTGGTCCAACCCGCCCTCGACGACTCTCCTCGGTAGGCGGACTCGACGAGCGCCACGAGAGCGGCGGCATCGCCGAGGTCGGCCCGGCGCAGCAGGCTCAACCGTCGGTCCCGCTCACAGGCCCTTCAGCACCCCGTCGACGTAGTCGGCCACCTTCGAGGACCACAGGTACCCGAGGTGGTTGCCGGGGAACCAGCGGATGGACGGCTCGTCCCAGTGCTCCCACAGCGCCTGTGCCTGGGCCGGAACCGCCATGCGGTCGCCCAGTCCAGCGAAGATGAAGCGCCGGTCCCATGGCACCAGACAGTCCATGGCGAGCGGCGAGACCACGCGGTGAACCGGCTCGACGTTCCCTTCGAGGATGCCGTGCTGCACAGCACGCTCACGCACGTGATCGGGAGCCTGATGAGCGAACAAGGCCGGGAAGTCGCACACCGGGATGCCCGCGATGACAGCGTCGAGCTCGCCCTCGAAACAGGACGTCAACGAGCTCACATAGCCGCCCAGCGAAACGCCGTGGAGTGCCACCGCGGTCGGACCACGGTCGCGCACCCAGCTGAGCAGGCGGCGCACGTCCCACACCGACTGCGACACTGCGTGCACGCAGTTCATCATGTCGAAGCCGAGGAAGTCCTCACCGCCGATGCGCGACGGACGACGTCTGCCGTGTACCGGCAGGACGATCGCGGCGACGTTCCAACCGAGCTCGTGATGGATGTGGAGCGCACGGAACGTGATGATGTCGGCCATGGGTGCGCCCGTTCCGAACCCGTGCACCGCGACCATCCACGGGCGTTCGCCGTGGTCGTGTTCGAGCAACCACGCCGCCGCTGTGCGGTTGCGCTCGAATGCGGCCCACCTGGTCGCGCCCGGCTCCTCCTCGCGGGGCTCGTAACCGCTCTCCCATTCGATCCAGCGGTACGACTGACCGAGCGCCCACCCGCGCGACGAAGACGTGTCGGCGTCATCGAGCGCTGGCGGGTCCGAGTGGTACGAGCGTGGGTCGTCGATCCAACCCCGGTCCTCGAACAACTGCCGTGCGGTGGCCACCTCCTGGCCAACACGCAGGTAGTCGGCGCGGCGAGGCGATCGGCTGGGTCCCTGCACGAGCGCCATCACGGCCTCGTCCATGGCGACGTGGGCGGCGAGCGCACCGGTCATTCGGATCTGGGGTGCGCCGGGGATCCTGCCGGCCTCGGTGAGTCCCGCCTCGAGCGCCCACCGCATCGTGCGTGGCGCAACGGTGGTCAATCGGGCCATCGGCCAGCGTGCAATGCCCTTCTCGACCCGGTTGAGGAGTGTGATGCTGCCAGGCTCGAACTCGGCCTGGGCGAGCTGCTCGGCCTCGTCCAGCTCAGGGGCGTCGGACCCGAGACGTCGGCGCAACAAGTCGATGGTCATGGCCTGGATGCCTCCTCCTCCGCCGCCACGCGGAGCACTTCGATCCCTGCGGCGATGCCGTCGGCGAGCTCGTCGATCCCTGGGGACACGTCCGGGCAGCCGATCACCCCGATGTCCATGTTGCCCATGTTCGACAGCACCGTGATGTTCAACGCAGAGCCTTCGATGAGCGGCCCGAACGGATACACCGCCGCTATACGGGCTCCGGCCACGTACAAGGGGAACGGCGGGCCTGGCACGTTGGAGATCACCAGGTTGTGGATCGGGGCCAGGCGATCGGCCAGCCCGGCAGAGCTGTACATGCGTGATGCCATGTTGAAGATCGCCGGCGGGGTCACCTCGGTGACATCGCCGATCATGTCCGCACCGAGCGCCCCGTGGACCACCTTGGCGTCGCGAGTGTCGGCCTTGATCGTGTGGAGTTGCTCGACCGGATCGTCGACGTGGACCGGGAGCCGGACGAACATGTTCGACACCTGGTTGACCGCACGGTCGTCGGCCGCCTCTCCGTGCACAGACACCGGGACGCTGACGACCAGCGGCCTGTCCAGGTGCTCGCCGTGGTCTGCCAGGTACTGACGTAGCGCCTGGGTGCACGCCGCCAGGAACACGTCGTTGACCGTGGCGCCGAAGACCGACTTGGCCCTCTTCAGGTCCGCGAGCGGAGCGGTCGAGAAGGCCACCGCCCGGCGGGGGGTCAACGAACGGTTGAAGAAGGTCCGGGGGGCCTCGAAGGGGCGCGCCATCGTCGCGCGGTCCTCCTCGTCGCCACCGACGACCTCACGCAACACCCGGGCGACCGAGTTGAAGGACCGTCCGAACGCCCTGACCCCGCGCAGGGGGTCGCGCACACGTGACACGACCGCGTCACCGGCGAGCACCAACCGGTTCGGCAGCGCGGCCGCGCGGTAGGGCGGCGGTGGGTCGTCCTCGACGTCGGCCTCGAGATCGACGATCTGAGCCATGATGTCGGTTCCGGTGACCCCGTCCACCGCGACGTGGTGGACCTTGGACACCGAGGCCAACGAGCCGTCGGCAAATCCCTCCAGGACCGTCATGTCCCACAGGGGGTAGTTGCGGTCGAGCGGAGTGGATGCGTACTCACCCACCCACGCCGCCAGGTCGTCGGAGGTCGCCTTCCCCCCCAGGTCCACGCGATGCAGGTGGCGGTCGAGGTCGAACTCCGGGTCGTCGACCCAGACTGGATGGTCGATCCCCAGCGGCGAGGGCAGCATGCGCTTGCGGAAGATCGGGATCCGGTGGAGGCGACTCATTACATGCGCCCGGAACCGTTCGAAGGAGTAGCCACCCGGGACGGTGGACGGGTCGAGCACGAGCACCCCGGTCACGTGCATGTGAACCGTCGGGTGCTCCATGTACAAGAACGCGGCATCTGCCGCTGGAATGCGTTCCACCGCCACAGTGTGGCAGGAATCACATGGGAGTCGGTCCAAAGGCCGCTCGGAGCCACGGTGAGGAGCAACTCTCCCCACCGCCGACCCCGGTGTTCCCCGCGCCGTTCTGCACCGTAGATCAGCGTGCCGTCCCGGTCGACTCCGAACGCGACAGACTGTCGGCATGGCCCCACCTGACGGCACTCCCGTACCCGAGACCGTTGTCGAGGCACTGGATCTGCTCCGGTCGCAGGGCTACGAGACGGAGTTCCAGTTGGTGGACGGTGCGCTTCGCTGCGACGCACACGACGGGAGCTGTCCCGCCACCGACGCCGTGGTCGAGCACCTCTTCCGCTTCGAGGGGCCCAGCGACCCGGGCGACGAGATGGTCGTGTTCGGTCTGCTCGACCCGATCAGCGGCCGCCGCGGCGTTCTGGCGTCAGGCTTCGGGCCGGCGGCGGATCCGGATCTGTTGGATCACCTGACCGGTCTGGCTACCAGATTCCACCGGGGCGGCTGACCCGCGGTCGGCCGACCTGGCGCTCGACTGCTACTCGCCGATCCGTTTCCACGGCGCAATCGACTCGAGCTCGAAGGCGAGCTGCAGCAGAAGCGGGTCCTGGCCGTGCGCAGCGCTGAACATCGCTCCGATCGGCAGGCCGGTGTCTTCGTCGTGACCGAGCGGCAGGCTGATCGACGGCGTGCCCGCCGTGTTCGCGAGCGGCGTGTAGGGCATCCACGAGAACACCCGAGCGAGCAGCTCCCGATGCTCGACGTCGTTGGCCAGGTGACCGAGCGGGGGCGCGATCGTCGATGTCACAGGAGACAGGAGCACGTCGTAGCGCCGGTGGAAGTCGGCCATCCGGGCGCTGGTGCGTCGCAGACGGCGCGACACCCCGACCATGTCGTTGCGGTCCCCCACCGCTGCTGAGGCCATCCCCTTGGTGAATCCCGAGAACCGATCCGGTCGCACGTGGCGCCCGTGGGTGAGCTTGGCGGTGCGGGTCGCCAGGAACGCGAGCATCTCGAAGTAGGTGACGAAGTCATCGCCGAAGCTCCCGTCGACCGGCGCGACAACGGGTTCGACCCCATGACCCAGCTGCCCGAGCAGGGCGACGGCGTGGTCGAAGGTCGCCCTGGTCGGTTCATCGATCGTCACGTCGACGGGCAGACCCTCTGGAAGATCGATCATCGCCCCCACCCGCAGCCGACGGCCCAACGGGTCGAAGGCGTCCTGCATCGCAGGCATGCGCTTCGCCCTGAAGAGCCTTTCGGCGCGGACCATCCAGGTGGCTGTGTCCCGCACCGTCCGCGTGACCACCCCGTCGACCGTGACCGGTACCGGCAACAGCTGCTCCTCGCGGTGCGGCAGCACCCGACCGCGGGTGGGCTTGAGCCCGACGAGCCCGACGAGCCCGCAGCACGCAGCGGGGATGCGGATCGATCCCCCGCCGTCGGCGCCATGAGCGACCGGCACGACGCCGGCCGCCACCAGCGCCGCGGATCCCCCCGACGACCCGCCGGTCGTGCGGGCTGTGTTCCATGGGTTGCAGGTGGGATCCACTCCGGGTGGTTCGGCGCATGGCACGAACCCGAACTCCGACATGGAGGACTTGCCGAGCGTGACCATGCCCATGTCGTCGAACTGTCGGGCGATGCCTACCGAACGTGTCGCCACCGGTCCTCCGGCCAGACCAGGTGAGCCCCAGGCGGTCGGGTAGCCCTGCGAGTCGGCCATGTCCTTCACGTAGGTGGGCACCGCTGCCAGGCCGCCGCGCATCTCGAGACGTTGCGCCGCGCCCAGGGCCCGATCGGGGTCGCTCACCACGACGGCGTTCAGCGCCGGTTCGACGAGCTCCGCGCGTGCGAGCGCAGCAGCCACCACCTCGGTCGGTCGCAGAGCTCCCGACGCAACAGCCGCCGCTGTCGCCACGCCGTCGAGCTCTGCAAGGTCCAGATCGAACGTGTGGACCTTCATCCCCGGTGCCCGCGCAGCTGACCCACTAGCGACCTGGCCGCTGTCGACCAGTTGCCGTTCAGCGCTTCAAGCAGGAGGTCGACCTGTTCGAACGACACCACGCCTCCGCCCATCAGCACCAGCCCCCGGGCCGGACCCTCCCGCAACGCCGCTCGCACCATGGCGATCGTCGCGTCGTCGGGGTCGGGGAACTCCTGCGCTGCCCGTTTGATCCCCTCACGCACGATCACCGATGAGAGAAGCCGTCCGACAGCGGTGACCTCGAGGTCCTCGAGGGTCGAGTTGCGCGTGAACGGGCGCACCGGCCTCATCGCCGGCAGAGACCCCCCGAACATGGCACGGAACTCGGCGTCGTCGGCCACGAGCCCGGACGGTCCGGGGTTGGATGTGAGCTCGTCGTTCGAGTCGACCTTGGCGGTCACCACCTCGACCACGTCGACCGATGACCGGGCGACCAGAATCTCGAACTCCCCGGACTCGACGAGCCAGTCGTGCGCGGCGACGTCCCACACGGCGAAGGCCCGTCGGTCGAGGGTGACCGCGACCCGCTCCTGTGCACCCGGTTCCAGGTGGACCTTTGCGAACCCCTTGAGCTCCTTGTCGGGCCTGTAGATGCTCGACTCGATGTCGCGGACGTAGACCTGCACGACGTCGGAGCCTGCACGCTGACCGGTGTTGGTGACCGTGACGTTGACAGTCAGGTCGGTCCCGGCGCCTTCGACCGAGACCTCGTCCCAGTCGAAGGTCGTGTAGGACAGCCCCGACCCGAACGTGAAGCGGGCAGGTACGCCTGCGCTGTCGTGGAACCGGTAGCCGACGTACAGGCCCTCGCGGTACTGGACCTGGCGTGCTTCGCCCGGGAAGTTCCGATCGGCCGGCAACTGCGCGACGTGTTCGGGGATGCTCTCGGTGAGTCGCCCACCTGGTTCGGCGTCCCCGAAGAGCACGTCGACCGCGGCAGCACCGCCGGCCTGACCACCCAGCCAGCTCTCGACGACTGCGTCCACCCGGTCCGCCCAGGGCATGTGCACCGAACCGCCGTTGCTCAGCACCACGACGACCGGCGCCGGAGCCGCGGCCAGCGCCTCGATCAGACGGACCTGGTCCTCGGGCAGGTCGAGCGTCGTCCGGTCGAACCCTTCCGACTCCAACATCGCCGGCAGCCCGGCGAAGATGACCACGACATCGGCCTCCGCTGCGACGTCCAGGGCTGAATCGAGCTGCTCCCGACTCGACTCGCCGGTACGGGCATCGAACCCTTCGGCAGCGACGACCACGGCGTCGTCGCCGACGCGTCGGCGCAGCTCGTCGATGGACGAATCGAGGCGTGTCGGGTTGACCTGCGAACTGCCGGCGCCCTGGTAGCGGGGATCGGCGGCGAACCCACCGATGACAGCGATCCGACCGACCGCGTCGAGTGGCAGGACCCCGTTGTTGACCAGCAGCACCGTGCCCGCGGCCGCCGCACGGCGGGCCAGTTGGTGATGCCCGTCGTGATCTGCGACCGGGCGCAGCCCCGGCTGCTGACCCCGCTGGAGCAGCTCGACGACGCGCTCGGCGCACGCATCTATGGCTGCTTCGCTCAGTCGGCCATCGGCGACCGCCGCGGCGATCTCGGAGTCGAACGAGCCCTTGCTGCCGGGCATCTCCAGGTCGAGACCGGCAGAGACACCCGCGACCCGGTCGTTCGTCGCGCCCCAGTCGGTCATGACCAGGCCGTCGAAGCCCCACTCGTCGCGCAGGATCGTCGTGCAGCAGCTCGTGGTGCTCCGAGGCATAGGTACCGTTCACCAGGTTGTAGGAGCACATGACCGTCCATGGAGACGACTCGCGTGACCGCTATCTCGAAGCCGCGGCAGGTAGAGCTCGCGCAGCGTGCGCTCGTCGATCACTGCGTCCACGACCAGGCGATGAGACTCCTGGTTGTTGGCCGCGTAGTGCTTGATGCTCGTGCCGACGCCACGCGACCTGGATGCCCCTCACCATCGCTGCTGCCAGCTTGCCGCTCAGCAACGGGTCCTCGGAGAAGTACTCGAAGCTGCGCCCACCGGCGGGGTGCCGCTTGAGGTTCAGGCCCGGGCCCAGGACGACGGACACTCCGAGCGAGCGAGCCTCGTCGCCGATGGCAGCGCCGACCAGGGCGAGGAGCTCGGGGTCCCAGCTCGACCCGAGAGCTGCCGCCGTCGGGAAGCAGGTCGCCGGCTGCGCTGGCGCGACCCCGAGATGGTCCGCGGACTTGACCTGACAACGCAGACCGTGGGGCCCGTCGGAGACCACGACTCCCGACAACCCGTGACCCGGCACGCCGCGCAGTGCCCAGAAGCCATGGCCCGAGAGCAGGCGGATCCGGGTCGTCAGGTCCAGTGCCGCGACGATGTCGGAGGCGGAGGTGTTCGGGTCCGGGGTCTGGGTGCTGTCGTCCACGGCCCAGACGGTAGCCCCCGGCGGTAGCGTCGCCGTCGTGGCTGACTCGGCGGTGACCCTCGAGCTAGACGGGCACACGGTCCGCATCTCCAACCCCGACAAGGTGTTCTTCCCCGCGACCGGCGCCACGAAACTCGACCTGGTGCACTACTACCAGGCAGTGGCCCGGCCGATCCTGCGAGCGATGCGCGGCCGCCCGGTGCTGCTCGAGCGCTACCCCGACGGGGCCGGGGCCAAGTCGTTCTTCCAGAAGCGCGTTCCCAAGGGTTCCCCCGATTGGCTGACCACCACCGAGGTGGCCACACCCAATGGCACGACCTCGAACGCGCTGGTCGTGGCGGACATCGCCCACGTCGCCTGGGCGGTCAACATGGGATGCCTGGGATTCCACGTCTGGCCCTACCACGCCGACGACCCCGATCACGTCGACGAGCTGCGCGTCGATCTGGATCCCGTTCCGGGGCTCGGCTTCGACGACATCCGCGCCGCCGCCCACCGGGTCCACGAACTGCTCGACGAGCTCGGTATCGTGGCCCGACCCAAGACCACGGGGTCCAAGGGTCTGCACATCTATGCACGGCTGGCTCCTCGCTGGGATGCCTACCAGGTGCGATCCGCAGCGGTCGCTCTCGCCCGTGAGCTCGAGCGACGACATCCCGAGACGATCACCGCTGCGTGGTGGAAAGAGGAGCGTGGACGACGGGTGTTCGTCGACTTCAACCAGAACGCGCCGCACAAGACCGTGTTCGGGGCCTGGTCGGCACGACCGAGAGTAGGAGCGCAGGTGTCGACACCGTTGCGCTGGGACGAGCTGGACGACATCGACCCGCAGGCACTGACGATCGCGACCGTTCCCGCCAGGGTCGAACGTGACGGCGACCCCTGGCAGGGCATGGAGGACGACCCACAGGACATCGGCGTGCTGATCGACTGGTTCCGACGCGACCTCGACGACGGCTTGATGGACGCGCCGTGGCCGCCGGTGTACCCGAAGCAGCCGAACGAGCCGCCCCGCGTGGCCCCCAGCCGAGCCCGCCGCCACCCCGGCACGAGCTGACTGCCCAGCCCGAGTCGGACGACTCGGTTCAGCCCGGCAGCGCTCGCTGGACCATCGCGTTCGTGTCGACTCCTGCTGGCAGGGTGCCGAAAGATCTTCCGCCGCCCTCACCCAGACGCGACGCGCAGAAGGCGTCGGCGACCGCCGCCGGCGAGTGGCGCACCAGCAGCGACGCCTGAACGACCAGCGCCAGACGTTCGACGAGCACCCGTGCCTGCCCCTCGAAGTCACCCGGGGCTTCAGCGAGCTGTCGTCGGAGCCGGGCCGCGGCGCCGTCTAGGCGACCGTCGGCACCGGCGGCCAGGTCGACCTCGGCCCAGAAGGCGTCGATGACGTCCGGTTCGCGTGCGACCGCACGCAGCACGTCCAGGCAGATGACGTTGCCTGACCCCTCCCAGACACCGTTGACGGGACTCTGACGGAACAGCCGCGCGAGGTCGAACTCCTCCACGTAGCCGGCTCCACCCAGACACTCGAGGGCTTCGGCCGCGTGCTGTGGGGCCCGCTTGCACGTCCAGTACTTGATGACCGGAGTGAGCAGACGGGCGAGCAGCACCTCGTGCTCGTCGGAAGGGTCGGCGTCGTAGGCGCGGGCCAACCGCAGAGCGGTCAGGGTCGCGGCCTCGGACTCCAGTGCCAGGTCGGCGAGCACGTTGCGCATCAGCGGTTGCTGCACCAGCTCGGCGCCGAACGCGCGGCGGTGCCGGGTGTGCCAGACCGCTTGGGTGACACCCTGGCGCATCACCGCCGTCGAGCCGAGCACGCAGTCCAGCCGGGTGTGGGCGACCATCTCGATGATGGTCCTGACTCCGCGGCCCTCGTCGCCGACCATCTGCGCCCAGGTGTCGAGCAGTTCGATCTCGCTCGACGCGTTGGACCTGTCGCCGAGCTTGTCCTTGAGCCGTTGGATCCGAACGGTGTTGCGGGTGCCGTCGGGGCGCCAGCGCGGCACCAGGAAGCAGCTCTGACCGCCGGGCGCGTTGGCGAGCATCAGGAAGGCGTCCGACATCGGCGCGGAGCAGAACCACTTGTGGCCTGTCAGCCGGTAGGTCCGGTCCGCCGCCGCCACGGCGATCGTGGTGTTGGCCCTGACGTCGGAGCCACCCTGCTTCTCGGTCATCGCCATGCCCATGGTCGCCCCGGACTTGTCGCCCACCGGCCGGTTCGACGCGTCATACGACGTCGAGGTGAGGCGAGGCTCCCACTCGTCGGCCAGGTCGGGTTGATGACGCAGGGCCGGCACCGCCGAGTAGGTCATCGAGATCGGGCAGACGTGGCCGCCGTCGACCTGGTACCAGGTGATTACCTTGGCGGCACGCACGACATGGGCTCCCGGACTCCGATCGGCCCATGGCGCAGCGTGCAGGCCGTTGGAGACCGACACCGACATGAGCTGGTGGTAGGCGGGGTGATAGTCCACGACGTCGAGTCGGTTCCCGTAGCGGTCGTGGGTGCGCAGAACCGGTGTGTTCGTGTTCGCCTGTCGACCCCACTCCTGGGCCTCCTGGCTCCCGGCGAGCAGTCCCAACTCGTGCAGGTCGGGTAGCGCCCGCTCGCCTCCCTCTCTCTTCAAGGCCTCGGTCAACGCAACGTCGGACCCGAAGACGTCATGGCCGCTCAGCGGGGGCGGCTGGTTGGTGACCTGGTGGGTGTCGAACGTGGCGGCCATGGCGGGCTCCCTCCAACGCCTGGGTCCAAAACTACCCGCCGCCCCGGGGACGGCCCGTCAGATCGGCGGGCAGCGCCGGAGCGCGGTCCGGTAGAGCCGGTCGATCTCGTCGTTGCCCTGGTCCGTCGGATGTATCGAGTCGGTGGTCAGGTTGCTCCACGGCGGCTGGTCGTCGTTCAGCTCCTCGGACGCGACATCGTTCCAGCTGATCAGCGACACCCGATCGTCGCTGCCGCTGAGCTCCTCGAGAGCCTCGTTGAACGCGACGGCTTGATCGGTGCGTGGTTCGCCGGTGCTCTCGATGACCATGTGCTCGTTGATGTCGACCAGGTGGATGCACCTGGCGTCGGGGTAGAGCGCAACCATCTGACGCATAGCCGCCATCGACTCGTCCACCGGGAGCTCCTGGAGGACGTCGTTGGACCCCAGGTTGATGATCACCTGGTCGTAGCTGCGCTCACCCGCCAGGCGCTGTGCCTCGGGGATCACCTGCTCCACGGTCTTGCCGAAGTTGCCGCTGATCGACAGCCCGTAGGTGTCGCCCAGGCTCTCCTCGAGCGAGCCGTGGCCGAGCGCTGTGATCGAGTCTCCGAGCACCACCACGGAGTCCCCCGCGTTGGAGCAACCAGAGCTCGCCACCACCAGGACGGACAAGACAGCGGCCGACGCCACCCGGCGCCGAATGGGACGTAGCGTCGTCGATGCCCTTGACATGACCGGCAGTCTGGCAAGCAGAACCGGCGTCGAGGGAATCCACCGAGGAGATCGATGAGTTTCCCCACAGACCAGTTCGGACCCGGAGTGCAGTACGGGACGGTCGAGCGGACCGAACGCCTCACGCCGCACATGGTCAGGATCGTCTTCGGAGGCCCGGGGCTGTCCGGCTTCGAGTCGAGCGGATTCAGCGACGAGTACGTGAAGATCGATTTCCCGGTCGACGGGCTCGATCGCCCGGCGAGTCGGCGTTACTCGATCCGGCGCTGGGATCCGGTAGCACGCGAGGCGACCATCGACTTCGTGGTGCACGGCGACGTGGGTGTCACTGGCCGGTGGGCGGATTCCGCCCAACCGGGCGACCTGTTGAGGATGTCCGGCCCGTCGGGCAGCTACCGGCCCGACCCTGACTCCAGCTGGTACCTGATGGCCGGTGACGAGAGCGCCCTGCCCGCGATAGCAGCGTCGCTTGAGGCGGTCCCACCCGGTCGACCCGTCCTCGCCGTGCTGCTGGTCGACGACGACGACCATGAACTGCCTCTCGACTCCCCCGGCGAGCTCGAGCTCACCTGGGTCCACCGCTCCGACCACGCCGACCCCTCGCTTGCGTTCCTGGCAGCCGTCGAGTCGCTGGCGTTCCCGACCGGAACGGTGAGCGCGTTCGTGCACGGCGAGGCGGCCGAGACACGAGCGGTGAGACGTCACCTGCTCGCCGACCGAGCCATGGACCGCGACGCCATGTCGGTGTCGCCCTACTGGCGGCGTGGACAGACCGACGAGGCGTGGCGGCAGGTCAAACGCGACTGGATGGCCGCGGTCGAGCACGACGTTCCAGGAGCATGACACCGCAGCAACCGCTCGGTTCGTTCGCCAGCGACAACACCGCTGGTGCATCACCTGCCGTGCTCGAGGCCATCGCCCGCGCGAACGAGGGCGCCGTGCTGGCCTACGGCGACGACCCCTGGACGCGCCAGGCCACCGCGGCGATGGACGACCTGCTCGGACTCCCTGTCGAGACGCTGCTGTGCTGGGGCGGGACCGGAGCGAACGTCGTGGGGCTGGCATCGATCCTGCAACCACACCAGTGCATCGTGAGCGTCGACAGCGCCCACATCGTGGTGGACGAATGCGGTGCACCCGTGCGCTTCAGTGGATCTTCGATCCAGACGGTTCCGCACGTCGACGGCAAGCTCGTGCCGGCGGCGCTCGAGACCTTCGCTGGGTGGATCGGTGTCGAGCACCACCCTCAGCCGGCGGTCGTCTCGATCAGCCAGGCCACCGAGATGGGCACGTGCTACTCGCTCGACGAGCTGGCAGCGATCTGCGATGCCGCCCACCGCCACGGGCTGCTGGTGCACCTGGACGGGGCCCGTCTTGCCAACGCTGTTGCAGCACTGGGCTGCTCGGCCGACGAGATGATCGTCGGCACGGGCGTCGACGTCATGACGTTCGGTATGACCAAGAACGGGGCCCTCTTCGGCGAGGCGGTGGTGTTCGTACGCCCGGAGCTCGCCGAGCGGGCACGTTTCGTGCGCAAGCAGGCGGGTCAGCTGGTGTCAAAGTCCCGTTTCGTCGCAGTGCAGCTGCTCGCCCTGCTGGACGGCGACCTGTGGTTGCGTCACGCAGGGCATGCCAACGACATGGCGTCCCGGCTCGCCGACAAGGTCCGCGGTGCGAAGGGCATCGACCTGCTCCGCGATCCGCAGGTCAACTCGGTGTTCGTTCGGCTGCCACCGGAGCGGATCAGGGCACTGCAGGACTGGTCGTTCTTCTGGGAGTGGGACTCGTCCTACGGGCTCGTGCGGTGGATGACGAGCTGGGCCAGCACACCGGAGGACGTCGACGTGTTCGCTGACGGCGCAGCCGGGATGCTCGCCCCGAAGTAGCTCAGAGCAGGCTCCTGACGGTCTGGGCGCTGGCGGAGTTGTCGCCGTCGACGTGGATCCCCAAGGCGATCAGACCGGGATCAGGACCCAGAGGTCCAGATCCACCAACACGTGCGGCAGGTACTTGCCGTCCTCGCCACGAAGCTGCATCGACTCGTCGTGTCCCTTGGTGGCGACCAGGCGGAGCCGCAGCGCACCGACACCCGGGGCGGCCGTCTCGGCCTTGTCGAGCACTTCGGACCAGGCGTAGACCGTGTCGCCGGCGAAGGCGGGGTTCGTGTGCGTACCTGCGTTGATCGCCGCTATCAACTGCGCGTTCGCCAATCCGTTGTACGACAGAGCTCGGGCCATCGAGATGACATGGCCGCCGTAGATCAGTCGACGGCCGTCCTCGCGGGCCTCGACGTTGAAGTGGACCTTGGCGGTGTTCTGCCAGAGTCGGGTGGCGAGCATGTGCTCGGCCTCCTCGAGCGTCACTCCGTCGACGTGGTCGATCTTCTCGCCGACCTCGTAGTCGCCGAAGCGGTGCGGCGACCCCCCGAGGGCTTCGTCGTAGCGGGTGAAGTCCAGCCCATCGGGGATCACCAGATCCGATGCCGCCACGTGGTCGGCGAGGTCCGGCACGACCGTATCGGGGGCCGGAGCGTCGACGTCACGCTTGCGGACCATCACCCAGCGTGCCCAGTCGATCGCCACTTCGCCGTGCTGGTTGGTGGCGGTGGAGCGTACGTACACGACACCGGTCCTACCGTTGGAGTTCTCCTTCAGCCCGATCACCTCGGAGCTGGCGCGGAGCGTGTCGCCGGGCCGCACGGGGCGGTGGAATCGCAGCTCCGCGTAACCCAGGTTGGCGACCGCGTTCAGCGAGACATCGGGGACCGTCTTGCCGAAAGCGACGTGGAAGCCGATCAGATCCTCGACCGGCGCGGGGCTGAGTCCACACGCGCTGGCGAACTCGTCCGACGACGCCAGCGCGAACCTGGTCGGGTAGAGAGCGGTGTACAGCGCCCGGTCGCCGTCGGTGACGGTTCGGGGTGTCGCGTGCTCGATGCGCTGGCCCAGGGTGAAGTCCTCGAAGAAGTTCCCGGGGTTGGTCTTGGTCGGTGCACTCACGGCCGGCAACGGTACAGGCCTTGCGGCAACCGGTCAGCTGTGGGCTGTCAGCTGCTGACCGCCGCAAGCTCCTCGATGGACGGCGCGAAGTAGTACGCACCGCTGACTGCCCTGGTGAACCCGAGCAGACGGTCCTGCATGCCGGTGCCGGCTGTGTCGTACATGCGGGCGAGCATCTCGTCGAAGCGGTCACGATCTGCGCTGAAACCAAGGAACATCAGCCCCTGCTCCGAGCCGACGCCGAAGGGCGCGCTGCGTCGGTAGATCTCACGCTCCTCGCCGTCGGCGTCGTGGATCTCGGCACGGGCGATGTGGGAGTTGGCGGGTTTCACCGATTCATCGAGCTCGACGTTGTCGCATTTGGTGCGCCCGAAGACCAGCTCCTGGTCGGCGACATCCAGGGCGTCGAAGGATGCAAGGTCGTGGATCCAGCGCTGGACGATGACATGACTGCCGCCGGCACCGATCTCTCCGTCGGGGACGAGCGCCACGTCAGGCGCTTGCACCGGTGCAGCGTTGGCGGTGCCGTCAACGAAGCCGGTCAGGTCCCGGCTGTCGTGGTACACGAAGCACGAAACATCGGTGGCCACGGACAGCACACCGTCGGTGGCGCCCAGCACGGCGCGCACGGTGTCGAGCACGACGTCAGGTCCGCTGCCGTGCACCCAGATCCACATGTCGTGCTGGGTCGCAGCAGCGACATGGCCACCGGCGCCGACCACCTCCACGAAGGGCCCGACGCCTCGCGGAACCGGCCCGACAGCCTCAGGACCGCTGACCAATCGCCCCCAGAGGGTCGAACCGAAACCGATCACGACGTTCGTGGCGCCGCCGCTCACCTCGGTCTCACCCAACTCGGCGAGCACGGACCGCAGAGCCGCTGGGTCCGTACCCGGTCGCAGGTCGAGCTCCAGGTGGTGCTGGGCCCTGCTGCCGAGGGCGAAGATGCCTGACTGAGGTCGCACTGGGCACGCTCCTTGGAAGATCCGCGAATCCGTCGAAGCTACCCCCTGCGCCAACGCCGCTCTGTCGTGCAGCAGCTGTGTCGTGAGCCAGGTACTGTCCGGCCTCACACCGGACAGGGGGACCGATGTCGAACGATCCAGTGAACCCTGAACTGCGCCGGGTTGGGCGACTGCTGCCACGGGGCATCGCGAGCGACAGGTCCGTCCGCCTTGCAAGATGGGTGACGCCACTGCTCTCTCGCCGAGCCGCACCCAGCGACGTCGAGGTGCACCCGGTCGGACAGGTCCGAGTCAGGCTGTTCCGACCCGTCGACCGTCCGGTCGAGCCGTCACCGGCACTGCTGTGGATCCACGGCGGGGGCTACGTGGTGGGCCTCGCCGCCCAAGACGATGCGCTGTGTCGGCTCTACTCCCGACGTACCGGCGCCATCATCGCTTCGGTCGACTACCGGCTCTCCCCGGAGCACCCCTTCCCCGCGCCGCTCGACGACTGCTACGAGGCCCTCCGCTGGCTGGCCGCCAGACCTGATGTCGACTCCGGTCGAGTCGCGATCGGAGGGGCGAGCGCAGGTGGCGGTCTGGCCGCGACGCTCGCCCAGCACGCACACGCACTCGGCCACGTCGAACCGGTTTTCCAACTGCTCTCCTACCCGATGCTCGACGACCGCACCGTGCTTCGCCCGGACATCGACGAGACGGGCTTCCGGCTGTGGGACAACCGGTCGAACCGCTACGGCTGGCGCGCCTACCTCGGCGCTGAGCCCGGTAGAGCCGCCCACACTGCACCCGCGGTACCAGCACGGGCCGAGGACCTGGCGGGGCTTGCACCGGCGTGGATCGGCGTCGGCACGCTCGACCTGTTCCACGACGAGGACGTCGAGTATGCCCAACGGCTCCGCGCTGCCGGCGTCGAGTGCCGCTTGGATGTCGTGGCCGGGGCGTTCCACGCGTTCGACGTGATGGCGCCGTCAGCAGCGGTGAGCAGGGCTTTCCGCGAAGCTCAGATCGATGCGCTCACGAGCGCGTTCGAGTCGCGTTCGACATCGACACCCTGATCTGCTCGGCAAGTACACCCACGTTGGGCTCCTCGAGCATCGACATGTGATCACCGGGCACGTCGACGACCTCGAGGCCACCAGCGGCATACGGACCCCAACCGAAGCCTGTGCGCACCACGTCGGGATCATCGAACTCCTCCCCTGCCGCATGGACCACGAGCAGCGCGCGCTGCTGCACGGTCGGGCCTCGTAGTCCTCGACGGATCTGACGTTGGCCAGCACGAACCTGTGCACCCACAGGTTCTCGGGAGTGGGTCGGCCCAGAAGCTGCTGGACTCGCACGCGGATCGTCCACGAAGCCTGCCGCATCGATCCGACGAGCCTGGCAGCCGACGAGCGGAGGTAGGAGAGGCCACCTCGGCGTAGTTTCCGCAGATGTATGGCCACGCGCCTGACCAATCCGACCGACCGCTCACCGCCGGGGGCTGCGGAGTCGAGGAGCACCACGAGCACGACCTCCCGGCCAGCCGCGACGAGCTGCTGGGCGACCTCGAACGCGACGAAGGCAGCGAGTGATAGCCCTGCGACGACCAGGGGTCCGTCCGGGCGGTGCCGCTGGATCTCCTCGACGTACACCGCGGCGATGTCGCCCACAGCGGTCGGGCTGTGCTCGTCCGGCCGGATCGCGACACCGAAGACGGGCTGATCAGCACCGAGTCGGTCCGCCAGCGGCCGGTAGAACGAACCGTTCTCCCCGATGACGTGCAGGCCGTAGATCGGCGCCAGCGACCCGGACGGCTGGATGGCCGTCAGGTAGGCCGCTCGCTCCCCGGTCGAGCGGGCGGCGAGCGAGCGGGCGAGCTCCCTCGGTGTGGGCGAGGCGATGAGCTCGGGCAGCGACAGCCGTACCCCGAGCTCGTCGTCGACCATGCCGATGAGGCGAACGGCGACGAGCGAGTTGCCGCCGATCTCGAAGAACGAGTCATCGGGATCGGCTTCGTGGCCGACCACTTCAGTGAACAACCGACAGATGTGGGCCACGTCCTCGTCGACACGCAGCTCGTCGGATATCGCCCGTCGATCGACCACCGGTGGATCTGGTAGAGCTGCGACGTCCACCTTGGCGGCCGCGGTGCGTGGCAGCACGTCGACCTGCACCAGGGCAGCGGGCACCAGGAAGTCGGGCAGCAGCCGCCGGACCTGCTCACGCAGCGCATGCGTGTCGAGCGTTGCAGCACTCTCGGCAGGAACGACCCAGCCGACCAGACGGTCCGCGCCGGAAGCGCCGGACCGGATCGAGACGAACGCCTGGCCGACGCCTTCGAGCTGCTCCAGGCGCCGTTCTACGTGACCCGGTTCGATCCGGTGGCCGCGGAGCTTGATCTGGCGATCCGTCCGGCCCACGTACTCGAGTTCGCCATCGGCAGACCAGCGGCACCTGTCGCCCGTCCGGTACATGCGTGCGCCCGGGTCCTCCACGAAGGGGTCCAAGCGGAAGCGCTCGGCGGTCAGCTCGGGCATGCCCAGGTAGCCCAGCGCCACCCCGGTTCCGCCGATCCACAGCTCGCCCGTGGCACCGTCCGGCACCAGGTTCTGTCCGGACCTGTCGAGCAGATAGGCCCTGGCGTTGGGCAGAGGCCGGCCTATCGGCAGCTCCCGCCCCGAGCCGACCTCGTAGTGCCCCCGGGGGTCGAAAGAGGTGCAGGTGACCGTCGTCTCGGTCGGGCCGTAGCCGTTGAGCCAGCGGATCTCGGGATGGACCGTGGACCAGGCCTCGTAGGCATGACGGGAGACCTTCTCACCTCCGACGACCACCAGGCGGACCGATCGGCTGAGCCGCGCGCCGGAGCGCTCCAGGTGCACCACGAGGGTGTGCCAGATCGCTGACGGAAGGTTGAGGACGCTCAACCGGTCCTTCGCCGTCGAGTCGATCAGGGCGGCCATCGATGACGAGAGCTCGGCGCTGCGGAGCACGACCGTGGCACCGACGAGGAGAGTCGGTGCGATCTCTTCGACTGAGACGTCGAAGCTCAGGCTGCAGAACTGGAGCACCCGGTCTCGCTCCGAGAGCTCGTAGCGGTCCGCAACGGCTCTGCACAGGTCGAGCAGCGAGCCGTCGCTGATCATGACTCCCTTCGGACGACCAGTGGTACCCGAGGTGTAGATGACATACGAAGGTGCCCCAGGATCTGTCGTGGCTCGTGAGGGTGCTGTCGGAGGCTGCTCCGCCAGCGCCTGCGCCACGTCGGAGATAACGAGCAGCTGCACATCGGTCGAGCTCAGTGCAGGGGCGGTCGACTCGGTCGCGACGACCAGCCGGGCGCCGGAGTCGCCGAGGCGGTCCGCGAGCTCGTCCTCCGGGTAGTCGGGATCCAGAGGCAGGTACGGTGCCGAGGCCTTGAGCGTCGCCAGCATCGCGAACGATGAAGTCGGGGGAACGTGGGAGGCACAACGCGACCGGCTGTCCACCGGCGGCTCCGTGTGCCAGGAGCAGATGGGCCAACCGGTTCGCGCGTTCGTCGAGCTCCGCGTAGGTGATCGACGCTCCACCGTCGACCAGCTCGACGGCGATCGAATCCGGATGGGTGGAAGCACACTCCTCGAAGCGGTCGATGTAGCTGCCGTCGGCCGCAACCCATCCCGATGGGTTGCGGTCGTTCACAAGGACGGCCACCTCGACGTCGGTGAGCATCGGAAGGTCCACGACCGCAGTGTCGGAGCGAGAGTCCACCATCGACTCGAGAAGCCGTTGCAGGTGCCCGCCGATCCGGACCACCGTCTCGGAGTCGTAGCGAGAGCTGTCGTACTCGATGCGAGCCCTGAGTCCGTCGTCGCGGTGGGCCGAGAGCATCATCGGGAATGAGCTCTGCTCGAGCAGTTCCACCCGACGGTTCTCCCACGGGCCGCCCTTCGCTCTCAGGCGGGTGTCGAGCAGTTCCCGCTCGTAGACGACCGCTGTGTCTAGAAGCGGCCGGTCCGTCTCCACTTCCAGCCATTCGGATATGTCGAGCAGCGAGGTCTGCTCATGGGGACGGACCGCTTCCTGGAACGACCGCACCGAGCGCAACAGGTCGTCGACGGTCGCGTCGGGGTCGACCCGAACCCGCAGCGGCACCGTGTTGATGAGACAGCCGACGATCCGGTCCGCGGTCAGGCACCGCGTGCCGACCCGAGCGGATGGTGCCGAACGCGACGTCGTCGGTGTCGCTCCAGCGTGAGAGCAACACCGACCAGGCGGCGAGCAGGATGGATCCCACGGTTGCGTCCACCTCCGCTGCTCGACGCTCAGCGCGCTCGATCCAACTGGCAGGGAGACGGAGCTCGAGCTCCCGGTGGCCACGTCGCAAGTTCTGCTCGGAGTCGTGCGGGGGTGGCCCAGGACCGCCCTCGGGCCCTTCCCAACCGTCGAACTGCCCGATGAAGAACTGACGGGCCGCCGACGTGTCAGCCCGGCTGACCGCCTCGACGTGGCGACCGAAGGGAACCGGCTCAGCCTGCTCGGCCGGGGCTGCACCCGAGACGACGCCTGACAGTGCGTCGTAGCAGTCGAGCGCCTCCTCGAGCACCATCGCCGAACTGCGTCCGTCCAACAGCGCGTGGTGGAAGGTCCAGACGAGAACCGTACGGCGAGTCCCGAAGACCAGGAGCGAGAGCCTCATCACGGATCGACTTGTCAGGTCCAGGCCCTGCCGACGGTCGTCGTCCAGCCACTCGGCGAGCAGCCTCTCCTGGGCAGATGCTGTGGCCTGGGCAGGACCGGAGCCCTGGGCAGGACCGGCGGCGGTCATCGAACTTAAATCGATGACGCTCAGCGCCACTTCAAGGTCCTTGTGCACACGCTGGTGCGGTCCACCGGGTCCGTCGAGATGGACCGTGGTGCGCAGGGCGTCGTGACGGCGTTGAACACCACGCCAGGCCGCTGTCCATCCGCTCGACGTCGACGACTTCGTCGTCGAACCGGCAGACGTACTGCTCGATGTTCGACGCCGGATCCACCAGTACGGACTCGACAGCAAGTCCTGCCTGCATGGCGGTGAGCGAGAAGGCGCCGGTCAAGGGTCTGGTCGCACCGAAGAGCACCAACCCCCATCGGCAGATCTCTCCATGAAACCAGGATAGTTGACGGATCAAAGGGCGCCCTACTGGGGCTCACGTGGAAGGATGAGCAGAGGGAGGTGGCATCACATGCCAGCAGCAGACGTTTCCGCTCCGAGGGTCCAGGGTCTGGCGTTGCTGCGCCTGACCGACGCCGATCTGGTCGGCGGCAAGGCCGCGAACCTGGGCGAGCTGATCGCAGCGGGCCTGCCCGTTCCTGGCGGTTTCGCGGTGACGGCGGTCGCCTACCTGGACTCGCTCGAACAGGCCGGACTGCGGGACCCGATCGCCGAGCTCGCCGCGTCCACACACCACATGGACGACCAGGAGCGCCGCGGCGCCTCGGCCGAGGCCAGGGCGCTGGTTCACCAGGCGGGCATGCCCGAGGACCTGGCCGCCGAGGTGCGCTCGGCGTACGACGAGCTCGGAAGCGGGCCGGTCGCAGTGCGCTCGTCGGCCACCGGCGAGGACGCAGCCGACTCGTCGTTCGCCGGGATGAACGAGTCGTACACCAACGTCGAGGGACCCGAGGACCTGATCGCCAGGATCCTGGACTGCTGGGCATCGCTCTACGGCGAGCGGGTGGTCAGCTACCGGGCTTCACGGGAGCTCGCTGACGAGCCAGCGATCTCGGTGGTGGTGCAGAAGATGGTGGACTCTGAGGCCTCGGGGGTGATGTTCACCTCGGACCCATCCAGCGGGGACCGGTCACACCTGGTGATCGAGGCCGCTCTCGGCCTGGGCGAGGTCGTCGTCGGTGGCCTGGTCGAGCCCGACACCTACGTCGTCGAACGTGATCCCCTTCGGCTCTCGACGATCCGGGTGGGTCGACAGGCCTTCCGACTCGTACGCAAGCCCGACAGGACCCAACAGAGCGAGGACCTGACCGACGATCAGGGTGGCTCGAGGGTCCTCGACGATGCACAGATCCTGGATCTGGCAAGGCTCGGGATGCGCGTCGAGGAGTACTACGGCTCACCCCAGGACACCGAGTGGGCCCTCTCGGGTGGGCAACTGCATCTGCTGCAGTCACGCCCGATCACCACCCTGGGCGATGGCACCGACCCCGACACTCCCCGGACCGTCGCGTCCTGGTGCTGGCAGCCTCGCCGGGGATCGCCACAGGCGCAGTCAGGATCCTCCACTCCCCCGCCGACGGCGACCAGCTCCGATCCGGAGAGATCCTGGTCGCCACGATGACCACGCCCGACTGGGTGCCGACGCTGCGCCGGGCCGCCGCGCTGGTGACCGACAGCGGCGGCATGACCTGCCACGCCGCGATCGTGAGCCGAGAGCTGGGCGTCCCGGCGGTAGTCGGCGCACGCGACGCGACGACTGCGCTGCACCCCGGACAGGTGGTGACCGTCGACGGCGCCCGCGGCGTGGTGACCGTGGGGGGTCCACCTCGCTCGACCGCGCCGGCGACCGGGCCCTCGACACCTGCGACCACCACTTCGGCTGCCGCTGACGGTTCAGCCGTCGCCGCCGGCCAGGGTGGGCCCACGGATCACACCGTGACGCTGGGGACCAAGCTCTACGTCAACCTGGCGATCGCCGAACGCGCCGAGCAGGTCGCGGCGTTGCCCGTCGACGGCGTCGGGCTGTTGCGCGCGGAGTTCATGCTCACCGACGCACTCGACGGCGTGCACCCACGTCATCTGATCGCGACGGGCCGCGGCGAGGAGTTCGTCCAGCGCATGAGCCGAACAGCTCCTGATGGTCACCCGGGCGTTCTCGCCCCGGCCGGTGATCTACCGGACGACCGACTTCCGCACCAACGAGTTCCGTGCACTCGAGGGTGGAGCGGAGTATGAGCCCGAGGAAGCCAACCCGATGATCGGCTATCGGGGGTGCTACCGCTACATCGGCGACCCCGAGGTGTTCGAGCTCGAGCTCGAAGCACTGGCACGCGTCCGTGACGAGACACCGAACCTGCATCTCATGATCCCGTTCGTGCGCACCACCTGGGAGCTCGAGGCGTGCCTGGAGATGGTGGACCGATCCCCATTGGGGTCCCATCGTGGGCTGTTGCGCTGGGTGATGGCCGAGGTCCCATCGGTCGTGTACCGGATCCCCGAGTACGCGGCGCTGGGGATCCACGGCGTGTCGATCGGCTCGAACGACCTGACGCAGCTGATGCTCGGCGTCGACCGTGACTCCGAGACCTGCGCCGAGTTGTTCGATCGCGTCCGACGCCGCGGTGCTCGACGCGATCCGGCGGATCGTCGACGCCTGCAACACCGCGGGCATCACGTCGTCGCTGTGCGGCCAGGCACCATCGAACGACCCGGCGTTCGCCGAACACCTGGTCCGTTACGGGATCACCTCGATCTCGGTGAACCCTGACGCGGCGGGACGCGCACGCCGGGTGATCGCGTCCGTGGAGCGCAGGATCCTCCTCGGCTCCGCACGCGATGGCCTGCTCAGCCGTCGTGGACGAGACGGTTCGTGAGACGTCCCACCAGACCCGAGCGGCCGGGCACCAGGCGGGAGAACCCGCTGACCAGGTGAGCGTCGGGCCCGATCACCACTCGTGCGCGGTCGCGTTGGATGCCACGCACGATCGCACGGGCGACCGACGACGGCGGCCGCATCACCAGCGGCACCAGACGCGAGGACCCCATATCGGCCAGTCGGCCCGCCTCGCTTCCCCGAGCCGTCGCGATGATGCCCGTGTTGATCGAGCCCGGGAAGATCACTGTCACGCCGATCCCGCTGGTCACCAGCTCGGCTCGCAGCGACTCGCTGAAGGCGCGCACCGCGCCCTTGGTGAGCGAGTAGCTGGCGTTGTGGGGCAGCCCGAGCAGCCCGACCATGCTGGACAGGTTCACGATGTGTGCCTCGTCCACCTGACGGAGGTGCGGCAGGAACGCGTGGCACCCGTTGACCACCCCCCACACGTTGATGTCGACGATCCAGCGCAGGTCGTCGTCGGTCTCGGCCTCGAACGAGCCCGCGGAAGTGACACCAGCGTTGTTGACCAGCACATGACAGGCACCGTGGGTGGCCACGACGTCGTCGGCGAGCTCACCCAACGCGTCGCGATCACGTACGTCGACGACGTGTGCGGTCGCCTTGACCCCCAGAGCCTCGACCGATCGAGCGGTCGCCTCCGCGGCTTCGCCGCGGACATCGACGACAGCGACGTGGCAGCCGTGACGTGCCAGCTCCTCACACGTCGCCCGCCCTATGCCGCCGCCGGCTCCGGTGACGACTGCGACCTTGTCCCTCAGTTCCTGCAACTTCTGTGTCCTCTCACTCGTGCCAGGGCAGCTACGCCCAGATGCCTGACGGCTTCACGTTCGACCAGTCGGGCTGGCGCTTCTCGAGGAAGGCCACCGCGGCCTCGGTGACCTCTCCCCCCGTTGAAGCCAGGATCTGCGTCCGGTTCTCCAGATGGATGGCCTGTTCGAGGCTCGCTGCATCCAGGTTCGACCACATGACCTCCTTGGTCATGACGACGCCGAAGGGACTGTGGCCGCAGAGCGTATCGGCCAACTCGAGCGCTCGAGCGACCGGATCGTCGACCACTTCGCTGACGATGCCGATCCGCTCCGCCTCCTCCGCCTCGACGCGTCGGGCGGTGAGGATCAGCTCGAAGGCCCTGGTCGAGCCGATGGCACGCGGCAGCGTGTAGCTGATCCCGATGTCGCAGCCGCCCAGACCGACCTTGATGAACTGGGAGCAGAACACCGCCGACGTCGACGCGACGCGCAGGTCACAAGCCATCGCAAGAGCGAACCCCCCACCGTAGGCCGGGCCGTTCACCGCTGCGATGACCGGCTGTTGCAGCTTGCGGAGCTTGATCGGGAGCTCCGCGATGCGTTCCTGGGAGAGCATGCCTGCCCGCGGACCGCTGGTCCCGTGCGCTGTGGAGGGCCGACCGGTGTCGGCCAGGTCGAGCCCGGCACAGAACGCCCGACCGGCGCCGGTCAACACGACGACCCGGCACGTGTTGTCGGTGTGCAGCTCGTCGAGCGCGTCGTGGAGTCTGTCGACCAGCTCGAAGGACAGTGCGTTGAGCACGTCGGGCCGGTCGAGAGCCAGGACCGCTACGTCGGGTCGGGGGCGTCGGACCTCGAGTATCTGGTCCTGGGATCCGGTCATCTGGTTCTCCTGCTGGGACGGGGAGCATCGACGAGCCGCCGTGCGCCGGCGAGCATCTTCGCAGCACCTCCGGCATTCATCGATCCGACGCGAACGCGTCGGGCCAGCCCCGCTCGGCGAGCGAGTCCGCCCTGCGCTGGATCGACTCCGGCAGGTCCTCCGGCTGCCACCCGTGCACCAACCCGGTGCCGTCCAGGGTGTGGACGGCACGGTCGAGCTCGACCAGCAGCTCCAGGCTGCGGGCTATCCGCCCGGTAAGCACGGAGGGATCGCAACTCGACAGCAACAGCGCCGCCTCGGCCATCGTCTCGAGCGGCTCGAATCGATCCGCATCGACCTCGCCGGCCGCCACCAGCTGTGGAGTCGCGATCGCCGACTGGGGGGCCAGCGCGTTGACGGCGATCCCCGCCTCGTACAACTCCGCCGCGACCGACACCGTCAACCGGTTCAAAGCCGCTTTGGACACCCCGTAACCCGAACCCTGGGTCGCCACGAGCGTGGTCGGGAACGGCGGTCCGGGTGCCAGCTCGGCGGCGAAGCTGGTCACGTTCACGATCCAACCGCGCCCACGTGCGCGGCATGGCTGGTGCGGCCTGCACCATCAGGTCCCACGGTGCCCAAACGTTCACCTGCTGGGTGAGCTCCAACCGCGCCGGCGTCCACTCCGCGAAGGGCCGGTAGCCGTTCGCCGCGGCGTTGTTGACCAGCACATCTACCGGGCCCAGCTCGGCGACCGCCCTGGCGACGAGCTCGCCACGACCGCCGTCGGGGTCCGACAGGTCACACGGCAGCTCGAGTGCGCGCCGACCGAGGTCACGCACCTGGCGGGCGGTGCGCCCCAGGCCTTCCGCGTCGCGTGCCACCACGGCCACGTCGAAACCGGCCGACGCCAGCCGGATCGCTATGGCTGTTCCGGTGCCACCCTTGCTCGCCCCGGTCACCAGAGCGACCCGGCGCTCAGCCATGGTCCTCGACCGCCCGCGCAACCGCGTCGCATACGAATGAGACGTCGTCGTCGGTCAGGAAGTGGTTGCACGGCAACAGCAGCGTGTGCTCCATGACCCGGTCGGCGTTGGGGTAGCCGTCGGGGTCGGCACGGTAGGTGACGCCGCGCATCATCGGCTGGCGGGTCACGTTGCCGGTCCAGACCATGCGCGTGTCGATGCCACGGTCCTCGAGTCGACGCTGCAGCTCCGAGCGGGTCAGGGGGCCCTCGGGACGCACAACGAACGGGTAGGCCAGCCATGCGGTATCGAGTCCGGGAAGCTGGACCGGACGGTCGAACAACTCCGGGTACAGGCCGAAGGATTCCTGGTAGGCGGCGAAGTTGCGCTGACGGACCCGGTAGTTGTTCGCCAGCTTGTTCAACTGCTCCAACCCGAACGCCGCACCCAACTCCGACGGCTCGAAGTTCCAGCCGAGCTCCTCGAACACGAACAGCGAGTCGTACTCCATGCCGTCGACCTGCGCCATGAAGCGATCATCGCCTTTGCGGGAGCCGTAGAACTGGACCTCAGACGACCGCCCCCAACGGCGCAGGAGCAGACCCCGGTCGCGCATCGCCTCGTCGTCGAGCAGGACCATGCCGCCGTTGCCCGCCGCGGTGATTATGTGCGACGCAGCGAAGCTCGTGACCGACAGGTCCGAACGTGTGCCGGTCGGCGTACCCCGCAGCGTCGCACCGAGCGCGTCGCACGAGTCCTCGATCACGAGCAGGCCGTGGGCGTCGGCCAGCTGACGGATGCGGTCCCAGTCCGGGGCGTTGCCGACCAGGTTCGGAACGAGTATCGCCGCGGTGTCTGCTCCGATGAGCCGCTCCATCGCGTCGATGTCGACGTTGTAGGTGTTCGGCTCGACGTCCACGAACACCGGCACCAGCCCCGCGCGAACCAGCGGAGCGACGTCTGTCGAGAACGTCAGGACCGAGGTGAGCACCTCGGCTCCCGGTGGAAGGTCGAGCAGCTCGACAGCCATGTACAGCGCCGACGAACCGGAGTTGACTGCTATGCCGGACGCCTTTCCGAAAAGCTCGGCCACCCGTCGCTCGAACTCACTCACCCGGCGGCCGATGCGGAACGCCGTCGGCCCGGATCGCAGAACCTCGACGACAGCTTCTATCTCAGCCTCGTCATGCACGCTCCCTGCGTACAGCACCCGCTTCTCACCCATCTCGCTCTCCTCCTGCCGCTCCGTGTGGACGACGTCCGTACGATGAGATCCCCCTCGACCTCAGTTCGTGGTCGCGCCACCGTTGAGGCCGATCGTCTGGCCCGTCAGCCATGAGGCTTCCTCTGACACCATGTAGACCACTGCCGCGGCGACGTCCTCGGGAGTGCCCAGTCGGCCCACCGGCACCGTCGACGCCAGACCAGCGACGGCCTGCTCGGGTGCGTCGTCGGGCACCGCGTTGGACAGAAGCCCGAGTGCCAGGGTGTTGGCCGTCACCCCGGTCCGCGCGAGCTCCTGGGAGATGTGACGGACGAATCCCTCGATGCCACTCTTGGACGCGCCATACATCGACACTCCGAATGCGAGTCCGGTGCGGGCGGCCCCGGAGCTGATCTGCACAATCCGACCCCAGCCCTGACCGACCATGCCGTCCACGACCGCGCGGACGCAGTTCAGGTTGCCGTAGAGGTTCAGGTCGATCATGCGCTTCCAGTCCTCGGGCGGCATGTCGCGGAACGGCGTGAGCGCCATGTCGGCCGGGACCCCTGCGTTGTTCACGAGGATGTCGATCGGTGCACCGAACTCAGCGGCGGCGAAGGCCACGCCCTTGGCCACCGCCCCGGGATCGGTGATGTCGAACGGGACCGCTACTGCACTGCCACCCTCGGAACGTATCTCGGCCGCTGACAACGCCGCGCGACGGACCTCTACGTCGTTCACCGCGACCTGCGCGCCTTGCCGCGCGAGCGCCATGGCGATCGCCGCACCTGCACTGCGACCGCCGCCGGTGACCAGGGCCCGATGACCAATCAGATCGAACACGTCACGCCTCCTCCAGCCACTTGCTAACACAGCCTCCATGCCCGCACCGAAGGACCATCTGCCGATGTACGCCGGTTGGTACAGTGCCGCATGATCCATGGGGGCACCTTCCACTTCGTCCGCTACTGCGCGTCCGTGCTGGCAGCAGCGATCCTCGTCGCCGGTTGTTCGGATTCGGGGGATTCGTCCGACACGACCGACCCAGGGACACCGAGCGACACCGCGGCGTCGTCTCCACCCGATGCCGACGTGGTGTTGTCGGTCGACGACGAGGTGGTCGCGACGCTCGACCCTGCGTATCAGTCCTACAACGTCGAGATGGTCGAGGTGACCGGAGGCCAGTTCTGGCAGCCGTACGACGCCGGTTCGGGCAAGGTCGTACGGCCACCGATCGACCTGAGCTCAGCCCGACTGCGAAACCTGGCCAAGGAGCTCGGTCCCGCCTACGTGCGGGTGAGCGGGACGTGGGCGAACTGGACCTACTTCGATGTCGACGGAACGTCGGGTGGCACACCCCCGGAGAACTTCGACGGGGTGCTCACCACCGAGCAGTGGAAGGGTGTCGGCGAGTTCGCCGACGCGGTGGACGCGGCAGATCGTCACCTCGTTCGCGTCGACGCCGGGAGTGCGCGACGCCGACGGGGTCTGGCTCGATGACCAGGCGCGTGCGCTGTTGGAGTTCAGCAAGGCGAACGACATCCCCGTCGTCGCCGCTGAGTTCTTCAACGAGCCGGGCCTGCCCATCGGCGTCCCCGCCAACTACGACGCGCAGGACTTCAACCGGGACTTCACGACCTTCAAGACGATGGTCGACGAGGTGATGCCGGAACTGACCATCGTCGGGCCCGGGGCGACCGAGGTGATCGAACCCGCCATCGCGTCGGCCGACCTCATGGACCCCGATGCCAGCCGCTACGACAGGGTCAGCTACCACTTCTATCCGAAGCTCTCGGAGCGTTGCGGATCCACGGAGGGCCCGGAGATCGCGCTCACCCAGGAGTTCCTGTCCCGCATCGACGAGGACAAGGCGTTCTTCGAACAGCTGCGTGACACCTACGAGCCGGGCGCGCCGATGTGGATCACCGAGGTCGCTCAGGCGGCATGCGGTGGCGACCGGTGGGCCGCGCAGTACCTGGACGTGATCCGCTACATCGACAACCTCGGACGGCTGGCGACGGGTGACGGCGACGTCGTGTTCCACAACACGCTGGCTGCCAGCGACTACGGGTTGATCGACGAGGACGGCATGGAACCGCGGCCCAACTACTGGGCGGCGGTGCTGTGGCAACGGCTGATGGGCCCGAAGGTGCTCGAGGTCGGCTCCGGCGGCGAAGTGGACGACCTGGCCGTGTACGCCCAGTGCACTCCTGACGACGAGCCGGGCGTCACCTACGCCGTGGTCAACTCGTCCGCATCCGAGGAGCGGACGGTCACCACCTCGACCGGCGCAGCCGAGGTGTACCTGCTCACCAGCGACGCTCTCGACTCCCCGACCATCGCACTGAACGGCACCGTGCTCGAAGCGGCCGAGGACGGCACCCTGCCGAAGCTCGCACCCGTCGATGCGAACGGTGCAGTGACGGTCCCCGCGGCGAGCGTGGCGTTCGTCGTCGACCGCGACGGCAACGCCGCGGCTGGCTGTGGATGAGCGCGATCAGCGGGCGGTGACCCGACCGAACATCCTCGTGGTGCTGTCCGATCAGCAGCGCCCCGACTCCTGCGGGGTGTTCGGCCAGCGGCTGGCGGTGACCCCACGGCTCGACCGCCTTGCAGCTGATGGGGTCGCCTTCGACAACGCCTTCACGATCCAGCCGGTCTGCGGACCGGCGCGCGCCGCCATCCAGACGGGCTCGTACCCCACCACCACAGGATGTTGGCGTAACGGGATTGCGTTGCCGCCCGGCCAGGCGACCCTTGCCGATCGGATAGACGACCTGGGCTACCAGACCGGCTACGTCGGCAAGTGGCACCTGGCATCGGACCGTGGAGCGGCACTGCCCATCGGCCGATCGCCGGCGCGCTTCGAGCGGCGGCCGGTGCCACCCGAGCGACGTGGCGGCTACCGCGATTGCTGGGTCGCTGCCGACGCGCTCGAGCACACCTCCGGAGCGGTTTCGGGTCATGTGTTCGACGAGCACGGCCAGCGCGTCGAGCTGTCCGGCTACCGGGTCGACGCGCTGACCGACATCGCGATCGACCGACTCGGGCGCTTCGACACGGACCGGCCGTTCCTGTTGTTCGTGTCCTTCCTGGAGCCGCACCACCAGAACAACCGGTTCCGGGCGGTGGGGCCCGAGGGATGGGCGGCGAGGTTCTCCGACTTCGACCGCCCCGAGGACCTTCCTGCATGGCGAGGCGACTGGCGCTGGAACTACGCCGAGTACCTGGCCTGCTGCGCGAGCATCGACACCAACCTGGGCAGGATGGTCGACCACCTGGAGCGCTCGGGTCGCCTCGACGACACGCTCGTCGTCTTCAGCAGCGACCACGGCAACCACTTCCGCACCCGCAACCTGGAGTACAAGCGCAGCCCGCACGACGCATCGCTGCGCATCCCACTCGTGCTGAGAGGCCCCGGGTTCCGTGGCGGGCAGAGGCGCCAGGACATGGCGACGAGCCTGGACCTGCTACCCACGCTCGTCGTCGCCGCCGGCGGTGACGATCCATGCCTGGACGGCAGGCCGCTCCAGCTCGCGAACGAGCGGACCCGACGACGTATTCGTCCAGATCAGCGAGTCCCAGATCGGCCGGGCACTGCGCACTCCAAGCCACACCTACGCGGTCAAGGCCCCCGGCCTGAACCCGCTCGCTGGACATCGACGCCCGGCATCCGATGTGTACGTCGACTCCCACCTGTACGACAACGTCAGCGATCCGCACCAACACCGGAACCTGGTGAACGATCCGGGTACGTCCGAGCTGCGCAACGAGCTGCGGTCCAGGCTCGCGGAACGGATCCTCGGGGTGGAGGGAGCTCGACCGGTCATCCGTGCCCGCTGACCGAGCTGCACCGATAGGGCGACGACCTCGAGGCCACGGCTCGACAACACACCGGGGGTTGAATACCCTAGGGGGTATGTGTAGAGCAGTTACTTGCAAGACATGTGGACGACCGACGTGGGCCGGGTGCGGCGCTCACGTGGAACAGGTGCTCGCCAACGTCCCCGAGAAGGACCGCTGCCAGTGCTCCCAGACCGCGTCGTCGGGGCGTGGCGGGCTACGCGGGATCTTCAGTCGCAGCTGAGCAGTTGAAGTCCGGGGGCTCGTCGATACGCTTCCCCGGGTGAACCAGGACACCCCGGCTGGACACGACGACGAGAGCATCGACTTCGCCGTACCCACGATCTCGGTCGTGGTCCCCGTCGGCGGCGTCGACGAAGACCTCGACGAACAGCTCACGGCGCTCGCCGCACAGGACTTCGACCGACCGTGGGAGCTCGTCCTGTCGGTGAACAGGTCCGGCGTCGCGACGGACCCACGGGTCACAGCGCCGCCGCTGCACCCATACGCCGGGCTGCGCGTCATCGACTCGTCCGCGGTGCGCGGCGCAGCACACGCACGCAACGCCGGTGCCGCCGCAGCTAACAGCGACCCTGCTCGCGTTCTGCGACGCCGACGATCTGGTCGAACCGGACTGGCTCATAGCGCTATCGTCACCGCGCTGGACGCCAGCGAGGTCGTCGGCGGGCACCTGGACGAAGAACAGCTCTCCCCGGCCGGACAGGAACGCTGGCGCCCACCTGCGACTCCCGGCGAGCTGCCGTCCTACCTGGGTCACCGCTACCCGGTCTCGGCCAACATGGGGGCCCGACGGTCGGCCTTCCAGAAGGTGGGCGGGTTCCCCGAAGGGCTCACCCGCTGTGAGGACATCGCCTTCGGCTGGGCACTCGCAGATGCCGGCGTCGAGCTCGCCTACGCACCCGACGCCGTCGTTCACTACCGGCACCGCCCGGGGCTCTGGACCATGATCCGCCAGCACCACTACTACGGCATCGGCATGACCGAAGTGATCGAACGCCAGGGCCTTCCGGGTGGCGAGACCCCGTCAGGGATGCTCGCGGCCAACCGCCAGGCCGTCACCAAACGCTCGGCCATCCACCTGATGCGTCGCGCAGCTATCGCCACCGGACGCGTCCGCGGACTGGTCCAGGAGCGCCTGCGGCAACGGCGGCGCTGACACCGGGGGAAGCCGACGCTCAGGCCGTCCCGTCAGGCTGTCGCCTGACAAGATGACCCGATGGGCGACACCGTTGACGAACGCTGGGACGCCGTGGTGATCGGCTCCGGACTCGGCGGGCTCAGCGCTGCCGCCTGCCTGGCGGGTTCCGACCGGCGGGTGCTGGTCCTCGAACGCCATGACATCGCCGGCGGCAACGCGACCGTCTTCAGACGTCACCACGAGGGCGACGAGTACGAGTTCGACGTCGGTGTGCACTACATCGGCGAATGCCAGCAAGGCGGCGTCATCCCGGCCATCCTCGACGGTCTAGGCGTCGGTGATCGCATCACCTTCCGTCCGTTCGACCAGGACCAGTTCGACACCCTCGTGATGCCCGACCTAGAGGTGAAGATCCCCGCGGGCTGGGACGACTACATCGCCAACGTCGTCGAAGCCGTACCCGGGGACCGGGCAGCGGTCGAGCGGTGCATGACCACGCTGCGCGACGTCGCACGCGAGTCCCGCGAGCGGCTGATACCCGGCGCCGACACACCCGTGTTCGACGAGTGGTCCTACCGGCCGCTGTCGGAGCTGTTCGACGAGTGCGAGCTCTCCCCCACCGCCAGGGCGATCATCGACCACTGGAACGGGCTCTACGCCGGTGCCCCGTCACAGACGGCGGTCGTGATGCACGCGGTGATCGCTGATCACTACATGAGCGGGGCCTACTACCCCGAGGGCGGTGGACAGGTCATACCTGCCGCGGCTCGTGCAGGCGATCGAGGCCAGCGGCGGCGAGGTGCGCACACTGGCCCCTGCGGCCAAGGTCCTGGTCCACGATCGGCGCGTGCAGGGGGTGGAGCTGGAGGACGGCACGGTCATAGCGACGGACCTGGTCGTGTCGAACGCGGATCACATCCGCACGGTCCGCAACCTGGTCGACCGCGAGCACTGGGACCCGGCAACGCTGCGCTTCGTGGACGAGGCGCGCATGACGTTGGGCCTGGTGGTCGTGTACGTGGTCGTCGAGGGTGACCTGGTCGGGGACCGTCCGAACACCAATTACCACGTCTTCGGCGGCGGCGATCCGGAGCAGGTCTACGAGGCACTCGACGCTGGCGAAATGCCCGACTCCGACTGGGCCTACCTGGCGTTCGCATCGAAGAAGGACCCGGACAACCCGCGCCTGTGCCCGCCGGGCCACACGAACTTCCAGATCATGACCCTTGCTCCGCGGGGCTTCGAGCACTGGGGAATGCAGAATGGTCCGGCGGATGGAGCGCGCTACCGCCGTGACGAGCTCTACCGGGAACGCAAGCAGGAGATCACCGACCGCCTGCTCGACTCCGCGGAGTCGGTGCTCGGGCCGTTCCGAGATCGGGTCGTGCACCTAGAGACGGCTACACCGCTCACCCACCAGCGCTACACGCACTCGAGCGGCGGGACGAGCTACGGGTACATGCACTCCCCCGAACAGAGCGGGCCGAACCGACCGTCGCACCGAACCGAGATCGAGGGGCTCTGGGTGACAGGCGCGAACACGACTTCCGGGCACGGCATCGCCGGGGCGCTCGTCGGCGGAGTGAACTGCGCCGGCCAGATCCTGGGACGCCACGGCCTGCTGATCGAGATGGTCCTGGGGGCGCAGCTGATCGACCCGGAGTCGATCCCGGCGGACCCCGACGAGTTCGACCCGATGTGGGTGAGCCGCGGCGCGCGGCTGCGCTCCCGACGGGGCGCCCGACGGGGAAGCTCCTCCGGCTATGTTGCCTGAGCCTTAGCGAGGAGCCAGCCGATGTCCGCTTTCGACGCAGAGTACGAACCCAGTCCTTGGGAACCGATCGCCGAGGAGGTCGCCCGCTACGAGCGCACCGGCGGCGACGCGCCGAGCGAACTCGTCGGCGACCAGTGGATGGTCCTGTGGAGCATCGGCGCACGCTCCGGCAACGTACGCAAGACGCCGCTCGTTCGTGTCACCGACGGCGAGGGCACCTACGCCGTGATCGGCTCGATGGGCGGCGCGCCGATGCACCCCCAGTGGGTCCACAACGTGCGGGCCAACCCGATCGCCCGGATCCAGGACGGCAAGGCGCTTCACGACATGGCGGTGCGTGAGGTCGACGGCGACGAGAAGGCGCAGTGGTGGGCACGTGCCTCGCTCGTGTGGCCCGAGTACGACTCCTACCAGGCGGCAACCGAACGCACCATCCCGGTCTTCGTGCTCGAACCTGCCGGCTGAGTCTGCGCCCGCTGCCTCTCAGCAGGAGCGGACAACTGCCACCACGAGCTCGGCCAACTCGTCCACGGGTAGCGACCCGTCTAGGACCAGCGCATCGTCGGGTCGCGGCGGTTCGAGAGAAGCGAGCTGGCCGTCCAACATGTCAGCAGCCATGAAGTGCCCGCGCCGAGCTCGGAGCCGGCGCTCCAACTCCGCGCGGTCGACGTCCAGGTAGACGAGTCGCACGCGGTCGCAGTCGACACCGAGCCGGTCGCGGTAGGCCTGCTTCAGGGCCGAGCAGGCCAGCACCAGCGGCTCGCCACGACGTAGGCGGCCTTCGATGTCGGCGCGCAGCGTGTCGAGCCACGGCCAGCGGTCCTCGTCGTCGAGAGGTTCACCGCGACGCATCTTGTCGACGTTCACCTGCGGGTGGCGGTCGTCGGCGTCGACGAAGCCCCAGTTCAGCCGATCTGCCACGCTTCGACCGACGGTGCTCTTGCCGCTACCGGCCACGCCCATCACGACTACCACCGTCACAGTGGCGCCGGCCGGTAGAGGATCTCGCCTGCGCGGGGAACGACGAGCACTCCTTCATGCTCGCGGTCGGACCACTCGGCCACGTCGACCGAGTCGGGGTCCACGTAGCCCAGCCCGAGCGCCCTGCACTCGCCCTCGGGCACCCGGCTCGCCAGCGTGACCCTGACCCGGGGCCGTTCGACACCGTCGATGTACGTGCCGGCGCCGCGGACGTGTGAGGAGTGCGCCAGAACTGCTCGGGAGTGGCCGGCGAAACGGTCCCACTGCCCCAGGAAGTACGGGAGCACGTGGTAGCCGACGCGGGCCAGTTCCTCACCGTGCACCCGACTGACGACACTGAGGTGAGGTGCGAATATCACCAGCTCGGCGTCATCGGCCAGGACCGGCTCAAGCTTGTACATGGCCTTGGCGGCCGTCCACAGCTCGTCGTACATCGGCGGCGCCATCGACAGCACCCGGCCCATCGGTCTCTCCAGCACACGCACGTGACGGGCCGCGCTTAGCGCAGCCGCTTGGCTCCACGCAGAACCGAGATCACCGACGAAGAGCCCCGCCAGGCGGGCATCGCCTACGACGACCATGGATACCAGGGTCACCGGGGTCGGGATCAGCGAGGCCGCTCGTTCGATGAGCCGCCGGGTCGGGGTGTCGACACGTCCGATCGTTTCGACCACGCCGCTCAGGGCGCCGAGCCAGTGAGACACGTCGATCATCTCGGGGCCGGATACCCCGGGGAAGAAGTACTTGGCCCCACCGGAGAACCCGACCACCTCGTGGGGGAAGGTCGGCCCGACGATGATCACGTGGTCGTGTTCGAGAACAGCCCTGTTGATGCGCAGCGGCAGGTCGCCACCCAGGCTCGGGTGCCACAACGGGCCTGCGATCGCGGCGAGCTCATCGTGTGTGACGACGCCCACGGTGACCAGCTCACCGTCGTCACGCCAGCGGTGGTTGCCGACGGTGAGGCCCGGGTGGCGGTCGGTGGGGTCGATCGAGTCCAGGCCGATCAGGTCTGCGAGCGAGCGGTCGTCCAAGGGCGGGTGCGTACCCAACGCGACCAGCACGTGGACCGCCGCTGCCTCGCCGAGGACGTCGTTGAGCGTCGCCACGATCAGCGGCAGGGGCGCGGTGCGTGTGTGGTCGGGCACCAGCACCAGGACCGACTCACCGCGGTGGTGTCCCTCGAGCCCTTCAGCGAGCACCCCGCGGACGGTGTCGTCGCCGAGCACGCCATCGGTCGGTGCGACCGCTGCTGCACGAAGCGCCGATGGTGCGGCGCTCATCGTCGCTCCGCCTGTCTGGGACCCTTCGGGTCCCGGTCGAGTCCCGGTCGACGGCGCCCCTCGACCACTGCATCGACGAACGCAGCATCATCGAGCAGACCGCCCAGCAGCTCGGCGGGCGCGGCGAGCAGTCCGAGCAGCGCCCGGACGCGGTCGGCGTCACCGGGTGTCGCCGTGGCGTCGAGGAGCCGGGGTCCCAGCGGGTCGACCAGAGCCGTGCCACTGCGTCGGGCCGCTTCGACCTGCGCGACCCACGCGGCCACCACCGTCGCGAGGCCGGTCGACGGATCGCCGTTGCGGTGCCTGATCGCCGCGGTGGAGAGGATGCGCGGGCCGAGCTTCTGTGAGCCGTCGGCGGCGACCTGGGCGCAACGGTGACCCAACGAAGCGTTCGCGAACCGGTCCAGGACCCCTGCGACCACCTCGTCGGGCGACCCGCTCGCCGCCACTTCTCCGACCGATGGCAGCGTCGCCACGATCTCGTCGACGCCCAGACGAAACAGCGCTGAGCGCAACACGGTGTCGGCGATCGCCGAGTCGATCGTCTCGTACCCGCCGAGCAGACCGAGGTACGCGGCCGCGGAGTGCAGCGCGTTGACCAGGCGCAGCTTGCGGTCCTGGTAGGGGGTCAGGTCGTCGGTCAGGACCGCACCGACCCGATCCCAGTCCGGCAGATGTCCACAGCGTTCGATCACCCACGACCGGTACACCTCGGCACGCACTGGAGCCTCGTCGCGCACACCGATGCGAGAGGCGACCAGGTCGCGGTCGGCGTCGGTGGCGGCAGGCACGATCCGGTCGACGACGGTCGAGGGGAACTCGACGTTGGCGTCGATCCAACCGGCTAGGTCGTCGTCGCGGATCAGGGCCAGGTCCGTCACGACAGCCCTGGCCACAGCGCCGTTGCGCGGCAGGTTGTCGCAAGACACGACGGCGAGCCCGCTGCCCACCTGCCGGCGGCGAATGGCCAGTCCCTCGACCAGGACCCCGGGCAGGCTGCGAGGTGACGACGGGTCCGCCAGGTCGGCGAGGACGTCCGGGTGGTGGCGGTCCAGGTGACCGCTGCAGGGGTCCGTGCAGTAGCCCTTCTCGGTGACCGTCACGGTTACGGCGGTCGTGTTCGCTGCAGCGATGTGGGCTGCGACGTCGGATCCGTGTGCCAGCCCGGTCACGGCCCCGACGACCCGCAGGCCCGGGTCGCCTCCGTCGGATTCGATCAGCGTGTAGAGCCCTCCCTGCGGGCCGAGCGCCGCGGTGACGGCACCGGTGCGCAGCGAAGCGCCCACGATCGCCACGTGCGGGTCGCCGGTGTCGAGCAGATCCTCGCAGTAGCGGGCGACGTGGGCACGACCGAACGCGCCGAGACCGACGTGGACCACTCCCGCGGTCACATCGCCACGGTCGTAACGGGGCAGGTCCGCGCCGGCGAGTCCACCCACGGTGTCGGGGCCCAGGCGAGCAACGGTCATGTGACGCTGAACCTGGAGTCGGCCACCCGGTACACCGCCCGGGGCTGGCCGTAGGTCAGAGCGACGGCCAACTCGGCGGCGACCTCCTCGTCCAGGCGATGCTCGGCGACGAGCCCGGCCAGGTACCCGCAGTCGACGCGCCGGGCGACGTCGTGACGCGCAGGGATGGAAAGCAACGCGCGGGTGTCGTCGGTGAACCCGGCGGTGTTGGCGAAGCCCGCGGTGGCGGTCGTGTCGGTGCGGAACCGGCGCATGCCGTCGGGGCTGTCATGGAACCACCACGGCGCGCCGAGGGTGAGGATCGGGTAGTAGCCGGCCAGTGGTGCCAGCTCACGGGCGTAGGTCGTCTCGTCCAGGGTGAACACGACCAGCCTCAACGCCGGCTCGTTGCCGAAGCGCTCCAGCAGCGGGCCCAACGCCTTGACGTAGTCGGTGCGGGTGGGGATGTCGGCACCGATATCGGCTCCGAAACGGTCGAAGGACGGCCCGTCGTGGTTGCGATGGCTGCCGGGGTGGAGTTGGACCACCAGCCCGTCGTCGAGGCTCATGCGGACCATCTCGGTGAGCATCTGGGCCCGGAACGTCTCGGCCTCTGCCGCGGTGTTGTCACCTGTGCGCACCCGGTCGAACAGCGTAGCCGCCTCGGCTGCGTCCAGGTCGGCGGTGGCGGCGCTCGGGTGACCGTGGTCGGTCGAGGTGGCACCGTGGGCGATGAAGAAGCGGCGGCGTTCGGCCAGTGCCGCCAGGTAGCCGGGCCAGGTGTCGACCGCGATTCCGCTGCGCTCGGCGAGCAGGTCCAGGTTGGCCAGGAACGAGGGGTGGTCCGGATCGACGACGGGGTCGGGCCGGAACGCGGTGACGACGTTGCCTCCCCAACCCGAGGCACGGATCGCCACGTGGGCGGACAGGTCGTCGAGGGGGGAATCGGTGGTGGCGAGGAACTCGATGCCGAAGCGGTCGAACAACGCCCGAGGTCGCATGTCCGGCTCCTGCAGCCGTTCGGTCAGCTCGTCGAAGAGCTCGTCGGCGTTGTCGCCGTCGGGCATCACCGTCACGCCGAGCACGTCGTGCAGGGCGTGGTCGAGCCACAACCGCGACGGGGTGGCGTGGAACAGGTGGTAGCGCGACGAGAACTCGCGCCACACCTCCCTCGGTGTCGCCACCGCTGCACCGTCTTGCGGAACGCGACCCAGCGAATCGAGCGGCACGCCCACGCTGTGCAGCATCCTCACCACGTAGTGGTCACCGGTGATCAGCAAGGTCGCCGGATCGGTGAACGCCTCGTCGGCGGCCCACCACAGGGGGTCGCAGTGACCGTGAGGACTGATGATCGGCAGGGTCTGGACCTGCTCCAGCAGCCTGCGGGCGATCGCCCGGGTCCCGGGCTCGGCCGGCAGCAGTCGGTCGGGGTGCAGTCGCAGCGACCGACCCATCACGACGACGCGGCTCCGTCGCCGCCGCTGCTGCGGTCCTCCACGGTGCGCTCCAGCGCGTAGAGACGGTCGTGCAGCGTCCGGACATCCTCGTCCGACATCTTGACCCCGGCGACGTCCAACACGATCGCCAGCGAGATGCCCCGGGCGGTGTCGAGCATCGGGTGCTCGAGGATCGCCGTGCCGAACGTCTCGACCAGCACCGCGTTCGCTCCCGGATCGTCGAGCAGCTCACCGACCGTGCTCCAGGTACCGAAGTGGCTGTGGTCCACCTCCATGCCGGAGTTCGCGAACCACGACACCACCGTGCCGCCACCGCCGGCGCTACGCCGAGGGTCGGGGCATACATAGGAGGGATCAGGCGCGTCGACCAGCCGGAAGACAGCTGAATCCTGGTGTTCACCGGAGCTGGCTACTACAAGGTTCTCGCCCTGGGTCAGCCGGATCCTCCAACGCAGGATTGCTCCATCCACCTGGGGTTCCCCTACCGACTCTCCGTCGACGGTCAGCTCTACCGGTCCGACGTTGGCGTACACCTTCACCTCGACGTCGGGATCGTCGCGGTTGACGAACCGCTTGGAACACATGTGCAACACCGGCTGATCGGACCAGTTGGCCTTGTACCACCAGAAGGCGTCCTTGCGAACGGCGCGGTCGCGGGTGACCAGCCCCTTCATGTTGAAGCCCTTGGTTCCCCCCTCGTCCCGGATCGCGGACGCGAAGTCGAACATGTTCCACACGAAGGACGACCAGATCCAGGGGCGTTCATCGATGATCCGCCAGTACGCCTCGTGCAGCTCGGCCTGGTATTCCTCGGTGTAGTCCCCGGGTTCGGGTGAGGCCGAGTGGTACTCCGGGCGGGCGTCAGCGCCGTACTCGCTCAGGCCCAGTGGCACGCCGGGGTTGGCGGCGTGGTGCTCGTCCAGGTCGGCACCGGCGTCGTCCGCTGCGCCGTAGTACCAACCGGCGTAGAGGTTGCGGGCGTTCAAGTCGGTGAGCCGGTTGATCTCATCGGCGGGGCGGGCCATGAACACCTGCGCCTGCGCGGTCGGACGGTCGGGGTCGAGCTCCTCGGCCAGCGCGGCCAGCTCGGCGATGACCGGCCGGGGATCTGCAGAGCTCTCGCTGATCAAGGTCTCGTTCTGCACACCCCAGCAGACGATCGACGGATGGTGGCGCTGCTGCACGATCAGCTCGGTGAGCTGCGACACCGCGTTGGTCGAGGGGTCGGTGCTCGACACCTTGGCGTTGAGCGGGATCTCGGCCCATACGACGAGCCCGCGCTCGTCGCAGAGGTCCAGCACATCCTCCGCGTGCTGGTAGTGGGCGAGCCGGACGGCGGTGGCACCGATCTCGTCGATCAGGTCGAGGTCGCGCTCGATGTCGGCACGGGTGACGGCCGGGCTGCCGTTCACGTCGTGGTGACGGCTCACGCCGTAGAGCCGATAGGGCCTGCCGTTGAGCGTGACGCCGGTGTCGGGATCCAGGACGAATGTGCGCAGGCCGATGGCGAGCTCGACCCGGTCGTCGGTCACCTCGGTCACGAGGCGGTATCGGTACGGGTCGTCGCGGCCGTCCCAGCGGCGGGGCCGGTCGATCGTGACCGGCACCATCACCTCTTCCACCCGACCCGGGTCGACGGCAACCGTCGTCGCGCCCGAGGCGACCCGTGCCCCTTCGGCGTCGAGCACCGTCACCGCGACAGGACCGCTGAAGTCCGAGGCATCGTGGTTGGCGACGCGCACCGTCACGTCCAGACGTGCCGAGTCATCGTCCAGGTGGACCTGACGCACGGCCACACCAGGCCCGCCGTGGTGGGCCACGTCGATGTGGACCGGATCGAGCTCGAGCAGCTCAACCGGGCGGTAGAGGCCACCGAAGATCGTGTGGTCCCCCATGAGCGGGTAGACGTCGTCGGTCGGCGAGTTGTCCGTTCTGATGCTCAGCACGCTGCGCCCGTCCGGGCCGAGAAAGTCGGTCAGGTCGACCCGGAACGCCGAGTAGCCGCCGCGGTGGCTGGCGACGTGCTCCCCGCCGATGCCGACTTCAGAGACCGGGCCGGCGGCACCGACGTGCAGCACCGCTCGTCGGTGTTCGCCGTGACCGGCAACGTCGAGCGTGCGGCGATACCAGGCCGGTCCACGCCGGTCGTCGCCCACGTCGACCGGTTCTGTTGGCTCTGTCGGCTCGGTCGGATTGGTGCAGTGCGGAAGGGCCACTGCCGCCCACGGTCCGTCTGCTGAGTACGCCACCTCCCAGCCGTCGTCCAGCAGAGTCCTCTTGCGCACGTCGCCCCCGGTTCCCGTCGCTTCGAGCCGAAAGCTACCCCTGGAGCGCAAGAAGCGTTTGTACGATCACCCTCCCCAGGGCCCGACCCCACCGATGCGCTCAGGTGTGATGTGGATGACGTGCCCGGCAGGCGGGTCATCGAACGGGGGGAACTTCACGCCCGGGCCCACATACACCTCGGCCAGTCGTTGCAGCAGCTCGGGCGCCCCACCCTCTACAAGGCGAGCGGTGCCGGTCACGTGCAGGTGGTTGCGCATGCCGACCTGATTGCTGCCCGAGGCCTCGAGGGTCAGCGTCACCCGCGGGTCACGGGCGATGTTGGTGACCTTGCGGCCGCCCATCAGGTGCCCGACGACGATGTCGTCGCCGTCCAGGCCGACCCAGACCACGCTCGCCTGCGGGCTGCCGTCGGCGTTGACGGTGCCCAGGTGACCCAGATGACCGTCTGTGAGTGCCCGTCTGACGTCGTCGGTCAGTCTCGCTCGTGCCATGTGTCCACTCTCGCGCCGCGAGACACCCCCCTCAACGGCCGTTTCGGCCGTTCATCTGCTGCCTGATCCCGGCGAAGTGTGCGGGTGCACAGGCAGGTCGATGTCGGTCGGCTGACGCACGATCATGTCGGCCACCTCGACATGACCCGACTCCAACAGTCCGGTCGCTGCGTCGATCAGCCGGTACTGCTGGGTTCCGCGCCCGAACGGTTCCGATTCGAGGAAGACGATCCGTACGTCTCCCGGCCGGAACTCGCAGCGCCGCTGCAGCGCGTCGATGAGCTGTTCGTCGTGGAGGTGCCCATCGCCGAAGTTCCAGCCCAGCACAGCTCCGGCGACAAGTTCGCCGTCGAGAACCAAAAAGTCCTCGTGGTCCGGTCCGCATGCCCGGGGCACCAACGCCCAGAGCGCACGTCCGTGGGTGTGAAACCCGCGGAACACGTAGCCCATGAACAACGGCACCGACGCCTCCCGGGCGCTGCCGTAGACCTTCTCGAGCTGCTGGTGCGGAAGCACCGTCGCCTTGACGACGTTGGCGTCGAGCCGGTCGAGAGCGTCCCCACGGAAGCACCACACCGTCGCTGCCCAGTTGCCCGCGTAGTAGCGCATCGACGCGAGGAACGACACCTTCGCCGGCACCAGGTTCCCGTACACAACCACCGAGACCAGCACCGCCATGAGAACGGTGAGCAGCACGGGCTGGGTCAGTGCGACCAGGTCCAGACCCGGGTGGGCGAGGAACAGGAAGACGACCCCCCAGATCATGAAGACGTTCCACTCGAGCGGTACGCCCATCGGGAAGCTCGAGATGATCCCCAGGTGGAACACGACCATGACCACCCCGGCGGTCGTCGTGACCCATCCGCCACCGCTGAACAGCAGGACCGCCGGCACGGCGAACTCCACGAGTGTGGCTCCGTGGGCCATCCCCGCGGACAGAGCGCTCGGGCGGAGGTCGTCGGGGAAGTCCCGGTGTAGCCACCGCTTCATGTGGCCGAACCGCCAGACAGGGCTGTTGCTCTGCATGGCCGCCATCACGAACGGGAAGTGGCTGTTGATCTTCGATGCCGCAGCGCCCCACCAGATGAGGACCATCACGAACTTGGCGGCGGTGATCTGGTCGGTCGTGGCGAACAGGTAGGTGACCGCCAGCGAGCCGTACACCTCGCTTCGCGCAGCCAGGAAGACTGTCTGGTCGCGCAACCCGATCAGCAGCAGAAGGCCGACCACCACGGCTACCTCCCCCCGCGGCAGGGCGCCTACGAGGGCAACGACCAGTGAGACCAGCAGGACCGCGTAGAGAGCCACGTCGACGACGCTTCGGATGTCGCCCCCCGTCAGGGGCAGACGTCCGCGCAGCGGGGCAAGACGCACCGTGCCGGGACGCAGCCAGTAGAGCACCGATCCCATGGGCGGGATGAAGCGCAGGTTGAGCGGCCCGAAGCCGCAACCCAGGCCGAGCACCTCGAACAGCATCGTCCAGAGCGCGAACTTGTAGAACGCCTCGGGGCGACGCCACCACGCCGCCGGATCCAACCAGCCGTCGATCCCGGGCGTGCTCAACACGAACGCCCACCCGATCCCCACGAACAGGACCATCTTGAGCAGGTAGGCGATCACCACGACGTCGGGCGAGCCGAACCCGTGCTCGGCGAAGTGACGGGCCAGCGGACGCATCCGCTCCTGGCGGCTCTGGTGGTCCCATGTGTCGTGGTCGACCACCGGGAGATTCGGTTGCAGGAACCCCATCGCTCCCCCGGGCTCGTCCCGGCCGGCACCCCCCGGCCGCCGACAAGCTACCGCTCCGCGATGGTCCATCGATCCAACGGGCAATCGATCCACCGGGACCATCGGCGCGAAAGCAAGGAGAGCCTTGAGATATTTTCTATTAGCTGGTAGATCAAGTTGGAGAACACCGACGATGGAGGGCCAATGCCTGTTCCGGTGCCTGCGGGCTACGACCTGACGAACCCCGACATCTACGCCAGCGGGGTCCCTCTCGAGGAGTACGCCTGGCTACGGCGCTCGTCCCCCGTGTTCTGGAACGCCCAGACCGTCGAGGAGTCCAGCTTCGACGACGGCGGGTTCTGGGTGATCTCCCGTCACGCCGACGTGAAGGCGATCTCGTGTGCCCGTTCGGGCTGGTCGAGCGAGGAGAACACGGCCATCGTCAAGTTCGACGGCAAGACCGTCGGCTACCAGGAGCGCCACATCCAGAAGGGCATGCTGCTCAACATGGACGAACCCCGCCACACCCGCGTCCGCGGAGTCGTGTCGCGCGGCGTGTTCACCCCACGCGGTGTCGCCCGCATCGAGGGGATGCTCCAGGAGATGGCGACGAGGATCGTGCTCGACGCACGGGAGAAGGGCTCGGGCGACTTCGTCGACGACATCGCCTGCGAGTTGCCGCTCCAGGCGATAGCGGAGCTCGTCGGCTTCCCCCAGGAGGACCGCCGCAAGATCTTCGACTGGTCCAACGAGATGATGGCCTACGACGACCCGGACTTCGACATCGATCCGGCACAGGCCGCGGCCGAGATCCTCGGCTACGCCGCCGAGATGGGCGAGGACCGCAAGGCCAACCCCCGCCAGGACATCGTCACCAGGCTGGTCGCCGCGGCCGACGACGAGGTCGTGTCGTCGGAGGAGTTCGCGTTCTTCGTGCTCCTGCTGGCTGTCGCCGGCAACGAGACGACGCGCAACGCGATCAGCCACGGCATGCAGGCCTTCTTCGACAACCCGGAGCAGTGGGAGAGATACAAGGCCGAGCGCCCCACGACCATGGCGGACGAGGTCGTGCGCTGGGGAACCCCGGTGCAGATGTTCCAACGCACTGCGATGGAGGACTGCGAGGTCGGTGGCCAGGCGATCACCAAGGATCAGCGTGTCGGGCTCCTCTACGGGTCGGCGAACTACGACGAATCGGTCTTCGACGAGCCGAACCACTTCGACATCTTCCGTGACCCCAATCCGCACGTCGGCTTCGGCGGTGGCGGGGTCCACTACTGCCCGGGCTCACACCTGGCGAAGCTCGAGATCGACCTGATGTTCAACGCCATCGCCGACAACATCCCCGACCTCGCACCTGCCGGCCCCCAGCGTCGTCTGCGCTCGGGCTGGCTCAACGGCATCAAGGAGATGCCCGTCACCTACTCCTGACGAGCCGGCGTCACAGGAGGCCGACATGACGCCCCGAGCCAGACCCGAAGCGGCCGACAGGGTCACACGTTCCCACGCGCAGACACGTGCGACGCTGCGGCTCGCGGTCGCCTTCATCTCCGCAGGTGCGGTTGCCGCGGGAGTCGCAGCGGTCACCGGCGACGATCGATGGCTGGCGTTGCACCTGTTCCTCGCCGGCGGGGCGGTCCTGGCCATCAGCGCCGTGTCGTTGATGCTCACCGTCACATGGTCCGCCGCGCCCGCTCCACCTGATTCTCGGGTGTCGTTCCAGCGGTGGTGCATCGCCGTCGGAGCGGCCGGGATCGCCATCGGCCGTTCCGCCGAGCTCCCGGCGGCCGTCGTCGGCTTCTCCGCGACGCTGTACATCCTGGGACTCGTCTCACTGGCCGTGCTGCTGGCAGTCACGATCCGCAAGGGACCGAAGCGCAGGTTCGACACGGCAGTGGCCTCGTACCTCGCCGCAATCGGTGCCGGACTGGTCGGTTCGGCGCTCGGGCTCACGATGGCTCTGTCGCACGTCTCGGTGCCGCTGCGCAGCGCCCATGCGACCGCCAACGTGCTCGGCCTCGTCGGGTTGACCATCGGCGGCACTCTGGCGTACTTCGCGTCGACCGTCGGACGTTCCAAGATGAACCGACGCGCAACCGACACCCGACTGCGGCTCACCCTCGCCTGGCAGACCGCGATGGTGGCACTCGCTGTCGGCACCCTGGCAGTTGATGCAAGCAGCACAGCAGCAATCGGCTTCGCCGGCTACTCGCTCGGGATCGCCGTGACGCTCGCGTGGATGCCGACGCTCACACGACGCCAGTTCGACTGGGCCGGGCCGCGTCTGATCGCACTTTGGACCGGCTGCGCGTGGTGGATCGCCGCTACCGTCGTGACAGCGTGGCAGGTGGGCTCGGGGAAGCCGCCGTTCGCCGATCGGTGGGTCGTCGTGCTGGTCGTGGCCGGCTACGGCCAGATCATGTGGGGCTCGCTCGCATACCTCCTGCCCATGTTGCGCGGAGGTGGGCACGAACTGCTCGGTGACGGGTTCGCCACCACCCGGTCGTGGCCGGGACTCCTCTCGGCCAACACCGCCGGGGTCGCGCTGGCGCTGTCGTGGAACCTCGTGGCGGTGGCCGCGGCGGGCATCTGGGTGATCGACGGCGCCGTGCGGGCAGCACGCATAGGGACCAGTCGAGCGGACCGACCTTCCCCGGCGAACACAGCCTCACCAGCGAACACAGCCTCACCAGCGAACACAGAGGATTGAGACGGAGCATCGAGATGGAGACCTACCTGCTTCCCCCCGAACCGATCACCTCGATCGATGAGTACCTGGCGGCATCCACCGGAGGGGTGGGCGTCCAGGTGGCACAGCGGATCGGCCCGTCGGCCACCATCGAGCGGATCGGCGACTCCGGCCTGCGCGGTCGAGGCGGTGGCGGGTTCCCCACGGGGCGCAAGTGGGCCGGGATCGCTTCACAGGAGGGGACGCGCCGCTATCTGGTCTGCAACGGCGCCGAAGGCGAGCCCGGCACTTTCAAGGACCGCTCGCTGCTGCGCTCCAACCCGTACCAGCTCGTCGAAGGGTTGATCATCGCGGCCTTCGCTGTGGGAGCGTCCGAGGCGTTCGTCTGCGTGAAGGCGTCGTTCACCCGTGAGATCGAAGCACTCACCCTGGCCGTTCAGGAGTTCCAGAACGCCGGCATCTGCACCGACTGCACCGTGAACATCGTTGCAGGCCCCGACGAGTACCTGTTCGGGGAGGAGAAGGCGATGCTCGAGGTGATCGAGGGCAAGCCGCCGCTGCCACGCTGGTTCCCACCGTACGAACACGGGCTCTTCGCGTCCTCGCCACAGGAGGGGTGGGAGGCCGGTCCACACGGCCCGGGCCGACGGACGAACGAGCCGAACCCGACCTTGGTGAACAACGTCGAGACATTGTCCAACGTGCCCCACATCCTCGCCAGGGGCTCCGAATGGTTCCGTGCCATGGGAACCCCCGAGTCCCCCGGCAACGTGCTCGCCACCGTCGTCGGCGACGTCGTGTCGCCTGGAGTCGCCGAGGTCGCACTCGGTTCCACGCTGCGACGGGTGATCGACGAGGTTGGCGGCGGGGTTGCGCCCGGTCACCGCGTGAAGGCCGTCTTCTCGGGTGTGGCCAACCCGGTGGTCACCTCGGAGCACCTCGACGTCGCGGTCAGCTACGAAGGATTCGCCTCGATCGGATCTGGCATGGGATCCGCTGGTTTCATCGTGTTCGACGACACGGCCTGCATGGTCGACGCAGCGCGTAAGTTCTCGCGCTTCCTGTGGATCGAGTCGTGCGGTCAGTGCCCGCCGTGCAAGCTCGGATCAGGTGAGATCACCGCCCGGCTCGAAGCGATCGAGTCCGGCAGCGGCACCGACCGCGACATCGCGGTGATCAGCGGCTGGCTCGATCGGGTCACAGATGGCAGCCGCTGCTTCCTGGCGACCGAGGAGCAGCGGATCGTGTCCAGCGTGCTGCGCGCCTTCCCCGAGGAGTTCGCCGAGCACATCGAAGTTCAGGGTTGCCCTCGACTCGAACGTCGCCCTCTTGCCAAACTTGTTGATCTGGCCGACGGTCGGGCCTGGTACGACGAATCCTTCTGGCTCAAGCGACCCGACTGGACCTACGACCAAGGTCAGAATTGACCGTTTTTCTCTAGTTGAAACTAGAGATATAATTGTGGCGTTCTACAGGAGGCTACATGTCAGACGTGATCGACGACCTTGTCGAGCGTGAATACGCCTTCGGCTTCGAGAGCGACATCGAGACCGAACTGGCCCCCAAGGGCCTGAACGAGGACGTCGTACGGTTGATCTCGTCCAAGAAGGACGAGCCCGAGTGGCTGCTCGAGTGGCGACTGAACGCCTTCCGGCACTTCATGACGATGGAGGAGCCCACCTGGCCGAACGTGCATCACGCCCCGATCGACTACCAGGACATGTACTACTGGGCGGCTCCCAAGCCCAAGGGGCCCGCGCCCAAGAGCCTCGACGAGGTCGATCCCGAGATCCTCGCAACCTTCGACAAGCTCGGCATCTCGCTCGCCGAGCAGGAGCGCCTGACCGGCGTGGCAGTCGACGCCATCATCGACTCCGTCTCGGTCGCCACGACGTTCAAGGCGCAGCTCGCCGAGGTCGGCGTCATCTTCTGCTCCTTCTCCGAGGCCGTCCGAGAGCATCCGGACCTGGTTCGCAAGTACCTCGGCACCGTGGTGCCCCCGCGCGACAACTTCTTCGCCGCGTTGAACTCGGCGGTGTTCTCCGACGGATCGTTCTGCTTCATCCCGGCGGGAGTGAAGTGCCCGATGGAGCTGTCGACCTACTTCCGCATCAACGCCAAGGAGACCGGGCAGTTCGAACGCACGCTGATCGTCGCCGAGGAGGGTGCGAGCGTCAGCTACCTGGAGGGCTGCACCGCTCCCATGCGTGACGAGAACCAGCTGCACGCGGCCGTGGTCGAGCTCGTCGCGCTCGACGACTCGTCGATCAAGTACTCGACGGTGCAGAACTGGTACCCCGGCGACGCCGAGGGCAGGGGCGGCATCTACAACTTCGTGACCAAGCGCGGCCGCGCCGGCGCACGGGCGAAGATCTCCTGGACCCAGGTCGAGACCGGCTCCGCCATCACCTGGAAGTACCCCAGCGTGATCCTCCAGGGCGACGACTCCGTGGGCGAGTTCTACTCGGTGGCCGTGACCACGAACCTCCAGCAGGCCGACACCGGCACGAAGATGATCCACATCGGACGCAACACGTCGAGCACGATCATCTCCAAGGGGATCTCGGCGGGCCGGGCACAGAGCACCTACAGGGGGCTGGTCAAGATGCTGCGCTCCGCAGAGGGTGCCCGCAACCACACCCGCTGCGACTCGCTGCTCATCGGATCCGACTGCGGGGCACACACGTTCCCCTACGTAGAGGTCAAGAACGACACCGCGTCGGTCGAGCACGAGGCGTCGACGTCCAAGATCAGCGAGGACCAGCTCTTCTACTGCCGCCAGCGCGGCCTGGACGAAGAGGACGCCACCTCGATGATCGTCAACGGGTTCTGTCGTGAGGTCTTCGACGAGCTACCGATGGAATACGCAGTAGAAGCACAAGCGCTGATGCGCCTCACCCTGGAAGGAGCGGTCGGCTGATGCTCTCCATCCGCGACCTCACCGCCGTCGTCGACGGCAAGCGGATTCTCGACGGACTGAACCTGGAGATCGCCGCCGGCGAGGTCCACGCCATCATGGGGCCCAACGGCGCCGGCAAGAGCACCCTGTCCAACGTGCTCGCCGGTCGCGACGGCTACGAGGTGAGCGGCGCAGCCGAGCTCGACGGTGTCGACCTGCTCGGTCTCGCCCCAGAGGAGCGCGCCGCCGCGGGGTTGTTCCTGGCGTTCCAGTACCCGACCGAGATCCCCGGTGTCGGCAACATGTACTTCCTGCGCACAGCGCTGAACGCGCTGCGACGGGCCCGCGGCGAGGAAGAGGTGAACGCTGTCTCGTTCCTCAAGCTGGCCAAGTCCCGAATGGCCGAGCTGGAGATGGACCCGGCGTTCCTCAGCCGTGCCGTGAACGAGGGCTTCTCCGGCGGCGAGAAGAAGCGCAACGAGATCCTGCAGATGTCGTTGCTCGAGCCACGGCTCGCGATCCTCGACGAGATCGACTCCGGGCTCGACATCGACGCGCTGCGCATCGTCGCGACCGGCGTCGAGCAGCTCCGCAGCCCTGACCGGGCGATGCTGATCATCACCCACTACCCGCGGCTGCTCGAGTACGTGCGCCCCGATCGTGTGCACGTGCTCACCGATGGCCACATCAGCCACTCCGGGGATCACACCCTCGCCCTCGAGCTCGAGCAGCACGGCTACGCGCCGCTCACCGGAAGCGCGTTGTGACCAGCAACACGACGTTGCTCGAACGCTTGGCGCCGAGCGACACGGGAGGATCGAGGGCAGAGCGCGGCCGGGCATGGTTCGATTCGCACGGTCTCCCCGACCCACGAGCCGAGGCCTGGCGCTACACCCCCCTCACCGAGATCCAGCGTGCACTAGAGCAGGCCACGCCGGCGCCGGCAGAGCACAGCATCGCGGACCGTGGCGTCATCGACGAGCTCGCCGGTGATCACCGCGGCCCGCGGCTGGTGTTCGTCAACGGCGTGTTCGCCGCTGCTCTGTCTGACACCGGATCGGCCGAGGACGGGCTCTGGCTGGGCGACGCCGAAGCGCTCCGACCCCGGCGCACCCCCGGAGCACCTGCCCCCCAGGACGAACCGGTCGACGGCTTCCACGCCCTCAACTGGGCGGCGGGTGTCGACGTGGCAGCGGTCCTCGCCGAGCCCGAAGCACGCATCGACACTCCGGTTCACATCGTCCACGTGGCTGCACCCGGTGACGACATGTCGATCTCGCATCCCCGCACGGTCATCCGGCTCGGCAGCGGTGCCAGCCTGCACGTCATCGAGACCTTCGTCGGTACCGGCGGCCGCTCGCTCACCAACGCCTCGACCCGCATCGTCGCTTCCCAGGACAGCTCGCTCACCTACCACAGGGTGATCCACGAGCCGGCGGGAGCCATCCATGTCGGTCGTACGGGGATCGAACAGGCGGCCCGCTCCACGGTCAGCGCGACCGCCATCGTCACCGGCGGCGACATCGTGCGCAACGCGGTCGACGTGGGCCTTGCCGGCGACGGCGCGACGGTCGAGCTGGAAGGGCTCTACGTCACCGACGGGCGTGAGCGCCATGACAACGTCATCACGGTCGACCACGCCGCTTCGCACTGCACCAGCAGACAGCGCTACAAGGGCATCATCGACGACCACGGGCGCGGCTCGTTCAGCGGACATGTCATCGTGCGCCACGGCACGGTCGGCACCGACGCCGTCCAGTCGAACCCCAACCTGGTCCTCACCCCCACGGCCCAGGCAGACACCCGGCCATGGTTGGAGATCTTCGCCGACGACGTCCGCTGCGCCCACGGTGCCACCGTCGGACGGCTCGATGACGACGCCTACTTCTACCTGCGCAGCCGCGGCATCCCCTCCGACCAGGCCAGAGCGATGCTGATCGCGGCCTTCGCCGCCGAGGTGATCGACGCGATCACGCTGGAGTCGTTGCGAGAGCGCCTTGCCGACTGGCTGCACACCCGCACCGAGGTGGAAGGCCAGTGATCCGCGGCTGGAACCCCACCACGCTCACGCGGGAATGCAAGGCGATGACGGTCCCCGCCGGTGAGACCGTCGTGCTGTCACAGGGCGGAGAGGTCGAGGTCGTCCAGCAACTCGGCGGGAGCATCACGGTACGCACCGAGATCGGTTCGCTGCTGCGCATCGCCGGCGAGGACGCCGACGCGCTCGGCATCCAGATCGATGGATCGGTCGACGGCCACGACCCTGCGGTCCCGTTCGACATGAGCCACGTCATGGAAGCCCTGGGCCAGGTCTACGACCCCGAGATCCCTGTCGACATCGTCGAGCTCGGCCTGATCTACCGCTGCGAGGAACGCCCCGGCCCCGACGGCACCAGACGCATCGAGATCGACATGACGATGACTGCCCCGGGGTGCGGCATGGGAGACGTGCTCAGCGATGATGCACGCCGGGCCGTCCTGGCCGTGCCGGGCGTCGACGACGTCCAGGTCGAGCTCGTCTTCGATCCCCCGTGGACCATGGGTCACATGTCCGACGCCGCCAGACTCGAGCTCGGCCTTCTCTGAGGCACGTCGCGTTCAGCTGAGTACGAGCACCAGAGCGAGCGCTGCCACGAACCCGACCTCCACCGGCACGGCCGTGCGGTTGTATCGCTCGCCCCAACCTCGGTCGACGGTGGCACCCACCACGCGGGTGGCGAGGATCGCCGACGCGATCATGAGGACTCCGATGATGGCCTCGCGGCCGAGGTCGCGCGTGCCCAGGTAGGCGACGAAGGCTCCCAGCCCCAGCGCCAGCGCGCCGTAGTAGCAGCGGACCTCGGTCCGTCCTGCCGGCCCCTCGGGTCTGAGGTCGTAGTACGTCACCGAAGAGGGCCGGATCAGGAACGTGAGACCGGTCACCGCGAAGTACCCGACCACCAGGACGACTGCCACATCGATCAGCTGCACCGGACCATGATCGTCGATCAGCGGGCGACCGGCTGACAGTGGACCGGCCCGCCTAGGGAGAAGCAGGCTCGTCGAGCACGTCGAGCAGGTCCGCCAGGTGCACCCGGAACCGGCGCAGCTCCTCGCGGTGCAGCACCGACAGCGAGCTCAGCTTGCGGTGGCCGTCTTCGGTCAGCTCGACGTGCAGCCGGCGGTGATCGTCGGCGTCGGTGGACGAGGCGGATCAGTTCGGCCGAGGCGGCTCGCTGGACGAGCTCGCTCGTCGAGTGCACACGCAGCTGGAGCTGGTCGGCGACCTGGGAGATGGTGGGTGAGGTCGTACCGGACCAGCCACGAACAGCGAGGAGCAGCTGATGCTGGTTGGGGGTGAGCCCTTCGGCACGCGCGGCCTGCTCGGAGAAGCGCAGGAAGTGGCGCAGCGCGTGGCGGAAGGCGGCAAGTCGCCGGTAGTCCCGATCCGTCAGCTCGCTGTCGGCCGGCGTCTTCTGTCACGGTCCTCATGCTGGCACCACCATCGCCGCCGACACCACAGCTCACCCGGCCACTTCGTGAGGAGAGCTCCGGGCACGTTGGGTGTGGATGACAGAGGTCCGCCTGGTCAACACGAGCGCCACCACCGCAGCGGTCAGCGCTGCCGGTAGCAGTGCAAGTCCCGCCATCTGGCTGACCACGAGCGTCGAGCCCAGTGGCGTCTTGGTGACCCCGACGCAGAGCGCGACGGCTAGGGCGACCATCAGCACCGTCGGGTTGGCGGACGGGATCAGTAGGTGCAGCATCTGGCCACCGGCGATGCCCATGAAGAAGAGCGGGATGATGAAACCGCCCTTCCAACGCCCCGTGAGCGTGACGATCACCCCTGCGAACTTGGCGACGATCGCAACGGCCAGGGCCCCGACCGACAGACCGCCGGCCACCACCGACTCGACCTGGAACTCACCGTTCGTCAACGCGAAGGGTGACCATGCTGCCAGGGCGGCGAGCAGCAGTCCGGCGCCGGCTGGGAGCAGCCACACCTGCACGCTCGATACAGCCCACCTGCTGAGCCTGACTGCGCCGGTGAAGGCGAGCGCCCCGATCGCCCCCAGGACTCCGCACGCGAGCCCCCACATCATGTCGGCGCCAGTCAGGATCCCGGCTGCTGGGAGGCTCCAAACCGGTTCCAGTCCCAGGCCCGTCAGTGCGAAGTTGAGCGCGAACCCGATGAGTGCACCGACGAGTGCCGGCACCAGTGCCTCGTAGTACTGAAGGCCACGCTTGTGCAGGATCTCGAGAGCGAAGATCGCCGCGCCGAGAGGGGCGCCGAAGAGGATCGCGAAGCCGGCGGCCATGCCGGTGATCGTGAGCACGCGCATGTCGTCGGCGTCCAGGTCGAACCGCGACGCGATCCACGTGCCGAAGGTTCCGCTCGCCTGGACCAACGGGGCCTCGGGACCCATTGCTCCGCCGGCGCCCACGCACAGCAGGGACTGCGGGATCAGTGGGCGTACCTGGCGCAGGTCCTCTGCCCCTCCGAGCACGTGGATGTTGTCCACCAGGAGCTCGACGTTGCCGCTGTCACCCAGCCAGCGCCCCAGCAGCGTCGTGGCGACCCCGACGGCGACCAGGATGACGGCTTGAGCCGCCATGGGTCGCTGCCCGGGACCGATCCACTCGGTGACGAGCTTCAGCGCGGCCAGGTAGGCGGCCCCGATGACCCCTCCGCCGATGCCGACGATGACGACCGGCACTGCAAGGCCGCTGCGCAGGGTCGTGCTCGCGAATCCCTCGCGCAACGTGCGGGAGCGGTTGTGCTGGGCCGGGCGGTGGATCACGACTCCAGATTAGATCGTGACACGAACTAATCTCCAGACAGCGTCACGCCCGCTACAGCCGCCGGGTCGCGACCGATGAACGCCATGAGTCGCGTCTGGGCTTCGGCATCGGCCGGAACCTCTACCTTCGGTCCGTACTGGCCACTTGCACGCAGCATCTCGTCCATCGGCTCCATGCCGGCCAGGTAGTCGGCACAACGCTGCGGATCCAGGGTGTCGTCCTGTCCGGTGGCGCGGGCCAGGTCCCAGGTGTGCATGAACACGTCGGCTGTGAAGAACCGCGACACGGCGTCGGGCAACGGCACCTCGCCGATGTGGGGGTTGACCAGCACCTTCTCGGACGACGCCGGGTTGTCCAAGAGCGCCTGAACGCCGTCGCTCATCACATGCCATGCGGCGACGGGGTCGTCGTCGACTCCCGGCCCGGACGGCAGACTCGACTCCAGCTCCAGCCTTGAGGAACGACGGGAACCACTCGACCAGGTGGCCTACCACCTGACGTGCGGTCCATTCCGGAACCGGCGAACGCCGATCCCAGTCGACCGGGTCGCGAACTCCGTCGACGACCTGGCCGAATCGCGCGGCGGTGTCGCGGTACTCCTGCGCGGGCGCGGCGCTCATGACAGCGCACCGTCCGTGAGCATCGCGTCGAGCTTTGCGTAGCCTTCGTTGACCCCGGACTCCATGCCCGACGCCAGCCAGGCGTCACGGCCCTCGAAGCTGTCCACGAGCGACTGCGCATGGAGCCTGGTCATGCCGTTGCCCAGATCCTCGAACCGGAGCGTCTCAAGCGCCACTTCGTCGGGCATTCCCATGAACGTGAAGGTCTGGACGATCCGGTCATCGGCGATCTGATGGAAGCAGCCCCTGAACCCGTAGTCCTCGCCGTCGCGGGCCGCGACGTAGCTCCAGGCTCCACCGTCGCGAGCGTCCCATTCGAGGACCCTCGTCTCCATGCCGTCGGGGCCGACCCACTTGACGAAGAGCTCCGGATCCACGTGAGCCCTGATCAGTTGCTCCGGGGTCGCTGCGAAGTCTCGGCGGATGCGGATGATCGGAAGCTTGGTGTCGGCCTCGATCAAGGCTGCTGTGATGTGGTCTGTGGTGGTCATGGCTGCTTGTCCTTCTTCTTGTCGAGTTCTTCAGGCCCACCCATCCGGGCGAGCAGGTCGTCCAGGCGGCTGTAGCGCTCCTCCGCCTGGCGGCGGTAACGCTCGATCCACTTGGTCATGAGGTCGAACACCTCCGCTTCGAGGTGGACCGGGCGGCGGTACTCGTCCCCCGTGCGAGAGACGAGACCAGCGTCCTCGAGGACCCGCAGGTGACGTGACACCGCCTGCTTGGTCACATCGAAGGGAGCGGCGAGCTCCATGACGGTGGCGTCACCCACTGCGAGCCTTGCGACCAGCTCTCGCCGAGTCGGGTCGGCAAGAGCAGCGAAGACCCTGTTCAGCTGGTCGTCTGCCATCGCCTTGCCGTCCGTCCGGGCCGTCCCCAGCCCACCTACTTGTCAATGAACTGCTTGACAATCATTCAAGACCCGGATCCACCCTTTGTCAACCAGTTCTTTGACAAGGAGGGTGAATTGTGGCCGTCGGCGGAACACGAGGCGAGATCCGATCTACCGATGTCGGGTAGTCGACCGCCTACGGGGCGCTTCGCTTCTGGCAAAGTTCTGCCTGCCCTACCCAGGAGACGGACCATGAGCGAAGACACCTTCAGCGTTCGACGCACGACCGCAATCGATGCGCCGACCAGCGCCGTGTACGTCGAGCTGGTCGACTTCCGGCGCTGGGAGAGCTGGTCGCCGTGGGAGGGACTGGACCCGGACCAGCGACGCACCTACTCGGGCGCGGATTCAGGAGTCGGGTCCAAGTACGGGTGGGTCGGCAACCGAAAGGTCGGGGCCGGATCCATGGAGATCGTCAGCGCCGTTCAGGACTCCTCGGTCGAGATTCGCCTCGAGTTCCTCAAGCCGTTCAAGGCGACCAACACGGTGCTCATCGAGCTGACGGAGGACGACGGAAGCACCGCTGTGTCGTGGACGATGACAGGCGCCAAGACCCTGATGACGAAGATCATGGGCGTCTTCTGGCCCATGGACAAGGTGGTCGGCGGCGACTTCGAGCGCAGGGCTCGCGCAGCTGAAGGCGCTGGTCGAGTCAGCCCGGTAGGCCGTGGCTCGATCCCGGACGATCGTGCACTACTGCGGGCGGGTCGCCGAGCACATCTGATGAACACCATCACGCCCGGTTACTCAGAGAATCTGAGAGACCCAACGGGGACCCTCAATCAACCCGCGTTTACAGATTGAGGTTGACGTCGTGTCGGTTGATCGCGTCGAGTTCCTCGGCGACGGAGGCTAGACAGTCGGGGCGCGCTGCGATCGGACGAGATGTCCGCTACTGCTGCCGGGGACTTGTCCAGCCCGGTGGAGTGCGTGTCCGGAGAACCTAGGCAACTCCAGCCTGGCTCGACGGTATAGTGCGTGCGGTTGAGGGAGGGAGTGCTGGTGGGCGTGTGTGCACGTCGTCGGGATCGGCGGTTGCTGGTCGCGGTCGCCGCTGTGACCGTGTCTCTGATCGCTTCGGGCTGCTCGTGTGGGACCGAGTCGGCGACCCAACGGCCATACCGTGCGACCGGCAAGGCAACGACGGTCGAGGTGTCACCGGCTGAGTCGTTCAGCGTGGAAGTCCCGGCCGTATCCGTCGCTGGTGGACCCGGGACCGTGGCCGAATCGGGGAAGGTGACGGTCACTCCGGTGAAGCTGCGGTCCCCGCCCGCTGCAGTCGCCGACGTTCCAGTCGATTCGGTCGCCCTCGGTGTGCTCGTCGAGTTCCGTTCAACGAGGATCGCTGCCCCGGTCAACGTGGTGTTCAACGACGTGCCCGTCGACACCGCAGCGGTTGCCGTCCACATATCCGGCGATGGGGAATGGACCCCGCTCGAGTCGACGCGCAGCGGCACCACTCTCACTGTGGAGACCGACGAATTCTCGGTCATCTCCTGGGTGAGCACCAAGTTGTTCGACCCGGTCATCAGCTACGTCGAGGAGCAACTGACCGGCAGGAGTTCCCCGGTGGCATGCGAGAACCCGCCGGCGTGGACGTCGGTCACTGCGCCACCGTCGGGAACTTTGCACGCGTGTGTTCGCGGTGCACCTGACGGGTCCGGCGCAGCCGAACTCGACCTGAAGTCCAACCGCGGGTCCTTCCAGATCGTCGACATCCCGCCAGGGCCGCCACGCCGCTACGTCTGGGTCGAAGACCAACCCGATCCGCTCCGGGCGCTCGCCAAAACCTTCACCGGCAACGACAATCAGGTTGTACTTCCCCCCCAGAAGCGGATGACCATCGGCTATGACCAGCCGACCGTCCAGTACCCGGTGCCTTTCAACAGCGAAGTCACTCAGTCGACCGTGCTCTTGTCCGCAGCCGGCTGGGCAATCGACTATCTGGTCGGCAAGACCAACTTTGCATCACAACTCGGGCCCCTCTACTGCGCGCACGTCCTGCAATTCGACCTCAGAGGAGCGACTGGCACGATCGATGGCGTCAAGGTGAGCGGACCGTCGCTGTCCCGCCAGCTCTGGGAGTGCGCCGTCGACTACCTCGACACCTTGCAGAAGCACCCCGAAGAGGTTCTCACTCAGGTCCAACAAGTGACCGGGCAGTCATTCTCACCCGACGACGCCACCAGGCTCACCACCAAAGTCGACAAGATCGCCGGAACCGCGTCCAAGATCCTCGCCGTCCTCACCGTCGGCGGCGTCGCGTTTCAAACCTGGTCGATGGTCTTCGACCAAGTCGTCGCCGCGGTCAGCCCCGACAACATCAGCGCGGCCACCCTCGCCCTCGACGCGTCGGCCCGCGAGTGCAATGCCCCAAATCTCCTCGCAGCAGCACAACGCCATCTCGCTGCAACAGGCGGCAGCGGGGCTGTGACGAAGGTGTCGGACCTCCGCTGTCGTGAGCGGGCGGCTTTTGCGTGCGCCGTGAACTCAATTACCGGTGACACCGACTGCACCACGTACTTCACATTCGATGGCTCGCGATGGAACGCCCTTGACGCCAATTGGGACGCCTGCGCCGACGACCTGCAGCAAAGCGGGATGTCCAAGGACGACGCAACAGCCCTAGCTGCCCACTGCTCACCAGAGGGCACCACAGGCATCGACGATCCGGCGGGCGGCACACCGGCGAACCCGATTGTCCCAGACTCAATCGAGGCCTTCCTCGGAGGACTCGTCGACGCATGGCGCACCGGGAACAAAGGCGAACTCTCGCGCTACGGGTCGGCGGCCGTTCTACGTCCGCTCACCGAACTGTCGCCCGCCGACGACACCGTGGAAGTCGGTTGGGATCCGGCTGCCTGTGAGATCGGAACCTCCGGCACTGGAGGATGCCAGCTTATCGTCACGGATCGAACCCTAGGAGCCATGGTCGGCATGGCGATCTCCTACGGCGAAATCGACGCTCGCGGCGCCGTGATCATCACCGAGATTCGGTACACAGGCGAGATGTAGGCGGAACCGAATCCGCAGGGACTACCGCGAGGCGAGAGCCGCAGGTCACCGTTCCAGCCGCACTCGAAGTCACCCCGGCCGCTCCTGAGCCGGGCGATTGCGCAGGACAGTTGGCTGGCGCGCATCAGCGAACTCGAACGAGGACGGTCCCGCAACGACGAGCTCGAACAGCGCTACCGGACCAGGCTCACCACTCACACCGCCAAATGACAGGCCATTGGGAGCATCTGCCGGCGACGTCGACGACCGCGCACGGTTCAGTTCGGTCAGCGAGCGTCCGGCCAGTAGTGGCTGTCTGGCAGAGGCCGCGCACCGAAGATCGCCTGGCCTACACGCACGCAGGTCGAGCCTTCCTCGACCGCCGTCTCGAAGTCGCCGGACATGCCCATGGAGAGCTCACCTGATCCCAGCAACTCGGGTGTCTCTGCAACCGCCCGATCCCTGAGCTCGCGCAACAGGATGAAGCAACGCCGGACCCGATCCGGATCGGCCGAGAGGGCGGCGAGAGTCATCAAGCCCTGCACCTTCAACGAACGGTACGGAGCCATGTCTTCGAGGAAGCGGGAGAGCTGTTCGGGAGCAAGCCCGAACTTGGACTCCTCGCCGGACGTGTTCACCTGGACGTACACCTGGAGCGTCCGCCCGAGCGCCTGCAGACGCCGGTCGAGTGCCGCGGCTACTCGTTCGCTGTCGAGCGCATGGAACTCGTCAGCGAACGCGGCTACGTGACGCGCCTTGTTGGTCTGGAGGTGCCCAATCACGCACCAGGAGACATCGAGGTCGGCCATGGCGGTCGCCTTGTCGAGCGCTTCCTGGACCTTGTTCTCACCCAGCTGGCGACAGCCCGCTGCCACCGCAAGCCTGAGCCGTGCGACGGGCACAGTCTTGCTGACGGGTAGCAGTCTCACTGCAGAGGGGTCGCGACCCGCCCGTCGCGCGGCGGCGTCGATGCGTTCGAGCACCGCGTCCAGGTTCCGACGGATCTCCCTGGCAGTGTCGGCACCGACATCTGGGCTGGTCACGGCTCGACGAGATCCGGGTCGCCTGTCTCGTCCGGCGCCTCGGAGAGCAGTCGACCCAGGTGCGTGCCAAGGGTCAAGTCGTCGAGCGAACCGAGGACGCTGTGGCGGAGCCGCCCGGCTCGGTCCAACAGCAGCGTCGAAGGCGTGCCACGCAGCTGGTACTTGCGCATGGTCGCCGGCATCGAGCTCCCTTCGACCGGCCGGTCGACCGCGACGGGGAAGTTGACGCGGTACTCGGAGAGGAACACCGCCAGGGCGTCGGGGCCCATCACCGAGTGGTGCTCGAAAACGGTGTGCAGACCCAGGACGACCACCTCGGATCGGTCGAAGGACCGGTGGACGCGCAGAGCCTGCGGGATTCCGTGGCTCACACACCCGGGGCAGAGCATCTGGAAGGCCTCGATCATGACGACACGGCCGCGGAGATCGACCAAGTCGATCGGCTCGGAGTTGACCCATTCGGCGACATCGAGGGTCATCGGTTCGTGATCCATCTCCCGCACCATACCGGTGCCCGATGTCACCGCGAACTAGGGACTTTGGTCCATTCGACCGTTCGCAGGCGGACGAGATGATGGCCTGAGCCACCTCGGCGGTTGGCGCCGGGGGCTGAGGTACGGGGGTTCCGATGGCCGATTTCCTCTCGCAGTACTCGATCCAGCGATGGCTAGAGATGTGTCCGCAGGGCTACCTGGACGGAACTGTCTACGGACACGAACCGGGTGAGACCGAGTCGGGGGACATACTCGAAAACGAGAGCCTGCGCGAAGCGTCCATCGCGGTCACCGTTCAGCTGATCGCGGGCGAGCGTTGCGCCTTGGCTGCTTCGTCGGGGCTGATCAACTGCGCTCCCGACGACGCGAGCAAGACGTTCCTTGCCACACAGACCCTCGACGAGGCCCGCCACGTCGAGATCTTCACCCAGCGACTCATGGACCTGGGCGTGAAGAAGGAGGACGTGAACTCGACCGTGGCCGACTTGGCCAATCCCCACCTCGTCCAGTTCGCCGAGGTGCTGCTCGAGAAGGTCTCCAACGGCGATTTCGTCGCGGGAGTCGTCGGTCAGAACATCATCCTCGAAGGTATGGCCTTCTCGGTCTTCGAGCTGTTGCAGGCGACGTCGGCGGGTAACCCGAAGTTCGCGAACACCCTCGCCGGGACGATCGCCGACGAACGCAGACACGTCGGCTTCGGTGAGAACAGGATCGGCTCGCTCATCCGGGAGCGACCCGAGAAGCGGGCCGAGGTCGAGGCGATGCAGGCGGCGATGTCGTACCACATGCTCGCCACGTTCACCGACATGTTCTCGAACGCCGGCGAGCGGATGGAGGAGGCGCGCCAGACCGCCATGGCGAACGGTGAGAACCCGGTTGAGGGAGCGTCGTGGCACGGCGCCGACCTGAGCACCGCCACCCCCGAGGACATGGAGGCAGTGCTCGCCGACACCGTTCTGAACGAGTTCAAGACCCGACTCGGGCGGATCGGCATCGAGTACCAGTCACCAAAGGTCCCGGCCTGAGCATGGACTCCGCCGCCGACACCTGGGAGCCGCACCTGCTCGAGGAGGACGAGTTCCTCCGCGAAGTGCAGTCGTTCTCGTTCTGGTTCGAGGCGGTCGAGGGGTACCTCGGAGATCGCCCGCTCGGCCACGATCCAGGCCTCGCCGACGGCCTGGACGCGGCCGAGCGGGAACAGCTCGTGACGGTGCTGTGCAACTACTGCGTGGGCGAGACGGCCGCGCTCGAGGCATCGAGCGGACTGGTGCGCCTTGCCTCGAACAACACCTCGCAGATCTTCATGGCGACCCAGGTCGCCGACGAAGCGCGCCACGTCGAGGTGTTCCGCCGCCGCCTCGGCGACCTGGGTGTCGACGACCCGGACGCGGCGATCGACCGCCACGCCAACCCCGCCCTGCTCGAGTTCCGGCGTCACCTGCTGGCTTTCGTCGATGCAGGCGACTGGGACCTGGCCGTGTTCGCCCAGAACGTCCTGTTGGAGACCATGGAGGACACCGTCTTCCGCTTCCACCAAGCCACCGCCGACCCTGTGACCGCACAGATCCTCGAAGGTGTCGTGGCAGACGAGCGCCGCCACCTGGGGTTCGGCGAGAACGACCTCGGGCGACGGCTCGCCCGCGACCCGCAGCGCCGCCAGCGCCTCGCCCGTGTCCGCGCCGACCTGGACCCCCTGGTGCTGGGTTCGTTCGAAGCCAGCTACCAGGCGCTCGGGTTGCGTCGGGACGAGTACCCCGAGCTGGGCCGGTCGTACCTGGACGCAGTCGAACGCCTGGGGCTCGACTCGTGATGGACGACCTGGACACCGTCACCCGGACCGACGAGAACCTGTCCCCCACCGACGACACGCGCCGCACGTTCGAACTCGAGGAGACCGGCTTCAAGGAAGTGCCGAAGAGGTGGCGGAAGTTCTACCGGATCTGGCAGGGCGTCGGGGATCAGTTGGCCCCGAACGAGGTGATCTGCCCGGTGTGCAAGGTCGTCATTCGCTCACGACGCGAGCTGCGCCCGGGTGACCGCGTGTACTGCATGCCGTGCATGTCGAGACTGGTTGTGGTGCGCCGACCCGACGGTCGCCTGGAAGCCGAGGTCGTCTACTGACAGACGCGCGGATGCCGCCGACCCGGGGCCGGCGGCATCTGCGAGTCGAACCGCTCAGCCGTTGAGGATCTTGGCCTTCTGGGCTGCGAACTCGTCGTCGGTGAGGATGCCCTGCTGGTGGAGGTCACCGAGCTTCTGGAGCTGAGCGAGCGTGTCGTCGCCAGCGGGCGCCGCCGCGGGAGCGGGGGCCTGCTGCACCGGCTGCTGGGCCGCGACCTGCTGCTGGTAGGCCTGGTTCCGCTCGGCGTAGATCTGTGCGTCGCGGTCGGCGAACTTCTCGGCCTGGCGGCGCTGGACACGTCCGTTGACCGTGGACGCCGTACCGGCGACGACCGCCGTTCGTGCAACACCTCTGAGTAGTCCTGGCATGGTTGCTTCCTCCTGTCAGTCGAGCGCGTCGAGCGCGTCGTTCAACACATCGGCCGGGATGCGGGCACTGGCGATCACCTGTGCACCTGCACGGGCTGCAGCAGCGACGAAAGGCCGCGCCCAGGCGTTCTCGAACAACAGGACCGCAGCGGTAGTGCCGGCATCGAGTGCCGAACCAGCGTCCGCCAGCTCGTCGTCGCCGAGCATCCCCGAACGTGCACCGGCGAACACCCGCAGCTCGCCGTCGATGGCGTCGAGCTCGATCCCACTGATCACACCGTCGGCGTCCTTCTGGACGACCATGATGTCGAGGAGCGTCACGATCCCCGAATCGACCAGGTCGAGGATCGCGGCGGCGATTGATCCGTCGCGCTGGTCCGTCGGCATCTCAAGGACCAGGTAGTCGACCGGTCCGCTCACGTTCTCGAGATCTGTCATGTCATCCCTCTCCGTGCAGTGCGGCCTGGAGCTCGGCCTCGTCGTCGGCACTCAGCGACGTCTTCAATACCGTACCGCCGAACTGCGACAGCGACTGCAGCGCCTTGTCGGTCGTCATCTGCTCCACGATCATGAACAGCGCCGAGGTGCCCGGCTTGACCTGCTCGCGCACCTGCTCCTGGAAGTTCTTGTCGATCGACGACTTGGTGATCTTCCCCATCAAGGCGCCCATTCCGGCGCCGAGCGCCATTCCGAACACCGGGATGAAGAACAGCAACCCGAAGAAGAAGCCCCAGAACATTCCCCAGGTGGCTCCGGTGCCGACCTCGTGCTGGTTGGTGACCGTGCGGAACTTGCCGTCCTCGGCGCGGATGATCGCAGCAACCGCATCGGGCTGGATGACCAGGTCGTGCGCCAGGCGGCCGACCTCGTCCATGGCCTCCACCGCTGTTGCGGTGTCGTCGTATCCGATCGCGATCAGATCAGGCATCTTCGCGTACTCCTTCGTTCTAGGGACCGACCACCGTGACGGCGGCGGGGAGAGGGAAAGATAGCGCAACCAGGAGTGAACGTATTCGCTTGCCTACGTTCAGGACCGTGACACCTGTCAGGTCGGCTGGGGGGTCGGCGTCGACTCGTCGTCACGCGTCGCCTCGTCGGGCAGCCGCGAGAGCAGCGCTATCAGGCCACCGGCCAGCAGGAGGATCACGAGGATCCCGAACCAACCGAGGTTGAGCCACCACAGCAACGCCACGGCCACCGCGCCCACTCCGATCTGGAGCATGTCTCGATGGGCGACGATCCAAGCGGTCGTCGCCGGGTCCGCACCCTTCTCCCTCGCGGAGGAGACCAGGCCCAGGACCGCAGAGCTCGTCCGAGTGCGCAGCTCGCGTGCACGCCTACCAGGGCCTGTCACCAGTGCGACGACGATGATGATCCCGAACACCCACAACAAGATCCGCGTGCTGTTGTACAGGCCTTCGAACATCGCGGTCGTGACTGCCTTCACCGCCGGGCGGTTGTCGTCCACGCGGACCAGGTCCAGGATCTGCTCCTGCGCACGGAACGCCCCGCGGCGCATGAGCACCAGGATCACCACGTCGGCTATCGCGAGCTGGAGCAACGTCCTGCGACGGTCGAGCGAGAGAGCTATTGCGCCGATGGTGCTCACGATGAAGATGGCGACCGATATCCACACGATGCGGTCGAGCAGCACGATCGCATCCTGAAGCTCCTTGAGCTTGCCCTGGTCGTACACGGTGATCTGGCCGAAGTCCGGCGGGAGATCGGTTCCGAACTGCTCGTTGATCTTGTCGATCGCCGCAGACGGGATCTCGTCGATCTGCACGTCGGGGATGTTCACCGTGCGACCGAACAGCTCCGGGGAGACACTGGTGATCCGTGCAAGAACCCGGTTGATGATCGGTACCAGGTTGAGCGTCACGCTGTCGTCGCCCGCCGTGACGACTTCGGAATCACCTCGGAGCACCTTCACGGCAGCGGTGTGGGCCTGACGGTTGACCTCGGCCCAGAGAGTCGCGAACCGCTCGCTCTCGACGACCTTGTCCACCTGCTCGGCGACGAAGCCACGGACAGCGCCCGACAGCGGGCCGGCGAGCATCTGACCACGTTCGGGCAGAGCCTCCTTGAACAGCGCTTCCGGATCGACGAGCTGCATGACGGCGTCGGTGATCTCGCGGCTGACGGCGGACTGCACAGCAGGGTCGTGGATCAACGGATCGGTGCGCTGCAACCAGACGTCGGTGTCCAAGAAGTTGCGACTGGCCCAGATCCCGACACCGCCGGTGAGGAAGGACGCGCGACGAGGCGATCACCAGGAGCACTGCGACCGTGCGCCGCACCCGGTGCCGCGACTCCGGCGCTACCTCCACGCGGGCCAGCTCGGCGCGGGCCTCGTCGCGCTCGGCTCGGACGTGCGCAAGTTGCTGCTCGAGGCTCTCCACGGCGGGGCCGTCCACCGTGGGCTGCTCGCTCGTCTCGTCGGTCATGAGAGACCCCTTCCGTAGTCCGCGCCGGACGGCCGGTAGCCTCCGGACTCCAATTGTGCACCTCAGCGTGCGGGTGCTGCGGCGATAACCACAGCGAAGCCGCGCTGAATGTACACAACCGCACAAATGACCGGGTCAACCGCTGGAGCCCGACCGACCGGCGGCGATCCTCAGCAGCGCTGCCATGGCGCCACGCGTGTGGGCCGGCGCTGTCCGACGAAGGCGACGCACCTCGGTGGGACCGTGCGATGCGCACCTTCAGTGCAGCCGGCCTGACCCTGAACACCAGGGGCGGGTCCATGAGCAGCGCCTCTCCGTCCACCCCGATCGGCACCGGAGCATCCGAGTCGACGACGAACTCGGGCGTGGTCCAGCGTTGGAAGTGGGTACCGACCGCAGCGACACCCAGCGTTGCGGCGTCCAGGCGGGGGCGAGTTCCCGAACCCACGATCGTGCCCAGACGGTAGGGGTTGTTCGAGACGAGCAGCGCCGCGACCGGCTGGCCTGCCGACCCGTCCGGACCGCTCCAGCGCAGATCGCCCGCGCCCTCTTCGCCCCGACCGAATGCGTCGGGAACGGTGTCGAGCAGAGTCGACACCTTGGCGTTGCGATACGCGTCCCGCTGGACTGCGGCCGTGTACACGCCGAGGGATGCGTTGTTGACGAAGACGCGCCCGTTCACCTCGGCAAGGTCGACGACACGCTCGCCCCCGTCGACCAGTGCGTCGAGGGCGCCGATCACGTCGTTGCGGTCGACCCCCAGGTCGAGAGCGAAGTGGTTGCGGGTGCCAGCGGGGATGCAGGCGAAGGGCAGCCCTTCGCGTGCCGCAATCGACGCGACGAGGGCCTGGGTGCCGTCGCCTCCTGCCGCTGCCAGGGCGTCGGCCCCATCAGCAACTGCACCTTCCACCAGTTCGACCAGGTCGTCCCCTGGGCGAAGCTCGATGGCCCGGATCCCCCGTGCGCCGGCCTCGGCGTCCAGGTTCGCCTTCGCCGCCTTGCCCCCACCCGAACGTGGGTTCCAGATGACCACCGGACGCAGCGGTCGTGGCGCCTCGGGGAGGACTGCGCTGGCAGCGAACGCCCGTCTTGCCGCCATGCCGCCCACGGCGATGAGCGCTACTGCGATCAGCGCCGGTCCGCCGGCACGCCAACGCAGTGCCAAGGCGCCGGCGATGACGAGCAACAGCGCCGCCATGGCCACCTCGGCCGAGCGCGCCGTCCCTCGTCGGCGCAGACCATCGAGCACGGCTGCGGCAGCCAGGACCACCAGCGCGGCGAGTACAGGTCCGTCCGGGAACGACTGGACCATGCCGACAAGGAGAGCGAGCGCCGCACCCACCACGGTCACGACCGCGACGACAGCCGCCAACCGGCGAGAAGCGTCCGGCTTCGTCAGCGCTGGCACCATCGGATCGTGCACGGGATCTCCCATCGTCGGACTTGAACAGCTGTCTACATGATGCTCAAGTTCTTGGCGGTGCATGATCCTCCTGCACCGATGCGAGAAGGTGGATGCAGATGCCGCACGGATCAGGGACCGCCACCGAGCCACACGACGACGCAGCCGAGCGCGCTAGACGCGGCCGGGCTATCCGCAACGAGGTGCCACGAGCCTCGTTGGGCAGCTGGACGCCTGCAACAGGACGTGACCCCAACGCGATCCTCGCCGCCCAGGACGCCGACCGCGACCAGGATCTGGTCCCGTTGCGTCACGAGCGCATGGGAGCCTCGCCGTTCACCTTCTACCGGGGGGCGGCCGCGGTCATGGCCGCCGACCTGGCCACGATGCCGCGCACCGGCCTCGAGGTGCAGCTCTGCGGCGACGCGCATCTGGCCAACTTCGGTGTGTTCGCTTCGCCTGACCGGGCGCTGGTGTTCGACCTGAACGACTTCGACGAGACCCACCCGGGCCCGTTCGAGTGGGACCTCCTTCGCCTGGTCGCCAGCCTCGAGGTCGCAGCGCGTGATCGCGGCTTCGACGACCCGGACCGCATTCGGGTCGTGACCGAGTCCGTGCTGTCGTACGTGGCAGCGATGCGTCAGTACGCAGGCATGGGCCACCTGGACGTCTGGTACGACCGCCTGACGGTCGACGACATCGCGGCACGGCGGGGCGCGGGAGCGTCGGACGAGGTGACCAGGCGTTTCCAGAAGAACATCGACAAGGCACGCAGCAAGGATCGGATCAAGGCGTTCGGCAAGCTCGTCGACACCTCGAACGGTGAGCCTCGATTCCGTAGCGATCCGCCTGTGCTCATACCGGCCAGGGACCTCTTCGGCCAGGACGAACTGCGCCAGCTGGTGGCGACGATCGACCGGTCGATCCACATGTACCGCCGGACGCTGTCGTGCGACCGCCGTGTGCTGCTCGACCGCTACCGGTTCGTCGACCTTGCCCGCAAGGTCGTTGGAGTGGGCAGCGTGGGAACGCGCTGCTGGGTCGCCCTGATGATCGGCGACAACGAATCGGACCCGCTCTTCCTCCAGGTCAAGGAGGCCAAGCGGAGCGTTCTCGAAGCCCATCTGGGCAAGACGCGATTCCCCCAGAACGGACAGCGTGTCGTGGAGGGCCAGCGCCTCATCCAGACCGCTCCGGACGTCTTCCTCGGTTGGGAGCAGGTGCGCGGGCTCGACGGCGTGGACCGTGACTACTACTTCCGCCAGCTCTGGGACTGGAAGGGATCGGCGGACATCGCGTCGATGTCACCCGAGTCGATGGCGGCGTACGCGTCGATCTGCGGCCGCTGCCTGGCACGGGCACATGCCCGCACCGGCGACAGCGTGGCGATCTCCGCGTACATCGGAAAGGGCCGGACCATGACCGCGTCGTTGGTGGAGTTCGCTGCGCGCTGACGCCGATCAGACCGAGGCCGACCACAGGGCCTTCCGCTGACTCCAACCGCCTGGTCGGTCAATCCGGATCGCCGTCGCGCTCCTCGATCAACGAGTCGACCGCGACCTTGATGCTCGGGAAGAAGTGCTCCGCCTGCAGAGTCGACTGGAGGTCGTAGCGCACCACCAGGTCGTGCAGGCGATCCCGCAGCTCGACGAACGCCAGGTGCACGCCCTTGGCGTTCAGCTCCTCGTCGAGGTCCTTGAGCACCTCGGCGGCAGTGACGTCGATGTCGGTGATCGCCTCGCACTGCAGCACCACGAACCGGGGCGAGCTGTGTCGTACCAACGACCGGACCTGGTCGCGGAACTGCCCGACGTTCGCGAAGAACAAGGGCGCCTCCCACCTGAACACGACGACCCCTTCGACCTGGTCGGCGTCGGGGTAGGCGTCCAGGCTGTGCCAGCCACCGAGCTCCGGCACCTCGCCGAGGACCGCTCCGTGCGGCCACCAGCTGCGGCGGAAGAACAACAGGATCGCCAGCACGATCGCCAGGACGATGCCCTGGAGCACGCCGATGAAGACGACGCCGCCGCTGGCAACCAGGCTCACCACCAGCGACGACGGACGGAGCCGAGCGAATCGCCGAAGGGCCGGAAGGTCCATCAACGACAGAGCTGCCGCGATCACCACCGCGGCGAGCGCCGCCTGGGGAAGGTCGGCGAGCAGGCCGTTGAGCACCAGGAGCAGCAGCCCGACCAGGCCGGCCCCCACCAGGCCGGTCAGCTGGCTCCGGGCACCGGACTGGTCCGCAACCGCCGTGCGTGATCCGCTGACCGACACCGCGAATCCCCCGAACACGCCGGCAGCGATGTTGGCGGCGCCGACTCCGACCATCTCGGCGTCTGCGTCGACCTCGTCGCCGCGACGAGCGGCGAAGCTCGACGACGTGGCAATCGTGTCGGTCAACGAGACCAGGGTGATGCCCACCGCACCCACCATCAGGGCGATCGCATCCGACGCGTTCGTCCACGGGACCGACGGCGCCGGAAAGCCCTTGGGCAGAACCCCGACGGTGCTCACTCCCCTCGAGGAGAGATCGAGCATCGCCGAGAGCGCTGTGACGCCGACGACGGCCACGAGCACAGCAGGGATGCGAGTCGTGAACCGGGGCAGAAGCAGGAGTACCGCCAGCACGCCGAGTCCTGTCAGCAGCGTCGCGGTGTTGCGGTCGCCGAGACCCGCTGCGAACTGACGGATCTCGTCGACGAACCCGTCGGCGTCGGTGGAGAAGCCGAACAGCTTGGGCAGCTGACCGACGATGATCGTCACCGCCAGCCCGTTCAGATAGCCGACACGAACCTCGCTCGAGAGGAGGTCCGCCACGAAGCCGAGCTTGGCGACTCCCAGCCCGACCTCGATCAACCCGACCAGCACAGCCAGCATGCCTGCCAACACGATCGCGGTCGTAGGGTCGCCGGCGACCAGCAGCGGCGTGATGGACGCCAGGATCAGCGGCGACACCGATGAGTCGGGGCCGAGCACCAGCACCTTCGACGGACCGAAAACCGCGTAGGCGACCAGGCAGGCGATCGTCGTGTAGAGACCCGTGACCGGCTCCAGGCCCGCCAGCTCGGCGTACGCCATGCCCTGTGGAACGAGGATCGCCGCGAGCACGATCCCCGCCACGAGATCTGGACGCAGCCACCCACGGTCGTAGCGACGCAGGGTCACCAGACCGGGGGTCCATCGCATGAGCGCAGCGGTTCGGCTGGTCGAGTCTGGAGAATCGGACACTGGTCTCCACGCGTCTTGGGTCGAGATGGAAGCAGCGGCTCACACCCAGGATCGGATCCGGGCACGCCGAGATGCGTATGCGTGTGTCTACATCAACCTACGATCGTGACCCGATCAAACACACGCTTGGTCAGAGGCTCTACGCGAGGTCCGCATGAAGAAGTCCGCCCTGACGGCCCTGGCGATCGCCCAGTTCGTCATGGTTCTCGATCAGTCGGTCATGAACG
>JBAOHV010000012.1:0-212711 GCA_037045265.1 Microthrixaceae bacterium | reverse complement strand
CTCGTCCTGTTGTGCCGCCGACACCACGGCATCATCCACCGCACCGGCTGGCACATCACCCCCACCCCCCACGACCACCACCCCGGCCCCGGTGACTCCCCCAACGATGGACTGTTCACCATCACCACCGCCCGCGGCCTCACCATGACCACCCACCACCGACCCCGACCACCACGCCGACCACCGCGCCGACCAGCCGACCCCGCCTGACGCGCGGGGACCCCACCCCAAGGGGACACACACCCCACACCACCCCGGACAACCAGGAACCCCACCACCCGCGCCCCAGCGCGGGCAACACCGCGTACGGCCCGGAGTCGGTGACCATGACCGCGGTCAGCCGGAGAAGAACCCGATCTGGTCGGTGCTGAGCTCCGCCGGGGCGAACCTCAGACCGTCGGGCCCTTCCACACCTTCGAGCGTCAGCGTCGCCCGAGCTCGCCAGGTGACCGGGTCGAACTCGCCGACCACCAGGTGGCCTCGCCCGGCGGTGGCGGTCCGGACCCATTCCGGCTCGGACTCTCCGTCGATCAGGTCGGTGCACATGTTCCGCTCGAGCGTGCGGCCCCGTTCGATCCGCACGACGATCTCGTCGTCGGGAACCGCGAATCGGACCTCCGCCGCCCGACGCTGCTGTTCGAACGGTCGGTTCCAGGACACCGTGACAGCGACGTCGCCTCCGGAGGTGGTCGCCCACATGAACACGTCGCCGCACCCGCCGGATCGGGTGAGCTCGAGGATCGGCGGATCCGGGTCCCGCACGTCTCCCTCAGCGACGACCGACTCCCCACGATCGACGCACCCCACCAGCGACCAGACCGACCGCGATCAGACCGGTCGCGATCACGACCGCTCAATCGCAGGCGGGGCGTGAACCACGATGCGGTCCGGGACGAACTCATGTCTCTCCGACGACGGGCGCACCCGATCGGTTCCCCGATCCACTGGCGGTGCCCGATCCCGAGCGAACGCGATCTCGAGCGAACGCGATCTCGAGCGAACGCGATCTCGAGCGAACACGATCCCGGCGTGCGACGATGCCCCCGCAGGAGGTTCCGCTGTGTCGATCACCGCCGATGACCGATGGGCCGCAGCCGAGCTGCTCGCCCGCTACGCCGAGCTGATGGACCGCGGTGACTTCGCCGCGGTCGGCGACCTCCTGGCCCACGCCTCGGTCGCAACCGAGGACGGGACGGTCGTAGCCACGGGGGCCGACCAGATCCGCTCGCTGTACGAGTCGACGACACGGCGCCACGACGACGGAACCCCGCTGACCGCTCACGTGATCACCAACGTCATCGTCGATGAGGTCCCCGGCGACCCCGACGAGATCGCGGTCCGGTCCCGGTTCACCGTCCTGCAGGGAACCGACCGTCTGGGGCTCCAGCCGGTCGTCGTCGGCCGCTACGACGATCGGATCCGCCGCATCGACGGCGAGTGGTGCTTCGTCCACCGGACCATGATCCCCGAGCGTTGGGGCGACGTCTCCGAGCACCTCACCTTCACCCCGACGACCTGACACCCTGACGCCCTGACGCCCTGACGCCCTGACCCCGGACGCATCACTGCATCGACACCGGGACGACCACCCGCAATACCCTTGGGTCGCTGTCGGGGATCGGGGGGATCATGCGACGTCGCACGCAGGCTGTTCTGGCCGCACTGGCCACGTCGACCGTGCTGGGACTGGGGCTCACCGCCTGCGGCGCCGGCCCGCACCTACACGTTCAACATCGCGACCCCGGGGGCGGATCACCGCGGATGTCGGCGAGTTCGCCCGACACGTCCAGGCGACCCTCGACGACAGACGGGGTTGGTCGCTGGGGGGATCGATCCGCTTCGTGCGCACCGACGGCCCCTCGGACTTCACGGTCTGGTTGGCCGCGGCCGACACCGTGCCCGGCTTCGGACGGCCGTGCAGCTCGATGTGGTCGTGCCGGCAGGGTCGCAACGTCATCATCAACCAGGACCGGTGGCTGGGCGCCTCTCCGAGCTGGCCCTACGGGGTCGAGACGTACCGCCACTACGTGGTCAACCACGAGGTCGGCCACTGGATGGGCTTCGGCCATGCGAGCTGTCCGGCCCCGTGGGTTCGGGCGCCGGTCATGGTCCAGCAGTCCAAGGGTGGGGCGGCCATGGGAACCTGCTCGTTCAACGTCTGGCCCACCCCCGGGGAGCTCGGCGGAGCGGGCGCCCGGCACCGGGTCCCGGTGACGCCCACCGGCCTGCTCAGCCCGGACGGCCCGTTCGGCAACCTCGACATGGCCGTCGTCACCCGCACGACCGAACCGGACGGGTCGCCCGGCCCGCCCTCCGCGGTCGAGCTGGCCGGCTGGACCGTCGACGGCGACACCGTCGCTCCCCTCACCGTCGTGGTCCTGGCCGACGGTCGACCGATCGCGTCGTTGCCCGCCGATCAGGAACGGCTGGATGTGGCGGCTGCGGTCGGGTACGGCCCGAGCCGCGGGTTCCACACCACCGTCCCGGTCGGACCCGACACCGTGCAGGTCTGCGTGGTCGCGGTCGGGACCGGAAGCGGACCCGCGCTCGGCCAGCTCGGCTGCCAGGTGGTCAAGTGACCGTCGTGGGCTGACCGCGCCGTCCGGACCGACACAGCGCGTAGCGTGCGACCCATGCTCATCACCACCGGCTTCGACCTGCCCGGCTACGAGATCACCTCGGTCCAGGGCGAGATCTTCGGCCTGACCGTCCGGGCCCGCAACATCGGCGCCGGCTGCATCGCCGGGTTCCGATCGATCGGTGGCGGCGAGATCCCCGAGTTCACCAAGCTGCTCGCCCAGAGCCGCAGCGAGGCGATGGCCCGCATGGTCGAGGAGGCCCGCAAGCTGGGCAGCACCGCCATCATCGGGATGCGCTTCGACTCGGGGGCGATCGGCCAGTGGAGTGAGATCTGCGCGTACGGAACCGGCGTCACCGTCAACCCGTTGACCGACTACGCCCGCCAGCAGCTCGAGTTCGTGACCGCCGCCGGCGCCATGCCCCAGCAGGCCGGCTACAGCACCAAGGTCAGCGAGTGGGGTTCCGGCCCCACTGTCGGCACCACGCCCCCGGCTCCCGGCACGCCGGCCTGACACACGAGCGACCAGCGCCGTGGAGACCGGACTGATCACAGGCGCCGACGGCCGCCGTCGGTGCGGGTGGGGCGCGTCGACCGAGGACTACGCCGCCTACCACGACCTCGAGTGGGGACGTCCGGTCACCGACGACGTCCGGCTCTACGAGAAGCTCTGCCTGGAGGGGTTCCAGTCGGGGCTCTCGTGGCTGACGATCCTGCGCAAGCGGGACAACTTCCGCGCCGCGTTCGCCGGCTTCGACCCCGCCGCGGTCGCCGCGTACGGACCCGGCGACGTCGAGCGGCTGATGGCGGACGCCGGCATCGTCCGCCACCGGGGAAAGATCGAGGCGGCGGTGTCGAACGCCTCCGCGGTGCTCGACGTGCAGGCACGCCACGGCTCGCTCGCCGCGCTGATCTGGTCCTTCGAGCCGACCCGACGGGGACGGCCGGTCCCGATCGAGCTGGGCGAGATCGCCGCCCGGACAGAGCAGTCGACGGCGCTGGCCAAGGAGCTCAAGCGGTTCGGGTTCCGCTTCATCGGCCCCACGACCGCCTACGCAGCGATGCAGTCGGTCGGCGTGGTCAACGACCACCTGCGGGGTTGCCACGTGCGCTCGGCGTGCGACGCCGACCGACGGGCCACGACCGTTCCCACGCTCAGGACGTGAGCACCTCGCGGCCCGGATCGCTCCCGACCCGGTGATCGCCACGACCGACCGTCACCATCCCCCACCCGCCGGCAGCCACGCACGCGACCGCTCCCAACGCGATCGACCAGCGCGCCCCGAACACCTGGGCGACCCAGCCGACGATCGGGCCGCCGATCGGAGTGCTGCCCAGGAACAGCATCGCCTGCAGCGCGAGCACCCTACCCCTCATCTCGGGCTCGGCGCGCATCTGGACGATGGCGGTCGACATGGTCAGGAACGTGATCGAGAACACGCCGAGCACCAGGGCGACGGGCATGGCGGTCGCCACGCTCGGCACGACCGCGAGAGCGGCCATCGTCGCCCCGAACCCGAGCGACGACATCCCGACGTTCCACACCGTCACCTCCCGACGACGGGCCGCGACCAGCGCTCCGAGCACCGAGCCGACGCTGACCACCGAGAACAGGACGGTGAACACCATGTCGGAGCCGTCCAGGTCGCGGGTGACGAACAGGGGCATGACCGTGCCGAAGTTGAACGCCAGGGTGCCGACCACCCCCATCATCACCAGCGGGACGAACAGGTCGGCGGTCCGACGCACGTAGCGAATACCCCTCGCGGATCTGGCCCTTGGCCCGCTCCGCCGGCGGGCTCGGCCGCAGCTCCTCGGTGCGCATCAGGAACAGCGACACCAGCACCGCCACGTAGGAGACGCCGTCGAGCAGGAACGCCCAGCCGTAGCCCGCGGTGGTGATCAGCAGCCCCGCGAGCGCCGGTCCGATCACCCGCGACGACGTCATCAGGGCGCTGTTGAGGCTGACGGCGTTGGGCACGTCGGCCTCGGGCACCATCTCGACCACGAAGGCGCGCCGGGCCGGGTTGTCGAACGCAACGGTGAAGCCGCCGATGAGCGCGACGGCGTAGACGGTCCAGGCCGGCGAGTCGGTGAACGCGACCGCGGCCAACAGGAACGACTGCACCATCGCCAACGACTGGACGATCAGCAGGAGCCGCCGCTTGTCGGACCGGTCCGCGACCAGACCGGCCCACGGTCCGAGCACGAGGACCGGACCGAACTGGGCGACGGCGAGCAACCCGAGGGCGATGCCCGAATCGGTCAACGACAGCACCAGCAGCGACTGGGCGACCAGGGTCATCCAGTTGCCGACCTGCGAGATGCCCTGCCCGGCGAAGAACAGCCGGAAGTTCCGGACCTTCAGCGAGGCGAAGGTCTCGGCTCCGAACCGCCGCAGACGGCGGCCCGGGGAGCGGGAGGGCCGGGCCGACCCCGTGGACCGGGATCGGGCTCGGAGCACGCCCCGATCCTACGGCGGGGCGGCTCGTGACGACCGGCGGGTTTCCACGCCCGGTCGTGCGCCCGGGTCCCGACCGACAAGAATCCGGCCATGACCGACGACCACCCCGACGTGACCCTCACCCACGAACGGGAGGTGACCGAGCCGGTCCAGCTCTGCCTGCCGGGCGGCACGACCCTCAACCCGCTGGCGCGGGGCTGGTCACGGGTGCCGATGCACGACTGCAACCTGGCCGGCACCCCCGGGCGCAAGAAGCGCTGGGACTACTGGGCGGTGCTCGGTCCGACCCACACGCTGTCGGTCACCTACGCCGACATCGACTTCCTGGGCATCACCGACGTGTGGTGGGCCGACCTGCGCTCCGGGCGTACCGGCGGACGCAACCGCAGCGTCCCGGGAGCGGCGGGGATCTCCTTGCCGGACCGGCCCGGCACCGCGCCACTGCGCTCCGCGGCCCGCCACCAGGTGCTCGACCTGACCGACGAGCCGGGCGGCACCCGCCTGTCGGCCGCGTGGACCGAGGCCGACGGCACCCCCGCGTCGATGGACGTGTTCGTCGAGCTGCCCGACGGCCACGAGTCGCTCAACGTCGTGATCCCCTGGAGCGACGAGCTGTTCCAGTACACCTCCAAGCACCAGGCCCGACCGGCCCACGGCACCCTGACCATCGGCGACGAGGTCATCGCCTTCGGTGGTGACGCCGGCGAGGCGTGGGGCGTGCTCGACGTCGGCCGTGGCCGCTGGCCCCACGAGACCCGCTGGAACTGGGGTGGTGGCGCCGGCGCCACCACCACCGGCGAGGTGCTCGGCATCCAGATCGGCGGCAAGTGGACCGACGGGACGGGCTTCACCGAGAACGGGATCATCGTCGACGGCCGTCTGCACAAGCTCGGCGGCGAGCTGCGCTGGGACTACGACTGGGACCGACCGCTCGAGCCGTGGCGGGTCGTCGATCCGACGGGGCGCATGGACATCACCCTCACACCGGTGCACGACAAGCACACCAAGGTCGACGCCAAGGTGCTCGGCACCGAGGTCCACCAGGTGTTCGGCACCTGGACCGGGACCGTGGTCACCGACGACGGAGCGGAGCTGCGCGTCGAGGACGTGCTCGGCTTCGCCGAGGAGTCCCGCTCGCGCTGGTGACCACATTCCCGTTCTGTAGTGCGAGATCCAGGCGTTCGCCTGGATCTCGCACTACAAAGCGGGGTCCCGGGGGGAATTTGGGGGGTCAGGGTTCGAACGGGGGGCGACCCATCTGGTCCCGGATCGTGGTGACCGGCGGGTTGGTCATGGAACGGCGCTGCCAGTTGGCGCCGTCGACCACCAGGGTGTGACCCGAGATGAACCGGCCGTACGGCGACGCCAGGAACGTGGCCGCCCACCCGAGCTCCTGTCGCTCCCCGACCCGCAACGCCGGCTGGCACGCGTCCTTGTCGTGGGTGCGGTCGAGGTTGCCGCGGATGTCGTCGGTCATGTCCTCGTGGGGGAACAGCCCCGGCACCAGGCAGTTGACCTGGATCCCGTAGGGGCCCCACTCGACCGCGAGTGACTCGGTCAGGTTCTTGACCCCGGCCTTGGCCGCGGCGGAGTGCACGAAACCGGGCCCGCCGGTCCAGGCGTAGCTGGCCCCGATGTTGACGATCGAGCCCGGCGTCCCCGCCGCGAGGTGACGGCGCCCGAACTCGCGGCAGCACACGAAGGTCCCGTTGAGGGTGATGTCGACCACGGTGCGCCACGCGTTGGGCGACATGTCCTCGGCCGGGACCGGGAAGTTGGCCGCAGCGTTGTTGACCAGCACTCCCGGCAGTCCGAAGGCGGCGACGGCGGCGTCGAACGCTGCGGCCACCGACTCGGCGTCACGGATGTCGCAGCTGACGGTCAGCACCCGGGCGCCGATCGCCTCGATGGCCTCGGCACCGGCGGCGAGGTGCTCGGGCTTGCGGCTGGCGATGACCACATCTGCGCCCAGCCGGGCGAACTCGGACGCGATCGCCTTGCCCAGGCCGGTGCCGGCGCCGGTGACGAACACCGCGGTGCCGTCGAAGGTGCCGGGTCGAAGCGCCGTGTCGCCGACAGCGGGCGGGCGGGGCAGGCCGATCGGTTCGGTCATCAGAGGTCCTCCGGGTGGTCGGCCGGGCTCCGGCTCAGCTGCCGCGGTAGCGCGGCTCGCGGTCCTCGGCGCGGGCGGCGCGCATCTCGGCCATGTCGTCGCTGCGGTTGACGAACGTCTGGAAGATCAGCTCGTCCTCCATCGACGCCCGCACCGCCGGTCGGGCGAGGTGGCCGATCACCCGCCGCGCCATCTTCACCGCGACCGCCGAGCTCGACGCGATCTTCTGCGCCATCTCCATCGCGGTGTCGTCGAGCTCGTCGCGGGTGACGACGCGCGACACGATGCCGTGGGTCAACGCCTCCTGCGCCGACAGACGCCGACCGGTCAGCACCATGTCGGACACCAGGCCGTGACCGCACATCTCGTAGAGGACCGACACGCCGCCGGTGTCGGGGATGACCCCGTGGCCGACCTCGGGCAGCATGAACCGGGCGTCGTCGCTGGCGATGCGGATGTCGCACAGCAGCGCCCGCTGGAACGACCCGCCGAGCGCCCAGCCGTGGATGGCGACGATGATCGGCGCCTCGAGGTCCCACAGGCGCTGGATGCCGCGGATGCCGCGGGTCATCAGCTCGTGGTGCGTCATGTCGGTGTTGTTGATGCCGATCGAGCCGACGTCGCGGCCCGACGACCACGACTTGCCCTCGCCCCGCCACACGACGGCTCGGACGTCGGGGCGGGCCGACAGCTCGGCGAGGATGTCGAACAGCGTCGCGTCCATGGCGTCGTCGAACGCGTTGTGCTTGTCGGGGTTGTCGTTGGTGATGACGGCGACGGGGCCGTCCAGCTCCAGACGCACCCGCGGGTCACGGTCCTGCATGACCGGCGACACTACGCCGTCGCGCCCGTTCGACCGGCCGGTTCCGGCCCGACCGGCAGCACGAAGCCGACCACCGCTCCGCCCCCGGCGCGCTCGGCGGCGAAGGTCCGACCGCCGTGGCCGGCGACCACCTCGGCGACGATCGACAGGCCGAGGCCGGAGCCCGGCCGGCTGCGGGCGTCGGTGGAGCGGTAGAAGCGGTCGAACACGTGGGGCCGGTCAGCTGCCGCGATCCCCGGCCCGCGGTCGGCGACCTCCACCCGGCCGCCCTCGCAGGTGACCTCGATCGGCTGCACGCCGGAGTCGAACTTCAGAGCGTTCTCGACCAGGTTGGTCACCGCCCGCTCGAGCGCCAGGGGTCGCCCGGACACCGTGGCGGGACCCAGTCGGTGCACCACCACCTCCCGGCCGGATCGGCGTCGGGCGCGCTCCGCCACCCGTTCGACCAGGTCACCGAGATCGACCGGCTGCTCGGGCTCGTCACCCCGACGGTCGGTGGCGGCCTCGACGACCTCGTCGACCAGACGGCTCAGCTCCTCGGTCTCCTGGTCGAGGTCGTCGAGGATCCGAGCGGTGTCCCCACCCGCTGCCCCGGCGTCGGCCCCGGCCGGACCGAGCGAGCGCCGCAGCGTGTAGACGTTGGTGCGCAGGCTGGTCAGCGGGGTTCGCAGCTCGTGGCCGGCGTCCTGCACCAGCCGCTGCTGGTCCTCCCGGGATCGGGCCAGGGTGCCGAGCATCTCCCGGAACGCCACACCCAGCCGGGCGGCGTCGTCGGTGCCGTCGGTGTCGACGTCGACGTCGAGCCGGCCGGATCGGCGGACCTCCTCGGCGGCGGCGGTCAGGCGGACCAGCCGGCGGGTCAGCTGCCGGGCCAGCACCACTCCGACCGCGGCTGCGGCGGCGACCACCACCAGCGACGCGACCAGGATCCGGATCCGCAGCGCGGCCAGGACCTGTCGGGTCTCGCTCAGGCTGCGCCCGACCTGCAGCACGCCGCGGCCGCCGCCGAGGGAGGTCGTCAGCACCCGGACCGCGGTTCCGTCGACCGAGTCGTCCTGCCAGCGGAACGTCCCCTCGGGCTCGTCGAGGAGGTCCTCGGCGGAGGCGCCGACCGGCAGCGGCGCGGCACCGTCCATCGAGTAGACGGTGCCGTCGGCGCCGACCACCTGGACGATGACGTCGCTGTCGCCACGGATCGACGCCGGGCCCCGCGGGCCGAGCACCCGGTCGACGCCGCCCGGACGGCGGAGGTCCGCGGTGGTGGCCTGCAACGACGAGTCGAGCTGGCCGAGCAGCTCGGCCCGGGTGGTGCGGTAGCTGAAGGCTCCGATCAGGGTGGTGGCGACGGCGACCAGGCCGACCAGGGCCAGCACGAACCGGGCTCTCAGGCTCATCGACGGACTCCGCCCCGTCAGCTCTCCCGCAACGTGTAGCCCACGCCGCGGACCGTGTGGATCAGCTTGACGTCCTCGCCCTCGTCGATCTTGCGTCGCAGGTAGCTGATGTAGACGGCGAGGTTCTTCGAGTCCGGACCGAAGTCGTAGCCCCAGATCTCCTCGTAGATCCTGGTCCGGTCGAGGACGATCCCGGCGTTGAACACGAGCAGCTCGAGCAGGTCGAACTCGGTGCGTGACAGCTCGAGCTCGCGGTCGGCGCGCCAGGCCCGCCGGGCCGCGGGGTCGAGTCGAAGGTCGGCGACGGTCATCGCCGCGTGATCAGCCCCGCCGTCCGGCTCGGGTCGGGCCCGTCGCAGGAGCGCCCGCACCCGGGCCAACAGCTCCTCGGGGTCGAACGGCTTGGGCAGGTAGTCATCCGCGCCGGCGTCGAGCCCCGCGACCCGATCGGAGGTCTCGGTGCGCGCCGTCAGCATGAGGATCGGCACCCGGTCGCCCTCGGCTCGCAGCACCCGACAGACGGTCAGACCGTCGACGGTCGGCATCATCAGGTCGAGGACCAGAAGGTCGACGGAGCCCGATCGCATCCGATCCAGCGCCGAGGCACCGTCCGCGGCGGTCGTCACCCGGTGTCCCTCGAGAGCGAGCAGGCGGTCGAGGGAGTCGCGGATGGCGCGGTCGTCGTCGACCACCAGGATCCGCGCCGGCTCAGCTCCTGCCACTCCTCCACCGTAGGGCGCCCGGTCCCCGTCACCTCGCCGGAGGGCTCCCGCTACCGTCGTCGTCCGATGTCCCGACCCGATCGCTCCCGGTTGCGTGGAGCCAGCGTGCTGGCCCTGCCGCTGTTCGTCGTGGCGGTGATCGGCCTGTCGCTGGCGCTGGCGTCGACCCTCTGGGCGTTCGGGGCCGACCAGCCGGTCGGTGTGGCCGCGGTCGCGGCCATCGCGGTGCCGGCCGCGATCGGCGTCGTCGCGCTGGTCGCGGTCCGAGGCTGCTTCGTCGACGTCGACGCTTCGGTGGTGCGCGACGTGGTCGCCTGGCGCACCGTGCGACGCGTCCCCGCCGAGACGATCGCCGCGGCCCGGGTCCGACGGGGCGTGTGGCGGCTGTACGTACTGGAGCTCGACGACGGGACGACGGTGAAGCTCGCCGGGGCATCTCCTCAGCAGTTCCCCGCCTGGTTGCTGCCCGACGCCACCCAGCGCGACCTCGAGGACCTCGACGTCCTCCTCGGCGCGCCGTCGGCGTGACGCGGCCGGCGGGCGCCGACCAACATGGTTCCGATGGCCTCCCCGCCCGAACGTCGCGTGCCTCGCAAGGAGGTCGCGACCGCGGTCCAGCTCGACGTCCGGCCCTCGCTGCTCCTGCTGAGGGGGTTCGTCCACCGCTGCCCGGCCTGCGGTGGCCGTCACGTCTTCCGCCGGTGGTTCCAGATGGAGGAGCGCTGTCCCACCTGCACGTTCCTGTTCGAGCGCGTCGAGGGCCACTGGATCGGGTCGCTCGGGCTGAACACCACCGTCGTGTTCGGCGTCATGCTCGTCGTGCTCATGGCGGGGACCCTGGCGTTCTACCCCGACCCGCCCTTCGGAGCCCTCCTCATCGCCGAGGTGGCGATCGCCGTGGTCGGGCCGCTGCTGTTCTTCCCGTCGTCGCGCATGATGTGGACGGCGCTCGACCTGCTGATGCGGCCGCTGGGTCCCGGCGAGATCGACCCGCGGTTCGTCAAGGTCGATCCAGAACGTGATCGGATGGGCTGATCTCCCTGCTGCCTTGCTCACCGGACCCGGGCTCCGTAGCGTTTTGTCGATGGGGACCCGGCGCGCACTCGCAGCGATGACGGCGACGACCGTCGTCCTGGCGCTCGCTGCGTCGTCGTGCGCCCGTGCCGCCGAGACCTCGGAGGTGTCGACCGACGCCCCCGAGAAGGTGTCGCTGCAGACCTCGACCACGGTCGCCCGCTCGGCGTCGGGAACCGGGAGCTCGGCCACACGATCCACCAAGGCGGGCAGCGGCGACCTGGCCCAGACCGCGGCGCAGCTGTTCGCCCGCCTGGCTGCTGACCCGTCGCTGCTGGCTCAGCTGACCGGCATGGACATCTCACAGATCGCGGCGCTCACGGGCATGGACCCCGCCGCCCTGGCGTCGCTGAACATCTCGCCCGACTCGATCCGGGCGCTCGCCGGCGCGCTGGGCGGCATCGATCCCACGCTCGTCCAGCGACTCGGCGCGGGAGCGAACCTGGATCCCAAGCTCGCCACGACGATCCTCATGCTCGCCGCCCAGGTCGATCCGGCCGCCGCTCTGGCCATCAAGGGGGTCGACCCCCTCGCCATCGCGTCGCTGATCTCGGCGGCCACGACCGTCGACCCCAAGGTCGTCTCCTCGATCGGCAGCGTCCTGAAGGTGGCAGACCCCAACGGGCTCGGTCGCCTGGCCGACGACAAGTCGAGCCTGGCGATGCTGGCGGTGATGTTCGGCGTGGCGATGCGCACGGACCCGTCGAAGTTCGCCCAGCTCGGCAATGCCGCGAACCTCGACCCGAACGTGAACTACGTCCTGAACTCGATCTCGGGTCTGGCCGCCGGACTCACCCCTCAGGTGGTGAGCTCGCTGAACGGATTGTCGAAGGTGCTCGGTCCCGACCTGCTCCGGGCGCTCTCGGCGATGATGGGCATCCTCGGTCGACCCGACGTCGCCCCGGTGGTGCAGGCGGCGGCGAAGGACCCGTTGGTGCTCGTGTCCACGTTGGGGACGTTCGCGCTGCTGATTCCCGGACTGGCCGAGGTGCTGGCCCCCGACGTGTTCGCGAACAACCCGAACGCCCGCTACGGACTGCTCGCCGGGCTCATCGGGGTGGCGATCGCCAACCTGAACGGGCTCGACCTGAACGCCCTGGCCGGCACGCTCGGACTGCCACCGCTCAACCCCGACTTCGGGCGCTGATCCGCCGGCCGGGCCGGCCGCTCAGCTGTAGAGCGCCTCGATCTCCTTCTCGAAGTGGGCGTTGATGCCCCGGCGCTTGAGCTTGAAGGTCGGGGTGAGCAGGTCGGTGTCGGGCAGCCACTCCTCGGCGAGCAGCGTCCACTTCTTGACCCGCTCGGCGTTGTTGAAGCCGGCCATGGCCTGCTCCACGCCGTCGGCGACCGCGGCCTGCACGTCGGGGTGAGCGGCCAGCTCCTCGAGCGACGAGTACTGGATGCCGTGGCGGGCGGCCCACCCGGGGGCGACCTCTCCGTCGAGCACCAGCAACGCCGACACGAACGGACGGTTGTCGCCGATGACCGCGGCCTGCGCGACCAGCGGGATCGACTTGAGCTCGGCCTCGAGGTTGGCCGGGGAGATGTTCTTGCCGCCGGCGGTGATGATCAGCTCCTTCTTGCGGTCGACGATGCGCAGGTAGCCGTCGTCGTCGAGCTCGCCGATGTCGCCGGAGTGCAGCCAGCCGTCGTCGTCGATCGCCTCGGCGGTCTTGTCGGGGTCGTTCAGGTACCCCTGGAACACGTGGCCGCCCCGGCAGCACACCTCGCCGTCGGGGAACACGGCGAGCTCGGATCCGGGCATGGCCAGGCCCACGGTTCCGGGCTTGACCTTGAACCGCTCGAAGGACATGGCGCCGGTGTTCTCACTCATGCCGTAGACCTCGGCGAGCGGGATGCCGATGGTGCGGAACCACCGCAGCAGGTCGGCCGGGATGGGGGCGGCGCCGGTGATGGCCATCTCGCACTGGTCCATGCCCACCAGCTCGCGAACCGTGCTGAAGGCGACGGCGTCGAGGAACTCGTAGGTGGCGATCTCCTCTTCGGTCGCCTCGCCCCAGGTCATCTTCTCCCGGATCGGGCCGCCGACTGCGATGGCCTCGTTGAACTTCTCGGCCTTCTCGGGGTCACCGGCGAGCGCGGCGGTCACCCCGGCGTAGAGCTTCTCCCACACCCGGGGCACGCCGAAGGCGATGTTCGGCCGCACGGCGATCAGGTGCGGCAGCAGCGCCGAGGTGTCCGGACAGGTCGTGACCTCCAACCCGGCCAGCACCAGGGAGTACTGCGACACGATCCGCTCGGCGATGTGGGCCATGGGTAGGTAGGACACCACCCGCTTGCCCTTGATCTCCTCGCGGGTCCAGCCGTAGGACATCAGGCCGGATTCGAGCACCCAGCAGACGTTGTAGTTGCTGATCATCACGCCCTTGGGGCTCCCGGTGGTGCCGGAGGTGTAGATGATCGTGGCCAGGTCCTCGGGCCGGCCGATCGACGCGGCCTCGGAAAGGTCCACCGGATCCGCGTCGGTCAGGACCGCGTGGCCGACCACCCCGTCGGGGAGCTCGGGCGGATCGACGACGGTCACGATGGTGCGCAGTGCCGTCAGCCGGTCCCGCACCTCGGTGAACTTGGCCAGGAAGTCCTGGTTCTCCACGATGGCGACCACCGCCCCGCAGTGGTTCACCAGGTACTCGACCTGGTCGGCGGACGACGAGTTGTAGATCGACACCGGAGTCGCGCCGCACAGCAGGACGGCCATGTCGAGCCAGTGGAACTCGGGGATGTTGCGCATCATGAGCACGACCCGGTCGCCGGGCTGCACGCCGAGGGAGCGGAGTCCCGTCGCGGCGCGGGCGGCGCGGTCGCCGAACTCGGCGAAGCTCACCGAGCCCAACGTCCCGTCGAGCTGCATCCAGCGCAGCGCGGTCGAATCCGCGCAGCGGGCCACGGTGTCGACGAACTCCCTCGCCACCGTCGTCCCGTCGACGAGTCGGTCGATGTCGGCCTTGGTCACGGAACCCATGCGATGCCTCCTGGTTCGGACCGCCGAGGATAGTGGCGGTGACCGGGGTCACGAGGCCCGGCCCGCGACTTGGCCCCCGACGCCATCGGCGAGCAGACTCTCTTGACCGTCCGGTCTAGTTCGCACCGACCGCCCGACTCCCCGAGGGGGACCCATGCCCGACGCAGTGATCATCGACATCGTCCGCACGCCCGGCGGTCGCCGCAACGGCGCCCTGTCCGGCTGGCACCCGGTCGACCTCGCCGCCGAGACCCTCAAGGCACTGGCGCAGCGCAACGACCTGGACCCCGCCCTGGTCGACGACGTCATCATGGGTTGTGTCATGCAGGCCGGCGCCCAGGCGCTCAACGTCGGCCGCAACGCCGTGCTCGCCGCCGGCTGGCCCGAGGAGATCCCCTCCACCACCGTCGACCGCCAGTGCGGCTCGTCCCAGCAGGCCGCCCACTTCGCGGCCCAGGGAGTCATGGCCGGCGCCTACGACGTGGTGGTCGCCGCCGGCGTCGAGGTGATGAGCCTGGTGCCGATGGGTGCCTCGATCGGCAGCGGGGTCGGATTCCCGTTCGGTGCCGCCTACGACCGCTACGCGGACGTCGAGCTCATCGCCGGCCACAAGGGCTTGGTGGGCCAGGGCGTGTCGGCCGAGATCATCGCCAACGAGTGGGGCCTGTCCCGCGAGGACCTCGACGCCTATGGTGCCCGCTCCCAGGCGCTGGCCGAGCAGGCGACCGCCGAGGGCCGCTTCGAGAACGAGATCGTCCCCGTCGTGTCCAAGATCCGCGACAAGGAGTCGGGCGAGATCAAGGTGCTCGACACCATGGTCACCACCGACGAGGGCATCCGCCCCGGCACCACCGCCGAGGGCCTGGCAAAGCTCAAGCCGTCGTTCCTGCCCGAGGGCAAGGTGACCGCCGGCAACAGCTCCCAGATCTGCGACGGCGCCTCGGCCGCTCTGATCATGAGCGCTGACAAGGCCGCCGCGCTGGGCCTGACGCCCCGGGCCCGGTTCCACACCTTCGCCCTGGCCGGCGTCGACCCGGTCCGCATGCTCACCGGCCCCATCCCGGCCACCGCGAAGGCGCTCGAGAAGAGCGGCCTGGGCATCGACGACTTCGACCACATCGAGGTGAACGAGGCGTTCGCCTCGGTCGTCCTGGCGTGGGAGAAGGAGCACCACCCCGACATGGCGAAGGTCAACGCCAACGGCGGCGCCATCGCCCTGGGTCACCCGCTCGGCGGTTCCGGCACCAAGCTGATGGCCACCATGCTCAACGAGCTCGAGCGCATCGGGGGCCGCTACGGCCTCCAGACGATGTGCGAGGGTGGCGGCATGGCCAACGCCACCGTCATCGAGCGCCTGGGCTGACAGGTTGGCATCCCGACGGTGGGTCCGGCTGGGCCTGTGGCTCGCGGTCCTGGCCGTGACCGCCGTCGGGGTGAGCCTGGCTCTCAGCACCCCGCTCGCGCCGACCTTCGGCGCGGTGGTGCTGGGTGCGGTGATCCTGCGGGCCGGCTGGTTCTTCCTCCAGCAGTTCGCGACCCCTCCTCCGGATCCACCCGAGGCGGGCACGATCCGCAAGGTCAAGCTGCTCTACCGGTGCTCGATCTGCGGCACCGAGGTCACCATGACCGCCGCGCCGACCGAGGAGCCCGAGCCGCCCCGGCACTGCCTGGAGGACATGGAGCTGGTGGCTCCCATCGAGTGAGAGCTGGTGCTCCCATCGAGTGAGAGCTGGTGGCTCCGATCGAGTGGGAGTCTACCGGTACTGGGTGGCGACCATGATGCCGGCGAGGATGGCGCCGAGGCCGGCGACCAGGTACCAGCCGTTGCCGCCGTCGGCCGAGCCGGGCAGCACCCCCATGTAGTTCAGGATGATCACGAGCAGCCCCAGACCCCACAGGGCGAACATGAGCACGGGGACCCAGCGGGGGCTCGGACCCTTGGGCGCGCCGGTGCCCGGCGGGGTGTAGCGCCCCGACGGCCGGTGCTGCGCCTTGGGGGTGACCCGCTTGCTGGACGTCCGCACTGTGCCGGTGTCCTTGGCCGTGTCCTTGCGAGTGGCCGTGTCCTTGTGGAGCGGACGCGTCCGTGTCGGTTGCGGTGTCGTCGGTGCGGGAACCCTGACCGGTCCCCTCCACCCTGCGCTTGGCCGGCTTCGCCATGGCGGTGAGGGTAACGGTTGTTCCGTCGCCGCGGGCAACCCGTACGCTCTCGGTCGTGGCGCCCCGGATCCTGGTGATCGACAACTACGACTCGTTCGTCTACAACCTGGTGCAGTACCTGGGGGAGCTGGGAGCCGAGCCCGAGGTGCACCGCGACGACGCCCTGGGGCTGGCCGACGTCGAGCGGATCGACCCCGACGGCATCCTCATCAGCCCCGGCCCGGGAACCCCGGCCGACGCGGGGCTGTCCAACGAGATCATCCGGACCTGGGGTTCGCGGGTCCCCGTGTTCGGGGTGTGCCTGGGCCTCCAGTGCATCGGCGAGGTGTTCGGTGGCGAGGTGGTGCGTGCCCCGGAGGTGGTGCACGGCAAGACCTCCCTCATCGCACATCGGGGGGTGGGGGTCTTCGAGGGGTTGCCCAACCCGCTCGAGGCGACCCGCTACCACTCGCTGATCGTCGAGCGTTCGACGTTGCCCGACGTGTTGGAGGTCACCGCGGAGACCGACGACGGGTTGATCATGGGGTTGCGGCACCGCGAGCTCGACGTCGAGGGCGTCCAGTTCCACCCGGAGTCGGTGCTGACCCACGCCGGTCACGACCTGGTCGGCAACTTCCTGCGCCGCTGCAGCTGACGCGGGCCGGTCGCGGCTCAGGGGGCGGTCGTGGTCGTGGCTCCCGGAACCGTGGTGGTGGTCGGTGGGGCGGCCGCGACCGCCACCGTCAGCTGCAGCTGCATCCCCGGCGACACCGCGGTTCCCGCCGGGATGCTCTGGGCGATGACCCGCCCGGACCGGCTGTCGTCGAAGGCGACGGTCTGGTTCCGGTAGCTGATCACCAGCGGGCTGTCGGCAAGCGCCTCGGCGGCCGACGACCTCAGCAGGCCGGTCACCGAGGGGGCCTTCAGGCTGGGAGCCGACTCGGTGACGACGACGTCCACCGGCTGGTCCCGGGGAACCGCCGAGCCGGCCGGCGGATCGGTGGAGACGACCACACCGGCGGGGGTTCCCTCGACCACGGTGGCGGTGACCTTGCCCAGGCCGACTCCCGCACGCCCGAGGGCGGCGAAGCCCTCGGCGATGGGCGTTCCTGCGATGGCGGGCACCTGTCGCGGCGCGGGGCCGTCGGAGACGAGCACGGCCACGGTCGCTCCCGGAGCCGCTCGGCTGCCGGCGGCGGGATCGGTCCGCAGCACCTCACCGGGCCGGACCTTCTCGTCGTGGGTCGGCTGCAGGACCGGGGCCAGTCCGTTGGCCTCGAGGAGCTTCACCGCCTCGGATCCCTGGAAGCCGGTCGTGTCGGGGACCTTGACGCCGGCGGGACCGTCGCTGACGACCAGGGTCACCTCGGTCCCGACCTCGAGCTTGGATCCCGCGACCGGGCGTTGGCCGAACACCGTCCCCGTCGGCACGGCCTCGTTGGGCTGGTACTCCACGGCGACCAGCAGCCCCAGGCCCTCGAGGGTCCGGGTGGCTTCCTCGAGGGTGTTGCCGTCCAATCGGGGAACCGGGACGCGGGCGGCGAGCACGGCCCGTTCGCCGTCTCGCATGGAGGTGCCGATCGCGAAGCCGGTGAGCACGAACAGCAGGCCGACGACGGCCAGACCGATCGCGGTGGCGCGGGGGTGGCGACGGGGGTCGACGTCCTCCGGACCTCCGATCGGCGTGACGGGCGTTCCGCCCCGGACCCGGACCGCCCGGTCGTCACGGTCGGAGCGCCGACGTACCGAGCGCGACTCCGCCGCGGTCAGCTCGACCTCTGAGGTCCGGGTCGGCGACAGCCGGCGGTGTCGGAGCGTGCTCGGTCCCATCTCAGCCCACCGTCCCGATCTGGACCGTGACCACGGTTCCGGGACGGGCCATCGTGGTCGGGGCCGGGTCCTGGGCGGTGACCGCGTCGACGCCGGAGCCCCGGATCACGTTGGGAACCAGCCCGAGAGCCTTCAGCGCCGCGGAGGCGTCGTCCGCGGTCCGGCCGTTCAGGTCGGGCACCGCGACGGGGGGAGCTCCGGCGGCCTGGGCGAGCGCGATCGGAGTGTCACGGTCCGCCATCGCCCCCGCGGCAGGGTCGGTGCGCAGGATCGATCCGAGCACCGCCGAGGCGTCGTCGACCGGGGTCACCGCTCCGACGGTGAAGCCGGCCTGACCCAACCGGAACGCCGCTCCCTCGAGGGCGAGGCCGGTCACGTCGGGCACCGCACGGGGGGCGGCCCCGTCGGAGACGACCAGACGGACCTCGTCCTCGGCGGTGACCACGACCCCCGGGCCTGGCTCCTGGCTGATCACGACGCCCTTGGGCACGGTCTCGCTCGGCTCCCGGGTGACCGTCACGTCGATTCCGGCGTCGTCGAGCGGCGCCCGGGCCGCATCCAGGGTCTGTCCGACCGCGGCGGGCATCTCGACCCGGTTGAGGCCGCGACTGACCACGACCTCGACCTCGGCACCCTCCCGAACCCGCGAGCCCGCCGGGGGCGTCTGGGAGATCACGGTGCCCCGGGTGCCGGTCAGGCTGTAGCTGGTGCGGACCTTCGGCACGAGCCCGGACCGGCGCAGATCGGCCTCGGCTCCGGGCTGCGGACGCCCGGACAGGTCGGGAACGGTCACGATCGCTCCCCGTCCGAGGAGCGCGTCGAGCGGGTTGAGCGTCGAGGAGAACCCGAGCAGCCCGGCGAGCAGCGCCGCCCCGGTCAGAGCCACCGCCAGGGCCACCGCTCCCTTGGCGATGGGGTCGGTGCCGGCCCGCCGCCCGGCCATGTCAGGGGGTGGACGACGACGTCGGTGGGGTCGAGGTGGTGCTCGTGGCCGCGACGCCGACCACGATCTTGACCGTCGAGCCCTTGTCGGCCTGCTTGCCCGAGGTCGGGTCCTGGCTGATGACCCGTCCGATGTCGGAGTCGCCCGCGGGAACGGTCTTGGTGGAGGTGTCGACGTTGAAGCCGCGGCCCTGGAGGGTGTTGGTGGCGTTGGTCTCGGTCTGTCCGACGACGTTCGGCACGCTGACCTGCTCGACACCGGTCGACACCGTGATCGTCACCGCCGCGCCCTTCTTGGCGGTCGTCCCCCCGGCCGGGTCGGTCGAGATGACCAGACCGGACGCGACCGTCGCGCTCGCCGCCTCTTTGGTGGCGGCGATCTTGAAGCCCGCGGCGCGGAGTTGGGCCTGGGCGTTCTGGAGGTTCTGGCCGGCGACGTCGGGGACGGTCTCCTCGCCGGGCGACTTGGCCACGTCGAGGGTCACCATCGAGTCCCGGTCGACCTCGGTCCGCGCCGCGGGGTTCTGGGCGATGACCGTTCCGGTGGCCGCCTCTTCGCTCTCGACCTCGTTGGCGGTGACCTTGAGGCCCGCCGCGGCGAGAGCGGCCTCTGCCTCGGCGCGGGGCTTGCCGACGACGTCGGGGACCGCGACGCGCTCGACGCCGGTCGACACGACCACCTCGACCGTCGACCCCTTGTCCACATCGGTCTTGGCGGCCGGGTCCTGGGAGATGACCAGACCGGCGGCCACCGTGGCGTTCGGCTCCTCGGTGAACTTGGCCTCCAGGCCGGCGTCGTCGAGGAGCTTCTGTGCGGCGGCCCGCGGCAGGCCGATCAGGGCGGGGACGGCCGACGGTGTCGGACCGCAGGCTGCTGGCGAACCAGAACAGCAGTCCGGCCAGGATGGCGAGCAGCACGGCGATGACCCCGACGAAGAGCCCGGTCCGCGACTTCGGGGCGTCGTCGGGCGGACCGTCGACGTCGTCGATCGGCTGCACCGTGCCGGGATCGACCGCCGGTTGCACGGTGGTGGCCGCGGCGGCGACGCCGGCCGCTGCCACACCGGCTGCGGCCACGCCGGCCGCGGTGCCGGTGAGGGCCCGCTCGGCGGCGGTGAGATCGCCGTCGAGGTAGCGGTTGAGATCCGCCCGCAGCGCCTCGGCCGACGGGTAGCGGTCGTCGGGACGCTTCTGGAGGAGCTTCATGATGATCGGCCTCGAGGCCGCGGGGGACCTCGGGGACGATCGTGGACGGCGGGGCCGGCTGGTCCTGGACGTGCTTGTAGGCGATGGCGAGCGGGGTGTCGCCGCTGAACGGGGGCCGGCCGGTCACCATCTCGTAGAGGACGACGCCGAGCGAGTACAGGTCCGACCGCGGATCGACCGGCAGTCCCTGGGCCTGCTCGGGCGAGAAGTAGGTGGCGGTCCCCATGACCGAGCCGGCCTGGGTCAGGTCGTCGTCAGGAGACGAGAGCGCCCGGGCGATGCCGAAGTCGGTGACCTTGGACTGGCCGGTGGCGGTGAGCAGGACGTTGCCCGGCTTCACGTCGCGGTGCACGACGCCGCGGGAGTGGGCGAAGCCGAGAGCGGCGGCGACCTCACCGGCGAGCTCGGCGGCCCGGCGGGGGTGCAACGGTCCGTCGCGACGGATGACCTGCGACAGCGACGGGCCGTCGACGTACTCCATGACGATGAAGTAGGTGCCGTCCTGGGTTCCCCAGTCGTAGACGCCGACGATGTTCGGGTGCGACAGGTTGGCGGCGGCCTGTGCCTCGCGGCGGAAGCGTTCGACGAAGCTCGGGTCGGTGGCGAACTCGGGCACCAGCTCCTTGACCGCGACCGGGCGGTCGAGGCTGCGGTCACGGGCCAGGTACACCTGGGCCATCCCGCCGCGTGCGAGCCGTTGATGGATCTCGTAGCGGTCCCCGAGGACCCGTGGTTCCTGCTCAGCCATGGCGCCGCCAGCGTAGAGTCCCCGACCCCTCGGATCGTGTCATGGGCACGCTCAGCCCGACACCCCGAGCGCCTTGTCCAGGACGGCCTTGGCGACGGGACCGGCGGTCGATCCGCCGGTGGCGGCGCTGACGCCGGGGAGGTCCTCGACGATCACCGCGACCGCGACCTGGGCGGGCTGACCGGGCTGACCAGCGAAGGCGATCATCCAGCCGTGCGAGCGGGGCGGCTTGGTTCCGAGCTGCGCGGTTCCCGTCTTGGCCCCGACCTCCCAGCCCGGCGTGGCCATGACCGCGGCCGTTCCACCGGTGACGACGCCGACCATCGCCTCGCGCATGGTCGCCGCGACCTCGGGCGTCATCGACTCCTTCCACGGGAAGGGAGCGAACTTCTCGACGACGTCTCCGTTGCGGGCCCGGATCTCGGCCATGACGTGCGGAGCCATGATCTGGCCGGTGTTGCCGGCACCGGCGGCGACCATCGCCATCTGCAGCGGCGTGGCGCGCACGTCGTTCTGGCCGATGGCGGTCTGGGCCAGCTTGGGCGTGTCCTCGTAGACCGGAGCCGAACCCTCGGGCCGACTGACGACCGCTCCGAAGTCGGTCGGGTACACCGACCGCGCCGGGCGAGGCAGGTCGAGCTCGACCGGCTGGTTGAAGCCGGCCGCCTCGGCCGCGTCGATCATCGGATCCGGACCGGTCGTCTCGGCGGCCATCTGGGCGAAGGAGCTGTTGCAGGAGCGGGCCAGGATGGGGAGGAGCGTCCCACCGCAGGCGTTGCCGTCGAAGTTGGAGATCGGCTTGCTGGTCAGCGGCGGGGTGTACGACGTCACCACCGGATAGGTCGGCGAGTCGACGGTGACCTTGCCCGAGGTCAGACCAGCGGTGGCGGTCACGACCTTGAACGTCGAGCCGGGGAAGTAGCGCTCGCGGTACGCCTTGGGCAGCAGCGGCTTGGTCGGCGCCGCCTCGTACAGGGCCTTGGCCCCGGCAGCGGCCTCGGCGTCGTTGTTGGACAGCAGGTTCGGGTCGAAGGTCGGGTTCGACCACATGGCGAGCACCGCCCCGGTGCGCGGGTCGAGCGCCACCACCGACCCCCGACGGTCACCGAGGGCGTCGCGGGCGGTCTCCTGGAGGTCCTTGCGCACCGTCAGCACCACGTCACCCTCGCTCGAGGTGTCGGAGAAGAAGCCCGACAGCCGGTGCAGCTTGAGCGACGGTGTCCGCCCCGCCAGCTCCTCGTTGTAGGTGCGCTCCACACCGTCGGAGCCCAACGTGAACGAGTAGTAGCCGGTCACGGCGGAGAGCAGCTCGCCGTCGGGGTACACCCGCTGGTAGCGCAACGCGGCCCGTCGCTCCTCGGAGGTTGCGGCGGTCTTGCCGTCCACGGTGAGGATGTCGCCGCGGGGCTGGTTGAAGTCGCGCTGGAGCTGGCGGGTGTTGTCGGGGCGGTCGCTGTAGGCCTGCGCCTGCAGGACCTGGACCTGGTTGAGCTTGGCGAACACGGCGACGTAGCAGATGATCACGATCACGCCGAGCGCCTTGATCTGACGGTTCATCGACGGACCCCGCTCACATCGCCACCGCCCGCTCCGGGGCGCGACGCGCCGTCTGGTCCGAGATCCGAACCAGGAGCGCCAGCAGCACGTAGTTGGCCACCAGGGAGCTGCCGCCGTAGGAGACGAACGGCAGGGTCACCCCGGTGAGGGGCAGCAGTCGGGTGACGCCACCCATGATGATGAAGGCCTGGAACGCGATCAGCACGGTGAGCCCCACCGCCAGCAGCGACGGGAACGGGTCCCGCGACTCGCGGGCCACCCGGAGTCCGGTGCCGGCCAGCAGCAGGAAGGCGCACAGGATGGCGGTCGTGCCGAGCAGGCCGAGCTCCTCGCCGATGATCGCGAAGATGAAGTCGGTCTCGTCGTAGGGGATCCGCCCGGCGATGCCCAACCCGGGCCCGACCCCGGAGGTTCCTCCCCACGCGAGCGCGTAGGCGGCCTGGATGATCTGGTAGCCGGATCCCTGCGGGTCGGCCCACGGGTCGATCCACACCGAGCACGCGCTTCTGGACGTGCTCGAAGCTGAGCCAGCTGACGAACGCCCCGACCAGGAAGAGCCCCATCCCGACGAGCAGGTAGCTCACGCGGCCTGTCGCCACCCACAACATGACGACGAACAGCAGGAAGAACAGCAGCGCCGAGCCGAGGTCGCGCTGGAAGATCAACACGACCAGCGACGCCCCCCACGCCAACAGGATCGGGGCGAAGTGCTTGGGGTCCGGGGTGTTGAACGGACCGACCCGGAACGTGGCGACGCTCAGCAGCTCCCGACGCTCGACCAGGTAGCCCGCGAAGAAGACGGCGAAGGCGATCTTGGCGAACTCCCCGGGCTGGAAGCTGACCGGCCCGACCGACACCCAGATGCGGGCCCCGTTGATGCTGCGCCCGATGCCCGGCAGCAGCGGGAGGATCAGCAGCAGCACGCCGATCAGCCCGGCGGTGTAGCGGTATCGCTGCAGCAGCCGGACGTCGCGCACCGCGAGCAGGGTCACGACGTAGGCGACGATGCCGACCGCGGTCCACGACGCCTGGAGCGCGGCCAGGTCCTGGTCGAGCCGGGCGATGAACACGTAGCCGATGCCGTTGAGCAGCGCGGCGAGGGGCAGCAGCAGCGAGTCCGCAGCCCGGGCCAGACGCCGGTTGGCCAGGTGCGCCCCGACCAGCAGGGCCAGGAGGACCGCCAGGAACGGCCAGATGTCCGCGGGGAGCGAGGCGTTGCGACCCAGGCTGGCCAGCGCGTACGCGCCGAGGATGATCAGCACGGCCAGCACGAGCAGGCCGAGCTCGGTCGTGCGACGTCGGGTGCCGAGGGCCACGACCGCCGGCGAGGGCTCGGGGCGGCGCCGGGTGACGGCCGGTGCGGTCACGGACCCGGGACGGGTGCGGGCACGGGAGCGGGCGCGAACGGATCCGGTGCCGCCGGCACCGGCGCCACCGTGGTGGTGGTCGTCGTCGTGGTGGTGGTCGTGGTGGTCGTCGTCGTGGTGGTCGTGGCGTGGCGCTGGATGCCGACGATGTAGGCCCGGGCCTCGCGCTCGGATCCGAACGTGCGGCCCCGGTCGACCTGACGGCGGTCCGCGTCGGTGAGCGAGGCGACGTCGATGTCCTCGAAGCGCTCCACGTCGGTCGGGCCGATGAACAGGATCCGCTCCCTCGGCCCCTGCTGGAGCACCACGATCCCGTCCTCGGCCGCGACGACCCACCCGATCCTCGACCACAGCACCAACGCTCCGACCATGACCGCGAGCACCGCCACGATGGTCACGATGAAGAGGGTGGTCCGCCACCGGCTGCCCCGACCGGCATCGACGGTCCCCTCGGCGTCGACCGCGTCCCCACTGTCGACCGCGTCCCCGTCGTCGACCTCCGGCGGACCTGCCGCCGGGACCTGGTCACCTTCCGATGCCGCGACTCCCTCGACCCCGTCGACGCCGGACTCCTCTGGGAGCGTGCCCGCGTCGGTTTCGTCATCGAGCGGGTGCTCCGGGTCGGACCCGTCCCCAGGATCGTCTCCGAGATCGTCCGAGACCCCGGAGTCACCATCGGGGTCGGCCGGGACCACGACCGCCATGATCGTCTCGGTCCGGTCCCGTTCGTCGTCGATGTCGGACAGGTCGACCGCCGGTGTGCTGATGCGCCGGTAGCGCCCTTCGATCTCCTCCGCGGCGCTGCCGGAGTCGACCACGTCGACCACGACGGTGGTGATGTTGTCGCGCCCACCGGCCGCGTCGGCCTCGGCCGCGAGCCGGCGGGCGATGACCTCGGGGTCCTGGTCCTCGGCCAGCAGTTCGGCGATCCGGTCCTCGCCCAGCTCGCCGAACAGACCGTCGCTGCACAGCAGCAGTCGGTCGCCGTCGACCGGTTCGAGCAGCCAGGCGTCGACGACGACGAGGGGCTCGACGCCGAGGGCCCGGGTGATCACGTTGCGCTGGGGGTGGTGCTCGGCCTCCTCGGCGGAGATGCGGCCCTCCCTCACCAGCGTCTCGACCAGGGAGTGGTCCTCGGTCAGGCGCGTCAGCTCGCCGTCGGCCATCAGGTAGGCCCGTGAATCGCCGACGTTGAGCACCGCGACCTGCTCGCGGTCGTCGTAGCGGACGAGCCCGGCCACGCACACGGTGGTGCCCATCCCCCGCAGGGCGTCGTCGTCTGCGGCGCGCTCGTGGATCCGACGGTTGGCCCGGTGCACCGCCGCGACCAGGTCCTGCACCGACCGCGACCCGGCCGCGTCGCGCAGCACGTCGACGGTGTCGGCGGACGCCACCTCGCCGGCGCGGTGTCCTCCCATGCCGTCGGCGACCGCCACCAGGTCGTCGGTCACCAGGTACGAGTCCTCGTTGGCGCCCCGGACCTGTCCCACGAGCGACGCCGCGCCCGAACGCAGCGTGGTCATCGGACCTCCATGACCACGTTGCCGATCTGGATGCGGTCACCGAGTCGGGCCGGCATCTGGCCCACGGCGCGGGTGCCGTTGACCCACGTCCCGTTGGTCGATCCGAGGTCCTCGACGAAGACCGAGCCCTCGCGGCTCAGCAGGCGGGTGTGCACCTGCGAGACGTACTGCTCGTCGAAGACCAGGTTGCAGCCCTGGGCGCGGCCGACGGTCATGTCCGGGCCGAGCGGGTACTCGGTTCCGGCCCGCGCCGCAGGTTCGACCACGACCAGGCGGGTCGGCACCACCTGCTTGCGCCGGCTGCGGGTCGAGGCCCGGGGGGAGGACCGTCGGGAGCGGGTCGCGGTGCCGGCCGCACCCGACGCCGCCGGGGAGGGCGCCGAGGGAGGGTTCACCTCGGTCCACACCGCCCGGAGCACGCGCAGGAAGAAGAGGTACAGCAGCGCCAGCAGGCACAGCTTCAGGACGGTGAGCAGCTGGTCGGGCACGGGTCCGTCCTACGAGGCCTCGAAGCGGACGGCGGTGTTGCCGAACCGGACCTCGTCGCCGTCGCGGAGCTCCTGTTCGGCCACCCTCACCCCGTTGACCTTGGTGCCGTTGGTCGAGCCCAGGTCCGCCACGACGAACCCGTCACCGGCGGGACGGACCTCGGCGTGGACCCGGCTGACGTTCGGGTCGGCCAGCACGATCGTGCAGTCGGCCTGACGACCGACCGACACGACGTACTCGCCGAGAGGAACCCGGTCACCGGTCGGCAGCACCAGGGACCCGGGGGGCAGACCGCCGGCCCCTTCGACCCATCGGGAGTCGACCTCGAGCAGCCCGGTCCGCATCCCCGGGTCTCCGGCGACCTCGATCTCGATGGGGCCGACGAAGGAGTAGCCCTCGTCGCGGGCGTGCTCGCGGGCCGCGTCGGCCAGTTCGCGACGCAGGGTGCCGTCGATGTGGGCGAACTGCTCGTGGTCGGTCTCCGAGACGGTGAAGCGGTACCAGTTCGGGACGATCGTGCGCCCGTCGACCGCGACGGAACGACGGGCGTCCATCTCGCGTTGGAGCTTGCGCCCGAACTCGACCGGCTTGACCGAGGAGCGGAAGAGACGGCTGAAGGTCCCTTCCACCATGCGTTCGAGGCGGCCCTCGAAGCCCTGGGTAGCCATCGGCCCCACGATAGCGACGTCAGCGGTCACCACCCGGGGCACCGGGTCGGGGCGACTCTGGGTGGCCGGCCGGATCAGTCGGTGGGCCCGACGCGTCGGGCGTTCAGGTCCACGTCGTCGGCGAGGCCGTCCGCGAGCCGTTCGGCCCGCTTCGTGAGCGTCCGGTGCCACGACGGGGCGAGAGCGTCGAGCGACGCCAGGGATGCGGCGGCGTCGAGATCGTCGCGCCGGTGGTGCATGACGTCGTTCGCCGTGGCGACGCTCCAGCGGGGGCTCGGTCTGACCTCGAGGGTCCAGGTGTCGCCGGCGGCGACGACGCCCGGGGTCACCACCCGCAGGTACCACCCGGTGCGTCCCGTCTCCTCCATGCGGGCCACCAGTCCGTCACGCCCCCAGCGATGCTCCACCTTCCAGCACGGCTGGCGGGGCTGGGAGACCTCGAACAGCGCGGTCCCGACCGCCCAGCGGTCGCCGATGCACACGTCGGCCTCGGTGAGGCCCGACACGTGGAGGTTCTCACCGAAGGCCCCGGGCTCGCCCAACTCCGGCTCGATGGCCCGCCAGGCCTCGGAGTGCTCGGCGGAGTAGGCGAGCGCCGCCTTGTGAGGCCCGCCGTGGACCCGCAGGTCACCCTGTTCGTCGCCGTCGAGGTTGGTCGGTCCCACCGCGATCGGGCCGTCGACGACCTGCTTGCGGAACGCGGTGCGCACGACGCGGCCGTGGGCATCGACGTACTCGACCGGGCGCCCGACCAGCACGACGAGGGTCCGGGGGTCGGCGGTCATGGCGGCGACGGTAGTGCCGGCGGCGACGGTACGGTCGGGGCCATGTACGTCGTCATGAACTCGATCGCCGTCGACCCGGAGCACGCCGAGATCTTCGAGCAGCACTTCTCACGCTCCATGGACGGGACGCTGGGCTCGGTCGGTGGCCTGGTGCGCTCCACGCTCCTGCGCCCGGTCACCGCCGGCGAGCCGTACGTCGCCCAGATCACCTTCGACTCCGAGGAGTCGTTCCAGGGTTGGCTGAGCTCCGATGCATTCCGTGCCGCTCACGGCCACGGCCCGTCGGGCGGCTCGGGCGGTTCGGACAGTTCGGGTGGCGGCCCGAACGTGGTCGCCTACGAGGTGGTCAACGAGGTCGCCGCGGGCTGATCGCCTTGGGAGCGGCCCGCCCGGGCGCGCTACAGTGCGTCGCTCACTCGCGCGAGTGGCGGAATTGGCAGACGCGCAGGATTCAGGTTCCTGTGTCCGCAAGGACGTGAGGGTTCAAGTCCCTCCTCGCGCACTCCTCATTGTCGGATCGACGACGTACGATCAGAGCGTGGTTCACTCGTCAGCGCCTGCTGACACCGACGTCGAGGTCTTCCGTCGCCAAGTCGACCGCTGGCGCGAGATGACACCCGCCGAGAGGGCGGAGCTGGCTGACCACCTGAGCGTCGACGTCGTCAAGATGGCTTCGGCCGGCATTCGCCGTGACCGACCCGACATCTCCGCCGACGAGCTCGCTCGAGAGCTGGCTCGTCGGCGCTACGGGCGAGCGTTCGCGGATGCAGCGTGGAACAGCACTGATCCGACGTGAGCGACTCGGGCCCCCTGTCCCTGGTCATACGTGTTGCCGCCATCCTCGACGAGTTCGACATCACGTACGCACTCGGGGGTTCGATGGCGAGCTCGTTCTTCGGCGAGCCGCGAGCGACCGCGGACATCGACGTGGCGGTCGACCTCGACGCTGGCAGCGGTGATCGACTGGTCGACCGGTTGCAGTCAGAGTTCTACGTGCCAACAGCCTCCGCGCGAGCCGCTGTCCGTGCCCAGGAGTCGTTCAACATCCTCGCTGTCGAACAGGGGCTGAAGGCGGATCTGTTCGTGCTGGGCGACAGCTTGCTCGATCGCCGACAGATCGAACGACGGGTTCTCATCGTCCTCCCCGGCTCAACGCAGGGTCTGTGGGTCACATCGCCCGAGGACCAGATCCTCCGCAAGCTCGACTGGTACTGCCGTGGCGGATCCGTCTCCGACCGCCAATGGCGCGACGTCCTGGGCCTACTGACCGTCGGCGGGGACGCACTGGAGGTCGACTACCTGCATGAGACCGCGGCGGAGGTGGGTCTCTCGGACCTACTCGAGCGAGCGGTCGAAGCGGCGAGTGAGGGCTGAGCGCGACGTCATGTCGCCTCGGCGGCCAGCGCCGCTGCGACCTCCACCACGGTCGACCGAGAGGTCGAAGGTCCGGTCCGCCACGCCGACGCCGTCATGTACGTCGCCATGCCGGCGGGTCGCAACCGGCTCGCGTTCTCCACCGCCTGAGGGATCCGAAGCGGGCCATGATGGTCCGATGCGCATCGGAATCAACGGCTCAGGTCTCATCGCCACCGGCGCTCCGGTCGGCCAGATCACCGAACACGCCGCACAGGCCGAAGAAGACGGCTTCTCCTCCTACTGGCTCGCCCAGCTCGCGGTGCCCGACGCCCTCACCGCCATCGCGACGATGGGCGGGGCCACCTCGAGCATCGAGCTCGGAACCGCCGTGGTCCCGACCTGGTTCCGACACCCGTTGATGCTCGCAGCACAGGCCGTCACGGTTCAGCAGATCATCGGGCCACGGCTGGCGCTGGGGATCGGCCTGGCCCACAAGCTGTCGGTCGAGGCCACCCTGCGGATCCCCTTCGCGACGCCGGCCAAGCACATGGACGAGTACCTGTCGGTCCTGCTGCCTGCGATGACCGACGGATCGGTCGACGTCACCGGCGACATCTGGTCCGGGTTCACAGAGGGAGCCCCACCGGCTGAAGGGCCTCCCACGGTGCTGCTCGCCGCGATGGGGCCCCGGATGCTCCGCATGGCGGGGTCCCGCTGCGCCGGGACGATCCTGTGGTTGTCGGGACCGAAGGTGATCGCCGAGCGGATCAAGCCCGCCGTCGACGCCGCCGCGGCCGAGGCGGGCCGGCCCACCCCCCGGATCGTGGCGTCGGTGCCTGTGTGCGTCACCGACGATGCCGACGGACTCAAGGAGATGGTGGGCGCGTTCCTGGCCGGCTACAACGATCTGCCGTCGTACCGCGGGGTGATGGACGCCGAGGGTGCGGGTGGCCCCGCGGACGTCTCGGTCATCGGTGACGAGGCGACCGTCCGCGCCGGAATCGCCGCGTTCGCCGAGGCCGGAGCCACCGACTTCGCCCCCGTCGAGATCGGGCTCGCCGAACGGGATCAGGTCGCCACCCGCGAGCTGCTCAAGGAGCTCGCCGCGGGCTGAGGATGCTCAGGTCCCGGCGACGGTGATGTTCGAGCGCACCGAGTTGGCGATGAAGCAGCGGTGGTGGCTGTCCCGGTGAAGCTGGGCGAGGGCGGCGTCGTCGGGCTCCGGCCCGCTCCAGGTGATCACCGGACGCAGCTCCACGTCGGTGATGGCGAGCACCCCCTCCTCCACCCGTCCCATCGTGGCGACCGCATCGTCGCGGTAGGTCTCGACGGGGAACCCGGCGTCGGACGCCAGGTGGAGGAACCACAGCATGTGGCAGCTGGAGATGGCGGCGACGAACGCCTCCTCCGGGTCGACCCTGGCCGGATCGCCGTTGAGGTGCGGCGCGGAGGACGCCGGCACCTCGACCCCGCCGTCGAAACGCCAGACGTGGGCCCGGGAGTAGGTGGAGTCGGTGGGAGCGCCGTCGCGGTGCCACTCGACCTGGGCGACATGGGTGCTCACGGACGGCCATCCTACGGACCCTCACCCCGACGATCCGCTGCGCCCTGAGCCCCGCGGCGCGAAGCTCCCGACGTGACGCGTCGCAGGCAGTCGATCCGAAGCCGGCACACCGCCCGGAGCCGGCTGAGGTCGTCGATGCTGGGATCGGTCGTGGTCCTCCTGGTGATCGGGATCACCGCGGGATGCTCGCGCAACGACGCCCCTGACGACTCCGCCGACGGCCCGGGTCGACGGGATCGGACCTCGACTCCGACGTCGGCCGTACCGGCGGGCACGCCCAGCACCGGGTGCGGCACCGACCAGGTGACCGCGGGGTACTGCGTCGACCTCGACCGGGTGCACCTGACCGGGATGTCGCTCGGGGCGTGGAAGGCCGCCGCGACCGCGTGCGCTCACGCGGACCGCTTCGCGTCGATCGCCCTCGTCACCGTCGAGGTCCACCCCTCGGACTGCCCTCCGATGTCGGTGGTCGCGTTCCACGGAACCGCCGACACGGTCGTCCCCTACGGCGAGGGCGCTGATCCGGGTGTGGTGGTGACCGGCCCGAACGCCGGACTTCCCGGTGCCCGCGGCAACATCGCCGAATGGGCGTCGGCCGCCGGGTGCGGCGCGGAACCCCAGGTCCAGCAGATCGGAACCGATGTGGAGCACTGGAGGTACCCGGGCTGCCCGGACGGTCGGGGCGTGGAGTTCTACTCGATCGAGGGCGGCGGCCACACCTGGCCCGGGGCCTCGATCGACATCGGGCCGACGACGCAGACGATCGACGCCACCGACATCGCCCTCGACTGGTTCGAGGCCCACCCCCGAGCCTGACTCCGGAGTGGACCGCCGGCGCTCAGCCCGCGCCGGTGGCCGATGGGTCGGCAGGGCGACACGCCGCACCCAGAGCGGGGTCCGCGGCCCCGATCGCGTCGAGCGGATACGCGACGACGTCGTGGGTGACCGGATCGGACGCCGCGATCAACCCGACGGCCCGGCCGGTGATGTCGATGACGACCCCGCCGGAGATCCCAGGAACCGCGTCGACGTCGACCACCATCACCTCGGTGGTCGCGCCGTAGCCCTGGCGGGCTTCCACCGACCGCACGGTTCCCGACGCGGCGAGGAAGCGACCGTCGGGGTAGCCCGCGACCATGACCCGGGAGCCCAGGACCGGTCGGGGCCCCGCCTCGAGCGGTTCGGCGCCGCCGTCCTCGAGCACCGCGCCGTCGACCTCGGCCACGTCGCGGTCGGCAACCACACCCGACACGTCCGCGGCGCCGACCACGCCGTCCACGTCCACCCGGTCGGTCCCGGCGACCACGTGCTGGTTGGTCAGGCCGACCACCGTGTCGGCCCGTCGTACGAGGGTCACCGTGGCCTGACGCTCCTGGCCGCACCCCGATGCGTGGACCCGCAGCACCGAACGCTGAAGGGCTGAGCTGACGGCGGGGTCGGGGCCGTCACGGTCGAGCACGGCTCCCGCGACCGCGGCGACTGGCTGGGGAGCCGCCAACGAGCGACCCGCGTGCCACCTCACGACCAGCGCGAAGCCGAGGACCAGCAGCACCGCCATCACGAGCACGGCCCCCGGCCGCCGTTCCGCCACGCCGCGAGAGAAGCGCAGCATCGGGGGTCCGGGCAAGCCCGAGGGCAGAACTTCCCGTGACGCCACCCTCCTGAATTGTGCATTGCATGACGCAAGTTGCCGTCGTACCCTTCATGGCATGATGCAATTCGATCCGGCCATGGCCGACCTGGCCGCCCTCCGGGAACGGAGGCTCGCGACCCCCGACCCCGGGGCCCGGCCGATCATCCGATCGATCACGCCCGACGACGGTCCCGCCCTGACCGAGATGGCACTGCGGTGCAGCCCCGACTCGATCCGGCATCGCTTCCACGCCCCTCTCACCGGCGTCGAGCCGTCACGCCTGACCGCGTTCCTGCGCGGTCGCGGGGCGATCATCACGTTGGTGGCCGACGTCGACGGAGCCGTCGTCGGGATCGCCACGCTCCACCGGAGCGGTCGCGGCGCCGCCGAGGTCGCCGTGCTGGTGGAGGACCGCTGGCAGGCCGGCGGCGTCGGGACCCGGCTGCTGTCCCACCTCATGAGGCATGCGGCGCAACACGGGATCCGCACCGTCGACGCCGACGTGCAGCGCGAGCAGGGGTTCCTGATCGACCGACTCCTCCGCGGCGTCCCCGACGCTGCTGCGTCCTTCGACGGTCCCGTCGCGACGCTGCACCTACCGGTCGGACCGGCCTCATAGGGTGGGGTCGTGCGCCGCGCATCGTTCACCGACATGCAGTGCTCGGTGGCCCAGTCCCTCGAGCAGATCGGCGAGTGGTGGTCGCTGCTGATCATCCGCGACGCCCTGCTGGGCGTACGGCGCTTCGAGGACTTCCGCACCCGGCTCGGCATCGCCAGCAACATCCTGACCAGTCGACTCGACACCCTGGTCGCCCACGGCATCCTCGAGCGTCGGCGCTACTCCGAGCACCCTCCCCGCGACGAGTACCGCCTGACCGACAAGGGTCGGGACCTCTGGCCGGTGATGACCGCCATCCGTCAGTGGGGCGACAAGTGGGCCCTCGATCTGGAGGACCATCCCACCGTCCTGGTCCACGACACCTGCGGTCACGTCTGTCAGGCGGTCCCCCACTGCAGCGAGTGCGGCCAGGAGCTGGAGCTCGGATCGATCCACGTCGCGCCCGGGCCGAACGACTCCGACCCGTCGTTCATCCCGCGCCGTCCCGCTCCCGGGTCGGACAGGTCCTGAGCGGTCAGGTCCTGAGCGGTCAGGAGCGGCACTCCAGGTAGCGCCGCCACACCTCGTCGACCGCGACGGTCGCGGGGATCTCACCGTCGTGGACCCGTTGCCGCGCCACGTCGAGAACCGCCCCCATGGCTGGATCGGTCCGCAGGTCGTCGCGCAGCCGGTCGTCGAGCATCGCCCACATCCACCGGACCTGCTGGTCCCGTCGACGCTCCTGGAGCTCGCCGGTGGCCGACATCCTGGCCCGGTGGATCACCACCTGCTGCCACAGCGCGTCGAGCCCGTCGCCGGTCAGACCGGAGCAGAGGACGACGGGCGGGCTCCACGTCGGCGATGCCGGCGACATCAGGTGCAGAGCGGCGCGGTAGTCCGCGGCAGCCAACTCGGCCCGGGGGCGGTTGTCGCCGTCGGCCTTGTTGACCGCCACCAGGTCGGCCAGCTCGAGCACCCCCTTCTTGATTCCCTGGAGCTCGTCACCGGCGCCGGCGAGCATGAGGACCAGGAAGAAGTCGACCATGTCGGCCACCACGGTCTCGGACTGCCCGACCCCCACCGTCTCGACCAGCACGACGTCGAAGCCTGCCGCCTCGCACAGCAGGATCGTCTCCCGCGTCGCCCGGGTCACGCCCCCCAGCGAGCGACCCGCCGGCGACGGCCGCACGAACGCCGCCGGGTCCACCGCCAGGCGTTCCATGCGGGTCTTGTCCCCCAGGATCGAGCCGCCGGTGCGCGAGCTGGTCGGATCGACCGCCAGGACCGCGACCCGGTGACCGGCCGCGGTGAGGTCGATGCCGAGCTGGTCGATGAAGGTGCTCTTGCCCACGCCCGGCACCCCGGTGATGCCCACCCGATGCGCGCCACCCGTCGATGCCAACAGCTCCTGCACCAGCGCCTGGGCGACAGTCCGGTGCTCCGGGTTCTGGCTCTCGACCAGGGTGATCGCCCGGGCCAGGACGCTGCGATCGCCGGAGAGGATCCCGCGGGCGTAGTCGCTGACCGGTAGCAGGGCCGCCATCGCCGGCACCCTACCGGGCCTCCGAACCGGCGTGATCGTGCCTCGGGCACCGCTGTCGCGAACCGGGTTCACCACTCTCGCACGCCCGGCCCTAGGGTGATCGCCGGGAGAGGGCCGGCACGATCAGTACGGATGACCCGTACGACACACCACGATGGCGCGCAGGACCCGGGAAGAACGACGACAGGACTACCTGGATGCGGGCGTGGAGCTGCTGACCGAGCAGGCCGCGGCCCGACCCGATCCAGGGCTCGCGTTCGCCCACGTCCGGGTGGCCGACGTCGCCGCCCGCGCCGGGGTCACCAAGGGAGCGCTGTACCACCTGTGGGACTCCCAGGAGGCGTACTGGCGCGACCTGTTGGAGTTCATGCTCGAGGAAGGACGGCTGGCCGGGATGCCCACGGTCGCGGATGCGACCCTGGAGCTGGCCGAGGCCACCGACGACCTCCCCACCCCGGTCGAGTGGGCCGACTTCGTCTTCGACCGCTTCAAGGACGACCCGACCTTCTTCGCCCGCATCGGGATGCTGTCGTACCTGCACGACGAGACCGTGAACCCCGATCTCGACGAGGAGTTCCGGGCGAGCCTGGCCGAGTTCGAATCGATGGTCGCCACCTCGGTGCGCGAGCTCGGACGCCGACCACGACCGGGCACCGACCTGCGTGACTTCAGCGCCGCGGTCGCCGCGCTGATGCACGGGTTCTGCCTCGAGCACCGCAACGACCCGGGCCGGACCGCGGACGTCGTGGAGCACGGTCGACCCCAGAGCCTGTTCGCGTCATGCGTCACCGCGTTCATCGACGCCTTCACCGAACCCGATCCGGAGGCCGACGACGTCGTCACCTCCTCGGATCGCCCGGGCGGGCTCTGATGGCCCGGCCGACCGCGGCGGAACGTCGACTGGACTACCTCCGCATCGGCGCGGATCTGGTCACCGGCTTCGGGTACACCAACTCCCCCGGAGGGCCGCTCGAGGCGCTCGCCAACGTCAAGGTCTCCGACGTCGCCCGTCACGCCCGGGTCACGAAGGGCGCGCTCTACCACCTGTGGGACTCCCAGGACGACTATCGACGCGACCTCCTCCAGCACCTGCTCGACGACGTGGAGCGTGAGGGCCTGGAGCGGGCCGAGCAGATCATCGCCGACGCCGTCGACGACGAGGGCCGGCCGTTCACCGACGTGACCGACCTTGCAGTGCACCTCTCGACGCAGTCCTACCGCGACCTGCGCGACGATCCCCGCATGCTGGCCCGGTTCAGCTTCTACAACTACGCGCACGACCCCCGCGTGCAACGCCTGTTGGCCGGTGGGTCGTCGGGGTTCGACTCGTACTACGACCTCTACCTGGTGTCGTCGGGTCGGCGCATGCGCGACCCGTACACCGTCGGGCACCTCATCACATCGGTCAACGCCTTCATGATGGGCTCGGTCATCCGGCACCGGATCAGCCGCGGGTCCGACACCACCACCGACGACACCGAGATCTACGCCCAGGGGTTCCGGGCCCTCCTCCTGCACTTCACCGAGCCCAGGCCCCGCGACTGACCCCCACCGTTCTGAACCCCACCCCACCGTCCCACCACCACCGTTCTGTAGTGCGAGATCCAGGCGAACGCCTGGATCTCGCACTACAGAACCGGGATGGGAACGGAATCCTCAGGTGGAGAGGTCGTAGCCGAGCTGGTCGGCCAGGCGGTCGAGCAGATCCGAGGCGGCCTCGTGGATGACGGTGCCCGGCGGGAACACCGCGGCGGCACCCGCGTCGTACAGCGCCGGGTAGTCCTGGGGCGGGATCACCCCGCCGACCACGACGAGGATGTCGGGTCGGCCGAGGGCCTCCAACGCCTGCTTGAGCTCGGGGACCAGCGTCAGGTGTCCGGCGGCGAGCGACGACGGCCCGACGATGTGCACGTCGGCCTCGACCGCCTGACGGGCGACCTCCTCGGGGGTCTGGAACAGCGGTCCGATGTCGACGTCCCAGCCGAGATCCGCGAACGCCGAGGCGATGACCTTCTGGCCGCGGTCGTGTCCGTCCTGGCCCATCTTGGCCAGCAGGATCCGCGGCCGCCGGCCGTCAGCGGCCTCGAACGCCTCGACCTTGCGCCTGACCTGGTCCACCGCGGCACCCCTCTCTCCGAGCTCGCTGCGGTACACGCCGGAGATCGACCGGATGTCGGCGCGGTGCCGGCCGTACACCTTCTCCAGCGCGTCGCTGATCTCACCGACCGAGGCCTTGGCCCGCGCCGCGGCGACGCCGAGGTCCAGCAGGTTGCCCTCGCCCGAGGACGCCGCGTTCGTCAACGCCTCCAGCGCGACCCGCACCGCCTCGGGGTCGCGCTCGGCCCGCAGGCGCTCCAGCTTCGCGATCTGCCCGGCGCGCACCGCTGAGTTGTCGACCTTGAGGACGTCGATGTCCTCGTGCTCGTCCAGGCGGTACTTGTTGACCCCGATGACCGGCTGACGGCCGGCGTCGATGCGGGCCTGGGTGCGCGCCGCAGCCTCCTCGATGCGGAGCTTGGGGATGCCCGCCTCGATCGCGGCGGCCATGCCTCCGAGCTGGTCGACCTCGGCGATGTGGGTCAGCGCCCGCTGAGCCAGCTCGGCGGTGAGCCGCTCGACGTAGTAGCTGCCGCCCCAGGGGTCGATGACGCGGGTGGTCCCCGACTCCTGCTGCAGGAACAGCTGGGTGTTGCGGGCGATGCGGGCCGAGAAGTCCGTCGGCAGCGCGAGCGCCTCGTCCAGGCTGTTGGTGTGCAGGCTCTGGGTGTGGCCCTGGGTCGACGCCATCGCCTCGACGCAGGTGCGGATCACGTTGTTGAACACGTCCTGCGCGGTCAGCGACCAGCCTGAGGTCTGCGAGTGCGTGCGCAACGACAACGACTTGGCGTTGCCGGGAGCGAAGCGCTCCTTCACCAACTTCGCCCACAGCAGCCGCGCCGCGCGCATCTTGGCGATCTCCATGAAGAAGTTCATGCCGATCGCCCAGAAGAACGACAGCCGCGGCGCGAACGCGTCGACGTCGAGACCGGCGTCGAGGCCTGCCTGGATGTACTCGAGGCCGTCGGCGAGCGTGTAGGCCAGCTCCAGGTCCGCCGTCGCGCCCGCCTCCTGCATGTGGTAGCCGGAGATCGAAATCGAGTTGAACCTCGGCATCCGCTCCGAGGTGTAGCTGAAGATGTCGGAGATGATCCGCATCGACGGCGTCGGCGGGTAGATATAGGTGTTGCGGACCATGAACTCCTTGAGGATGTCGTTCTGGATCGTCCCGGCGAGCTTCTCGGGCGTCACGCCCTGCTCCTCGGCCGCGACGATGTAGAGCGACAGCACGGGGAGGACCGCGCCGTTCATGGTCATCGACACCGACATCTGGTCGAGCGGGATCCCGTCGAACAGGACCCGCATGTCGTAGATGGAATCGATGGCGACCCCCGCCATGCCGACGTCGCCGGCGACGCGGGGGTTGTCGGAGTCGTATCCCCGGTGGGTGGGCAGGTCGAAGGCGACCGACAGCCCCTTCTGCCCGGCGGCCAGGTTGCGCCGGTAGAAGGCGTTGGAGTCCTCGGCGGTGGAGAACCCGGCGTACTGGCGGATCGTCCACGGCTGGTTGACGTACATGGTCGGGTACGGACCCCGCAGGAACGGCGCCAGACCCGGGTACGTGTGCAGGAAGTCGAGCCCGACGAGGTCGGCCGCCGAGTACAGCGGGGCCACGTCGATGCCCTCGGGCGTCTCCCAGCGCTGCTCGTCGACGGCGAGCCCGGTCGCGGACTGCGCCGCGGCGGCCCAGCGTTCCCGAGCCCCGGGATCGGCGGCGGCCGGCGCAGCCAGGTCGACGGTGCTGAGGTCGGGGACCTCGAAGCGGGGTCCGTCCGCGGTCATGACGACACCTCCAGGATCTCCTGCGCCCGTTCCAGGGCGGCGAGCACGTCGACGCCGACGTGGACGAACTCGTCGACTCCGGCGGCCTCCTCGGCGGCGCGGCGGTCGCCCGGGTTGCCGGCCAGGTACACCCGACGTGCCCCCGCGGCGCGCAGCGCCTCGGCGGCTGCGACCGCGTGTTCGGCGTAGACGGCGTCCGACGAGCAGATGCACACCAGGGCGGCCCCGCTGGCGGCGAAGTCCTCGGCGGCCTCGGCCGCGGTGGCGAAACCGGTGCCGGCCCCTCGATCGGAGGTGACGGTGCGCAGCCCGCCGGCCTCGAAGAGGTTCTTGGCGAAGGTCGCCCGGGCGGTGTGGGTGGCGACCGGACCGAGGTTGGCCAGGAACACCACCGACTCGCGACCCGCGGCGCGGGCGGCGTCCGCCCGGTCGCGCAGGTCCTCGAAGCGCTCGGCCCAGCGAACCGGGACCAGCAGCGGGTCGGCGTCGTCGGGTTCCGGTGGCGGGGGTGGCGGCGGGTCCTCGCCGAGGTCGGGGAACTCGCTGACCCCGGTGATCGGAGCCCGACGGGTGGCGACCCGCGCCAGGCGGGCGTCGCGGACATCGGCGATGCGGGCGGCGAGGGTGCCGTCGAGCAGCACCGTCGGCATCCCACCGACCGACTCGAGCTCCTGGAGCAGGCGCCACGCCAGGTCCGCGAGCTCGTCGGTGAGGCTCTCGACGTAGCCGGAACCGCCCGCCGGGTCGATCACCCGCCCCAAGTTCGACTCCTCCTGGAGGAGGATCTGGGTGTTGCGGGCCATGCGGCGGCCGAGGTCGCTCGGGTCGCCGAGCAGGACGTCGTAGGGGTGGGCGGTCACGCCGTCGGCGCCGCCGATGCCCGCCGCGAACACCGCCGCGGTGGTGCGCAGGAGGTTCACCCACGGGTCTCGACGGGTGAGCATGCGCTGCGCCTCGGTGACGTGCAGCACCGGTGCGGGGGCGTCGCCCGACGCGCCGACGGCACCGAGCAGGTTGGCCCACAGGCGACGGGCGGCGCGCAGCTTGGCGACGGTGGCGAACACGTCCTCGTCGGCCGCCAGCTCCAGCTGGATCTGTCCGGCGGCCTCATCCGCGCTGAGCCCCGCGGCGGACATGGCCCGGAGGTAGGCCGCCCCGGTCCCCAGCATGATCGCCAGCTCCTGGGCCTCGGACGCGCCGGCCTCGACCGCCGGGAGGGTGCTGACCGTCACGGACCGCACCCGGGGGTGGGCGGCTGCGGTGCGCGCCGCCAGTGTGCCCAGCTCGGTGAGAAGGGCCTGCGGGTCCTGCCCGGCCCCGCCCCGGGCCGCCAGCGCAGCGAGCGGGTCGGCGCCGAATCCGCCGACGGCCTGGGCGGGGTCGATCCCGCGCTGGTCCCACATGGCGACCAGCGCGTCCGCAGCGGCGGTGAAATCGAAGCCCGGCCGCAGCACGACCGGGGCCAGGTCGAGGTGGACGCCGGAAAGGACCGCGTCCAGGTCGGTCGCCTCGGTCCAGGGCAGCTCGAGGCTGGTGACCCCGCGCTCCAGATCGGTGAGCGCCCGGGCGTTGGCGGTGGCGGGGTCCGGCCCGCCGACGACCGATCGGATGTCCCAGGCCACGTCCGGACGTGGTGCTGGGTGCGTGCCGCGGGTGAACGGTGCCTGGCCGGGGAAGCCGGCCTCGTCGGCGGCGCCCGGAGAGTTGTCGGGGTTGTAGAGCGGCTGGACCGTGACGCCGTCGGCGGTGCAGCCCACCAGCTTGGTGAACGGTGCCCCCTTGAGCACCTTGTCGACCGCGGCGAGCCACGCTTCCTCGTCGGCCGGATCGAAGCCCCCGGCCAGGGCGGTCGCGGCCGTCGGGGCCGTCGTCGGTTCGGACACGCTGATCTCCGTCGTCTGGGTCCCGGTCGAGGTGACCTCCGGCGTGGCGGCAGCTCCGCTCGACCGGAACGCCGTCGAGCGAGGTTACCGAACGTGCGGCCGACCTCCCGAGGCCGGGAGTCGCTACGCCGCGCGCCAGGATGAGGGCATGGAAGAGCAACCCGACCCGATCGAGCTCCCCGAAGGCTTGGAGCTGGCCCGCACCACCGACGTGTTCGACGAGTCGAACCACCCCGGCGGCCTGCTGCGGGCGCACCAGGTGGCGGCCGGGGTGTGGGCCCGACTGCTGGTCCACTCCGGGAGCCTGCGCTTCGTGTTCGAGGACGAGTCCGATCGGCCCCGCACAGTCAGCGCCGGCGGGTCCCAGGTCATCCCGCCGCAGCGACGGCACCACGTCGAGTTCGACGGGCCGGCCACCTTCGCCATCGAGTTCCACCGGCCTCCCGCCACCGCCGGGCCGACCGAGGGACCGGCCGAGGGAGCAGAGAGCACCGGCCTGCAGCCCTGAGATCGGCTCGGCCCGGCTCCGACCCGATCGGGTCGGTTCGGCTCAGCTGCTGCCGGAGTCGGCGGCCGGCTCCGGGTGGTGGAACACCACGAGGGTGCCGATGCCGGCGACCAGACCGAGCACGCCCGCGATGAGGGCGCCGCGCCAGTCCCGGGTCAGGTCGTCGAGGATGCCGAAAGCGTGGTCGAGGGACCACTCGCCCGGGCCGAGCGCCCCGATGCCCCAGGCCAGGAACCCGAACACCATCACGTACTCCCAGCCGTTCTTGAACATGAAGAACGACCCCCGGTGATCGGTGCGGGCCGCAACGACCATGATCCCGATCAGCCCGGCGGCCGCGAACGGGGTGAGGAGGCCGACGGTCAGCAGCACGCCGGCTCCCATCTCGGTGCTGGCCGCCATCCAGGCGTTGAGCCGGCCGGGCTTCATGCCCAGACCCTCGAACCAGCCGGCGGTCCCCTCGATCTTCCCGCCGCGGAACACCTTGTTGTAGCCGTGCAGGAACAGCGTCACGCCGGCCACGACGCGCAGGACCAACATGACGGTGTTGAACTCGGTCGCGAACCCTGCGGCGTGGATCATGGTCACCTCCGGTCGGCGATCGTAGGCGCGGGGTAGACCACAGCACGATCCCCGCGCACCCGCCGGGGCCTCGAACACCCGAACAACCGAACACCCGAAAACCAGGAGACGCGTCGATGGCCGAGTTGAGGACCTTCCCCGAGGACTGGGACCGCGCGCTGGCCGTGGTCGCGCACCCCGACGACTTGGAGTACGGCGCCGCGTCCGCCGTCGCCCGATGGACCGCCCAGGGCAAGGAGGTCATCTACCTGCTCGTCACCGACGGCGAGGCCGGCATCGACGGCATGGCCCCCGAGGAGTGCGGTCCGTTGCGCCGCGACGAGGAGATCGCGTCAGCCGCGGTGGTCGGCGTGCACACCGTCGAGTTCATGGGCCGCCCCGATGGGCTGGTGGTGGCCGACGTGGACCTGCGCCGCGACCTGGCCGCGGCGATCCGCCGGCACCGCCCCGACGTGCTGATCGCCACCAACTTCCGCGAGCACTGGGGCGGCGAGGGCTGGAACCACGTCGATCACCGCAACACCGGACTCGCCTTGCTCGACGCCGCTCGTGACGCCGGCAACCGCTGGCTGTTCACCGACGCCGGCGAACCGTGGTCCGGCACCCGCTTCGCGGCGTTCCTGGGGTCGGACATGGCCACCCACGGCGTCGACGTCGGGGACTGGATCGACAAGGGCGTCGAGTCGCTCGAGGCGCACCGCACCTACCTCGACGCGCTCCCGCCGGGGACGCCGGGCACCGACCCGGAGCCGTTCCTGCGAGGCATGGCCGAGTGGGCCGGACCGCGCCTCGGCGTCGATCTCGCCGTCACCTTCGAACTCATCTCGATATAGGGGTCCTCAACGACACACCTTGTCGCAATCCGGACCTCAGAAATCCGAGCCGGACCCGTCAGCGAGCGCCGCGGAGCAGTCGACCCGGGCGAGCGCCCAGGTCCTCGCCGTCGATGAGGGTGACCTCGCCGGACTTGACCGTCGCCCGGTAGCCGTCCGCTCGCTGGATGAACCGGCGGGCGTCGCCGGGCAGGTCGTGCACCATCTCCGGTCGCCGCAGGCTGAGAGCATCGAGGTCGATCAGGTTCACGTCCCCGACCCGGCCCGCTGCGAGCACACCGCGATCGCCCAGCCCGTAGAGCGACGCTGTGTCCGACGTGAGGGTCCGGACCGCCTGCTCCACTGACAGCCCGTCGGCGCGGTCGCGGGCCCAGTGCGTCAGCAGGAACGTGGCCGCTGACGCGTCGCAGGTCGTTCCGCAGTGGGCGCCGCCGTCGCCGAGGCCCCACCGGGTGACCGGGCTGGCCAGCATCTCGTGCACTGCATCGAGGTTGAAGTCGCTGTAGTTGAGCAGTGGTCGCATGATCAGCGCGTCGCCGTCGTCGCCGAGGAGGTCGTCGTAGTACAGCTCCCACGGGCTGACGCCCCGGGCCCGAGCCCGCGCGCCGATCGTCTGGTCCAGCGACGGCTCGTAGTCGGGAACCGCCCCCATCGTGACCACCCGCTCCGGGTCGAGGAACTGGGCCATGGCCGGGTCCATCTCCCCGACCTCGGCCAGGAGCCGCTCCCGGAACGCCGGGTCGCCCATCGCCCGGACCCGCTCCGCTATCGGCAGCAGACCCACCTCGGACCACGACGGGCAGTACGAGAACGGGTGGAACGTCTGCAGGCCGAGCAGCAGGTTGATCGGCCGGGACGCGACCTGCGGGATGACCAGCGAGCCCTCGTCCTGCGCCTCTGCGCTGAGCTCGAGCATCCGGCGGTAGGCGAGCGGGTCGTGGTCGTTCTGCGTGAGCGCGAACACGATCGGACGGTCGATCGCGGCGCCGAGCCGACGCATCCACGCCATCTCCGTGTCGGGCGCGGCCAGGTCCTCACCCAGGGCACCCGCCGGCGCCAGCTCGAACACCCCGGTACCCGCCTCGGCGAGGGCGGCGCCGATGCCGAACAGCTCGTCCTCGGCGGCGAATGTACCGGGGACCGGTTCCCCGTCGATGGCCATGTGGGCGATGGTCCGCGAGGTGGAGAACCCGAGCGCACCGGCCCGCACCGCTTCTCCGACGATGGCCGCCATCATCTCGATGTCGTCCGCGGTGGCCGGCTCGTTGCGGGCGCCGCGCTCGCCCATCACGTAGGCCCGGACCGCACCGTGGGGAACCTGGGTGCCGACGTCGAGCATCTTGGGGGCACCGTCGACGGCATCGAGGTACTCGGGGAACGTCTCCCAGCCCCAGCGGATCCCGTCGGATAGCGCAGCTCCGGGGATGTCCTCGACCCCCTCCATCAGCCCGATCAGCCAGTCGTGGCGGTCCGGGTGCACCGGGGCGAACCCGACCCCGCAGTTGCCCATCACCACGGTGGTCACCCCGTGCCAGCACGTCGGGGTCAGCATCGGGTCCCAGGTGACCTGGCCGTCGAAGTGGGTGTGGATGTCGACGAATCCCGGGGTCACCAGCAGCCCGTCGGCGTCGAGCTCCCGGCGGGCGGGGCCGTCGACGCGGCCGACCTCACTGATGATGCCGTCGGTGATGGCGACGTCCGCGGTACGGGCCGCGGAGCCCGTCCCGTCGACCACCGTTCCGGCGCGGATGATCAGGTCGTGCACGTTCCGTCCCCCTTGTCGGTCCCCCCGAGCGATCCACCTCCGGTGGTCCGCCCCGCCATTGTGCCCGACCGGGTCGGCCGGCGGATTTCTGGGGTCGGGATTGCGACAAGGTGTGTCGTTGAGCACCCCTATATCGATGTTGTTCAGTTGGGGGTGGGACGCGCCGACGCTGGTGGGACGATGCCAGCCGATCGACAGACCGACCCCGACGCGCCCGTGACCGACCCATCCGGCCCCGACCTGGCCGGCCTCAGCGCGTCCATCGACCGGCTGACCGACCACGCCCACGACTGGAGCACCCAACGGCTGCTCGACGAGGGGCTGGACCTGGTGCGCGACGCCTGCTGGGCCGACGCGGCGGCACTGTTCCGCGTCGGCGCCCGCCGGGCCGCCGCGGTCCACGCCCGACCGTCGGTTCGGTCGCGACGCACTCGCCCGGGCGGGGTGTGCGCGCCCGTGCCCGACTCGGTCGACACCGGCTGGTTCCCCTGGGGCCTGGCCCCGTTGGCCGCGGACCGGTTCGTCCTCATCGACGACGCCCGCGCCCTGCCCGCCGACCCCGACGGCGCCCGCACCCTCGGTGAGCTGGGCGTGCGGTCGTGTCTGCACCTGCCGTTGCGTCAGCGGGGACGGACCGTCGGAGCGCTGCAGGTGTTCTGGTCAGAACCCCGCCTGGCGTGGGACGACGACCGTGGTCGTCTGCTGCGGACCCTGGGTCGGTTCCTGCTCACCTGCGACGGTCGCGTCCGGACCTGATCCGCGTCAGTCGCCGCGACCCTCGGTCGGCCCCGTCTCCCGATCGTCGACGCTGTCGGCGACTTGATCGGAGCTGTCGGCGGCCGTCGGCTCGACGACGGTGCGATCAGGGCCCGTATCGGGGTCGAGCGGGATGCCGTCGTCGTCCATCCGTCGCACCCCGACCGCGGCGTCGCCGTCGCCCATGCGCAGCATCCGGCGCATGGCCCGGCGCACGCCCTGGTCGCCGGACTCGGCGCGGATCTCCTCCATGTCGGTCAGGTGCGAATCCACGACCTCGTGGCGCTCGAGAACCGTCGAGACGAACGCCTGCACCACTCCGGCAGCGGGCAACGCCATGATCGCCCCCATCGGTCCGAGCAACGTCCCGCCGACGATCGCGGACCCGAACGCCACCGCCGGGTGCAGGTCCATGGTCTGTGCGGTGATCTTGGGGGCGAACAGGTAGTTCTCGACCTGCTGGTACACGAGGATGAACCCGAGCACCCACAGCGCGTCGATCGGGTCGTTGAGCAGAGCGACCAGCACCGGCAGCGCGCCGGCCAGGTAGGTGCCGATGGCGGGGATGAACTGGCTGATCAGCCCGACCCACAGCGCCAGCGCCAACGGCGAGGGCACCCCGACGATCGACAGGAACACCCACGTGCACGCCGAGGACAGGACAGCCAGCAACAACCGCGAGTAGATCCATCCCCCGGTCTTCTGGATGGCCAGCTCCCACAGCAGCAGCACGGTCCGCTGGTTCCGCTGCGGCAGGATCGAGCAGACGTTGCGTCGCAGCTGCGGGCCCTGCGAGGTCATGTAGTAGCTGAACAGCCCGATCGTGAACGCCTGGAACAGCAGTCCGAACAGCGTGCCGGTGACCGACAGGACCCGACCGCCGAGGCTCTTGGCGATGTCGGTCAGGTCGTCCTGGTAGCTCTCGATCTGCGTGGTGATGTCGTCGGTGGTGATGTCGGTGTCGAAGGTGTTGTTGATCCAGTCCGCGGACTCGTCCAGGTAGGAAGGGGCGCGGTCGACGAGGTCCTCGACCTGGGTGACGACCAGGTCGCCCATCACGAACAGGAACAGGCCGCCGACCACGAACAGCGCCAGGAAGCAGAACAGGGTGGCCAGGCTGCGCTTCCAGCCCCGGTCAGCCAGGAAGTCGACCGCGGGTTCGACCGCGAACGACAGGAACAGCGAGATGGCGACGATGAGCAGGAAGCCCTGGAGCTGGATCAGGATCGACCGGCCGAACTGGTACGCCGCGACCGACACCGCGACGGCGACGATCGCCCGCCAGAACCAGCGGGGGAGCGCCCGGCCCTGCCCCATGTGCAAGACGAGCTGCGGCACCTCGACGTCGGGGTCCGCGGCGGGCTCGGTCGATCCCTCGGGTGGACGTCCGGCGGTGAGGTCGGTCACCCGCCCAAGGTTGGCACCGGCGCCTTGCCTGTTCGCGGACCGCTCAGCCGGGTCCGAACATCATCAGCCACTGCTCGGCGCTGCGCGGCTTGAACACCACGTTGCGGGCCCGGGTGTCGCCCATCAGGTCCGAGGACTCGACCGAGTACTGGTGGCCAGGGAACAGCAGGGCGTCGTCGGGCACTCGGGCGAGGGTTCCGGTCAGCGAGTGGTACAGCGCCTCGGGGTCGCCGCCGGGCAGGTCGGTGCGGCCGCACCCATCCAGGAAGAGCGTGTCGCCGGACACCAGGCAGTTGTTGACGTAGAAGCACTGGCTGCCCGGCGTGTGGCCCGGGGTGTGGATCAGCTCGACAGGGATGTCACCGACCATCACGGTGTCGCCGGCGTCGTGGGTCACCAGGTCTGCAGCCGTCAGCTCGGTGACCTTGAGCACCCACTCGGCCTCATCGGACTGGACGTGGATCGGCACCCCTGCCACCTCGACGAGCTCGGCCGCGCCCTCGATGGTCATGCCCATCATCGATCCCCCGCAGTGGTCGGGGTGGTAGTGGGTGACCAGCGCGCCGCTGAGCGTCATCCCGTCGGCGGCCGCGACCGCGACCAGGTCCGACACCGCGTAGGCCGGATCGACCACGACGCACTCGCCCCGGATCCGGTCACCGATCAGGTAGGCGAAGTTGACCATCTGGGTCGCGACCGGGTCGCCGACCGCGAAGTCCCGACCGGCGAGCAGCTGGCGGAAGTAGAAGCGGTCGTCGAACGCACCCGGGCCGTGCGTTCCCGCGGTCCGGGGGTGGTCGTTCGTTTCGGGACGGGGATCGCTCACGTCCGGCACGCTACTGCGGCCCTCCCCGTTCACCCCGAGCGGAGCCAGCCCGCCAACAGGTCCCTGTAGGCGCGGTCGTATCTCTCGTAGTCGGCACGCAGCGCGTCGCCGGGCCAACGCCGGTCGAGCAGCTCCCGGGGCAGCAGCGGATCGGCGTTGAAATGGCGCAGGACCGCGGCGGACAGCACGAACCCCGGAGCGAGGGCGTCGACGTCGTCGGCGTCGAGGCGTTCGAGGAGTCGGGCCATCTCCCGTCGCAGGTCGAAGCCGTGCTCCGCCCACGACGGCAGGTCCCACAGCCGGGTGGCCAGGTCGGCGTCATCGTCGGGGTGGACGCGGAACCAGCGGGTGAACGGCGCGACGACGCTCCGGGATTCGGTTCGATGGTCGTCCATCGGCAGGTTGTCGGGACGCAGCCAGACGCCGTCGCGCAGTTCGGCCATCCGCAGTCGTCCCATCGCCCGGCGCAGGGCGGCCCGGTCCGCGGCGGAACGACCACCCGGCTCGACGACGGCCTGGGTCCAGGCACCGGACCACTCGAGCGTGGTGGCGGATCGGCTGGCCTCCTGGCGTCGTTGGCGCTCGGCGAGCTCACCGGTCAGCTCGTACCAGCCGTCGTCGTCACGGGTGGCATCGCCGGCTGCGACCATCCGCGACAGGGCGGTGCGGACCGCTCCCTCCTCCAGTCCGAACAGAGCTCCGGCGCGAACCAGCGCCGGAGCCGGCATCCGCGGTGGGTGGGTCCCCAACAAGGTCGACGCCAGCACCGAGCGAGTGGTCAACGGACGGTCGGCCACCACCGGGGATCTCGAGGTCGGTGGGGCCACTCCCCCACGCTAGACGGGGGACCCGACCATTACACTCCTGGTTCAGTTGTCACTGACTGTGTAATCTGGTTGTGTGACCGCCACCGTCCGTGCCCCGCTCACGATGCTGCCGCCGTCGGAGGCCCTGACCGACGTGCTGCCCACCGAGCGCCTGGGCCCCACCGGCCGACCCGTCGGAGAGCTGCGCGCCGAGCTGTACCGGGTCGTGAACCTGGCCAACGTCGGCCACGTCGCCGGGGTGTGGATCCAGTCGGTCGGAGTGCTCGCCCTGGCTGCGTGGTGGGGGAACCCGATCGGCTGGATCGCGGCGTTCCTCCTGATGGGACGGGCGATGGCCCGCTTCGCGATCCTCGCCCACGAGGCGTCGCACCGCCTGCTGTTCACGGACCGGCGGATCAACGACTGGGTGGGGGCGTGGCTGCTGGCGTATCCCGGCCTTCGTCCCGTTCGACCTCTACCGCCGATCCCACATGGCGCACCACAGGGAGGAGTTCGGACCCACCGAACCCGACCTGATGCTCTACACCGGCTACCCGATCACCTCGGCGTCGTGGCGGCGCAAGCTGACCCGCGACGCCGACGGCAACAGCGGCTGGAAGAACCTGCGGTCGCTGCTGCTCGCGGTGCGCTCCCCCACCGCCCGGCCCGTGGCGCTGAAGATCCTGGGCTGGCAGGTCGTGCTGTTCGTCGGGCTGTGGGTCGGCCTCGGTCACTGGTGGGTGTACCCGCTGTTCTGGCTGCTCCCGTGGATGACGGTGTGGCGGGTGTTCAACCGGCTGCGCGCCGTCGCCGAGCACGGGGGCATGGAGGCCTCGCCGGACCGCCGGCTGACCACCCACCACGTCCGGCAGGGGTACTGGGCCCGGTTCTGGATCGTGCCGTTCAACACCGGCTGGCACCTGGCCCACCACGTCGACATCGGCGTGCCGTTCTCCAGGCTGCCCGCGCTGCAGCGCGAGCTCGAGGCCGCCGGCTACATCACCCCGGCTCTGGAGTGGCCGAGCTACCGGGCGCTGTGGCGCCACGCCCGCAGCCGCCCGGACGCCAGCCCTTCCGACTGACCGGTCCCGTCCTGATCGGCCCGACCGGCTCCGGCACTCAGGCGGTGGCGGCCATCGCGGCACCCACCGCGTCGAGCACCAGTGCGACCTCGTCCTCGGAGATCACCAGCGGCGGCATGAACCGGATCACGTTGCCCCACGTGCCGGCGTTCATCAGCAGCACCCGGGACTGGTCACGGCAGTGGGCGATGACCGCGGCGGTCCGGGCTGCGTCGGGCTCGCCCGTGACCGGGTCGCGGAACTCGATCGCCACCATCAGTCCCGGACCGCGGACGTCCGCGATCACCGGGTGCGCGTCGGCCAGGGTCGACAGGCCCGCTCGGAGCTGCTCGCCGCGGGCGTCGACCGCGTCGAGGAACCCGTCCGCGGTGAGCACCTCGATGGTGGCCAACGCCGCCGCGCAGCCGATCGGGTTGCCCCCGTAGGTGCCGCCGTGCGACCCGACCGGCCAGCGCTGCATCAGCTCGGCCGACGCCCCGATCGCCGCGATCGGGAACCCCGACGCGATGCCCTTGGCCATCACCAGGATGTCGGGACGCACCCCGGAGCGCTCGACGTAGAACATGTGGCCGGTGCGTCCGAAGCCGCACTGCACCTCGTCCGCGATGAACAGGATCCCGTGCTCGTCGCAGATCTCGCGGATGCCGCGCAGGAACCGGTCGGGGGCCGGGTGGTATCCGCCCTCGCCCAGCACCGGCTCGAGGATCACCGCCGCGGTCTCGGCCGGGGCGGTCTGGCTGGCCAGCAGGAACCGCAGGTCGGCCAACGCCCGGTCGACCGCGTCGTCCTCGGTCAGGCCGGTGCCGACGGTGTGCGGGAACGTCGAGGGGAACACGCCGGACGGCAGCGGGGTGTGCCCGGCGCGGTAGCCGGTCTTGGAGGTGGTCATCGCCATCGCCAGGTGGGTTCGTCCGTGGAAGCTGCCCTGGAACACGATCACGTTGGGTCGGCCGGTGGCCTGCTTGGCCAGCTTGACCGCCCCTTCGGTGGCCTCGGCTCCCGAGTTGGCGAAGAAGAAGGTGTCGATGTCGGCCGGGGCCAGCTCGGCCAGGCGGGCGGCGAGCGGTTCGAGCAGGTCGTGGCGGTAGCAGTTGACCTGGGCGTGGACGAACCGCTGGGCCTGTTCGGCGATGGCGGCGACGACCGTCGGGTGGCAGTGGCCCGTGGAGGTGACGGCGATGCCGGATGTGACGTCGAGGTACCGGTCGCCGTCGACGGTGGTGACCCAGCAGCCCTCCCCGCTGGCGACCTGCAGGTCGGTGACCTGGAACCACACCGGCGCCAGGTGCGAGCGCGGCGTGACGGTGGACGGATCGACGATCGGTTCGGAGCCCATGGGTGCCGATGCTACGACGGCGGCCGGCGCCGGCCCGGGGGCCGCGGATCCCACTTCGGTGAGCGAGGGGACCGCCGGTAGCGTCGGAGTCCATGACCTCCTCACCGTCTCCCGCCGGATCCGTCGACGCCCGTCGCGTCGCGTTCCTGGGGCCGGTCGGCACGTTCACCGAGCAGGCGCTGCACCGGGAGGCGGACCTGGCCGCCGGCGAGTTGATCCCGATGGCGACCATGGCCGACGTGCTGTTCGCGGTCAACGAGGGCGACGTGGATGCCGGTGTGGTGCCCATCGAGAACGCCATCGAGGGCACGGTCAACGCCACCATCGACACCCTGGCGTTCGACGTCGACCTGGTGATCCAGCGTGAGCTGGTCGAACCGGTGAGCATGCACCTGCTGGTACCGCCGGGGTCTCCGCTGGACGGCGTCCGCGTCATCCACTCGATCCCGGTCGCGACCGCCCAGTGTCGGGCGTGGCTGCGGGCGAACCTGCCCGACGCCGAGGTTCGGCCGGCCAACTCCACCGCCGAGGCGGCCGAGATATGCGCCCGCACCGCGGACCCGGCGGTGGCGGCCATCGCCAACGCCCGCGCCGCCGAGGTGTACGGCTTGGAGCGCGCCGCGTCCGACATCGAGTCGCACCCCGAGAACCGGACCCGCTTCGTCGTGGTCGCCCGCTCGGGCATCCCCGCTCCGACCGGGCACGACAAGACCTCGATCGTCGTCTACCAGCGCGCCGATCGGCCCGGTTCGCTGCTGGCGATCCTCCAGGAGTTCGCGGCTCGTTCCATCAACCTGACGCTGCTGCACAGCCGTCCGACCAAGACGTCGCTCGGCGACTACTGCTTTCTGCTGGAGCTCGCCGGCCACGTCGCCGACGAGGTGGTGGCCGACTGCCTGCGGACCCTGCGGGCCACGCAGGCCGACGTGAAGTTCCTGGGTTCCTACCCGGCGGCCGGCGAGCGGGGCGGCGAGGTCCGCGACCAGGCCGACGCGGCCCAGCAGGCGGCGCAGCGCTGGATGGCGGACCTGCGGTCCCAGATCAGGAACGGGTCGACCGACTGACGGTTCCCGCGCTCCCGTCGACGGTGACGACCTCGCCGTCGACCAGGCGCTCGGTCGCTCCCGCGACTCCGACCACGCACGGGATCCGACGCTCGCGGGCGACGATGGCGGCGTGAGAGGCCATGCCTCCGGTGTCGGTGACCACGGCCGCGGCGCGCATCAGCGCTGGCATCCACTCCGGAGACGTCGTCGGGGCGACAAGCACCTCGCCGTCGAGCAGGTCCGGCGCGTCGCCCGGTGATCGCAGCACGCGGGCCAGACCCCGCGCCGTCCCCGCTGATGCACCGGTGCCGGTCAGCACCGCGTCGGGATCGTCCCACGGAGGCTCCGCTCCGCTCGACCCGCTCGTCGGGATCGTCCCTCCCGCTCCGGGGGTCGCGGATCCCGGGCCGGTGGCAGGGCGACCCGTGATCGGGCGGGACTGCACGATCCAGATCGACCCGTCGGATCCGATCGTCCACTCGACGTCCTGGGGCGTGCCGAAGTGGTCCTCGATGCTCCGACCGAGCTCGTTGAGGGCGGCGACCTCGGCGTGGGAGAGGACCGGGGCGGAGGTCGCCGACGGGTCGCGATCGTCGCTCGGTCGGGTCGCCTCCACGATGATCCCGCTCGTGCGGTCGACCTCGAACCGCTCGGGGTCCGAGCCACCCGACACGACCGACCCCCCGGCGCCAACGGCCTCGATCACCAGACGGTCGACCGCGGCGCGGGGGTCGACGGTGAACATGACGCCGGAGCGTTGCGACGGGGCCATGCGCTGGACGATCACCGCCATCGCCGGATCCGACACGCCCGACGGCTGCCGCGCCATGCCGGCGCGGTAGGCGATCGAGCGGGTCGACACCGACGACGACCAGCACACCCCGACCGCGGCCAGGACCGCGTCCGCCCCGACCACGTCGGTCACGCTGTCGTACGTGCCGGCGAACGAGGCGTCCTCGGTGTCCTCACCGATCGCCGAGGAGCGAACGGCCACCGCCGGCCCGATGCCTCCGGCATCGGCGTCGCCGGAGGCGAGGGAGCGGTACGCGGCGAGCAGAGCGGAGCGGTGTCCGACCGACATCTCGGCGCGTCCCGCGACCTCCCGCAGCGCCGCGACCCGCTGGTCGAGGTCTCCGGCATCACCGACCCGTTCGATGAGATCCGCGACGCCCGCGGCCACCTGCTCGGCGACGCCGGCCGCCGCGAGCGCGGCCCGGTGGACATCCACGGTGAGGACGACGCCGTCGGGAACGGGGAAGCCCGCGCCGATCAGCTCCCCGAGTCGTGCCGCCTTGGGCCCGACGACGGACATGTCGCGTCCTCCGACGTCGGCCAGGGCGAGGACCGGCCGGTCGGTCACCGCGGGGGCTCAGCCGACGGCGCGTCGAGCATGGCCACGAGCTTGCGCGGAGCGACGGTTCGGTAGGCGTCCTCGACGATCGCGGCGACCTCGTCCCAGTCGACGTCGACGTCGAGGCGAACGCCCAACCAGCCGCGGTGACCGACGTAGGGCGGAACGAAGAACCGCTCGGGTTCGGACTCGACCATCAGCGCCTGCGCACCGTCGGGAGCGGCGCACCAGATCGCCAGACGGCCGTCTCCGTGGTGGTCGTCGTGGAACATGACGAAGGTCCTACGGACGAAGAACGTGGGGCTGCTGTGGCTCAGCTTCTCGGTCGCTTCGGGCAGGTCGAGGCAGATCCGACGCACCTCGACGAGGGCGGCGTCGACGTCGGCCTCGGTGTAGGGCAGCTCCGAACCCATCGGGACCATCCTCCCGCACCGGTACGATCGACGCACTCACCACCCTGGAGGGATGGCAGAGCGGACGAATGCGACGGTCTTGAAAACCGTTGGGCCGGCAACGGTCCCGGGGGTTCGAATCCCCCTCCCTCCGCTGCTCGGGTCGCCGCACGGGCCCGACGAGTTCAGTCCTCGGCGACCAGGCGCTCCCGCTCCACCGCCAGAGCGGCACGCTGCTCGTCGCTGATGGTCGGCGTCGAGATCGGCAACGAGTCGATCACGTCGACGAGCACGTCGGACACGAGGGTGCGCATGCGCCACTTGCGGTCCGCGGGGATCACGTACCAGGGAGCGTCCTCTGTGGCCGTGGCGCGGATCGCCTCCTCGAACGCGACCTGGTAGTCGTCCCAGTACGCCCGCTCCCTCACGTCACCGGCGGAGAACTTCCAGTTCTTCTCCGGCGTGTCGATGCGATCGAGGAACCGCAGACGCTGCTCCTCGCGCGACAGGTGCAGGAAGAACTTGACCACCACGATCCCGTTGCGGACCAGGTGCCGCTCGAAGGCGACCATGTCCTCGTAGCGGTGCTGCCACAGGTGCGGTCCCCGGGCCGATGCGGGCAGGCGCTGGTTGGCGATCACCTCGGGGTGCACGCGGGCGACGAGCACCTCCTCGTAGTAGGACCGGTTGAAGATCCCGACCTGGCCACGTTCGGGAAGCCGTCGGGCGTACCGCCACAGGTAGTTGTGGTCGAGCTCCTCAACGCTGGGCACCTTGAAGCTGGACACGACGACGCCCTGCGGGTTCATGCCGCTGAGCACGTGCTTGATCGTGCCGTCCTTGCCGGCCGCGTCCATCGCCTGGAACACGACGAGCATCCCGTAGGTGTCGTTGGCCCACAGCTTCTCCTGCGCCGCGACCAGCCGGGCCCGGTTGACCTCGAGCTCCGCGACCGCCTGCTTCTTGGTGCGCAGCTCGAGTCCCGACGGCAGCAAGTCCGAGCCGCTCCAGTCGGCTGGGTGGTCCGCCAGGTGGAACTCGGATCCGTCGGCCACCCGACAGACGTCGATGGCTCGCGGCCTGCTCATCGGTCCTCCTCCCGGCCCTCGCCCGGGCGAGCCATCCCGACGGATGGACAAGGCGACGAGCGGTCCTGGAACGACCGTAGCGGTCACGCTGGTCGGCACGTCCGATCGGTAGTGTCGGCCGATCATGGTGGTCCGAGGGGGAGCGTCGCGATGAGCACCGAGCTGCTGCACCGCATCCAGTTCGGCTTCACCATCAGCTTCCACTTCATCTTCCCGCCCATGTCGCTCGGACTGGGCCTGCTGCTGATCGTCTTCGGCGTCCAGGCCGTGCGCACCGACGACCCGAAGTGGCGTCAGCTCGCCATGTTCTGGACGAAGATCTACGGGCTCATCTTCTCGATGGGGGTGGCCACCGGGCTCGTCCAGGAGTTCCAGTTCGGAACCAACTGGTCGGAGTACTCGCGCTACGTCGGCAACATCTTCGGGAGCCTGCTCGCGGCGGAGGGGATCTTCGCGTTCATGCTCGAGGGCGGCTTCCTGGGCCTGATGCTCGCCGGCGGTCGACGGCTGGGCAACAAGCTGTGGCTCTTCGCCACGACCATGGTGGTGCTCGGCGCCACGTTCAGCGCCACGTGGATCATCATGGCCAACTCGTGGATGCAGACCCCGCAGGGCTACGAGCTGCGGAACGAGGGCCGGGGCACCCAGGCGTTCATGAGCAGCTTCCGGGAAGTCGTCTTCACGCCGTCGTTCGGGCCCCGCTTCTGGCACACGATCGTGGCGGCGTGGATGGTCGGCTGCTCGCTCGTCATGAGTGTCGCCGCCTACTACCTGCTGCGCCGACGTCACGAGGACCTCGCCAAGACCATGATGCGGGTGGCGCTTCCGTTGTTCACGGTGCTGGCCGTTCTGCAGGTGACGGTGTTCGGAGCCAACCAGGCCACCGAGGTCGCCACCCACCAGCCCGAGAAGCTGGCGGCCATCGAGGGGGTGTACCAGACCGGCGACTGCGTCCCGATGACGATCTTCGGACGCACCGACCCGTCGACGCAGACCACCCAGGGCCTGCAGATCCCGTGCCTGCTCAGCATCCTGGTCGGCAAGAGCCCGTCGACAACCGTGCAGGGCCTCGACGACTTCCCGACCGACGACTGGGCGAACGCATCGGTCGTGTTCCAGACCTATCACCTGATGATCAACCTGGGGATGGCGTTCGTGGCCATCGGCGGACTCGGGTGCCTGCTGTGGGCGTGGAAGCGCCGGCTGTGGACCCAGCGGTGGCTCCTGTGGGTCATGGTCGGATCGATCGGGCTTACCCAGCTGGCCACGCTGTCGGGCTGGTGGACCGCCGAGCTCGGCCGTCAGCCCTGGATCGTGTGGCAGCTGCTGCGCACCGAGGACGCGTTCAGCCCCAACGTGACGACCGCGCAGGTCGCCGCGAGCCTGGCCATGTTCGCGGTCCTGTACGCCATCGTGTTCGGCGTGTTCCTGGTGCTGCTCAACCGGCTGATCCAGGCCGGTCCGCCCGACCCTCCCACCGAGGAGGAGGTCCAGGCGCTGCCCGACACGTGGGGTGCCGCGTTCCAGCACCGGTCGCGGGTCTCGGACGGGAGTCGGTGACGTGAGCCTCGAGACGCTGTGGTTCGTGCTCTACGTCGGCATCATCGCCGGCTACGTCATCCTCGACGGGTTCGACCTGGGGGTGGGCATCCTGTCGCCGTTCGTGGCCCGCGCCGACCGCGACCACCGGATGCTGCTCAACGCGATCGGACCGGTGTGGGACGGCAACGAGGTCTGGCTCGTGCTCGGCGGCGGCGCCCTGTTCGCGGCGTTCCCCGTCGTGTACGCCTCTCTGTTCAGCGGCTTCTACCTGGCGATGATGCTCGTGCTGCTGGTCCTGATCCTGCGCACGATCGCCATCGAGTTCCGCTCCCACCGCGAGTCGCCCCGGTGGCGGTCGACGTGGGACTGGTTCTTCTTCGCCTCGTCGCTCGGGATCACCCTGCTGTTGGGCGTGGCGCTCGGAAACGTCATCCGGGGCATCCCGCTGGACTCATCCGGTCAGGTGACCTTGAAGCTGGTCGACCTGCTCAACCCCTACTCGTTGGCCGTCGGGGTGACCGCGGTGGCCATGTTGAGCCTGCACGGCGGGATCTTCCTCACGCTCAAGGTCGACGGCGAGCTGCGGGGACGGATCGAGCGTCTGGTGCCCCGGCTGATGGTGGCGTTCTTCGCGCTGATGACGGTGCTGGTGGTCTGGACGCTGCTGCTGCGCACCGAGGTGACCGCCACCTACCGCGATCGCGTGTGGATCGCCGCGTTCCCGGTGCTGGCGCTCGTGTCCACAGTCGTGGCCTGGCGGCTGATCCGCGCCGGTCACTTCCTTCCGGCCTTCGGGGCGTCCGCTCTGACGATCGCCCTGCTGATGGCGACGGTCGCCGCCGGGATGTACCCGGTGATGCTGCCGTCGTCGATCGACTCGAGCTACGACCTGACCGTGCACAACGCCGCGTCCGCTCCCGAGACGCTGACGGTGATGACGGTGATCGCGGTGATCGGGATCCCGTTCGTGCTGCTCTACACCGCGGGCGTCTACTACTTCTTCCGCGGTCGGGTCGTGCTCGACGACCACGGCTACTGACCGTTCCCATCGGAGCCCTGCACCGCGCCCGGCCCCACTCCGACACACCTCGAGTCCACCCGCTTGTGTGGTCGCTCGGCCACGAACCGGTACAGTGACCGGCTGATCTGGAGAGGTGCCGGAGTCAGGTCGATCGGGCCTCCCTGCTAAGGAGGTGTGGGGGCAACCTCACCGTGGGTTCGAATCCCACCCTCTCCGCCACACGGGCGTCGGCGACAGTGCCGGCGCCCGTGCCGCGTCCGGGTGTCGGCGTGGGAGCGGGCGCCCGGTCGTCGACCTCCGAACCCGATCTCCGGGGCTGAACCGGGTTCGGGTGAAGGAACATTGACGTGACAGGTAACTCTCCCCAATTTGTTGCGTTTTCGTGACAACCTGTCGTACAACTGTCACCCGTTGACCAAGAGCGGTGACCCTGTCGCCGGTGAGTACGGAGTGGTCCCCCACCAGGGACCGGCTGGCTGTGACCCGTACCTGACCCGCAGGGATCCCTTCTTCCCCTGATCTCGAACGCGCCCCGACCGACGGGGCGCCCGTTTGGAGGAGACACCCATGAACAGGAAGTCCTTGACGCGCGCGCTCGCACTGCTGCTCGTCGTCGGCGGATTCGTGCTCGCGTCCTGCACCCCCGAGCAGCAGGCCGCGTTCCAGGCCCACCTCGACTGGCAGCAGAAGAACGACCGCTTCGCCGGCGCGATCAGCGACGCCGGACTGTCCCGGCTGCGGGCGTGTGAGTCCGGTGGCAACTACTCGGCGGTGAGCCGCAACGGCCTGTACCGCGGCGCCTACCAGTTCCACCGCGGCACGTGGAACTCGGTGGCCGCCAAGTTCTACCCGCACCTGCGCGGCGTGGACCCGGCGTCCGCGGCGCCGTTCGACCAGGACCGCATGACCCGCGCCCTGTGGTCGACCGGCGGACCCCGCAACTGGCCGGTCTGCTCCCGTCGGGTCTGAACGGCATCGCCTGCCCCGCGTCCCCACCCCGCGTCCCCGTCCGGCGATCTTGTAGCCCACGGTCGCTCTGGTGACCGCTCCCCTACAACATCGCCGACCCTCGTCGACCTTGTAGCCCACACGTCGCCACGGCGACCCACGGCTACAAGGTCGTCGGGGTTCGGGGCCGATGCGCCTTTGGCCCGACCCGACCGGCCGTCTAGGATCTGACGGTTCAACCAGCGCTCGTAGCTCAATTGGATAGAGCATCTGACTACGGATCAGAAGGTTGGGGGTTCGATTCCCTCCGAGCGCGCTGGCCCAAGGCCCTGACAGGAGGCGGTTCTCGTGATCGGGAGCCGCCTCTCTCGCGTCCGGGAAGGGTCCGCTTCCCACCGGTCTTTCAACAGACCAGTTGGGATGGCCCATCGCGAGGTGACCATCGATGAGGTGACCGCCGAGTTGGCCGGGGGCTGCCTGCAGAGCGCCCCGGCGCACCTCGCTATCACATGCACCGGGTGGTGCGGAATCCACCGGCATGGGCCGCACCTTCGGGCCGACGTGCTCTCACCACGCGGGCACGGGATCGAGCGGTCAGCCCGACGGGCGACGGGCCTCGAGGTAGCGCAACGACGCCTGCCGCGATTCCGGGTCGGCCACCGCGGCGGCGAGGGTGTCGGCGTCGCTGGCGTTGCGTCGGGTGCCGGCGATCTCCTCCATCACCGCGTTGACCTGCTGCTTGGTGGTGCGCAGGGCGAAGCTCGGCTTGGCCGCCAACTCCGCCGCCAGGTCCGCGACGACGACGTCGAGCTCGCCGGCGGGAACGACGCTGTTCACGAACCGGAGGGCGTGCGCCTCCGCCGCGTCGAAGGGTCGACAGGTCAGCACCAGCTCCTTGGTGATCGCCGGGCCGAGCTCACGGGCCAGCCGGGGGATCCCACCCCATGCCAGCGGGATGCCCAGGTCGACCTCGGGGATCGAGAACCGCGTGTCGTCGGCCGCAACCCGGATGTCGCAGGAGGCGGCGAGAACCAGTCCGCCGCCCACGCAGTGGCCGTGCAGAGCCGCAATCGTCAGCTGGCGGACGTCGGTCAGAGCCTCGGCCGCCACCCGGCCGAGGTCGGCTGTGTCGCGCACCGAGATGGTCGGGTCTCCGTCGGCGAAGTCGCCGAGGTCGAACCCGGCGGAGAACGCCCGGCCCTCGCCACGCACCACCACCACCGCGATGTCACTCCGGTCATCCAACCAGCGGCAGGCCCGAGCGAGCTCGCCGAGCAACTGACGTGACAGCGCGTTGAGCTTCCCGGGCCGGTTCAGCACCAGCGTGGCAACCCGGCTGTCGGTGTCGTGATCGATGCGCAGGGTGTCGAAGGTCGGCGTGGTCACGGGAGGCTCCCCTCGCGATCGGTGGCGATGTCGATCCCGGTGGCGGTCCCGGTGGCGGTCCCGGTGGCGGTCCCGGTGGCGGTCCCGGTGGCGGTCCCGGTGGCGGTCCCGGTGGCGTCGCGGCGGACATCGGCGTCTGACTCGGGAACGGAAGGCGTCGATCGGCCGGTGGCGGGCGGGACCGGGCAGGTCACAGAGGTGCCGCGGAACCGTCCCCACCCGTACAGGCCGGCGGCGACCGCAGCCGCGACGACCCACCCGACGACATCTCGTCCGGTCCACACCGCGGCGGTGAACCCGACGAAGAAGGCGGGGACGACCAGCCGGGTCAACCCGCACACGCTGACGTTCACGACCCTGCACCTCCGGTCCGGGCCTGGGAGCTACGGGCCACGGCGAGGAACATCGGGTAGGTGCCCTCGTCGCGCTCGAGCACACCGCAGTCGGACACGGTCACCTCGTCCAGACCCGCAGCGACGAGGCGACGGACCAGGTCGTCACGTTCGAAGCCGTGGTGCCCGGTGAAGCCGTCGCCGTGGAAGCTGCCGTCCTCGGCGTCGAGGTCGGCCACCGCGACCCGGCCACCCGGAGCCAGCAGGTCGGCGAACCGACCGAGGACCCGGTCGACGTCCTCGACGTGGTGCAGGGTCAGCACCGTGACGATCAGGTCGAACCGCTCGTCGATCGACGGGATCGACTCCGCCCCCAGATCCCAGTCGACGACGCGGGACCGCGGCAGCCGGCCCTCGGCGACCTTCGTGGCCATGACCTCGCGCATGCCGGCCGAGGTGTCGGCCAACACCGACGGACCCACCCGATCGCCCAACGCCTCGGTGACCAGGGCAGTGCCGGCGCCGTACTCGAACACGCGGGCCGAGCGGTCCACTCCGGTGGCGCTCAGCACCGCGTCCGCGACCCGACCGGCCCGGGCGACCTTGGCGTCGTCGTCCCAGGTGGCGGCCCGCTCGTCGAAGCTCGCCGGGCCGTGGTCGTCGTGATCGGGGCGGTGCGGATCGTGGGCGTGGTGCACGTGCTCTCCTCGCGGTCCACCCTCCCACACCACGCCCACGTGCTGCTCACCGGTCGCCACCCCGCGTCGACACGGCCCGGTCGGCCCGCGGTTGCGGTGGTAGACCCGCCCCATGAAGGCAGCGGTGTACTCCGAGACCGGCCCACCCTCGGTCCTGCGCTACGAGGACGTCCCGGACCCGAGCGTCGGGCCGGGCACGGTCCTGGTGCGAAACCAGGCGATCAGCATCGAGGGCGGCGACGTGCTGCACCGATCCGGCGGTGAGCTGGGTCGGGTCCCCCACGTCGTCGGATACCAGAGCGCCGGCACCGTCGAGGCCGTCGGCGACGGGGTCACCTCGGTGACCGTCGGGGACCGGGTGGTGACCGTCGGGGTCGACGGATCCCACGCCGAGCTGCGGGTCGTCCCCGAGGGATTCACATGGCTGATTCCCGACGCGCTCAGCACGGACGACGCGGCGACGGTGCCGGTCCCGTTCGGCACCGCGCACGATGCCCTGTTCGAGTTCGGTCGTCTCACCGACGGCGAGACGGTGCTCGTGCAGGCCGGCGCCGGCGGCGTCGGTATCGCCGCCATCCAGCTGGCGAAGCGCGCCGGTGCCCGGGTGCTGACGACCGCCTCGAGTCCGCTGAAGCTCGCCCGACTCGCCGAACTGGGCACCGACGCCGGCATCGACTACTCCGAACAGGACACCGTCACCGAGGTCCTCCGCCTTACCGACGGTCGGGGCGTCGACCTCGTGGTCGACAACGTCGGCGGCTCGGCGATGACCGACAACGTCCGCTGCCTGGCCTACCGCGGTCGGTGCGTGTCGGTCGGCGAGGTCGGCCGGGAAGGTGCCACGACGATCGACGTCGGGATGTTGAGGCCCAAGAACCTGACCGTGGTCGGCTACTTCATGGGGATGGAGATGCTGATGAGCCCCCGGTGCCACGACGTGGTGGCCCGCGTGCTCGACGACCTGGCCGTCGGGGAGCTGCACGCGGTGATCGACCGCACCTTCCCGCTGTCGGAGGCCGCCGATGCCCACGCCTACATCGAGAGCCGCGCCGCGGTCGGACGGGTGCTGCTCCGGCCGTGAGGACGACGCTCCCGCTCCGGAGCGGGGCCGGGCCGCGGTGTTAGCGTCCGAGCCGACGGTGTCTCCGCCAGCACGGGAGGCCGCACGGGGGAAGGATCGTCCATGACCGACGCGGTTGGAGTCGACCCGGGTTCGACACCGGCGATGGAGCACGGTCCACCGCCGATGGACATCCGGATCATCCCGCCGATGGGCCTGCCGTTCGTCGCGGTCGCGGTGGTGTTCGTCCTGTACGCCATCGGATCCAACTCGATCTGGGCGCTGATGCTCGCCCACGTCGCCGGCGGCGGCATGTGGACCGCCGTCGACCTCTACGTCGGGCTGATCCTCGGTCCGATCCTGGGGCGGCTGTCGCCGCCGGCCCGCGCCGAGTTCTCGGCCCGGTTCATGCCGAAGATGGTCCTGCTGATGCCGACGCTGGTCATGATGACCCTGGCGACCGGCTTCCAGATCGCCCTGAACTACGGGAACCTGTACCCGTCGTCGATCAACCGACCCTGGCTCGTGGCCTCGATGGTCGTCGTCGGGATCATGGCCGTGGTCGCCCTCGGCATCCTCGAACCGGCGAACATCGCGGTGCTGTTCGAGATGAAGAAGGAGCAGCCCGACGTCGACGTGATCGAGCACCTGATGAAGCGGTTCGTCTACACCGCGGGGGTGACCGGCCTCATGCAGGTGGCAACGCTGCTGATCATGACCCGGGTGGCCACCCAATGAGCACCCTCGGCCCCGCCGGTGTGCGGCCCTTCGAGCGATCTCTGCCGCCCGTCACCGGACTGGGCATGGCGGCACTGGCCTGCGCCGTCGTGAGCGGCGTCATCGTGGCGTCCCAGGTCGGGATGGACAGCCCTCCGCTGGTGGTACCCGTCGTGTTCGTCGCCGCCGCGCTGCTGCTCGAGATCGCCACCGTCGTCGTCCTCGTCCGCATCCGACCGTTCGCGTGGGACCGGTTCCGGCTGGTGTTCTCCGTCGGCTTGGCCGCGTACGTGCTGCAGAGCGCGATCATCGCGTGGGCGTTCGTGATCAACGACGTCCCGGCCGGGCCGATGACGATCCTGTCGCTCGGCCTCGTGGTGTTCGCCACGATCGTGCCCGTGATGCTGGCGTTCACCGTGGCCCGCTACCAGGCGGTCGATCCGGTCAGCGGCCCGACGTGACCACCGACACCGCTCAGAGTCCGTCCGGTCCGAAAATAGGGCCGAAGGTCACGGTTCATCGGCAGCCGCGGTCAGTACTGTCGAACTCGATGGGAACCGCAGGACAGACCAGCCGGGACCCATCGGATTCCACCCGTAGCGGGGGCCAATCGTGTTCGGAGGATGGACGTGCCTGATCACGAAGAGTCACCAGGAACCGGACAGGGCGCCGTCAGTCGCCGAGCGGTCGTAGGGGCGACCGTCGGTGGCATCGGAGCCGCCACCATGGTCGGCGTCGCCGCCGCTGCGGCGTGGCCAGACACCGGACAGGCCTCGGCAGGAACCGCCGCTCCCGCCGACACCGGTGGGACGGCAGCCGCGCCGACGACCGGCGCCAAGATCGACTTCGCCGCCAAGCCGGGTGCGGACTGGGTGGCGCGGGACCCGGTCCTTCCACCCGCGTCGACCGAGACCGTGCACAACATCGTGATGACGGCCTACGACCAGGACGTCGCCGAGGTCGCTCCTGGCGTCGAGCAGCAGATCTGGACCTACGACAAGTTGATGCCCGGTCCGTTCTACCGGGGCAAGGTCGGCGACCAGTTCAACTTCACCCTCAAGAACGAGGGAACGATGGGCCACTCAGTCGACTTCCACGCTTCCAAGGTGGCATGGAACGTCCGCATGGCGACCATCAACCCCGGCGAGAGCATCGAGTACCCGTTCGAGGCCAAGCACGCCGGGATCTACATGTACCACTGCGGTACGCCACCGGCCCTTCACCACATCGGCGCCGGCATGTACGGCGCGATCATCGTCGACCCGCCCGACCTGGCCCCGGTCGACCACGAGTTCGCCTTCGTCCAGTCCGAGATCTACACCGGCCCGCAGGGCGAGGTCGGTGACCTCACCAAGATGCAGAAGTCGGCGTGGGACGCGATCGTCTTCAACGGCTACGTCAACGGGTACCGCGACCGGCCGATCCGGGTCGAGCCCGGTCAACGGATCCGGGCCTGGGTGCTCGACGCTGGGCCGTCGGAGAACTCCTCGTGGCACGTGATCGGCACCATCTTCGACACCGTGTTCAAGGAGGGCAACTACCTGCTACGGCCCGGCGACGGCCAACGCGGCGGCTCCCAGGCGCTCGACCTGCAACCCGCCCAGGGCGGCTTCGTCGAGTTCAGCTTCGACGAGGTGGGGCTCTACCCCTTCGTCACCCACAAGTTCGCCAACGTCGGCATCGGCGCCATGGGAATCTTCCAGGCGGGCGACGTCGCACCGGCCCAGACCGCGTCGGGACACTGAGGAGGACGACATGGCTGTCGATCAGGAAAGCTCTGACACCACCGATTCGCCCGCCGGCTCGTCCGGTGCGGTGCACTCGGGCCCGGTTCCCGTCCGCAAGGGCACGACCTTCGAGACCCTGGCGGTCTGCGGGTTCATCTTCGGTCTCTTCGCCATCGTCGCGGCGATCTTCGCCGTCGGGCTGGCGGCCCGGGCCGCCAGCGACGCCAGCGGTTCAGGTGGCGGCGGTTCAGCCGGTGGAGGCACCGCAGGAGGAGGCGGTGCCGCAGTCACCGAGGTCTCCCTCGGGGAGTTCTTCATCAAGCCGCCGGACGCCACCGCGGCGGCCGGATCCGTCCTCAAGGTGAAGAACGACGGCACGATGGACCACGACCTGGCCGTCGAAGGAGGCCCCGCCACCGAGATGCTCAAGCCCGGCAGCGAGGGCGAGCTCGACCTGGCCGGCGTGGCGGCAGGGACCTACACCTGGATCTGCCAGGTGCCGGGACACGCGGCCGCAGGGATGAAGGGCACCGTCACCGTTCAGTGAGCATCGCGCTCCGGTGAGCACCTGCGCCCGGTCCCGACGTCACCGCGACGTCCGGACCGGGCGCTGACGCTGTCCGAGGGCCGATGGGCTCGCGGCGACCTACGTTGTACCGATGGCCTTCTCCGCGTCTCCCTTCCCTCTCCAGGAGCACCTCGGGATGGCGATCGAGTCCCCGAACACCGGCTCCGGTCGGGCCGTGCTCGACATCGGTCCCGAACTGCTCAACCCCAACGGCGTCGTGCACGGCGCGGTCCTGTTCGCCATGGTCGACACCGCTATGGGGGCGGCGACGATGAGCGTCCTCGAGGGTGGACAGGCCTGCGCGTCGATCGAGGTCCACCTCCGGTTCCTGCGGGCCGCGGCGGCCGGTTCGCTGACGGCGGACGTGTCGGTGATCAGGGCGGGACGGCGGATCGTGCAGCTCGAAGGTCGGGTCACCGGCGCCGACGACGAGCTGATCGCGACCGCGTCGGGGTCGTTCGCAGTGATCACGGGGCCTGCGACCTGACCGGGAGCTATCATACGGACGTATGAGCCAGCGCCGTTCGTCGTCGGAGGACTCCGCCACCCGTGACCGACTGCTGGCGGCCACCACGAACCTGATCGCACGCGACGGGATCGCGGCTGCCACCTCCCGACGCATCACCGACGAGGCCGGGGTGAACCTGGCGGCCATCACCTACTGGTTCGGCTCCAAGGAGAACCTGGTCGACGCAGCCCTGCGCGACCAGGTCGCCGCCCTGGTCGAACCGGCCCTCACCATCCTCGAGGGCGACGGCGACCCGGTGACCCGCATGGCTGCAGCGGTCCGGTACCTGCTGAGCACCTTCGCCGAACGACAGGGTCAGAGCGCCGCCTACCTGACCGCGCTGCTGGAGGCGACCCGCCACTCCGACCCGGCAGACCCGACCCGAGCCGTCGTCGCCCGGGTGCGGGAGCGTCTGGCGGCGGTGAACGCCGAGCTCGTCGCGTCGGGTGCGGTCCCGGGCTGGGTCGACCCCGACGCGATGGCCGCGCTGATCATCGCCGCCGCTCACGGCATCGCGCTGCAGAGCACCCTCGACCCCGATGGACCCACCGTCGAGTCACAGGCCGCTCAGCTGGCCGGGCTGCTCATCGCGGCCCGGCCTGACGACGAACCCACCGAGGCCTCGGGACCGAGAGGAGAGGACCGTGGTCGAACCACGAACCGGTCGGAGTGACCCGGCCGATGCCGGCGGAACGGAGCACGGTCGGGATCCGGTCCGGAACCGGCCGTCGAGGGTCGTGGGTCGACGTGGTCGGCGTGCTGCTGGTGCTGGCCGGGGTCGCGCTCTCGGCGATCCGCTGGTTCGGCGCCGATCCGTTGGAGCGCAACGCCGAATCGCTGCTCGCGTCAGTGACGTTGGGTGCGGTCATCGCCGCGCCCGGCGTTCTGTGCCTCATCGCGACCCGCACCGGTCGCAGCGCTCTGCTGCTGCCCGCGGCCATCGTGCTGGCGCTCCTGAGCACCCTGTCGCCGGCCACTCTGCCCCTGTTCATCGGGGCGTTGGCCCTGGCGTGGCAGTGGGCCCGATCCGGACCGGGCCACGGACGACTCCGCGGCGCGCTCGCCACCGTCGTCGTGGTTGTCGGACTGCTGGGCGCCGTGGTCCTGCTGCTGGTGCGGACCACCGAGCGGACCTTCTACGGCGACGGCGTCGTGCACAGCACCGACGGATGGCAGCCGTGGTCGACGTCGCTGTTCGTGCTCGGCCTGGTAGCGCTCACGGTTGCGGTCGCATGTGCGCTCGTGCCGGCGGGCTCGACGCCGACCCGGACCCCCTGACCGTTCAACCGCGCTGACCGTTCGAGCCGTCCTACCGCACTGTCCGACCGCACTGTCCGACCGCACTGTCCGACCGCGCCCTCCGACCGTGCTGTCCGGCCCGGACCCCTCCGGCTGAGCTCTACCCGGTCCGGCGGGCGACCCACACGTCCTCGGCCGGCCATCGGCCCGCCCAGCCCGACGAGACGATCTCGTACCACTCGGGATCCACCGCACCCACGGGTGGTCGGAGCTCGCGCAGGGCGTCGACGGTGAACCCAGAACGACCCAGCACCCCGACCCACTCCCCGTGACCGGGGTGGTGCTCCACGCCGCCGCCGTCCCAGCGAACCGTCCGCACATCCTCGACCCCACGGAGGAGTCGGTCGCCGGCCGGACCCGGGTCGTCGGGGACGCACAACGCGCTCAGCGGGCTGTTGGTCATGAAGACCAGGCGACCGCCGGGTCGCAGCAGCCGCGCCGCCTCGGGCACCCAGCGCTCCGGCTCGCACCACGCCCCCACACCGTGCTCGCTCACGACCAGGTCGGCCACCGCGGACCGCAGTGGGACCTGCTCACCGTCGGCCTCCACCAACGGGAACTCCGGGCCCCACCGGCGCTGGCAGCGCCGCGCGGTCCGCAACTGGGCCGGACTCAGGTCGACAGCGACAGGCCGGGCGCCGTGGCGCGCCAACCAGGCGGAGAGCCCTGCGGTCCCGCACCCCAGCTCGACGACGTCGAGCCCCGCCACGTCTCCGAGCAGGTCCAGCTCCGACTCGGGGTGGGCGAACAGGCCCCACCGCAGGTCGGGTTCCTGCCATCGTCGCTCGCCGTCGCTGTCGGTGAAGGCCGTGTTGACCCCGTTCCAGAGCTCGCGGTTGTGGCTGGTCTCCTCGGTCACGATCGCATCGTCGCGGACCGGGTGCCCTCGCGTCGGCCGACCGCAGGCGATGACGCGCTGTAGGGACCAATGTCACTGGTCCGGGCGGATGTTGTTAGGCATCCTTGATCCATGGGACACACCACGACCGCACCGGTCGACCCCGACGCCCTCCCCGGTCACGCGCTCCAGGCCGACCGGATGCCCGGGCACTGGCTCCTGGCCCGACTCGGCAAGAGGGTCCTGCGGCCAGGGGGCGCCGATATGACCCGGAACCTCCTCGACGGTCTGGCGATCTCCACCGCCGACGACGTGGTCGAGGTCGCACCGGGCCTCGGCGCCACCACACGCCTGGTCATGGCGGCTCGGCCGGCGAGCTACACCGGCGTGGACCGCGACCCGGACGCGGTCGGCCTCATCGGCGACGTGCTCGAGGGTCCGAACCGTCGGGTGATCCACACCAGCGCCCAGGACACCGGCCTGCCCGACGCCAGCGCGGACGTTGTCTTCGGCGAGGCCTACCTGACCATGCAGCCCGACTCGCTCAAGCACAAGGTGATCGCGGAGCTGGCCCGGTTACTGCGACCCGGGGGCCGCTTCGCGCTGCACGAGGTGGCGTTCGCTCCCGACGACATCACGGACCCGGACCGGGAGCGGGCGACCTCGGACCTGACGTCGACGATCAAGGTGAACGTGACACCGATGACCGTCACCGGCTGGGACCAGCTCCTCGCCGAGCACGGCCTGGTCGTCCGCTCCCGCTACAAGGCCCCGTTGCACCTGCTCGAACCCCGACGACTCGTCGCCGACGAGGGCTACCTGGGAGCGGCGCGCTTCGTGACCAACGTGCTGCGCGACTCCGAGGCCCTGGACCGCGTCCGGGCCATGCGAGCCGCCATGCGGGCCAACGCCTCCCACCTGCAGGCGTACGGCATCGTCGCCGAACGGGTCGACCCCGCGGGCGCGGGAGCCGGAGCGTGAGCGGCGGACGCAGGGCCGCCATCGGCATCGGTGCCGTCGCCGTCGTGGTCGCCGCCGCGGTCGCCTTCCTGCTGTGGCCCCGCGGCACGACCGAGATCTCCGAGAAGGACGCCGTCGAGGACTTCCGCGAGAAGAAGAGCACCGACACGACCGCGACGGAGGGCAAGGGGACCGGGACCCCGGCGCCCGGCGTCTACACCTACTCCGCCGAGGGCCAGGAGCGGGTCAAGCTCGGTCCGCTCCCCGCCCAGGACCGGCCGCTGCCCTCCACCGTCACCGCCGTGGTCACCGACACGGGACCGGGGTGCTTCCAGTGGACGGTCAACCTGTTCGCAGAGCACACCGAGGACACGACGTGGTGCACGAACCCGTCCCTGCGGATGGAGGAGCACGCCAAGCACCAGACCATCGGAGCGATCTCGCCGACAGCCACCATGACCTGTGACCCGAACCAGCTGCCGGGTGCCGGCGGCACGCCGACCGAGCTGCCCTGCACGTTGAAGCTGAGCGGTGGCCCCATGTCGGTCACGGCCACGTTCACCGGGACCGCGACCACCAGGGCGGGCGAGGAGATCGACGTGGGCGGGACGACGGTGCAAACGACGCCGATCGAGATCCGCTACCCGGTCGCAGGCGACATCAACGGGACCTGGGTGGAGACCACGTGGTGGAGCCGGGACCACCTGCCGATCCGCGTCACCCGGGCGCTCGAGTTGGCCGGCACGGCGAGCTTCACCGAGAACACGACCCTGCAGCTGACCAGCCTCGAACCGACGTCGTGACCCCGGGTCAGGCCGGCAGCGGCCACGTGGCCACCGTGTCGTAGCGGACCCCGTCGGGGTCCCGGCGGCTTCGGACCAACGCCAGCTCCTCCACGCAGAACGTTCCGTCCACCCGCGTCCCCAACGTCGGGGGCATCCGGGCGTCCCGCGCGATCCGGGCGATGGTGATGTGGCCGTGGAACGCACGTCGCGGCGGCGGATCCCCCACGCCGCGGGTCGCCGCCACCACGACGCGGGCCAGGGTCTCGAGGCCGTTCACCGGGACCGCCAGGACCCGCTCGCCGAGCACGTCGACCGCGGGGCCGAGCGTTGCGACCGCCGGCGGCAGGTCCACCTCCGCCATCGCCTCCTCGACGTCGTCGGGATGGGCCTCACCGAAGAAGCGCACCGTCACGTGCCACCGCTCCGGCGCGACGAACCGCACGCCGCGCTGGTCCTTGCGGCGCAGCGCCATGAGCTCGGACACGGTGTCCTCGGGTGGCCACACCGCCAGGAACAGTCGGGGCATGCTCCCAGTCCAGCAGCTCGCTCGACGCGGCCGCTCCCCGGTTCGAGCAGTTCCGCCGCCGTCCGGAACCCGCTCACGGCGCCACGGGATCAGGCGACGAAGGTGCGGAGCTCCTCGACGTCGGCCCGAGCCTGACGTTCGGCCATGGCGATGGCGTCGGGCACCGCGGTCGGGTCCATCAGCCGCTCGATGTCGACCTTCTCCGGCATGCGCGAGAACACCTTGGTGCCCGACGCCTCGAGCGCCTCGAGCTCGGCCACGGCGTCGCCCGGGCTCTGGGTCATCCCGCCCTGGCTGGGGAGGTCGGGGTCGGTCCCGTCGGTGAGCTGGACGACCACGGCCCGCCGTGCCCCCGCCAGCAGGTCGAGGTGCAGCCCGGTGCCGGCCAAGCCTCCGTCCATGGCCCGTCGATCGAGGATCTGCTGAGGTGGGAACAGGCCGGGCACCGCGCTGCTCGCCGCGGCGGCGCGCGGGACGCTGACACCGGTGCGGTCGGTGAGCACCAGCCGTTCGCCCGTGTAGGCGTCGACCGCGGACAGGTGCAACGCCGGCGACGGCCATCGACGGAACACCAGGACCGCACCGAGGTTGCGGCGCATCGTGGCGGCCGAGGGCGTGTCCGCGTTCAGCGCGGCGTGGCCGATCGCACGGACGGTGTCGGGCTCGGCGTCCGTCGCAGACCAGAACATCTCCTGGGCCCGCTCTTGACTGGGTGAGAAGTTCGAGGCGGGGGCCAGCACGCCGAGCAACTTGGGGATCCGGGCCAGGACACGCAGCTCGCCGTGGAGGCGCTTGATGTTGCCGGCCTCGAGCACCGAGCTGACGATCGAGCCCGCGGAGGTCCCCACCACCCGATCGGCCCCGCTCAGGTCGACTCCGGCGCCGAGCAGCTCGTTGAGGTAGGTCACCTGCCAGGCCACGAACCACAACCCGCCACCGCCCAGGCACAGACCGACGGGCAGGCCGTCGCCGTACCCGGCGGACATGTCGCGTGGCACCGCCAGTCCGTCCGGCGAGGGGTCGTCGATCACCAGCGAGCGCGTCGGGGCCATGGTCTGCAGGCTAAGAGCGCGCGCCGATAGGTCACGGGGTGGGGCTCCAGCGGTCGGCCCACTTGATGAGTTTCACGGTGATGATCGCGGTTACGGCGAGTGCGAACTGTGCGAGGCGCTGGTGGATGTAGCGGTCGGTGTTGCGGCGGAGCTGCCCGTAGTTCGATAGCCAACTGTTGGTGCGTTCGACGGGCCAGCGCATCCCGAGCGGGACCGGCAGCTTCTTGTGGGCGGTGCCTCGCTTGCGCTTCGTCGCGCACACGACGTCATCAAGTCCCAACTCGACACACAATGCCCGGGCGACGCTGTTGTCGTAGCCGCGGTCGAGGTGGAGGGTCTCGATCTCGGCCAGGAGTCCGCGCCCGTCGACGGCGTCGAGGGTCGGTTCCAACAAGATGCAGTCGTTGCGGTTCGCGCCGGCTTGTTCCCAGCCGACCGGGATGCCGTGGCGGTCGGTCGCGATCGACCACTTCCAGCCGCACTTGGCCCGGTCGGTGGGGTTCGGGCCGGTGCCTTCCCCACCGAAGGGCGCCTTGTGCTGGGACCCATCGACCGCGACCTCGGAGAGGTCGAGCCCGACGATCCGGTCGTAGCCTTCGAGGGCCTCGTCGACGAGGCCCTCGAACACCCCGGCGTCGACCCATTCGTTGAATCGGCGTCGCAGCGTGGTCTCAGATCCTTTGCCGAGTCGCCCGGCGACGTCCCACGAACAGCCCGTGACGAGCCGATGGAGGATCGCTTCGAAGCAGTCGCGGTCGTCGCGGCGGGGACGGTGACAACCCAGGGGGTGCGTATCGAGGGGTCGTTCAGGAAGCCGGGGTTCGATCGCGGCCCAGAGGGCATCGACGGTACGCGGGTGCAACGCGAGCATGATGGGGTGACCTCCGCTGGTCGTTCGAGAGTCGGATCACACCCGACATCAAAATCGGGCCAACCGAACGACTGGCGGATGGTCGCGTCTACACCCACCTATTGGCGCGCGCTCTAACGGTGCGACCCACCGGTCAACGGCCGGCCTCGAGGTCCAGCAGAGCACGTTTGCGGTCGACGCCGCCTCCGTAGCCGGTGAGGGATCCGTCCGCTCCGATGACCCGGTGGCAGGGCACGATGATCGACACCGGGTTGCGACCGTTGGCCGCCCCGACGGCGCGGACCGCGGTCGGTCGCCCGATGTGGGCGGCGAGCTCGGCGTAGGACCACGTCTCGCCGTAGGGGATGTCGCACAACCCCCGCCACACCGTCCGCTGGAACTCGGTGCCGCGCATCTCGACGGCCACGTCGAAGGATCGGAGCTCCCCGGCGAAGTAGGCGGCGAGCTGCTCGACGACGTCGTCGAAGCCCGACGGGTCGGCCCGCCAACCCGTGCGGTCCGGGGCGTGGGCCTGCTCCACCATCAGCAGGTACAGGAGTCGATCGTCGCCGGCGAGGGTCAGCGACCCGATCGGGGTCTCGATCGTGCGGGCCCGCAACGGGGTGAGAGCGGTCATGAAGATGCCTCCTGGGCACAGGTTGGCCGGCCGGCGGCCGCCAGCCAGAGGTGGTGGGTCGCGATCGAGCGCCACGGCCGCCAGGCCTCGGACCGCTCGACGAGCTCGGATCGCCGGTCCGACAGGCCGAAGGCAACCGCCCCCCGCCTCACGGCCAGGTCGGTGACGGGGAAGGCGTCGGGGTCGCCGAGAGTCCTCATCGCCAGCACCTCGACGGTCCACGGGCCGATGCCGGGCATCTCGGCGAGCCGGGATCGGGATCGGGTCCGGTCCGCGCCCGGACCCAGGTCGATCCACCCGGCAGCCAACGCCTCGATCAGGGCGAGGAGGGTGGCCCGCCGCCGCGTGGGCAGCGCCAGGGGAACGTCCTCGGCGCAGTCGCCCCGCAGGTGCCCGGCCAACTCCCCGGCCGTGGGGAAGCGATGGGTGATGCCCGTACCGACGGTCAGTCGATCCGGCAACGCGACGCCGGTGGCGGCCACCAGCCGCGCCGCGTGGGTCCGGGCGGCGGTGGTCGACACCTGCTGTGCCAGGAGGACCCGCACCGCGGTCTCGGCGCCGTCGACGCTGCGCATGGCCCGCAGCCCGGCGTGGGCAGCAACGCTCGGGGCCAGCGCGGGATCCGCCGCCAGCACCGCGTCCGCGGCCACGGGGTCCGCGTCGAGGTCGAGCAACCAGCGACAGCGGGCCACCGCCGAGGTCAGGTCCCGCAGGTCCTCGAGGCGGACCTCTGCTTCCACGTGGTCGCCGCGGGGCGTCAATCCCACGACGGCCGCGCCGCGCTCGAGCGTCAGGGCACGACGGAAGGTGACCACGTCCGCGTCGTGGGGGTCGACCACCGCCTCCTCCAGCCCCGGAACCGCCTGTCGTGCCAGCCGTCCGAACAGCTCCGACGCGGCGAACGGCACCCGCACGGGCAGGCGGAGCACCACCCGGTCGACCTCGGCCGGCCCGGCCCGCCGGGCGCGGACCCGCAGCTCACCGGGAGTCAGGTCGTAGACCTCGCGAACGGTGGCGTTGAACTGCCGCACGCTCGAGAAGCCCGCCGCGAAGCAGACCTCGGCGAAGGCCAGATCCGTGGTCTCGATCAGGGTCCGGGCGGTGCGGGCGCGCTGGGCCCGAGCGAGGGCCAGCGGACCGGTGCCGACCTCGGCGCGCACCAGCCGCTCCACCTGCCGGGCGCTGTAGCCGAGCCGACCCGCCAAGCCCTCGACGCCATCGCGGTCCACCACGCCGTCGGCGATCAGCCGCATCGCCCGGGCCACGACATCGGTCCGGGGATCCCACTCGGGCGACCCGGGTGAGGCGTCGGGCCGGCAGCGCTTGCACGCCCGGAACCCGGCGCTCTGAGCGGCCGCGGCGGTCGGGTAGAAGCGCATGTTGGCCCGGCGGGGGGTCCGGACCGGACAGCTCGGTCGGCAGTAGATGCCCGTCGAGGTCACCGCCCCGACGAACCACCCGTCGAAGCGGGCGTCCCGGGCGCACACGACCCGGTAGCAGCGGTCCGGCGTCGAGGTCGGTCCGGTCGACAGCATTCCGGTCGACAGTTCCGTCGACAGGGTTCCGATCGATGGGCACGACGCCAGGCTGCCACGACCCGGCCTCTCGAGCTGGCGGAAATCCGACAGGCACCATCCCAGCGTCGCTCGGACCGACCGGGGTCGACGACGGACCGGTCCGAGCCGCCGTGGCCACGACCGACCGACGGCGGCGCGAGGATTCGACCGACAGCCCCGGGGCGACCCACCGTCCCCGCCCCCGACGCCGACGTCAGGAGACCCATGCCGATCCTCCCTCCCCCTCCGGTGGGCTCGTTCGTCAGCGACAACGCCGCCGGGGTCTCGCCCGAGGTCATGGAGGCGCTCGCCGCGGCCAACGTCGGAACCGCCATGGCCTACGGCGACGACGACTGGACCCGACGCGCCCAGGCCCGCCTGCGCGAGGTGTTCGACGCTCCGGTGCACTCGTACTTCTGCTGGGGCGGCACCGGCGCCAACGTCGTCGGCCTGGCCAGCGTGCTGCGGCCCTGGCAGGCGGTCCTGACCGCGGCGAGCGCCCACATCGTCGTCGACGAGTGCGGGGCGCCCGCCCGCTTCACCGGCTCGACGATCGTGCCGATCCCGACCGACGACGGCCGTCTGTCGCCCGACCTGCTCGCGCCCTGGCTGCAGTGGCAGGGCAGCGAACACCATCCGCAGCCCGCCGTCGTGTCGATCACCCAGTCGACCGAGATGGGCACCCTGTACTCGGTCGACGAGATCGGGGCGCTGTGCGACGCCGCTCACGCGGCGGGGATGCTGGTGCACCTCGACGGTGCCCGGATCGCCAACGCGCTGGTGGCGACCGGCTCGGACCTGCCGACGATGGTCCGCGACACCGGCGTGGACCTCATGACCCTCGGTCTGACCAAGGACGGGGCCATGTTCGGCGAGACGGTGGTGTTCGTCGCCGCGGACGCGCGACCGTGCACCGCTGGATGCCGAGGCGCGCTTCGTGCGCAAGCAGGCCGGTCAGCTCGTCTCCAAGAGCCGCTTCGTCGCCGCCCAGGTGCTCGCCCTGCTCGAGGACGACCTGTGGCTGGCCAACGCCCGTCACGCCAACCTCATGGCCGCCCGCCTGGCCCGGTCGGTCGAGGCGATCCCGGGGGTCCGACTCGCCGACGAGCCGCAGGTGAACTCGCTGTTCGTCCACCTGCCCGCTGCCGCGATCGCCCCGCTGCAGGAGTGGTCGTTCTTCTGGGACTGGGACCTGACGGTGGACCTGGTGCGGTGGATGACCAGCTTCGCCACCACCGACGAGGACGTGCAGCGATTCGCGGCCGGCGTCTCGGCGGTGCTGGCCGGCCACGCCTGATGACGGACCAGCGCCGGTCGGTAACCTGACCGGCCGTGAAGGCCGGTCGGAACGCCCCCTGCTGGTGCGGCAGCGGCGCCAAGCTCAAGCGCTGCCACCTGCACCGTGACGTCCTCCGCCGCCCCGCGGTCCATCTCGGTCGTGTCGGTGCCCTCCGGAGCGTCCCCGCCGCCATCGCCCGTCCGCCCTACGCCCTCGACCCGCCCACGTGGCCGCTGCCCGAACCCCAGATCCTGAGCGGAGCGGCGCTCGAGCGCATGCGCCACGCCGGGCGGGTCGCGGCCGAGGTCCTGGCCGAGACGGTCGCGGCGGTCGGAGTCGGGGTGACCACCGACGAGCTCGACGCCGTCGCGCACGACGCCTACGTGGCTCGGGGTGCCTACCCGTCCACCCTCGGCTACCACGGCTTTCCCAAGTCGATCTGCACGTCGGTGAACGAGGTGCTCTGCCACGGGATCCCCGACGACCGACCCCTCGCCGACGGCGACATCGTCAACATCGACGTGACGGCGTACGTCGACGGGATGCACGGCGACACCTCCGCGACGGTCGGGGTCGGCACGATCTCCCCCGAGGCCGCGGCGCTGATCGACACCACCCGCGACGCGACGCTGGCCGGCATCGCCGACATCGTCGCCGGCGAACCGATGCAGCGGATCGCGGCTGCGATCACCGCGGTGGCATCGGCCCGTGGCTACGGCGTGGTGGCCGAGTACGGAGGCCACGGCATCGGTGAGGTGTTCCACGCCGATCCGCACGTCCACCACACGCTCACCGCCCGCGACGACTCGGTGGCGCTACCCGGACTGTGCGTGACCGTCGAGCCGATGCTGCGCACCGGGGCGCCACGGTTCACCCAGGCCGACGACGGCTGGACCGAGATCCTCGACGACGGGATGCCGTCGGCCCAGTTCGAGCACACCGTGGTCGTGACCGACGACGGTGCCGAGATCCTCACCGTGCTGGCCGACGGGTCGAGCGCCGTGTCGCCGACGGGCCCCACCTCACCGGCCTGAGCGACCTCACCGACCCCGGAACGCCTCGAGCAGCAGCTCAAGGCTCCGGACCCTCACCGAGGTGTCGTGGGCGACCGACGACACCATCAGCTCGTCGGCCCCGGTGCGCTCCGCCAGAGCGGCGAGCTCGGCCGCGGCGCGCTCGGGCGGACCGACGATGCGGTTGGTTCGGGCGGCGCGCGCCACGTCGGCCCACCGGTGCCGGGGGGCCTCGTCGGGATCGACCAGTCGGATGCGCTCCCCGGTGCGGATGCCGTGCACCAGCAGCTGGCCGGGAAGGGCCTGTCGCTCGGCCTCGGCCGCTGTGTCGGCGACCAGGACGTTGGCGGTGACGATGAGGTGCGGCGCCGTCAGATCCGCCGACGGTCGGAACGATCGTCGGTACAGCTCGACGGCCTGGTCGGTTCCGCCCATGTCGAAGTGGTGGGCGAACGCGAACCGCAACCCGAGCAGTCCCGCCAGGCGTGCGCTGTAGCCGCTCGAGCCGAGCAGCAGGATCTGCGGACGGCTCACCGCCCGCGGCGTCGCCGCGAAGCGGTCCCACAGCGGCCGGTCCCCTCCGACCAGCTCCCCCCAGGCATCCGGACGTGGGTCGCCGAGAAGGCCCATCAGCTCGAGCAGGTCGCGCGGGAAGTCCTCGGCCGACAGGTCCGCGCTTCGGCGCAGCGCCATCGCCGTGTACGGGTCTGTTCCCGGGGCCCGACCGATGCCGAGGTCGACCCGGCCGGGATGAAACGCCTCGATCGCAGCGATCTGCTCCGCCACGACCAGCGGGGCGTGGTTGGGAAGCATCACGCCCCCGGAACCGACCCGGATGCGATCGGTGACCGCGGCCAGGTGCGCCATCAGCACCGGCGGGGTCGTGCTGGCCACCGACGGCAGGTTGTGGTGCTCGGCCACCCAGAACCGCTGGAATCCGGCCCGGTCCACGGCCCGCGCCACCTCGGTGGCACCCGCCAGCGCGTCGGCGGACGTGCCGTCCTCGGTCAGGACCGCGAGCTCGAGCACCGACAGGGGGACGGTGGGGTTCACGCCGGCCAAGCTACGACGCCGAAACCGGGTTGCGGCCCCCACCGCGTCGGCTGCGAGAGTGGCGGGATGGGCGTCCCCTTCGACGAGCTCACCGCCGTGACCCGAACCGACACCGCAGGCCGATGGCGAGCCTCGATCGACGAGTCCTGGGTCCTTCGACCGCTGCCGCAGGGCGGGGTGACCACGGCGATCGCGTTGGCGGCGATGTCCGCCGAGCTCGCGGACGACGAGCAGCACCTGCGCACGATGCACACGATGTTCGCCTCGCAGGTTCCCCACGGGCCCGTGGAGGTCGACGTCGAGGTGCTACGACGAGGCCGGACCATGTCGCAGCTCCGAGCCGAGGTCCGGACCCCCGGCTCATCCCGAGGCCACCTGGTCACTGCGGCGTTCGGTGCCGAACGGGTCGGGTTCGACTTCACCGACGCCGTCCCTCCGCCGGAGGTGCCCCGTCCCGACGAGTGCCCGAGCTTCCGGGATCCACCGCCACCGGGTTGGGAGGCGCACTTCGAGCCGATGCCGTTCTGGACGACCCGGGTGGAGGGGCGGCCCGCTCTCGGGGATCCGCCCTGGAGCGACTACCAGCCCGATCGAGCGGAACGGGCCTGCTGGTACCGCTTCGACGATCCACCGTGGCGACCGGACGGGACCCAGCACCCGTTCGGGTTCCCCATCCTGGTCGACTCGATGCCGGGAGCGGTGGGCCAGAAGCTGGGACCGGACCAGCCACCCTGGTTCGCTCCGAGCGTCGATCTCACTGTGCACGTCCTCGACGACTGCCGCGCCGGATGGGTGCTCGCCCACAACACAGCCCGCCACTCGAGTGGCGGGTACGCGTCGGCGGACATGACTCTGTGGGACTACGGACCCGATCTCGACGATCCCCGCCCTGTCGCGTACGCCACCCAGGTGTTCCTGTTCTCGATCGGACCCTGAGCGGTCCGGTCCGGCGGGAGCCCCCAGCGCCGTAGCGTGACGGCATGGACGAGCTCGACGGCCAGGGCACCCTGATCGAGGACCACGCGCTGATCGGCGACACGGTCGGCGTCGCCCTGGTCGACCGCTCGGGTTCGATCGACTGGTGGTGCCCGTCGCGCGTCGATGCACCGGCCTGCTTCGCCAAGCTCCTCGGCACCGCGGACAACGGCCACTGGCGCCTCGCTCCGCGGGATCCCGTCGTCGAGGTCCGACGACGCTACGAACCCGACACGCTCGTGTTGGAGACCGAGATGCGCACCGCGTCGGGGACGGTCGCGATCGTCGACTTCATGGTTCCCGAGCAGGAGCACCCGACGATCCACCGCTGGGTGGAGGGTCGCTCCGGCACGGTCAGGATGGGAATGGAGCTGGTCGTCCGCTTCGACTACGGGGCGGTGGTCCCGTGGGTGCGCTCGACCGGCGACGGACTCGACATGGTCGGCGGGAACGAGGCGCTGCGGTTCCACAGCCCGGTGCCTCTGCACGGTCGCGACCTGCGCACCTACGCCGAGTTCGACGTGAGCGCCGGAGAGCAGCGCTCCTTCTCGTTGGCCTGGCACCCGTCGACCGACCCCGCACCGCTCCCGCTGTCGACCTTCGCGGCCCTGCACCGCACCCGGACGTGGTGGCGGACGTGGGTGTCGCACTGCACCTACAGCGGACCGTGGCGCCACGACGTCGTCCGCTCGCTCATCACGCTGAAGGCTCTGACGAACAGCCGCACCGGGGCCGTCGCCGCGGCGGCCACCACGTCGCTTCCGGAGTGGATCGGCGGGGTCCGCAACTGGGACTACCGGTACTCGTGGCTGCGCGACGCCACCTTCACCCTGCAGGCGTTCCTCATCGCCGGCTACGTCGACGAGGCACGGGCCTGGTCGCGGTGGCTGCGTCGGGCCGTGGCCGGTCGCCCCGGCGACTTCCAGATCCTCTACGGCGTCGGCGGCGAGCGACGCCTCCCCGAGCTGGAGCTCGACTGGCTGGCCGGCTACGAGGGCTCCGCGCCGGTGCGCGTCGGCAACGCCGCGTCCGGGCAGTTCCAACTCGACGTGTTCGGAGAGGTCATGGACGCCGCCGCCACAGCGCGACGGGCCGGCGTGCTGCCCCTCGGACGGGACGGACTCGACGTGGCCCGGGCGCTCATGACCCACCTGGAAGGGGTCTGGGACCAGCCCGACGAGGGCATCTGGGAGGTGCGCGGCCCCCGACGCCACTTCACCCACTCCAAGGTGATGGCCTGGGTGGCCTTCGATCGGGCGGTGCGTCTGGCCTCCGATGCCGAGGTGGGCGCCTTCGCCGTCGACGGCCACCGACGCCCACCGGACCCGGGACGCGTCGCCCGATGGGCCGAGCTGCGCGACCGGGTGCACGACCAGGTCTGCACCAACGGCTGGAACGACGACATCGGAGCGTTCACGCAGTACTACGGATCGACCGAGCTCGACGCCAGCCTCCTGATGGTGCTGCCGGTCGGGTTCGTGACCCCCGACGACCCGCGGGCCGCCTCCCACGTCGACGCGATCGGCCGGGAGCTCAGCGTGGACGGCTTCGTGCGCCGCTACCGCACCGAGCCCGACGACACCCACTCGGTCGACGGTCTGCCCCCCGGAGAGGGGGCGTTCCTGCTCACGACGTTCTGGTGGGCCGACAACCTGGCCATGCTCGGTCGAGTCGACGAGGCGATCGAGGTGTTCGAGCGGTTGCGGAGCCTGCGCAACGACGTCGGGCTGCTCGCCGAGGAGTACGACCCGACGTCGGGACGGATGCTCGGCAACTTCCCCCAGGCGTTCTCCCACGTCGGACTCGTCAACACCGCGGCCAACATCGCGGCCGCCCAGGGTCATCCCGAGACCGCCGTCGCCCTCACCCGCTTCACCCGCTGTCCGGATCCGAGCCCGTCCGGGGTAGACCGGACCTCGTGAGCACGGCCGACCCAGCGCCCCTCGAGACGCCCGGATTCCGCATCGAGCACGACTCGCTGGGGCCCGTGCCGGTACCGATCGAGGCGCGGTGGCAGGCCCAGACCCAGCGGGCCATCGACAACTTCCCCATCTCGGGCGGGCGGGTGGCGCCCGGACTGATCCGCGCACTGGTGGAGATCAAGCGCGCCGCGGCCCTGGTCAACGTCGAGGAGGGCCACCTGGACCGGGTCGTCGGGGAAGCCATCGTCACGGCGGCCGACGAGGTGCTCGCCGGCCTCCACGACGACCAGTTCCCCATCGACGTGTTCCAGACCGGTTCGGGCACCTCGACGAACATGAACGTCAACGAGGTCCTGGCCACCCTCGCCACGGTGCGCGCCGGCACACCGGTGCACCCCAACGACCACGTGAACGCCGGCCAGTCCTCCAACGACACGTTCCCGTCGGCCATCCGGATCGCGGCGGCGACGCGGATCGTCGGCCACCTCATCCCGTCGCTCGAGCACCTGGCCCGGTCCCTGAGGCGCGCCGAGGACCGCTTCGCGGACGTGGTGAAGGCCGGACGCACGCATCTGATGGACGCGGTCCCGGTCACGCTCGGCCAGGAGTTCGGCGGCTACGCCACCGCGGTCGAGTCGGGCGTGCGGAGGCTGCGAGTCCGTGCTCGTTCCGTTGGGCGAGCTCCCCCTCGGCGGCACCGCGGTCGGCACCGGCCTGAACGCCGATCCCGGGTTCGCCGCCGCGGTCATCGCCCGGGTCGCCGAGCGACTGGACCTGCCGTTGACCGAGGCGCCGGACCACTTCGAGGCCCAGGGGGCCCAGGACGTCCTCGCCGAGGCCAGCGGGGCGTGTCGGGTCGTGGCGATCAGCCTGAACAAGCTCGCCGCGGATCTGCGGTGGATGTCGTCGGGTCCGGCCGCGGGGCTGGGCGAGATCCACCTTCCGGACCTCCAGCCCGGCAGCTCGATCATGCCGGGCAAGGTGAACCCGGTGCTGCCCGAGGCGACCCAGCAGGTGGTGGCTCAGGTGTTCGGCAACGACGCCGCGGTGGCGTTCGCGGCCGCGGCGGGGAACTTCGAGCTCAACGTGATGCTGCCGGTCATGGCCCGCAACCTGCTCGAGTCGATCGAGCTGTTGGCCAACGTGTCGGTCCTGCTCGCCGATCGCTGCGTCGACGGGATCACCGCGGACGTGGCTCGAGCCCGCCGCTACGCCGAGTCGTCATCGGCCATCGTGACCGCCCTGGTCCCGTTGATCGGCTACGAGGCCGCCGCCCAGGTGGCAAAGGCGGCGCTGGCATCGGGCCGCACGATCCGCGAGGAGGTCGTCGCCCGCGGGTTGGTGTCGGACCCCGACGAGCTGGACCGGGCGCTCGACGTGCTCGCCATGACCCACGGCGGCCGCCTCACCGACCGCTGACCACCGTTCTGTAGTGCGAGATCCAGGCGTTCGCCTGGATCTCGCACTACAAAGCGGGTGAGTGGGTGCCCGGGACGTTCAGCCGGTCTGGCGCCGACCGAGGACCTTGCGTCCGAGCCGCCGGGGCGACCACCGACCGTGGGCCAGGTTGATCAACCGCCCCACCGACGGGTCGAGGCGCTTGGCCCAGTCGCGGACCTCGGAGCTCGAGGTCAGGTAGAGGATCTGGCTGCGATCGGCCCGGGCCGTCACCGCCTCGAGGACCGCGATCGCCTGCGCCGACGGCAACGGTCCGAACGTGTCGCAGAGCACCACCGGCGGAGGGTTGGTCGCCCAGGGATCCAGTCGCCGCAGCACGGCCTCCACGACCGGGACGACGTCGTCGGGGCCGTAGCGGTCCGCCGGCACCGCATCGAGCTGATCCCGCTCGTCGGTGATCCCCGACAGGTCCCGGGTGGCGTTCGACCACGCCTGCCTCGGCGTCGGCCAACCGGACAGCCAGCGATGCCGCCTCGGGCACCGCGTCGGCCAGCGCCGCGTCGAGATCCGCGATGCGGGCATCGATCTGCTCACGCTGCCCGACGAGCTCGCGGGCCCGCTCCCCGAGCGACACCTCCTCGTCGTCCAGATCCGCGATGGTCCCCCGATACCGGGCGACCTCGTCCCGGGCCGTCTCGATCGCCTCGTCGACGGCGAGCGTGAGGCGGGTGACGGAGTGCGGGACCTCGGGGATGCGGCTCAGCACGTCGATCGATGACCCCTCCGGACGGAATCCCAGGAGAGCCGTGACCTTCTGCTGAGCGGGCTCCCGCTGCCGCGGCGAGCTGCTCGATGCGCCCGGCGACCCGGGACCGCGCCGCGGCCAGGTCGCGATCGAGGCTCTCGATGTGCTCCTCGAGATCCGGCGAGCTTGGCCTCGACCGCCTGACCGACGCTGCGAGTGGACGTGGCGATCGTGTACTCCAGGTAGGAGTCGAACCCGTAGCGCGCCAGCACGACCTGCTCCGCGGCGGCCGCATCGGCCTCCTGGGCCTTGGACGCCTGGAGCAACGCGATGTGGGAGGCGTCGATCTGTGACTTGGCGGTGTCGCCGAGCATCCCCGACGCGGCCAGGCCCCGCAGCAGCTGGTGGTTGGTGTCGAGGTCGGCCCGCTCGCTCGCCAGTGCGACGACCTCGGGGTCGCCCTCCACCCCGGTGCGCGCCGCCAGCTGCCAGGCCCGCTCCACCGCGTCGACCTCGGCCAGCAGAGCCTGGGCATCGGCTCGCACCGGCACCTGGGATCGGGCGACGTCACGGAGCCACGTCCGGACCTCGTCCATCTGCTGAGCCGGCAGCCCTCCGAGCGCGCCGGCCCGGTCCACCAACGCCACGAGCTCACCCGTGTCGTCACCCATGCGGATGTCGGCCCCGTCCTCACCGGGTCCGAGCTCGGTCGCCAGCGCGGCACGCACACCGCACAGCTCCTCGAGGCGACCCGCGGCCACGTCCGCCGCGTGCCCGGCGGAGTCCCGCTCCGCCGCCAGCGCCGGACGCCGGGCGTCGAGCGCGCCGGCGGACACGTCCAGGGCCTCACGACGAGCGACGCACTCCTCGCGCTCCTCGGTTCCGGCCGCCACCGCGGCCTCGGTCGCGGCGTGGAGCCGGGCGATCCGATCCCGTTCGCCGACGAGCTCGCCCAACGCCGCGTTCGCGGCATCGATCCGGGCCTCGAGGACCGCTCGGGCCCGTTGACGCGCCGTCGGATCCGGCGCCGGCAGGTCGGCCGGGCCGATCCGATCGAGACCCTCTCCGATCAGGTCGAGGGCGACCACCGCGGTCGGATCGAGCGGCGTGAGGTAGTCACCGCCGTCGACGGTGCCGGTGACCTCGGTGCCGGCGAGCACGTAGGCCCGCCCGAGCAGCGCCGCCACCCTCTCCTGGAGCGCGGCCGACGCGATCACCACGTTGAGCCTGGGATGCAGTTCCAGATGGACGCCGTTGTCGGTGCCCACCTGCAGGTCCACCAATCGCACGGACCCACCTCCTTCTGCGCCCCCCATCGGCACGGGCCAGAAGAAGTGAAGCGAACCGCGGGTCGGAATCAGCTCGTTCGGTCCCGGGTGTCGCGCAGGAGGACCTCCTGGGCGACCGTGGCGACGTGCGTCCCGTCGAGGGCGAAGATCTGTCCCAACGACAGGCCCCGCCCACCGACGAAGGTGTGGCAGGTGAAGTCGTGGAGGTGCCACCGGTCCGCGGCGAGCGGTCGGTGGAACCAGATCGTGTGGTCCAGGCTGGCGGTGAAGAGCGCCTTGTAGAGCGTCTCGTCGGGCTCGCTGCGCACCGGATGGGCCTGCACGACGGCGTCGGTGGGCAGGTCGTCGCTCATGTAGGCCAACGCGGCGGCCTGACGGAACCGGTCCCCACCGATCGGCTCTGTGGTGCGCAACCACGCGGTGGCCCGGCCCCGGCCGTCGCGTTCCGCGGCAGGGCTCACCCGATCCCCGGGGACGAACGCCCGCTCGAACGCCGCGCTCCACGAGCTCGGCTCCAGCTGGTCCGGCGTCGGCAGCTCCGGCGGCGGGGCCAGGGTCTCGACGTCGGCCGATCCCTCGTCGCGCTGGAAGCTGGCCTCCAGGTTGAGGATCGCTCCCACGGCCTGTCGGGCGACGACACGGCGGGTGGTGAACGAGCGCCCGTCGCGGATCCGGTCGACCTCGTAGCGCACCGGTTCGTCGTGGTCGCCCCGGCGGATGAAGTAGGCCCGCAGCGAGTGGACCGGCATCTCGTCCGACACGGTGTGGGCGGCGGCCATCAGCGCCTGGGCGACGATCTGGCCGCCGTAGAGGCCGCCCCACGGGTAGCGGGGGCCGATCCCGACGTAGACGTCACGTCCGTGGCTCTCGAGGTCGAGGATGCTCCGCAGGTCCACGATCGGCGACGCTAGTCGCCCTCTGACCCACCGCTGCCGGCCGGACGAGGGGCGTCGTCCGGCCGGCCCGCGGCTTCGGGGGCGGGCTCCGCAGCGGAGGTCGTCCGCACGGAGCCGTCCCGGATGGCATCATCGCCGGTGCCGCCCCGTGCCGAAATGGGGAGGGCTCCCCGGTGACCGGGCCGTTCGGCCCGGTCACGTGCACGGCCCGAGACCGGAGCGACACCTGATGACCGAACCGAACGCGTCGACCGCGATCCCGCCGGTGGACGAGAAGCTCCTGGAGCAGGCGGTGGCGTGGACCCGCGCCGCGGGCGAGCTCACCCTCGGGTGGTTCAACCACCCCGAGCTCGGGGTGGAGCACAAGCACGACGGGTCGCCCGTCACCGCCGCGGACCGCGCCGCGGAGCGCCTGCTCCGGGAGGAGATCGCCGCCGCGCTCCCCGACGACACCGTCCGGGGCGAGGAGGAGGGCGATCGCGTCGGCACCTCCGGCCGCACCTGGGTCATCGACCCCATCGACGGGACGTTGGCGTTCAGTCGGGGCGTCGGCACCTACTCCAACCTCCTGTACATGGAGGACGAGCACGGTCCGGCCATCGGCGTGATCAACCTGCCCGCCCTGGGCGAGACGGTCTGGGCGGGGCGCGGTCGAGGGTGCTTCCTCGACGGTGCCCGCTGCTCGGTGTCGGATCGCGCCGAGCTGTCCGGCTCGTACCTGAGCGTCACCGGCTTCCACGAGTGGACCCCGGACATGTTCGACCGGGTGACCGGGTCAGGCCTGCAACTGCGGACCTGGGGCGACGCGTACGGCTACGCCCTGGTGGCGTCCGGACGGGTGGAGGCCATGTTCGACCCCGCCCTGGCCTGGTGGGACCTGGCCGCGATGCTGGTCGTCATCCCCGAGGCGGGAGGCACCCTCACGTCGTGGTCGGGGGGGGACCCGGCGGTGGAGAACATCGACCATCCCGAGTACCGGTGGTCGGCGATCGCGTCCAACGGTGCCTTCCACGACCGCCTGGTCGAGGTGCTCGCCCGCTGAGGGTCAGCCGTCGGCACCGACCAGGGACTGGACCAGGTCGACGAACGCGGTGTCGGACTCGGGACGCTCACGCTCGGTGATGCGGTCCGTCGGCGCGGTGGCGGCACCGATCGCATCCACGTAGCGGGCCCGGCGGCGTGCGACGAGTCCGTCGGGAGCTTCGCGGTCCTCGACCGGCACGTACTGCGCCTCGATGCCCATCTTCAGCATGCCCAGCGCCTCGGTGCGCATCTGCGACACGCGCGACTCGGTCACACCCAGGAAGCGTGCCAGCTCCTCGGAGGTGCGATCCTCGATGAAGTAGCCGAGCACGATGACCCGGTGCCGCTCGGGCAGCAGGGCGATGGCGTCGCGGAGGTAGGCGTGCAGCTCCCGCTGCTCGAGCTCCTCGGCCGGCTCCCGCTCGTCGGGATCGGCCAGCACGTCGATGAGGGTCAGCTCCTCGTCCTCGGTGTCACCGACCAGGTGCTCGAAGGCCAGCACGACCGAGCGGAAGATGCGGTCGCGGAGTCGGTCGAGCTCGTCGCGGGACATGCCGAGCGCCTCGGCGGTCTCACCGATCGAGGGGATGCGCCCGAGCTGTGCGGCCAGGCGCTGCTCGGTGGCGTCCAGGCGACGGGCCAGGGTTCGCACCGAGCGGGGAGCCCAGTCCGCAGAGCGGACGGCGTCGATGATCGCGCCCCGGATGCGCTGGGCGGCGAACCGGTTGAACGGGACTCCGCGGGCCTCGTCGTAGCGCTGCGCGGCCTCGACCAGTCCGAGGGCACCGGCCCGGGCCAGCTCGTCGCGGTCGACGTGGCGGGGGAAGTGCACCGCGACCTGGAACACGACGTGGTTGACCAGGTCCAGGTGCTCCTCGACCAGCCGGGAGGCGTCCCTGGCTGCTCGCCGAACGCCGGTTCGGGACCAGGGTCCGCTCGGTGTTCCGGGTCGGTCGGTCCTCGGTAAGTGCTGCGCCCATGTCGCCGTCTCGCTCCTGGTGGTGTTGCCGGGTGTCTCCCCGGGACCAGCCGGATCCCGGGGACTGCCCGAGGGGTATCGGCGCGCGGACGCGTCGGACTTGAGCAGAAATCCGAAGAAATCTTCGCCCCAGTCCGACGTCGACTCGATTGTCACTGTCCGTGGTCGTATCGACGGTTGGGAGCCGGAACTGAACACCGAAAGCGAGGAAATTCGGTCACACCGATCCTCGAGGGCGGGCTCGACGTTCGAGTCCGGACGACGCAGGTGGGCTCAGGCCGGATCGAACGCCGCGGCACGCACGCCCCGACGCGCGAGCTCGGCCAGAACCGGACGGGGATCGACCGACGCGGCGACCCCGTGGCTCCCGGGAGCGACATCACCCGCCGCGGCGCGCAGCGCGAGGACCGCCGCCAAGGCTGCCGCGGCGACGCCCGGACGATCGAACACGCCGTAGACCACCATCTCCCGACGACCGTCACGGGTGCCACGAAGCTCCACGCGCGCCGCTCCCGGGCCCCCCTCGACCGGAGGGCCGACCAGCACCGGCAGGGGCGCCAGGACGCGGTCCCGGGGCGAGGCGGCCAGGCGGGCCGACAGGCGGGTGACGTCGGGGAAGGCGTCGAGGAGGAGCAGCGGTTCGGCCAGATCGGCCCGGTAGCAGTCACGGGCGCTCACCGGGTCGGGGAACCAGAGCAGCTCGCGACCCGAGAATCCGGCGCGGCGGACCCAGGTGCCGTCCCTCCACTCCTGAGCCGCACCCCGCAGCGCCCGCAGACGTTGGCGGGCGCACGCCGGTCCGGCCGCCCCGTCACGGGCCACGTGGATCTCGTCCACGGTGTCGAGCAGGTCCGCGGCGTGGCGAGCCAGCAGGCACGTCAGACCCGGTGAGAGACCGACCCCCACGATGACGCTGCGGCCCGCGGCCACCGCTCGGGGGTGCAACCGCAGGATCGCCTCCACCTCCTCGGGATCGTCGGTGGTGGCGATCACGTGGCTGCCGGCGTCGAGGGCGGCGGACACGACCTCGAGCTGCTCGCGGGGCTCCCGGGCGACCAGGACGACGTCGGCCGGGCCACGGCTGTCGGACCCGTCCACCCGATCGGTCTGCCACAGGACCGGCACCGACGCCCCGAACGTGGCGCGCAGCTGGTCGCGTCGCTCCTCGCGGCGGGTCGAGATCGAGACGTGCGAGGCGCCGGGCCGGCCGTCCGCTCCCGGCGAGATCAGCTCACGCGCGGCACGGGCCCCGACGATGCCGGCCCCCACGACGGCCACCCGGGGCCGGACCGGCTCGGACGCGTCGGGTCCGCTCAACGCAGGTCGTCCCCGGTCAGCTCCCGCCAGCCGCCGCCCTGCAGAGGGCGGCTCGGTGGAGCCACGGAAGCGCAGCACCAGGCCCACCAGTCCGCCGATGGCCACCGCCGCCGCGGCTCGTCGCAGACCGCGCACTGTGCCTCCTCGCAGGGTCGGATGCAGGACCCGGGTCCCTCGGGGACCCGACGGGACCGCCGGGATGGTGGGGCTAGCTGGAATCGAACCAGCGACCTCACCCTTATCAGGGGTGCGCTCTAACCGACTGAGCTATAGCCCCGGAACGGCCCGGACCGGATGGCTGACCACCCGGGCCGGCCGGTCACAGTACCCGCGCCGGTCGACGACGCGCACCTCGACCCGGCGGTGACCCGATCGACGGCCCGCTGGAGGACGCTCCCGGTTCAGGAAGGGCCCGACTCCTGCACCGGCCGAGCGGTCTCCTCTTCGATCACCGAGACCCAGACCCCACCGATGATGTCGCTGATCAGGTTGAACACCAGGGTCGCCACCACGATCGCGGCGGCCAGACCCAGGTGGAACAGCAGCGAGATCAGACCGAACTGACGGAACAGGAACTCGCCGTCGAGCTTCCAGTCCTGCAGCTGCAACGACGAGTTGACGAACTTCTCCAGACTCGAGACGGTGCCGGAGCTGCGGGCGACGGTCCACAGGATCACCACGGCGATCATCGAGATGAGCCACATGCACAGGCAGACCAGCACGGCCAGCTTCAGCATCGACCAGGGGTCGATGTGGCGCACCAGACGGCGGACCTTCTTGGCCTCGAAGCGCTGGCGCCGATAGCCGAGCACCCGGTTGGGGGTCGGGTCGGACTCCACTTCGACGGCCCGTCGACGAGCGGGGGGTCCGCTCGGCGGTGACGGGACGGCACGGGTCGTGCCGACAGGGTCGGCCGGACGGGTGTCGCTCACGCCTGTCACCCTATCCCGAGCGGTGCGGCGCATCGGTGAGCCGGGTCGGAGGTCACCGGGGGGACCCGGCGGGCCGGGCCGCTGCGGTGGCCACGACCCCGTCGAGGTCGATCGTCACCACCCGGGCCGCACCGGTGCGTCGGTGCCCGGTCACGACGGCGCCGTTGGCGTGGGCGACCGCCGTCGCTCCCTCGAGATCACCCGTCACGTGGGCCAGGGCGCTCAGGTCCGCCACCGCGTCGGCCCGGGCGCGCCGGGCGGCGGCATCGCCGACCCTCAGCACCCCCACCGCACACACGACCGCTGATCGCCACGCCCGCCGCCAGGAGCGGTGACGCCGCACCCCGTTCAGTCCGGGTCGGCGCCGCCCGAGTCGGTCCCGGCCTCGCGTCCGTCAGAGCCTGCGTCGTCGGAGCCCGCCTCGTCGGAGCCATCGTCGTCCTCCTCGCCGCCCAGCACCCGGGCCACCGCCGCGACGCGGGTGTCGTCGTCGAGGTTCATGACCCGGACCCCGGTCGCGTCCCGGCCCTGGACCGAGATCGTGTCGACCGCGGTGCGGATGACCGTGCCCGAGTCGTTGATGAGGAAGATCTGGTCGTCGTCGGCCACCAGCAGGCCGGTGATGACACGCCCGCGGTCGGCGTGCAGCTTGTGGGACCGCACCCCCTGGCCGCCGCGGCCCTGGGTGTTGAACTGGTCCACGTCGGTGCGCTTGCCGTACCCCGCGTCGGTGATGGTCAGCAGTCGGACGCCCTCGGCGATCGCCCCGGCGCCGACCACCTTGTCACCCGGTCGCAGCTTCATGCCCCGCACACCGCTGGCGGTGCGGCCCATCGGCCGCACGTCGGTCTCGGAGAAGCGGATGCCCTGGCCGCCCTCGGAGACGACGAGGATCTGGTCGTCGTCGGAGGTCGGCAGCACCCGGACCAACTCGTCGCCGTCTCGCAGGTTGATGGCGATCAGCCCGTCCTGACGGGAGCTGTCGTAGGCGTTGAACAGCGTCTTCTTGACCACGCCGTTGGCGGTGACGAAGAACAGGTACCGGTGCGACTCGTAGTCGCGGGTGTCGATGATCGTCTGGATCTTCTCGTCGGGCTGCAGGCGCAGCAGGTTGACGATGGCCAGGCCCTGGGCGGTGCGGTCCCGTTGCGGGATCCGGTGCGCCTTGAGGCGGTACACCTTGCCCCGGTTGGAGAAGAACAGCAGGAACGCGTGCGCCGAGGTGTGGATGAGGTCGGTGATGTAGTCCTCGTCCTTGAGCTTGGCGCCCGCCACACCCCGACCTCCCCGGGCCTGGGTCCGGAAGACGTCCGCGGCGACGTTCTTGATGTAGCCCCGCGCCGTCATCACCACGACGACCTCTTCGTCGTCGATCAGGTCCTCGATCTCGAGGTCGCCGTCGTCGTGTTCGAGCGAGGTGCGCCGATCGGTGGCGAACTCGTCGCGGATTGCGACGATCTCCTCGCGGATGACCGAGCGGAGGCGACCGTCGTCGGAGAGGATCGCCTGGAGCTCGGCGATGGTGGCCCGCAGCTGAGCCATCTCCTCTTCCAGCCGTTCGCGACCCAGCCGGGTCAGCGTGGACAGGCGCATGTCGACGATCTCGGTGGCCTGGATCTCGCTGAAGGCGAAGGCGTCGCCCATCAGCGCCGCGATGGCCGACGCCCGGTCGGCGGAGGCGCGGATGGCGGCGATGATCTCGTCGATCAGGTCGAGGGCGCGCAGGAATCCTTCGACGATGTGGGCCCGACGCTCGGCCTTGGCCAGGCGGAACTGCGACCGCCGGGTGATGACCTCGACCTGGTGCTCGATGTAGTGCGCGATGGCGGCGCGCAGGTCGAGGGTCCGGGGCACGCCATCGACCAGGGCCACGAAGTTGGTGGCGAAGGTGGTCTGCAGGGGCGTGTGCTTGTAGAGGTTGTTGAGCAGGACGTTGGCGGCAACGTCCTTCTTGAGCTCGATGACCAGGCGGGGCCGTCCCTTGGAGCTCTCGTTGCGGAGCTCGCGGACGCCCTCGATGACCCGGGCGTTGGCCAGCTCGGCGATCTTCTCCTCGATCGTCTCGACCGAGGTCTGGTACGGGATCTCGGTCACGACGATGCGCTCGCCGCGGGGTCCCTCGTCGATCTCGGCACGGGCGCGCATCTTGATCGAGCCGCGCCCGGTGCGCGCCGCGGAGACGATGCCGGCACGGCCCATGATCTGGGCGCCGGTCGGGAAGTCGGGGCCCTTGACGAACTCCATGAGGTCGTCGCAGGTGGCCTCGGGGTTCTCGAGCAGGTGCACGGTGGCGTCGATCACCTCGCCCAGGTTGTGGGGCGGGATGTTGGTGGCCATGCCCACCGCGATGCCCTGGCTGCCGTTGACCAGCAGGTTGGGGAACCGGCTGGGCAGGACGGTGGGCTCCTCGGTCGATCCGTCGAAGTTCGGAACGAAGTCGACGGTGTCCTCGTCGATGTCGGCGAGCATGTGCATGGCCAGAGCGGTCAGCCGGCACTCGGTGTAGCGGTACGCGGCCGGCGGATCCGACGGCGAGCCGAAGTTGCCGTGAGGGTCGATCAGCGGGTGGCGCAGCGAGAAGTCCTGACCCATGCGGACCAGGGCGTCGTACACCGACTGGTCGCCGTGGGGGTGGTACTTGCCGAGCACGTCGCCGACCACGGTCGCGCACTTCTTGTGGTTGCGGTCCGGGCGCAGACCGGCCTCGTGCATGGCCCACAGGATCCGGCGGTGCACCGGCTTGAGACCGTCCCGGGCGTCGGGCAGCGCCCGCGAGACGATGACCGACATGGCGTAGTCCAGGAAGGACTGCTCCATCTCCTGTTGGATCTCGATCGGCTCGATGGAGCCGAAGGTCACCGCGACCGCGTCCTCACCGGGTTCGGAACCGGCGGGGTCGCCGTCGGTCGGTGGGGTGGGGTCCTGCGGGGTGTCGTCGCTCATGGAAGCCTTGGGTGGGTCAGATGTCGAGGAAGCGGACGTCGTTGGCGTTGGTCTGGATGAAGTGCTTGCGGCTCTCCACGTCGTCGCCCATCAGGATCGAGAAGACCTCGTCCGCGATGACGGCGTGCTCGACCGACACCTGCAGCAGCGTGCGCTGGGCGGGGTCCATGGTCGTGGCCCACAGCTCATCCGCGTCCATCTCGCCCAGGCCCTTCAGGCGCTGGAACTCGTTGCGGTGGTTCGGGTGCTCGGCCAGGAACGCGGCCTTGGCGGCGTCGTCCTTGAGGTAGATCTTGTTGCGGCCGACCTCGGTCGAGAACAGCGGCGGCTGGGCGATGTAGATGTGCCCGCCCTCGATCAGCGGCCGCATCTGGCGGAAGAAGAACGTGAGCAGCAGCGTGCGGATGTGGCTGCCGTCGACGTCCGCGTCGGCACATCAGCACGACCTTGTGGTACCGGATCCGGTCGTAGTCGAACTCGTCGCCCACGCCACCGCCGATGGCGGAGATCAGCGCCTGGACCTCGGTGTTCTTGAGCATCTTGTCGAGGCGGGCCCGCTCGACGTTGAGGATCTTGCCGCGGATGGGGAGGATCGCCATGGTGGCGGGGTTGCGGGCGTCCTTGGCCGACCCGCCCGCCGAGTTGCCCTCCACGATGTACAGCTCGGACTCGCGTGGGTCCTTGGACGAGCAGTCGGCGAGCTTGCCCGGCAGGCCGGCGCCGTCGAGGGCGGACTTGCGGCGGGTCGCCTCGCGGGCGTTGCGGGCCGCCTCACGGGCCCGAGCCGCCTGCACCGACTTCTGGAGGATCCGCTTGGCCTCCGAGGGGTGCTCCTCGAGCCACTCGGAGAGCTTGTCGTTGGTGGCCCGTTCGACCAGCGACCGCATGGGGACGTTGCCGAGCTTGGCCTTGGTCTGCCCCTCGAACTGCGGGTCGGTGAGCTTGACCGAGATGATGGCGGTCAGGCCCTCGCGGATGTCCTCGCCCTGGAGGTTGGAATCACGAACAACATTGGTCCGTTCAGAGGCTGCAATCACTGTCCGCACACCAGTCCAGGCCGCAATTTTGGCAGCCTGGAGCTTGGTCACCATGCCACCGCTGCCGCGCACCGTGCCTGATCCCCCAGCCAAGCCGAGTAGTTCCTGATCGATTTCAAGGACGTCCTCGATGAGCGATGCCGTGGCGTCAATACGGGGGTCCGCAGTGAGTAGACCATCAGCATCTGTCAGCAGAACTAGGACCTCAGCTCCAATGAGTTGGGCAACCAACGCAGCGATCCGATCATTGTCACCGAATCGAATCTCGTCATCGGCAATCGCGTCGTTTTCGTTGACAATCGGAATCACACCCAGCTCAAGGAGGCGGTCCAGCGTGCCGCGAGCGTGAAGGTACTGATCGCGAATCATGAAGTCATGCGGCGCAATGAGTACCTGGCCACCCACGAGGTCGGAGAGTTCCGCAAGCACCTGGTTATAGGTGGCAATCAATCGACCCTGCCCCACCGCTGAGACAGCCTGGAGCGTCTGGGCATCCTTCGGACGGGCATCGCCGCCGAGACCCAACGCTGGCAGACCTGCGGCGATCGCTCCTGAGGTCACGAGTACCACCTCATGACCCTCAGCTCTCGCAGCGAGTAGCTCGCCACAAATCTTGCGAATCGATTCGATGTTGATCTCACCTACCTCGTTGGTGATCGAGGAGGTTCCAACCTTGACCACTACCCTCACGGTTGCTTGACCTCAGTCATCTGTGTTCCCGGCCCTTCCGCCAGGACCCTCTGTACGCGAGCCTCAGCCACGCGAACCTCAGCCACGCGAGCCCTTCCGCTTCGAGGCGGATCGTCGAGTCGACTGATCCGCGAAATTGATCTCATCAGCAGCCTCATACTCGAAACTCATCGTACCGATTCTCACCTGATCGCCAGTTCGGGCGCCCGCTCGCGCCAATGCACGATCAACCCCAAGCGCGCTGCAGACGCTCATGCACATAGTCAAGTGCTTCGGCGTTGGTGAGATCGTTCACCGCTACTGCTCTCAGCGCATCTCTGCCATGCACTGAGTATGAGCCGTCGTGTTCACGGGCGACGTTGATCCCCTCGGGCGAGGGAGTATGCACCACATAGGCTTCGGGGTCCGGCAACGCCGCGCGAGCTCGTTCAAGTCGCGCCGCGAAGAACGCCGACCAATGGACCGAGACCTTGGCCGGTCACAGCGCTGACCACCGAGCCTTCAAGGTCAGGAAGATCCTCAGCAGAGACCAAGTCGGCTCGGGTGAATACCCGAACTCGTTCGCGTTCGAGAAGGTCGGGCTGATACTGCTCTAGCTCGTTGAGGAGAACCCGTTCCTGTTCTTCCACCCCCACCCCGTCCGGTGGTGCTAGATCCAAGACCAGCAGCAGGACTCGCGCCCGTTCGATGTGGCGAAGAAACTGATGACCAAGGCCACGACCCTCTGCAGCGCCCTCGATCAGCCCCGGGATGTCGGCCAACACCATCTCAAAGCCGTCATCGGTTCGAACAACACCGAGATTCGGCACGAGTGTCGTGAACGGATAGTCGGCGATCTTCGGCTTCGCTGCACTCATCGACGCAATCAATGTCGATTTGCCAACGTTAGGGAACCCGACGAGGGCAACGTCAGCCATCAGCTTCAGCTCAAGCCACACCCACCGCTCTTCTCCAACTTCTCCCTGCTCCGCAAAACCAGGAGCGCGGCGCCGGTTTCCCATGAACCGGGTGTTTCCCTTGCCACCAACCCCTGCTCGAGCCGCAAGCCATCGATCGCCCTGGTGAACGAGATCTGCGAGAGTTTCCCCCTCGCGGTCTTTGACTATTGTTCCTTCAGGTACATACACCAGAAGATCATTTCCGGATGAGCCGTGACGCTTTTGCCCGCTTCCGTGCGTGCCGCTCACCGCTCGACGATGAGGATGGTCGCGAAATGCCAGCAACGATGCCACGTTTCGATCAGCGACAAGCCAGACATTTCCACCGCTGCCCCCGTCGCCGCCATCGGGACCACCTTTGGGCGTATGCGCCTCACGCCTAAAGGAAACGCATCCCGCACCTCCGTCACCGGCCTTGACACAGAGGGCGGCCTCATCAACGAAGTTCGACATCCAGCCAGTGTACGGCCTCAGCAACGAGCGCTCGATTCACCGATTCGACCAAGGGTTCGTCATCACCCTGCGCTGAGTCCGATCCGCCATCAACTTCAATGTCAGTGCCGCTGTCTAGCATTTGACCTATGCACACCACGCACACTCCTGAGCCAGCACTGCCCACTCGGGCACAGCCAGCTCGCTCCACCCGCGCCCTGCAATGGGAGTCAACCATGGCGGGAGAGGTTGCCGCAGCCCCAGTCCGGCTCGCACATCGCGGAAGCAGGGCCTACCTCTCACCGCAGGATTCGTTTCGCAGGGAGGATAGAGAACTCATCGAGGCCGACACGCTGACTCCGGGCGCAACACGGGCGATCGGCGCCGGACACCGCCCACTTCGAGGAGAATCCCGACGAGTTCCGCACCTGTTTCGAACGAGATCGAGATCGGATCTTGCACCAAGCGACGGCCTTCCGGCGCCTCGCAGGAAAGACCCAAGTCTTCATCTTTCCTGAGGACCACCAGCGCACCCGGCTGACTCACGCGCTGGAAGTTGCCCAAGTAGCCACCGCTATCGCGTGGGGTGCCCGAATCAACGTCTCACTGACCGAAGCAATCGCTCTCGGACACGATTGTGGTCATGGCCCCGGTGGCCACGCTTCGGAGGATGCGTTCGCCCCGTATCTTCGAGGAGGGCTACGACCACGCCGTCTGGGGAGCCGACGTTGTCTTGGCGCCGCTCAATCTGTGCTTCGAGACCTCCGACGGGATCCGGAACCACAGCTGGTCTCGCCCTGCCCCGTCGACTCCAGAAGGCGAGGTTGTCTCATGGGCTGATCGGATTGCCTATGTCTGCCATGACTTTGAAGATGCAGTTCACGCAGGCATCGTGACTCCCGAAATGCTTCCGGAGATTGTACGAACTCGCTGTGGCCGTTCCCGAGGCGAGCAATTGCACAGCTTCATCTCGGCCATGCTGACGGCAATCTCTGAAACTGGCTACGTAGGTATGGCAGAGCCCATGGCCGAGGCGCTCGCCGCATTTCGGAAATTCAACTACGACCAGATCTACATGCGTCCAGCATCAATTGGGCAATCCGAGGTTGTCGTTCGAGTTCTGCGGGGACTGGTCGAGCACTACGCCGACCGACCGAACACCCTCCCCTTCGAGGGACTCCCCCACACTCCACGCCCCATGAGCTCGGGTAGCCCAGAGGCACTCCGAGAAGCTGTCACCTACGTCGCAGGTATGACCGACCGATTCGCGTTTCAACGAGCAGTGACCGACCTCGGGTGGCGACGTGAGGCATTGCCAGTTGGTGTCGACCACATCCACCTGAATTGAGGTGTGCCCCAACGATCTCCTGCGAGCGTCTCCCTACAACTCCTTATCAGCACCTTCCGAAACCCCGCCCAGCGCGGATCGGTTGCACGTCGAGGCCCAGTCCAGAGGTTGGGTTTGCCAAGGCTTGGACGTGGGGAGGCATTCCGAGTCGTGCCGGTCGCAGCTGCTCAGGTGACCTAGTGCCCGCTACCGACTGTGTGCCGCTGGGCCCCTATCTCTGTTGGGGAATGCTGTTGAACACCTGATCCATCTGGCCGGAACTGCTCCGTTCGGGTCTCGCCGTGGGCGCCTGGGCGCGGGGCCACAGGCTGGGGCGGCATTGGTCCACGCCGAGGGGGCTGCCCGCCCTGATACGGAGCGGGCGGTCGCTGCGGCGAAGGAGCTCCCTGAGGGAACTGCCCGCCCTGATACGGAGCCGGCGGTCGCTGCGGCAGAGGGCCTCTGTGAGGAGGCTGCCCGCCCTGATACGGAGCGGGCGGTCGCTGCGGCACTGCACCGTGCTGAGGGGGCAGCCACGAATCTGGGAGTGGCATGCCAGTTCGCTCCGGAGCACCAGGAGCTACCCGATGGGGAACCCCGACCTGCGCCGCTGGTTCAGTGTCCGGATCACCTTCTCCGCGCCTGCGGCGCTTCATGACGTACATCGCGCTGTCCGCCTGCTTGAGCACCACCTCTGGGTCCGAGCCGCGGGCACCGGATGCCACGCCAACACTGGCTCCGACTGCAAGATCGAAGTATCCGTACGCCATAGGTTGAGAAATGGTGTTGACTAGCTCCACGATCCGCTCTGAATCCCAAGGGTGCCCGGAGTGCACCACAACGAACTCGTCGCCACCGAGGCGCCCAACGGTGATATCGGCGCGCACCAATCGAAGCAAGCGCTTGCCAATTTCGACGAGGATCGCGTCACCGGCGGCGTGACCGTACCGATCGTTGATTCCCTTGAATCCGTCGAGATCCAAGAACAGCACTGTCGCTGTCTGCATCTGAAGCTGGCGGCCGAGTTCCTCGAGGATTCCTTGCCGGTTGGCCAGCCCAGTTAACGGATCTGAAAGCGTTTGTCGATGGAGCTGGCGAAGCTGTGCTTCGTGAGCAGCATCTGCTCGGTGAAGCTGGTTCTGTCATCGAGCACGACCATCCATGAGTCTTCGGTGGACCCACTCAGCAATGAGACCGTCGCCATGGCGACAAGTAGTCGGTCCTCGCTCCCTCTGAGCTCTACTTGAACGACTGCGGATCGTCCGGTGTCAGTTGCCTCCCGAATGGCCTCATTGAGCTTCGCCCATTCGCTTCGATCCATGATCGAACTCAGCGTCTCTGGTGGTGGACATCCAAGCCAGGTTTCAAGGGCCGGGTTCGATGCCACAATTTCGCCCCGTTCCACCAACTCCGCCATTGGGGCGCTCGCACCGACCATTCCAGAGCGATACACATCTGCTCGCAGCACTGCCTGGACTGCTGCAAGACGCATGAGCAGGCTGGCGAACCCGATGGCGCAGATTGTTCCATTGAAGCCGAAGCCAAGGATCCCACCGTTGATCAGCGCAGATCCGACTGCGCCGATACCGGCAATGATGACCACGCAGGCATCCATCGCGACGGTCGTGATCGCTGAGTCGCTCCGGATCGCCACCTTGGCCACTCGACTCTTCCAAGCAATCACGAAAAGCAACGGAATGAGCGCTGCGCGTAGCAGGAACGATCCTGAAATTGCAGCTGCGGAGGCAAGAATTCCCGCCAACTCCAAGAGTCCTGCCGTAAGTTCATGACGAAGCCCACCTGCCATCAGCATCACAATTACGACAAGTGCACAGCCCAAAGGAATCCAGACTGCCAGCGCAGAAAATCCACCATCGAATTGGAAGCCCACGGCCGCAACAGCGGCTACCAGCAGGCCTGTCAAGAATTCTCGGAGCAGCATCGATCCGCGTCTGTATCTGCGACGCCACGACGACCAGTATCAGGACCGCGATGCCAGTGAGCGCCGACCCGCGAGGTGTTCGGGGCGGTCAACGTATCAACTAGTCCCACCGCGCCGGAACGACGACGAGCAGCCCAGCAGTCGCCTGGCACCGACGGGCCAAGGTTGCTGGGTCTGGCGTCGCGATGCGTGTCACACGGCGCTGGCGCTGCGGCATCAATTTTCGCTGGCCGTACACCCACGCTCGATGCCGCCTGGTCCTGCAGACCCTGACGCATATGGAGTCGCGTCTCCACTGCCACGTCAGCATCTTCATCTCTCGGTGAACTGAACGTTACTCACGGTGTGTTCGCAATCTCATAGGAGAGTTCTGAAATGCCTGCGACCGACGCCGTGAGTCGATAGGTGCCGTCCCCGCGGGCAGGTCGAACTGCAGCTCACCCACAGCCGATGCCCCAGGATCGATCACTCCACCTCCCACGTTGGACCCGACTGAGGTTGGAGACAGCACCAACCCACCAGGCCCTTCCAGTCTCCAGATGACCCCGCTCAGCGAAATCGGCTCGGCGCCCGAATTGCTGACCGTGACCGAGACGCTGAATGGGCCGCCCGAGAGCGGACCGTCGGTCGCCTCGCAACGCCCCACGGCGCGTGCCCGGCGTGGGTCCAACCGGGCACTGTGGTCGTGGGAGGTTGCGGTTCAATCGGTGGAGTTGTCGCGGCCTCAATACTCTCCGACGGAGTCGGTTCGGCTGCGACCTCGAGCGACTCAAGGGCTACTGCATTCGCGGAGTTAAACGCAGGCAGCCGCGCTGGCGAAGGCGGTGAGACCCTCCGTAGCAAATGACCCCTCCCCGTGCGCTCCCACGAGGTCGAGGTATCCCCTTTTCAACTGATCGGTCGACCCGAGGTCCAGCGCGAGCAACTCCTCAGCTATTGAAGCTCATAGTGCTCGCTGGATTCTCCGCCGCTTCGGCGAGCCACCTCAAGCAGCGCGACGGTATCTGGCTCTGCGTCGGGTCGAAACATCTGGTACGAGGGGCATCAGGTATTCGAATACATCGCGTCCGCCCGTTCTCGGGAACTTGGAAGCTTCCAGACGACCAGCCTCCCGAGACAAGCCTCTGCACCGTGGTGAACATCGCCCAGCCATCACTCTGGTGAACGTGCTCGTTCTCCTGAGGGCTGAGAGGTCGCTTGACACGACAGAAACGTGCACACGCCGAGCGCATCTGATCCGATGCTCGCGGCGGCTGTGTCGGGGGCGAGGGTGGCCGGAGCCACCAGACCGCAGGTCTCGCCTCCTGGAGCACGAACCGCCACCCACGAGGTCAGCGAGTTCTCAACAACGATGGTGCTTCCGTCCCCAGACCACTCGGCGCAGATGGCTCCACACGGGGTGACCACAGTTGGCGAAACCTCTGAAATCACTTGGGACAGGGCCGAGCGAACTGCAGGGCTGTCAATTGAGTCACTTCGTCCAATTTGAGCTACTAGTTCCCTCGAAAACCCCTGGCGCAAGGGCCGCATGACCAATCACAAGAGAGCCAGTCCGCTTCTTCGCCCGATGATCCCTGGGAAAGGTCCCCGATGAGCGGCGGCCAGCTGTTGAGCGACTTGAGATACTGACTTCTTCCGCCATCGCCAGTGGTAATGGCAAGCGATCGGAGCTGCCCATGAGAGTCATCTGCCCTGCGAGGATCCCTGCGCCTACCGGCTGGAAGCGCGACTCGAGAGGTGTTGGATCACCTTGTCGGTACCGCCGCCCTCCGTGGCGGCCGCGGCTTGGGGTGCTTCCTCGTTCTCCTGGGATGCGGCCGGCGCCTGCGGATAGCCCTGCTGTCGCCGCCGGTGCGGGCGGCTCGGGCACAAGCTGGGGGCCCAGGCTACCCCGAGGCGGGCAAGCGCGAGTGCAGCAAAGATGGCCCCAAGGCCAGACAGGGGAAGTCGACTCATCGTCCATGATCGCTGCGCATGTATCGGCTATCGGCACCTACAAGGGTGCGCTTGAAAACTCTCGATCAGAGATTCGCACAAACCAGCGACCGAGAACTGCCGCACAACGCACTCGGTGCCTCCGAGAATTCGAAGGCACCGAGGCTCAATTGTTGACTGCCGACCAGGCAGACTCAGTCAGAGAGAACGTCCACGAGCTTGTGGCCCTTGCGAGACCCGAACTTCACTCGTCCAGCTGCAAGAGCGAAGAGCGTGTCATCGTGGCCACGGCCGACGTTGACGCCCGGGTAGAACTTCGTCCCACGCTGACGGACGATGATTGATCCAGCCGACACAACGCCGCCGTCAAACACCTTCACGCCGAGACGCTTTGATTCCGAATCTCGACCGTTCTTGGTCGATCCGCCACCTTTGGTCTTTGACATGAATCCTCAGCCCTTCGTGATTCCTGTGATTTCGATGGTTGCATACGTCTGACGATGCCCCCAGCGACGGCGTTCATTCGCCTTGTTCTTGTAGGTGAACCCGATGATCTTCGGGCCTTTGACCTCGTCAATGATTCGAGCAGACACGCTTGAACCCTTGAGCTGAGCAGGAGTTGCGAGGGTGGTTTCCCCGTCGACGAGCATAACTGGGGTCAGTGAGACCTCAGAGCCTGGTTCGCCCAATCGCTCGACCTGGACACGATCGCCCTCGGCCACGCGATATTGCTTTCCACCGGTTCTAATGACTGCGTACATAGCGGAGGCAACGATATCAGGTGTGGCTGCCATGGGCTATTCGAGTCCTTCGACAGCTGAAGCCAGCACGACACCTCGGCCGTTACACACGCTGCATTGGTCGGCGAAGGACTCGAGAAGGCCCTCCCCAATACGCTTGCGGGTCATTTCGACAAGACCGAGTTCGCTCACGTTGAAGACCTGTGTTCGAGTCTTGTCGCGTGACAGGGCCTCCTTGAAGGTCCGGACGAGGTCCTCTCTATTGTCCTTGATCTCCATATCGATGAAGTCAACGACGATGATCCCGCCGATATCTCGCAACCTCAGCTGACGTGCTATCTCCACAGCGGCTTCGAGGTTGTTTCGGTAGACGGTCTCCTCAAGAGATTTGGAGCCGACGTTTCTCCCCGTGTTCACATCGATCACTGTCAGAGCTTCCGTGTGCTCAATGATGAGCGACCCGCCCGAGGGCAGCCACACCTTTCGATCAAGACCCTTCCGAAGCTGCTCGGTGATTTGAAATCGTTCGAAGAGCGGCAGGGACTCGGTTTTCCTGTCGTACAGGACCACCCTGTCACCAAGTGCTGGCGAAATGGCTGACACATAATCATGCACATCGTTGAAGAGCGCCTCGTCATCAATCACAACACTCCGGTATTCGGTGTTGAATTCCTCGCGGATCGACGCGCACGGCCATGTCTGGTTCGCGGTAGAGCAGCGCCGGCCGATTCTGCTTTTCAGCGAGCGATGAGATCTGGTCCCATTGCTTGAGCAGCCGACCAACGTCTCGCTCGATCTCCTCCGAGGTCACACCCTCAGCTGCGGTTCGGACAATCACTCCGTGCTGAGCCGGCTTCACCCGATCCAGAACCTGACGAAGTCGCTTGCGCTCTTGGTCCGAGAGGCGCTTCGAGATTCCATAGGTCTTGGAATTCGGGACGAGCACCACGAACCGGCCAGGCAGGGAGACTTCCTGGGTCAGGCGAGCGCCCTTATGTCCAATTGGGTTCTTCGTCGCCTGACAAAGAATGAGTTGGCGGGCCTTGAGAACTTCTTCAATTCTTGGCTTTTCGCCTGAAGCGTCGACATCATCACCTTCAACGTTGCACGTCGCCTCGATACAGAACAGCATTCTTCGGTGTTCCAATGTCAACGAAGGCCGCCTCCATCCCTGGAAGCACATTCTCAACCCGCCCGAGGTAGATGTTTCCATGAATCTGGCTCACATCGTCGGCAGGGCGAGAGACGTAGTGTTCAAGCAGCGAGCGGCCCTCAAGAACCGCAATATGGGTGTGGCCGCTTGAGTCAACGTGCACGTTCATTGAATAGCGGCCAACAGCCTTGCCTTTTCGTTGGCGCCCTTGACGTTTCTTCAGCGTTTTCAGCGTCAGAGCTCGAACGGCGCACCTTCATCGGTCAGCACCGCCTCGATCGGCGTAGCTGGTTTGCGCCGCTGACCTCCGCCCTGCTGACCTCCTCGCTGTTGACCTCCGCCTGACTGGCCCGCACCCTGTCGTTGGCGGCCAGATTGGTTCTGGCCACCTTGGGATGGCGCCTTCTTCTCCACGGCCTGAGCTGATTTCTGCCCGCCCTCTGCGTTGCTGTCAGCTGACCCCTGAGCTTGCTCTCCCGAGCCACTCCCTGACCCACCGCTCCCGCTCCCGCGGCGGCGACGACGACGTTTCCCAGAGGCGGTTCGACCGCCATCAAGTTCGGTTGGTCCGCCTGGAGGAGCATCGCCAGGAACATTTGGCATCGGTACCGGAGGCTTGGGTGGACCAGGGGGTGGAACTTTCGGCACGAGTGGAGCCGAGGTATCTACCGGTTTCGGCGGGGAACTGGATTGATTTACGTCATCAGTGGACATCAGAACCTTCCAGAAGGACAACGCCTTCAATGGGGTTGGAGACCAAGTCGGCTTCGAGCGGTACGACTCGCTGACCCTCGACTACGGTCCATTGTTCAATTCTCGTGATCCTGTGGGTGCCAAACTCTTCGCCGAGAATGGAGAGAATCTCACTCGGCTTGAGGCTTCTTGGCTTCACAGCAACCTCAGCCAACAATGCTGGTTCACTAGCTGCTGCGGATTCGACAGTGAGACCCAGGATCGCAGGCCGCACATCTTCAACCAACGGTTTTCTTTTTGCGGATCAGTTCGAGTTCAATTTCGTCGGCCGCGAGCACCTCCGCACACCGATCATTGAGGCGCGAGCCGGAAATCGAACCCTGGTCATAACTGAATCGCCAGGTGCAACTCGTCACAACTGCCTGCAACGCCTCCGCATTGCCAGCAACCTCCGAGCACCCAGTGATTTCGACTCCAGTTGGTAGGAGATTCGAAAGAATAGTTGCTACTCCCTCTAACTCAACCGGTCTGGTGAGATCGATGTCGATGTATTCAGCAAGTGATTGAGCACCGGTGGGGAGCGCTAGCCCGAAATGGACTTTGGGTCGTGGCGAGAACCCTTCGCTGTAGGCGATCGGCAACTCGGCGCGCCGGATGGCCCGCTCCCAGCAACGGGCGAGATCGAGATGGCCGAGGAACCGAACCTTTCCGACCTTGGTGAAACGAAGCCGAATCCTCACGAAACACCCGCCGGCTTGCGTGGCAACAAAGTGACCGGAACGACCCCGCCTGAAGCGCGATCAACACCGGTCCCTTGGCTCCCACCAGCCGGGGGTGTGGCTGAAGCCACGATGTGTTCAATGGAGTAGCCCGTGCATGCGCCACAGTCGTAACACGGTGTCCAACGGCAGTCTTCCAGACCGAGCTCCATTGAGCGCGTCCCGCCAGTCCTGCCACAAGAACTCCTTGTAGAGACCCGCTGAGAGGTGGTCCCAGGGAAGCACCTCGTCCTCGGTTCTGTGCCGATACACATACCAATCCAGCTCAAGGCCATGTTCAACCATGGCCTCTTCCCAGAGTCTGAGGTCGAAGTACTCCGACCACTCTTGGAATGTCCCGCCCTTTCGCCACACTGATTCGATGACCGCGCCGACACGTCGATCCCCACGACTGGCAATTCCCTCGGCAATCGATGCCTTGGGGTCATGCCATTTGAGGTCAAATCCTCGAGTCTTTCGAGCCTCGTCGCGCAGCATATTGATCTTGCGCTGTAATTCGACAGAGGTGTTCTGGCCAAACCACTGGAACGGCGTGAACGGCTTGGGTACGAATCCGCCAACCGACACGGTGACTGACGGGTCTTGTGGTGAGCCTTGCCGATTTCGACCACATTGCGGGCCAGTTCGGCAATGCCCAGGGTGTCCTCATCGGTCTCGGTGGGGAGACCGGTGAGGAAATAGAGCTTCATTCTTCGCCAACCCTGCGAATACGCAGACTCGACAGCTCCGTAGAGATCCTCTTCGCGAATGAGTTTGTTGATCACTTGACGCATTCGCCAACTGCCCGCTTCGGGCGCGAAGGTCAGCCCGGTGCGCCGAGCTTTCTGGATCTGCGCAGCGACTCCAACGGTAAACGCATCAACTCGCAACGAGGGAAGTGAGACGGAGACCTGCCCGCAGTTCGCAGGATCGTTGACGATGTCGGTGACCACGTCCTGAATACCGCTGAAGTCCGCAGAGGACAGCGAAGTCAGCGCAACCTCGTCGTACCCAGTCCGCTTCAACCCTTCTGCAACCATGGTGCGCACCTGGTCGGCAGGGCGTTCACGAACAGGTCGCGTGATCATTCCTGCTTGGCAGAACCGACATCCTCGAGTGCATCCACGAAAAACTTCAACGTTCAGGCGATCATGAACCACCTCGGTGAGTGGAACCAACTGGCTCTTGGGATAGGGCCACTCAGCCAAGTCGGCAATGGTTCGCTTCTCAACTTTTTCTGGAACGTCGGAGTAGCGGGGTGTGACCGAAACGAGCCGCTGCCCGTCATACTCGACCTCATACATCGATGGAACGTAGACACCTTCGATATGGCTGAGTTCGCGGAGCACGTCTTCTCGCGAGGATTTCGGCCCGTTCTTCCATTGGTAAAGAACCTGCGTGATCTCTGACACCACCTCCTCACCATCACCAAGAACCACGAAATCCACGAAGTCCGCGATGGGCTCCGGGTTATAGGTGCAGTGCCCTCCAGCGACGACAAATGGGTGATCCACCGTTCGCTCAGCCGACCGCACAGGAACCTGCGCCAGGTCGATGCAGTTCAGAAGGTTCGTGTAGGTGAGCTCGGCAGAGAGATTGAACGCGAGTAGGTCAAAGGTCGGAGCAGCCCGGTGAGTGTCAACGCTGAAGAGAGGCAACCCATGGGCACGAAGCTCAGCCTCGAGATCAACCCACGGCGCATAGGAGCGCTCAGCTGAAGCATCAGCGCGTTCGTTGAGAATCTCGTAGAGAATCTGCAGGCCCTGATTCGGAAGGCCAATCTCATAGGTGTCGGGATAGATCAGTAGCCAGGAGACCAAATCTGGATCCTGGCGAGGGGTCGCGGCACCATCCTCGCAGCCGATATAGCGAGCGGGTTTCGAGACGTGAGCGAGTAGGGGTTCGAGTTGGGACCACAGGTTGGTCATGATGTTGCCAGCCTACCCGCCCAGGTGCCTTTGGGCAGAACACCCGCCGTTCACGCTCTGTGGAGACGCAGAACCTTCGTGAGTTAGGTGAAGCGGCGGCTATGAACGTTCAGCACTAGCCCGATCGCAGCGAAGGCCGTGAGTGTTGAAGAACCACCATATGAAATGAAAGGAAGCGGAATGCCAGTAACCGGCATGATCCCGAGGTTCATTCCCACGTTCTCAAAGATGTGAAACGCGAAGAGGCACATCACGCCGACACAGATCAGCGTTCCGACAGTGTCGCGAGCTAGGTGAGCCGTCCTCCACACACGCCACACGATTGCCGCCAAGATGGCGAGCAGGAGCCCCGAACCAACAAAGCCGAATTCTTCTGCAGGGACAGTAAAGATGAAGTCCGTTTGTTGTTCGGGCACCGAACGACCGCTGGTGTACTGACCCTGTAAGTATCCCGAGCCGGTCATTCCGCCAAGGGAGATGGCGGCCTGGGCCTGGCGAGTGTTGTAGCTCGCAGTCAGGGCCGCCGTGCTGGTGTCGTCGGGGTTGACGAAGGTGGTGAGGCGCGCCTTCTGGTAGTTGTCGAGCGCATCGCTGGTCAGAATGGCGGTCACACTCAGAATTCCGATCAGCCCCAGCGCAATCAAGTAGCGAGCTGGAACACCACTGACGGCCAACATTCCTGCGGCGATGGCAACATAGACGAGGGCCGTCCCGAGATCGGGCTGTAACAGAATGAGCCCCATAGGAACCACGAACAGCGCAAGGGCGGCAACCGTCTCTTTCAGCCGTATCCCCTCGAGTCGGGTGCCGACATAACTGGCCACCGCAACGATCACCACTACCTTCATGAATTCGGCCGGCTGTATCTGGATCGGACCCACGTCAAACCAGGCGCGAATCCCTTTGTGTACAGAGCCAATCCCCGGAATGAGCACCCCGACAAGTCCGAGGAACCCAAGGGTGAAGACAAGCCGCGCCCAGTCCCGATATCGCACGTAATCGACGCTGGCTACTGCGGCCGCAAGACAGGCTCCGAGCGTCAGAAAGATGACGTGCTTCTGAATGAAGTCGGTTCCGTTGCCCTTTCCTCGGGTGGCCGAATAGACCATAAGAGCGCCAATGAGCGAAGCCAAGGCAACCAGACCAACCAACACGAAGTCGATATGACGCCAGGCCGCCGACATATCGCGGCTCTTCACAGAAACTCGGTTGTTGACGAGCATCTAGGCCCCCGACTTTCGGCTGGGTTGGCTCTGGAGCGCCGGGCACTACGCCCTCCTGGGTCGGGGCCGCTGACGGGTCGGGCGGGGTTGGCAGCGGCGGCACGCCCGTGGTCTCAGGAGCAGGATTGGAGACCGCCGTCTCGACCACCTCTTCGAGACGTGTCGGCTCGACGCCTGCTCGATGGTCCCTCTCGAGAGCGGCGCGAGAATATCGAACACCAATGGTGCCGCCGCATCGGCGCCGAAGCCACCTTGGGGAATCACCGCCGCAGCTGCGTATTGCGGTTTGGTTGTCAGATCAATGGCTGGGCCCCACCCGACGAACACTGAAGTATCAGCCTTCTTGTTCACCTCTGCTGTGCCGGTCTTGCCAGCCAGTGGCCATCCATCGGCCGTGGGATTCTCATTGAACGCATCCACAGCGGTACCGGTGCCACGGGTGGTCACGCCTTTCAGCCCTTCGAACACGGCGAGAAACTGTCCGATGTCATTGAAGGCAACGGTGCCGGTCTTCTTCGGTGCAAACCGCTCGACGATCTCTACGTTGGTGAGATCCACCACGTCTTTGGTCATGTCCTTCGGCTGGGTGACCTGTGAAGCAATTCTCGGTTCAAACCGCGTTCCACCGTTTGCGAAGGTGGAGTAGGCGTTGACGAGCTGAAGTGGCGTGACCGCAGTGAGGCCTTGGCCAATCGAGACATTGAGCGTGTCACCCACCCTCCACTGCCCGTGATCAAAGGCTGCGGGGTTCGCTGCATAGACTTTTGCCAGCCAGGTGGGCGTGCCAACGAGGCCTGCAGACTCTGAGGGCAGGCGAATCCCTGTCTTCTGCCCGAGCCCGAACTGCGCTGCGGAGTCTTGGATTGGCGTCTGGCCATACTGGCTCTGGGCTCGCCACATCAGGTCCGCAATTCGGTAGTAGTAGACGTCGGAGGAGACTGTCAGCGCCTTGCGAAGATCCACCGGACCATTCGCCTCCTTGCCGGCGTTGCTCCAATCGCACTTCACGCCTTTGCAGTCTTGAAGCAGGTAGGTGCCGTTGTCCTGGATCACATCAGTTGGGCCAATGAACCCGGTGGTCAACGCTGCGTGTGTGGTGAACAGCTTGAACGTGGATCCAGCAGCGTAGGTTTCGGCAACCACGCGATTGAGCATCGGCTTACGGTTCTCCTTGGAGTTCAAGGCCTCCCACTGTTCGGTGCTAATCCCGTTTACGAGCAGCGCAGGATCAAAGGTGGGGAACGAGGCCATTGCGAGAATGTCGCCATTGTTCGGATCCTGAACAACAACCGCACCATCCTGAGCATCGCAGAGGTTGTCTTTGTCACACCACACACCTGGGCCTTGGCGGGAGGCGATTCGATCGGCAAGCTTTCGCTCTGCGAGCACCTGCACGTCGATATCGATGGTGAGCCACAGGTCGTCGCCGGGGGTGAGGTTCGGTTCCTTCTCTGTCCCGAGGAACTGCCCCTTCGCGTCGACACGAATGACACGATCCCCAGGGGTCGCTCGCAGGTACTGCTCGAATGACCGCTCCACCCCGCTCTTGCCAATCTCATCGCCGGGATCGTAGGGCTTCGCGTTCTTGCCGATTGGTTCCGAGGGTGTTCCCTGCTCGGCCACCTTGTCCTTCAGCTCAGTCTCGTTGATCTGTCCCACATAGCCAAGTATGTGAGCGGCCGCTGAGCCATAGGGATAGGTGCGGACAGCGCGTCGAACCACATCAATTCCCGCAAACTCCTCGTGTCGTTCGCCCAGGTAGAGCTCGAGTTCCTCAGCTACCTGCGTGATGCCAGCGAAGTCGTTGGGTCCATAGCGAGGATCGTTGAAGAGGGCCTCGATGGCAGTCTCCTTCACTCGGTACCCATTGCTTGTCAGGACTCGTGCAAGCGCTCCGAAGACCTCAGAACGCTTCGCAATCTCAGCCTCTTTGTCCTTGGTCTTCGGGTCGCCATCACCCAGCCCATCGATGCGGGCACGGTTCTTGTCGATGCCGACGATGATGACCACCTTGTTATTCACCAGAACGCGGCCATTTCGGTCAAGGATTCGACCACGAGGACCTTCCGCATGAATGGTCCTGAGGTGCAGCGCAGCAGTGCGTTCGCGGTAGTCATCGACACGAATCGCTTGGAGGTACCACAGTCGGGCGAACAGCGAGGCGAGGAGACTCACGAAGACTATTCCGAGCACTGTGAGTCGAAGGACTGAGGGGTTTGTTTCGTTCATGAGAGAATCGGTCTGTTCACTCAGCCACTGAGCGTGATTCCGCACCGTCGGCCCAGCCTGCCACACGAATTCCGATGCGTGCAGTCGCGGCACCCACCAGCGCTCCGACTCCCAGGATCCGCCACAAGGACGGGTTAGTCAGGGTGTGTTGGCCAAACAGCTCGCCCTCAACGGCATACAACAACAGGCCCACCAGGCTGCCAACGGAGACAACCGCGACCGTCATCAGCCTGCCGGATTGCAGGACCACCTGCTGGGCCGCGCCAGCCGCGAAGGCCACCAGACAATATGCAAGCGATTCGAGACCAACTGGGTGAGCGAACCGAGGCAGCTCAAACAGGAAGCCACACCACCACCCCACCACCGCGCCGCGTTGCGGTCCGCCGGTGAGTCCGGCACAGAGGGCAAGCACGACGAGAATGTTGGGCACCACTCCGAAGATCCGGATCTGTGACACCACTGCGAACTGAACGACTAACGCCGACAGAATCACAATGATCCACCGAAGCAGCGCCGTTGGCGTGGTCACTGGCGTCTTCCCATCGGAGGGGCAATCACGCAGGCCGCTCTCTCAGCAGGATTGAGACGACATTCAGCCGCACCAGATCCACTGCAAGCTTCACTTCGACCACTTGGGTTTGCTGAGCCTGACTCTGTTCCACCTTGTCGATGATGCCAACAGGAATTCCTGCAGGAAATGCTGATGACTCCAGACCACTGGTGACCACAGCGTCGCCTTTGGCCACCTTCGCAGTGATCTCAATCCCATCGTCGATCAGGAACGGGGACTCGGGACCAGTTCCGTGACCAGTCGTGTAGTTGCCGTCGCTGGCGATCTTGATACCAACCACGAAGTCGTAATCGGTGATGAGGCGCACAATCGAATTCTCGTTGGTCACTTCGAGAATCATTCCAACGAGCCCAGCGTTGGTAACCACTGTCATGCCCTTTTTGACGCCGTCCTTGGAACCGCGATTCACCTGCAGCGTGTTGGAATCAAAGTTGGAATACGGCCCAGTGGTGACCTGAGCGATCACCGATGGAATGTCACTCACGAAGGGAATGTTCAGTTGTTCCTGCAAACGCTGAAGATCCGCCGCGGCAGTCTGATTTCGAATCTGCTTGCTTCGAAGCACATCGACTTCATCCTGCAGTCGCTTGTTGTCGGCAAGGAGGTCGTCATACTCCGTGGCTCCGCCCCACCAGCTACGAACAGGCTTCGTGATACCCCTGGTTGACTCACTCAGCCCGGCAACCAGATCGACTGCGGCGCCGCGAACTGATCCAAACACGGGAAGGTCTTTCCCGCCAATCGTGAGGACTGTGAGCGACAACAGCACCATAACGGCGAGTGTCGTCCGCGGCGTACGAGTGGGTCGTGAATGAACCAAGAGTGCACTCCCTAGTCGCGACTAGAAGAGAACAAGACGCCTTGCAGTGATTCGAATGCTTCGAGACATTGCCCTGAACCAAGAGCCACCGCATCAAGGGGATTTTTACGCGATTCGAATTGGCATCCCGGTCTCGTGATACAGGCGGGTTTCGATGCCAGCCAGCAATGCGCCGCCGCCAGCGAGGACTATGCCCTGCTCCATAATGTCTGCAGCGAGCTCGGGTGGCGTCTTGTCCAGCGTGAACTTCACTGCATCCACGATCGCTGAAACGGGCTCCGCAATCGCCTCGCGGATCTCGTCTGTTGAGGTCAGAATGGTCTTTGGTAGACCAGAAACCAGGTCACGTCCGCGAACCTCAGCAAAGATCTCCTGCTCGAGTGGCCAGGCTGAGCCGAGATACATTTTGACCTCTTCGGCAGTTCGCTCGCCGAGGGCCAGGCTGTACTCCTTCTTCACGAACTGAATGATTGCCTCATCCAATTCGTCGCCTGCGACGCGCACTGATTGGCTCGCGACCACTCCGCCAAGCGAAATCACGGCCACCTCGGTCGTGCCGCCGCCAATGTCGACGATCATGTTGCCGCGAGGTTCCTGCACTGGCAGATCTGCACCGATCGCTGCCGCCATGGGTTCCTCGATGATGTACGCAGGTTTCGGGCTCCCGCGTACTCGGCAGCCTCTTGCACCGCTCGCTGTTCCACTCCGGTAATGCCTCCCGGCACGCAGATCACCATTCGAGGTCGAGCGAAGCGCCGAGCATGCACCTTGTTGATGAAGTAGCGAAGCATCTTCTCGCAGATCTCGAAATCATTGATGACTCCGTCGCGCAAGGGTCGAATTGCTTGGATATGACTCGGCGTCCGTCCAATCATTCGTTTCGCTTCAACACCAACTGCGAGCGGCTCGCCAGTGCGGGTATCGACTGCCACCACTGAGGGTTCGCGCAGAACAATCCCTTCACCGCGGACGTACACCAACGTGTTCGCCGTCCCGAGGTCGATGGCCATGTCGCGACCAAGGACCGAGGAGAACGAGGAGAATCTTGAAGCCATTGCGTCTCACTCTCCCTGGCTGAGTCGTGTCGCAGTTGGTTGAACATCCGCGATCCGGGTGAGAAAGCATGGTATCGCGCCGGGAGCACGAACACCCAGCGCTTCGCCCGAGTGTGGGTGTTGGAAGCTACAGAGCGGGAAAGAAGATCCCGATTTCACGCTGCGCCGATTCCAGCGAATCTGAGCCGTGAATGAGGTTCTCTCCCATGTCGATCCCGAAATCGCCCCGAACTGTTCCTGGGGCAGAGTTGCGAGGGTTCGTACGCGCCCATCATGTCGCGAACGACCTTCCAGGTGTCCTCTGGACCTTCCAAGACGAACACCAACGACGGTGACCGTCCGATGAAGGAGACCAGTTCGTCATAGAAGCCCTTGCCCACGTGCTCTTCGTAGTGCTTCGCCGCCAGTTCAGGAGTAATGGTACGAAGTTCAGCAGCAACGAGTCTTGAGCGTTCGGCGTTCAAAACGGGCGAGAATCTCGCCTACGAGCCCTCGCTCAACTGCGTCGGGCTTACAAATTACAAGTGTGCGGTCCATGCCCCAGACGATACGAGCCAAGGTGGCGTCGTGGCGAATTTGCTAACGGGCCTCGGCCGCAGTGGAGAGCTTCCGAAAGGTCGCACGAGCATCATCCATGAGACGGAATGACCCTGTGACCAGCACCAAATCTTCGGGCTCCGCTTGGTTGTAGGCCCGCTGTAGCCCGATTTCCAGCGAGGGCACCACCACGGTTGCGATACCGATGTGCTCGGCCGCCTCGGCAATGAGCTTGGCTGACATGGCCCGGGGGCTGTTCATCTCAACTGCGAGCACCAGATCAAGAGGAAAATGCTCATGAAGAGGGCGAAGCAACCTGGCAGGATCGCGCCCCGCAAGCATCCCAATCACCACGATCCTCCGCCCAACGATCGTGAAGGACTCAGCCAGCGTCCGACCGAGAGCCGCTGCCGCATGTTCGTTATGGCCACCATCGATCACGATCACTGGGGAGTGAGCGAGCAGCTCGATCCGCCCAGGCGTGCGGACCTCCGCAAAGGCGGTCTCGATCACCTCCCGTGACAATGCCGTCCCGAGAATTGCTTCGGCAGCGGTAAGCGCCACGGCAGCGTTGTCACCTTGGTGTTCACCAAACAGCGGAAGCAGCACCTCGTGCCGATCCCCGGAGGTCGTCAGAAGTTCAACTGCTCGACCTCCAACCGCCAGGCGGCTTTCCTCGCAGGAGAAGTTGTCTCCGAGACGCAGGAGCGTTGCTGGGCCCTCAGCAGCAAAAACCGGAACCAGCGCATCATCGATATCGCCAAGAACAGCAATGGACTTTGGCTTGATAATCCCGGCCTTTTCGCTCGCAACTCGCTCAGCCCAGCCGGGTTTGAAATCAGTGTGATCTCCGCCGACGGTAGTGATCACAGCCACATCGGCATCGACAATGTTGGTCGCGTCATAGCGCCCGAGGAGGCCAACCTCCACAACTGCCACGTCGACTGGGGCATCTGCGAAAACAACCAGGGCGCACAAGGTGATGGCTTCGAAGGCCGTCAGGGCGATCTCAAGGTGCTCCGCTACTCCGCGCACGGTCCAGACAGCATCCGCGAGAATCTGATCCTCCACAGGTCGCTGGTCGAGCCGAATTCGCTCGTTGACCGTCCCCTCGGGGCTGAGGTAGGTACCAACGTGGAGGCCAGACACCGTCACCAAGGACTCGACCATCCGACACACAGTCCCCTTGCCGTTGGTCCCCGTCACGTGAACGATGCGCAGCGAATGCTGCGGGTTCCCGAGCGCCTCAAGCACAGAGGCAACTGGCCCCAAGTCGAGGCCATCGATCTGCCCGGCACTCACGCCGACTGAACTCAGTTCATGATCGACAAGGCCCTGAAGATACCGGAGGGCACCTCGGACATACTCGTGATCCTCTGGCGAAAGCGACTGCACTACATCAAGACGTGGCGCGGCGCTGGCGGGTTGCTCTCGCTGTGCCGTCCTTGGGAACCAACGTTGGCTCAGTGCGGTTCACGACTGTGTCGGCCTCCACGATGCAGCCACTGATGTCATCACGGCTGGGAAGGTCGTACATCACACCAAGCAACACCTCTTCGAGAATTGCTCTAAGTCCGCGAGCACCCGTGCCTCGGGCCAAGGCCTGATCGGCGACGGCATCGAGCGCCTCCTGAGTGAACTCCAAGTCGACCTCTTCAAGCGAGAAGAATTTCTTGTATTGCTTGACCAGCGCGTTCTTCGGCTCAACGAGAATCTCGACGAGCGCCGATCGATCCAGATTGTCAACCACTCCCATGACTGGCAAACGGCCGATGAACTCCGGGATGAGCCCGAACTTGATGAGATCCTCGGGCAGTACCTCAGCAAAGACGTCTGGCTTGAGGCCCGAAGCAGAGGTTTTGAGATCTGCCCCGAAACCAATTCCGCTTCTTACCGACACGTTGTTCGATGATCCGATCAAGCCCGGCGAACGCTCCGCCGCAGATGAACAACACATTGGTGGTGTCAATCTGGATGAACTCTTGGTGGGGGTGCTTGCGACCGCCCTGTGGTGGAACGGAGGCAACCGTTCCTTCAAGGATCTTCAAAAGTGCCTGCTGAACGCCCTCGCCAGAAACATCACGAGTGATGGATGGGTTTTCGCTCTTGCGAGCGATCTTGTCGATCTCATCGATGTACACGATGCCCGACTCGGCCTTCTTGACATCGAAATCGGCCGCCTGCAGCAGCTTGAGGAGAATGTTCTCGACATCCTCACCCACATATCCAGCCTCGGTGAGGGCGGTTGCGTCAGCAATCGCGAACGGAACGTTCAGCATCCTGGCGAGCGTTTGAGCCATCAGTGTCTTGCCACAACCAGTTGGGCCGATCAGCATGATGTTCGACTTTGCGAGCTCTACTTCTGAGTCACGCAGCGACCCATGTTGAACCCGCTTGTAGTGGTTGTACACCGCCACTGACAGGATGCGCTTCGCACGTTCTTGGCCGACGATGTAGCCGTCGAGGAATTCGAAATCTCTCGGGGCTTCGGGAGCTCCTCAAAACCGAGGTCAGTTGATTCGGTGAGTTCCTCTTCAATGATCTCGTTGCAGAGGTCAATGCATTCATCGCAGATGTAGACGCCGGGGCCAGCGATCAGCTTCTTTACCTGCTTTTGGGATTTTCCACAGAACGAGCACTTCAGAAGCTCGCCGCCATCGCCAAACTTTGCCACCCGGCAACCCCTTTTCCAACGGTGAACCCGACCAGAGTCGAGACACACCATTCTGCCCTACTTTGGACTCGCCGTGCGGCATTCGCTCGGCCAGGTCGCCATATTCAACGTGCCGCTCCACAGGAACGGCACGTCCGTTGTACTCCTCGGCAGCATGGGTTTTCCCAGAGCTTCTAGCGAACAGCGGTAATCGCTCCGGAGTTATCCACGAAGTCACGAGCGGACAGCACTTCGTCGATGAGGCCGTATTCCTTGGCCTCCTCCGCAGTCATCACGTAGTCACGATCGGTGTCTGTCGCGATTCGTTCTGAGCTTTGTCCGGTGTGACGAGCAAGAATCTCTTCGAGTGTCGTTTTAAGACGCATGATCTCAGCAGCGGCAATCTCGACGTCTGAAGCCTTGCCATAGCTCTGGGCATAGGGTTGATGGATCAGAATTCGGGCGTTTGGAAGTGCAAGTCGTTTGCCCTTCGTGCCGGCGCCGAGCAGAACAGCCGCAGCGGAGGCTGCCTGACCGAAGCACAACGTGGTGATTTCGGGCCGGATGTATTGCATGGTGTCGTAGATCGCCAACAAGGCGTTGATGTCGCCGCCAGGGCTATTGATATAGACCTGGATGTCCTTGTCAGGATTCTCCGCCTCGAGAAAGAGCAGCTGCGCACAGATCAGGTTCGCGACGGTGTCATCAATCGGGGTTCCGAGGAAGATGATGTTCTCGCGAAGCAGTCTGGAGTAGAGGTCGCCGCTAACTGCCTGACGCCCTCCAGCTTCGGTCCAGCTGACGCTGGGGTTTGGTACATAGACATTCGCCTGTGGGTTCACGGAGCGCTCCGGGGCAGAAGGGGATTAATGGTCGTGGTCGTGGTCGTGGTCGTGGTCGTGGTCGTGATCGTGATCGTGATCATGATCGTCGAACTCGAATGCATCCTCATCCTCGTCGAGATCGATGTCGATGTCGGCGCGGTTGATGGATGTTCCGGATTCGTCAGTGATTGCTACACGATCAGTCAACCACCGCAACGCGTTTCTGCGGCCGATATCTGTCTTGAGGGCAAGAATTTGATCGCTTGCCTCCAGACGTTCCCGGACGGTGTCGAGGTCAAGACCAACCTGTTTTGCAATCTTCTCGAGTTCGACCTCGACCTCATCAGCCTCTGCATGAAGCGACTCTTGGCGCACGATTGCTCGCAATGCAAGATCAACCTTGATGGCAGCCTCAGAATCCGAACGCAGGTCGTCGGTGAAGCTGGTTGCCTCTGTGCCGGTGATCTGCAGATAGGTCTCAAGGCTGATGCCTTGTTGTTGCAGGCGCCCAACGAGGTTCTCGAGGCGTGCCCGCATCTCTTGGCCGACAAGCGCTTCGGGAGCAGGGTCGACCACCAGCTTGCCGAGTTCGGCCGCGAGTTCATTCTGAACTGCTACTGAGGCCTGGCTGCGACGAACCTTCGTCAGCCGGGAAATGATGTCATCGCGGAACTCGTCGACAGTCTGCGAACTCAGGTCAGCGTCTTTGATCCACTCATCGGTGAGCTCGGGGAGAACTTTCTCCTTGATGCCCTTCACCGACACCTTGAAATGAACACGGGGCTCATCAGGCTGAGGATGATCAGCATCGAACTCGACTGTCTCGCCAGATTTCAGGCCACGCAGTTGGTCATCGAGTTCGGGCACAATCGAGCCTGCGCCAAGCTCGTAGGAATAGTCCTCGGCGGTCAGACCTTCGTTGGCCTCGCCATCCTGAGAGCCTTCAATGTCGAGCGTCAGATGATCCCCGAGCGCAGCCGGGCGCTCAACATCGACAAGTTCGCTGTATTGACCGCGGAACCGATCCACTTGATCGGCGACATCAGTGTCGGTGGGGTGCGGACTGGGGATCGTGATCGCCAGGCCTTGGTAGCCCTCGAGTTCGATCTCAGGACGAACCTCCACCACGGCGTCGAAGGAGACATCTCCCGACTCTTCTCCAGCGGTGATCTCGATCTCTGGCTGAGCGATCACGTCAGCTTCATGCTCGCGAATTGCCTTCATGTAGAACTCGGGGATTCCGGAGTTCAACGCCTCGCTACACGCGTAGCCTGGATCCACTCAGTGTCGCGAGTACCTTGCGGGGCACCTTTCCCGGCCGGAAACCCGGCACACGAACCTCTCGGCCGATGGTTTTCCAGGCACGTTCGATCGCTGGTTCCAGCTCGGCTTCGGAGAAGGTGACGGATATTTTGACCTTGTTGCCCTCAACGGGCTCGATGGAGGACTTCACAGGGCGGAGAGCTTACTGATGTTTGACGCCCAGAGCCTTCATCGAGGCAATTCTCGTACGAAAGTAGGTCGGGATTCCGCCGTTTTCAGTGCAATTGAAATTCCCGATGGTCCCCATGCGCTACCGTAGAGCGGCTGCATCAACTGCAGCGCAACGGGACGTGGCGCAGGCTGGTAGCGCACCGGCTTCTGGGAGCCGGGGGCCGAAGAGTTCAAATCTCTCCGTCCCGACTGCACACACTGGCCCCGCACCGACGAGCACAACTCTCGGTGCGGGGCCAGTGTTCTCTTTCACCGAGGTGCTGCCATTTCCTCAGCTTCGATAGCGGCTTCGAGTTCGTCATCGTTTCGCTCGGTCGAATCAGGGCGTTCCCATCGGCGCGCACGGATACGCCTCCAGATGTACAACGGCAGGCCAATGATCGCCACGAATGGTGCAAGGAATCCAACAATGGTGAGCAGCACCTTCAGAATGATTCCCAGGGCCTCGATTCCGGCACCAAGGGCCGTGCTGAAACTCGGTGTATCTCGAAAGGCAGCAAAGAGCCGCTCGTCCCTCTTGGGCTCTGCGGGAACCGGCTGACACACTCACCGTGAGGGTAGCCAAGGCAACTTGGTCGCCAATTGCCCGGCGCTGACCAACGAGTTGCTCCAAGCGGTTTCCCGACGAGTCAGTTCGGCTTCGATGGCTGACAATTCGCCGACGTTATTCGTTCTATCAAGGAACTCTTGAGTGCGGGCAAGCGACTTCTGAGCGCTGATGATCCGGGCATCGAGATCAACCACTGCGCCGGTCACATCGTCGGTCGAGAGGGTTCTGCCAGTCTCCTTGCCGAGTTGCGCAATCGACGCCATGAGTTCCTCGAGTTTGTCTGGTCCGACCTTGAGCGTGAGTTGGGCGGTCGCGCCCTCGGAGTAGCTGTCGGACTGTCCGTACACCAACCCCCCTGCGACCGCTGCCGCCTCAGCAATCGCTCGGGCAGTCGTTACTACGTCCTTGCTCTCGATATCCAAGGTCGCCGTGTAGACCAGCGCTCGGGACTGAATGGCCTGGGCTGCAGACGGAACATCAATTCCGCCAGCTGCGCCGTTCGCTTGCGTGGAATCCGTAGAGGACGCAGTCTCACTCGCACCACCTTGCGCCGCAGCACTTTTCTCAAGTTCGCCAGACACAGCCTCCGAGGATCCGGCGTCCGATTTGCTCGTTGCATCGTCACCGGCACACCCAGCCAGCATCCCGAGCACCGTGGCGAGTAGCGCCGCACCTGCAATAGTTCGTCGCATCATATTCCCCTTGCGTTAGACCCCGTGGCCGGAGCGTATGAGCTGTTCGACGAATGGAATCGGCAGTCAGTTCCCCAGGGCTGTGAAATAGCTCAGGGGTAACGACCTCATCGGAAGGCCAGCCAGGGTCCAAGTTGGGCGAGCTGAGACCGAAATCCCACGTGGACAGAAAGTTTTTCGACCACGCCGCAGGGATACGTGGAAGAATCCCCATGATGTCTTCCTGGGCTGATTTCGCAATCCACTGCCCTGATCTCGCCGCTCGAATGCGCGCCAGTTTTGATGCGTATCTGCACAAGGTTCTTGCAACGATTCGCAAGGACGGATCCCCTCGCCTGACTGGAACTGAGGTTGACTTTCTCAACGGCCAAATTTGGATTGGCTCGATGCCCGGCTCACGACGAGCAGCAGATCTGCTGAGGGATCCGCGATGCGCACTCCACAACGCTCCAGCCGATGAGACCATCTCACTCGGCGACGCAAAAGTCAGCGCTCGAGCGACTCATGTGGACAGCGGGTTCGAAACGCAATGCACTGATGGAAGCTCGATGCAAAGCGGGCTTGGAAGTTCCCGAGGGGCCCTTTCATATCTGTCAGGCTCGACATCACCGAGGTTGCGCTGACCAGCATTGCTCCCAGCAACGACCACCTTGTCATTGAGGCCTGGCGCCCGGGCAAAGGGATTACCTTGGTCAAACGCCACTAGGAGGCCTTCGGCGATCCTGGTCACCGGCCGATGTGGCCGCCAGATGCTCATTGGTTCGAACTGCGGCGCAGATGCGGCTACGATGAACGGCCTTGCGGGTGTAGCTCAATTGGTAGAGTCCCAGCCTTCCAAGCTGGTTGCGCGGGTTCGATTCCCGTCGCCCGCTCCACACGAAACCCCTGCCGATGCAGGGGTTTCGTCGCGCCAGGGGTAGGTCACGAGTCGGTGCCGGGCCGGCGTGACCCTAGCGCGACCTTACCGATTCGTGTCCCGCGAGTTGCGCTGGCTCTGCCAACGACACAGGGACAATCCAGGTTCGCCTTCCGGTCTCGGATGACCAGCAGCCTCGATGTGCCCTTCACCCGTGCACTCGCTCGCGAAGACGCTCATCCCAACACCACATCCGCACTGGTGGGCACGAGATATCGCCGGTTACGGACAACTGGAGCAGTGGGATAGCGCCTGCACCGTGGGTTCTCTAGCGGCCACTACCGCCGACGCGGCCCAGCGTGTCGTGTTACTCACCGCACTATTGGTCTACCCATCCCGACCTCGACTGGTGCGTCGCGCTCGGCGATCGGGGAGTTTCGACCGCAGGACAGGGTCGTGCTCGGCCTGCGCTTCGAGTTCTTCGACGATTTCCTCGAGGGTTCTCGTGAGCCAGGCCGGGGTGCGCCAGTTCCTCGGCGGCGCGTGCCCGCTTGGTCAGGACCACCTTGCGGACGATGAGCGCCACGACGAGTGCGACCGATGAGCGACGACCACGAGGGTCTGGAACGGTTCGGTGAACTCGAGGACCTTCTCCCACTGGTCGGCGAGGAGGTAGCCGGCGGTGACCAGGACCGTGTTCCACACGAGGCTGCCGATGAGGGTGAAGAGCGTGAACGCGCCGAGCGGCATGCGGCGGAAGCCGGCGGGGATGGAGATCAGGGAGCGGATCAGCGGGTACGCATCGGCACACGAGCACCGCGGAGCGCGATCTGCGGTCGAACCACGCCTCGGCCCGGTCGAGGTCGGTCTCGCCGAAACCGACCCATGTGCCGTAGCGGATGACGATGGCGCGAAGGCGGACCGGGCCGACGGCAGCGGAGAGCCCGTACGTGACCCATGCACCGACCACCGAACCGATGGTCGCGGCGATGATCATGCCGACCACCCAAGCGTCGCCTTGTGACGCGGTGTAGCCGGCGAGGCCGAGCACAACTTCGGACGGGATCGGCGGGAAGATGTTTTCGACGGCGACGAGCATCGCTACACCCAGGTAGCCGAGCTGCTCGACCACGTCGGTGGCCCATTTGGTCAAGTTCGTCGAGCATGGCGCAGCGCTGTCCTTTCGGGTTCGAGCTGAGGTGGCTGTTCGCCAGCATGCGGTTACGCTTCGGAGCGCCTGACGGCGTCGGTTCGGCACCGAACCAGGGTGACACCGAAACAACTGGGGATCGGACCAGCACCCGCACGCGGGATCAGGTCACCCGGCGGCGGAATCATGTGGGCCTCGTGCGACTCGCCGAACCGCTGGTCGCTGCAGGAGATCGCTACAACGCTGCCGATGGGCGAATCTCTCAGCGGCCGCACAAATCGGATTTTACCACTTCAATTCCGACCTTCCTGCTCGAGAAACTTGGAATTTCGGAGAGGAAATCCTAGTCTCGGCCCCGTTGCCACTCTCCTGGCCATCCGCCCTGTCGACCAGTGACCGCAGCGCAAGACATCTTCGAGCCTTCCAAGCTGGTTGCGCTGGTTCGACTCCCCTCGCCCGCTCCACAGGAAACCCCTGCCAAAGCATGGGTTTCGTCGCGTTCTCGGGGGCGAGCGCTGGATGCAGCGGCCGAGGTGGGGACATTCGACAAGCCCGAAAGCACCCGTAGAAGAAATTCTGCGACCCGCGTCAACCAAACAATCACTCCGTAGCGTCAATGTGTATATGGAGGCTTCAGAGCACTGTTTCGACATCGATCACTTCCTCGCCGTTGACTACGCCCGAGTCGTTGCGTCTGTTGGCCTCATCACTGGTGACCGAGATCGCTGCGAGGACGCTGTAGTCGATGCGTTAGCGAAACTGATTGCTCAGCCCCCACCAGAACCACTGCGCTCCCCTGCAGCGTGGGTGACCACCGTTGCAGCAAACATTCTGCGGTCCTCCCAGCGTCGCAGTTCGGCTGAACAACGGGCGTTCGATCGGGTTGCCACTGCCATGGCCTCTGAAGAATCGGTCAACGACGGAACCGACGCAACCGTTGAGTCGTTGGCGATACTTGATGCACTCGACTCGCTCTCGGCGGGCCAGCGCGAGATCTGCGTTCTGCATTACTTCCTCGACCATCCGGTAACCGAGATCGCAGCTGCCCTCAACCTTTCACCCGGAACGGTGAAGACCCAGTTGTTTCGGGCAAGACACGCGCTAGCACGTGTGCTGCAACCAGACCCTGCCGATGGCGGAGCACTCGACCCTCTTCCTAACACTTCGACACTGGAGGCAGCTCATGAATGAGGTCGACAAGATGATCCGGACTGCGTTGGAGGACCTCGCTGGCGAGGTTGCCACGCCAGACCCCACATCGCTGGCGCTCATCAAGGCGCAGGTTCTAGAACGCTCACACTCAATGTTGGAGCAACCCTCGAATCCCGAACCGGACAGCCCGAACAGCAATGGTGGACCTCATGGGCATCGGGCGGGAACAACAGCCGCGCCGGGCAATTCGGTCCCGACCCTTCAGCTGGCCGGCCTGGGCTGCTGTTGGCCTCATCGCCGCGGGCAGCGGATTTGGCCTCGGTGCTACGGGAACAATCGGCGGGCCTGCCGAGGCCAGCCGCCCGTTAGCCGACCGTGGCCTTGCAGCTACAGGCGCCACTGCTCCCCTACCCGCCATCGGCCTCGACTGCCCTCTTGGCCAACCGATCGGACGCCTCGAGCCGGGCGACCGGGTGCTCGCCATCAGCCGTTCGGGGGATCGGGTCGAGGTACGCGACCCACGAGATCTTCGGCGCACCATGTGGGTTCGCGCCTCGGCGCTCCAACTCGATCGAAACGGCGACTCAGTCAGTGACCTGCCAGAGGGTTCGTGTGTCGTACCTTCTGCAGACGGTCTGCCTGCGCCTTCGGAGCAACCGGCGGTGCCAATCGCCGAGACTCCAGCGGACCCAGGCGTTGAGGCAATCACGACAACCATCCCCGGCGCACCGCCAACGACGGGCAGCAACCGACCACCATCAACCTCGCCTGGGCAGCAACCCCAGCCAGGAGCAACAGCGCCACCCGGCGCCTCTGTCGCACCCAATCCTCCATCCGGAGCGACTGTCCCTGCACCACCGGCCACTGCTGCTCCTGATACGGCGAAGCCAACACTTGGAAACGTTGTGGTCTCACCAGCCGTAGTTGACAATGCCATCTGCGAGGCGCCCGCTCCGGGTGGCTGGAGCCCAACTATCACCTTTCGGGTCACCGCTAGCGACAACATCGGGGTTTCGTCCGTACAGATCTCATGGCCTGGCGGCCCCTCTGGCCTACCAGGTGGACCAGTAGCCATGACCCTGAACAATGGCCAGTATGTCGGAACTGTCGGACCATTCCCGGCGGGCACCCTCCCAAGCGGAGAGCGTTTGGTGACCGCCACAATCACGGCGCGTGATGCCGCTGGCAATCAGCAAACCACTACTGCCAATTTCACCCTCGTCGCCTCTGGATGGTGCCTGATATGAGTCCTGTCGACCCACAACACTCTGAGCCAGGCCATATGGAAACCGCCAGCGGCATTCGCAGCGGCATTCGATCCCGCAAGGTACTCGCCATGCTGGCTCGAACCGCCCTCGTCGGGGCAGTCCTCACCACCGGAATGCTGGCCGGGCGCGCAGTTGCACAGCCTCAAACAGACATCGAGCCGAACGCCGAGACGGCCCGGACGGATTCGACATCGCCCGACATGGTGACCGCCCCGATTATCACCCCTTCGTTATTCGGAGCTGAGGCAGAAGCTGGCGCCGCCGCTACCGTTCAACCAGATGGGACAGCCCTCGATTCCCAAGGGTCCGTGATTGGCGAGCACCGCTTCCCAGCCGCAGAATCTGGTGGGATTCAGGCACCGAAAAGCGGAGGCACCTCGGAGGAACCCTCCGGAGCAGAACCCGCTAGCAACGCTGATAACCCGGCCGAGGCGGTGCCTGCATCAGCCACGGACTCTTCGATGGTTAACCCAGCCGAACTGGCGGGCGCCTTTCGGGCTGCCACAAATGGGCTCCTTGGCGAATTGCCCGAAGATACCTCAGTGCTGGTACCAGAAACCGATTCGGCCTCTGGCTCAAGAAGCTCCGGGTCTGGGTCCGAGGGTGAGACGTCAGCTGTTGCTGATCCTTGCCTGGCACCGGGTGGTTCCGACTCCGCTGGGGAAGCTGGCGGCGAGACCACAACCACCACCCCTCCACCCGCTGGGGGTTGCCCCGCTGGAATTCCCATGCACCTCGGCGGTCGAGTGATTGTGCCAGAGGTGAGGGTGAAGCAGGCGCTGGCCCACGAGTATGTTTCCCCGTTCAAGAATTGCCCAACGGGCGACGCATCTGCGGGAGAGTTCGGGATCAACCTCGTTGCCAACCTGCCCGGAAGGTTGTCGATTCGGCTGACCGAACTCGACAGCTCGGGTCGAGGCGTAGGCCGACCTTCCACACCGTTCGCCCCGCAAGAACAAACTCTCGAAATGACTGAGGAACGCCGAAGCGTCTGGGAAACGGCGATCATGGGAGATCTCTCCAGCGGCGAAGTGAGCTATACGGATCGTTGGATCCATGGCTGCTTCACGATCAGTGGGCTTCGGGAAGGTCAGTTCTACGACCTGACTGCCTCCCTTGTTGACGATGAAGGCGTCATCACCACCGATTTCATGTCGCTGAGCGCAGACTCCCTTGGCGTGGCCGCAACCGCGGAACGCCGGTCAGGGTTGCGTCAGCCAGCGATCGAAGTTGTTCGAGTGGACGATTCTCACCTGCTCGCTGTCGCCCCGTTGCGTCTTGGAAATGCAGTCGTCGAAGTCACTGCGGGGATCGGCACGAGCCGTAGCTGTGTGGATCCCGATGAGGCTGGGGCGCTTCCTGTTGGGGAGGTTGAGCGGCAGGTCATCAGCACCGAACGGCTCATCGCTCAAGGGATCCGCGACGACTACCGGTTCTACCACTCTGCAATGGTTGCTCTTCCGGAGGGTGTGAATGGATCCGTCTGCATTACCGTCTATGAGAGTCGCTCCGATGCTGAGAGACGGGCCAATAGCGCCCAACGAACCCGATTCGAGTTCAGCTCAGCGGACATGGTCAACCCGGTGGCTACGATCACCGGGCTTCACACCACCGGCCTCGAGCCCTTTGCTGCCGTCGCCGATGTCTACCGAATCGGCCAAGGCGGCACTGTGGCCTGCGACTACTCACGGGTGTACGGTCCGCTCGTCACTCCAAGGCCAGCGTGGGATGCTCCAGTTCCATGCCGCTTCCCCGAAGGCACAGCAGGCCCCGCCAGTAGATTCGCCATCAGCACTGAGGTCACGAGGTTCCGTAAACGCTTCACCAACACAGTCGTACTGGATGCACAGCCGATTCGATGCCGAATTCTCCACCTGCCGCCAACCACCGCCTCAGTTGTATGAGGTAGTCCTCCCAAGAGTTCCGACCGAGCAGCGCTTGTGCGGAGACACCGCCGGAAGCTCTGGTACCTGCGGGACCACCGAGTTTCCCGGAATCGTCAAGGTGCTGGTGACTTGGAACAACGGCTCAACCAACGGCCAGACCAGAACAACGGTGTCAGGACCCACTGACGTCACCAGCGAGGCACCCCTAGGGGCCGGAGAATCGTCGCTCGAAGGAGTGAATGCCCCAGACACGGAGCGATCGGGGACATAGAGCAGACTGGAATTGTCTGCAACTGCGGCGCGACCGCCCTATCCGACTATTCCTTGTTGTGAAACACTCGGGGACGACTGATCCTCTGATGTTCCAGACCCACGCAAGCAGCGGATCATCGGCGCCCGCCCCGATCGGTCATCATGGACCCATGGGAACGCGACACATCACGGTTGTGCGAACGGCGCGCTCGGCTGGCGGGCCGCCATCGTCTGGACCCCTCGGCACGAACCGACGACGTCGCTGCGATCGCGGACTCGGTCGTGGCGCTGCACTCCTCGGATCCGGTCTCGGTGTTCCTCTCGGCGCTGGCCCGGATGCGCCACCCGTCGATCGCCGCGGTGGAAGCCGCGCTCTACGAGGCACGAAGCGTGATCCGGTTCCACGCGATGCGACGCACCCTGTGGGTCGCGACCCCCGGCTGTGGCGCGGATGGCCCACGCATCATCGACAACGAAGCTCTTGGGACCTGAGCATCGCAAATTCGTCAGGCTGCTCGCCGACAACGGCATCTCCGACCACGGAGACGACTGGATCGCGTCGGCGGAGGAGCAGATTCTGGCCGCGCTGCACCGGGCGGGAGAGGCGTCGACGCGTCAACTCGGCGACGCTGTGCCCGCCTTGCGACAACCGATCGAGCTGTCGCCGGGCAAGCCGTACGCCGCAACCCAACAGGCACACGCGCGCGTCATGTTGCACCTCGGCTTCCAAGGTGTCCTGGTGCGGGGCCGCCCGATGGGCTCCTGGATCAACAGCCAGTACCGCTGGGCCGCCATGGACGACTGGGTGCCCGGTGGCATCGTCGGCATGGATCCACGTGAGGCGCTCCGCCCAGATGGTTCGACGATGGCTGCACGCGTTTGGCCCTGGGACAACTGCTGATGTGCAGTGGTGGACCGGCTGGACGGTCAGCGACACCCGGCGTGCTCTGGGCGACGCGGGCGCGGTCGTGGTAGCGATGGAGACCGCCGACGGTGACGTCGACGCGTGGCTCGCGGCCGACGACCTTGACGCGGTGCGTGGATCGTCGAAGTGGGTAGCGCTCTTGCCCGGCCTCGATCCGACGACGATGGGATGGAAGGACCGGCGCTGGTACCTCGAAGCCGGGGTCAGCGTCGCACGTCGTCGACCGTAACGGCAACGCCGGACCCACGATCTGGGTCGACGGACGCGTTGTGGGCAGTTGGGTCCAACGGAAGGACGGCACCATCGCGCTCGGGTGGCTCACCGACGTGCCGGCGGTTCGCCGTGCTCAGGTCGAGGCGAACGCTCGCGTGCTGGAGCAGCGAGTTGGGCGACACCCGTTTCACCGTTCGGTTCCCCGCTCCTATCCAAACCGAGCTGCTCATCGCCTGATCGCTTTCGAGCTTTCGGACCACGATCCGTGGGTCCTCGGGAGTTCCACAATGAGGGACTCCCACCTGATCCCATCGGATGCGGCATCAGATACCAGCAAACCCGAGACAATCCACGAAGATCTGACCATGTGGCTCCCGCAGTACCGAGGCCGACTGCTACCCATTCGGCGAGTATGCATTGGCAATGTGCAGACGAGCGATGTTCCCAGCGCAGTTCGCGAGGCCATGGTTCGGGAGAAACGGACGGTTGGTTATTGTCGCAATGTGATGCGACAATAGGAAAATGTCGGGAAATCGGATGTTCCTGTTGGTCTTGTGGATCGTGACGCTTGCCATCGTGGTTGTTGGCCTTCTTCCCCCCGGCGACCAAGAGGTCGCGCGATGGTCGCGTCGCTTCAACGTGCCGCTCCACAGCACCACAGTGGACCTTGTTCGGGCACAGCTTCGCCGGGGCCGGTCGATCCGTTTCGCATTCTTTGCTCTCGGAATCCACATTGGAATGCTCCCGATGTACATGAACGTGATTGACGTCAAACGAGCGAGCGAATTCTCGAACCCCCTAACCGGTTCGGCGCCGTACGCTCTCGCCGCTGTTGGCGCTTTCCTCGCCGAGTTGGCGATGGCAATGGCGAGCCGACCCGGCCAAGTAACCGGAGTGCGGTCGGCGGCACTCGTGTCGCGCCACTGGTTCGATTACATCCACTCCTTTTGGCTGCTATTTGTCATTGCCTGCCTTCCGATCTCGCTGATCGCGGCATGGTTCGCCAAAGACGACGAGCAGACCCTGGGTTGGATTTGGGTCGGCCCCGCTTTGACGGCCGTCGCGATTCTCGCTGCGACCGTCGGGGTGAGTGTCGTGGTGAACCGGCCAGTCGTGGCCCTCGCGTCCGACACCCCGGGTCTGGATGCACGCGCTGCGGTCCGATGGCGCCCACCATATTCTCGGCGCTGCCGTTGGCGTGGCGGGAATCGCTGCATGCACTTCAGCCACACAGGCCCTGGCAAGCTCATGGTGGGCCCTCATCCCAGGATTGCTGACCTATGCAGCGATCGGTGCGTGGTACATCATCGCTGACACATCAGCTTGGAATGTGGGTCAAGCCCGTTTGCCACACGCATGAGGCCGACGGTCTCGATCGATTCACATTCGCCGACTCCCCCGTTCGAACAACTCCGCAACCAGCTCGACGAACAAATCCGCCAAGGATTCCTGGCTGCTGGGCACCAGTTGCCCACAGTCCGTCAACTCGCAGCTGACCTGGGGCTAGCGAAGAACACCGTGGTCCACGCCTACCGGGCGCTGGAACGCGACGGCCTCGTGATCGGAGACCGCCGACAGCGGCACCCTGATTCTCGAGCGTCAGATGACAGCGAACCAGCGAGACCAGATTCTCGCGGCGGCGGCACAGCGGTTCCTCAATGACCTCACTGGCATCGATGCAACCCTGGAGGAAGCTACCGCCGTTCTCCAGCGGATGCTTTGCGAACGAGCCGCTGAGGATGGGATTTGACCTATCGAGTGCAGCGATCGGAGTGGGTAGGAAACCGCCGAAACCATGACCGCTCGGGGCGAAGTGTTGTGTCCGCATCACTCAGTACGTGGGTAGTGTATGAACGAGAGCGCCGAAGTTCCATGATGGGTTCGAGGGACAGCCGGGGCAACCGCTCCTCGACCGAGCTGTCTCGGCCGTATCGACGTGGGCTGCGAGCTAGTGGCTCCGCGCTGGTTGATGCTCAGCGAAGGTCGAGTCGCATGAGAACGCACGGAAAACCAGCGAGCACCGAATCGGTGACGGCAACCTTCTTGAAGCCAGCCTTTTCGAACAGTGCCAGCGTGCCGACGTAGGCCATGGTCGTATCGATCCGAGTCTCGTTGTTGTCAAGGGGATAGCCCTCGATTGCAGCCGCTCCGTTCTCACGAGCAAACGCGACCGCACCTCTGAGCAGGTGGTGCGAGATGCCTGTCTTGCGGTGCCCGGGCCGCACACGGATGCACCACACCGACCAGGCCTCTAGGTCGTCAACGTGCGGGATCTTCCGGTTGCGGGCGAAACTCGTATCGGCACGAGGGTGCACGGCCGCCCAGCCGACCACTTCACCGTCGTCGTAAGCGAGGACTCCGGGCGGGGGGCTCTGCTGAACGAGCAATCGCACACGCTCACCACGTTCGGGCCCGACAAGTTCTCGGTTCTCCTTCGAGGAAGTCAGCCGATAGCTCAGGCACCAACACACGTTTGCGTCGGGCCGCTGAGGGCCCAGCACCGCCTTGACGTCGTCGAACACCGTTGCTGGGCGTACCTCGATCGGCATGTCGAGACTCTCGCACCAGTCTTCGGAATCCGTCAACAGCGATGAGGGTCATGATGGCGAAACGAGCGAGTTCGCCAATCTCAAGGCTGCTAGTCCTCGATGACGTCAAGCCCTTGCGCTCGGAGGTGAGCGATGTTGTCGAGCATCACTTGCAGTGCTTCGGGGCTGTGGGGTTGCCAGTTGGCAAGTTCGTCGACGACACGCATTGGGTGACGAGTTCGGTACGACTTGAGTGACGTTGCCGGGGAATTTCTTGTTGGTCACGTTGGGATCGTCTTCGAACGGGCCGGTAGGTTCGACGACATAGACCCATCCTCGCTCTTTGCTGTCAGAGAGTGCGGAGGCCAACTCAGCCGCCCACACAGCAGGTTCGATCAGCGCAGCGAAGTACACGTGGTTCGATGTGCGACCCTCCTGGTAGTTCGACGAATCGCCCGAAACGATTTCATCGCCGACCACGAACTGCGTCTTCGTCCCGTGGAAGAAGGGACCCTTGGCGTGCTCGTAACGGCCATAGGTCACAGGGACGAAGTCAGTGGCCGTTGCCTCGGCGATCGCTTCGGCGATGGATTTAGTTCCTTTGCTGTAGTCCGGGTTCACCACAACCTCCTCGGCATATAAACGGAGGAGTATACTCCGTTTATGGAGGATGTTGTTCTAGTTGATCGACCGATGCGGGCTGACGCTCGACGGAGCCGCCGCCGACTTCTCGACGCCGCGAGAGAACTGATCCTTGAGATCGGAGGCGAGCCGACAGGGATGCGATCGCCCATCGGGCTGGAGTCGGCATCGGAACCCTGTACCGGCACTTTCCCGACCGAATGACGCTGCTTCACGCAGTCGTTCTCGATGTTCTCGACCGAACCATCGATGCTGGCCACACTGCTCTCGCCGGCCCTTCCACAGCTGGTGAGGCGTTGCGAACCTACATGCACGCCACGATCGACACTGGCCTCGGAGCAGTCAACATCGTCCACCCGCTGCTCGACACCACCGACTGGCCTGGCCGACACGCAGCAGCGAAGGACATGCTCGACGGGCTGATCAAGAATGCACGCCACGAGGGCGCTGTCGATAACAACGTCACGGCAACCGACATTGCACTCGTAACCATCCGGTTCTGCCGCCCCGTTGCCATCGGCCTCGATCCAGCAGAGGAGAACGCTATCGCCCACAGACAACTCGACACCTATCTCGACGGACTCATGAAGCGCCCATGAACGGAAGGCCCGGGCCCCACCAGACAACCACGGATCGATCTTTGGCCAAGAGACTCGGCCGAACCGCACTCGTCCGAGCCAGCACTGGAATCCTCGCTTCCCACGGGTCCACTGGTACGGGTCTTCATAATGACATCGCTGCCATCTGGTGGGCGCAACCAGCAGGGGCCGGACGACCTCCTCGTCATCATCAGCCAAGAAGTGAGGCCCCGGCGGCCACGAGGATGAGCGCTGGAGCGACGAACCGCAGCGTGACTCGTAAGCCGAGTAGCGACCAGCCCCGGAGCAGGAGTTCGTGGCCCAGAAACCGCGCCGGCAGCACCCAGGCGGCGAACACAGCGAGCGCGAGACCTCCAAGGGGTAGCAGCACTTGCGAGGTCAGGTCGTCGAGCAAGTCGAACACGGTGGAATCCGAATACCTGTCGATGCTCCCGAGCGGGTGGAACTCGGACCAGTGGTTGAAAGAAAACACCGTCGCCAGGCCCACGATGAAGCATGCACCCGAAGCAACAACTGTCCCGCGAGCTCTGGACCATTTCAGGCGATGGTTCAACACAGCAACCACCGCCTCGAGCATGGAGATCGCCGAGCCAAGGGCTGCGATCGCGAGCATTGCGAAGAAGGCGGTGGCGGCCCAGCGCCCACCCGGCATGGCGTCGAACGCCAAGGGCAATGATACGAAGGCAAGCCCCGGCCCGCTCGCAGGGTTGAGCCCGTTGGCGAACACGACCGGAAAGATCGCCAACCCTGCCAACAAGGAGACCGCTGTATCCCCCACAACGGACGCTACTGCAGCTGCCTTCAACCCGATCATCGGCGGGCTGTAGGCGGCGTAGGTCAGCAGGATGCCAAGCCCCACCCCGATGGAGAAGAATCCCAGCCCAAGCGCGTCGAGCACGCCGCGACCGGTGAGCTGATCGAAGTCGGGTACGAAGAGGAATCGCAGTGTCTCGGCCGCGGCGCCGGTGCTCATCGAGTAGGCGGCCAACGCAGTGAGTAGCGCCGCGAGTAGTGGCATCAGCACCTTCATACTGGCCTCGATGCCGCGTTGCACTCCACGCGCTACGACGAGAGCTACCGCCACGAGGAACACCGCATGGAAGGTGCCCATCCGGGGCGCCGATCCGAGCAGACCGTCGAACTTCTCATTGACCGCAACCGTTCCAGCAGGCAGCCCGTGCCACAACGTGTCCACTGCGTAGAACAGCGCCCATCCCCCGATCACTGCGTAGAACGACAGGATCAGGAATGCCGTGGCCGCACCCAGGAGGCCGAGGGCGCGCCATCGCGGCGAGGCGGACTCGCTAGCTGCCGCGACCTCGATGCTCGTGACTGCATCAGCGCGACCTCGTCGGCCGATAGCGAACTCGGCCAGCATCATGGGAACAACGACGAACGCCAGGCCGAGGAGGTACACGAGCACGAACGCCCCACCGCCGTTGGCGCCGACCTCGTAGGGGAATTTCCAGATGCTCCCGATGCCGATCGCCGAGCCGATAGTTGCCAGCACGAACCCGGAACGAGTCTTCCATTCGGTTTCGCCAGGATCTGGTGTCATCACCGACTCGGTTCATCCCAGCACGGAAGCACGCGCAGGGCACCGGTTGTCGACCGGTAGCTCGCCTGCGATCCCTTTCGACGCGACATGGCCACCTCCTCCGCTCCAGTATCTACTTCGACTGGCAGCCTGAAACAGAGACCTAGGTCCCAATCACCGACCGCGGCGAACGGGCGAGGCCATCGCAGGTGCCCAGCTCACGTCCGGCTGCCTGAGGCAGTCCTGGTTCTCACCAATCCCGGCAGTAGCCCAGCGACGGGTCTGCAAGAATTCTGGTCCAACTCCAGCCGGATTTGATTGCCGAAGGGTCGGGAAGTGGGAGCCCCACGAGCTGTGGGTCGTCGTGATCCGCGGGCCGCAGCGATTGAAGCATTCCGATCAGGTCACGGCCCGCCAGATTGACCATGGCAGAACGAGGCAAGCGGGCAAGCGTCGCCTCAGCCACTGAGCCGTCCACGGTCAACGTCATCGCAGAACGTTCGCTGAACATTGCCGGGCGTCCGTTGATTACCTCGAAAGACACCTCGGTGCCGCCAGTGGCCGAGTACAGGCCTTCTGAGCCACTCACTCGCGAAGAGATCGTGACCCGCACGGCCGAAGCCTCGTCGGCGGGGGCCTCCTTCGAGAGGGTGAACTCAGCCGTGCGTGCTGAAGCTGCCGACGAGGTCATCCCCAGCAGCGTGAGTCGTCGCGTCGGGTCAGCGATGTCATGAGAGGACAGCTGCAAGGGTCGCAACAGTTCAGCAAACGCTTCAATGCCCAATCCGACTGATCTCGCTCCTCCACCGACAGTCCAAGCGGCGTCGCCCTCCCCCCACTGTGCAACAAGCTGACCGTAAGTGTCCCCCCGGTTCACCCAACGGGCGATCGATCCGGGGTGGCCACGAACCTGATCCAGTTCGGGCTCGGTGTCTACCTTCAAGAAGCCGGGGCTTCCGTAGGACTCGGTGTAGGGCTCAGTGTTCCGCACCACGCTAAGTAGCTGTTCGATTCTGCCTTCTGGCCCCAGTTGCGCAAGCAAGAAGGACCGGTACCCTTTCGGAGCCACCGGTTGATTTGGAGCAGCCACGTACGTCGACAGCGGAACCGAGCACGAGTCCTTCAGGGATCTCCGTTGGTAGCCAAGAACCGACGGTTCTATAGCCAGACATGTTGGGAGGCAACGGAGCGCAGGCCCGCAGTTCGTCCGGTATCCATTCCCCAGCTCCGATTACCGTTGCAGCAGTTGTCGTCGAGCTCGTAGTGGCGAACGCCGTCGTGGCAACTTGGTGCGCAGTTGTCGATGTCGCCAACCACTGATCAGCTGCACTCGAAGCAGTTTGGGCGGATTCATTCGCAGGGCGATTAGTCGCGCTGCTGCCCAGTAGAGCCGCTAGCAATACAACCACAGCCATTAGCCCTTTCTGGGTCCACCGTTGGTTCATGACCTGCCCCCATAGCCCTCCGGCCCGCCCCTCTCCGCCAGGCTAGGCCACTCGTTGCGGCGAGCGGCGAGCGGCGAGCGGCGAGCGGCGAGCGGCGAGCGGCGAGCGGCGAGCGGCGAGCGGCGAGCGGCGAGCGGCGAGCGGCGAGCGGCGAGCTCTGGCTACCGGGATTCGCCGAGCTACGCCAGCAGACCGAGCCGTTCAGTTCCTGGCAAGCTCGGCGAGTTGGTCAGCAATCCTGGCGACAGTTGTAGAACCGCTCGCTACTTGGGTCACGAGAGCGTAGACCTCATCGTTGCTGGCACGCGAGATCGTGACTCCATTGATCTCCAGGAAGACGGCAGTTGCCAACCATCCGAGCCGCTTATTGCCGTCAACAAGCGCGTGGTTCGAGACGATTGAGTGCAACAGCGCGGCTGCTTTCGTCCAGATGTCGGGGTAGGCCTCCTCACCAAATGCTGTCGTCTGCGGGCGCGCCACGGCTGAGCCGAGTAGTCCAATGTCACGAATGGGAGGCGGTTCACCGAGAAGTGCTATCGCTAGGTTCAAGACATCTTGGAGGTCGAGGAACTCAACAGACTTGGTCACTCGCCAAGCCGACGTAACGCGTCGCGGTGAGATTCCATGATCAGATCAGCTGCTCGGCCAACCCGGTCGCGATGATCGCCGTTGCTCACAAACTCGCGGACTGCTCGCCGTGCGGCCTCCTGCATAGAAATTCCCTCAGCCTCAGCGAGGGCCTTCAACCCTGCATGTTCACTGTCAGAAAGTCGAAGAGTCATGGCCATGAGCGAATGGTATCAGTTCGATACCATTCGCGATGCAGCCAATTCGGGTACCGTGCGCCGCAGGACAGCTTCACGTTCTGTCGATCAATCAGGTACGGCGTCTGCGGCTGCTCGCAGGGCATCAAGGTCGAGTTTGCTCATCTGCATCATTGCCTCAGTCGCACGGCCAGCACGCTCAGGGTCCGGATCGCCCAGGATCTCCCCAAGCTGATTCGGAACTACCTGCCAGGAAAGCCCGAACCGGTCTTTCAACCAGCCACAGCGCCCCTCCTCACCGCCTGCGCTGAGTGCTGCCCAGTAGTGGTCAACCTCAGGCTGGCCCTCGCACGGCACGACGAGCGAGACAGCTTCGGAGAACGTGAACATCGGTCCGCCGTTGAGCGCCTGGTACGGGCGACCCATGAGCGTGAACATCACCATGAACGGTGCATCCTCGGATCCCGCTACTCCGTCAATCCGCGAATCGGGAAACAGCGACACATAGAACTCAGCAGCTTCGAGGCCGTTGTTGTCGAACCAGAAACAGGGCGTGATTGTTTGCGCAGTCATATCGTCGAACATACCAACCGGAGGCCATGCCCGGGCACCCATCTGGTCAACCACCGTGAGCTCCCACCGGGGTCGGCGAGTCTGCTACCGGGGTAGGGTCCGTCGTTATCGGGATTCGAAGGGGCACCGTATTCGAACAGGGCGCTACTACCGCCGCAGAAGCCCCAGATCGCGCTTGACACCGGGGCGTCAAGGCTCTTCCAGACGTCAGTAGCCGAGGACGCCAACCACGCCTGGCTCTCATCCCCATCGGGCTCGACTGGAAGAGTTCGCGACCCGTCCTAGATCGTCAGTCGGGTCGGCAGGTCATGTGGCCAGCGTCCTGGACGGTCTTCATTGCGAACAACCGCACCGGCACAGGCACTGGCGAAGTAGTCATTCGCCGAGCTGGGGAACCGAAGGAGTGAGTGCACCCTATTCACAGATCGCATCGAGGTGAACAGTCACTGGCGGCATCCCAGCTGGTGGCGCCTCAACTTCAACGGCGCAGGCGGGCGGAACTTGAACCGGCTTCCCGGAGCTGCTCAACCACACCTGGAGTTTCGTTCCGGGAGCAGCTGGATATGCAGCGCCATCACGTCCGATGCCCGTCGATGTAAACGATCCCCCACCCCACGGGTTGCCCTCGTCGTTCTCGAAAAAGATCGAATACACTGGACCTTCAATCCCGCTCGTCACGATGACGTTCACGCCCGGTATGCCCCACCAGAGGGGAAGTGCCTCGTACTCACCAAGGGTGCTCGCCTCCAGTTGCTCGATGACCCGCAGCGCAGCGGATTCGTCGATCGGGGCTTGGGACTGAAATTCGCCATCCACTGCCGCCAGCGCAAGGACCGTATCCCCTGTGGGTTGCCAGATGATCCGGCTTCGTTCAACAAATCCAGGCTTGCCGCCGATGAGTGTCGGCTTTGCGTTCGGCACCGCTTCGAGTTCGCGATTGTCAAGAGCAGTGAGCCAGTATCGCTCGTCGCGGATCCACCATCGGATCTGGCTTGCATCGAGATCGGCAATTGCTCGAAGCGGGGCCGATACAACTGGTGCTCCATCGCGAAACTTGAGACCGGCGACCACCTTGAGAATCTGATCGAAGGCAGGCTGATCGAACTCGGGATACGAAGTAACAGCCGGCGGCTTCTGTGGAATTCCCGGTTCCGTTGTCGTGATCCACACCGTCCCGTCTGGCTCTATCCAGTGGTAGACCCCCATTGGCACGCCGCCCGTGTTGTTCATCGCGGAAAAGTTCTCGCGTTCCCGCTTGCCGCGGCCTTCAAGAAATCCGGGGAGGAGGAGAAGAAGTCATCGAAACCAGGTTGGATGATCACATCGGGAAACTCGGTGCCGTCAGACTCCCGAATCCGCCACTTCTGCTGCTGAAACGCTCAAGGTAGGCGGACGACCTCCCCCACCGGATCGCCGAATGTGAGGACTGGGAAAGCAGTTGAGGCAAGGTCCGCAGGATGAGCCTCAAATTGTGCGGGCACGACGAGACGAACCTGTCCCTGATCCTCGTTTGCTTGGCGGATCGCGAGACCTGAGGCGAGCACCGTCAAGGACACCAGGATTGCCGTGGTTGCCTTGCGGCGCCTGGGAGACGTAGTCGGCTCCTCGCTCACTGTCGCAGCGACCACGTTCCACAATCGGTCGTCAAAGTTGCCGTTCATATTTCCTCCTCATTGACTGTCAACGACGCCGGTACGCCGGCGGCGTACGAAGGTGATGGTGGTGATGCCGCGGCTATTCCGCTGCCGATTTGGTCGTGGAGGACTCGCCTCGTGCGGGCCAACCGCATGCGAACGGTGGAGGGCTTGAGCCCCAGGTGCACCGCAGCTTCGGTCGGCGTGAGGCCATCCACCATGACCAAGATGACCACCTCCAACTGCGAGGCTGGGAGCCGTTTCGCTACCCGAAGCAGTGGTTCTGCCGCCTCAATACTGTCGAGTCGATTCGCCACTGCTTCGATATCGTCGGCCTGATCGACGTGTTCGGCCTCGACCCGTTGCCTCAATGCGAGGTGGCGTCGTTCCTTTCGACGAAGGTCCAGGAATCGATGAGACAGAACGCCGTGCAGCCAACCGCGTGCGGTGCCCTTCTCGGCGTTGAACTGGGAACCAGTCGACCACACGGCAATAAACACCGCTGCGCACAGCTCAGCTACCTCGTCCAGATCGCGACAGCGGCGCATCGCCTGTTGCATGACCCATTCCGAGTGACGCCGGTAGAAGGTCTCGAACGCGAGGTGATCGCCATGCGAAGTCCGTTCGAGTAACTCAGCGTCAGAGGGTTGCATCACCTATCTTGCGCACTCAGTCGCAACTGCGTCACATCCGCGGCGCATCTCCAGCCGAACTGGTCACCAGCATCGAATAGAGTCGCTGTAGCCGTGGTGCCCGCACAAACGAATCTGAGGCCGTTAGTTTGCAATAAGAAGCGAACGACATTTGGGGGTCGCGCAATGGTTGTGATGTCTTTGTTTCCAGCGGTCGAATCTGAGCAATCGTTCCATCTCCCGCGAACCTCTGCGAGCGGTCAGTGTTTCGAAACCTAAGCACAGGCTGCTTTGCCGCACTTGCGAGTGGCCTGCCTCGTCATGGCTGGCTGTGCCGGGCGGGGCGCTGTCCAGAACCTGTTTCCCGATATCGCGCTCGCCAGAACAGAGCGATGGTCAGCTGTTCGTGGCTCTCCCGCGCTGCCAGAAGTGGCGCTGGTGGCCCCGACCACTCAGGCCATCCGACCGAGCAACGAGCCTTGATGTGCTTCGGCTTCCACGACGAGACGGAGAAGCTCTATCGGCCTCCACCCTCCCAATCGAGAGTCAGGATGCGCTGATTCCACTTGAAGGAGCCCAAGAGCTACTGAGCCAATCCTGATGTCGTAGGAGCCTCGCAGCAGAGGGTTCCGGTGGACCTCGTTCTCATCAATCTCAGGCATGGCACCGAGTCCGTTGGCTCGTTCATTGGTTCACTGCCGAAGCCTGGAATGGCTACACAAGGGATCTTTGGAGCCGAGGTTCCAATCGTTGAATACCAGGAACGCTTTGCACGTGAGCGATGTGGAACGTCTGCGATTGCTTGTCAACAGGAGGAGCGGAATTCCCAGGAAGATCAAAATTCACTGGGTTCAGGCTTCTCGATGCCAAGCCTGACGCGGTGGGGGCCTGGCCTGATCGGCACGACGATGGGCGGACTGGCTTTGGGCTTGATCCTCGTCATCGGCGGTCTTCGGCTGCTCGGAGTGCTCTTACGCCGAAGGAGCAATGATGATCAGTCCGGCTGAGAGCGATCGTGCGGCGCGCCTGCCGCCTGCGGGAGCGAGGCGTCAAGGTTCAGGCTCCCTACCTCGCCTTGCCCAGGGTGTGGAATATCTACACCAAGCCGATCAGCTACAGATACTGTGAAATCCTCGGCGATTTCTTGCATCAAGGAGCGTAGCGAGGTGACTACAACCTCGGCTTCGTTCGTTGCGGCCGCTCAGCAGTCCGTGTTGAGGGTGCGACATCGAGACCCAGCAAGGCGTGCAGACTCTCGCCCTTCTCCATGCCACTCAGGAGTCCTTGATTCCAGCGAGCGAGCAGCCCCGCTCCTGCAACTGAGCGCTTGGCTTCTGCCATGAATTCACCCCGCCGGGCACCGTTCCTTGCCGTACCGAATGACTCAGGGACGAATCAGTTCGACATCACGACCAGCGCTGGATGCTAGGAGACCAAGGTCCTCGCGGTCGAGCGTGATGATCTCATCTCCATCATTTGCGAGCGCAACAAGGGCTGCATCCACTACATCGGACATCCCTGCCAACGCCATGAGCTCCCCAGCCTTGCGACCAAGAGATTCATCCAGCGGCCGCACATCCATCCCCGACAACGCAGTCGCTAGTCGCGCCTGTCTCGAGCCACCTCGCCAGACCTGGCCGACAACACCGCCATGCGTTACGGGTCGCTCCCCTGCCGAATGCAACCCTTTCAGCCTGACCCACATCGAACGGTCGTTGCGGTCGATTGCTATCAGGGCCCCAGCGTCCAAAATCGTGGTCACGCAGACCGAGTCTTCGCTGCTGGCTTCGTCTTGGGCATGCCCGATCACGTTGGCACGGAGATGCGCTCACCTCGAACAACAACGGCGTCCTGGCGGTCGGCTCGCCGTTGCTGGAGGATCTCCTCAGGCGTGATCTCGCCAAACTCCGCCTCAAACTCAGCAATGGATTCGCCGAGCTGGGCTAGCTGCTGGTCGAGCAGCGCCCTATCGACGAGCGCTGCGCTTACCCATGCGCTGAGAGAATCGGCCAAGCCGCTCGCCACCGCCCGATCGCCAGCCTCGACAAGTTCTGGATCAACGGTGACTGTGATGCGACGCTTCCGCTCTATCATACCCTTATCATACCCTTATCATACCAAAGTACGCTCCTTCACGCGTTCAGCTACTGGAGACAGAGAGCCGGGTTGATTCGGAACCTCCAGCGAGGACAGCCCGACCGAACCTTCAACTCACCACCACGCCCCGTTAAGCCCGGAGTTTGGAACGCACAAGAAGAATCGGACCTCGCTTGGGTGCCGGACGGGGTGGCACGAAAGCGAGATCCGATTCGATGACATTTCTGCGATGCAGCCTTGCCAGTGACCTCACCCTATGACGGGAAGTCATTTCCGCCAATGGGGACCACTCCCCACTTTCAACCCCAGGAATTGTACGCGATGAGGACTGGCAAACCTGCTAGGTCCCAGGATCACCGACTATTCACCATGGCATCCGCTGCCATGACGAAGTACTGCCGAAGCGCTTCGGCGATTGCGGGATCTGGGTCAAGCACCACCACAGACTCAAGCATCGCCGCCAGCCAGCGATCCCTGCCGTCGTCAGTGATGACGTAGGGATGGTGACGCATACGAAGTCTCGGGTGACCTCGCTGGTCGGAGTAGGTCGTGGGACCGCCAAAGTATTGAATCAGAAACAAACAGAGTCGATCGCGTGCTGGGCCCAGGTCCTCAGGCTCAGGGTATAGCCCGAGCAGCACCGAGTCCGCTTCGACTCGAACATAGAATTCCTCCACCAGCCTCTCAAAGAAGGCCGCACCCCCTACTGCATCGAAAAGCGTAGGTTCTGGGCCCGGACGAGGCGGCCCGACAGAGGAAATCACCATGGGGCAGAGTCTAGAACGATCCCAAGAGGCCTCTGGATGCACGAGATTGCCCCACCGAGCCAGCGTCCACTGGCGCGCGCAAATGACTTCCGCGATACAGTCGCCGGATGCGGCGACCTCAGGGCAATGGACTTGTTGAGAACGAACTCCGAGTACTGGCAGTCGCCGTCCGGCTCCACCAAGAGAAGCGGCGCTGGACAACCGCAGAACTACTCGACGAACTCCTGAGGCTCGACAAGCAGAAACAGACGATTAACGAGGCAACGGCCTACAGGATCGTTACCCGTTTCTGCCTGGATCACGAGTATCTCAACTACTCGTGGCGACTGCCAACGAGCTACCACGGTCGACCGAGCAGGCAGTTTCATCTCAATCCCATTGGCCTCAAAGCAGCCAAAGCCAGCGCTCAATCAGGCGTTCGCAGAAGGAAACGCTCCTTGGGCGAAGGTCACCCGGTAAAGGAGCCTCATGTCAGCACCCACCTCAGGCCACAGTGACGGAACTCCGTCAATCGACAACCTCGATCCCACAGCCATCAACGTGCTTCGCGGCGAGTTCTGGTCCGGAGATTTCCATCAGGCGATGCGATGGATGCGACTGAACGACCCGTTGTTCTTCGATGGCCAAGTCTGGTGCGCCTCAACCTATGAGTTGGTGCGCGAGATCTCACGGCAGCCGAGGTTGTTCGGAAACGGCGAAGGATGCCGTCCCGATGCAATGAAGATCCCGATGATGATCGATTTCGATGATCCGGAACACCTTCGGCGCCGCAAGCTGGTGAACTCGGGGTTCACTCCTCGACAGGTTCGCGATTCCGAACCAGCCGTGCGTCGCGCCTGCACGAGAGATCATCGACGCGGTGTTGGCAAACCCATCTCCAACCTGTGACTTCGTTGCCGACATCGCTGCCCTCCTACCAATGATCATGATCGGCGACGCCCTCGGAGTTGCCCCTCAGGACCGGGCACAGCTGCTGGAATGGTCTGACGACATGGTGAAAGGCCTCGTCGGCTCCGATGGGGACACGATCGAGCAGGCAACTGTGGCCTACATGGCCTTCCGCGAGTTTGCAGAAGGAGCGATTGAGGCTCGCCGCATGACTCCAACTGACGACCTCATGAGTCTTCTTGTCCACGCCGAAATCGACGGAGATCGCTTGGATGATGAGTCGATCATCCATGAATCGCTCCTCATCCTGATCGGCGGTGATGAGACCACTCGCCACGTGATTTCGGGCGGGATGTATCAACTGCTGATGCACCCCGAGCAATGTGAAGAATTGCGGAACGACCGCTCGTTGCTGCCCATTGCGGTCGAGGAGATCCTTCGATGGGTCTCTCCCATTCGCAACATGAACCAAACCGTCATGGCACCAACTGAACTTGCGGGGAAAAGCCTAGAGGTGGGCGACAAGATCTTGTTGATGTACCCATCGGCGAACCACGATGAGAAGGTCTTCGAGGACCCGTATCGGTTCAACATCAAACGCACACCGAACGAACACATTGCGTTTGGCTTCGGCACGCACTTCTGCCTCGGCAACAGCTTGGCGCGCTTGGAACTCACGACGATGTTCGATGAAATCCTGACTCGACTTCCTGACCTCCGACTCCTCAAGAATGCAGAGCCAAAGAACCGGGCCGCCAACTTTGTTTCTGGATACGAAGAGATGATGGTGACTACACGATGACTATTGACCCAATGAAGAAGGGCGCGACTGGATCGGCGCACTGCCAGATCAACTGCTCCCCTTCAGAACTGTTCGACCTCGTTTCGGAGATTTCAAACATCCCGAGGTGGAGTCCGAGTGCACTGCGGCCACGTGGCTTGGCGGCGCCTCAGGCCCAGCGGTCGGCGCGAAGTTTCGTGGATGGAATCGGCGGCGCGCTCTCCGTTGGTTCACCGTGAGCCGAGTGAGCGCCCTTCGACCCGATGAAGAATTCAGCTTCATCACGATGGTGCCAGTTTGGGGAGACTTCGTGGAGTGGACCTACGAGATCGCGCCAGGCGACGCCCCAGATAACTGCACGCTGACCCAGCGATTTACCATGCAGCGGGACCTTCCACTTCCCCTCAAGAAGCTTGAGGAATACGGAATGGGTGTGAAAGACCGCCATTCCGATCTGACCGAAAACCTCGAAGCCTGTGTGCAGCGGATCAAGGTATTGGCCGAGGCCAAAATTGAGGGAACGACGGTGTAACGATGCCCACCACCGAGAGTCAGCCTGCAGGCCCATATGACCGGTTCGAAGGTGTCCTCGGCAGGACCTTTGCAGGTTCTGTCGGCGCGTGGCCTGAACGCTCAGTCCCACATGCGGGCTCTCCGAATGTGGTCATTGTGCTCGTCGACGACCTCGGATTCAGCGACCTGTCCTGCTACGGGTCAGAGATCCACACTCCACATCTGGACGAGCTCGCACAGGCGGGAGTGCAATGGACGAACTTCCATGTCACACCGATGTGTTCGCCCACCCGAGCTGCCCTGTTGACTGGGGTGAATCCGCACCGCGCCGGTGCTGGTTCGGTGGCCAACTCTGATCCCGGATTCCCCGGATATGCGGGCGAACTCGCCGACGACGTCGCCACCATTGCGGAGACATTCCGCGCCGCCGGGTACGCAACGATGGCTCTTGGGAAATGGCATCTCACCAAGGACGCCGACATGAACGATGCTGGCCCGAAGAAGTCCTGGCCACTACAGCGGGGATTCGACCGCTACTACGGGTTTCTTGACGCGTTTACGAACTTGCACCAGCCGCATCGTCTTGTGGTCGATAACCACACCTTGGAGATTGACGAGTTCCCCGAGGGGTACTTCCTGACCAACGCGTTGACCGAGGAGGCGCTCGACATGGTGGCCCAGGTCCGCTCCTCGGATCCGGCGAAGCCGTTCTTGATGTACTTAGCTGAAGGCGCTGTCCACGCTCCCCTTCACTGCCTTTCTGAGGATCTTGAGCGCTACACCGGTAAGTACGCGGTCGGCTGGGACGCAATCCGTGAGGCACGGCACGCACGACAGCTTGAACTCGGGGTCATCCCTCAGGGCACCCAACTGCCACCTCGCAACATTGAGGAAGGCGACGAGGTTCCAGCCTGGGACTCGCTATCGCCAGAGGATCAGTTGCTATACGCCCGATACATGGAGGTCTACGCCGCAATGGTGGACAACCTCGACCAGAACATCGGATGTCTCCACGCTGGCCTCGCAGAACTCGACCGCGCTCGACAACACGATCTTCATCTTCATGTCCGATAACGGCGCCTCCCGCGAGGGCGAACGGGCAGGCACCTCGGCGTACTTTCGAACACTGGTGTCCAAGAATGTGAAGGACCTCGAAGACATCGAGGCAGATCGAGAGCGCATCGATCTGCTCGGCGGGCCACAGACCATGGTGCACTATCCGCGCGGATGGGCCATGGCCTCGAACACTCCCTGGCGGCTGTACAAGATCAATACCCACGCAGGCGGACACTCAGTCCCCTTTCTGATTTCCTGGCCTGCGGCCCAGGATCGCGTCCCGGCTGCGACACGCCGCAACCAATGGACCTTCGTCACCGATGTGTTTCCGACCCTGTGTGAACTGACTGGTGTCGAACCCCTGGGGGAACGAAACGGTGTCCTGATTCAACCCTTCGCTGGGGTCTCCTTTGCTCCGAGCCTTGCGAGTGCGGCTGCACTCCACCCTCACGCGGAGCAGTACTTCGAGATGAACGGGCATCGTGGCTACTACTCACACGGGTGGGAGATCGTGTCGCGCCACATGCCCCTCACCCCATTCGGGGACCATGAATGGGAGCTGTACAACCTCACCGAGGACCGCAGCGAGCTGATCAATCGAGCTGCTGAGTTTCCCGAACGGGTTACCGAACTCGCAGCCGCATGGGAACGAGCTGCACGGGAGAATCAGGTCTATCCGCTCGATGAAGGTTCGCGGGTCCGTTACGTCCAACGCGGGCCATATGAGCTGCCGTATCGTGAGGCCGCTCGGATACCGCGCCGCGCACACACCTTGGAGCGGTATCGCTCGCTGTTGTTGATCCAATGGCGCTCCTTCACCGTGGACGTTGAGCTCCAGTTTCAGCCCGGCGACCACGGCGCACTTTTCGCCCATGGCGACCAAGGCGGCGGCTATGGGCTCTATGTAGATCCGGGCGATCAGCTCGTGTTCGTTCACAATGGCTACGGCACTATGACTGAACTGGACTGCGGGCACCTCGCACCGGGCACCAGCACGGTCTCCCTCAGTATCACCGCACCCGGCAATTGGCTCTGGAACGCAGCTGTGCTTGTGGACGGCGAGGAGCGCGCAACGGTTGAGTCGCTGCCGCTGCTCGGCGCAATGGCGCCCTTTAGCGGCATCGATGTTGGCATCGATCGCCGCTCGCCGGTTTGTTGGCGTCGCCATCAGGAACGTGGAGCGAACCGATTCACCGGCACATTGACGGCAGCGACTTGGACTCCTGGAGAGCTCGCGCCAGATGCGGGAGACCACTTCATCGACCTCCTGCGGGAGATGGGCAGCAAGTTCGAATAGCACGCAGGCGGCGGCAACTGACGGAGGCTGCTGAGGACTACTTGGCCTCCACCGACCTCGAGACGCAATCGGGTTCTAACATCACAGCCATGAACCGCTTCGGCTCGCTCACGCCGCTCGACAATGCGCTCACCACGCTGCACGGCTTCCACTCCGAGTACCGCAACGGGCTCTCAGATCATGGTCCAATGGTTATCGAAGCCCTCGATCGAATCGGCCGCCAGGACGCGATTACTCCGTGGCTGGAGCGGTATCTCGGCAGGCTTGATCCCCTGGAACCCAACGAAGACGCTGGGCCCCTCGCTTCACTAGATCCTCTCGATCCCTGGTCAACGATTCGATCCGAGACCGAGTGGATTGCCTATTTCGTGCAGGCAGTGGAAGAACTCGGGTGGCAGGAAACCATCGCTGCTTGGGTGCCACGGCTCACCCCTGCGCTTCCAACCGCTGCCGCCCATGGTGTTTTGCGGGCCAGCCATGCGGTTCGAGGACTCGGCCGAGGAGACTCCCCTGCTCGTCGCCACGAGCTTGCGCGTGGCTGTGCATATTGGGCTTGGCGGCGCGAGGAGCTTCCAGTACTCGAGTGCGGCGGGGGTCTGACAACACTGCAGGCGCTGGCAGGAATTCGCGTCCCACCCGCCGATAGCCCCGACGCGCTCACCGGAATGATTTCAGACCGGTTGCGAGGCGTGGCGACGAGCGAGTTCCTGCACAGCCGTCCAAGCAGTCTCGCTGCCGCGGAATCCCGCCGAGGCCCTCACCGAAGTAGTTACAACGGCCGGTGTCGCCTTGTATTCAGCACCACCGTCGGGCAGGTTCGCAATCCTGCATGGCCTCACTTCAGCAATCGCGGTTCGAGATCTTCTTCCATTCCTGTCCGATACGGAAGCGACGCGACTGGTCGAGTACTCCTGGGCCACTGTCGCGGCACTGTGGGCAAGCTATTCCGTGGGCGCTGACCTGAAGGCCGAACTATGTTCCGAGGTGCCAACTACTGATGCCCTACTTGAGCCGCGCGGTCAACAACGGCGACGAGCACGCCATCAAAGTGGCAACGGCGGTGTGGAGTGAGGAACTTGCCAGCGCCACTGAGCGTCCCGATCTCCGAGCCGCCGCTGACTCTGGTTTGCAGCTGTTCGGCGCCTAGTCAGAGGCGATGGGCTTCGCTAGCAATGTCCTACGGCGGCAATGATGCATGGCCGCTGAGAGCCGAACGATAGCCTTCACCAATGAGTTCGGCGGATCTGCAAACCCAACAGCAGATCGCTGCTCGACGACGCTCGAACTCCGCAGTTCCGCGGTACACCAGCTGCTCACGATGACCCAGCGAACTGATTGGGTGATCGTTCCGGACGAGACGCCGAATCTTCGGTTTTCTCAGTCAGTCGTGAATGTTTCGCGATGCCAGCGAGTTGAGCTCGCTCGCCATCAGCTCCTGGCAGGTCGGGCAAATGCCGTAGGAAATCGAAGGCATCGGCTGCTCGAGGAGTCGGAGATTCTGAACAACCTCCTCGATATCGAGCCACCGTGAGTTCGCTTCTCCTTTGTTACACCAGCTGCAGATTGGCACAGCAAGCCAATCGCTGCTTCGCTCGACGTTGGTGCTGAGAAATGGCAAGCTCGGCCGCGATTCTTCGAAGACAAGTTTCGACTGGAACCGGACACCGTTGTCAGGTTCCGGCGTCATCGTCATCTCGAACCAGCGACGCATGTGGGGGGCGTCGCAGCGCAACGAGACCCGTGCCTCGGTCTTGCTCGTGCGAACATGCTGAACAAGCGCCTGCCAGATGGTCCGCACCTCGTCGCTTCCGAAGTAGCTCCACAACGTCTGAGTTGGTCTCTGGTGAGCAAGCTCCGGTGCATTGTTCGCTTGAGCGAACGCGTTCCAGTCACGGTCGACTGCTATCACGAAATCGTCGGCGTCAATGCAGTACTCGACGACTGTGCCCGACGAGGGAGGGGTGGGTTCGGCCGCTATCGACGCCGCTATTCCAGCCCAGATCCGCTCTGGAGGATCGACGAGATCGAAATCGTGTCGTTCGAGCCGCGACATCATGAGTTCAAGACGCTCGACCTGGACGGTTTCGAGTTCGAGGTCCACTGAGTCATTGCCCATTGTTGAATCCTCCCAGTTGGCTGTTCATGTGATCGATGCTTTGACGGAAGTCGTTCTCCACCGAGCTCAACGGCAAGGCGCGACGCTTTGCGATCTGGACATGGGTCAGATCCTCAAAGAATGCGAGATTGACAGTCTCTCGTGCGCGTTCCGGTAGGTCTGCAATCGCCCGCGCCAGAAGCATTCGCTCGGCGATTCGGGTCGCGTCTTCCTCGACAGTTCTGCCATGTTGCTCGCCAAGCTTCTGAGCACTTGGGCTTGGTACGCGACCATCGACACGGAGCCTGTCGATCACCTTGAGACTTGCGAGTCTCATCAACCACCCGGCGAGGGATCCCGCCTCAGGTCGATAGCGTTCTCGTGAGCGCCAGGCTGTGACGAAAACCTCCTGGGTGACGTCAGCGGCTCGTCCATGATCGAGCATTCGGCGACAATATGAGTAGATCAACGCACCATGGGCTGCGTAGACCACCTCCTTCGCATCCTCATCGCCAGCCACGAATCGACTGCCCATCTCAGCTTGCACTTCGTGTGGTACTTGGACCATAGGGGCAATCTACTTCCTGAGGTAGGGACGGTCTATGGACTACTTGGACCGCCACGGCGTAACGGCCGGCGAGGTCAACTCATCCGAACCTCCACGTACCTCTTCTACGCTGGCCGCTCGTGTTTCAGATGCGGGTCCATTCGACCATCGGCCGAGGTCAATGGGGCGATTCCAACTACTCCCGATCATCGCTACTGACTCCAGCGAGCGCCGGGTTCCGCAATGGGCGCTCAGAGGATTCGCCGCATGCAAGGGATTCGAGCGGTGCCCTCGACAGGAATCGAACCTGTGACCTTGGGATTAGAAGTCCCCTGCTCTATCCAACTGAGCTACGAAGGCGCAAGGGGCCATTGTAGTTGTTGAATGGAGCGCTTCTGTCACAGTTCTGTGGAAGATCTGTTGGCCTCAGGTAGTGCTGATTCCGGTTTCAGACGGGTTCAGGCGTGCGACTTGCATAGGCCCGGGCCTTGTCAATCTGACGCTGGCGCTCGTCGGTGCTGGTGGAGGTTCCAACGATCTCGTAATCATCTTGATACTCGGCGAGCAGATTGCCTTCGCTGTCAAAGAGCCAAGGCATAGCCAACCGACGCGGAACCTTCACCTTCTCGGGCATGTCATAGCTGCCAAAGAGCCGATCGAAAATGCTCGCAGTGACGCCCTGATTCTTCATAGGGTGACCGAAATGGTGTTGGAAGTGGTTCTTGCGCAGCCATGCCTCCCAGCGATTCCTTGGTCCACGAAGGTGGCTCTGGCGATGGTGCCATTCGTAGAAGAAATACCCCACCGTCCAGCCAGCCCCGAAAGCAATTCCGAAGACTGTGGACGTGATCGCCGCTAGAGCGAATGAGAACCCGATACCGAACAGCACGACGCCAAGCCACGCCAATGTGATGATGGGATCGAAATGCCAGCTTGCGTGCACGTGATGGTCGAGATGAGCCCGAGAAGCGAAGCCCTTACCTTTGAGCACGTGGAACGAGAGATGCAGTCCGTATTCGAATGGGAGCCAGAGCAATGCTCCCCCGGCAAAAGCAGCAACGCCAATGAGAATTGATTCCATGCTCGGACCGTAACACAAACGTGAATGGCATTCACGCTTTTTCTTCTAGAGGTGAGCCCACACCGTTCCTTCCGCAGCTATTGCGGCCGCGTTCCAATCGGAGGCACTCGAGACGAAATCAGTTTCTGCTCCAACCCGTTCAACGGCTATGCTCGACTCCGCCTTGGTGGGTGTAGCTCAGTTGGTTAGAGCGCCAGTTTGTGGTACTGGAGGTCGGGGGTTCGAGACCCCTCACTCACCCCACTTTTTCATGTCATTTATCGAGGGCGCTATACTGATGCCCCTTGCGCCTCTAGCTCAATTGGCAGAGCAACGGACTCTTAATCCGCAGGTTCTGGGTTCAAGTCCCAGGGGGCGCACCACCGAAACCCGCTAGAAATAGCGGGTTTCTTCGGTTTTCGGGACCACTTCCAAGTCCAGCAATTCGAACCACTGACGCTCGCCATGAAGGGCGAGTGCCCACGTACACGCGATATGCAATGAGGCCACCCAAGATACGCCGGTATCGTCGCGACTTTGTGCAGCAACTGTCCACTAGGACAGGTTCGATCGTTCAATCTATTGCCCTGTGCGAGCGCGCACGGTACAAGGTTGGAGACCTAGGCTTGCGGACTGATGCAATCCTGAATGGGGCGGAATGAAAGGACTCGGTATGCCGACATTCTCTGACGACAACGGCGGCTTGCCGGTCGCCGAGATCAACTACAACCGTGGGCACGACCTCCGGCGCATCTGTTCGACCATGGCCCAACGCTGTCTGGATCTACTTCTGCCTGACCTTCAGCAGCACGTAGAGCAGAATTGCACCTCGAACCTCCGGATACTGAGCATCGGCTGCGGAGACGGCGAGTTCGACCGCGCACTACTGAGCGTCATTTCGGCACATCACTCCGTCGAATACCTCGGCGTTGACACGAGCCGGGAGGCGCTCAGCGGTGCCCTGCAACGGTTCGACGCAGCGCGTCGCCAACATGACAGCCTGACTGTGACCCTTCTCGAGCAGGATGCGCGTCAGCTAGACCCATCGCTCGGCCCATTCGACGTGATTCTCGTCGCACATTCGCTCTACTACTTCGAAGATCATGCGGCGGAGCTGCTCGACATCATCCGGACCTTCTCTGGCCCTTCGAGCAGAACGTTCGTCGTGCTCTCTTCTGCCGACGGACTTCCCAACATCGTGAGCCGTGTGGGTGGTTTGAATCGGATCTACACCGCCGAAGACCTCTGCACGGCGCTCGCTGCCGCTGGAGTGAGCTTTCGATGCACATCCATCACCTCGACCATCGATGTCACCGAGATCGGAGCAGAATCGCCGACTGGCAACCAACTTCTTGAGTTTCTTATCGAGCGAGATCTTGCGGATCTGGACCAACCAACAGTGGACTCATTGAGACAGAGCATTGCCACACAGAGCCAACCCGTCGGCTCCATCTGGCTCCTGAAGGAACGCTTTGTTCTTGTCGAGATCGACGGGAGCTCCGTTTCACCACACGAACTGGCTATCCCGAAACCCCGATCCTCCCCCTCCGCTACCATCCGTCACCCTGAGGATCATGACCCGGTCAGCGACTACCGCCTCCTCGCTCAGGCCTTCGATTGGGAGACATACTTCGCTGATTTGGCGCAGTTGGACCATCCCCGACTGCTTGACGTTGGCTGTGGGACTGGACGCTGGCTGAGTGCTCTGGGCCACTATTCGCAAAAAGTGGGCGTACATCAGCAGCGGATCGAGTACTGCGGCGTCGACCCGTCGATTGATGCCATCGACACCATCGCGCCGTCAGTAGATCAAGCGTTTTGTACCGCAACGTTGTGGCGAGCGAGCATCCCAACGGTCCCGCTGCCGCCACAATCCTTCGATCGCATCTGGAGTGTTCACTCGTTGTACGGCGTCGACCCGCGACACATCGAGGCTGCAGTTGATCTCTTGGTGAAGAGCCTCCGACCGGGTGGCTCGATATCGATCGTGCTGGCCGAGCCCGAGTCGTTCTACGGATGGGCGGCGAAGAGACTCGGCGGCGGCGAACCATTTTCGACAGCAGAGGACCTTCGACAGCAGCTGATACAGCGCGGCTTGGCTTTCTGCCAACGGAGCTTGGTCTACGACGAACGATTCGATGCCGGGGATCGATCATCGATCGAAGAATTCGTGTGGCAGGAGTCGATCTCCAATAGCTACCCCGACCTCGCACACCAGTCAGCCACAGATTCGGCCGATACTGATATCAGGCTTGACCCGTGGATCCAGACCTTCCGAACGGGCAACGAGTTTGTCTTCCCTCAGAACGCTGCGGTCATCACGTTTCCCGCGGAAGGCCAGCGCCACTCCCCGAACCCACTGGCCCCCTCCGAGGCCGATCTACGTTCGCTGATCTCGGCGGCAGGAGAGTTCGTCGTGAAGGAACATGCGGGGTTGGAACGGCGGCTCGCACACGAAGCACCGAGCTTCGTTCCGTCGTGGTCGAGTGACTTGACTCAGCAAGACTCCGGCTGGGCTGACCCCGCAATCGACTCGACGCTCCAAGAAGCAGTGCCAGAAGTAGGAACTGCGGACTTGGCGGCCCTACTTGATGAGATCGTCGGCCCGCTTGCCAGAGCCGGAACGCTGGACAACGCTCCCGGCTACGCAGCGTACGTTCCCTCTGGAGGGCTCTTTCACGCAGCGCTGGCAGAGTGGATTGCAGCGAGCCTCAACCGCTACGTTCCAACCTCGGAGACCGCACCCGGGCTCGCCGCTCTCGAAGCACCTGGCAATTCAATGGATACACCAGGCCCTTGGCACCGGTGCCTCGGCAGAACAATCGGGGTTCACTCCTTCGGGGTTGTTCGTGACTGGCGGCGCCACCGCTACGCTGCACGCTGTCCACGCCGCCCGACGTGCGACGGAAGTCGCTCACACTGATAGCGCTCAGACTGGCCTGGTCGCCTACTACTCCGAGAACGCTCACTCCTGCGTGAGTCAGGCTCTTGCCGTTTGCGGCATCGAGCACCAACGGATGTTGGGAATCAACGAACACATGCAGTTGCCGCTCGGCGAGCTAGCGAGCGCTATTCAGCACGACTTGGAAGCGGGCCTCACACCCTTTCTCGTGATTGGAACTGCGGGTGATGTCCGCACAGGCGCAGTTGATGACCTGCAGGGTCTGGTCGATGTCCGCGATCGCTACAACCTGTGGCTCCACGTTGACGCGGCATACGGTGGGTTCTTCTCCATGTGCGAGTCGGCACAGGAAGCACTTCGCGGGCTTGATCTTGCGAACTCCATTGCCGTTGATCCCCATAAGGGAATGGGATTGCCGTACGGCACCGGAGCCCTTCTCGTTCGTGACGAGCGGACGCTACTCACAGCATTCTCTGCTCAAACTAGCTACATCAATCCCTCTCCAGAGGGGCCTGGGCTTGGGCCGAATACGCTCGACATGGGAATCGAGTACACACGCGAATTCCGCGGACTCAGAGTCTGGTTGCCATTGAAGATGTTGGGTCTCCAGGTCTTTCGCAACAACCTCGAGGAGATGCTTGCGCTCTGCCGCGAGATTGCAGAGGATCTGGCTCAGCTTCGCCACGTCGAACTGGTGGGTCAGCCCACGCTCTCCATCTGCGTGTTTCGATTACGAGCGCCATGCGGGGACGACGAGAATCGAGCGCTGCTCGATCTGATCAATTCCGATGGCAAGTTCTTCCTCACCGGGTGCACCATGCCCGAGCGCCTTGGTGGCAACTTCGTGATCCGTATCGCACTGCTCTCGTTTCGAACCGACTCGGCAACCGTCCATAGACTCCTTGCCCGAATCGAGGAGTGCGTCAACATTGTGGTGTCGCGTCGCAAGACTCCACCCGGAACCGAACACTCCCCTCACGACAGGTCGACCAAGCCGTAGCTCAGGAGGACGGCAGAGCCATCGCTCCTGCGATTCTCTCGCTGGTCGGCTCATCCCCCCGAGAGGGCTTGCATCAGGGTGATCTCCGCAGAACCATCAACAACGGTTTCCAGGTCGCGCACCATGTCGGCGCCAACGAAGATGCGCATGTGTTTCCGAAGCCGACCTTGTTCATCCACCACTCGAAATCGAAGTCCGGGGAATTGCCGGTCAAGGTCGGTGAGCAACTCATTCAGTGTCGCTCCTACCGCGTCTACATTCGATAACTGGTCGGTATAGGAGCGGAGCGGCGTCGGAATCCGAACCTTCATCCGGTCACCTCACGGGTTGGGCTGTGCTTGCGGGTTCTGCATCCGCAGCAGGTTCTGCAAACTCCAAGGAATAGATCTCAGGGAGATGGGCTGCAATGCAGGTCCACGAAGAACCCTCGTCCTTGCTTTATATCGAGATTTTTCGAAACATTCCGCTGCTGCTACAAATTTTCTTTTGGTATTTCGCGGTGTTGCGGGCGATGCCGGCCCCGCGCCAAAGCTTGAATCTAGGCGATGCGGCATTTCTAAATATTCGGGGTTTATATCTGCCCGCCCCGCAGTTCCAACCGGGCTTTAGTTGGGTGCTAGCGGCGCTCGGCGTCGCGATCGCGCTGGCTTGGGGTCTGGCGCGCTGGGCGCGACGGCGGCAAATGGCGACCGGCCAACAATTTCCCACCTTATCGGCGTCGCTCGCGCTCCTGGCCGGTTTACCGGTATTGACCTACTGGCTGGTCGGCTCACCGTTGGCTTGGGAATATCCCGAACTGCAAGGCTTCAATTTTCGAGGCGGGTGGGTGGTGGTTCCGGAAATGGCCTCGCTGCTGCTGGCCTTGTCGATCTACACCGCCGCCTTTATTGCTGAAATCGTTCGCGCCGGCATTCAGGCGGTCAGCCACGGTCAGACCGAAGCTTCGTTGTCATTGGGTCTCGACCCCGGCCAGACCCTGCGCCTGATCATCCTGCCGCAAGCGTTGCGGGTAATCATCCCGCCGCTGACCAACCAGTACCTGAATCTGACCAAGAATTCCTCGCTGGCCGCCGCCATCGGCTATCCCGATCTGGTGTCCTCCTTCGCCGGCACCGTGCTCAATCAGACCGGTCAGGCCATCGAATGCATCGCCATCACCATGGCGGTTTATTTGACCATCAGCTTGCTGATCTCTTTGTTGATGAACTGGTACAACCGCCGAGTCGCGCTGGTGGAGCGTTGACGCATGGCCGATCCGCACGTTCCTCACCCCGACTTGCCACCGCCGGCCAGCGCCATCGGCGCACTGGGCTGGCTGCGCCGCAACCTGTTTTCCTCACCGTTTAATGTCGCGCTGACCGTGCTGGCGCTGTATCTCCTTCTGACCTTGATACCCCCGCTCCTGCGCTGGGCTTTGTTGGACGCCACCTGGAGCGGCGACAATCGGGAAGCGTGCGCGGCTAATCGCGGCGCGTGTTGGATCTTCATCCGGGTCCACCTCGATCAATTTCTGTACGGCTTTTACCCAGAGGCCCAGCGCTGGCGAATCAATACCGTGGTTCTGCTGTTACTGCTCGGCGCGGCGCCCTTATTTATCCGAACGGTGCCGGCCAAACTGAAACCGCGGCTGGGACTGGGATTGCTGCTCGTCTATCCCATCATCGCCATCGTTCTTTTAAAAGGCGGCGTATTCGGTCTGGCGGCGGTGGATACCAGCAGTTGGGGGGGCTTGCTGCTGACGCTGGTCATCGCCGGAGTCGGGATGACCGCCGCCCTGCCGCTGGGCGTGTTGCTGGCGCTGGGCCGGCGCTCCGATATGCCGGCGATTCAAACCCTGTGCGTGACCTTCATCGAATTCTGGCGCGGCGTACCACTGATCACTGTGTTGTTCATGTCCTCGGTGATGTTGCCGCTGTTTCTGCCAGCCGGAATGAATTTTGACAAGCTACTGCGGGCGCTGATCGGCGTCAGTCTATTTCAGGCCGCCTACATGGCCGAGGTGGTGCGCGGCGGCCTGCAAGCGATTCCCAAGGGCCAGTTCGAAGCCGCCGCCGCGTTGGGCTTGGGCTATTGGAAATCCATGTTGCTGATCGTGCTGCCGCAAGCCCTGAAACTGGTTATCCCCGGCATCGTTAACACCTTTATCGCCCTGTTCAAGGACACCTCGCTGGTGCTGATCATCGGCCTGTTTGACCTGATGAACATCGTCCATAACGCCACCACCAACCCGGAGTGGTTGGGCTTTTCCACCGAGGGCTACGTGTTCGCCGCCGCCGTCTACTGGCTGTTTTGCTTCGGTATCTCCCGCTACAGCCAAAATCTGGAAAAACGCCTGCACACCGGCCACAAGCACTAGGAATTCACCTGATGTCTGAACCGTCTCCCACTTCCGCCCCGCTGTCTGATCAGGTCATGATCGACATGCAAGGCGTCCATAAATGGTACGGTACTTTTCATGTATTGAAAGACATTAATCTGACCGTGCGTAAAGGCGAGCGAATTGTGATTTGCGGCCCGTCCGGTTCCGGCAAATCGACCACCATCCGCTGCATCAATCATCTGGAAGCATACCAACGCGGCCGGATCATGGTGGATAGCCAGGCATTGACCAACGATATCAAACAGATCGAGCGCATCCGCCGCGAAGTCGGCATGGTGTTCCAGCACTTCAATTTGTTTCCACATTTGACAGTGTTGGAAAACTGCACCTTGGCCCCGATCTGGGTGCGCAAACTGCCGCGCCAAGCGGCGGCGGAGATTGCGATGCGTTATCTCCAGCGGGTCAAGATTCCCGAACAGGCCAACAAGTATCCGGGTCAGTTGTCAGGGGGCCAACAACAGCGGGTCGCCATCGCCCGCAGCCTGTGCATGAACCCCAAGATCATGCTGTTCGACGAACCAACCTCGGCGCTGGACCCGGAAATGATCAAGGAAGTACTGGATACGATGGTGGCGCTGGCCGAGGATGGCATGACCATGATCTGCGTCACACACGAGATGGGCTTTGCCAAAACCGTCGCCCATCGGGTGATTTTCATGGACGGGGGAGAAATCATCGAACAAAATGCGCCGGCATTATTTTTCAGCCAGCCCGAATCGGAGCGGACCAAGCTGTTTTTAAGCCAAATACTGCATCACTGAACACAGCAATGAATTTACCGATGAAAAAATCCCCCTTCGTTCTTTCTCCATTCATCGTGAGCGGCGCCTTGTTGCTCGCCCTGCTCTCGCCGTTGCTACCTTTTCAAGCGGCGAGCGCCGCCATCGGCACTCCAACCTTGAAATGGTCGCGCTGTTTGCCGGGATCATGGTGTGAAACAGGCTGGTATGCCTCTCCCGCCGTCGCCGATATCGATAACGACGGTCAAATGGAGGTCGTGTGGGGAGCTTACACCCTGATGGCGGTCAACGGCGCCACCGGCGCGGTTGAGTGGCAGGCGGCCTCGCCCGGTGGTAGTCGGCTTTGGCCGAGCATCGTGATCGCCGATCTTGATAACAATGGTTCGCGTGAGATTATCACCGCTAATGGCGCGGGTTACATTTCGGTTTACACCGGGAAAGGCGCCAAGTACCCCGGCTGGCCGGTACAACCCACCAGCGACAATCGGGAAATTCGCAGTTTGGCCGTGGCGGATCTCGATGGTGATCGCAACCTGGAGATCATCGTGTGCTCAACCCGTTCCGACAATCAATGGTTCGTGTACGAACACACCGGTGCGCTGCGCAGCGGCTGGCCCAAAATGATTGATAGCGACAGCAGCGGCTATGCGGGCGGCTGCTATAACGAGAACATCGCCATCGCTGATCTCGACGGCGACCGACGCGGCGAGATTATCGGCCCGAGCGACAGCTACTATATCGCGGCGTTCAATGACGATAGCTCGCCGGTACGCGCCAACGCTATTTACGGTACGGTGGGCGGACAAAACAAACCGTGGGCGCGGGTGGGCGTCCATGTCTTGCACGCGGTGGATTTACGCGGCTATGCCAAATGCGGCACGGAACACCGTCCCAACTTCTCGATTTCCGCCCCCTCCATCGCTGATCTCGACCGGAATGGCGTCCTGGAAATCGTCGTTGTCGGCAACGTTTATAACTGCGGGACCAGCCCTTATACCGATCTTTATCGAATACCCTTCATTTTCAAGGCCGACCGCACCCGCTGGTCGGGGAGCGGTTTCGACTGGACCGCGCCCCCCACACCCGATGCACAGGCCAAACCCTTGGCCAAGGACTACAACATTATCGAGAGCAGTATGCCGAACCCGGTCATCGCCGACCTGGATGGCGATGGTTTCAAGGAAATTTTGTATTCTTCCTATGATGGCCGCGTCCACGCCTACTGGCTCAACAAAACCGAAAAATACAATTGGCCGTTTGAGGTATACACCGGCGGTACTGGCTTCCGTTTCGCGTCCGAGCCAACGGTGGCCGATCTCGACGGGGACGGCAAAGCCGAGGTGATTTTCACCACCTGGACGCGAAAAAACAGCTACCAGCGCGGTGATTTAAAAATCGTCAACTGGCAAGGCACGCAGCTGTTCAGCGTACCGCTCCCGACAAGAAGTAATGCCACCTGGAGCGGCGCTTTGTCGGCGCCGACCTTGGCAAACATTGACGGCGACGCCAGTATGGAAATCGTGATCGGCTCCACGCACACAGGCCTTTTGGCTTACGACGTACCGGGGTCTATTAACAAGACTCCATTATGGGGAACCGGACGCGGCAACTACCAACGTACGGGCGCTCGATAAGACCAGCAACCGACGCCAGCAATGCTGGCGTCCTTTCGCAAGCCCCAATTCATCGAACTCCAGCATCCGCGCCGAGGACACCGATTTGGTCTTTTCGGCTTTCTCGACTGCGATGGCATGGTTCGCTACGTCTGAAAACTCTTTCGCGTCTCAAGAGTCCTAAGTTTAAAGGCATCATTGATTTTGGTATTCGAGATCGCGCTGAATTCCTTTTTTGTCAAGGAACAAAGGGCGATTTGAGAATGGGCGATAAGACTTGGAGGCGAACATGAAACGCACGGCATCGGCGCAATGGCGCGGCGGACTAAAAAACGGTAAGGGCGTGCTGACCAGTCAAAGTGGGGTTCTGTCCAACACGCCTTATTCGTTTGGCACGCGCTTCGAAAACGGCATTGGTACTAATCCGGAAGAGCTGATTGGAGCCGCGCATGCTGGCTGTTTTTCAATGGCGCTGGCAATGATGCTCGAAGAAGCCGGGATGCCCGCTGACCAGATCGACACCCAAGCGACCGTCAGCCTGGAGCGAGTAGGCGACGGTTTCGCCATTACCTCGGTTTACCTGAACGTGGAGGCGCGCGTTCCCGGCGCGGATCAGACCACGTTCGCGGAGATCGCCGAACGGGCGAAGGCAGGTTGTGTGGTCAGCAAAGTGCTGAACGCGAAGATTGCTATGACTGCCACTCTTCAGAGCTGATCGGATCCGCCGGGGTTATGGTCCGCACTTTGGTCAGAACTTGAGTCCGAAGGATCGGAGCGGTGGCGAGGCCTGATCGGAAACGGCCTAGATTGGGAAGGGGGCATCATGCTTCCGCTTGCGCCGACGGATAAGATCGCCAGAACCGCGCGGCGGTATGCCAAAGCCGACGGCGGTGATGAGCATGTGCCGCTAGAACAGGTGCCAATACGTCAATGCCCACAACGCCCGACTGCTCGCGCTTTTTCCGCCATGGCCATCCTCTTTCCACCGGCTGGATACCCCGCGTATCCGCTCCGCGCAGTCTCCCTGTCGCTTTTCAATTCGTCCAGACAGTTTAAAGCGTTCCGCTACTTTCATCCAGCTCGCAGCGTGGCGATCACTGGCTTGGTATCCGGCCAGACGCCGCGCCACAGGTAGAACGATTCCGCCGCCTGCTCCACCAACATCCCCAAGCCATCCAAGGATCGGGCGGCTCCTTGCTCCAACCCCCAGCGCACGAAAGCGGTCGGCTCATTGCCGTAGGTCAGATCGTAACACCAGCCATCAGACGCCAGCACGCCGGCCGGGAGTGGCGGTACCGCATCACCCATCAAGCCAGCCGCCGTAGCGTTGATGATTAAATCGAATTGCCGCTCGGCCAGTTCGGCAAAACCACAGCCCAAGACCCGGCCGAGATCGCTAAAGCGCAGCGCCAAATCGAGCGCCTTGTCCGCTGTGCGGTTGGCAATCACCAGTTGCGCCGGTTTCTCCAGCAACAGCGGCTGCAAGATACCGCGCGCCCCGCCGCCAGCGCCCAGCAGCAAAATGCGACGGCCCGCTAGATGGTAATCGTGATTGACCACCAAATCTCGCATCAACCCTGGGCCATCGGTATTATCACCCCGGACACCGCCATCGGCTTCAAAGATCAGGGTATTGACCGCACCGGCCCGATCAGCGCGGACGCTCGACAAATCGGCAAAAACCCAAGCGTCCTGTTTAAACGGCACAGTGACATTCAACCCCTTACCACCCGCAGCCCGAAAAACCCGCGCCGCGGCGGCGAATCCTCCCAATTCCACCAAAATTGCGCGATATTCAAGAGACTGGCCGGTTTGCGCGGCAAAAAGGCTATGGATGCGCGGCGATTTACTGTGGCCGATGGGATGGCCCATCACCGCGTATTGGTCGGGCTGTGTCGTCATGGTATCCTCAATTTAAAGGGTGTAGCGGTGCTCGCAACCGTTCTTGGAATTCCGGCGGCGCCACATATTGCAACAGCGTTTCGCCGCTATCGCCCAAGAGCAAATCCAATCCCAGCGCCGGATACAACCAATGCGCGCCGTCTTTGACCTTAATCTGCTCAGCTGGCTGGCCGAACCGCTTGCGCGCCAAATCAGGATCGAATTTAGCCACCGGCATGTAGGTGATGGCCACAATGGTTGCGTTGAGTCCCAACTCTTGATCGGATTCCAAAACCGGATAACGCCAGCCACCCTCGGCGGTCGGGTTGCCCTTATCCACGCGAGCGCGCAGCCCATCAAGCACGTTCCGCGGCAGGCGGGCCGACAACACCAGCCGGGCATTGAGGCCGCCAACCACCGCATCTCGAAAATACGCTTCCAAACTTAATTGATCCTTCTGATCCTGAAACAGCCCCAATTCATAGCGCCGACCCCATTTAGCCACGGCGTCTTGCACAGTGCTCGCGCCCAAGGTCAACCCAAACACCGTAATGGTGACGCCATCCTGGCTGGCTACGATTTGCCACGGCATGTCCTGACCTGGCGCGGACAATTGACTTCCCGGCGGACGCATGATGGCAAGAAAAAAACCGCTCATTCCCACCATTCCCAGGCCCGCCAGCAACCATAACTTCCATCGCTTTTTCATTCATGATCCTTGCCGCAACCAACTGGCAACCCGCCCCGCGAAATAGCTTAGGATAGCGTCCGCGCCCGCTCGCTTGATGCCGAGCAGGGATTCCAAAATCACCGCGCGCTCGTCGAGCCAGCCATTATGGGCGGCGGCGAGTAACATGGCATACTCTCCGCTGACTTGATAGACGAACGTGGGTACGGCGAACTGATCCTTGACTCGGCGGACGATATCCAGATAGGGCAGACCCGGTTTGATCATGACGATATCGGCGCCTTCCTCCAGATCCAGGGCCACCTCGCGCAGCGCCTCGTCGCTGTTGGCGGGGTCCATCTGATAGCTGTATTTGTTGCTCTTGCCGAGCGCGCCCGCCGAACCAACGGCATCGCGAAACGGCCCGTAGAAATTGGAAGCGTATTTAGCGGAATATGCCAGGATACGGGTATGAATGAAGTCGTTGGATTCCAGGGCTTCGCGGATCGCGCCGATCCGCCCGTCCATCATATCGGAGGGCGCCACGATATCAGCGCCCGCCTCCGCGTGCGAAAGCGCTTGCCGCACCAATACGCTCACCGTCTCATCGTTCAGGACATAGCCCCTAGCATCGACCAAACCATCCTGACCGTGGCTAGTAAAAGGATCGAGCGCCACATCGGTAATGACGCCCAATTCGGGAAACCCCGCTTTCAGCGCGCGCACCGCCCGCTGCGCCAGACCCTCAGGGTTATATGCTTCGGCCGCGTCCAGCGATTTCGCGGTCGCTGGCGTTACTGGAAATAGCGCCACCGCGGGCACATTCAATTTGGCTAAAGCTTCCGCTTCGCGCAACAATTCATCGATGCTCAGGCGCTCCACGCCCGGCATGGAAGTGACCGGCTCGCGCTGCTTCTTGCCTTCGATGACAAATAACGGTTGAATTAAATCTGCGGTGGTCAGCACCGTTTCCCGGACCAGCCGACGCGAAAAATCCGTGCGGCGCATCCGGCGGGGACGAATACCGGGGAATTGGCCGGTAACGATCTGGGGCGATCTGGACACGATGACATTCTCCTGAGTCGGCGGTGGCGGACCCTTCGTTGCCGTGCATTATAGGCTCAAGACGACCCCATGACAGGCTCAAACCGGTCCAAGACTAGCCAAACTGAGCGGCCTAAAGCCAATAATCCCAGTCAATCTGAACCATGCAACGCGATGACGAACGACCGAAAATGACGCAATCTGACCCCTGGATAGCCTTTAGATGACTGATTTTTTACCCCATCATGAATCCATCATCCGCTTGAGCTGTTTCTTGGCGGTTTTACTGCTGATGATGTTGTGGGAATGGCGCGACCCCCGTCGATCACTAGGCTGGCCACGCGCGCAACGATGGCCAGCCAATCTGTCTATTGTCGCGGTGGATAGCATTGTGGTGCGGCTGGTTTTTCCACTTGTGGCGGTGGAGGCGGCGGGTTTGGCGGAAGCCCATCGCTGGGGGTTGTTCCACTGGCTAAACGCCCCTTTTGGATTCGCTTTCGTCGCTTCTCTGCTACTGCTTGATCTGACTATCTACACCCAGCATGTGTTGTTTCATAAAATCGCTTGGTTGTGGCGATTGCACCGAGTCCATCACACCGACCTCGATTTTGATGTCACGACCGCGCTGCGCTTTCACCCGCTGGAAATCGCGCTGTCGATGGCCATCAAATGGATCGCGGTCGTGGCGCTGGGCGCACCGCCGACGGCTGTCATACTGTTTGAAATCATTTTAAATGCCACCGCCATGTTCAATCACGGCAACGTTCGATTGTCAGCATCGCTGGATCGGAAACTGCGTCGGCTGTTGGTCACGCCGGACATGCACCGCGTCCACCACTCGGTTCGACGGGAAGAAACCGATAGTAATTTTGGTTTCAATTTGAGTTGGTGGGATCACTTGTTTAAAACCTACCGAGATCAACCCCAGGACGGGCATATCGCCATGGTAATTGGCTTGAAGGACTTTCGGGACCGGCGAGCGACCAGCTTGGTGGGATTGCTCTTGCAGCCCTTTCAAAATGGGAGGTTGTAGGATGTAGGGCTAAGAGAGTAATACTCCTCTCTCGCTCTTCATTACTGTGATTGATTGGAGCTTGTGAAAACATCCAGCTTGGTCATCAGGCAGATCTATATATATAATTTAAATACAATACCTTAAACCAACTTCGCATTCCTTTCCACGAACTTAGCCCCTTGGGGTTTTCTTTAAACCCTTAGCGATGTAACAACTCCAGACTATTATGTCTCTAAATTAAGCTATTTTGGTATATGCCTTGCATCACCAATTTGCCCAATGAACCATGCCTATATTTACTGCGCGGAATGCGGTGTTCCTTGATCTCTAGTTTACGATTCGGAGAGGCCAGGACCACCTCCAAAATCCACATTCCGAACTCGCGAGGCCGGGCTATTTTTAGTACCTGTATGTGCTGTAACCAACCGCCTATTTCAAGGGATATCGAATATGCAACATCCGACTTACATCCATAACCGCTCAACCCGCAAAGTCCTTATGGCTTCTCTAGCGCTAGCGATGAGCGCTTCCTCGGTAGCAGCGCTGGCCGCTGATTTTGTGACTAAAGTTAATAATGATACAACAGCATTTAGCACGGCGGCTTATTGGACGCCGGAACGTCTAGCGAACGCCAAACCCCTAGACCTGCCAAAAGCATCAAGCACCACTCCACAGTCAGGCGCTGAAACGCCGATGGCTAGTGGTATCTCCGCATCAAGTGAAGGCCGGGGGCCAACGGTGAGTGTGGCTCCCGACATGACAAGCCGCCTGTTCGATCCAGCGCTTGCGCCACAGTGGGATAACGAAACTGGCGTGGTGCCTTTTGATAGAGGCACATCGGGTTATAACTATACGAGTTCCCGCCTGATTCCGCTGACCGCGGACATTTACTATCCTTATCGGACGGTGGGTAAGCTGTTTTTCACTCAACCAGGGGTAGGTAACTTTGTATGTTCGGCTTCGGTGATTCAACGTCGCATTCTTGCGACGGCCGGTCATTGCGTCCACAGGGGCAATGGGTCGGCAACCGGATGGTTCACTAACTTCCTCTTTGTTCCCGCTTACCGGAATGGCGCCGCCCCCTATAGCAGTTGGACTTGGGCCGCTGTACGGACATCGACCACCTGGTACAGTGGCGCGGGGGCTGTTCCCAATGCCGCCGATTATGCGATGATTGAGGTCAACGATAAGGTTATCAGCGGCGTTACCAGACGGGTCGGCGACCTGACCGGTTGGCTGGGATGGAAAACACTGGCGTTATCTTACAGATCACGCCCACATTCTCGGATATCCGATGAATTTGGACAGCGGCGTGTATATGCATCAAGTTGCCGCGCAAAGCGCTGTAACAGGCGGGAACAATACCTGGCGTTACGGATCGGATATGCGAGGCGGTTCGAGCGGTGGCCCGTTCGTGCAGAACTTTAGCCTTCCCGCCGCGGGCCAAACGCCGGGTCTAAATCCGGGTTGGAACCAGCTTATTTCCGTTGTCTCTTACGGACCTGTCGATACCAACCCGAAGTATCAAGGCGCTTCCATCCTGGATTCACGATGGACCAGCATGTGGAGCGCGGCTTGCGCTCGCCGGGCTGGCAATTGTAATTGATACACTGTAAAGCTATGTACTGACGGTTAAGGGCGATCATCATTTCAGGATCGCCCTTAACCTTCCAATCCCCTCTTGTTGGCTAGTTGTCAAAACTGATCCATTTTGGAGGACTTCATGGCTACCCGGAAACCTACGAGCGAGACCCGACTTAAAGCCATTGTGTGTGGCTCGTTAGCTCCACTGTTGCTGCTTGCTTGCAGTGATCCTCAACCTCCAATTTATTACACGGCAAGTGGCGCTCCACCTGATAGTGTGGAACGCTATTGGACACCCGAACGAATGCGAAACGCCCGACCCATGCCCCTACCAACCGTCCCTGACGACCGTGCCCCCCGTGATTCTTCCGACGATGTGGAAGGGTATTGGACGCGCGAGCGGATGCGAAACGCCCGACCCATGCCCCTACCAACCGTCCCTGAAGATGACCCGCCTCCCTCTTTGAAAAATTAAAGAATTCTGTTTATAGCTTCCCACCCGTTCAGAATTCACAAACCGAGTTTAGGGACAGGACCCAGAATTCCTATCCGTAGTCCGAACCTTCGAACTGCTTCAACAAGCAAATAGCCGATCAGCCGAACCCCAACCGAAAGCCGGCTTTCTTCATAAAACGCGCCTCTCCTTCCAGGTCGGCGCGAGTCAAGGGATGTTCATCCAGCCAGCCCACAGGAAACTGTAATTCCAAGCGTTGCTGGATAATGGATAAGGTAGGCGAAGGCGGCGGCTGGCGATTTCGCGCGCGATTCAGCACCACCGCCAGGCGCAGTAACACGCACAATCGCAGAGCCTGCGACGCCACTGCCCCCGGCAAATGCGCGAAGGCATCAACCCGGAACGCGCGCCGATGATGCTGGATCAACGCCGCCAAAAAAAAGCTGGTCGCTCTGCGAGAAACCGGGCAAGTCGGCGTGTTGCAAAATATAGGCGCCATGTTTGTGATACTGGTTATAAGTCAATAACATGCCGATTTCATGCAAGCGGGCGGCCCATTCCAGAATATGGGTAAATTTCTCTTCCTCCAAGCCCCAGCAACCGCGCGCTTGTCGCAGTAAATTCCGCGCTGTCGCATTCACTCGTTCAGCCTGCGCTTGATCCAAGCCATACCGGTTGATGACCGCGGCAATCGTACGATCTCGCACATCCTCATGGCGAATGCGCCCCAGCAGATCGTAGATCACGCCCTCCCGCAAGGCCCCTTCCGATACTTCGATCTTCTCGATATTCAGGGCTTCGCATAAGCCGTGCAGTACGATGAAGCCGCCTGGAAATACCTTGGCTCGCGCCGGTTCAAGCTGCCAGCGTGTGGCCGCTGTCGCCACATGACCGGTATCGAGCAACGCGGCGCGCAAGCGCCGCAAGCCTTCCAGCGTAATCCCCTCTTGGCTCCAACCTTCGCGTGTTACCACCTCTTGAATGGCCTTGATCGTACCGGAAGCGCCAGTCACGACCTGCCAGCCGAGTTCCACATATTCTTCCCGCACCGGCTCCAGCCGCAATTGCACCCGCAATTCCGCTTCCCGCAAACGGGATTCGGTGATCTTGCCATCATCAAAACAGGCGCGACTGAGGCTGACACAACCCATTTTCAGGCTAGTTAGGTGCAGCGGCTCGAATTTTTCGCCGATGATCAATTCGGTGCTTCCGCCACCGATATCGATCACCAAACGCCGACCCGCCACATCAGCGACGCTATGGACCACGCCAAGATAAATAAGCCGCGCTTCTTCCTGACCGCTGATGATCTCAACACCATGGCCGAGCAATTCCGCGGCCCGACCCAAAAATTCCGCGCCATTGCGCGCTTGGCGCAAGGTGTTGGTGCCGACGATTCGCAGTTGTTCCGGGGAAATATGCCGCAACCGCTGACCGAAACGAGCCAGACAATCCAACGCCCGTTGCTGCGATTCTTCCGACAAGCGATTCTTGTCGTCCAGACCAGCGGCCAATTGCACCATCTCCCGCAGCCGATCCAGCACTTGCACATGCTCGTTGGCAATGCGCGCGACAATCATATGAAAACTATTTGAACCCAGATCGATTGCAGCGACATCTTCGGATGTCATGGTAGTTCCTCTTCAATCCTGCTTCAGACTGCGCAACTGTCCGGCCGTCAAGGCCCAGTTCAGCACTCCCCTACCGGCGACGGGGCGGCCCGAAAATTCAAACAGAGCCATTCCTCCCTTGCGAAACACAATCAGCGAACGCGGAACATCAGCTAGCAGCAATCCAGACAGCAATCCCAATTGGGGTTCGTGCCCAACCGCGACGACCGTCTCACCCGAACACTGCGATAACCATTCCACCACCGCTTCGGGCGGATAGCTGTAATCCAATTCCGGACGCTCCATGATCGGGATATCGCCATAAGCCCGAGCAATGATATTGGCCGTTTCGCGGGCGCGCAGCAGCGGGCTGGAGGCCAAGACATCGATCTGTCCCAGCTGTGAACGCAAGCGGTTTGCGCCTTTGCGCATCTTCTTGCGGCCAATCTCAGTCAAAGGCCGTTGGGCATCGGAACCGCCAGCCGTGATGAACGTTTCCGCGTCCTCGGCGATAGCATGGCGAACGAGTAGTAATTTCATCAGCGATCTCTTAATCAAAGTTACCGTCAGTTTGGCGCCAGGCTATTTGAATTCCAAACTACCTTTTCGACAGAAAAACATTCCGCTCCCAGCATCCGCCGAGCGGGTGGCTCGTTGGTCTTGGGCTGGATTGCCCTATTTGGGAAAATCTTTCGCATAATTTGCTACCCATTCGGATGCCGCTTCCGTACACGACAGCTGGCGTCCTTCCTGCTCCAGCACCTGTTTTTGGTAATGATGAATCTGGCAAATCTGCTCAACCATCCGCACCGAGAATTCGGTTTCGGCATCCGCAAATTGAACACCTATATCATAATGACCGTTGCTACGCTGACACCAGACAATGGTGCCAGTCGTCTCAAACGCCGGCTCTCGTACCGGGATGGTAATTCGAATCGCTCGACCCGGTTGAAGCGCCCTTGCGGTTTGAAAACACAACCCGCCATGGCTGATGTTTCTGAGGGATTCTCGTTGGTTCTTCTTAGAGCGATCAGTGGAACACTCTATAGGAATATCAACAGGATGACGAATAAACTCTCGCATGCGGACGATCCTCCGAATCCGTGAGCGGCGCGGTCATTAGCTGAATGTGGATTACGGAAAGCAGACCTTACCATCGCCGCCGGGTGGTAGCGGCATAGAGACACTACCGAGCTTAAACGGTACCAGAGAATATTTTAACATATGAGATACAATCCAGCGCTGATTTTGTCATAGAGTGCAGCAAAACTGAGCTTACGGCGACCAAAATGGATCTCATTCTACCGCGTGTTACTGTTTTTCAGAGGAGGCGCGATATCACTGTCACATTGAGAACTCACACCGGTGGATAGGATGGGTGGTTCGACCTTTAGCTCTTCAGGAAAGTCACAACTAAAGAGGCTCCCCTTCCCTAGTTCGCTCTCGATTCGCAACTGACCCCTATGATTGTTTAATACGTGCTTGACGATCGACAGTCCCAGGCCGGTGCCACCGCTGCCGCGCGATCGATCCCGATTGACCCGATAGAAGCGCTCGCTTAGCCGCGGGATATGGGAGGGAGCAATCCCTTCGCCGTTATCTTCCACCTCCAAATGCACCCCGCGATCATCAGCGAACCAACGAATTTCGATTCGGCCGCCCGCCGGCGTATAACGCACCGCATTGAACACCAGATTGGAAAAGGCGCTGCGCAATTCTTTTTCGCACCCCAGAAGCCATAACGCCGCTTGGGCGCGCAAGTCGACCCGGTGATTCTGTTCACCGCTGAGCGCAATGGCGTCATCGGCAATATCCGCCAACACAGTGGGTACCGGCACTGGCTTACCCGGCGCCCGATCCTTTCGGGATTCCAAGCGGGCTAACATCAATAAATCTTCGATGATGTGTAGCATCCGTCGGGCTTGCTGCTGCATGCCTCGCAACGGCTGACGCCAGCCATCCAGGCTAGGATGCTCGCTGTCGAGCATGGTCTCCAGATAACCGGTGACGACTGTCAGCGGTGTGCGTAATTCGTGAGAAACATTGGCGATGAAATCCCGTCGCATCTGCTCCAGACGACGTACTTGACTGATATCGGTCGCCAGCAACAACCGTTGTTTCTTGCCGTAAGGAACGATCCGCGCACTCAGCGTTTGATCGTTAGCGACCGGCGAGCTGAAATCCACACTGTCCGTAGGGCGGCGCTGGGCCAGAAAGGCCACAAATCCCGGATCGCGCAACAAGTTGGCGACAGGCAAACCGGCATCTCGCCCCAAGGTCAATCCCAGCAACTGCTGAGAGGCACCGTTGCACCACACGACTTTGTCTTCTTCATCCAGGATCACGGCCGCGTCTGGCAACGCGGCCGTGGCATGTTGAAACCGTTCCAACAAGCGGCCGTATTTGCGTTTGCGCTTGCGATTTTGTCGGCGCACGCGGTCAATTTCGAAGGCGATGTCCTCCCACACCCAGCCGAATCGGGGCGGCCCTGCCTCTTTATTGTCATCCCGCAACCAGCGGTCCAATCGATATAACCGCCATAGCTCCCACACCAAGCAGCCTGAAACGGCGATTAACAGCATCAGCAAACTGTGTCCAGTCCACCATCCCAGCAAAAATGCTCCCAAAAGGACCAGCACCAGACGCTGGAATAATTTCCACCATGCCGTGGACAAGGGATTCACACTCTGATTGAAAACCGGTAACCGGCGCCGCGCACGGTTTGGATCAAGGCGTCATAACCGTGGGGTTCTAGTACTTTCCGCAGGCGGCGAATATGGACATCGACCGTACGCTCCTCGACATAGACATTGCTGCCCCAAACGCGATCCAGCAGCTGGCCGCGACTGTAGACGCGCTCCGGGTGAGCCATGAAAAACTCCAGCAATCGGTATTCGGTCGGCCCCAGGTCCAGCAGTGATTCACCAGCGCTGACTCGATGACTGGCCACATCAAGGGTTAGGCCATTGGCGCACAGCATTTCGTCTTCAGCCGCGGAAGCGCCACGCCGCAGCACCGCCCGAATCCGCGCTATCAACTCGCGCGGTGAGAACGGCTTGGTGACGTAATCGTCCGAGCCGCTTTCGAGACCCTGCACTTTGTCTTCCTCCTCGGCGCGGGCCGTCAGCATGATGATCGGCAACTCGCGGGTCAAATCCTCCCGTTTCAACCGGCGGGCAAAATCAATGCCGCTCATGCCAGGCAGCATCCAGTCGAGCAAAACGAGGTCCGGCAAGTGTTCGGCGATACAGGACTGGGCTTGACGGACATCGGCGGCGGCTTCTACTTCGAAGCCGGCTCCAGCGAGCGAAAACATCACCATATCCCGAATCGCTTGCTCATCCTCGACAATTAAAATACGTTTCGCGCTCATGAGGCCTCTTGAAATTGCCTAGCTGGTTCTGAAACCACTTCAAGCTTATTTAAGGCAATTTGATGACAAGCATGTTACAAGGCAACTGCTTTACATAGTTGAAAGCGATCGACCCCTTCGGTTGATTCGATAATTCCACAATTCATAATAACCGCCTAAACTGCCCTATAAACAATAGCTCCCTTCTCTTCGGCGAGGGGCTTACAGTGTCCAAACGCTGTCTGTCCAGCAACTCCGCCTTACCGTTTTGATATTGCCTAATTCATTAAAGAATGATGGAGAGATTCACTCATGAGCGCCAAACACGCCCGGCTGTTGATACTTGGTTCCGGCCCAGCAGGTTACACCGCCGCGGTCTACGCCGCTCGCGCCAACCTCAAACCGATGTTGATTACCGGCTTGCAGATGGGTGGCCAGTTGACCACCACCACTGAAGTCGATAATTGGCCAGGCGATGTGGAAGGGTTAATGGGGCCGGATTTGATGGAACGGATGCGCAAGCACGCCGAGCGCTTTCATACCGAGATCGTGTTCGACCAGATTTACACCGCGACGCTGCATGAACGCCCCTTCCGCTTGATGGGTGATTCGGGAGAATACACCTGTGATGCCTTAATTATCGCCACTGGCGCGAGCGCTCAGTATCTGGGTTTGCCCTCGGAACAGACGTTCATGGGCAAAGGCGTGTCTGGCTGTGCGACCTGTGACGGATTTTTCTATCGCAACCAGAAAGTTGCGGTGATCGGCGGCGGTAACACGGCGGTTGAGGAGGCGCTTTATCTCGCCAACATCGCCAGTGAAGTAGTCTTGGTACATCGCCGCCAACAGTTTCGCGCCGAGAAAATCATGGTCGATAAACTGATGGAACGGGTGAAGGCCGGCAAGATCCGGCTGGAGCTGGACCACGTTCTGGATGAAGTGCTGGGCGACGACAGCGGCGTAACCGGCATCCGGGTGCGCGATATCAAAACCGACCAACGCAGGGAGCTCGCGTTACAAGGCGTATTCATCGCCATCGGCCACAAGCCCAACACCGACATTTTCACTGGCCAGTTGGACATGACCAATGGCTATATCCACGTCAAGGGCGGCAGCGAGGGCAACGCGACCGCGACCAGCGTTCCCGGCGTGTTCGCGGCGGGCGACGTGGCGGATCACGTCTACCGGCAGGCGGTTACCTCCGCGGGCACCGGCTGCATGGCGGCGCTGGATGCGGATAAGTATCTTGAGGCGCTTTAGAGTTCGCTTGCAACCGTCGGCGCCGCTCTTTGCTCACGGCGCCAAACGGTCTCATCAGGCCACCTCGGCCTGTGCTGGCTGTACGCCAGCTGGAATGTCATCCGCCGCCGGGGTGCGAATCAAGTAATCAAAGGCGCTGAGCGCCGCCTTCGCCCCTTCGCCGGCGGCAATCACGATCTGCTTGAACGGCACCGTGGTACAATCACCCGCCGCGAACACGCCGGGAAGGTTAGTCGCGCCGCGCGCGTCGACCATGATTTCGCCGAACTTGCTCAGCTCCACCACGCCTTTCAGCCATTCGGTGTTGGGCACCAAGCCGATCTGCACAAACACGCCTTCTAACGCTACATTGCGCATCTCGCTGCTTTCGCGATCCTTGAATGCAATGCCGTTGACCTTGCCCGTCGCGCCGGTGATCTCGGTGGTCTGGGCGTTGGTGTGCACCGTCACGTTGGGCATGCTGTAAAGCTTCTTCACCAGCACGGCGTCGGCCTTGAGTTCCGGCATAAATTCCAGCACGGTCACATGCTTGACCACGCCGGCTAAGTCGATGGCCGCCTCGATGCCGGAATTGCCGCCGCCGATCACCGCCACATCCTTGCCCTTGAACAGCGGGCCGTCGCAGTGTGGGCAATAGGCCACGCCTTTGGTCCGGTATTCCTGCTCGCCAGGGACATTGACGTTGCGCCAGCGCGCGCCGGTGGTCAAAATCACGGTGCGGCTTCTAAGCGACGCGCCGTTAGCCAGCCGCACCTCGATCAAACCACCGGGCCGCGCCGCGGGAATCAGCTGCTCGACCTGTTGCAGGTTCATGATATCCACGTCATAGGCGCGAACATGTTGCTCCAATCCAGCGGCGTACTTCGGGCCATCCGTTTCCGGAATGCCAGGATAATTCTCAATCGCCAAGGTATCCAGCACCTGGCCGCCGAAGCGCTCGGCCACCACGCCGGTACGGATGCCCTTGCGCGCCGCGTAGACCGCCGCCGCCGCCCCAGCCGGACCGCCGCCAACGATCAACACGTCATAAGGCGCTTTGGCGTTGAGTTTCGCGGCTTCGCGCCTTGCCGCCCCCGTATCGACCTTGGCGATGATCTCCTCGACGTTCATCCGGCCAGAGCCGAACATCTCGCCGTTTAGGAACACCGTGGGCACACCCATGATCTGGCGCGCTTCAATTTCGTCCTGATATAACCCGCCATCAATGATGGTTGCTTGCACCCGTGGGTTGTTCACCGCCATCAAGGTCAGCGCCTGCACCACATCCGGGCAGTTATGGCAGGACAGCGACATGTAGACCTCAAAATCGAGGTCGGAATCCAAGTTTTTGATCTGTTCGATCACCTCCGGCTCAACCTTGGGCGGATGGCCGCCGGTCCATAACAGCGCCAGGACTAGCGAGGTGAATTCATGGCCCAGCGGAATCGCGGCGAAGCGCAGCCTCATGTCGCCGCCGACGCGATTCAGTGTGAATGAGGGCTTGCGCGCATCCGCGCCGTTGGCGCGAAGCGTGATCTTCTGGCTCATGCCAGCAATCTCTTCCAACAGATCGTGCAGTTCGCGCGACTTCTCGTCGTCGCCCAGGGTCGCCACGATCTCAAACGGTTGCGTGACACGCTCCAAGTAAGCCGCTAGCTGAGTTTTAAGGTCGTCATCTAACATGGTGGATACTCCGTTTCTTTTAACGCCTCGCGCTGGCCAAAGCCGCGCTGGAGGCAAAAAAACCTCAAAAAAAACCGGACGGAAGAGCGTCGCCGCCCTATCGCCGTCCGGTCGAGGCGCACGCCGCGCGCACGCCGGGACATCGGAATGTAGAGCTTAGATTTTGCCGACCAGATCCAGCGAAGGCTTGAGGGTCTTCTCGCCTTCCTGCCACTTGGCGGGGCACACCTCGCCCGGATGGCTGGCGACGTATTGCGCCGCCTTCACCTTGCGCAGCAGTTCGGAAGCATCACGGCCGATGCCCAGATCATGAATTTCGCAAATCTTAATCTGGCCTTCGGGATTAATGACGAAGGTACCGCGCAGCGCCAGCCCTTCTTCCTCGATCATCACGTCAAAGTTGCGGGTGATGGTGCCGGTGGGATCACCGATCATCACATAATTGACTTTCTTAATCGCCGGCGAGGCATCCGCCCAAGCCTTATGCGAGAAATGGGTGTCGGTGGACACGGAATAAACCTCAACGCCCAGCTTTTTGAACTCTTCGTACTTATCGGCCAAATCTTCCAGTTCGGTCGGGCAGACGAAGGTGAAGTCGGCCGGGTAAAATACGACCACTGACCATTTGCCCTTCAATGATTGGTCAGTCACCTCGATAAACTTGCCATTTTGGAAAGCTTGCGCCTTGAAGGGTTTGATGGTGGTATTGATCAACGACATGAGGTTCTCCTAGCGGTTGAATGAAGCGAACGAATCAATCATAGGCGACAGCTATTAGGATAAGCCAATTTATTTTACCTAAGCTATCGTTAGCTAATTTTTATCAGGCTTGTCTCAAAATACCCGAACCGACAGTCACGAACCAGCAAATCGTTAACCGATCAAAGCCACTGGTCCAAGCTGACAGGCCGATGAAAAATCCGCTAAAATAAAACGCCATTGGCAATAAATTCGCTTTGGACAAGCACACGCGCAAATTGCCGAATCCATAAAATCAATAAATAAATCAAATATTTATTTCGCTTCTGGCTAGTGAGTCCGCCACTCGACAATCACTTTATTGCGTGGCGCAAGCGTTCGAATAACCTCCCCTGATCTCAAAGCCAACCCACAAGCCTCCTTCATGATCTGGTTAGTTCTCTACATTCTCTTGTTATTCAGCATCGGTTTTCAGCACTGGTTCCGCCATCGCAACGCCACCCTGGATGATTTTGTCGTTTACGACCGGCAAGCGGGCAGCTTCAGCGTGGGGATGTCGCTGGTGGCGCTCGCTTTCGGTGCCTCCTCGGTTTTTGGGCTGGCTGGCTATGCTTATCAATACAACCTGAACGCTTTGTGGTGGACTTTTTCCGGCGCTATTTTCCTGGTGGTGCTCGCGTATACCTTTCTCGACACCATCTGGAGCGTGAAGGGCTACACCATCGGCGACATTATCGCCCGGGTGTTTGGCGACAATATCCGTTTCCTGGTCAGCGCCGTGTTATTTTTGGCTTGGCTGATGGTCTTGGCCGGTCAGATCATCGCCGGTGGTAATCTCCTAACCCAATTTCTCGGCGACGAAACCTTCGCTTACGCTCTGTTCACCTTCATCTTCACCGTTTATACCCTGCTGATCGGTCAGGCCAGCACCGTCAAGACCAGCTTCTTGCAAGTGATTGTGATGGTGGCTGGACTAGCGCTGCTGCTGGGACTCTGCCTGAGCACAACGCCGGCTGGCGTGGAAACCCGTCCGCCGATGGATTTGCATTTTGGGTTCGACGAGGCCTTTAGCTTCACGCTGTTTCTGGGTGTGTTTGTCCCGGTGGGCCTGTCCTATCTGTTTGGACCGGACATGTATTCGCGGGTTTTTATCGCCCGCGATATCCACAGCGCCCGGCGCGGCCTGTTATTGGCCAGCGCCCTCATTGTCCTGATTTCACTGCTCATCGTCTTTATTGGCATTCTGGCCAAGGGCCTCGCCGTCGTCCCGAAACCGGATTTGACGATTCAAACGCTGGTCAATCAATTTTTCAGCGGCCAACTGGCGGATTTTGTGCTTGTGGCGCTGCTGTCGATTCCTTTGTCCGGCGCGGATATCATTCTGATCACTACCGGCACCCTGTTGGGACGGGACGTTATCACGCATGGCTTGCGCGTCATGAGCTACCCGCCGGATGACCCTGCCCAGGTTTGGATCATTCGCGGCTGCATGATCCTGGCGGCCGTGCTGGCCACGCTATTCGCGCTACGGTTAAAAGCGATCATCCCATCCCTGTTGATCGCCTATAAGGTATTTTCCATCGGCATCGTACCGTTACTGTTCGTGTCGCTACTGAGCATTCGCCGAGGCGCGGCCCTAGCGGTGGCCGGCCCGGTCAACCGGCTGGTGGCGGTCTATTTGCTGCTTTCGTCGCTTTCGGTGCTGCTGGTCGAGTTGAAATTCATCCCCTGGACGCTGCCCAACTACAACCTGTATCTGCTTCTTGGCAACACGATGCTGTTAGCGCTACTGCTGCGGCTCGGCGGCCACCGGCTCGGCTCGCGATTATCTGTACGATAACTTCATCGTCAAACTCTCTCCTTCCGGGTCAGAGGGTGTAAAATTCTCGCTGTTTTCGGCCTACCTTCACTTCGAAAGCGGCCAAACCCGTTCACCCAGCCCACCATAATACCAAGGGAGAACAACGATGCCCAAATCCGCGCGTCCCCGCCGCAGCATGCTGTATATGCCAGGTTCCAACGCCCGCGCCCTGGACAAAGCCCGCACTTTACCCGCCGACAGCTTGATTCTTGATCTGGAAGACGCCGTTGCCCCCGACGCCAAGGAAATCGCGCGCCAGCAAGTTTGTGAAGCAGTCACCGCTGGCGGCTTTGGCTTGCGCGAAATTATTATTCGGGTCAATGCTCTATCGACCAAATGGGGCTACGAAGATATCGCCATGGCGTCGAAATCGGGCGCTAATGCGCTATTACTGCCCAAAGTCGAAAGCGCCGACGCCATCCGCCACATGGAATCAATCATGCGCGCCAACGGCGCACCCGACTCGATGACCATCTGGGCGATGATGGAAACCCCGCGCAGCGTCCTGGAATCACAGCGAATCGCTGAATCAACCCCGCGCATGGAAGGGCTGGTGATGGGTACTTCCGATCTGGCCAAAGAGCTAGACTGCACCCACACCCACGAACGCTTACCATTCATGACCTCGCTGGGCTTATGCTTGTTAGCCGCTCGCGCCGCCGGTCTGGCTATCCTGGATGGCGTTTATCTCGATCTGAATGATGAATCGGGTTTCGAATTTGCCTGTCTGCAAGGCCATGAACTGGGCTTCGACGGTAAAACGCTGATCCACCCCAAACAAATTGGTCCTTGTAACAAGGTCTTCACACCGAAACCAGCCGATGTCGAGTGGTCGCGGAAAATCATCCAGGCCCATGCCGACGCGGCGGCGCGCGGCGAAGGCGTGGTGGTGGTCGATGGTAAACTGATTGAGAATCTCCATGTCGAAAGCGCCCGCCGTGTCGTCAGCATGGCGGACGCCATCACGGCGATGGAAGCGGCTGCTAGTCCCTAAGGCTTTGTGTTAGTTGCCGAAATAGCGGATAGCCTAGTTACTCACTTGCTACCGCTATTGTTAGCGCGGTACAGAAACTCCCCCTCTCCCTTTGGGAGAGGGCAAGGGGAGAAATTTTTATATTTTTTTATAAATTCATAAGGTTAACTTTCATATAGGTTCTTAAATTCTCTTGCTGCTGAATCCTTCAACCAGCCTTTCATCGTCTTGCTGCTTCAGTATGGATCATTCCTTAACCCGCTTGCTCATCGTCTTGCTGAGTTGGGCGCTACTTTCAAGTTGCGATTGGGGCCCGCCGGATACCACGATTCGGATTACCGGCTCGACCATGGGCACCCGCTACGAACTCAAACTGGCGCCAGCTCATCCGCAGCAAACGATTCGGGCCGATCTTATCAAAACCCAAGCGGAGGCACTGCTGGCGCGTATCAATCGGCGGATGTCCACCTACGACCCCGATTCGGAGCTGTCACGCTTCAATCGCAATCCCAGTACCGACTGGATCGCAATATCCCCCGAACTGTATCTGGTAGCCGCCGAAGGGTTGCGGATTAGTGAACTCACTCACGGCGCGTATGACATCACGGTCGGACCACTGGTTAACTTGTGGGGTTTTGGGCCGGAACCCCGCCGCGAGCAGGCGCCATCGGATGCCGCTATCCTCCAGGCCCGTGATCAAGTTGGTTACTGGCACTTAGAGGCCCATGCTCAACCACCGGCTCTGAAAAAAGCATTTTCCGATCTTTATGTCGACCTATCATCGCTAGCTAAAGGCTATGCGGTCGATCAACTGGCGGCCTTGATGGAAAGCAACGGCATTCACAATTATCTAGTTTCCATCGGCGGCGATCTGCGGGCCAAAGGTCACAACGGTAAAGGCCAATCCTGGACCGTGGCCATCGAACGACCGGAGCCCGGCCAGCGGGCCGTCGAGCGCTTGATCCAGATCGGCGACCACAGCGTCTCCACCGCTGGCGACTACCGCAACTTCTTTGAGCAGAACGGTCGGCGCTACTCACACATTATCGACCCACGCACCGGCCGACCGGTGTTACAAACTCTGGCGTCAGTCACCGTCATCAGCAAATCGGATATGGAATCCGACGCCATCGATACCGCCTTGATGGTCTTGGGCGCCGAGGACGGCTTCCAACTGGCCACCGAACATCGGCTAGCGGCTTTCTTTATCGTGGCCAGCGTGGATGGCAAACGCTTTGAAGAGCGTTACACACCTGAATTTGAACCCTTTCTGCTGCCGAAAGATTGACAAATGAGACTTTCCAATCTGCCATGACAACCTCTGCGCTCGCCATCCACCACTTAAGAAAAATCTACGCTAACGGACTCGAAGCAGTGCGTGGCGTCGATCTGGCTATTCCCGAAGGAGAATTTTTCGCCCTGCTCGGCCCGAATGGGGCGGGCAAATCGACTATTATTGGGATCATTGCTTCATTGGTACGGAAAAGCAGCGGTACGGTGTGCATCTTTGGCCATGATATCGATACCGATTTAACGGAGGCCAAACGCTGCATCGGGCTGGTGCCGCAAGAATTCAATTTCAATCAGTTCGAGCTGGTGGCTGAAATCGTCGTCAATCAAGCCGGCTATTATGGAATTCCCCGCCAGTTAGCTCTACAGCGTACTGAAACTTATCTCCGTCAGCTCGGACTATGGGAAAAGCGCCGCGAAATGGCACGCCAGCTCTCCGGCGGCATGAAACGGCGGTTGATGATCGCGCGCGCCTTGGTACACGAACCAAAATTGTTGATTCTGGACGAACCGACCGCTGGGGTGGACATCGAAATCCGTCGCTCCATGTGGGATTTTCTGCGCGCCATCAACGCGCGCGGCACGACTATCATTCTAACCACGCATTATTTGGAAGAAGCCGAGAGCCTGTGTCGTCAGGTGGCGATCATCGACCAGGGCTTGATCATCGAAAATGCGCAAATGAGCACGCTACTGGGACAATTGGCCCTGGAGACCTTCGTTTTGAATGTAAGCCAACCGCTGGCGAAAGTGCCGGAGATGGTCGGTTATCCGCTACGACGGCTGGATGATTGGACGCTGGAAGCGGATGTGTCAAAGGATCGCGGCCTCAACGATCTGTTTCAGCAGCTATCAGCCCACGGCATCAACATCTCCAGCCTGCGCAATAAAGCCAATCGGCTGGAGGAATTGTTTATGCGTTTGGTCGATAAAAGCGAAGCTGCCGCCTGAGCGGGCGGCGGCGCGGCAAGCGGGTTTAGCGGCGCGGTCCGGCCACAACCTTATCATCGTGCAGCTTGGAAATTTCCACCTCGCTCATGCCAAGCAGATCCGATAAAATCTCATCGGTGTGCTCGCCCAAGGTCGGCGCGGGCACCGGCGCGGAACGCTCGAATTGACTGAATTCAAACGGCGAGCCTGGCATCAGATATTCGCCGATACCCGGCTGTTCGACCAGATCGAACATCGGGTGCCACGTCGAACAATCGGGGTCTTCAGTCACCGCCTGCTTGAAGGTGCGAAACACCGCCCAAGTGACGTTGTTCTCGTCGAAGGCCGGACCGAAATCCTCGACCGCCCTGGCGAGAAACCACGGCTTGAGCAAGGCAGTAATCTCATCCCGCGCTTTGAACCGATCTCCTTCCCGGTTCAAATCCAAGCCCAACCGCTGACCTAGCGCGTCAAATTGCGGCTTCAAACCCGTGACTTGGCACAGACCGTCCCACTGCCGCCGGGTCAAGCCGACCACCATGACTTTACGGCCATCGGCGGTATCGAATTCGTTGCCGTAAGCGCCGTACAGATAATTGCCGTACTTGGGCCGGTCGAAATTATTGACCATCACTTCGCCAATGATGCCCAAATTGCCCAGCATCGCTAGCGCCACATCCTTGAGGGCAATTTCCACCGATTGCCCTTCACCGGTCAAGCGCCGATGCCGCTCCGCCGCCAACAAACCCAAGGCCGCCATTTGACCGGTGATGCAATCCCAAGCCGGCAAGACATGGCAGGTCGGATCAGTAGAACCTTCCGCTCCAGTGGCATAAGGAAAGCCCATGCTGGGATTGACGGTGTAATCGACCGCCGGGCCGCCGTCACGCGTGCCCAACACGGTGAGCATGATCAAATCCTCGCGGTGCTGCTTGAGATGCTCGTAATCCATCCAGCCACGCACCCGAAGATTAGTCAGGAAAATCCCGTTGTTCGGCCCTGGCGCGCAGATCAGCCGGGTCACAATCTCCTGACCGCGCGGCGTGCTGACATCGACCGCCAGCGAGCGTTTACCCTTGTTCAAGCCCGCCCAAAACAGGCTTTTGTTATCGTGAGTCACCGGCCAGCGGTGATAATCCAAACCTCCTCGGATGCGGTCGAAGCGAATTACTTCCGCGCCCATTTGCGCCAAGGTCATCCCGGCCAGCGGCGCTGCGACAAACGCGGTACCTTCGACGATGCGAAGTCCTTCCAACAATTTCACCATAATAAATTGATTACCTTGTCAAGTGCTAAGCGGGGTCGCAGCGCCACAAACCAAACCGTCATTGCGTCCAAAGCAGAACGAAAACCGTGTCATCGGCCAGCTTGACCGATTTGCCATTCAGGAGCGGCGAGCTTTGATAAGGAGTCACCGGATATACCTCCGCAATAAAACTGTGTTGTTTAGTTTTGCTGACACCGGCGTCAGAAAAAGCGTTAAGCGCGGCAAACGAGGAATCAAGCTGTAATCCAAGCGGCATTTCCACCAGTTCCTTATTGGACGATCCCGGCAAAAATTTCGATAGATCGCTGGGGTCGATCTTGAGAACCGCCGCCAGCCACCAATCCCTTCCCGGCGCAAATTCACCCGTTTGCCATTCACTAGAAACCACTTTAGCGGGAAGCTTGATAAAACGTTGTAATGCAACAATATCAGTATTCATCTCAGCCACTTTCTTTTGCTCTTCGGAAGGATTGCCGCAACCCATCAGGAAAAAAACCAGAAAATAGACTAGCTTTCCCAATCGGCTCAATTGGCTAAACATCGCCGTATGCTTTCCTTGGAAAGGGTATTTCAACAATCAGCAAATCAGCGCCTTGGACGGTTTGCACTGGATGATCCACTCTTCGCCAGAGTGCCATATTTCCATTTGATAATCCTGCGCAACTCCGCGGTCTGATCAAACTGATTGCCAAGTCCGGTAATTTCAAAAATTCCGTTATCGCTATCGGGAATACCGGTAACGATATCCCTTTGACCTGGATTGAAGTTATAGCGGTCTTCCGCGTGCAAGGTCATGTCAAGGGCGAACCAAACGTCACCATCTTGCTTTGAAACTGTCACATTTCCGCTCAGCCAGATGATATGGCCGCCAATGGCTTTTTGCCAATTTTCAGTGGCCGGATAAGGGAAAAGGCTATCGCTGCCACAGGAGATTTGTCCCCCGGTGATACTGAAAGATGTCAAATTACTAATTAATTCTAACCTGTTGGTTTCCCATATTTCTTCCACACCGTCCTGAATATCTAGCATGGCATTAGCCAGAGTGACTCTGCCGGATTCATCGTTGAGCACATAGCTTTCATAGGAAAAGGTTCGCGGGCGACCTCCTCCGTCAAGAAAATGGCGATATGCCTGAAGGGCATTAACTAAATCAGGTCTCAAGCTCTCCGCCAATTCCAGCTTGGCTTTCCATTTCGCCAAAGCGACATAGTCGGAAGCGGTTGGCGAGCGCCTGCTAAACTTATCAAGGAAACCGTTATCAAATTGAATGGAAGCCGGCCTAATCGGAGCGCCTAAAACGTACCTCGCTCCAAAAAAACGGGGTGAAAGCACCGAACTCGCTTGCGCGGGTACTACGCCCGCATCGCGTTGCAACCCTCGCGGGTTCGGATTGCCTTGATTTCGGACACGGGGATTCCAATTCGGATCATCTTTGCGGTCGCCCATCGTCTTATGCCTTATTAAGCGATGTGGAAATCCAGGAAGCCTAGGGAGTTGGCATTTTCATTGAGGGAAAAGCATTACTCCAGCAACCCCGCCAAGCGGGCGTGTTCGACAAGGGTGCGACACATCCTCAGCGAGGCCACGTCAATCATCTTGCCCTTGACGCTGATCGCGCCCCGTCCTTCGCGCAGCGCCGCCTCGTACTCTGTCAGCACCAGTCGCGCCCAGGTCAGTTCCTTTTCCGAAGGGACGAAGGTTTGATTAACGGTTTCGACTTGGCTGGGGTGGATGCACCATTTGCCATCGAAGCCCATCGCGCGGGCGATTTTACACGCTTGCACCAAGCCTTCCGGATTTTTGATCCCAGCAAAGGGGCCATCGACCGCGCGCTTGTCGTAGGCTCGCGCGGCGCTGACGATGGAATGCATGACATGATGCCAGCGATGTCCCGGATAAAGCTTGTCGTTTTCATCCAGCTCGCCGATGGATTCCAGTGGCATCCGCACGGAGGCGGCATAGTCGCCCGGCCCATAGACAAAGCCTTGCAAGCGCTCCGAACACGCCGCGATCTCGCGGATATTAACGCAACCCAGCGCGGTTTCGATCAGCGCCTCGATGCCGACCCGATGGCTAAAGCCTTTGTAGCTCTCGATCTGGGTCAGCAAGGTATCCACGAACAACACGTCTTCCGGGCGACTGGTTTTCGGCACCACAATCAAATCGACTTGATCGCCCGCCGCTTCGATGATTTCGACCAGATCCCGATAAGCGAAATGGGTATCCAGGCCGTTCATGCGGAACATCTTGAGTTTTCCGCCGAAATCCAGTTCTCGATACGCCTTGATCACATTGCCGCGACTGGCTTCTTTTTCCTCTGGAGCCACCGCATCTTCCAAATCAATACACACCGCATCGGCTTTTGCAGCGGCGGTTTTTTGGATCATGCCCCAATTAGAACCGGGCACCAGTAACACAGAACGTTCTAGTTTTTCCGCCATCTGTCATTCTCTCCAGGACACCGTGGCTTGCATGCCAATGTAATCATCGCCATTGGCCGTATAGAGATCGCAACGCTGATCCGCCTTGGGATGGCCACAGAGCGAAATTCGATCAAAGTCAAACAGCGGCCGCATTCCCCGGAAGGTGTAGCCCGCCGGTTTTTGGCCGGGGTGATGGCGCTTGGCCGACTCCAGCAACAACAGCGCTTGCAACGGCCCATGCACCACCAAACCGGGGTACTTTTCGTCGTCGGCCGCATAGCGCCGATCATAATGGATTTTATGGGCGTTGAAGGTCAGGGCGGAGAACCGAAACAGCAACACCGGATCGACCGGATAGGCTTCGCGCCAGGCCATCTCGGCGGGCAACACCGTCGGCGGCGGTGGGTTAAAGGCGGTGGGCTTGGCCAGATAGACGATATCCTGTTCTTCGGTCACGGCAATCCCGCGCGCCGTTTTGACGTGGTGCTTGACCGTCACGAACACCATGCGGCCGGTCTTGCCCGCTTTCTCGGCGATCTTGATGATCTCGGCATCCTTGGTGATCGCCTCGCCAATGCGTAAATCATCGTGAAAAGTAATACGACTGCCCGCCCACATCCGTCGTTCCAAGGCGACCGGCGGCAAAAATCCGCCGCGTTTGGGATGGCCGTCGCCGCCGATCCGCGAGGCCGCCGCCATCGGTAAAAAATACAGCCAATACCACAGCTCGGGCAGCGGCTGGCCTTCGCCGGGTTCGAAGTCTTGATCATCCAGCGTGCGGGCCAGCGCCTTGGCCGGCGTCGTATAAACCCGATCCGTCAGGGATTCCTTTTTCCCCAACCAATCCTGCAAATTGATCTCGCTCATTTCCGCAACTCTCCACGGACAGCGGGCTAAATCACCCGCTTCTTATGCAACTCGGCGATTTCATCGGCCTGAAGACCGAGTAATTCCTGAAGCACGGCGTCGGTATGCTCACCCAATTTCGGACCCAGATGCTTGATGCGGCCTGGCGTTTCCGACAGGCGCGGAATCACCGACGGCACAATGACGGTTTCTCCCAAATCCGGGACATCCATCGACACCAAATTGCGGCGCGCGTGGAATTGCCGGTCGCCGAAAATATCGGCGATGTTATTCAACGGCCCCGCCGGCGCGCCGGTGGCATAACAGCGCTTCAACACTTCATCGCGGGTCAGCGAGCCGCACCAGTCGCGCACGATTTCGTTGACATCGTGCCGGTTTTCCAACCGGGTCTTTTGATCGCCGTATAAACTAGACGACGCCAATTCCGGTCGACCCATCGCTTCGGCCAGGCGTTCGAACAGCTTGTCGGTCGCACAGGCGATGGCCACCCATTTGCCTTCCTCCTTGGTCGGGAAATGGCCATAGGGACAGGCGAAATCATTGTGGGTCGGGCCGTGTCGCTCGCGCACCATCCCAAACATGGCATAGGCTGGCGCGAGTTCATCGGTGCAGCGGAACACCGATTCGTACAAGGCGGCGTCAATGTATTGGCCGAGGCCGGTCTGTTCTCGATAACGCAAGGCCATCAACACGCCCAGACAGCCGTAAATACCGGTCAAATAATCGCCCAGCGTGGTCGAACCCGGCGTGACCGGCGTGCCCTTGGGCATTCCCGACAGATACGCGATGCCGCCCACCGCATGGGCGATGCGGGCAAAGCCAGGCCGGTCCTTGTAGGGGCCGGTCTGGCCGTAACCGGTGACCCGCAGCATAATCAAGCCCGGATTGATTTCGTGAAGCGTCTCCCACGGCAAGCCCCATTTTTCCAAGGTGCCGGGCCGAAAGTTTTCGCACAGCACATCGGCCTTTTCGATCAGCTGCTTGAAGATTTCAACGCCTTCGCGGCGGTGCAAATCGATGGTGACTGATTTCTTGTTGCGGGCTTCGCTCAACCAGGCCAGGGTATCGCCCCGCTGGGTGGGCGTCCCGTAGCGTCGGCAAATATCGCCGCCGATTGGATGCTCGACCTTGAGCACATCAGCCCCAAACTCGCCGAGAATCCCGGCGCAATAAGGTCCGGCGATCACGGTGGCCACATCAATGACGCGGATACCCGTCAGCGGTAATAGTCGGGAACTCCGTCGGCTGCATCGTCACCTCCGACCTCACCGACGACATCTTCTCCGTGACCGTGGTGCCCACCGAGGCCGGACCATGGTCCATATCGGGTTCGTACCAGACAGGCAGTGGGCAGAGCGATCCCGCCCCGGACCCCCGGTCGAACTATGCGTATTGGTACGTAGACGTCTCGCCCGGCACACCGCATGCCACGCCGGGCACCATCGAGGCGTCGCTGACGCTCATGGGGACAGACATCCCGGTCACCGACGCAGTCGTCCTGGCATACCTGCCGACGGACGGCGCGTTCCCCTCCCAGGCGAACGCGTGGGCGAAGCCCGACGACAGCGGGAGGTTCACCCTCTCGGGCCTGGTGCCCGGCCGCTACCGACTGCTGGTCCTGATGCCGGACGGCGGCCCGGCTCGCACCCAGTGGCTCAGCGAGGCCAGGACCAGGGAGGACGCCTCGGTGATCGAGCTTCTGAGCGGTCAGACCCGGAACCTCGGCACGCACCCGCTGATGCGATGGACGGGGATCGCCGGCACGGTCCTGGTCGGGTCGCGTCCGGTCGAGGGAGCAGTCGTCAGCGCCTTCGCCACCGACGCCACGTGGGCACCGCTCCGCCGGGCGGTCACCGGTGAGGACGGCCGCTACGACCTCGACCTCCCTCCCGGCGATTACCAGATCCGGGTGACCCCGCCCGCCGAGGAGGGATGGTCGACGGTCTGGTACGGCGGAACCGGCGCTCGAAGCTCAGCCGCGGCCGTCAGCCCGTCCGAGGACCGGGGTCGTCACATCGACCTCGTCGTCGCGCCAGCAGCGACCGTCACCGGTCTGGTGTCGGGACCCGGAGGCCCGGTCGCCGGCGCTCGAGTGATCTTCTACGCGACCAGCGATCGCTACGCGGGCTCGTACCAGACGACGACGACGAGCTTCGGGTTGTACGAGATGAGGGACCTCGCCGACGACGTCTACCGAGTGCCCGCATCGTCCCCCCGGCCGGCTCCGGGATGGCGACGGAGTGGTATCTCGACGCCAGCAGCCGCTCGACGAGCACGCCGCTGGCGACGTCGGGACGGCCCATCTTCGGCGTCAACGTCACGTTGGGCCCCTGATCGGCCTCGCCGCGTCCGACGCCTGACCGCCACGACGGACTCCTAGGGTGCCGGCATGGACCTGCCGGTGCAACCCCCGCTCGCCCCCATGCTGGCGAAGGCCTCGCCGGAGCTCCCCGACGGGGCCCGAGGGCAGCTTCTGGTTCGAGCCCAAGTGGGACGGCTTCCGCTGCCTGGTGTTCCGCGACGGCGACGAGGTCGTGCTCGGAGCCGCGCAACGACAAGCCGCTGCACGCGCTACTTCCCCGAGCTGCTCGACCCGCTGCGGGCCGCGCTGCCCGACGCGCTGCGTGCTCGACGGCGAGATCGTGGTGGCCGGCCGCGCGACGGGCTCGACTTCGACGCGCTCCAGCAGCGCATCCACCCGGCCGAGCGTCGCGGGTGAACCGCCTGGCCGCCGAGACCCCGGCGTCGTTCGTGGCCTTCGACCTGCTCGCGCTGGGCGACCGATCGACCTGCTCGACGCACCGCTCGCCGAGCGGCGGCGCGCTGCTGGAGCAGGCCGCTGGCCGCCGCCGCGCCGCCGGTGCACCTCACCCCCGGCACCGTCGACCGCGCCGTCGCGCACCGACTGGTTCTACGCGCTTCGAGGGCGCCGGCCTCGACGGCGTGATGGCCAAGGCCGCCGACGGCACCTACCAGCCCAACAAGCGGGCGCAGCTCAAGGTCAAGCACCTGCGCACCGCCGACTGCGTGGTGGCCGGCTTCCGCGAGCACAAGAACGGCGACGGCACCGGGCTCGCTGCATGCTCGGCCTCTTCGACGACGAGGGCAACCTGCACCACCTCGGCGTGGCGTCGTCGCTTCTCGGTGGCCCGGCGGGCCGAGCTGCGCGACGAGCTCGCGCCCTACGTGGCCGACGACCTGACCGGGCACCCGTGGGGCGCGCTGGGCCGAGGCGGCAGCCCACGCCGTCGGCCGAGGGCGGGCGCCTGCCCGGCGGCCAGTCGCGCTGGAACGCCGGCAAGGACCTGTCGTTCACGCCGCTGCGGCCCGGAGCTGGTGGCCGAGGTCGCCTACGAGCGGGTGGACAACGGCCGGTTCCGCCACAGCGCCCGGTTCCAGCGCTGGCGCCCGGACCGCGACCCCGGCGTCGTGCACGTTCGAACAGCTCGAGGTGGTGCCGCCCGTCGAGCTGCTCGATCGCGCCTCGCCGAGCAGCCGCGTGCTGGCGTGACCGCCCGGCGACGGCGGCCGTCCGCTCGGTCGGCTCGCCCTGCACGCCGGTGGGCTCGGCGGGCTGCTCGGCTCGCGCGGCGGCGCACCGACGGGACGACCCGACCGCGGGCGCCGTCGCTCGACGTCGCCGTCCACGACCGACCTCGTCCACCGACGGCCACCGACCGCCACGCACCGGTCCCCGACGACGACCCCGTCGACCAGAGCTGCGACGACGTGCCCGACGAGGTGTTCGCCGGGCTCGGCGATCCCCGCATCGACGTGGCCGACTACCAGGTGCGCGGTCGGCGCCGACCCCGGCCGAGGACGGCATCTCGGGCACGGCACGCCTGCACGCTCTCGGCCACCACCGCCGAGCCGCTGCGCGTCGTTCACCCTCGACCTGCGCGGCCCGACGCGTCACCAGGTGCTGGTCGACGGTCGCCGGGCGCCGGCGTGACCGGCCACCGACGGCGAGATCGACGATCACCCCGGCGGCCCCGCTCGCGCCCGGCGCGGCCGCCGCCGTCGGTGGTGATCACCTACGCCGGCGACCCCGAGGCCGGCCGCCTTCCCCGGCATCGAGGCATCACGGTGGGCTGGCAGCCCGACGACGACGGCGGGCTGGTTCGCCATGTACGAGCCCGACGGCACGTCGACGCTGGGTGCCCGTGCAACGACCACCCCTCCGACAAGGCCACGCTGGACCATCACCCTCGACACGCCCGAGCGGCGTCACCGGCGTCGCCAACGGCCGCCTCGTCTCGCGCCGGAGCGCCGCGGCCGGGCGGCGCCGGTGGGTGTGGGAGGACCGACCAGCCGATGGCGTACCTACCTCGCGCATCGTGGCGATCGGCGACTACGACCTGGTCGAGCAGCGACCGGCGCCGACGGCGCCGCAGGTGGTGTTCGCCTTCCCGCCGACCTCGCCGTCGAAGACGCCGACCGCCGGGCTTCGACGAGCTCGACGACGATCCTCGTCGTTCTTCGCCGAGCACCTTCGGGCCCTACCCCGACGACGACGCCGGCGCCATCGTGGTCGACACCGTCGCTCGGCCTGGCCACTGCGAGACCCAGACCCGGCCGCTGTTCGGCATCCGACTGCGTTCCGGTGGCAGCAGCCGTCTGCGCGCTCGCCCACGAGCTGGCCCACCAGTGGTTCGGCAACGCCGTGACCCCGGCGACCGGTGGCAGGACCTGTGGCTCAACGAGGGCTTCGCCACCTACGCCGACTGGCTGTGGGCGAGCAGCCGAGGCGCCGAGGGCCGGTCCGCCGATCAGGCGAGGCGCCGAGGTGCTCGCGACGGTGCACCGGCGGTCCTGCATCGCCCGAGGCGGCCCGAGCCTTCGACGAGCGCGGTCTACGAGCGGCGGCGCCCGCACCCTGCACGCCCTGCGGCACGACGGTCGGCGACGACGACCTTCTTCCGAGATCCTGCGGACGCTGGGTTCGCCGACAACTACGCGGGCCGATCGGCCACCACCGACGACTTCGTGGCGCCTGGCATCGGAGCGTGGCCGGGCGCGCGACCTCGGACGCCTGGGCTTCGACACCGTGGCTGCGAGGCCGCCCAGCCCGACCATACCGGACGCTGACCGCGCGAGTCGCCGGCGTCTGCGCCGATCGTGGTTTGCGGCTCGCCCGGGGTGACCGGTAGCGTGCGCCCTCGCTCCGGAAACGGGGCAGGGGCCCGATCTCCTCGGAGGTCGGGTCCGGGGTCCCGTGGTGCAGTTTGGAGTGCACGCCGGCCTGTCAAGCCGGAGGTCGCGGGTTCAAATCCCGTCGGGACCGCTCCGGCGACCGGATTCTCCGGTCGCCGGCGAACACCAGGGTCGGGTAGCTCAGTTGGCAGAGCGTCCGCCTGAAAAGCGGAAGGTCACCGGATCGACGCCGGTTCCGACCACATGGACCAGGTCAGGCCCCCGGGTTCTCACCTGGCGCCGTTTCGAGCCGCCGGACAGTAGGGGGTCAGACCCCAATCTGTCCGACCCCGAGTGTGCAGGACCACGCTGGGTGTGCGGGCCGACGTGGCGCGTGGTCGGCTGCAGGGTTGTGTGTGGCTCGACAGGAGCCACCTTGACCGATCCACTCATCACCGACGGGCGTACGGCGCGCCGGGAACGCAACCGGGCCGTGGTGCTCGACGCGGTGCTCGACCTGTTCGCCGAGGGCGGGTCCCCCAACCCCACACCCGACCAGGTCGCGGAGCGGTCCGGGTGTCGCTGCGGTCGGTCTACCGGTACTTCGACGACCGCGAGAGCCTCGTGCGTTCGGCGATGGAGCACCACTTCCTGTGGTTGAGCCGCTGTTCCAGATCTCGGTGGGGCTCGACGGGTCTCTCGACGAGCGCATCACGGGGCTGGTCGTCCAGCGGCTGCGCCTCTACGACGTGGCGTCGCCGGTGTTCCGGGCCGCGATCGCCTGCGCCGGGTCGATCCCGGTGATCGCCGAGCGGGTGCAGAACCGCCGCACGCTCCTGGCCCGCCAGGTGCGCGAGCTGTTCGAGGCCGAGCTGACCGAGCTCGGCGACCGGGGGCCCGAGATCGAGGCCGCGGTCGATGCGCTCGCGGAGTTCGAGTCGATCGACCACCTCCGGCGCTTCCGGGGCCTGGACGACGACGCGGTGTCGGCGGTGCTCGGTCGCGTGCTCCACGCCCTTCTCCGCCCGACCTGACGCGGTCGTTCCCGGAACGAGGTGACGAACGCCCGCGCGGGGTCTAGCATCTTTTGGCACGCCATGTGCCAAAAGAATGGGGACGCCATGACCGAGCGATCGAACTTCGGGGGCAGCATCGAGCGGTACCACCGGGACTCCACCCCGTGGTGGCCCGACCCCGCCGCACCCCGGCGACGACGCGCCCAACGTGGTGGTGGTGCTGCTCGACGACCTCGGCTTCGCGCAGCTCGGCTGCTTCGGCGCCGACATCGACACGCCCGAACATCGACCGCCTCGCCGCCGAGCGGGCTGCGGTTCACCAACTTCCACGTCACCCCGCTGTGCTCGCCGACCCGGGCCGCGCTGCTCACCGGCCGCAACCACCACGAGGTCGGCATGCGGCGGCCTGTCGAACTTCGACACCGGCTTCCCGCACCATGCGCGGCCACGTCTCCAACCACGCCGCCACCATGGCGCGAGGTCCTGCGGCGACGCCGGGCTACGCCACCTTCGCGGTCGGCAAGTGGCACCTCTGCCCGATGGAGCAGGCGTCGGCCGCCGGGCCGTTCGACCAGTGGCCGCTGCCAGCGCGGCTTCGACCGCTTCTACGGCTTCCTCGACGGCGAGACCGACCAGTTCCACCCGGAGCTCGTCCACGACAACCACCACGTCGACCCGCCGGCCACCGTCGAGGAGGGCTACCACCTGACCGAGGACCTGGTCGACCACGCCATCGGGTTCGTCCACGACATCGGTCTCGATCCGACCGGACCGTCCCTTCTTCCTCTACCTCGCGCTGCGGCGCGACGCACGCCCCGCACCAGGCGCCGGCCGACGTACCTGGCGCAAGCTACCGGGGCCGCTACGACGAGGGCTGGGACGTCGCCCGCGAGCGGATGCCTCGCCCGCCAGCTCGCCGATCGGCACCGTGCCCGCCCGGCACCGAGCTCGCACCCGCGCAACACCGGCGTCGACGCCTGGGACGACCTGCCCGGACACCGCAGCGCCGCTTGGCCATGCAGGCTCCAGGAGGCGTTCGCCGCGTTCCTCGACCACACCGACGACCAGCTCGGCCGGCTGCTCGACGCCCTCGACGTCGCTCGAGCGTCCTCGACGACACGGTCGTCGTGCTCATGTCGGACAACGGCGCCAGCCAGGAGGGCGGCCCGTTCGGCGTGCTGCACGAGATGAAGTACTTCAACTTCCTGGTGGAGACCCCGGACGAGGCGGTGGACCGCCTCGACGACATCGGCGGCCCCCACAGCCACACCAACTACCCGTGGGGATGGGCGCAGGCCGGCAACACACCGTTCCAGCTGGTACAAGCAGAACACCCACGAGGGCGGCGTCCACGTCCCGCTCATCGTGCGCTGGCCGGACCGCATCGCCGACGCCGGCGGACGGCCCGACCGCAGTTCCACCACGTGAGCGACGTCGCGCCCACGATCTACGAGCTGGCCGGCATCACTCCGCCGGGGGTCTACCGGGGTCGCGAGCAGATGCCGATCACCGGCACGTCGATGCGCCTACGCCTTCGACGAACCGGCCGTGCCGACCAGCGACAAGCGGTCCAGTACTTCGAGATGATGGGCCACCGCGGCGATCTACGCTCGATGGGTGGAAGGCGGTGACCCGCCACGCCGTCCGGGACGCCCTTCGACGACGACGTGTGGGAGCTGTACGACCTGGGCGACCGATCCGCTCGGAGTGCCACGACCTCGCCGCCGACGACGCCCGAGCGACTCGTGGCCGAGCTGATCGACCGCTGGTGGGCCGAGGCCGACGAGCACGGCGTGCTGCCCCTCGACGACCGGACCATCGAGCTGTTCGGCGCCCGCTTCCGCGCCCGGCTCGCCGCACCCGCCCGAGCCGTGCGCTACACGCTACCGGCCGCCGGTGACCCCGCTGCCCGCGCAGGCCGGGCGCCCCGATCGGCGGGCGCAGCTGGGACCTGCGGGCCGCGGTCGACCTGGCCCGACGGCGACGAGGGCGTCCTCTATCGCGACCGGCACACGAGAACTCCGGGCTCAGCGTGTTCGTCCAGGGCGGACCGCCTGGTGTTCGACTACAACTGCTTCGGCGACCACCACATCGTCGCGAGCGATCGCGCCGGTGCCGAGCGGCCGGTGCGAGCTCGGCGTGCAGTTCCGCAAGCGGGCGTTCGGCGACCTCGGTCGGGCCGGGGCCGACGCCGAGCTGCACATCGACGGCGAGCCCGCCGGCACCGTGGAGGTGCCGTTCGCGATGCTCGTCATGTCGAGCCTCGGGCCGAGCATCGGCCACGACCACGGGTCCCCCGTGAGCGACCGCTACCGCGACGGGTTCGCCTTCACCGGCACTCTGCACGAGGTGGAGGTCCGCCTCGTGTCGGAGTCCCGGGCGCGTGGGCGACGACGCCGCCGGCGACGAGCGCTCGACCATGGCCCGCCAGTGACCAGCCCCCTCAGACCGCCCGAACGATCCGACCACAGGAGCCCTCCATGGACGTCTACCGCACCCCCGACGAGACGCTTCGCCGACCTGCCCGACTTCGCCGTTCGAGCCGCACTACGTCGACATCGACGACGGTCGACGGCGGCGACGCCTCCGCGGTCGCACTACCTCGACGAGGGGCCGAGCCGACGCCGCGCCCGTGCTGCTGCCTGCACGGTGAGCCGTCGTGGTGCTACCTGTACCGGCACGATGATCCCGGTCGCTCGTCGCCGCCGGGCACCGGGTGCATCGCCCCGGACCTCGTCGGCTTCGGCCGCTCCGACAAGCCGACGCGCGCAGAACGACTACACCTACGCCCGCCACGTCGAGCTGGATGCGCCAGGCCTGCTGTTCGACCACCTCGACCTCGCGGGACATCACGTTCTTCGGCCAGGACTGGGGCGGCCTGCGTCGGCCTGCGCCTGGTCGGCCGAGCACCCGGACCGCTACGCCCGGGTGGTCGATCGGCAACACCGGCCTCCCCACCGGTCGACCGGCGCCCCCAGCGAGGCCTTCCTCGGCCTGGCAGAACTTCTCGCAGGACCGCCGAGCAGTTCCCGGTCGGCCTCATCATCAACGGCGGCATGCACGACGGACGCTGTTACCCGAGGTGATCGCCGCCTACGACGCACCGTTCCCCGACGAGGCGTGCGAAGGCCGGGGCCCGGCATCTTCCCGACCGCTGGTGCCCGACGGCGCCCGACGACCCGGCGTCGGCATCGACAACCGGGCCGCGTGGACGGTCCTCGAGACCTTCGACCGGCCGTTCCTGTGCTGCCTTCAGCGACGCCGACCCGATCACCAAGGGCGGCGACGCGCACGTTCCTGGCCAGAGGTCCCCGGGCGCGCAGGGCCAGGCCCACACCACCATCGCGGGCGGCGGCCACTTCCTCCAGGAGGACCGCGGCCCGGAGCTCGCACAGGTGCTGGTCGACTTCATCGCGTCCCGACCTGAGCAGGCCGTGCGCCGCGCCCGCGCCGGATCGGTACGGTGACCGCGATGTCGAACCCCACGCCCCCGTTCACCCCCGAGGTCGTCGCCGCGGTCACCGCGGCACATGAACACCGACCACCCGGAGGACAACCTCCTCATCGCCCGCTCGCTGGGCGGCGTGCCCGACGCTGACCGGCGCAACGATGGCCGACGTCTCCCCCGCCGGGGCCACGTTCCGGGTCACCGATGCCGACGGCGAGCGCGACGTGACGGTGCCGTGGGCGGTAGAGGTGACCGAGCGGGTCACGATCCGTCACGAGGTCGTGCGGATGTACCACGAGGCGTGCGAGGCCCTCGGCCTGACGCCACGCGGCGCAGAGGAGCACTGACCAGGGCTCGCTCCCGTCGTCGCGCCTGGCGACGCCGCCGTCTGTAAGGGTAGCTTATGGTCTGGTAATCGCACTGGTTACCAGACCGACCCAGGAGTCACGCATGACCGCCGCCCAGACCGACGCGAACCTTCTCCGCGATCCTGCGCGAGCGCACCGCGGCGACCACCGCGTACGCCGAGACCTCGACGTTCATGTCGGCGCTGATGGACGGACGGCTCCCGCTCGCCGGCTACACCGACATGCTCGCCCAGCACGCCTACGCCTACGAGGTGCTCGAGTCGCCCGCGCCGGCGGTGGCCGACGACCCGACGCTCCAGCCGTTCCTCCACCCGGGCCTGCTGCGCACCGAGGCGCTCGCCGCCGACCTCGAAACCCTCGTCGGCCCCGACTGGCGGCAGCGGCACGAGCCCACCCCGGCGACCGAGCGCTACGTGGCCCGCCTCCGCGAGGCTCGGCTCGACGTGGACCGGCGGCTACGTGGCCCACCACTACACCCGCTACCTCGGCGACCTCTCCGGCGGTCAGTTCATCGGGCGCATCGCCACGCGCACCTACGACCTCACGCCCGAGCGTGGCGGCCGGTTCGCTGTCGTTCGACCAGCTCGGCGACCTCACCGCGTTCAAGGACGGCTACCGGGCCGCGCTCGACGCCGCTGCCGTGGGACGGCGACGAGCAGGTGCGCATCGTCGACGAGATCCGGGCCGCCTACGCGTGTCAACGGCGACGTGTTCGCCGGCCTGGAGCACCACACCACCCCGTCAGCCGGTGAGCGCAGCGGAGCCTGCGGAGCGAAGTCGAAGCCTCAGACCACGCCGCTTACACAAAGTTCCTGACAGACCCGTTCCACCGACGTGTCCCGGGAGACGATCTCCAAGATCACCGACGAGGTCGTCGACGACATGGTCGCCTGGCAGAACCGGCCGCTCGACCCGCATGTACGCGGTGTTGTTGATCGACGCGATCGTGATCAAGGTGCGGGGCGCCCAGGTCGCGAACCGGCCCGTGTATGTGGCGATCGGCGTCGAACCTCGACGGTCGAACGCGACGTGCTGGGCCTGTGGCTCGGCCCGACCGGCGGCGAAGGCGCGAAGCAGTGGGCGACGATGCTGACCGAGCTGCGCAACCGCGGCGTCGCGGACGCGTTGATCGTGTGCTGCGACGGGCTCAAGGGCCTGCCGGAATCGATCCGGGGCGACGTGGCCCCAAGCGACCGTGCAGACCTGCGTCGTGCACATGGTCCGCAACTCGCTGCGCTACGCGTCGAAGAAGCACTGGGCCCAGATCACCCGGCAGATGCGCGCGATCTACGAGGCGCCCGACCGTCGAGGCCGCCGAGGCCGAGCTTCGACGAGTTCGCCGAGCGAGTGGCGCGAGCACGTACCCGGCGATGATCACCTCGTGGGAGAACGCGTGGGACGAGTTCGTGCCGTTCCTCGACTTCCCGCCCGAGCTCCGCAAGGTCGTCTACACGACCAACGCCATCGAGTCGCCTCAACGCCCAGTTCCGGCGAGGCGGTCCGCCACCGCGGCCACTTCCCCAACGAGCAAGCCGCCATGAAGGTCCTCTACCTCGTCGCCACCAGACGACGCCCGAACCGGCAGGACCTCACCGGCCGGATCAACGGCTGGAAGCCCATCCTGAACACCCTGACCATCCACTACGGCGACCGCATCGCAGCCGCCGGCTACTAACCATGCTCACGACCGCTTACACAAAGAATCTGACAGACCCTCCGGTGGATGAGGTGGGGAACCAGAATACCCTGCTGAGACGACCAACGTCGCCTCAGCTCAGATGTCCGTCAACTCGGGGGACCTCCAGCTGCCGTCAGGCCTCGGCCTCGATGCGTCTGGAAGCGAACGTATCGGTCGCATCACCGAAGCCGTCGACCAGTCGCTCATAGAAGTGTCCATCCAGCGCCCACTCCGGAAATGAGATTACGGGATACTCCTCCCGCCCCGGAACTCGAATGTAACCGAATACCCAAGATGCTGGCAGCGACGGATCGCTCACCTCAAACAAAGCTGCCGGATTCCATTTCGGATAGTCTGCGCTAGTTCTATCAAAAACGAAGTACCAACAATGTCCCTTCAAGATGGTAATCGTGTAGACAGTGTACTCTTCTCCAACGCTGACGTCGAACGTGTCATCTCGCCTGATTCCCATCGCCGAATCAAGGGCTGATGCGGGTAGAGCGTCGCCGCTTTCCGAGACACAAATCACCCGCATCAGTTGTACCTAACCGTGAATTTGAATTCAACGTTCTGGCCCGGCTTTTACTAAGATTGCGGAACCAATGCACCGTGATGTTCGTTGTCGATCCCCGGCCAACATTCTCCATTCTAACCCATTCGCCAGGGCCGTAGTTCGCAACTAGGCGCGGCTCGTCGGAGAGATTGCGCATGATGATCCGGCCATCGCCTGCCTTTGCTGAGTCCATGACCATTTGCTCAGGTAGGTTGCTTCGGGACCTCGTCCGGGATCGGACCCTTCCGCACAGGCACGTCTCCGGCGTCCGGGCAATTGTGGACGAGGACGTTCTCGTGGCCGGCTCCGACGTAGAAGGTGTGGAGGTCGTCGATGGTGAGGTCGTAGGCGCCGGCCGTATGGACGGTTGACCAATCGAGCCCTTCGACGGTTACCTCGTAGCCGTCGGCACTTCGGAGTCGATCACCGTCGTCGAGTTGCTGGCTGTCCTGCCATTCCTCGTCGGTCTCGTTCCAGTACTTGTGGTCCTCGGTGGTAACGACGTCTCCACTGGAGAGCCGGAGGGTGAGGAGCTGGTCGGTGTGCGGGAGGGTGGCCGTAACTTCCCGGGGGCCTGATTCGCCGGTTTCGGGGTCGGTGGCGTAGACGTACTCGCCAGCCACCACTTCCGATATTGGCTTGGTGGTGCCGTTGGCCATGAGGACTGGGGTGTCGGCGGAGAAGGAGCGGGCGGGTCCTGCGAGGGCAGTCGCCGGGGAGTTCGGCCGTTTCGTCGAGGTTGTCGCCTCGGCGGGTGGCGTCGTCGGTGTGTTTGCCGAGGTCGTCGCTGTGTCGTGCGATGTCGTCGACCGCTCCGGCTCCGTGTGACACGCCTTGGACGAATGTCTTTGCTGCGCCGTAGACGCTGCCCCCGCACCCGATCATGGCCCATCCGCTGGCGTCTAGTCCTTCGCGAGCGACTTCGATGCAGTCGTAGAATGGCACGACGTACGGTGCTATGGGTTCGAGGCGTCGGGTGACGTCGTTGGCCCAGGCATCGACGAAGGTCTTGTTGTTGCAGTGCGCTGTTTCCGAGGAACTCTTTCAGCAAGCCGGCCTTGCTCGAAGGGGCTCGTGACGCCACAGTCATCTGGTGACAGTCCGAGTGGGTCGGTGAGGTTGATGGGGTTGTTGTTGGTGTAGTGGTAGGGGTTGGTTTCGGTGGTGGTTCCGGTGATGCCGTCGAGGGGGTCGGGTGTGGTGAAGGTACCGGTGGTGGGGGTGTAGGTGCGGTTTCTGAGGTGGATCCGGGTTCCGAGGTGGATTTCGCTTCGGTAGCCGTACTGCATGCTGGCTGCGACGTTGGGGGTGCCGTAGGGGTCGTAGTGGCTGGGTGCGTAGGGGTTGTCGGTGCTTGGGATCTGGCTGCGCCGGGCATCGAACGCGGTACTGGAACACGGTGCCGGTGAGGTTGAAGTAGAGACCGATCATTTCGAGCCCGAAGTTGTTCCGGGCGTAGAGGTAGGCGTCGATTCGGATCTCGAGCGGCAGAGATTCTGCTCGGGTTGGGTCCCAGGTGAACGAGCGTCTCACGGGGGTGGCGCCGGTGATGCCGTCGGTTTGGGTGACGAGTCGCCGGTCGACGTCGTGGGCGTAGGTTTCGGTGTAGTCGTTGCCGGTGGTGTTGTCGGTGACGGCTTCGACTGGTAGTCCGCGGGCGTCGTAACGGGTGGCCCGGGCTTGTCCGGGGCGTGTTTCGGTGACTTGGCGTCCGTCGGGGTCCCAGGCGTAGGTGGTGGTCGTGGCGCCGGTTGTCTTGGTGGCGAGCTGTGCCCGGTCGTTGTAGGTGTAGTTCGTGGTTGTGGCGTCGACGCTGGATTGGTGGCGGAGCCCGCGGGGCCCGTAGGTGTAGGTGTAGTCCGCTCCCGCGGTGTCGGTCGCGGAGGTGAGTTGGCGGGCGGTGTCGTATCCGTAGGTCGATTGTTGAGGACCCGGTGGTTTCGGTGGCGAGGTCGCCGTTTGGTTGCCAGGTCATGATGGTGGTTCGGTCGTTGCCGTCGACGTCTTCCACGTAGCTGGTCGGGTGCGGGGAGCCGTTGGTGGGGTAGGTCCAGGTGCGGGTTGGTGACCCCCAGTAGAGGAGTTCGGTGGTGCGGTTCCCGTTGGCGTCGTAGAAGTAGCCGGCGATCGGTGCAGCACCCACACGTGAGAGGCCCAGCCGGTTCAACTTGTCGTGGTGGAAGTTGTGGGTGGTGGCATCGGCGTAGGTCATCGACGCGGCGAGCCCGTTTATGTCCCACGTGTAGCTGGTGATCTCGTCGGTGCCCGGTGGGGTGTTGGCGTGATCGGGGCGAAGAACCGACGCGAGCTGACCGGTGTGGGTCCAGGTCGCCGTGGTGACTTCACCGTCCAGGCAGGGCGTGGTGGCGGTGGTGTCGTCATCGAGGGCGTGGGTGCGGTTGCCGACCGTGTCGTACCCAGTAGCAGCCGCGCCACGTCTCCGCGGGCCCGTAGGTGTCGGCTGGTTTGGTGCTGGTCGTCGACGCCAGGAGGCCGCTGTTGGTCCACGTGTAGGTGTTGACCCGACCTGATGGCATGGTGGTTGTAGCGGCTCTCCCGGTGAGCTCGTCGTAGGTGCGGGTCGTAGGGCCTGCGGCGCCGGCTGCTTGCTCGCTGGTCACACGGTTGACCAGGTCGTAGGCCCAGACGTCGGTGACGGTATGGGTCGACGCGCCACTGGAGGCTTGGGTGACCGACGTGCGGGCGACGCGGTTTCCTCGGCCGTCCCAGAAGTAGCCGACGGTGTTGTTGGCCCCACCCAGCGGGTTGGTGACCGTGGCCATCGATCCGTCGTCGTAGTAGCTGTAGGTCGTGGCCGGCGGGGACGACGTTCCGCTTTGGTGCTGTTCGCTCTGCGCAGTCAGCAGCCCTCGGGCGTCGTATGTGGATACGACTGTCGCGGTGCCGGTGCCGGTCGGGGAGGGCACCGTCACCGACGTGACGCGACCTGCCGGGTCATAGCCGTACTCGACGTAGTAGCCGCCGGGCTTGGTCACCCGTTCGACCTCTCCTCGGCCGGTGTAGGTCGTTGTGGTCGTTTGCGATAGCGCATCGACGACGGAGGTTCGGCGGCCGGCCTGGTCATAGCCGTAGCTGGTGGTCCGTTTACCGGAGCCGGTCGCCCAGTTGAACGACGACACAGACTCAGGTGGCTCGATCACGGCCGACAATCGACCAGCATCGGTGTAGGTGTACTCGGTGACACCGTCGTCGTGGTCGGTGGGTCCTGACGCTCCGACCACCCCGTCACCGTCGCGGTCCGCGTATCTCATAGCGCAGCCTGCCGGCCACGTCGTAGCGGTAGTAGATCTGTTGGGCTTCATTGCCGTCGCCGGCCCGTACCGACACCAACCGATCCGCGTTGTCGTACACGTACACGGCATGGTGCCGGACCGCGGTCGGGGTCGAGCCAGACACCGAGGTCGGTGCGCTGGTATCGCCAGTCGGGCCCCACTCCTCGATTAGCCGGCCGCGCAGGTCGAACACCTTCTTCGATTCTTGACGATCGGTGGCCGAAGGGTCACCACCCATCGCTGTCACGGTCTGATTGCCGTCCACGTCATACGCGAAGGAGGTCACAACCGGACCCGACGAGCCGCCGACGGTCCTGGACAGCACTGCGACACGACCGAGCCGATCCCGACTGACAACCGTCGAAGACATCGACAAGGGATCTGACAGATCGCCGACCTGTTCTTCCACAAGCCGGTCGAAACGATCGAAGGTCCTGACCGTCGACGTCTGGACCGTCGAAGATGAACCTGGGTCATCACGGTGAGGCGGCGCAGTCACCGTCTCCACACGGCCTCCACCCGACGGGTAATCCTCACTGAAGGTCGTCACCTTGTTCGCTGGATCGGTGATCGAAAGCAGCGATCCCGTCCGGTCGTAGGTGTAGGTCGTGGTCGGACCCGTCGGTGGGGTCGCCCCGAACGAGCATGACGTTGCCCCGCAGGTCCGGGCGACAGCGACCGGCCCAACCTCTGTCACGACGTTGCCCCGAGCATCCCGAACGGTCCACGTCTCGACCCCCGAAGGGTCGCGTACCACGGTCTGACGGCCAGCCGCGTCGTAGCCGTAGAACGTCGAGAGGCCAGCTGCCCCCACGCCATTGGGAAACGAGATCGTCGACAACAACACCCCATTGGAACTGTCCCAGTTCCATCGGGTGGTCACGTTGTCGCCAGTCGGGGCCTCGGTGGTCTCCGTGATTCGCCCACCCGATGACGAGATCAACGTGTCCCAAGCGTCCGGCCGTGCCATAAGCCCGGGTGACTCGGGTCGGGATCGACCGCCCCACATCACAGGCTGTCGGCGACGACGTACCGGCCGTCCACCGAGTACTTCGTCACCACCCCCGCCGCATCCGTCTCCGTCAAAGGGCGCGGATCGTTCGGGCCACAGTAGGTGGCCGACACCGATCCCGCCTGCATTCCCGGACTAGCTGGGTCCGGAAGCTCGATCTCGGTCGGAACCCCCGCGTCGCTATAGGTAGCGTTCGCCGACGCTCCCCGGCGCGACTCCACATCAGTAGGGCTTCCACCCTCCCATCCAAACGACGAGCTGTCCTCGTACGGGTCAACTATCGAGACGAGACGGCCGATCTCGTCATGTACGTAGGTAACCGCCTCTTCTTCCATGCCGGCTTTGTGCACAACTGTGGTGACGACGTTCCCGGCCGCATTGCGGGCATAGCTGAACTCATCGATCTCGCCCGTAGCAGTTGTCTGCTGCTCGACACCGTCCGAGACCGTCGTAGTCGTTGTCAACGACGGACACACCTGATGCTGTCCCGCCCCGGTGCCGAGTCACCAGGTCCAACATGTCGAGACCGGTATAGGTGAACTCGTACTCCGATTCAGGGCTGCCAGAGCCGGCTCGAGTATGGGGCGGAGATGGATGCGAGTCGACCGGATGAGTACGAATAGACGCGGACCGGTGTGCCGGCTGGAGCACTGGAGAGCACCGCGTCGAACGGGCCCGTGACCGAATCGACCAAACTATTGTTGGTGGTATCGGTCAAGGTCCACACGTTCACCGGTGAACCGTTGACGAGGTCAACGATTCTCGAGGGCACACCGGTACTGAATCGAGACACAACCCGGACTCCGGCACCGAGAGCATCGACCCGCTCGAATCAACCTGCCAGACGATGCGAAGCTCGCAACTCCACCATCCAGGAAGGTCATCTCATAGGTGCCGTCGCCCGGATCACGCTCCACACCCTGCACCATCAGCTCGCTGTGACCTCCCCACTCGTCGGTAGCGACCGGATCGAGCTCGGCGAGAACACCACCAGCAGTCCGATATCGCAGCACACCATCGAGGTACGGCGACAAACCCTCATCCAATACCGACGACCACTTGGCACCGAACGCTGAAGAGTTCGGCGAACCGGTGTAGCGGTGACCCCAACCGCCACTAGAGGAATAGACAGGTCCTAGAGGTTCGCCCTCCGTTGGGTCGAACCAGAACGAGCCCGAAGCAGTGATGACCGGATCTCCAGCCGCCCCATCCCCCGACAGCATGCCAGTCCGCTCGACTGTCGCCAAGCTAAGACAGGTTCCACCTGGCTCCGCCACGCGCACCACTACCTCGATTACGCCAGCGGCTATGATTTGAAGTCTCAAGCCGATATCTATCGTGCGAGCAGTTGAAATATTGACGGCGGGATAAGTGTGCGATACCACGCCTTCATAACCCATGGGAAAGTCCAGGGCCTTATTCCGGGTGTCAAAGGAGCCAGTACTATTGGCGTACCTAAATTGCGAATAGGTGTTCAACGCATTGAGACTCGATTTGAAGTGGCCATGGATCGACAATGTCACGGCCGACCCAGCGGGAAGATCCAGGTCTGTCAAGACGTCGCCTTGCCATTCTGATAATGGGCCTCCCGAGTACGGGCCTTGAACGATCCGCTTGACGAAGCACGGGTAGGCAGGCGGTGCTCCCTGAGCAAGGACAGGCAACGTCGGCATACCAGCCACAACGAGCGCCAAGACAACAGCCACCATTCACGCAGACCTGGGCCAGTTCCAGTGATCAGTGCACGGTGAGGGCATGCGTAGAGCTCGGCGGGGCTGTGGTAGTCGAGGTTGCGTCGGCGTTGGCCGTTGATGATGGCGGCGACCGCGTCGAGCGTGGGTCTGGGTCGAGGTGGTCGAGGTCGGGTGCCGCGGGGGAACCACCAGCGCCAGTGCGCGGTTCTGGTTCTCGATCTGGCCGCGTTGCCATGGCGAGTGCGGGTCGCAGAACCACACGTCGATGCCCGTAGGTCGCGGCGAGTGGTCTCCCACTCGGCCCATTCCGAGCCTTGGTCGAAGGTGACCGACTTGCAGCAGGTCGGCGGGGATGCGGTCGAGGCCCTCGACGAGCCCGGCGAGGGTTGCCTGTGGCGTCGTAGCCGTTGGGCATGGTGATCGGCGATCGAGTAGCGGGTGACGCGTTCGGTGAAGGTACAACAGCGACGACTGGTTCCGGGCGCCGATGATCTGGTCGATCTCCCAGTGGCCGGCCTCGAGCTCGGTCGCTCGACCGCGGCCGGGTCGTGTGGCGATGTTGGGCAGACCGGGCCCGCGTGTGTTGGGGTGGCGGGCCTGGCGGGACCGGCGTCGTGGCCGACGGGAGCCGGAGGCACTCGGTCGGCTTCACGCCGAGCGCACCGGTGTAGACGGCCTGGTAGATCGTCTCCACGCACGGCACCGCCGCCGCGTCCTCGGCGTCGCAGGTCGGCCCAGATCGCTACCGGGGAGCGGCCCATGGCGCAGCTCGGCGGTGACGCGGTCCCGCAGCGTCGCCGGGCACCGTCGGCGAGCCGAGTCCCGGGTCGCTGCCGGGCACTGTGTCAGCGGCCCGGTCCGCGGTCGGCGGGCCGGTACCGCGTTCGGCCACCGTGCGCGGTGACCTCGCGGGCGATCGTGGTCGGGTGACGGCCGATCGCGCCGGGCGATCGACGCCCACGACGACCTCAGGGTCCTCGGTCAGCACGCGAGCAAGATCTCCTCGCGTTCGGGCAGCGACAGCGGCGCGCCTGGCATCCTGTGGTCTCCAACGGTCGGTGGTGGTCAACAGCACCGGTCATCATGACCGGGACCGTGCACCGACCGTTGGAACTGGCCCTGCCAACGCCGCAACCCAATCGGTCAAGGGGGCTGTTCCAATGACAAAGGCGGGTGTCTCGCAACGATGTGCTCTCTGAGGGGAACATTCTTGACCTTCTCATCGCCAGCGCTGCCCTCTAGGTGTCCTCGGAACGTGTGATCTTAAACCGATGGGCCATGCTAGTGAGCGCCTTCAGCCACAACGGGCGACGGCATCTACAAACTCGCTCGTATCGTCATCACGAGCAGCCGGGTTGACCAACGCCGCGTAGTACTTTTCAAGTTGCTCTGACGACGAAGCCGAGAACAATTCGAACAAGCAATCGCGATCCACATCTCCAGCCCAAGCGTCAACCACCTGAACGACCCGCGAACAATCATCAACCACGGCGGCCGCAACCGGCTCAGACACGGCACCTATCGCCAACGGCTCCACAAGCAAACGGCTAGCCAGGCAATCTCGCACCCGGCCCTCCACCCCACCAACAAGCCGCTCGACATCTGCCAGCAACATCGCTGTCTCCTCCGTCACCGGCACCGAGGTCACGCCCGCCGGCGGCGAAACGGTGCTTTCGGCGCTTTCCCCAGTCGCCGCTGGCCTATCCGCGCTGGTCGCATCTGCGCCTGCCGGACCTGCAGAACCAGAGCGCTCAGCACCCGAACCACCAGAGCATGAAGCCACCAACAACACAACCACCACCCACATGAACCGCACCCGCACCCCGCTCCGGACCTTCGAGAACCCTGTGACCAACGCATGATCACACAACCCGGGGACTGCCGCACGCGGCAGTCCCCACAGCACCCGTCCATCAGTCGTGGTCCTCGGACCGTTCGACCTGCTCCTCGTCGCCGCAGCTCCCGACTCGATGCGTCCACGTTCGCCATCCTTCGCTCAGGCCCCGACCTCGTCGGAGCTGTAGAAGGACGGCCGTGAGATGAACCGGTGTCGTCCGACGACCACCAGCGGCCTCATCGTCGCCGACCAAGCGGTGCATCGCGGCGCGAACCGCGTAACTCGGGCCTGATACACCCGGGACCGAACAAGCGGGGAACGTGCGGAACCCTTGCTGGGCAACGGCTTGCGGTTGGTGGGCCACCAGGGGCCCGAACCCTGAACCAGCGGATCAAACGTCCGACGGGACGACGCCGCGCAGCCCGTCTTCGCCGAAGACCGGGCCGAGGACCGCTGCCAGGCTCGGGCCGCGGCGCAGCGACTGGCCGCCGTCGACGGTGATGTTCTGGCCGGTGAGCCACGTCGACTCCGGGCCGACGAGGAACCGGACGAGCGCGGCGATGTCGTCGGGGCGGCCGAACCGCCCGAGCGGCGTGTTCTCGGCGTAGCTCTCGAGGACCGGACCGCCCGCGGTGATGAACTCGACCATGTCGGTGTCGATCAGGCCCGGGTTCACCGGTGTTGACCCGCACGTCGCTGGGGCCGAGCTCGTCGGCGGCCTGCCGGCACAGCTGGTCGATCCCGGCCTTCGACGGCCCGTAGGCCCCGAACCACGGGTGGGGCAGGTCGGCGGCGATCGACGAGATGGCCACGAACGAACCGCCCCCGTTGCGGACCATGGCCGCCGCCCCGTGCTTCAGGCTGAGCATCACGCCGGTGAGGTTCATGGCGATCGTGCGGTCCCACGTCATCGACGGTCGAGGTGGGTCACCGGGCCGATCGACTCGCTGCCGCCTGCGCTGGCGACCACGGCACCGCAGGCCCGACGGGCCCGGTCGTCGGCCGCCCGGACCGCGGCGGCGACGGCGTCCTCGTCGGTGACGTCGGCGACGGCGGCGTGCACCGACGCGTCGGGGAGGTCGGTCGACAGCTGGGCCACGGCTTCGGTGAGCCTCGCCTCGGTCCGGCCGCAGATCGTCACCACCACGCCGGCCGCCGCGAGCTGGCGGGCCACCGCCAGGCCGATGCCGGACCCGCCCCCGGTGACGAGGGCCCCCTGGCCCGTGAGCGGAAGGTCGGCGGCGGGATCGGTCATGTCGGGCGGGCCTCTCGGGTGGGCGTGGTCGGCCGGGTCACCTTAGGCAGCCGCGGGCGGCTGCGAGGGCGGCGGGGATCAGCCGGCGCGGGCGGGTTCGAGCACCCCGGCGACGAGCGCGTCGAGCTGCTGGTGCATCGAGTCGTGGTCGAACGCGAGGGCGACGACGACGAGGCGGTCGACGCCCAGTTCCGCGTAGCCGGCGATCTCGGCCGGACCGACCGGCTTGAAGTACGGGCTCACGGTCACCGTCACGTCGCCGCGCTTCCGGCCCTCCGCGTCGAGCGCCGCGTCCAAGCGGGCGAGCGCCTCGGGGAGGTCGGCCGGGACGCGGTCGAAGGAGAACCAGCCGTCACCGTGGCGGGCGACCCGCCGCAGCGCAGCGTCGCTCTCGCCCCCGACGAGCGATCGGCGGGTGCGGGGTCTGCACCGGCTTCGGGTACATCCGGCACGGCGGAAGGTCGTACAGCTCGCCCGCGGAGCTCCGACACGTCTGTCGCTGCCAGAGCGGTCCGCATGCACCGGCGAGGTACTCGTCGGTCCGCGGCGCCCCGGCGCTCGAACGGCACGGCCGACGCGCCTCGAACTCCTCCCGCAACCACCCCGACGCCGATGCCGAACTCGACCCGTCCACCGCGAGAGGCGAGTCGAGGTCGGACACCTGCTTCGCCGTGTACACCGGCGGTGCGCTGCGGGACGTAGGCAGATGGCGGTGCCGAGGCGGATGCGATCGGTCACCGCGGCGAGGTAGCGTGAGCGCGGTGAGCGGGTCGGAGCAGGCCGAACTCGGCCCCGCCCGGCATCCTGCCCGTCGGCCGCGTAGGGGTACGACGACTCGTACTCGTCGAACAGCACGACGTGCTCGGGCACCCACGACCGACTCGAACCCACGCTCCTCGATCGCCGGGCCGAGGGCGCGGAGCAAGCCTGGCTCTGCGTTGCCCGTGCCGATCGGGACGAAGACGCCGACCTCCACCGATCAGCTCGAGGGCCAGCGGGACACGGCGCGCAGGACCTTCTGCACCATGCCCGAGTAGGGCGGGTAGGCGAACCCTCGGGTCGCACTGCGTCGGCGGGGCGCTTGAGCACCGACTTGGTGTGGCTGAACGTCGTCGAAGCCGGCCTTGACCGTGGTACGCCCCCATGCCGCTCGGACCGATCGCCGCCGAACGGCATCGACGGTGATCGGCCGCCTGGTACACGAGCGTGGTTGATGCAGACCGAGCCGGCCGTGGGTCCGATCGCAGCACCTTGCGCTCGCCGTGGCGCCTGGACGACGCTGAACAGGTAGAGGGCGAGTGGGCGGGGCACGCGCCCGGACGAACGCGATCGCGTCGCCGATCGATTCGACCGTGATCGATCGGCAGGATCGGGCCGAAGATCTCCTCCTGCATCACCGCGGAGGAGTCCGGGTCGGGCTGACGCACCACGACCGGGGCCATCGCGCGGGTGTCCGCGGTCCGACCTTGCGGGGCATGAGCTCCTCGCCGCCGTGTCCGTCGAGCAGGCCCTCGAGGCGGTCGAGGTGGTGACGTCGTTCACGATGGAGGTGGACTCGGCGCCTGGTCGCGGAAGCGTGGCCAGCTCGTCGACCACGAGGCGGGCGAACGCGTCGCGCGACCTGACTCGCTCCACCAGCACGTAGTCGGGGGCGATGCAGGTCTGGCCGGCGTTGAGGATCTTGGCCCAGGCCACCCGCTTGGCCGCCACCTTCAGGTCGGCGTCGGCGGCGATGATCGTCGGGCTCTTGCCGCCCAGCTCGAGGGTGACCGGGGTGAGGTGCTTGGCCGCCGCCTCCATCACCACCCTGACCGACCCGGGTGCGAGCCGGTGTAGAGGATGTGGTCCCACTCCTGCTCCAGCAGCTCGGTGGTCTCGGCGCACGCCGCCTTCGACGACGGCGACGGCGTCGGCATCGAGGTACTGCGGCACCAGCTCGGCGACGGCCGCCGAGGTGGCCGGGGCCAGCTCCGACGGCTTGAGCACCATGGTGTTGCCGGCGGCCAGGGCGGCCACGGCCGGCGCGAGCAGCAGCTGCAGCGGGTAGTTCCACGGGGCGATGATGAGCACGACGCCGAGGGGCTGCGGCTCGGTCCAGGCCTTGGCCGGCTGCACGACCAGCGGCACGGAGTGCTTGGTGGGCTTGGCCCAGCCGCCGAGGTGCTTGAGCGGCGTGGGCGGCCTCGTCCTTCACCAGGTTGAGCTCGGTGAGCCAGGAGTCGAACGCCGGCTTGCCGAGGTCGGCCGCCATGGCCGCCGTCAGCTCCTTCTCGTGCTTCTCGACGAGGGCGATCACGCCCTGCAACTGCTTGCGGCGCCACACGACGTTGGTCGTGCGACCGCTCTCGAAGGTGTCGACGAGGCGTTCGCGCACCTCCTCGACGGTCTCGGTGCCGGCTCTCGTGCGGTCGCTGCTCATGGGAACCTCCGTGTCGCCGTCCCGTCGACGGGTCCGGCTCGAACGGTACCCCGCCCGCGACCGGATCAGGCGATGCCGTCGAAGGAGCCGTCGGAGGAGCCCCCGAACGATCCGCCGGCGACGAGCCAGTCCGCGGCCCGGAAGCGTTCGACGCCGATGCTGCCCGACGGGCCCACCTCGACGCGCCCGCTCCGGAACGCTTCGAGTGCCGACGGCGACGACAGACGGGTTCCGGCGAGGATCGACACCGTGCGGTCCGCCGAGGGCAGGCCGACGGCATTGAACACCGCGCCCGGGTCCGCGAGGCGGTCCGGGGGCGGCGCTTCGAGCAGGCCGAGCGCCCAGGCGAGGACGACCGCGGCCTCGGTCCGCCACGCACCGTCGATGCGGTCCCGCTCCGACAGCCCGCCGGCCGGCGCGTCGAGGAGGGTGGCCTCCCACGGCTCGAGCTCGACGGCGGCACCGGTGTCCTCCACCCAGTCGAGGAAGCCCGGCGCGGGCCTCGTCGAGGTTCCGGCCCTCGGTCTCGGCCAGCGACCGGGCCGCGACCGCAGCGGTGACGACCAGGCGACGACCTACCCGTTCGCGGTCCGGTGCCTCCCGCGGCGGCACCGCCTCCGTCAGCTGCCGCGTCGAGCACGACGCCACCTTCGGGTACCCCTTCGCGGTCGAGCACCTCGCGCGCCTCGCGCACCAGCGGGTCGAGCGACTCGTCGTCCAACCGGGGAACCGGGGCCGGGATCTCGCGGCGCTCGAGCCACACCGACCCGTCGGGACCGAGCACGACCCCCGACGCCGTGGCGACGAACGCGCCCGTCGGTCCATCCCGCGACCCGCACCGCCAGTTCGACGACGGCGTCGACCACGTCCTGGCCCGCGTCGTCGGCGATCGCAGAACGAGATCGACAGGTGGAGGTCCCCGACCATCGCCTGCGCCGCGCCGCCGGCCGGTGCCGACGAGTGCGGGCTGCGAGAGCCAGTCGGCCATGGCGGCCCGCTGCGTCGCGCCCCGCTCCCCCGCGGAGGTGCTCGGTGGTCACGTCGACGACGACCGGATCCCCGACCTCGAGCAGGCCACCGGAGATCCGGGCAGCGGTGGAGCCGGCCAGCTCGACGGTGGCGTCGTCGAGCGCTCCCACCAACCGGTAGGCGACATCGGCGACCTCGGACCGTCGGCCGAAGACGTTCACCGGCATGGTCAACGGACCGCCGACCCGCCCGTCATCGGACGCCGAGCGCGGGCCCGTCGACCTCGGCGTGGTCGCCCAGCACCACCCGCGCCTCCACGGCATCGGTGCCGTCGTCGGCCGGCCCCGGGATCGTCGAACGACGCCCGCGTAGCGCACCGAGCGTGCATGCCCATGAGCGTTGAGCCCCGGCGACGTCGGTGCGGCGGAGGTCGCCGACGTGCGCGGCTTCGGACGGGTCGGCACGCCGCCGAGTCCGGCCGAGCGCGTGCTCGAAGATCACCGGGTCGGGCTTGAAGGTGCCGACCTCGTCGCTGAAGGACCAGTGGTCGAAGAACCCGAGCAGCCCGTGGCCGGCGAGGATGCGGCGCAGCGTCGCCGACGGGGCCAGGCCCGACGTCGCAGATGATCCCGATGCGGACCCCCGCCGAACGGCAGGCTCCTCGCAGCGCGTCGCCGACGTTGCGGCGTCGGCTCCGGGTCGTGCTCCGCGGTCGGGGTCGGCGATCGAGCGCGACGCAGCGTCGCGGCGCAGCGCGTTCGACACCGTCATGCCGCAGGTCGGCCGAGCACCAGTCCTCGACCGCGTCGGCCGCGCCGCAGTACCGCTCGTTGCGCCGTCCAGTGGTCCTCGAAGCGCTCGCACCGGCGTGGCGCAGCGCCGACCGCACCGTCGTCGGGGTCGGACCTGCGTAGCCCTCGCCGGGCCAGCAGACCGGAGCATCGAGGCGAGCCGACCGCTCGGCCGCTGCACCGGCGTCGTCCGCCCGGACGCAGCGTGTTCCAGAAGTCGAACGTGACGGCCGTCGACGGGAGCTCATGGGTGCGGCCGAACGGTCAGGCCAGACTCGGGCCGGGTCGGCGCCGGGCGAGCGGCCGTCGGCCACCGCGGCCTCGGCCACCGCCGTGGCCTCCGCTCGGCGACGCGCGGTGTCGAACACCGACGGGATCGACGTAAGCCGGGCGCGAGCTCGTCGGCGCGACCGCCGCGGCGATGGCGTCGGCCGCGGCCAGCTTCATGTCCTCGGTGATCGTCGGTGGCGCCCGACGTCGAGCGCGCCCCGGAAGATGCCGGGGAACGCCAGCACGTTGTTGATCTGGTTCGGGTAGTCGCTGCGGCCGGTGGCGATGACCGCGGCGATGCCCGTCGACAGCTCGGGGCGGATCTCGGGGTCGGGGTTGGCCATGGCGAACACGATCGGGTCCGTCGGCCATCGTTGCGGACGTCGTCGGCGGTGATGCAGGTTCGGGGCCGCTCACCCCGATGAACACGTCGGCGCCGGCGCATGCACGTCGGACAGCGAGCCCGACAGGCTGCTCGGGGTTGGTGTGCTCGGCGAACCACTGCCTTGGCGACGTTGAGGTCGTCGCGGCCCGTCGTAGATGGCGCCCGTGGCGGTCGACGCCGACGATGTTGCTGCACGCCCGGCGTCCATGCAGGATCTTGCCGCATCGCCGACGCCCGGCGGCGCCGACGCCGGCGATGACGACGCGGCATGTCGGCCATCTCCTTGCCGACGATCTTGCAGCGCGTTCTCCAGCGCGGCGAGCGCGACGACGGCGGTGCCGTGCTGGTCGTCGTGGAACACCGGGATGTCGAGCGCGCGCCTTGAGCCGCTCCTCGATCTCGAAGCACGCCGGGCGCGGCGATGTCCTCGAGGTTGATGCCGCCGAAGGTCGGGGCGATGCGCTCGACGGTCTCGACGATCTCGTCGGGCGTCGCTTGGTGTCCGAGGCAGATCGGGAACGCGTCGACGCCGGCGAACTCCTTGAACAGCAGCGCCTTGCCCTCCATCACCGGCATGGCGCCGCGTCGGGGCCGATGTCGCCGAGGCCCAGCACGGCGGTGCCGTCGGTGACGATGGCCACGGTGTTCTTGCTTGATCGTGTAGCGTCGTGCGCCAGCTCGGGTCGCTCGTGCGATCGTCGATGCACACCCGGGCCACACCCGGGCGTGTACGCCATGGACAGGTCGTCGCGGTCGCTCACGGGCATGCGAGCGGGAGCACCTCGATCTTGCCGCCCGTGGTGCATGTCGAAGGTGCGGTCGCTGACTCGACAGCACCTCGACGCCCTCCAAGTGGCCGATCGCCCGGACCACCTCCTGATGTGCTCCTCGGAGGAGCAGTTGACGATGAGGTCCTCGTCGAGGAACTCGCCCCGGGCCTCGAACCCCTCGAAGGCGACGATGTTGCCGCCCACCTCGCCGATCGCGGCCGCGAGACGACCCAGCGCACCGGGCTTGTTGTCGAACCGCACCCGGACGGACACGGAGAAGGCTGCGGTGGGCAACGGCATGCGACGAACCTAGCCGCGCCGAGTTTTCCGATCCCCAGCCCGGTACCCGACCGCCGATCGTGCCCGTCAGGCCGACCCGTCGAGCGCGGCCCGCACCTCTCGCACCGCTGCGGCCGGGAACCGGCGGTGACCCCCGAGGGTCCGCACCACGGGCAGCTTCCCGGCCTCGGCCCACCTCGTCACCGTCTTGGGGGTGACCCGGAACATGGCGGCCACCTCACCGGGGGTCAGCAACTCGTCATGGTCGGGCGTGGGGACTTCGGGCATCGGGGTGCACCTTCGGTAGGGATCGTCCACCCGAGGGAGACGTCCGAAGAACGTCTCGCCCACCCTCGGTCGCAGGTCGTTCGGGTTCGCAACCTTCGCCCGAACCCGGCATGCCGAACAGGTATATCACCGGAATGCGCCAGATGGAACGAATAGCACCGGGGTCACCCCATGTGCGCGTGCCGTCACACGCCCGGGCCAGGCATGGGCCCGAGGTGCAAGACTCCGGCCATGACGACCACGGCGATCGCCAACCAGAAGGGCGGGGTGGCCAAGACCACGAGCACCCAGGCCCTCGGCGTGGCGTTGGCCGAGCGGGGGCGATCGGTCCTGCTCGTCGACCTCGACCCGCAGGCGTCGCTCACGTGGGCCTGCGGCGTCGACCCCGACGCCCTGGAGACCTCGATCCACGACGTCCTGCTCAGGCGCCTCTCGGCCGACGACGCGATCATCCCGCTCCCGCCGCCCGCGCCCCGGCCGGCGGGCGGCCCCACCGGACGACTCGACCTGCTCCCCTCCACCATCGACCTCGCCGGCGCCGAGCTGCACCTGCTCACGAAGACCGGACGGGAGTACGTGCTGGCGAAGGCGCTGTCGACGATCGCCGCCCGCTACGACCGGGTCCTCCTCGACTGCCCGCCCTCGCTCGGCATCCTCACCATCAACGGGCTCACCGCCGCCGACGAGGTCCTGATCCCCCTCCAGTGCGAGTCGCTCGGCCAGCGCGGCGTCGGACAGCTCCTCGACACCATCGCCGACGTGCGCGACTACACCAACGACCACCTCCGTGTGCGAGGCGCGATCGCCACCCTGTTCGACCGTCGCACGAACCTGGCCAACGAGGTCGTGGCCCAGGTCCGCGACGACTACGGGATCGAGGTGCTCGAACCGTACGTCCCGAAGTCCGTCCGGGTGGCCGAGGCACCCGGACTCGGCCGGTCGGTGCTGGCTCACGCCCCGACGTCGAAGAGCGCGGTTGCCTACCCGGGAGCTGGCCGCCCTCCTCGACGACGTCGCACCGGCCGAACAGCGGTCCTCGGCATGACGACCGACGACCCCGGACGTCGACCGCCGTCGGGGCGCGCCGCGTCGGGACGTCGGGCGTCGCTCGACCCCCAGGGCCGGCGGGCCCTCTTCGAGACGCCGGTCAGCGCGGCCCGCGACACGATCCGGTCGGGCACGAGTCGCGACGGCCGTGACGCGCTCTTCTCAACCGGTCCCCGCCAGACCGGGACCGTGGTGGTCACGTGCTCGAACTGCCGGGCCCGGAGCCGGATCAACCTCACCGACCTGGGACTGCGCTGGCTCGACCGGGACGGTGTGGATCCCGGGCCGGCGCGACGGTCACTGGATGAAGTGCCCGTCGTGCAACCGACGGACCTGGTGCCGCATCGGTTGGCAGGACTGACCTCGGTCAGGACCGCTCGGCCACCGCAGCGGCGACGGCGTGGTCGACGCGGCGGCGATCGTGGCGACGCTTCGACCACCACGCGAGCACCAGTCCGCCGACGAGGAGGGCCTGCGTCCACGGGATCGTGGGGATCGACGTCGAGGTGACCGTGACCTCGTCCACGAGCGGACCCTCGCCCTCGCCGACGGCCCCGACGCGAAGGTGGAGGGCGACCTCGGCGGTGGTGCGCCCGGACGGCCACACCCCTCCGATCTCGACATCCACCGGGATCGAGGCGCCGGGGAGCAGCTCGGGGAGGTCGTCAAGCACGGCGTCGCGACCCGTCACCCCGAACAGCCCGCGCATCCGGACCGCCTGAGCGGCCGAGGCCCGCACGTTGCCGGTGTTGGTGACCACGTAGGACACCGTCGCGCTGCCGCTGGCGAACGGGTTCCGGGATCCGTCGTAGCGGACCTCGAGGTCCGACACCTCGAGGGCCGCGTCGACCGTCCCCGTCACCCGGACCTGGACCCGGCTCACGAGCCGCATCTCCGCGGTGACGTCCCGGCCGTCCGTGCCCGCTCGCCGGGTCGACACGGACGTGACGATGCCGCCGGTCCGATCTCCGGGTGCGGCGTCGTCGGGGACGACCAGCTCGAACGGGACGTCCACCCCTTCGCCCACGGCTACCTCGAGCGAGTCCTCCGGCAGGTCGATCCAGGCTCCCACCCCGTCGAGATCGTCATCGGCCCCGGTCATGTCGATTCCGGCACCGTCGGCCAGCACCGCATCGGCGGGGTAGAGGTCGAGCTCGAGCGGCGTCGTGCCCAGGTTCGTGATCCGCACGGTGTCGGTGACCGTCGAGCCGGGGTCGACGACGAACGAGAAGTTGGTCCGCTCCCCGGAGGGGCCGGTGGGGTCGGGTTCGATCGACCAGCTGTGGGCGCCGCCACCGTCCTGCTGGGCCGGGATCGCCCCGGACGGCGCCGCGCCGACGCCGGCCGCCACCGCGACGACCACCGCACCGATCGAGCGCGTGGAGTCGACGACGGCCCCGTCCGCTCACGAGATCGCCGTCACGGTGACCTTGACCGGTTCGTCGCCGGGCGCGAGGTCGAGGTCGGCGGCGACGGTCGCCCACCCGGTCGGGTGGCCGGCGACCGCGCCGGCGAGCAGGGAGGAGCGCGACAACCCGACCGGGACGGCGTGACCCAGTTCGGCCCCCCCGCCTTCGCGGAGCAGCTTGGGCGTCCATCCGGCGGCCGTGCCCCGGAGCCGGCCGGTGAGGGTCCAGCCGTGCCCGCCGGCGCGGGTGTCGGCGATGGCGATCGGTCCGAGCTCGTCGCCCGACGGGGCGACGGCACCGTCGGCCGGGATCGACCAGGACAGCGCACCCGACGGCGACCCCGTGGTCGTGTCGGACGAACGTCCGGTGGTGGCCGCGGCGCTCGTGCCGCTCGAGGCGGTCCCTCCCACGGTCCGGTAGACGATCGTCCGGGTCCCCGGCGCGATGACGGTGGTCGGCGCCGCGGCTCCCGGCACGGCGGGCGTCGGCACCGTCGTGGTCGTGGTCGAGCGGTGAGAGGTCGTGGTGGTCGAGGTGCCGCCCGGCCTCGTGGTGCTCGTGACCGGTGGGAGCGGCTCGCCGATGCCGTCGTAGGTGACCTGGAACGGGAGCGGGGGCTTCTTCGCGTCGAAGGCGCCGCCACTCGTGTACCAGTAGGAGCTCAGCCCGGTGACCATGTGGAAGTCCACGTAGGACCGGGGCCAGGCGCCCCAGCCGGCCACGGTCCGGACCTGCGGTGCGGCGACCGTCCGGTCCGCGTCGTAGGTGACTCCGCCGTAGACGGGCTGCGCGACGAACCCGGTGTCGTTGTCGCTGTCGACGCCGGAGACGTCGGCCACGACCACACCGGGCACCGGGTCGATCGGGGTCTTCGTGTGCGGGTCGTCGAGGGACGACGCGAACCCCTCCATGGTGGCCACCATGGTTCCGGTGCCGTCGGCGGCGATCGTGATCACCGGATCGACGATCGTGAACGGCAACAGGCCGCCGTAGAAGACGATCGACGCCGCGCCCTCGAACGAGACGGTGACCTCGCCGGTGTCGGGATCGGCCGACCCGGTGCCGCCGGTCCAGACCAGTTCCTGGTCGGTCTGGCGCTGGTCGTTCACCAGGCACTTCGTCGCCCAGGTCGGCGTGCCCCCCGCCTTCACGACGGCGACCTCGCCCTCGGTCGCCCGGTAGGACGCCTCGCTGCCGTCGGAGCGGCCGGCCGACAGGTAGTTGCACTCGCCGAAGGGCGACGTGCCCTGCACCTCCGGGTTGATCCGCCACCGGAACGATGCGCCGGTGATGGTGAGCGGATCGGCCGACGCCGGACCCGAGGAGGCGGCCACGACCGTGACCGCGGCGAGGAGCGCGAGGGCCAGGAGCACCCCCGCACGACGACGGAGGACCGATAGCCCCGACGCGTTCACGACACCGCCTCCGAGCCGACCGCACGGCGTCGGCGGCGCAGGGCGATCGCACCGACGCCGCCCCCGGCCGTCACGACCGCGACCGGCAGGAGCCACCCGGGGACGCGACCGGTGCTCGTGACCGAGATCGGCTCGTAGGTGAGCGTCGGCCCACCGGCGACCGCCACCGCCACGGGTGCACCGGATGCACCCGGCACCTCGGCCACCGCAGCGGCCGAGCTGCGCTCGCCACCGGCCACGGGAAACCCGGTCGAGCCGTCGTCCTCACCGGTGAACGGCGTGGTGACGTCGACGACCGCGGTTCCCCCGCCGACCGGGTCGACGACCGCACCGTCCCCCGGGTCGACGTCGGCGGGATCCGCGGTCGAGCCGGGGTCGACGGTCACCTGGCCCCCGCCGGTGAAGGTGATCGGCACGAACCGCTCGTTCGTGGCGCTGGCCTTGCCGTGGGCACCGATGCTGAAGATCCCGCACCGGCCGGAGGCGAGCGACCGGCAGTCGACCGTCCGGGTCTCGCCGGTCGACGGCACCACGTACTCGAAGACGGGCGAGTGGATGGTCATGGTGGTCTCCCAGTTCCCGTCGCAGTCCATGTGGAACGGGGTGGCGGCGCCGGACTCGCCCCCCGAGGTGAAGGCGACCAGGCGGACCCGCCCCGAACCGTCGTCGCGGATGTTCGCGTCGCCGCCCTCGCCCGGATAGGCGTACGTCGCGCCGAACACGCCCGCGCTGCTGGTCGAGCTGCGGGCCGACGGTCCCCAGCCGGAGGTCGTCGCGACCCAGCCGAACATGACGTAGACGCCACCGAACACGTCGACGTTCGGCACGCCCGAATTCAAGCACCTGCTGGTCGCGCCGTTCAACCTGCACAGCCGCACGCAGGAACTCATCAACGCGGAGGCCGCCAACGCCGCGGCGGGCCGGCCCGCCCGGATCATCGCGAAGATGAACAAGCTCGTCGACCCCGTGACGATCGAGAACCTCTACGCCGCATCGCAGGCCGGCGTGAAGATCGACCTGATCGTGCGCGCGACGTGCTGTCTGCTGCCCGGGGTGAAGGGACTCAGTGAGAACATCCGGTTGCGCAACATTGTCGGCCGTTTCCTGGAGCACGCCCGCATTTTCTATTTCGAGAATGCGGGCCAGCCGCTTGTCTATTGCGGGAGTGCCGACTGGATGTCCCGCAATTTTTTCCGCCGCGTCGAGGCGTTGTTTCCCGTCGAGGAACCGGACCTGCGGCGGCGCCTGATCGAGGATCTGTTGCCGATCGAGCTGCGCGACAACGAAGACGCGCGCGAGCTCCAGTCGCCCGACGGTACCTACGCGCCGGTGCCCCGCGCCCCGGGTGAGGAACCGTTCCGGGCGAGAAGTATTTCATGGCGGCCGCGGGACTGCGCACGGGCACCGCGGGATCGGTCGCCCCGATGCCGACGGTCACGGTTCCCCCGCCTCCGGGAGCTTGATTGTGGGAGCGGCTTTACGCCGCGACCGAACGGATCGACCTCACGTCCGGTCGCGGCGTAAAGCCGCTCCCACAACGGTAAGGCGTACCACGCCTCTATTTCCCCGTCCTTGTGACCTCCAACGCCGCCCTACCACGTATCCGCGCGCCGGCCGGCCTGCGGTTCACCGCGCGGCAGGGGCATCTCGAGCTGCTGCATGACGCTGTCGAAGAGCAGCCGGCGCTGTTCTGGTGAGAGTCCGGCTCGAACACCGCCGTGCGATAGTCGCTGAACGAGCGGACATTCTCCTGCCGGGTCGCGACCCGCATCGAGGCGTAGAGCGCGCGGTCGATCGAGTCGCTTTTCGTGAGCTGGAGCGCCTGGCCGATTTCCTGGCGAATCGATTCCCGTTCGTTCAGCAGGTCGGCTACCGCCCGGCCGTAGTCGTCGGCTACGGCGGAGATTTTCGCGCGCGTTTCCTCGATCTGCGCCATCGAGCCACTGGGTCCTCCCTTTCCGCCCGGACCGCCCGGACCGCCACGGGCGCCGCGCGTCGGCACGACGAGGAACTTCAGGCCGTCCCCTTCAAAGCGATACGAAGCCTGCATGGGCAGGTTGCGCGCGGCGGCCAGAATCTCGTCGACCTTGGCTGCGGCCTCGCGCTGGGCCGCCGTG
>JBAOHV010000011.1:0-56508 GCA_037045265.1 Microthrixaceae bacterium | reverse complement strand
TGGCCTCAAGTTAATCCATCCGGAAATGGCTGGCATAATATTAGCCATACTGAATTGGTATGGCTGATGGAGGAAATTAGTAAATCTCCAGAAGCATTATTTAGTATTTTCAATGAAAAAATTAAGGCGGGAAATATAGCAGAGAAAGCCAAGTACTCTAGCTATCATGCCAGTACAATGAATTATGACAGTTATGGAGGAGAGTCGCTTAAAAAGTTTTTTGATGCAGTATTTGCTTCCTGGCATAGACGTTATGTTGAAATAAGCGGTCAAAATGCCAACCCTTTTTGGCAGCGAGATCTTGCTTTTGGGACTGAAACATATAATTCATTTACTGCAACGAAGCTAATTGTTGATAAATATTTTATATCTTTCCAAGAAATTGAAAAATTGCCAAAAGCCGCGTACCCTGTTCAAAAACTCTCATTTTTTAAAATGGCAAGTTTACTTTCTCCAGATTCTCAACCACCGAGTAACAGTGGTTCTGTCTTAAAAAGAAAGCGAGTGGAATCCGGGGCAGGGGGAGAGTAGTTCGATGAAATTTCCTCGTTAACGTACTTACTTTTCAGAAGAGGGCAGTATACTGAAAATTAATTGAATGTATATTAAAAAAATTGATGTTATTATTGATGAGAGGGATTTTTTTATGGCAACGTCATCCAAGAGTGTATCTCATGTTGTGAATGAATATCAGCAACAACCTACGCCAATGGAATGTGATGACGTTCAATCGAATTCTAGTTTATCTGTAGAGACAAATATTTTTTGCTGAAGAACAAAAACAGCGGAGCCTAACAGAAAAACTCGAACGATGTAAAACGGAAGGCAAAGGAGATTGTGCCTTTCATGCTTTATTAGGCGAATGGTCTGATCAAAGATTCTTTTGTCCCGATGTGCCAACATGCAGAGATCGTCTGAAAAACGTAGTTCTGCGCTTTCAAACCTTACCTTTAACAGGAAGGTTGGGAGAGCTCATTCTGCATGTGGTTAGTCACCACGTTATGAATATTGATGAGATAGAAAATGTTGGATTAGTTGGAAGCAATATCGAAGATTTAAAGAAAAAATACGATGAGTTTCTTATTCAGTCAGACAAAATACTGTCAGAATCTTGGGCATCTCTAGAAAATTTATTAGAAACCACGCCGAGTGCTTTATCCGAGCTTAGTAAACTTCAACCTTTATCTGACCGAGAAAAATTTGTTGGTGATATCAAAGTACAGTTTCACACTGCTTTAAATTCAGGTAGAAGTGATGAGTGGGGTGAATTTATGAAGCAGTTCCCCCAAATAAAGGACGCTCTTGATATCTACAATAGGGAATATAAGTTTGATTGGAAAACCATATTCCACATATTATCCCTGAATATGCTGATTATTTGGGTACGCAAGGGGTTTATTTGTCATCGGCTGAATTGGGTATATTAGCCCATGTATTCCAGAAAAATGTCATATGTTATCCAGGGAATGATGCTAGTCCCCAAAATTATATTATGGGTGAAGGAGAATCTATTCTAATTTTTTATACAAGTGGATCTGGGGAACACGCTGAAGGAGTAGAACCTTGGGAACACGCTGAAGGAGTAGGACCTTGGGGACACTTTGAACGAGTATTGTCTCTAGGATGATTATAATAGATTGGTTCTGGATACAGCCCGACCTTCCCAACCTTTAAAGGCGAAGTCAAGAATGGGAGATCCCCCCACTAAAAAGCGGAAATTATCGTCGAGCAATCAGAAAGGCAGAGTTCAAATTATCAAAAAAGAGAACGTACCTGTGGTAGACAATATTTTACCTTTTGTTCCTCAGATAATAGAGTCTGGTACAGTTTTAGATTCACTAGGAGCTCTGGAGGCACATGGACTAAAAGTAAGTTTTTTAATTCTTTATGGCAAAGACATTTGTACTTGCTGTAAAGAACTTTTAGGTTTAGACAAAGTGCCTATAGAAGATTTAAAACATACTTTAGAAGAACACTTCGGTTGTATTATTGAGGCACATTGCATCAGGGATATTTTTGAACCACTTTTTTCCGCTAACCCAAAATTTGTAGGGCTAGATGAGCTATTTCGTTTAGAACAGCATGTTTCAGTAGAAATCAGTAAAGGAACTTTATTAAATGTGAAAAGAGGCTTAATCTCTGCTTTAGATAGAATTGCCTGTGAGGCAATAAGTAATTACAAGAGTCAAATAAAAGTTGGTATGGAGATAGATATTGAGCCTATACTGCAAGGATGCGCCAACTTGTTAAAAAACATTTTATCAAATCATTTTATAATAAGTTCCCCGAAAAGGCAATGTGAGCTAAGAGCGATAGAAGAACCTAATTCCCTCATCAGTAAGCTAGAAGAATATCAATATGCGCCGGAACCGGAAATGGCCATGGCTGATATCAAAAAATTACTTTCTATTTTGAAAAGCAATTATCTAAAACGAAAGAAAAAACTTTCATTCGAACCTATGTTACAACTCATTAGAACAGAGCTTTGTGAAGCAGTAATACTTACAAACAGATTTAACAAAGCCGTTTTGGAAATTGGCGGGATAGCACATTTAGCTGTAAGTACGTTAATAGCAAAGGATGACTTTAAAAAGTTAGTATTAAGCACGAATGCTGTTAAGGAGATAAAAATCACATTGAGTGGTATATGTTACTTGGATTGTGATCTCTAAATTTCCAGGAATTAATATTATCATTGATGCACAGGAGTATTTATATTGTTAAAGGAAATGTCTATTGACCTTTCCGGCAAAGATGGTGCTAATGCATTTCGACCTAAAGCAGAAAGCGGTGAAGAAAGGCGAAAAATCAGTAATCAAACGATGGTATCTGAAGCTGGAACCTCGGGTGCGAATGGTTTGGCAGGTGCGAGGGGGAGAAAACGCCGGCAACTTATGTTTAAGGGGAAACTTATGCCATGCAGAGAGGTTAACGGTAAGACTTCGGGGTGGGCAGGGCGCTAACGGCCAAGATGGAGGTGATGGGGAAACGGGAACAGCGGGTAAAGATGGTGAAGCTGGAAAAAAAGGTAAGGCCAAAAAGCAAGAAGATGATATGACGATACTGACTATGCGACGGTGGGCTTATGTTAATAAGGCCACTTCACCGACAATGGGTGGGAAGGGTGGATGTGGTGGCTATGGGGGATTGGGAGGCGAAGGGGGATGTCCAGGAGTCTTTTATATCAATGGTGAAAAGATTGTTCCATCAAATAATCCTTATTCAATTCAGATTGATATTCCAACAGAGATAGGAGCATCTGGTAAAGAAGGTGCTCATGGTTTAGGTGGCCAAGGTGGCCAAGGTGGGCGGTATGCTTGTGATTATGGGCTTGAGTATTATTTTTTGTGGTTTTTTAAGGATCCCAAGGACTTCTGGGGTGAATTAGAGATTAAAGAGGGGCGAGCCTGGTGGGATGGTGGTGAAAATAGATCCGATCAAGGTAATTAAGGAAAAGGAAGAGCGGTTGTCTATGCGAGCACAGGAGGGCGAAAAAGGGGCTGTTGCACAGCAAGGGGAGCAGGGAATTGTATCTTCAAACTCTACTGATTCGCGAAAAGATTTATTCATGTCATTGACAAATTTAGAAATAACACAAAAATCAACGATACAGAATATAAATGAGGAAAAATCATCTGAAACATCTATGGAAATAGATATGGAAGAACTAGCACAAGAACAATCTTGTTTAGAAGAAGAATTAACTGTATTAAATGAGATACAGTCCCATATTGATCAGATGGTTAAACAAGCAGAAGCAGAAATTGAAGGGCAACAGGCTAGACTTTATGAGAATCAGATGATGCGTATGGTTGCTCCAGGAATAAAATCAGGAGCGTATCCCATTTTTCACAGTTCGGATTCACTATGGCATTTAATTTTGTCTCAATCCGTATCTAGAACTACGCGGGAAGTTGAGATGAAGCCGGAAATACGACAAGAAGTAGATATGGATTTATTTGCTCAGTGGGGTCTTAAAGAAATTTATACTCAGTTTATTGAACAATTTTACAAAACATTAAGTCGGGATCGTAAACGACGTATAGAAAATATGGATACCATACAAGTAAATATCCACAAATTAATCTATTTTTTACATAAAAAATTCGATTCAGAAATATTTATTTTAAGCAGAATAAGCAAGGAAGACGTTATTGAGTTGCATTATCTACTCTCGAAACAGCTGATTGATTATTTCTCTTTAGAATCACTTTCTCGACAAAAACAGGACGAGAGGCTTATTCAACTCATAGAAGGAGATAATTCTCAATTTTTTATTAAGGTATATGAATATTTTTTCACTTCCAAAATAAACTCTTTTATTTCTATTGAAAAAATCTAGGAAGCAATCCAGTGTAGAATATATAAAAATGGTATTATCAAAACCATTGGACTGGATACGCGAAAATTCAAAAGATTACATTTGGTGTTTAGAATTGGTTTTATTCATCATAGATAAAATAGGGTTTGAACCAGAGGATGCTTTTGATGTTTACACAATAATTAAGCAAAAACAAAGGCAATTGGTTTGGGCCAATGAGTATCATGAGCATGCAATTTTATATAGTTTAGATATGCTAGAAGAAAGGCTGAATATAAAAAATGAAATCGATCAAAATAAATATTTTTTGGACCAATATGCTTCATTATTAGATAAAAAAGATAAAGAGAGATTAATTAAATTTTTTAACCAAAAACCGGGATCTTTATTATTATTGTTGAAACATTTTGTATACAAAAATATTAATAATATAGAACAAGAGCAAAAAAAACACTATTTACTGGATGATTTGATGCGAGCAATTGCTCTGAGAGTGGTGTCTGCGCCATTAGCCTTAAGTATCTCAGAATGGACAAATATTGAAACCAAAATAAATTTGTGTATTAAAATTAGCGGTTATCACGTACACTGGAGAGTATTGCATCATTTTATGGTGGTAAAAGATAATATTGCGCAACACATTAGGATAAATGAGTTCCCAGTTCTTTTTGAAAAAGCCAAGGATGAAATACCAATTCTGTCCAATCTAGATGAGGCTAATCTCATTAGTGAAGAATTATTTTTCAGTTTAACAAAAGAAATGACAGTTTCTATTAACAAAAAGTCATTTGACTATATGATTATTTATGCAGAGCAATATTTGGAAGAGATGGTAGATGTCGACTTAATTCGAGGTGCTTTGTCTAACTTATTTGCCACTTATGATTTATTAAGACCGGAAAATCCAAGTCGAGCAATGTTATATATTTTGATTAAAAAAGTGTTATCTTTTTATTTAGTATCTGTAATAGAAGAAATTATTTATCCAGAAATTAGAGAAACACTCTTAATACGATTATCTGCTTTTCACGAATTGATGTTCTATCTTCCAGAAAGGCAGACTTTGGAAGTACTTTATCAGTTGTTTCAGTCATTAGAGTGTTTATTTTTTGTAGAGAAAAAACGGACAAATGCTTTATTGTCAATAGATGGGTTATTAAAGAAATTTACGGATGATGTTTTGTCTATCGTTTTCACTATAGAAAAAACAGATAAATTAAAAACCATTGATAAAGCATTAGAATATATCCTCGATCATGAAAAGCCAAATCGATTACTACTCTTACAGATAGTACTTTGTTTGCAAAAAATTATCTATGATAAAAAAGCGGAAATATTTTTTGCTTCCATTCTTTTCTTTTTCTGAAAAATTTTCTCTTTTCTACTCGTATCAATCAAATTTATTACATGTTGCTATGAAAGAATGTTTAGTCATTAAAAATAATAAGGATTTTAATTGCATCGAAAATGAATATTTGCAAAGAATGGCTGCGTCCAATATGCTCGTGAAACAGTTCGTGGATATAATCAAGCAATCTAAAGAAAGCAATAGTTTAGAAAATAATAGAGTCGTATCTATCCTATTAAAGACGTATACTCAAGCTAAAATTAAAAAATTAAGTGTTACAGAAATAACAAATGTTTTTGACTGTCTATTGAATGAAGAAGAAAGAGAGATCTTGTTATGTATGGATAACGCCGGGTACTCAAGATCGCTTAACCGACATTTTTAAACAACTTTCGTGCAGAAGTGCAAAGGAGTGGATATTTTTTCTAGAAGAATACGTTTCTAAGTATTTTTTTGATGCTATTCGAAAGCAATTTGGTACTAAAGAAAGATTAAAAGGGTTAAATGATATCTATGATAAATTAGTCCTTTTTTATAAGCAGCAAGGTACTTTGTATTCTCTATTTCTTTTGTTAAAAATAATCTGTAGTAAATTTGACTTTATAGATACCGATGCTGTTGTTAATATGAAAGTTCTGTTTCTTTTGTTTCAAAATGTTCAGTTAGATTTTTCGTTTCTAAGAGCTGAGCTAGAAAATAAGGGAAGCCATTTCTGGATAATAGATATTTTATATGAAGATCTAGGGTTCGTATTATCTGATTTTTTAAGAAAAAGAAATTCTGGTCAACTAGATGAAGATATACTCATGCGTATTCAAAATAAAATAAGAAAAATACAATCTAGTTCTGAGCTAATCTTTTTGCTCAATAGAAAAATAACTGAAGAAAATAATCAAACTCTTGAAGAAAGTAGATTATCTGCGGATGATTTAATTCATATAATAGGGCTATTGGCCACAAGTAATTTAGACCAAAATAATCTAATGAAACTAATGGATACTCCATTGGATGAATGGGATCTTACCTTACTTATAATCCGTTTAGCTAAAAAAATACTTAACTTTGTTGGGCAAATAGATACTCCTATTCTTGCTACGGCGATTGTCAATAAGTTTTTACAACGATTTGGGGTAAAATTAGTAGAAAAATTTGTTGAAATTTATGAAAAAAAGAATAGTGGGGGAATGCTAGAATGCATTCATTTTTTTAATAAAAATCCCCATTTTTTTCAATATGCTCTTCTGCAACACCTAGAAAAATTACCCATAAGTAAGTGGAATAAAAAAGGAATGACGGATTTATTTAAGAGACATTTCGATTGTGAACTTTCACTGGATGAATTGATAGGTCAATTAGGAACAAAAATGGATTCTTCGATTTAAGAAGGTAAAATTAGAAGAAGCAGCAAAAGAAAAATACTTAAGCACATTGAAAGAAAGAATTAAAAAAATAAAAAAAATTTATGATTCTGCCGCAGATGTAAGTATATCAAGACAACCTATAAGCGAATGGAACAAAGCTGAATTTCAATCTTGGCTAGATACGTTAATTGATACAAAAAAGGAAGATCCAAGGTGGATACACAATAACATGGATTTTGTCATAGCACTTATCATGAGAGCAGTTGTTTTATCGCAATTTCTTGATTGTAAACCCAGGGACAGTCAGCTATTAGCATTGTGTTTGTATATGGATGCTGCTTCACAAAAACAGGGTCGAATTGCCGAAATTGCAACAGGCGAGGGAAAGACATTAATCGTTGCTATGTTTGCAATTACTCAATGTCTTTTAGAATATAGAGTCAATATTATTACCAGTTCTTCTGTTTTAGCGAGTAATCATGCAACTGATACAAAAAGCTTATATGCTTTGTTTGGCTTAACTGTGAGCAATAATTGCGATGTAGAAGCTTCAGAGAACATCGAAGAAAGAAAAAATCGTTATACTCATGCCATAGTTTATGGGGATCTAACAAGTTTTCAGCGAGACAAATTACTTACTGATTTCTTTGAACAAGATATTGTGAGTGGTAGAAACAATGAAATTTTAATTGTAGATGAAGTAGACAGCTTATTATTAGACAAGGGGGATAATACACTTTACCGATGTATATCGGCAGCGTCCACGCAAGGGGGCTCTGACCGTACCGGATGGTGTGACACCCTCGACGACACGACTCGACGCTGTCTGCGCTACGACGAGCATTTACAGTCAGTTGACCGCATCCGACGCACCGCCGTATTCGATGCCCCGGTGAGGCTGAAGCCGTGCAACAGCACGCAGCTCGCCGTACTCGTCGCCAACGCTGTTCGCGCCATCGTTGACGATATCGACGGTTTCGCGTCGACGCTGGGTGAGCTGGGCTACGCAAACGCGAGCGGCTTTGCCGTCAGCGAAATCGTCTACCGTCCCCGACGCATTCGGGTCGCCATCGACAGCCGGACGGCGGTGACGATTGACGCAAAGTGCGTCGCAAGTATGGAGCCGGTGTCTAACCGCAACGTGGTTTTTGACATCGTCTCAGATCGTCCGTATCTGCGCATGGGGACGGCGGGCACGATTGACCTACAACGTGCCGTTGACGGTCGCCCGTTGCGGAAGTTTGTGGTCCACAAGGGTTTTGGCGACGGCCCGACGCGCAGCCGTGGCTACCAGTACGCGGCACACTATCTGACGCAGCTTACCGGCATGACCGTCGGCAAGTGGTCGATCAGCACTCAGTCAGTACGGGTTGTCCACCCCGTATTTTTGTTTCGACGAAGAGTCCGGCGCGGACTTGCTCCCCAAAGATATCGCTGACGCGGATCGGCGACGATGGCACCGAGATCTGGGCATGGACGACGACCCCTTGGACCCTGCCATCGAACCTGGCTCTGGCCGTCGGCCCCGACGTGGACTACGTGGTGGTGCAGGTCCATTGCCGCGCCGCGCGCCGGCCGGCGCGTCGTGCTCGGCACCAACGCTCTCGGCAAGTACACGAGCGAGCTCGGTGACGGCCATGAGATCGTCGCGACGATGAAGGGCTCGCAGCTCTCCGGTGTGCGCTACCAGCCGATGCTGCCCTACTTCACCGATCACGCCGACAGCTTCCGGGTCCTCGTCGACGACTACGTCACCGATGACGACGGCACCGGCGTGGTCCACATGGCACCCGGCTTCGGCGAGGACGACCAGCGTGTCTGCGAGGCCGCCGGGATCGCGCTCGTCGTGCCCGGTCGACGATGCCGGCCGCTTCACCGCCGAGGTGACCGACTGGGTCGGGCTGAACGTCTTCGATGCCAACCCGCCGCATCATCTCGGCACCTCAAGGCCGCTGGAGCTGTGGTCACGCCACGACACCTATCGACCACAACTACCCGCACTGCTGGCGCACCGACACACCGATCATCTACAAGGCCGTCTCGTCCTGGTACGTCGAGGTCACCGACGATCACGTGACCGCCTGGTCGAGCTGAACCAGGAGATCAACTGGATCCCCGAGCCACGTCCAGTGACGGCCAGTTCGGCAAGTGGCTCGAAGGCGCACGCGACTGGTCGATCAGCCGCAACCGCTTCTGGGGCTCACCGATCCCGGTCTGGCGCAGCGACGACCCGACGCTATCCGCGCATCGACGTCTACGGCAGCCTCGACGAGATCGAGCGCGACTTCGGCGTGCGCCCCGACGACCTGCACCGCCCGGTCGTCGACGATCTGGTGCGCCCCAACCCGGACGACCCGACAGGCCGTGCGATGATGCGTCGAGTTCCCGAAGTGCTCGACTGCTGGTTCGAGTCGGGCTCGATGCCCTTCGCCCAGGTGCACTACCCGTTCGAGAACAAGGACTGGTTCGACGCGCCACTTCCCCGCCGACTTCATCGTCGAGTACATCGCCCAGACGCGCGGCTGGTTCTACACGCTCCATGTGCTCTCGGCGGGCACTGTTCGACAGGCCGCCGTTCTCGCAACGTGATCTGCCACGGGGTCGTGCTCGACCACGAGGGCCGCAAGCTTTCCAAGAAGCTGCGCAACTATCCGGATCCGGAGGACGTCTTCGAGTCCCATGGTTCCGACGCGCTGCGCTGGCTCTTGATGGCTTCACCGATCCTGCGCGGCGGGGACCTCCGCATCGCGACCGACGCGTCGAGACTTCCACGATGTGATCCGTCTGGTCCTCAACCCGATCTGGAACGCCTATTCGTTCTTCACGATGTACGCGAACGCCGACGGCATCACCGCTCAGCGATCCGCACCGACGCCGAAGGGCTGCTCGACCGCTACGTGCTCGCCAAGACCGCAGCGCTGGTCGAGGTGACCACCGAGCGCATGGACCGCTACGACATCGCCGGAACCTGCGCCGAGGTGCCAGGCGTACCTGGACGCGCTCAACAACTGGTACATAAGGCGCATCACGCGAGCGGTTCTGGGCGCCGGGGTCCGACGACCCAGCGCTGGTGGCCGACAAGCAGCGACGCCTACGACACGCTCTTCACGGTCCTGACCACGCTCGTGCAAGTGGTGGCTCCCCTGTTGCCGATGGTCGCCGAGGAGATCCACCTGGGCCTGTGCGGAACGGGTGAGCTCGGCGACGCGTCGGTGCACCTCCTCGACTGGCCCGACACCGCCGAGCTGCCACAGGACCCGGAGCTGGTCGCGCAGATGGACCGCATCAGAGAGGTCTGCTCGGTGGCGTTGGGCCTGCGTGAGGACAACCGCCTCCGTGCACGTCTGCCCCTGCAGTCGCTGACGATCGCCGGTCGCGACCTTGGCGGCTTGGAGGAGCTCACCGGGCTCGTCCGTGACGAGGTCAACGTACGAGAGGTCGTGCTGACCGACGACCTGTCCACGGTCGGGCAGTTCCTGCTGCGTCCGAACGCCAAGCTCCTCGGCCCGCGTCTCGGAAAGCAGGTCCAGGATGTGCTCAGGGCGGCCAAGGCCGGGGAATGGCACCAGCTCGACGACGGCACGGTGTCGGTCGGCGGCGCGAACCTCACCGACGGCGAGTTCGAGCTGGCAGTCCAGCCAGCCGAGGGACGCGTGGCGGCACCACTTCGAGGCAACGACGCAGTGGTCGAGCTCGACGTCGAGGTGACCGACGAGCTGCGCGACGAGGGCCGGGCACGAGACATCGTCCGTGTGGTCCAACAGGCACGCAAGGACGCCGGTCTCCACGTGAGCGACAGGATCTCGCTGACTCTGTTCGCCGACGACGAGCTCACCGAGTCGATCGCCGCGGACAGGGACTGGATCGACGCCCAGGTCCTGGCCACCGAATCAGCGGTGGTCGAGCAGACCGATTCGGGGTCGGCCGATGACGGGTCCGCCGAGACCGACGGCCTGCGCTTCGCCGTCGCAGTCGAACGCCGCGGCTGAACCCACCCGTCGACCGTCAAGCACCCGTCACCCGTCAGAAGAACTCGGGAACGGCCGGCGAAGCCTCACCAGCCAGTCCGGCGGCTTCGGCCAGGTCACGCACTCCCGTGACCTCCAGCAGCCGATTGCCGTCGACGACGGCGAGCGAGACCCGATCAGCGCCGGGCGGGCCGAACACCGTCACCGTGGTTGACGCCCGGGACAGCGTCTCGACCAACGGCTCCGGGAAGCGGTCCACGACCACGACGAGGCGGACATCGGTCTGTGCGACGAGGCACATGAGCCCCTTGGACCATCCTTGTGCGACGAACTCGAGGCGCTCATCGACCGCCAGCTCACGGGCGAGTGGGACGAGCACTCCGCCCGCGATGCGGACAGTGGCCGGCTCCAGTCGATCGAGGCTCGATCCCAGGCGGAGCCGGCTGGCCTCATCGACCACCGCTGCTCTGCGATGTCCGCCCGATGTCGCGTCAGGCGGTTTCGGACGGAAGACGGTCGACGCTTCAGGGATCTGGCGGTCCTGCTGTGGTCCACCCCTGCGGACCCATCCCTTGGAAGCGTCCGCGACACCGGAATCGGGCCGACCCGACTCGGCCTTGGCGCTGCTGGGACGTGAACTGAACGGGGTGCTTCGTCCGGGAGCGGTCGGAGGAACCGTCGGAGGAACCGTCGGAGGCGCGGTGTACGGCGGAGGCAGTTCGGTCGGCGCAGGAGGTTCCGGCGGGATCGTCTGAGCCACCGGGGCCACAGGAACGGCGGTGGGTGGCGTCGGCGAACCGGTCATGCCGACCGGTGGAGGTGGCAGGTGAGCGAACTGCGGTTCCGGGCGCTGACCCGATGGCGCCGCCCGCTGCTCCGGTACCGCCGGACGGCGTTCGGGGCGGAGCTTCGGGCGGCCACGGCGCACGGAGCGACCGTCACCGCCCGCGTCCGCCACCGCTTCGAGCGGCGGAACCGAAGCGGCCCACCTGGCGGGTACGACGGCAGCACCAACACCGAGCGCCATCGCCGCCAAGGCAGTGGCGAACAGCACCAACGGCGGGAAGGACAACGACGTGATGCCGTAGGAGCCAAGCGCTCGGACACCCAGGACCGCGCCACAGACCCCGACCAACAGCCCGAGGACCGTGCCGATCACGGCGAACGAGATCCCCTCGACGAGCACCAGCTGGGTCAGCTGCGCCCTGCTGGCTCCGGTGGCCCGCAGAAGCCCGAACTCTCGGCGCCTCTCCCCGACCGACAGCAGGAGTGTGTTGACGACGCCGACGAGTGCCTGCAGCAGCGTGAAGAGGAGCATCCACTGGATGACACGTTGGAAGCCGTCGAGGAGCTCCGATCGGCGCTCTACGAACTCGTCGGGCCGCAGGACCGCCTCAACACCGAAGCTCGCCGCCAGGTCCTCTACCGCAGCGACGTTGGCGGGAGTGTCCTCCGCCAACGTGACGAGCGCGGCGATGTCCGGCGTTGCCGGTACCTGGGCCAGGACCGTCTCGCGGTCCAGAAACGCCTCCCCGAGCAACAGCGAACCCTGGGTGTAGATGCCGTCGACCGTCAACGACTCGACTCCGCCGCTGGTGAAGGTGACGTTGACGAGGTCGCCGACTCCGACACCGAGCTCCTCGGCGGTCGCCCGATCGAGCGCTATCCCCTGGGGACCCACCTTCCCCGTGGATCCCTGGACCCACCCGGGATCCAGCAGCTGATCCACGTCATCGCCGTCCAACCCGGTGATGCCGCACGACGCGGGTCCAGCAGCCTCCCGGGCTGCCAGCCGCTGACTGCCACCACCGCGGGCAGCTCCCGCAGCTCGTCGATCAGATCGCCGGGAAGTCCTCCCTTGGTGAACGTGCCGGAGTCGACGACCAGATCGGCCGCGTACGAGCCGGTCGACGTCACCGTCCACCGATGCCGAGAAGGAACTGAGGAAGACCGCCAGGCCGGCCACCACGGCGGTCGCGAGAAGGAGAGCACCCGTCGTGGCTGCGGTTCGTGACCTGTTCCGCACTGCATCGCGCGCGCGCTATCCGTGACAGCGTCTCGGGTCTCGTGGGGATGATGCGGATCCCCGCGGCCACGCCGAGCGACAACGCTGTCGGCAGGAGCCCGAGGACTCCCATGACGACGACGACCCCGACGGCCACTCCCAGCGCGTTCCAGCGCGCCGATGTCTCCCAACAGGAGCAGCCCGAAGATCAGCGCCACTCCGCCCACGCCGACGAGCAGCTTGTTGAGGATCCTCGTCTGCCACGGCAGGTGGGGTTCCGACGGGGAGTCCGCTACGGCTTCGATCGGAGCGACCCGACATGCCTTGAGTGCCGGCACGACTGCAGCGACGACAGTCGCCACGGTACCGATCACGACAGCCCCGATGATCGCCGGCAAGGAGATGAGCGAGCCAGCGACCGGGATCGACGTACCGAGTGCACCCAGCGCGCGCCTTCGATGATCCGGCCGAGCACCAGCCCGAGAGGGGCTCCGAGCAGAGAGGCGACCCCCGCCAACATGGCCGCCTCGACGAGGGCGACCGCCAGCAGCTGGCGTTCGTGGGCTCCGACGAGACGCAGCGCGGCGAACGTCCTGCGCCGCTCCGAGTAGAGCAGCGTCAGGGAGTTGGCGACCGTCACCATGCCGACGATCAACGCGAGCAGCGCGAACGCCGTGATCAGGAGCCTGATCAGAGCGAAGCTGCGGGTGATCGACTCCTGCCGGTGAAGCGCACCGGTGGCGCCGTCGACCACCTCCGCTCCGCCGGGCAGGACGGTCCTGACCGCTGCGGCGACCTGCTCCGGATCGGCGCCGGGTTCCAGACGGATGGCGACCCGGTTGTCGCTGTCGGGCATCTGGAACAGCGACCTCGCCTCGTCGGTGCTGAACAGCGCCAGCGACGACCCGGCCGGCAGTCGCCCCTGCTCTGATCGCCACGATCCCCACGACCTCGTACGTCCGCGGCTCACCCTTGCCGACGACCACGATCTCGTCGCCCACCGAAGCCCCGGCGGTCTCGGCGGACCGCTGGTCGATCACCACCTCGTCGCTGCCGGTGGGAGGCACGACCGTCGCCCACGAAACGATACGGCGACATCGCCTCGTCCTCGGGCCAGTTCGACCCGATCGGCTGCTCCGACAGACCGGGAGCGACGACGGGCTCACCGTCGCTGCCCAAGATGATCGCCACCTCTTCCAGACGTGGGGTCACAGCCTCGACACCCGGGTATCAGCAGCAGAGCTCGGCGCCAGTCCGGCCGGGACCAGGCGCCGTGTCTGCTCGAGCGCCGACTCGTAGGCGACTTCCCCCTCGACGACCAGGTCCGCCCGCTCGGCTCCCGCCGCGGCGAGCTGGTCGAGCCCCTTCGACACTCGGTCGAGCAGGGTCAGCGCACCTGCGAGGTAGCCGACGGCGAGCGCAATCGCGATCGTGGCGAGAAGCAAGCCTCCGGCGCTGGCGGACCAGCGCCTCGACCATCCGCCACAGCCCGATCCCCGGGCGCCGACCCGAGATGGCAGACATCGGCCCGACGATACCGGGCGGGGACACGCCGGTAGGTGACGAGCTGCGCTCAGGCAGTCGCGAGCTCGACCACCCGGTCGACGTCCTCGGAGCAGAGCACGCCTTGCATCGACGGAACCGTCGGTCACCAGTGCACGCCAGCTGCCACCGGAGCCGAGGCGGGCGAGCACCGTCCCCACGGACTCCTCCGGGTGGACGCGGGAAGGCTCCACAACGGCTCGGTGAGCGAGGAGATCGGGACCACTCGACCGTTGTGCCGGAGGGATGCGCACGATTGCGTCCGGCAGGACCAGTGCGGAGATCTGGCCGTGCTCGTCGTAGACCGGCACAAGAGGGGTTCCCGGGTGCCCTGCCAGGGTGCGCTCCAGGTCGGACACGGTGGCCGTCCGGCCCAGCGGCTCGGGCAACGCCCGACCCAGACCCGAGACCCTCGCGAGCATCAGCTCGGGCCTGGCCGCAGCGTTGCGCCACTCCGATCTGTGCGGCCAGGACGAGGAACGCGCGACAGGAGCAGCGTCCAGAACCCGGACCACACGGAGCCCCACTTCATGATCGCCAGTGACACAGCCACCAGCACCCCGCCCAGGATCTGCCCCCACAGCGCCGCCGTCCGAGTTGCAGCCAACTTGCGACGCGAACGACGCCACAACATAGCTCTGCAGCATGCGACCTCCGTCGAGGGGGAACGCCGGCAGCAGGTTCGACACTGCGAGCACGACGTTGATGAGTGCCAGCCAGACGAGCAGTGCGGCGAGCACCGCTGATCCGTCCCAGCGATCGACCACCCACCACGCGCTTGCCGAAGATCCCGGCCATGACCATGCTCATCGTGGGGCCCGCGGCAGCGATCCGGAACTCCGCGCCGGGATCGTCGGCGTCGCCCTCGAGCTTGGCCACCCCACCGAAGAGCCACAGCGTGATCTCGACCACGCGCACGTCGTTGCGGTCGGCGACGTAGCTGTGACCCAGTTCGTGACCGGTCAACGACACCAGGAATCCGAGCATCCCCACCACGCCCGCGAACCAGTACGCGCTCGACGGGTGGTCGGGGGCGATCGCCGGGAGCGACACCTGGGCCAGACTGACGACGAGGAGCACGCACACGACCAACACGCCCCAGTTCAGGCCGATGGGGACGCCGAGAAGCCGGCCGAGTCGCAGGTGGGTGCGCATGCCGCAACGAGGGTACCGCCGGTCGGACGGATCTTGCCCGGCACCACCTGTGAGCACTCCAATGGTCGCCATGTCAGCCCCAGCACGCACCCTCGGGTGTTCCCGACCCGGAGCAGATCGACCGCCGTGCGCACCTTCTGTCGAAACCCGAGCTGGACGAGTCCGAACGTGAGGAGCTCGACCGGCTGACGGAGTCACTGGGCCGGATGATGAGCGGCGACGACCTCCGTGTGCAGGCGTGTGCTTCTGAGCGAGCCTCCCGAGGTGCTCGATCGGCTGGTGGCCGATGAGCCGGTGCATCCCTTCGCCGGGCCCGATGACGTTGCGGACCGCCTGGACGATGACCGCCGTTGCTTCGTGCTGGAGCACCCTGCGTTGCCCGGTCGCCCCTTCAACGTCGTGTGGTGCGCGTCTGTGGACCGGCAGCTGCGGTGATCTGGCAGCGATACTCGACCCGATAGGCGCCGACACGGGACCCGGCGACAGCCGACGCAGCGGTCTTCTACTCGATCTGGAACATCGAGCCGGGTCTGGTCGGACTACCGGGCGGAGCAAGGCTGATCGGGGCGGCGGTCGACGCTCTGCGCCGACGAGCTTCCGGGCCTCGATGACGTTCGTGACCCTGTCCCCCATCCCCGGGCTCAGGACCTGGCGCAGAGGCGGAAGCGCGACGTCGATCCGGATGATCACGTCGAACCTGCTCGCATCGGCAGCCCGCTACCTGACATCGCTACGCGACGACGACCGCCCGGTCGACCCGGTCGGCCCGATTCCATCTGGGCAACGGCGCCCGCCTGGTGGCGATCAACGCCGGACGCGGACCGATCGGAGCGAGGCCTTGCCCGCTCCTACGGCCTGATGGCCAACTACCGCTACGAACCCGAGGACCGGGCGGCCAACCGCCGCGATCTTGGCCGCCGGTCGGGTCGCCGTCGGCGGGCGCGGTCGCAGCGGTTGCTGAACTGAGGATCCCGTCCCTCGCTCCCGCAGGCCGGTAGCCTCCGCCGGATCGCCGAGCGAGGCCGGCGATCCGGCGGGACCAGCTCGTCGGGATCTTCGACAAGGAGTGCCAATGCGCCACCGTTCCCTACTCGCCGTTCCGCTGCTCACCGTCGCGGCGCTGCTCCTGGGCGCCTGCGGCGGCGACGACGCTGTCGGACGGGTCTGCTACCACCGCTGCCAGCGGCGCTTCTGGCGGGATCGAGGGCGTCGAGCTGGTCAACGACGGCCAGCTGACCGTCTGCTCGGACATGCCCTTACAAGCCGTTCGAGTTCGACGACGACGGCGAGACCACCGGCTTCGACTTCGATGTCGTGTCGGCCATGGGCGAGCAGCTCGGTGTCGAGGTCGAGTTCGTGACCACCCCGTTCGACAGCATCATCCCCGCGCTGGTCGCCGGCGACTGCGACATGATCGCCTCGGCCATGACCATCACCGACGAGCGCAAGGAGAAGGTCGCCTTCACCGACGCCTACTTCGACGCCGACCAGTCGCTGCTGGTGCTCAAGGAGAACGCCGAGAAGTTCGCCACCCTCGAGGACCTGGCAGGCAAGACCATCGGTGTGCAGATGGAGACCACCGGCGCTACGTACGCGGCCGACAACAAGCCCGAGGGCGCCACCATCAAGGAGTTCTCCACGGGTGACGAGATCTTCCCTGCGCTCATCTCCGGTGACGTCGACGCCGCTCTCCAGGACCTTCCGGTGAACGCCTACCGGGCTGCCACCGCACCGGACCAGTTCGTGGTCACCGAGACGTTCCCCACCGGTGAGCAGTACGGCTTCGCCGTCGCCAAGGAGAACACCGCTCTGCTCGAGGCTCTGAACGGCGCTCTCACGACCCATGCGCGAAGACGGCACCTACGACACGATCTACGCCGAGTGGTTCGGCGAGTCGCAGGACTGATCCGACCTGTCCGGCGGTGGTCGGATGTTCTTGCATCCGACCACCGCCAGGCACCAACCCCACGACGACTGCGATCCCACGATGACGCCTACACGGCAGACGTGAAGCAGGAGCTGCGCCGCTGGGCCGTCTACGGCGCTTCGCTCGCTGTTCGTCGCGTTCGTCGTGCTGTCCGCCGACTGGGTCGAAGCTCCAGGAGACATTCCTGGACCCGGAGATCTTCGCCGACCTGTTCCCCGAGATCGTCACGATCGCCGCCAAGAACACGATCATCCTTGCCGTTCTCGCGTTCGTCGGCGGGCTGCTCCTCGGGCTCCTGCTGGCGCTGATGCGGCTGTCCAGCGTGCGCCCGTACCGCTGGGCGTCGCTCGGCCTACATCGAGTTCTTCCGTGGCATCCCGGCACTGCTCACGCTCGTGCTGATCGGCTTCGTCCTCCCGATCGCCCTCGGCGTGCGCATCAAGGAACTGCTGCCGTTCCTCGGCAGCTACGGCACCCCGGCGGTCGGCCTGGCGGTGGTGGCTGGCGCCTACCTCGCCGAGACGATCCGCGGCGGAATCGAGGCGGTACCCGAAGGGTCAGATGGAAGCAGCCCGCTCGCTCGGCATGAGCCATCCCCAGGCGATGGTCAGCATCGTGATCCCCCAGGCGTTCAGGGTGATGATCCCACCGCTCACGAACGAGTTCGTGCTGCTGATCAAGGACACGTCGCTGGTGTTCGTCCTCGGCGTCGCGGCAGCCGATCAGGACCTGGCCTTCTTCTCCAAGTCAGCGGTGCAGGAGACGTTCAACGGCACTCCGTTCATCGCCGCAGCCCTCATGTACCTTGCCATCACGCTTCCGCTGACCGCCCTGTCGCGCAGCTTGGAGCGCCGAGGGGCACGCTCGGCGCGACGCCTGGCTGCGCCGAGCAGGAGCCGCCAGCTCCCCGTCGCCGCCACCGTCGGCAACGACCAGGTGTGGGACGGATGACCTCGACCGCTGATTCCACTCCGGCGGCGATCGAGCTGCGTGGACTCGCCAAGTCGTTCGGCGAGCTCGAGGTCCTGCGTGGCATCGACTTCTCGGTGCAGCCGGGCGAGGTCGTGTGCGTCATCGGGCCGTCGGGCTCCGGCAAGTCGACGCTGCTGCGCTGCGTGAACCGGCTGGAGGAGCCCGACCGGCGGCGCAGGTCCTGCATCGACGGGCGTCGACATCACCGACCCCGACTGCGACATCGACGCGATCCGCACGCGGATCGGGCATGGTCTTCCAGCAGTTCAACCTGTTCCCGCACCTGACGTGCGCTCGGCAACGTGACGATCGGCCCAGCGACGGTGCTCGAGCGGTCCAAGGCCGAGGCCGAGGCAGACGCGCCGGGCGCGTGCTCGGACCGGGTCGGCCTGGCCGACAAGGCCGACGCGTCCCCGGCGCAGCTCTCGGGCGGCCAGCAGCAGCGCGTGGCGATCGCCCGGGCGCTCGCCATGCGACCCCGAGATGATGCTGTTCGACGAGCCGACCTCGGCGCTCGACCCGGAGCTGGTCGGCGAGGTGCTCGACGTGATGCGCGAGCTGCGCCGACGACGGCATGACGATGATGGTCGTCACCCACGAGATGGGCTTCGCCCGCCGAGGTCGCCGACCGGGTCGTGTTCATGGACGGTGGTGTGATCGTCGAGGAAGGTCCGCCGGACCAGGTGATCGGCGACCCCCGACATGAGCGGACTCGACGGTTCCTGGAGCAGGTATTCGACCGTTGAGCGGCGAGCCGACCGGAGCGGACCTCGTGCCCGTGGACCCGTCACCGGCCTGGTACCGAGATCCGCGGGCAGCAGTGACAGCGCTGTCGCTCACGTGCACTCTCCTGTGGTTGGCACGGGGGTGCCGGATGGTCCGGATGGGGCAACGTCGGGCTGGTGGGGGCCGCGCTCCTGGCGCACGCGGGCATGTGGGTGTGCGACAGGCGATGGCCGGTGTTGTCGCTGCGCCACTCTCTGGTGCTGGTCGGTCTGGTGCTTGCCGTGGTTGCGGTGCTCCCCCTGCACCACTCGCGCGACCTGTTCCTCTACGACATCTACGGTCGGGCGGTCGTGGAACACCGGGTCAGCCCGTACACCACGGCTCCATCGGAGCTGGGCGACCCGACCGTGGATCTGGTCGCCGGAGAAGTGGCACGAGCAGACCTCGATGTACGGCCCCGCGTTCGTGGCAGTGGCATCGATCGTGTCCTCGGTCGGCGGGGAATCCGAACTGCTCGATCCGCCTGTCGTGGCAGGTCCTCACAGCTGCATGCGCCATGGTTGCGGTCGTGCTCGTCGCGCGGCGGTACCCGCGACCCCATGGCCGCCATGGCCCTGGGCTGCTCCCCGGTGATGCTCGCCACCGTGAACGACGCCCACAACGACGTCCTGTTGGGGTTGGCGATCCTGGTCGTCGTCCTGCTGGTCGACGATCGCCGGTACGTGTTCGCTGGCGGTGTGGCCGCTATCGCAGTGGCGATGAAGGTCCCCGCGGCGGTTCCGATCGCCGCGGTGGCAGCATGGGTGCTCTGGCGCCGTGGGTGGCGACCGGCCATGTGGTTCTCGGTGCCGCTGTTCGCTGCGGTCACCACCGCGTATCTCGCTGTCGGTGGCAGCGAGGCCATGCGCCCGCTGCGGGAGAGCTCGGGCGACGACAGCCGCTTCGCCATCTGGCAACCCCTTCGGGACGCTCGCTTCGAGCAGCTGCTCGAAGACGGTGTGCGCTGGCGGGTGGCGCTCGACACTGTGCGCGACCAGATGTCGACGTACGCCCTGGCCCTGCTCGTGATCGCCCTGGCGGTCGCCATCTGGCGCTTTCGGCGGGCAGGGCACCCTGGTGAAGTCGCCGGGATCGCCGGGGTGGTCCTGATGATCACCTCGACCTATGTGATGCCCTGGTACCCGGCGATGGTGCTTCCCGTGGTGGCGCTCGCCTGGACTTCGCGCACCAGCCGTGTGGCTCAGGTTCAGGCTGGATTCCTGCTGCTCGCGTACGCCGAGCGCCCCGGCAACGACCCGACGACATGGTTGGGAACGCTCCTCGAGCAGCGGGCGGTCTGGGTCAACCTCGCGTTCCTGGTCGCTGCGCTCTGGTGGTGCCGTCCAGCGCACGTCGACGAGCACACGCCTGCATTCCTGGCCGCATGGCGAAGCGATGCCGCCATAGCGTCTGACGAATGAGGAACTCGACACCGTTCGACCCCGTCACCGTAAGCCTCCGGGCCGACGCGTCGACGGCTGCGCTTCGAGCGGAGGTCAGGTCCGGGTTGTCAGCCGACCCCAAGGAGCTCTCACCGAAGTGGCTCTACGACAGCCGCGGATGTGAGCTCTTCGACCGGATCACCCGACTGGCGGAGTACTACCCGACCCGGGCTGAGCGTTCGATCCTCGCCACCCGGGCAGGTGAGATCGCGCTCTTCTCAGCGGCGCCGACACCCTGGTCGAGCTGGGCTCAGGTGCCTCGGACAAGACCACGCTCCTGCTCGACGCGTTCGAGGACGTCGGCCGGCTTGAGCGCTATGTGGCGTTCGACGTCGCCGAACCCACGCTTCGGGGACACGGTGGCGAAGCTCTCGGTGGACCACACCGACGTGCAGGTGCTCGGTGTCGTGGGCGAACTTCAACGAGCACCTCGACGCGTATTCCTCGAGGCGGGCAGACCAATGGTCGCCTTCCTCGGCGGCGCCGTCGGCAACCTCCACGCCGGAGAACGGATCCTCGTCCCGCGCTCACTCGCATCGGTGCTGGTTCCGGGTGACTCGCTGCTGCTGGGAACCGACCTCATCAAGGATCGCTCCCGTCTGATCGCCGCGGACCACGGACCGCGACGGGGTCGCCGCGGAGTTCAACAAGAACGTCCTGCCGGGGTGCTCGACCGCGAGCTCCAGGGCGGGAGCCTCAGCCTGGACGAAGCTTCGACCACGTCGCCCGCTTCGACGAACAGCAGGCTCTCGAATCGAGATGAGACTGCGCTCCCGGGGCGACCAACAGGTTCATAATCTCGCGGCGCTCGACCTCCATGTCAGGCTTCGCATCGGGCGAGGAGCTGCTGACCGAGATCAGCGCACCAAGTTCAGTCCCGGGCAGGTCCCGGTAGGGAGCTGCTCGCCGGCGGGATTTCGATGCCCCGTCACGCCTGGACCGACGTCGACGGCGACTTCTGCCTCTCGGCCTGGCGCCGCTGCCTGACCGCTCTCGAAACCAGCCGCCGGCATCGAACAGACCGGTAGCCGCCCTCCCGCGCCCAGCGTGCGGCCTACGCCGACCGAGCAGCTGGCCGCCCCGCTGACCGCCGAGGACCAGACCGTCCAGTCGATGCCCGATGTGAGCCCGACGAAGTGGCACCGTGCACACACCACCTGGTTCTTCGAGTCGTTCGTCCTGGTCCCGCACCTGAAGGGATACCAGCCCTTCGACGAGCAGTTCTCGCATCTGTTCAACTCCTACTACGAATCCCTGGGCTCCCGGCACCCCAGCGGCGCAGCGCGGGCTCGTCGCACGACCGTCGGCTGACGAGGTCGGGCACTACAGGCGTCACGTCGACTCCGCCCTGAGAAACCTGCTCGCCGGGAAGCCAGGACCGAGCCGCGGCATCGATGCGCTGATACGGCTCGGACTGCATCACGAGCAGCAGGACGTCACAGGAGCTGTTGTGCATGGACATCACCCACGTCCTGTCGATGAACCCCTTCTCGCCCGCCTACCGGCACCCTGGCCACCGGCCCCCCTCTCGTCGATCGGATCACCAGGACGCCGGCAGATCGGGGCCGCTGAGCTGGACGGAGCATGAAGGGGGCGTGTTCGAGCTCGGCCACAGCGGGCCCGCGTTCGCCTTCGACAACGAAGGCACCTCGCCGCGGAGGGGGTGCTCGCACCGTTCCGTTCCGCCGACCGCCTCGCCACCAACGGCGAGCGGCTGAAACCCGGCGGCAGGAGCCCCAGCCGGATCTGTGGATGTCCGACGGCTGGGCCGAGGTGGCCTCGCAGCATTGGGATGCACCGTTGTACTGGCGCTTCAACGACCTTCGGGCTCGGTGGTCGCCACCCGGTGATACGTCGACACCGTTCACGTCAGCTGGTACGAGGCCGACGCGCTACGCCCGCTGGGCCGGCGCCCGCCTGCCGACCGAGGCCGAATGGGAAACGGTCGCCGCCCCCGATCCTGTCCCGCGGCGCGCACCTCGATCTCGATGTTCTCGCCGTGCGGCCCACGGCCCTCTCTGTCGACCCACACCAGTGGTACGGCGAGCTGTGGCAGTGGACCCGAGTCCGCCTACCGCCGTACCCCCGGCTATCGGACCCCGACCGGGGGCGATCGGCGAGTACAACGGCAAGTTCATGGTCAACCAGCAGGTCCTCCGCGGCAGCTCGTTCGCCACGCCCTCCCGGGCACGCTCGCCGCACCTACCGCAACTTCTTCTCCCCCGCCTCGCGCTCGGCTGCCCCGGCGGCGTCCGCCTGGCACGAGATGGCGACTGAGCTCGACCTCGCGGCCCTCCGCGGGTGCACTCCTGGCTGCACCTCACGAGTGCACCTGAACGACGCCGGCGCTGCCCTGCCCACCTCGGCGACCCTCGAACGCGGTGGCTCGGACACCTTCGCCCTCGAGGCCGAGATGGGTGGCTACGAAGCGGCCGCGGTCCTGCGAGCACCCGAGCTCGCAGCATGTCTCGACAACGGCGGCAAGAGCGCTCGGCGCCGCTGCCGACGAGGTATCGCTCACGACGAGTGACACCTCTGCATGGACCAAGGCCTTCTGGGGGTACGCGCTCGGCGGCGGACTGACAGCAGGCCGTCGCATCGTTGTCGACCGAGCGGTCTACAACTCCCATCATCTGGCTCGTGCTCCAGGCCGTGCGTCATCTAGGCGTTCAGGTCGACGTGATCGGTGCCGGTACGGACGGACCGGTCGATCTGGCCGCCTTGGCCGGGTTGCTGGGACCGAGGGGGCCGCGTTGGTGACAGTCACCCGCGTGCCGACGCACTCGGGCGCGGTCGCCCCGGTGCACGAGGTGGGCGGAGATGGCCCGCCGGGCCGGGGTGCCGTTCTTCCTGGACGCCTGTCAGTCGGTCGGCCAAATGCCGGTGGACGTCCGCGAGATCGGGTGCGATGTGGCCACCGTCACCGGCCGGAAGTGGCTGCGGGGCCCAGCGCGGGACCGGACTCCTCTACGTCCGCGGCGAGTTCGCCGACCGGCTCGATCCGCCGGGTGTAGACGCGACCGCAGCGGAGTGGTCCGAGAACGGTGACGACTACACCCTGATGCCGAGTTCAGGACGGTTCCGCGAGTTCGAGCAGAGCATCGCCGCACAGCTCGGGCTCGGAGTCGCCATCCAGGAGATGCTTGCGCTGGGAGTCGAAGCAGCGTGGTGCGCGACCGGATCGTCGGTCTCACGTCCGGCGCCTCCGCGGACTGATCGCAGAGGCTCCACAGGGCTTCGCTGCACCGACGAAGGACGGAAGCTGTCGGGCATCGTCACGTTCGCAGTCGACGGCCGCGACGCCGACTGCGTCGCAGCAGACGCCCATGCGGCAGGGATCAACGTGAGCGTGAGTCGGGCGATCAACTCGCGGATCGAGTTCCACGACCGTGGACTCGGACACGATCGTGAGGGCCTCGCCACATGTGTACAACACGACCGACGAGCTCGACATGCTGGTGCAGGTCGTGACCGATGGCGGGTGAGCAGATGGTGCGAGGCTGAAGCGAAAGCGGTGGGCGCGGAGGGACTCGAACCCCCGACTCCCTGGATGTAAACCAGGTGCTCTAGCCAACTGAGCTACGCGCCCGTGGCGGTGATGCTAATGCCCGTGACGTCTTTCCGGACGAGCAGACCTCTACCCTGTACCCCAGGCCGTCAGGGGGTCAGGCCGGTATCGGCTCAGGTCGACCACTCCGCTGCGCTCCAGCGCCCTCAGAGCGGTCACCGTCTCCGGTTGGAGTTTGGGAACTCCTCGAGCGGGAACCACTGCACAGCTTCGATCTCGGGTGAGGTCGGCCGTGCTCGATCGGGGTTCTCACCATCCGCGGGGCGGGCCAGGAACACGATGTCGACTCGGTGAGGCACCGGCTCGACGACGACTACGGGCTCGCCGACCAGTTCGACGCGGAGGCCGACCTCCTCGAGCGTTTCGCGTACCGCTGCCAGCTCGGGGTGTTCGTGACGCTTGGCCAGACCGCCCGGGGTACCCCAGCTGCGGTAGTAGCTGTGGCGGACCAGGAGCACCGAGTCGTCCTCGCGCTGAACGATGCAGATGGCACCGACGGTGAACTTAGGCGAGCCGAGCCGTACGAGCGCCCGGCGCACCCGCCGCGGCACACGCCGAACACCTTCAGCGCCATGCGGTGAGCAGTGAGCCGTGCGGTGGTCATTCCCACGTGTGCACCTGCATCCGGCTCCTGGCGGCGAGCAGCTCCTCGAAGAGCTCGGGCGTCGCCGCTGCGACCGGCGTGCGTCGCGTCGTGTGCTGCAACTCGAGGAGATCCCGGCCGTGCGCGTCGGCGATCCACCCGCCGGCCTCGCCGAGCACGAGCATCGCTCCCAGGTAGTCCCACGGACCGAGGGCGCTGTCGGTGCAGTCGACGGTCCCGTCGACGCTGCCGTCTGCAACGCTGCACAGGTCCAGCGCTGTCGCTCCCAGGCTCCGATACTGGCGCCACCCCAGGTGCGTCGGCGCATAGCCGTTTAGCAACAGCAACGAGTCCGATGTCTTCGTCGCTCCCGACGGCCGGATCGGACGGCCGTCACAGGTCGCCCCACCACCGCGCAGCGCCCGATACGTCACGCCGGTCGCCAGGTTGCGAACCAGGGAGGCCCGAGGGCCACCTTCGTCGAGCGCGCACAGGCTGGTCGTGTACCAGGGCACCCCACGGCTGGCGTTCGTTGAGCCGTCGACCGGGTCGACGACGACGACCATCGGATTCGACGGGTCCTCCAGTCCGGACTCCTCCGAGAGGATGCCGACCCCGGCGCTGCGCAGCACCGCCAACGCGGCGCCGTCTGCGACGAGGTCGATCCTGTACTGGCCCGGCCGCTCGCCACGGTCACGGGCGCGATCGGGTCTTTCGGCCAGGTCGGCGGCGAGCGCGACGGCGACGGCATCTGCCGTCTCCTGCGAGGAGCGCCATCACCTCGTCGTCGCGCACCCACCGAGGCTACCGGCTCGCCCCTGCTGCCCGGTGCTGGCAGGCTGTAGGCGTGTCCCTTCTCGACGTCGCCGGATTCATCGCCGATCTCAAGAACCACGCCGCTGACCACGGCTTCCACATCCACGACGAGCGCCACTTCGTCGAGACCTACTCGATGCGCCAAGCATGGGAGGTCGACCTTCACCCAGAAGAGGCCTGCGGCGGCCCGCTCGAGTTCCACCTGGGACTAGAGGTCGACCCGCGGATAGTTCTTGCCTTCGAGGACCAGGTCCTGGCCCTGCCGGAGGGCGACGAGCCCGACGAGCAGCACTACCTGCCGCTGACCTTCACGTGGTCGCTGCCTCCGCTTCCCCGCTGCCCCGACCTTCTCCTGCTGGCCACCGAGCTCGCAGGCATCGGTGGACCTGACCTACCGGTCGAGGTGTCGGCGATCGACAGCTTCGCCTCGGTGACCGACCCGTCGGAGCGGACCCTGACGGTCATCGCCCGTGTGCTGATCAGCGTCACCCAGGTGTACCTGGGCGAGGAGATGCTCTGCGACACCCTGGAGCGGTGCCTGGACGTGAGCCGCTTCCTGTTGGACTCGGCACCCGCCTGGCTCGACGACCGCGGCTGAGGGCGATCAGCCGGCCGGTGTGCGTTCCTGCATGCCGTGGGGTGACCCGTACTCCCCGACCAGGTCCAGGAACGGTCCCGGGGTGAACGCCTCAGGCCCGAGCACCCCGGCACCCGACCAGGTGCCAGCGGCGAGCAGTTCCATGGCGACGACGGGGTTGATGGCGGTCTGCCAGACGACCGCCTGGCAGCCGTCGAGCTCCATCGTCTCGGCGTTGTCGACAGCGTGGTACAGGTAGACCTCGCGTGGTGAGCCGTCCGTGCCTGTACCGGTGACCCACGTTCCTGCACACGTCACCCCGGACATCTTGTCGCCGAGGGTCGCCGGGTCGGGAAGGCACGCTGCCACGACGTCACGCGGTGCAACCCGCTGCCCCCTGACGGACACTGGGTCCACACGATCCAGGCCGAGCTTGTTGAGGGTGCGCAGCACGTCGATGAACTCCTCACCGAGGCCGTACTTGAACGTAACCCGACTGCAGTCGACCCACCTGGGGATCAACACGACCTCTTCGTGCTCGACGTTCACGCACTCGACCGGACCGATCCCGGCAGGGAAGTCGAACACCTCCGGTTCGGAGAACGGTTCGGTGGTGAAGAAGCCCCGCTCGTGCTCCCAGATCAGCGGTGGATTGAGGCACTCCTCGATCGTCGTCCAGATCGAGAAGCTCGGAGCGAAGTCGTACCCGGCGACGACCAGATTGGCGCCGTCGCGCACACCGATCTCGTCGATCTCGCTGAACAGCTCGTCGGCCGCGTAGCGAGCGAACACGTCGGAGATCCCTGGCTCGACACCGATGCCGACGAGTGCGAGCTGCCCGCGGGACTCCCACTCCTCAGCTGTGGCCCACTGCTCGTCGCCGAGCATCACGCCCGTCAGCTCGTAGGGCTTCTCGGGGTGCGCCTGCGACAGCGACATCGCCATGTCCAGGTATGTCGCGCCCGCGTCGAACGCGCCGCCGAAGATCGGCATCACGAAGCGTGGGTCGGCCGCGTTCAGCACGACATCGCAGCCGTGTCGTCGCACCGCTTCGGCCACTGCGCCGCGGTCCGACGCGTCGAGCTCGTCCGAGCTGAATCTGCCGTCACCAGTTCGCCGCGCAGCGACGGCGGCTCGAACCGGGTCTATGTCGGTCATCACCCACGAGTCGAAGAAGTCCCGGCGACGGGCGATCATCGCCGCCGCTGTTCCGACTCCACCGCTTCCAACCACGAGAACTCGCATGGTGGATCTACCCTCTCTGCTCGTGACCGAGCCGTTGTCCAGTTCCGGGACCGCCGAGCGCGATCCGATGTCGATAAACAGGCTCTCCGAGCTTGCGGTGAAGGACCGGGAGTCGATCCTGTTGCTGCTCGACTCCGGGTCGCTCTGCCATGTGGGCTTCGTCGCCGACGACGGCCTGCCGGTCGTGATCCCCACCCTGTACGTACGCCGGGGTGACGAGTTGATCCTGCACGGGTCGGTCGCCAGCCGGCTGGCCAGGCACATCCGCAGCGGAGCGACCGTGTGCGCAACGATCACCCTTCTCGACGGCCTGGTGCTCGCACGGTCTGCGTTCGAGACGTCGATGAACTACCGCTCGGTCGTCGTGCGAGGCACCGGCCGCGAGCTGACCGATCCCGGCCGAGCGCCTCGAAGCCCTCCGGGACCTGAGCGAAGCGGTCCTGCCCGGACGCTGGGCGGATGTACGCCATCCGGACGGTGCCGAGCTGCGCCGCACCATGCTCGTCGCCATCGCCATCGAGCAGTGCTCGGCGAAGGTGTCCGATGGACACCCCGAGGACCCCGAGCCCGATCTGTTGCTCGACGTGTGGGCCGGACGGGTCCCGCTTCGCGTCGCCGCGTCCCCGCCCGTGCCGTCGCCGGATCTGCGCGCCGGGATCGAGGTCCCGAGCTATCTCGAAGAGTGGGTCGACCAGCACAGCTGAGTCGCTGCATCGTGGGCTCATCGACCGGAGTCCTCCATGCGCAACCACGCGCCAACCGCCGGCAGCCAGATCCGGCGCTGCGAGTGCAGGGGGATCTCGCGCAGGTCGAGCTCGGCGAACGGTGGCAGCTCGTCCCCGCAGATCGCTGCGGCCATGCGGTGACCCATCCACGAGTTGAGGGCGACCCCTGAGCCGTTGCAGCCGGTGGCGTACCAGAGCCCGTCCAGGCGCCCGCAGTGCGGCATGCGGTCGAGGGTCATCGCGACCCGACCACCCCAGACCCGCTCCACACGTGTGCCGACCAGCTGTGGGTGGGCGGTCAGCATCGACTCGTACAGGTGGTCCCGCGCCTCGGCGAGCGTCACGGAGCCCAACTTCTTCCTGCCTCCGAAGAGGAGTCGACCGTCGGGGCCATGGCGCCAGTACCAGAGCAGGTTCCGATCGGTGAAGGTCATGCGACGGGTCGGCAGCACGGTCGCTGCCAGGTTGGGGTCCAGCGGTTCGGTGGCGATGATGAACGACTCGACGGGAAGAACCGAGCGCCGCAAGACCGGCGAGATGCCGTCGGCTTCGGCGTTGGTGGCCAACAGGACCTGTCCCGCGTGGATCGACCCCCGCGACGTAACCACGACGTGACCAGCGCCGCCGGCGTGTTCGACCGAACGCGCCTCTGTACGGGGGAACAACGCTGCACCGGCACCTCGTGCGCGCTCGACGAGCCCCGCGTGGTACTTCGCCGGGTGCAACCCACCGGTCCGTTCCAGGACGAGTCCCGCAGCGAACAAACGAGAACCGGCCTCCGCGACGAGCTCATCGCGGTCGAGCAGTCGGACGCTGTTGTCCACCGACGCGGTACTGCGCTGCCAGGCCTGCCATCGCCGCTGCGCCGCGTCGACCGTGGGCCAGGTACAGCTGGCCGGTTCGTTCGTAGTCGGCGTCGATCCGCCCTTCGGGACCGACGAGCGATTCGACATGATCGAATGCGGCCTCGATCTCGTCGTGCAGACGGGTCCCCAGCGAGTCCCCGTAGCGCTCCCGGAGCCCGCTCGGCCCGAGCTTGAGCTCGGGGATGACCATGCCTCCGTTGCGGCCGCTGGCCGCCCACCCCAGGTCGTCGCGGTCGACCACGACCGCCGAACGACCCCGTGATGCCACCGTCGCGGCTGCTTCGAGGCCGCACAAGCCGCCTCCGATCACCACCACGTCCGCGTGCGCCGGCAGCGTGTCGACGCTCGCAGATCGCAGCCCTGAAGCCACTGGATCGACGTCGTCGTGCCAGAGGACGCTCTCGCGGTAGGCGTCGCTGAGCGGTGTGGCCGACCGGGCCCTGGATCGTCGAACCGGCACGCTCAGCGCGCTCCCCAGCTGTAGGTCTGCTTGACGAGGTTCAGGTACGAGAAGATCTCGGTGCCCTTCACTCCGTCGAGCACCCTTATGCGGTCGTTGACCAGCTCAAGCAGGTGTGCCATGTCGACGCAGACGACCTCGACGAACACGTCGTAGCGCCCTGCCGTGATCACCACGTACTCGGCCTCGTCCATCGCCGTGAGCGCGTCCGCCACCACCCGGACGTCGCCTGCGACCTCGATCCCGACGAGCGCCTGCACGGCGAAGCCGAGCATCGCGGGGTCGGTGACGGCGACGACCTGCATCACTCCACGGTCGACGAGTCGCTGGACCCGCTGGCGCGCAGCAGCCTGGGACAGACCGACCGCCGGCCCCAGCTTCGAGTACGGCATACGACCGTCGAGCTGGAGCTCGCGGATGATCGCCTTGTCCGTCTCGTCGATTTCGAGCGGCTGGCCGTGGTCGGTCACGATGTCACGCCGCTGCGGTGTCTGGATCGGGAGCATCCACGCCGAGCGATCCGGCAACCACCGCGTGTACCACGGCTCCGGCCCGGGTGTTGAGCCCGCCGGCCAGCACCGGATCGCGCCGACACGCTGCGTCCGACCCAAGGCTCGCCAGGGCGACGACGTACGGCAGAGTCGCGTTGGTCAGTGCCGCCGTCGCCGTGACCGGGACGGCCCCGGGTATGTTGCCCACGCAGTAGTGCTGCACCCCATGGACCTTGTACACCGGGTCGTGGTGTGAGGTCTCCCTGGCGGTCTCGATGCATCCTCCCTGGTCGATCGCGACGTCTGCGATCACCGATCCGGGCCGCATCGCCGCGACCATCGCTTCGGTGACGACGGTTGGAGCACGACCGCCCGCGACCAGCACTGCGCCGACTACCAGGTCGGATTCGGCGACGCTTCGTTCGACGCTGCCGCGATTGGACGCGAGCGTCGTGATCCTGCCGGGCAAGGTCGACTCGAGCGCCCTGAGTCGGTCCAGGTTCAGGTCGAGCAGGGTCACCTCGGCCCCCATGCCTGCGGCGATGATCGCCGCGTTCCAGCCCACGTTGCCCGCTCCGAGCACGGCCACCCGAGCCGGGCGGACACCGGGCGCACCCGACATCAGCACTCCCCTACCCCCCTGGGGCGCCTCGAGGAATCGCGCCCCGGCCTGTACCGCCATCCGACCGGCGATCTCGCTCATCGGAGCCAACAACGGGAGCTGCCCATCTGGCCGCATCACGGTCTCGTAGGCGATGCCGGTCGTTCCGGCTGCGCACAGCGCCCTGGCCACCTCGGGGTAGGCAGCCAGGTGCAGGTAGGTGAACAGCGTCAGGTCGTCACGCAGCAACGAGAACTCGTCAGGCTGGGGTTCCTTCACCTTGCAGACGAGCCCTGCACGGCCCCACACCTCGGACGCGGACGTGACCACCTCCGCACCCGCTCCGGCGTAGTCGCCGTCCGACAGTCCGATTCCGGCACCGGCACCGGACTGCACGAGCACGTCCACATCGCGTGAAGCGAGCTCGCGCACCCCGTCCGGGGTGAGCGCGATCCGTCGTTCGTCAGGTTTGACCTCGGTGGGGACCCCGACGACCAGGGCGTTCATCGCCCCAGCTCCTTCCAGGCCTGCTCCAGCGTCATCCGGATGATCGATGCCATCTCGTCGAACTCACGGGGTCCGGCCACGAGCGGAGGTGCCAGCTGGATCACCGGGTCTCCGCGGTCATCCGCCCGGCAGACCAGGCCGTTGTCGAGCAGTCGTGTCGACAGGAAGCCCCGGATCAGCCAGTCGCATTCGTCGTCGGTGAACGGGATGCCGTCGTTGGTGAGCTCTATCCCGTAGAAGTAGCCCATGCCGCGGACCTCGGCGACGATCGGAAGATCGAGAAGGGCCGACTCGAGCGTCCCGCGGAACTGGTCCTCGAGCTCACGGACCCGACCGTTCAGGTCCTCGCTCTCCATGAGGTCGAGGTTCGCGAGCGCTACGGCGCAGCTGACCGGGTGCCCGCCGAAGGTGATGCCGTGGAGGAACGAGCTCGACCCTTCGCTGAACGGCTCGGCGAGGCGCTCACTGACGAGCAGTCCACCGAGTGGCGAGTACCCGGACGTGAGTCCCTTGGCGAAGGTGATCATGTCCGGCTGGTATCCGAGACGGGAAGCACCGAACCAGTCGCCGAGTCGACCGAACGCGCAGATCACCTCGTCGGAGACCAGCAGCACTCCGTGCCGGTCGCATATCTCACGCACTCGTCCGAAGTATCCGGGCGGCGGGACGAAGCAGCCACCGGCGTTCTGGACGGGCTCGAGGAACACCGCTGCGACAGTCTCGGGGCCCGCCGCGATGATCGCCGCCTCGATGTCGTCCGCAGCAGGCGCGCCCACATTCGACGGGATCGGCGCTGTCGGAACAGCGGTAGTCGTTGGTGTTCGGCACGTGTACGCCGAGGCCGTTGAGCAGCGGGCGGAAAGGTTCCTTGATGGCCTCCAGCCCGGTGATGTTCAACGCTCCGATGTTCGAGCCGTGGTAGGCGGTCTGGCGAGCGACGACCTTCACCCTCTCGGGCTGGCCGACCTCACGGAAGTACTGGACCGCCAACTTCCAGGCCGTCTCGACCGCCTCACCACCGCCCGTGGTCAGGAACACCCGGTTCAGGTCGCCCGGTGCAAGGGCGGACAGCCGCGATGCCAGCTCGATCGCCGTCGGATGGGCGTAGGTCCACAACGGGAAGAAGGCCAGCTTCTCCGCCTGCTCGGCCGCTGCCTGCGCCAACTCACGGCGACCATGGCCTGCCTGCACCACGAACAGCCCGGCAAGCCCATCCAGGTATCTGCGACCCTGTGTGTCCCAGACGTAGGCCCCTTCCCCTCTCTCTACCACCACGAGTCCGTTCCCGGAGTCGTGGGCGAGCTGGGAGTAGTGCAGCCACAGGTGATCCGACGGAATGCCTGTGGCTGCACCGTCGGACGAGGAACCCTCGAGGGACGACATGGCGACCTCCCGATAGCGATTTAATCGCAATCTACGACTTTTGCCATCGAATCGTTTCGATTATGCCAGACTGACGATTGGATCGCTCGTCTTCGGAGGAACAACCATGCCCGACCTGAACTTCATCGCCAACGAGTGGTGGCCCTCCGCCAGCGGCGCCACCGACGATGTGGTCAACCCTGCGACCGGCGAGCTCATCGGTTCGGTCCCGTCGAGTGGGAGCACAGATGTCGATGCAGCCGTCCGGGCTGCGGCCGACGCCTTTCCGGGCTGGGCGGCCAAGACTCCCCGGGAGCGCAGCGAGGCACTCCATGCGCTGGCTGATGCGATCGAGAAGGACCTGCCAGAGCTCAGCCGCATCGAGTCCCTGAACGTCGGCAAGCCAGTCTCGATCCTCGAGTTCGAGATGGACCTCACGGTCGACAACTGGCGCTTCTTCGCCAGCGCGGGTCGCTTCCTGGAAGGTCGGGCGGCGGGCGAGTACATGGAGGGATACACCTCGATGCTGCGGCGCGAGCCGGTCGGTGTGGTCGGCTCCATCGCCCCGTGGAACTACCCGCTGAACATGGCCACTTGGAAGCTCGGGCCGGCATTGACCGTTGGCAACACGGTCGTGCTCAAGCCGTCGGAGCTGACTCCTTACACCGCGCTGCGCCTCGCCGAGCTCGCTGCAGACATCCTGCCGGCGGGCGTGCTCAACGTCGTGTGCGGCCGAGGCGAGACCGCCGGCGTGGCACTGGTCGAGCATCCCGATGTGGCGATGGTGTCGATCACCGGCAGTGTCACCGCCGGCAAGGCGGTCGCCCGCGCAGCTGCCGATTCGCTCAAACGTGTGCACCTGGAGCTGGGCGGCAAGGCACCCGTCGTCGTCTTCGACGATGCCGACGTCGAAGGTGTGGTCGCCAACCTGACCGAGGCCAGCTACTACAACTCGGGCCAGGACTGCACCGCTCCGTGCCGGGTCATCGCCGGCTCGGGCGTCTACGACGACCTGGTTGCGCGCCTCGCCGAGGGGGTTTCCGGGATCCGCACCGGCGACCCTACAGATCCGGAGACCGCAATGGGTCCGCTGGTGTCTTCCGAGCAGCGCGACCGCGTCGCCGCGATGGTCTCGCCGCGGTCGACGCAGGGGCAGAAGCAGTCACGGGGGCAACGGAGCGCGACGGCGCCGGATGGTTCTACGAGCCGACCGTTCTCGCCGGGGTCGCCCAGAACTCCGAGATCGCCCAACGAGAGGTGTTCGGACCCGTTGTCACGGTACAGCGGGCACCCGACGAGTCGACCCTGCTCGAATGGGCCAACGGTGTCGACTACGGCCTCGCCGCATCGGTGTGGACCAGCGATGTGGGCCGGGCGATGCGCATGGCCAAGGGCTTGCGCTTCGGCACGGTCTGGGTCAACGACCACATCCCGATCATGTCCGAGATGCCGCACGGCGGATTCAAGCAGTCCGGCTACGGCAAAGACATGTCCGTCTACGCGGTCGAGGCATACACCGAGCTCAAGCACGTCATGATCAAGCTCGGCGAAGCTGAAGGCGGTGCGTCGTGAGCATGCCCACACCCATCCCCCACTTCCTCGACGGCAAGCTCACGCCCGGTAGTTCCGGGCGTACCGGCGCCGTGTTCAATCCTGCGACCGGCGTACAGACCGGTGCCGTCGATCTGGCCTCGGCGGCCGAGGTGGACACCGCCGCCGCGAGCGCTGTCGCCGCTTTCCCCGCGTGGCGGGCGACCCCGTTGGCGCGCCGCACCGACATCCTCTTCCGGTTCCGCGCTCTGCTCGACGAGCACCGCGACGAGCTGGCGCGCATCATCACCGCGGAGCACGGCAAGGTGCACTCCGACGCCCTCGGCGAGGTGTCCCGTGGGATCGAGAACGCCGAGTTCGCCTGTGGTGTGCCTGCCGCGCTCAAGGGCGACTACAGCGAGCAGGTCGCCACCGGCGTGGATGTCTATTCGATCCGCCAGCCGGTCGGGGTGATGGCGGGCATCACGCCCTTCAACTTCCCGGTCATGGTCCCCATGTGGATGCTTGCCACCGCGATCGCCTGTGGCAACACCTTTATCCTCAAGCCCTCGGAGAAGGACCCGTCAGCTTCTCTGCTGCTCGCCGAGCTCTTCGATCGGGCCGGACTTCCCCCAGGGGTGTTCAACGTCGTGCAGGGCGACCGAGAAGCTGTGGATCGCCTGATCGAACACCCGGACGTCAAGGCGATCTCGTTCGTGGGGTCCACGCCGGTCGCGCGCAGCATCTACGAACGTGCGACTGCTCACGGAAAGCGCGTCCAGGCACTCGGCGGCGCCAAGAACCACATGGTTGTGCTGCCTGACGCCGACATCGACGCGGCGGCGGACGCTGCCGTCTCCGCGGCGTACGGTTCGGCCGGCGAACGCTGCATGGCCATCTCTGTCGCGGTGGCAGTCGGAGACATCGCCGACCCTCTGGTCGCCGCGATTCAGCAGCGGATCCCGGCGATCGTCGTCGCACCTGGTGACCGGCCCGAGGCTGAGATGGGTCCGCTGATCACCGCCGAGCACCGTGACAACGTTGCGGCACATGTCGGCCGCGCTGCCGACGGCGGAGCGACGATCGTCGTCGATGGTCGCGACCTCGAGGTCGACGACGGCGGCTTCTGGCTCGGCCCGACCTTGATCGACCACGTCACCGAGGACATGGACATCCACCGCCACGAGGTGTTCGGACCGGTACTCGCAGTCGCGCGCGTCGACACCTACGAGGACGCGGTCGGTCTTGTGAACCGCCACGCGTTCGGCAACGGCACGGCGATCTTCACCCGTGACGGCGGCGCTGCACGCCAGTACCAGTTCGACGTCGAGGTCGGGATGGTGGGCATCAACGTGCCCATCCCTGTGCCGGTCGCCTATCACTCCTTCGGCGGCTGGAAGGCCTCGCTCTTCGGCGACACCCACATCTACGGCCCCGACGGGATCCGCTTCTGCACGCGCACCAAGGTGGTCACCTCGCGCTGGCCGGATCCCTCCACCTCGGCGGTCGATCTCGGCTTCCCTTCGAACAGGTGAGCCCTTCGAACAGGTGAGCCCTTCGAACAGGTGAGCCCTTCGAACAGGTGAGCCCTTCGAACAGGTGAAGGCCCGGCCGGCGACTGTCAGCGCCTCACGATCACCCCGCAAGCGACACGGGCGCCGCTGTTGCCGGTCGGGTCTGTCACAAGGTCGTCCTCGGCGGCGTGCACGACTAGAGCACTGCCATCGCTGTCGAACGCCGAGTTCGGCCCAGTCGTGAGGCTGAACCGGTCGACCCGGGTGTGCAGGCGCCCGACTCCTGCCTCGTTGACCGTGAGGTTCGGAAGGTCTCCGGCGTGCGCGCCGTGGGTCACGCCGGCAGGGTTGTGATGACTTCCCGCACCTGAGAACGCTGCGGCCGCAGACGCACAGCTCGCCACGTTGTGGACATGGATCCCGTGAAGGCCAGGGGTCATGTTCCGGACCCTGACGCTCACGTGCACACGACCGTTGTGATCCTCGACCAACCTCGCGGAGCCGACTCGAACACCGGCAGCATCGACCATCTTCACCGACGCGTGGCGTTCGGCGCCGCCACCGGTGCTCCCGCTGGCACCAACGGTCATCGCCAGGGCAGCTACCGGTACGCACATGATCCCCACGATCGCCGTTCCGATTCGTCGTCGCTCGATCCTCGAACCCGTCTTGTTCCCCATCTGCCATCCTCCTTGTCCGACAGCACGATGTGTGCCTACCCATGTCAGTCGCGGCAAGGGGCGTCGGCGGTTCTCCCGACCCGGATCGCTCGATCCGTGAACCGTTCGAGCGGCGCGGCGCGACAGTTGTTCACATGGGTGGCTTCCACAGCGACGCGACAGCAGGCCATGTGGCCGAGCTGTCCGACGCGGAGCTGCTCCATCGGGTCGTCGATCGTGACCTGGGAGCCCTGCGGGTCCTCTACGACCGACACGCTCCCTGGTTGATCGCCCGGCTGCGACGCCGATGCGGCGACCCCGATGTTGTCGCCGAGGTCGTGCAGGACACCTTTCACGCCGTGTGGCGCGGAGCGAAGCGCTATGACGGCCGCGGCGAGGTCGCAGCATGGATCTGGGGCATCGGAATCCGTCAGCTGATCGGAAGGCTGCGCCGCCGCGACGCCCCCACCCCGGTGACCGAGGACGCCCTGGTCGTCCTCGCTCGTCTCGCGGGGCGCGACGACGCTCAGCGCTCGGCCGAGGACGCCGTGCTCGTGGGAATCGAGCACGGAGACCTGCACGGCGCGTTGACCGCCCTGTCACCCGAGCTGCGCGGCGGTTGTGCAGGCCACGGTGCTCGACGGCCTGACGACCAGAGAAGCAGCACGGCTGCTCGGGATCCCGAGCGGCACCGTCAAGACACGAATGCGGCGAGCCCGCGTCCAGCTCAGAGGAGCCCTGACATGACCTGGCACATCGTCGGCGAACAGATGGACGCCTACCTCGACGGCCGCGTCGATGCACCGACGGCCGCGTCGGTCGAGGCCCACCTGGTGGCGTGCGCTGACTGCCGCGGACTCCTAGCGAAGCGGACACCGTCGCCGATGCTCGCTTCGTCGTGGGAGGCGCTGGAAGAGCGCATCGACGCCGAACCGACCGGGGCGACCAGCCGGCTGCTCCACCGCATCGGGCTGAACGACCGTCACCTGCGCCTGCTGGCACCCACCTTGCCGCTGCAGATGGCTTGGCTCGGCGCCACGGCGCTCGCCATGGGGACGGCGGCGTTGCTCGTGAACCTCACCCCCGTCGGCGCCTCGCCGCACGGCGCGTCGCTCGGACTTCTCGCCTACCTGACACTCGCGGCGATCGTGCCGCTCGCGGCGGTCGCCGCCTCCCTCAGCGCGGCGTCCGAGCCCGCTCCCGAGGTCGCCGCCGCCGCGCCCATCAGCCCCGTGCATGTGATGGGCCTGCGGGCCAGCGCTGTCCTTGCGGCGACCGTGGCGATCGCTCTCGCCGCCGGAACGCTCGTCCCTGGGCCGTGGATCGAGGCCGCCCTCTGGCTGCTGCCGTCACTGGCGATGTGCGCCGCCACCACGGCGCTGTCGGGACGGCTCGGGCCGGTTCGGGCCGCCTCGGCGGTCGGGGGCGCCTGGGTCTGCGGGATCGCGGTCTGCGTCGCGGCGACCCACGACCGGCTCGCCCCGTTCCGCCTGGGCCCGCAACTGGCCTACCTGGCGCTCGCAGCGCTCGGCGTGGCGCTGGTGCTGCGCTGCCCCGACCTGATGGAACCGGCCCGCGCGAGATTCGCGCCGGGCACCCCGAGGAGGAAGCAATGAGCCAGTCGAACATCGACCGGACCGGGCCCACCGTCGAGATGTCGGGCATCACGAGGTCCTACCGATCACAGCAGGTGCTGCAAGGGCTGACCCTGGACCTGTGGCCCGGGGTGACCGGCCTGCTGGGCCCCAACGGCGCCGGCAAGACCACGCTGCTGCGGATGCTCGCGACCGTGCTCGCACCCGACGGCGGCGAGCTGCGGCTCCTGGGCCGCGACCTGGGCCGCGGCGACCAGCGCATCGAGGTGCGCCGGCGTCTCGGCTACGTACCCCAGGAGCCGGGGTTTCACCAGGACTTCAGCGCCTTCGACTTCGTCGACTACGTCGCGATCCTCAAGGAGATGACCGACAGCGCGCAGCGCCACGCCGAGGTCCGACGGGTGCTCCAGGTGGTCGGCCTCGACGACGTGCGCCACCGCAAGCTCCGCAGGCTGTCCGGTGGGATGCGCCGCCGGGTCGCCATCGCCCAGGCACTGCTGGGTCGACCCGAACTGCTGGTTCTAGACGAGCCCACCGTCGGGCTCGACCCCGAACAGCGCCTGAGGTTCCGCGAGATGCTCGCAGAAGTCGGGCCGGCAGCCACCGTGGTGCTCTCCACGCACCAGACCGGCGACGTCGCGGCGCTCTGTGGGCGGGTCGTGGTGCTCCACGACGGAGCGATCCGCTTCGACGGCACCCCCGCGGAGCTGGCGGCCACCGCCGCCGGTCAAGTCTGGTTGTCCGACCGACGCGACCCGCACGCCCGAATCGCATGGAACACCGCTGAGGGAGAGGTTCGCAACGTGGGTGCCGCACCCGAGGGAGCGCAGTTGATCGAGCCGACGATCGAGGACGGCTACCTGCTCCTGGTCGGCAGCGGCGCCCAGGAGCCCACCAGCGAGGCAGTGGCATGACCATCACCGTGTCGTTCTTGGTCACCGTCGCTGTCATCCTGGCAGCGGGCATGGCATACCGGTGGTGGGATGAATCGCACCACCTGCGCTACACCGACCAGGTCGGCACCGGGCGTGCGGTGGCGGCGTTGGCTCGCGTCGAGGCCAGGCGGCTGGCTCTGCATCCCGCGTTCCTGATCACGCTCGGGATCGTCGGCGCGCTCACCACGACACTCATGGTCGGCGAGAACGACGCGACGATCGAGGCCGACGGGATCGAGTTCTTCATGTTCATCGCAGTGCCGATGGCGGCGCTCGCGCTGGTCGCCGCCGCGCATCGCAACGCGTGCAGGTCCCGCCGCGAAGGCACCGACGAGCTGTTCGCGTCCACGCCCACGTCCCCCCGAGCACGGACCCAGGCGTTCCTGTTGTCTTGCGTCGGCCCGGTTCCCGTCGCCGCGCTCTATCTGATCGCTGCGTGGATCGGGTTGCACGCCATGGCGGAATCTCCGGTACCCCTCCTCCTGCGGTCGACGCTGACCGGCATCATGGCGACGATGCTGCTGGCCGTGATAGGTGGCGGCGTGGTCGGCGTGTTCCTGTCGCGCTGGCTACCGACGACGGCCGCCGCTCTCGCCGGCATCGCCGCGATCATCTGGCTGAACAACGGACCCGACAACCACCACGACAGGTTCCGCTGGCTTCGCGTCGCGGTGGAGAAGGACCTGGGCGGCCGCTACGACATCGTGCCGAACCAGCTGTTGCACCTGGCGTTCATCGGCGGACTGATCGGGCTCGGCGCATGTCTCGCGTTGTGGCGCCACCCGGCGCAGAGGTCGCTCGTCGTCGCAACGTTGGCTTGTGTCGGGTTGGTGGCCGCTTCCGGGTGGATCAACACCAGGTCGCCCTCCGAGGCACAGGTCGAGCGGGTCGTGGCCGACCTGGAGGATCCCCAGCAGCGCCAGCACTGCGAGGAGCGCGGCGGCGTCCGGTACTGCGTGTACCCCGATGTCGCGGGCTGGATCGACTCGTGGTCACCGGCGGTGGGCGCCGTGCTCGCCGCGGTACCGGCGGCTGCACGCCCCGACGACATCCAGGTGTTGCAGCGCCCGTCCGTTCCGCTGCTCACCGCTCCGGTGGAGTTCAACGGCGACCTGTCGTACCCCTACCCCGACGAGGTGGTCGAGCGCCTGGATCCCGCCAAGGCGTGGCGGGCCGACGGCGCCGTGCACCCCTCCCTCGAGCTCAGCGACGACCAACCCGACCTGGAGGTCGCCTTCGGGGTCGCGTCCCTGGCGGTTGGTCTGCCCCCTGCGAGCTCGTGGACCTCGCCCGGCGGTTGCTACACGCCGGGCCAGGCACGACTGTTGCTCGCCATGTGGCTGGCCGGCAGTGCCACGGAAACAACCCGCTACGGCCTGGGTGTCATCGCGGCACGGGTGGAGGAGGAGTCGCAGGTCGACCAGCGTGTCTCCCTGAACACGTTGACCGACTTCGAGGATCGCTCCGCCAGCGGCGACGGCCACATGGCCGTCGTCGGCGCCGCCGGCACCGGTGCCGACGTGCTCGCAGCACACCGACTCGTCCGCGCCGACCGCGCAAAGGTGACCGCCGTGGTCAATCGGCACTGGGACGAGCTCACCGACCCCGAAACACCGTCCAGCCGTCTACTCGACCTGGTAGGGCTCGAGAACGCGGAGGCGGCACCCGCCCCGCGCCTGGTGTCGGTCCCGTGCGGGTGATGCCGGCTCGGTCCGAGCAGTCGTCGGCGCCCGCGACACGGCGTCGGCCGCCGCGTTGCGCTGGTGCACCCAGGGTACTGGCGCTACCTGGCACGCCTGGAACCGTGGACGCTACTCGCCACCCCGACGCTGCTCGGAATCGCCTGGGCGGCGCGCTCTGATCTGGACAACCCCCTCGAGATGACGGTGTTCACGGTGCTCACGACGCTGGCGCTGTGCGCCGTGTTCGACGACGACGCCTGCGCGTTCACCGCGGCTGCGCCGACGCCGTTGTGGGCCAGACGGCTGGCCGCCGCCGCGACGCCGTTCTTGATCCTCGCCCTCACCTGGGCGGTGACGGTGGCGCTCGTCACCAGCGGCGACCGTCCCGCGGGGTCCACACCGTGGTGGGCGATGGCGCTCGAGTGGGCCACCGTCGCCGCGAGCCAGCTCACTCTCGGCGCGGTGACAGCTCGTCGTAGCCACTCGACGGGCTCGGTCATGCCAGGACTGATCCTGGCGGTGGTCTGGCTCGCCGCGCTCGGCGCCCCGATGTTCCAGCGCCACGTCGAGCCGCCCCAGGATCACCTCACCCTGTGGTGCGGACTCCTGGCTGCGGCGGCCATCGTGATCGCCGCCACGTCACGCGACCCTGCACGCCGTGCTATCGGGCGTTCGCTCCGAGCAGATCGAGGTTGACGCGCCGGTAAGCTGGTCGAGCCCACGGGCGGTGGGGTGGCTCGGCCGTGCGGCCGTCTCGGGGCCGACGCGTCGGCCGATCGCCTCGTCGCGACCTCTCTCTCGGGCGACTGGGTAAGACGGACGGTTGCAGCGGCCCACAACGACATGTAAACAGCATGGAGAGAAGAGTCCGCTGGGGGCTCGAAGGGTGACCCGATCCGAGTAGCGCACCAAGGGGCGGTGGCGCGTCGACTCGGGCGGGCGAATGGCGGAGGAGAGCGTTGAGTCGACGCGTCATCACTGTGGGGGCGATTGCCTTCGGATGCATCGCGATCATCGCCATGACCATGTTCTCGCGCCGAGCCGAGCTGTTCGTCGGCAGGGCAGTTGACGAGTCGCAGGTCGAGGACCGGGCCCACATGGTCAACCCAGAGCTGCTCGGATCAGGTCCCCTCGTCGACGTGAGCGGCAGGGATGCCACCGGCATCCCGCTCCCGCCCAGGACGATCGCACTGACCTTCGACGACGGACCCGATCCGGATTGGACACCACGGATCGCTCGCGCGCTCGAACGCCACGGTGCGGTCGGAACGTTCTACGTCATCGGACAAGAGGCGCTGCGCGCGCCTGGGCTGGTCGCGGATCTCGCAGAAGCAGGACACGAGATCGGCAACCACTCCTACACACACCCGCTCATGGGGACGCTCACAGGCGATCAGGTGTCTCGCCAGATCGACCTCACCCAGCGTGTCGTGGCCGGGATCACCGACACTGCACCGACGTCGTTCCGTCCTCCGTACAGCGGTTCCGGCGACTTCCTGCCCCCGGACGAGCTCGCAGCAGCCCGCCTGGCTGCTGACAGGGGCATGATCCTCGCCCTCTCGTCACAAGCCGTGAAGGACTTCGACAGCCGCTACGACGTCGACGACCTACTGGCCCAGGCTCTGCCATCCCTGGGGACGAGTTCGGTGGTGACGCTCCACGACGGTGGTGGTGACCGCTCACGCACGGTCGAGTTGATCGACCGGATGGTCCCCATGCTCCAGGCCCAGGGCTACCGGTTCGTCACGGTCTCCGAGATGGCCGACACGGCGGTCGGAGTTCCGCTGAGCGACCACGAGAAGCTGTTCGGAAACACTCTGGTGACCGGCAACAGCCTGCTCCAGCGCGCCGAGTCCTTCGTGCTGGCTGCGAGCCTCGTGGTGCTGGCTCTCACGCTGCTGCGAACGGTCGTCCTCATGTGGCTCGCTCACCGCAGTGAGGTGAAACGGAGACGTGCGGCCCAGCAGACCCGGCCGAGGGCGCGTTCGGCGTGCGGTGAGCGTGATAGTGCCTGCCTACAACGAGGAGGACGTGATCGAGGCGACGGTGCGCTCGATCCTGGCCAGCAGACACCGCCGCGTCGAGGTGATCGTCGTCGACGACGGATCCACAGACCGCACGGCCGAGCTGCTCGACACTCCGGAGTTCGCCAAGGTCAGGGTGATTCGCCAGGAGAACCGCGGGAAGGCGCGCGCCCTCGACACTGGTGTCCGTGCCGCGCGCCACTCCGTCGTCGTCCTCGTCGACGGCGACACGATCCTCGAGCCGACGACACTGACCGAGATGATCCGACCGTTCTCGGACCCGCAGGTTGGAGCCGTCGCCGGCAACGCCAAGGTGGGCAATCGGTCAGGTCTGCTCGGTTCGCTCCAGCATGTCGAGTACTGCGTCGCGTCCGCGGTCGAGCGCCGGGCGACTGCACACCTAGGAGTGATGCTCTGCGTGCCCGGCGCCGCCGGAGCCTTCAGGCGGTCAGCTGTTCTCGACGTCGGAGGGGTCGACGGCTCCACCCTCGCCGAGGACACGGACCTGACCCTGGCGGTCATGCGGGCAGGTTGGAAGGTCGAGTTCGCACCTGATGCGCGGGCATGGACCGAGGCGCCTTCGACGCTGCGCGGCTTGTACCGACAGCGGCTGAGGTGGAACTACGGGATCCTCCAGTCCATCTACAAGCACCGAGGCTCGCTGATGGAGTCCGGGCAGGCGGGGCGAGCTGGACGCCTGCTGATCCCGTACGTGCTCACCATGGGCTTCTTCGCATCGCTGCTGGCTCCGGCCGTCGACCTGATGATCGTCGCCCAGTTGCTGACCGGGCACCTGGACCCGATCACCCTGGGCATGTGGCTGACCATCACCCTCTCGACTACTGCCATGGGCTGGTACGCGCTGCGCCTCGACCACGAACGCTCGATGTGGGCGCTCCTCCTTCCGCTCCAGCAGGTCATATACCGCCAGCTCCTCTACGCAACGGTCCTCCACGCTGCAGTTGCAGCCTTGTCGGGTGCGCGGCTGCATTGGAACAAGCTCCCCCGTACCGCTGACGTCGAGGTCGATCTGTCGGTCGCAGGGATTTGGAACGACACTCCGACCTCCGCCGGAACCAGCACCGCCGCGGACCCCGACGAGCCCGATCGCGTCGTCATCGACCTTCGCGACCCGGACGACCAGCCCTCGCGGGTGCCTTCCAGGCGTCGCCGTGACACCCCGAGCGCCCCTGCTCATGCGCCTGACAAGGAGCCTGCTGCGGCCGCCAAGAAGCCGGCAACGACTGGCGCTGCTGCAGCAGCGGCGATCGTCTCTCTCGGAGAGCTCGCATGAGCTCCCCTGTGGACGAACCGGGTGCAGACACTCCTGTGTTCGTCTCCGATCGGAGGGGACGTCGCTGGCTCGCGGCCGTTCTCGGCCTGCTCATCGTGGCTGCCGTCATCGCTGCCACATCTGTCGTGGGCGCCGCGCTGGTCACCAAGTCACCTCGCCGGAGCCCGGCGATCGGCGGTGCCACTGCAGCATCTGCGACAGGAGCGGCAGGCCTGCCCTTCAGCATCGACACCGACTTCCTGAAGCCTTCATCTCCCAGCGGAACCCGGCCGTGCCGCACGGTCGAAGGAACCGTGTTCGCGGATCTGGACGGCAATGGAGCTCGCGTCAGCGGCACGGAGGAGGGCCTGGCCGACGTCGAAGTGGAGGTCGTCGACGTCGACGGCAACCAGCGGTCCGACGTCACTGACAAGAACGGCCGCTACCGCATAGAGATGGACGCGACGTCGGCCGTGAGAGTCCATTTCCGGGGTGTCAGCGATCAGCTGATGGCGACTCCGGTGGGGCCGGACGCCCATCCATGGCTGAGCTTCGTGACGGGCGGGCCCGTGTGCCGCGTCGACTCCGCAGGTCTCTACGAGAACTGGTTCGCACAAGTTGGCATCCACGGCACGCCCGTGCGCGAGATCGGTGACCGAGCGTGGCGTGACGACGACGGTGATGGAGTGCAGGATCCTGACGAGCCCGGTATCGCCGGCGTCGTGCTGGAGCTGACCGACTCCGACGGAGTCACCATCGCGACAGCCACGACGTCTGCGACCGGGGAGTACCGTTTCGCCGGCCTCTCGGCCACATCGCCCTACGCGATCCGGGTCATCTCGTCGCCCAGCGTCGCAACGGGACCGCTGGGAGGGCTCGTGCCGACCGCAGCGCTGGCCGGCACGTCGACAGAAGGAGTCACCGTTGCGGGTGCTTCCGGCTGGGACTCGGACCTGGGATCCAGCGGGGACCCGTACATCGTGATGGTTCCGGCAGCCGAGAAGGGCGCCAGCGATCACTCGTTCGACCTGGGTTTCCGACCAGCTCCTTGAGCAATTCATCCCGAACAGCCAATGAGGCACTGGAAATGACAGAAGCGATCCGTACCCTTCCACCCATGGACTGCGAAACTCCCCCGCGCATCAGCACCAAGGACAAGTCCTGGTCACGCCACCGGTGGGTGGTCGCCGCTGCTGCAGTGGTCTGCTCCTCCGCGCTCGATATCCGCCGCCTGCACGACCGGTGACACACCGCCGGTGGGCCCCACGACCACCGAGTCGACCACCACCGAGCCCAGCACGACCCAGCCCAGCACCACCGAGTCGACCACCACCACCCAGCCCACCACCACCGAGTCGACCACCACCACCGAGTCGACCACCACCACCGAGTCGACCACCACCACCGAGTCGACCACCACCACCGAGTCGACCACCACCACCGAGTCGACCACCACCACCGAGTCGACCACCACCACCGAAGCGCCCGGCCCCGACTACGACTCGTTCGAGACCACCGACTCCGTCTACCAAGGGATCACCCAGTGGTGGGCCAACCCGTCCAAGTTCGGACTTGCCTTCACAGCGAACCAGGACATCACCATCCATGGAGCGATCTGGTACCGCCAAGCGGACATAAGCGGCGTCACCGACACCCCCGTGCTGTACATGTCCCAGGACATGACCGAAGCTCCGGCAGTCGCCGAGAAGGCCACCGCCCCCTCCAGGTCATCGGCCGGCTGGGAGACGATCATGTTCGACGAGCCGATCCACATGGAACAGGGTGAGCAGCGGGTCATCTGGATCACCACCCACGCTCAACGAGACGTCTCCCGGAATGGCTACTACTTCGTCGAGCCGAACAACGTCTCGCCGGGAGGGCTGATCACGGCCCAGTACCCGTCGTCCAGGTACAACGCCAACGGATACGAGCCCGGAACCGAGAACATCCCGCCGATCTCGACCTCACCCACCACCTCGTACTGGCTGTTCCCACTGGTGACTGCCGGCTGAGAGTCCTCAGGATCAGCGAGGCGCGGGGACGGTCCCGTTGCGAGCAGTTGACACCCGGCGGAAATTCTTCCGACGGGTGTCGAACGCGTCGGGACAGCTGTTCGTTTCATCGTGTGGGGCGACGAACGGCGTCCCGGCCGATCCCCAGCTGGCCGGGACGCCGTACGCTCTGAACAGGGGCTAGTAGACGTGCTGGCGCGTCATCAGCAGTCTGATGAGGCCGGCTCACGGCTGGGAACTATCCGGTTGCGACCGTTCTCCTTGGCGGCGTAGAGGGCCGCGTCGGCCATGCGCACCATGCCCTCCGGGTCGGAGCCACGACTGGTCACACAGCCGCCACTGACCGAGATGTCGAGTTGCTCACCCGGGCCGATCTCGAAGGGTGTCGCAGCGACAGCCAGACGGATGCGATTGGCCAGCTCCAGCGCGTGCTCCTCGTCGGTGTCCGCCAGGAAGACCAGGAACTCCTCTCCACCCCAACGACCGGCAACCGCCTCGGCGGGTAGCTGACCCTCCATCCGGCGGCTGAACTCCTTCAGCACGGAATCACCGCCGGCGTGTCCGACAGAATCGTTTACACGTTTGAAGAAGTCGATGTCGAACATCAGCACCCCGACCTCACGCCCCAGGCGGACGGCAACCTGTGCGAGCTCCTGGATGCGCTCGTCCAGGTGCCTACGGTTGAACAGCCCGGTCAATGCGTCAGTGCGGCTGATCCGATCCAGCTCGATGTTGCGGGTTCGGAGCTGGTCCTGGAGGCGCTTGAGTCGAACCGCCGAGGTCACTCTGGCGATCAGCTCGCTGGGCTCGAACGGCTTCTTGAGATAGTCGTGAGCACCAAGCGCCAGGCCTGCCACGACATCCTCGGTGGTAGTGCGACCACTCAGGAACACGACGGGAAGGTCGCACATCGCTGGGTCGCGCTTGAGCGCCGCCAACACCTGGTGCCCGTCGAGACCCGGCATCTCGATGTCGAGCAGCACGACGTCGGGCCTCGCGCTCTCACAGACCACCAGTGCCGCCTCGCCATCGTGAGCCTCGACCACCTCGTAGCCCTGCTCCTCCAGATGCCGGCGCAACACTGCCCGAACCACCAGGGAGTCCTCTGCTATCACGACCTTGGCAGCATCAGTCATGCCGGCACCCCGAGTTCGGAGACGTCCTCGGACGCCGATTGGTTCTTCTCGGCCCAGTCGAACGAGGGTCCCGCCGCATCGAGGCGGTCGAGCAGGGCTGCCACATCGACGAGAAGGACCAGCCCGTCAGTCGCCTCGACCACTCCCTGGATCAGCCGACCCATCTGGCCGTCCGGAGCTGGCCCGATGTCGTCGGGGAGCCGGGTCACAGCGCTTCTCTGGCTTCACATCTCCTCATAGATGATGTCTCCCAGATCCGCGGGGATCTCCCGATCGAGCGCAGGCACCGTTGCGGTTCACTTCGCCACCATCGACAGGAGCGGTTCAGGACCGGTTCGGCCCACCACAACGCCTCTGCTTGGTTCGTGGGCCGGGCGGGGATCGAACCCGCGACCGAGCGATTATGAGTCCCATCCGGGCGGTCTGGCGGGTGCCCGGAGGTCCGTAGAACCCACTCCTGGCGGGGATCTCGTCCAACTGATGGCGGGCCGTGCCATCCAACATCGCCACGTTTGTTGGATGGAATGTTGGATGCGCTCGCTGGCCGTGTAGGCCAACGCGATGCGGCAAACCGGATGAGCAGGGCGCTCAGGTGGTTGCGAAGGTGAGGCGGTTGCGGCCCGCCGACTTGGCGACGTACATGGCGGCATCTGCGTGGCGCACCAGGTCATCGATGTCAGTGACGTCGGTGGACGGGAACGCAACGGCGCCGAGACTCACCGTGACGCGGATCTCCTGGTGCTGATCGCTGGTCACGCTGGCTTCGATCTCGCGGCGGATGCGGTCACCCAGCTGGTCGAGATCGTCGGTGCCGGCGCCGGGCAGTACGGCGAGGAACTCTTCGCCGCCGTAGCGCAGCAGGGTGTCGCCCTCTCGCAGGACGCTGCGTGCGGCATCGGCGACGGTGCGCAGCACCTTGTCACCGGCCTGGTGACCGTAGGTGTCGTTCACCGCCTTGAAGTGATCGATGTCGAACAGGATCACACCGAGCGGTTCCTTGGAACGCACGGCCCTGCTGAACTCCTCGCCGAGCCGTTCGAGGCCGAACCGACGGTTGACCAGTCCGGTGAGGGTGTCGATCGCGGCGACCCGCTGGAGCCGCTCATGGCTGAGCGCATTGTTCAGCGCCACGGCCAGGTTGGGCAACAGCTGCTGCACGAGACGCTCGTCGTTGTCGTCCACCACGCTGGTCGACGCCACCATGAGCACACCGATGGGCACCAGCCGGAGATGCAGCGGGAACGCGATCACGGTCCGGGAGCGGAACTCGACGATGCCCCCGTCGATCGGCAGGTCGTCGGGCAGATCGAGCCGGATCGTGTCCAGCGACCGGTAGGCGCGCTGGATCGGGTCCGACGACGCAAGCGTGGTCGGATTCGACAGTCCGTTCGACGCGACGGTGGTCATTTCGCCGTCGTGCACGATGCACAACGCCGCAGCGGCGAAGTCACCGGCATCCTGCAGGCACCGCAGTGCCGCTCCGGCGAGCGGGGTCAGCTCGATGTGCGACGACAGCGTGTTGGCGAAGTCCCGGGAGACCTCGGTGACCTGGTGGCTTGCCGACAACGCCTCGACGAGCCGATTGAACGACGCTGCTGCAGCCCCGAGCTCGTCATCGGAATCGACCGGGATCGAACAGGACTCCGGGGTGCAGGCCGTGGGGTCATCGGAGTAGATCGTCGCTCGTAGGTTCTCCTCCACCTTCGACATGCGCGACCGCATGAACCGAAGACGCGACCCGACCACCGCCCGGGAGAGCGCCTGGTTGCTCGCTCCGACCGCTAGCCCGGCCCCGACGGTTGCCAGGAAGAAGACAGGGGTCAGCACGTAGCGGGAGGGCACGCCGAATGCCATCACGAAGAACGGGAACGCCACTCCCATGACCAGCCCGAGTCCCATCATCCAGATCCCGAGATCCGTGAACACCCGACGCGTCAGCCGCGGTAACGGATCCCGATGCTCATCCAGCTGTTGCGTTGACGCTTTCGACATGGAACACCCGTCGGCCGACAGCGGCTCGAACTGAGCTGTGCGGCCAGCGATCCGGGCCGACGGAGACGGGAAAGTCCTGAGCGCCTCTGGCGGTCCTTCTCAATTCTCCCGACCCACGGCCGACGTGGACCCTGGGCAGTCAGCCCGAACAGCATTCATCTCGATCGACAGGACACCGGAAATGGCATCGCAGCGGAATCGGACAGCACGAATCGGAGCGGTCGTGCGGCCCCTCGTCGCAGTGCTCATCGTGGCGACGAACCTGGTGCTCGTGCCGGGCAGTGCCAATGCTGCCCCAGGGGATGCCCGGCCGATGCTGGCAGAGAAGACGACCCCGCAGACCACCGCCGGCCCCGGGGACACGGTCCAGTACGTGGTGAACTTCTCCTGCTCCAACAACGAGGCGACCGCTGATGGATGCGATGGGTCGGTCTTCGTCGACCCGCTCCCCAGGTTCACGGACGTCCACGGCAACCTCGTCCCGGTCGAGTACGTCAGCGCCAGCGGACCCGCCTCGGTGTGGCCCGGCGGGTTCACCCTGAACACCGCCGACCCGCTCAACCCGTACGTGACCGGCACCGCCGGCGTGTGGCCCCCCGGCAACTCGGGTTCGATCTTCGTGACCGTGCGTGTCCCGAGGGGCACTGTGCCGGTCGCTCCCCAGGACATCGAGAACACCGCGATCATCACCGACCCGGACATCCCCGGCTACTCGGACGCGTCGACCACTGCGACGACCACCATTTCTGCCACTGCGCCCGACTGGACGATCTCGAAGATCGGGCCGACCTCGACTCGCATGAACCGCAACGTGACGTGGGTGGTCTCGGTGTGCGGGCCAGCGACCTCCGCGCTGTTTCCCAGCTACTCCGTGACCGACACGCTCCCCCCGGGTCTGCAGTTCGTCTCGGCGTCCAACAGCGGCAGCTACACCGACGACCAGGTGGAACCAGCCCCGGCCGACAGCACGTCTGACGGCGCCGGTGTCGTCACCTGGACCTTCGACGCGGCCAACCGGCCGCCGCTCGGCAGTGACGGCTGCTTCCGCATGAACGTGACCGGCCGGTTCCCCTCCGGGTACGTCGACCCGGCGAGCGCCGACCCGGCCAACGACGACAACATCGGCGACGCCCGCAAGACCGACCTGGCCACCGGCGTCGGCGGGCCGACCTCCGGCGACCCGACTGCAGGCCTGGGCGCCGCGACATGGACCACGACGCTGATCGGAGCGGTGTTCGGCATCGGTGACGGCGGGACCACCAAGCGGTTCACGGACACCTCCGGCGCCGACAACTTCTACACCGTGGTCGGCGACACCGGCCGGTTCAACCTCTCGGGGTCCATCGACAGCGACCTCCCGGCGGACCGCCTGGTGATCAGTGACGGTTCGTGGTCGTTCAACAACGGCGCCACGACGACGAACGGCACGGGCATGCCCGAGAGCTTCGCTCCCACCCAGGTGCGCCCCGGCACGTGGAACGCCCCGATCACCGCCACGATCGAGGGCTCCGACGACGGATTCGCCACCCCGGTCGTGATCGCCTCCGACGTCGAGTCGGGCGACCCGACGATCACGCTGGCCACACCGTTCAGGTCCATCCGATGGGTCTGGGGCGACGGTCCCGACAGCGTGCCGAACGACTTCGCCGCCACCGGGCTGCAGATCATCGGGTCACTCGGCACGCCCCCACCCACGACCGACGACTTCGGCCTCTACACGAACACCTCCACGATGACGGTGACGCGCGGCGAGGCGAGCTTCACCGACACCGACAGCGATCAGTACATCCTCGAGACACCCCAGCCGCACGCACGGATCGACAAGTCGGTCACCAACCCCTCTCGCCGGCCCGGTCAGACCACGACGTACACGCTGCGCGTCAGCAACAGCGCTGATGCGACCGGCGTGCTGACCGACCCCTACGTCGAGGACTGCGTGCCGGACTTCTTCACCCTGCAGGGCAGCCCGACGCTCGGCGCCGGCTGGACCGCCGGCACACCCTTGCCGTCGTGCGGCGCGGGACAGACACCGCTGCGCTTCGACTACACCGGCACACTCGATCCGGGTGACAGCACCAGCGAGGTCACCTACGTCGTCCAGGTCGACACCGAGGTGCCGGGCCCCATCACCCCGCCCGGTGCCTACACGAACACCGCAACCGTCCGCCCGCCCGGAGGGGGCTCCTTTGGCCATTGCGCCAACACGAGCCCGTCCTGCGCGGACACTGCCACGGTGACCGTCGACCCGGTCGTCGAGCTCAACTCACAGAAGTGCGTGCGCGGCGACCTCGACGACGGCGTGTTCCGCCCCAGCCCGAGCTGCCAGACCGACCCCTCCGGAACCGTGCTCGTCGCCGAGACACTCCCGGGCGGTCTCATGGAGTGGGAGGTGCGGCTGCGGAACTCCGGCAACACCGACGCGACGAACGTCGAGTTCGTCGACCTCCTGCCCAGGGTCGGTGACACCGCAGTGATCACCGAGACGGGCGGCGTACTCAATCCGCGCCGATCCGAGTACACCCCCTATCTGGTGACACCCATCACGGCTCCTCCCGGCTGGACCGTCAGCTACTCGACCAGTGCCAACCCGTGCCGGCCCGAGGTCGGCGGCGTGAACAACCCCGGCTCGAACTGTGAGGTGCCGAACTGGGTGACGAACCCCTCGTTCCTCGACCTCCCCACCTACCGGTCGGTGAAGTTCTCCTTCATCGGCACCCTGGCACTGGGCACGACCGCGTCCTTCGCCTGGAGCACCCGGGCACCCGTGTTCGACCCCACCTACGACCAGGGCGGCACGTCGAGCATCGACCCCTACGAGTTCCTCGACGGCTGCACAGCGCAGACCCCGCGGACCGATCCCAGCCATTGCCCCCGTGCGGTCAACAGCTTCGCCTACGGCGCTGACGCCACGAACCTTCCGGTGGGCGTGCCCCAGCCGACCCGGCTGTTCGCCGAACCACCGCAGGTCGAGGTCAGGGTCACCGCGCCTCCGACACCCAACGGCATCGGCAACCGCGTCTGGTTCGACCGCAACTACGACGGCATCCAAGGTGCTGACCGCTCAGCGACGGGTGAGCCGGGCGTTCCCGGTGTGTACGTCGAGCTGTACCAGTACGACTCAGTGATCCCCGGTGGGGCGTACAACCTCGTCGGCTACACCTTCACCGACGCGGACGGCCACTACCTGTTCTCCGGCGGGGAGGACGGGCTCGCCGACGGCACCTACAAGCTCCGTGTCGTGCCGCTGAGCGACTACTACGTGTCGCCCGCCGACCAGACCGGGTCGGCGACCGACCAGGGTGCCCCCGGCGCGGGCCCCAACCCTGGCACCAACACCGACGACGACTCCGACGTGCCGCGGTTCCCGACCGGTACCGGGCCGTTCGGCGAGTACCACGACACCGTCGACGTCGTGCTCGGCGACAACAACAACTCGCTGCCCGGCCTTCCCGTCGGGGAGTTCGACCCGACCTGGGACGTCGGCATCTGGAACGCTCGGCCTGCGGTCGAGGTCGTCAAGGTCACCAAGGACAGCGCCTGGCCCGACGTGCAGTCGGGTGACGGTGTGTCGATCCTGCGCGGCAGGCCCGTGACGTGGACCTACACCGTCACCAACACCGGCGATACCCGCCTCGAGGACGTGACACTCACCGACGACGGCGGCCCCGACCCCTCCTTCGGTGTCAGCAACTGCGCCATCACCACCCAGGGGACCAACGCGGATGGCCTCACCAGTTCGGCCAACGCGCCGATCGCGCTGAACCGCGGCGCCACGATGCGCTGCACCGCGACCGGCACCGCCGGATCGGCGAACTACACGAACAACGCCACGGTGGTCGGAACGCCGGTCCTCGACGACGGCTCACCCATCCTCAAGGGCGATCCGCCCGCGACGGTGACCGATACCGACCCGTCCAGCTACCTCAGCGGCAAGTACGACCTGGCACTCGCCAAGACCGCCGGCGACGCTCGACCTGAGCACCGGCAACGTGCCCTACACGATCACCGTCCGCAACGAGGGCACCGTGGCATCTGGAGCGTTCCAGGTCACCGACGTGCTCCCGGCCGGCATGTCGCTGGTCGGGAACGCGTCACCGGTCCAGACCAGCAGCGCCGGGGGCACGATCGTGTGGAACCGCCCGAGCCTGAACCCAGGCTCGAACGCGTCGATCACCTTCACCGCGCACGTGGACGACTACCTCGCCCGCCCGTACCGCAACCACGCCGAGATCAGCGACGACAGTGCCGACCTCGTCCAGACCGGTGGCGTCCCGACCCCCACCAGCGACTGGGACTCGGTCCCCGACGCCGACATCACCAACGACAACATCGGCAACGGCGTCGCGACCGGCAACGGGTACGGGCCCGTCGGATCGCCGAATTCGTCGGTCGACAACGCCAACATCACCCAGGCGGGCAGCCGCCTGAAGCCCGACAGCGGCGACGATCCGCTCGACGGTCAGGACGACGCCGACATCGCCGACATCTCACCGGTGATCACCTACGACCTGGCCCTCGCCAAGGTCCCGTCGAACGACCCCGTCGGTCTCGGCGCGGCACCGTCGTTCACCGTGCGCGTGTACAACCAGGGCAACGTGCCCTCAGGCCCCGTCACCGTCATCGACCGTCTCCCCACCGGCCTCACGTTCCGCGCTGCAGGCAGCACCGGTGGCTGCAGCGCCGGCACGGGCAACACCGTCAGCTGCGCGATCACCAACATCGCGCCGGGAGCCTCGACGGTCCTGACCCTCGCCACGACCATCGACGGCACACCCGACGACTTCTCGACGGCACCCTGGCGGAACTGGGCCGAGATCGCGTCGGACTCCGCACAGACCCTGTACGGCGTCGACGACACCGACTCCCAGCCCGAGCTCACCGAGAACGACGGCACCGGAGCGGACGGCACGCTGCCCGGCGACGCCTACACGGGAATCACGACTGCAGGCTCCACCTACGCCACACCCACCGGCCCGGACGAGGACGACAACGACGACGGCACCGTGACCACGACGGTCCGCTACGACCTGGCACTCGCGAAGACCGTCGAGAGCATCGACCCCGGAACCGGTCTGATGGACATGACCGTCACCGTCACCAACCAGGGCACCGTCGCCTCCGGCGGCTACTCGGTCCGCGACACCATGCCGCCCGGCGTGGACCTGGTCGACGACTCGGCCACGCCGACACCGACCACCACGACGGGTTCCCCCGCCACCGGCGTCGTGCTCGACTGGACCGACCTCCCCTCCCTCGACCCGGGCGACTCCACGACACTGACCTACACGGTCCGCATCACCGACTACCGCGAACGCCCCTTCCGCAACGTCGCGGAGATCACCGACGACGACGCCTTCGAGCTCTACCGGCTCGCCGATGCCGACTCGGTCCCCGACGACGCCATCGACAACGACGGCGACTACGGACCCATCGGCTCGAGCCCGATCGACAACACCTCGATCGGCGACGCCGGCGTCATCGGAGGCGACCCCTCCGACGACGCCGACATCGCCGACGCGATCGTGCCAGTGACCTACGACCTGGCCCTCGCCAAGACCGCCGACGCGACATTCGTGACCCAGTTCGACGAGATCACCTACACGATCACGGTGCAGAACCAGGGCAACGTGCCCTCAGGCGAGTTCACCGTCACCGACACCGTCCCCTCGGGCCTCGACTTCGCCCGCTCGGACGACGGCGGCAACCACACCCCTGGGGCGCCAGCGACGGTCACCTTCGATAGCGACGACCTCGCCCCCGGTGAGACCGCCACCTTCACCTGGGTCGCCGAGGTCACCGACGTGACCCTCCGCCCCTTCCGCAACGTCGCCGAGATCAGCAGCGACTCGGCTCAGACGCTGTACGGCGTCGACGACATCGACTCCACCCCGGACGCCATCATCGACGATGACGGTGACTACGGACCGAAGGGCAGCATCAGCCCGATCGACAACACCTCGATCGGCGACGCTGGGGTCATCGGTGGCGACCCCTCCGACGACGCCGACATCGCGGACGTCGACCTGGAGGACCTGGTCTACGACCTCGCGCTGTCGAAGGTGGTCGACGCGCCGAGCGTTGCGTACGACGACGAGGTCACCTACGAGGTGACCGTGCAGAACCAGGGCAACCTCGCCTCTCGCGAGTTCGTCGTGACCGACTGGATCCCCGCCGGCATGACCGTCGCCGATCTCGGCGGAGCCACCGACAACGGCGACGGCACCGTCGAATGGACCATCGACGACCTCGCGCCGGGCGACAGCGTGACCCTGACGCTGCGGACACGTATCTCCGACATGACACAGCGGCCCTTCCGCAACATCGCCGAGATCACCTCCGACGGCGCCGACACCTACGACGTCACCGTCGGCAACCTGGTCGATGTCGAGGACCAGGACTCGACCCCGGACACCGACCGCTCGAACGACGGCAACTACGGGCCCGTGGGCGGCCTCGACGCGATCGACAACGTGGGTGGGGACGCCATCGGTGACGCGGGACTCGCCGACGACCCCTCCGACGACGCCGACATCGCCGATGTCGACGTCCCCGTGCTCTACGACCTCGCACTGGTGAAGACCGGCCCGGCGTCGATGACACCGCTCGGAACAACGACCTTCACGATCCGGGTGCTCAACCAGGGCAACGTCCCGTCAGGACCCTTCAGCGTGCGCGACGCGGTGCCCGCAGGAATGGTCGCAACCGCGGCAAGCGACGGGGGCAGCCTGTCCACCCCGGACACGGCGGTGCTATGGAACGGGCTCCCCTCGCTGGACCCCGGCGCGACGGCCGAGCTGACGGTCACGATGCGCATCACCGACCTGACGCTCCGTCCGTTCCTGAACACCGCCGAGATCAGCGCCGACAGCGCCTCGCTCTACGACGTGCCCGAACGCGCCGATGAGGCTGGCCGACCGGCCACGCCCGACGAACTCGTCCCCGACGACGACTCCGCCCCCGACGAGGACCCCGCCAACGACGTCACCGAGGACCAGACTGCCCTGCCCGTCGAACGACGCAACGACCCCGCCGTCGACGAGGACGACCACGACATCGCGCCGATCACCACCTCGATCAACTACGACCTCGCGCTCGTGAAGACCATCCCCTCGGGCCAGGACTACGCCCGCGGCAGCGTCATCACCTACCAGATCAAGGTCCGCAACCAGGGCAACGTGCCCTCCGGCAGCTACTCGGTGAACGACGTCATCCCGGCCGGGATGTCCTTTGTCGGCGCCGACCGAGGCGGACGGAACCAGGGCGTCAGCGTCGTCTGGACCGATCTGCCGAGCCTCGCGCCGCTCACCACGACGGTGCTGACCTTGCAGCTACGGCTCGACGACGTCACCCTGCCGTCCTACGTCAACACCGCCGAGATCAGCGCCGACAGCGCCGACGACTACTCCACTCCGGCCGACCCGGTCACCGACGACGACTCGCGGCCCGACGACGACACCACGAACGACGACGTGATCGACACCGACGACGTCGACATCGACGTGCTCTTCGGTGACGAGGACGACCACGACATCGCAGCGCTCGACATGTC
>JBAOHV010000010.1:0-21576 GCA_037045265.1 Microthrixaceae bacterium | reverse complement strand
CCCGTCGATCGACACCTCAGCGAGAGCATCAGGGCACTCCCGCACGGGACCCGCCCCGACCCCGACGTGACCCGATGGCGTCGGCAGTTCATGCTCGTCGGCGGATTCCCCGAGCTGCTCACATTGGCGCGAGATCGACCCAACGACGACGACGCCACGCGACTGATCGAATCGCAACAGATCCTGCGCAGCGACGCCGTCGAACGAGCGGTCTACAAGGACATCCCGCAGTCGTTCGGCGTCGACAACCCGATGATGCTCGAACGACTCCTCTATGTACTGGCCGCGGAGATCACCAGCATCTTGTCCCCGTCCAACATCTGCAGCGACCTCGGTCTCTCCCAACCGACGTTCGATCGGTACCTCTCGTACCTGGGGCAGGCCTTCCTCGTCTTCACGCTCCCGAACTACTCCGGACGGGAAGCAACCGTGCAGAAGCGAGGAAGGAAGCTGTACTTCGTCGACGGTGCGATCCGGAACGCCGCGTTGCAACGAGGCGTCGCTCCCCTCGACGATCCGACCGAGCAGGGAGCGCTGCTGGAGAACCTTGTCGCTGCAACCCTGCGATCCCTCGCCGTGCACGCCGGCGTACGGCTTCACCACTGGCGCGACGGCAAGCACGAAGTCGATCTCATCTTCGACCACCCCGAGCACCCGATGGCGTTCGAGATCGCCTCCTCACCCACCCACTCCAGAGCAGGGATGCGTGCCCTCGTCGAGCGCCACCCGAGGTTCGCCCAGAACACCTACCTCGTTGCTCCCCAGGTCGCCGTCGCCCACCCGTCGGCGACGTCAGAGTTCGGGACACTGCCACTTGACCTGTTCCTCCTCGTGGTCGGATCACAGGCCGAAGCAGCGTTCGCCGCCGGACTCGGTGGTGGCCAACTCGCCGACGACTGACAGACGCCGAGCCGGGGCAACCGTTGCCGACCGCAATGCACCGCCATGGCGAGCGGGCGGTGCGGACGATGGATCCCGCGAGAGGCGTCCCCCCTGTGCGGCACCGAGCTGTCCGACGACGCCGACGTGCCCGCCCCCGAACCCGGCGGGCCACGCCGTGGCACGCGCCGAACGCCATCCGGGCGTTCGGTCGCCTGCGCGACCGGTTAGCGCTACCGACGTGGGTGCACCTCCACGGGCCCCGCCCCCTCCAGGTCAACCAACTCCTCGGCCCAGGGATCCCGCTCCGAGATCTCCCGGCTCGAGCGGCGTAGCGACATGCTTCTGTCCACGCTCAAGCGCTTCGTCCACGCCAACGGTGGAGAGCTCCACCTCGTCGTGCAGTTCCCCGACAGCGCCCCCGTTCGAACTTCTTGTCGGCGATGAGTGAACTGCCCGCGACAGACGACGCGGGGGCTCAGCCAGGCGGCCACCCGTTCATCGGATCGAGGAGTTCGAAGGTATGTCGCCAAACGAACGGTTGGAAGCTCCGAGGATCGCGTCGTCACCGACCTCGATGAGCTCCCCGACGACACCCGCAGGAGTGGCGCCTGTCAGCCCCAGCGCCGCGGCGACCGCGTCGCCCCCGAACTCCACCGCCCCGGCGGCGGGGTTCGCTGACGGATCGCGGCATTTCCCACATCACCGTCTCGAATGACACGCGTGAAAGATGGTTACCAACTATCAGTACTGATGGTTAGTAACTATCATGGGTGGATGATCTACGCGCCTCCACAGCTCGGCGAACCCGAGATGCGCGTCATCGAAGAGCTCGACCAGATGCGCTCAGAGCTGCGGCACAACGTTCGCGACCGGCGACGCTGGCTCGGCAGCCTCCGTCGATTGACCTTCGCCCGCAACGTCCAGGGCTCCAACAGCATCGAGGGCTACGACGCGTCCCTCGACGACGTCCTCGCCGCGGTCGACGACGAGGAGACACTCGAAGCCGGCGAGGAGACCCGTCTCGCCCTGCGCGGCTACCGCGGACGCGTCGCTCACGTACGTGATGCAGATCGCCCGCGACCCGGAACCGCCGTCCATCGACGAGTCCCTGCTCAAGTCCCTGCACTTCATGATGATCCGCCATGACCTGTCCAAGAACCCCGGGCAGTGGCGGCCGGGGGCCATCTGGGTGGAGCGGGACGAGGACCACGAGCTCGTCTACGAGGCCCCCGACCGGGAGCTCGTTCCCCAGCTGGTCGGGGAGCTCGTCTCTTCGCTCGACGCCACCTCCGACGCCGATGAACACGCGGTGCTCCGAGCCGCGATGGCGCACCTCAACCTGGTGATGATCCACCCCTTCAGCGACGGCAACGGCCGCATGGCCCGATGTCTCCAGACGCTCGTCCTCGCACGTGAACAGATCCTCGCTCCAGAGTTCTCCAGCATCGAGGAGTACCTCGGCCGCAACACCGACGCCTACTACGACGTGCTCGCCGCGGTGGGCCAAGGCACGTGGAACCCGGGCAACGACGCGCTGCCGTGGGTCCGGTTCTGCCTCACCGCACACCACCGCCAGGCCGGGACGCTCCTCCGTCGCGTCGAGGAGACCGAGCAGCTCTGGACCGGCCTCGAGGACCTGGTCCGGGAACGGGGTCTGCCGAGCCGGTCGATCGGGCCGCTCGCGGACGCAGCTCGCGGTCTCCGGCTTGGCAACGCCACCTATCGGCGACTCGTCGCGCAGAGCGAGGACGAGGAGATCGCCGAGCTGACCGCGAACGCGAGACCTCAAGCGACTCGTCGACGCGAACCTGCTGGCTGCGGTCGGTGAACGGCGGGGACGGACCTACACGCCCAGCAGGGACCTCCAGATGCTGTGGGCGACGATCCGTGCGAGCCGACCGAAGCGGTCGGACTCCGACCCGTTCGTCGACTCCGGGACTTCGCCATCCTGAACGAGTGGACCCGGGCAGTGTCACCGTGCGTGGAGGACACCGGACACACCGTTCTCCGCGATCGCCTCGGGGGTGTAGGAGGAGGCGAAGGGCCTGACTACAAGCGGCATCGCTCCCGGCGACAGCGAACAGATGCTCGAGCGCCTGCTGATGCCTGCTCATCCACGGCGAGGAGTCGGGTGGATCGAGCGGCAGGGCGTGGACGCGAAACCCTTGAGTTTCCGGGCTACAGTCGACGCAGCCTCACGATGTGGACGGTCCAGTGCGCTCGACCTGGACTTCGACGCCATTCTCGATCATCAGCTCGGCGAACCTTATCGGAGGTCCTGAGGGGTCACGACGTCGATCTCGGTGATCGCGGCAGAGAAGTCCCGGGTGTTGTTGGTGATGAAGCGGTCCGCTCCGATGGCAACGGCGGTGGCCAGGTGCACGGCGTCCGCTGAGCGAAGTCGATGACGGGCACCGAGTGTCGTTGCCAACTCCGCGATCTCCAGGTCGACGGCGAGCAAGTCAAGGCGGCCCAGGAGCGCTGCCAACGCGGCAACCTCGCCGTCAGCCCTGTTCCGGCGAGGCTTCGACAACAACTCCGGTAGCAGCAGGACCGATCCGATGCCGACCGTCGACAGCTCGTCGCCGGGTCCCGATGATTCGAACAGCGCCCGGAACCGGATCACCCAGTCGATGTCCGGGCTCTGCCGCGTAGATGAGAACGTCGGCGTCAAAGGCATCCATGCGGGGGCCGAGTCAGCGCCCGCCGCGATCGGCAAGGACCTCGGCGGCAAGCCTGTCTGCACGCCCGGGAGCCAGGCCACCACCAGAATCAGCTCAAGGGCCTTGACCGTGCCGATGTGAGCAACGTCCGGATCTCGGCCGCCTCGGCGAAGGCATCCTCGGCCCGCCGACTACGGAGCCGATCGGGTCGCGCCGGCACCGCGACCCGGCCTGCCATGACGGGTCAGCGTCGCTTCTTGCCCGCGTTCCACCGCGTCGATCAGCTTGGGCAGCTCAGCTCGGGCAGCACTGATGTTGACGGCGGGCATGACCTAACCGTACCACCATGTACAGAGTTGTACAGATCGGTACGCAGAGAGACCCGCGGGGCGCGGCTCTCCAAGTCGGCCACGGTCTCGTCGATCGCGGTTCGGGGCTCCTGCTGGCGGGCCACGATGCGTGCGGTCTCTGCGTTGAGCTTGACGATGTCGACGACCCGTTGTCGATCAGGTACTTGCGAGTTCGTTGATCCGGCACAGGTTGCGGGTCGCAACCAAGACCGGCCCCTGGCTACGACTCCGGTGGCGAATCGGGTCGGACGATTCACTTCTCATCCCGTCTCGTGCTGCTCCACAGCACGAGACGGGATGAGAACGCGGGATGAGGAAGCAACCGACGAAAGGGAACGTGACAGGTCAGCATCAGCCGGACTGGCGCAGGATCGTCTCGATCTCCAACCGCACCGGGTGGTCCGTCTCCAGGAAGCCAAGATCGACCGCAGCCAGCGCGGCCACGACTTCCGCCCGCCGCTCCGACACGTCGAGTCCGGTCCCGTGCCGCTGCCTCGAGTGCGGCCACCAGCTCAACCCTTGCTTGGAGCGTCTCGATCGATGCCGGCCCAAGAGCCGACGCCGCATCGATCGGGCGGCGGTCGCCGTCTCGACGGCGTCGTCGATCCGACCGACGATCCGAAAGGACTCGGCAAGCATGCGGCGGCTCGTGATGGTCGGAGCCGCCGTCGTTCCGAGCACCTCGGTCCGCTGGTCGACGAGCAGTTCGAGAAGTTCGATCGCCGCGTCGTGATCCCCACGGTGTTGCAGGTGCTCCGCGAGCAACCCGGCGGCCCCAAGGGCCTGCGGGTCCATCGGACCCCGGAGCCGGATGTGCTCCGCCAGGTTCTCCCGAAGAAGCTCGAGAACGCTCGAGTCGTCCCGATCGATTGCGGACGCTCGGCTTCGCACCGCAGCGAGGTTGTGGCGGGTGGTCAAGACCGCCGGATCGTCGGGGCCGAGCACGCGAACCAGCGGTCATCGAGCAACGAGACGAGCTCGGCAACGGCTGCCGCGCTCTCGCCCGCATCAGCCAGCGCACGAGCCAGATGTCCACGGGTGTCGAGCGTGGACGGGTGATCGGGACCGAGGATGCGGACCCGGTCAGCAAGGAGCTCCTCGGCCATGATCACCGCTTCTCCGGGTCGACCGCCGAAGGCGACGGCGTGGAGCAGGTTCCCCCGAGCAACCAGGGTTCTGGGGTCGTCAGATCCGAACAGCTCGATGCGTTGGTGGACCACGTTGTTCAGGACGTCCTGCGCCTCGGCGAAGCGACGGTCCTCGGTGAGCGCACGGCCGAGCAGGCCCATCGCGTTCGACACCTCCTCAGCCGTCCCGGTCGGCGACACCATCAGCAACGCAACTGCCTGCTGGAGTTGCGCCACGCCCTCGGTGGTCCGGCCGGCCTTTGTGAGTGCCGAACCCAGCACCGCCCAGGCTTCTGCGATCTCATCGGGACCCGCGTCCGGTCCAAGGGCGGCGAGCACGTGTTCAGCCGCACGAATCGGGTCTGGGTCGACGCTCATGGGATCCACCTCACAGGAAACGGAACGACCACGACAGGCATCGACCGACGCTGCGCGCCGGGCTCACCGACCTCTCCTGGCGTGTCGAGGTTGGGCCCCCCTCAACCATTCGCCCGCCGTCGGATCACGTCGCGTTGCGCCTGGGTCTGCGGTGCCGCAGACCTGGCCTTGCGGGTGACGGACCGGATCTCGTCGATGCGTTCCAGCGCCTGCTCCGCGGTCATCCCCTCGTCGACGAGCAGGCACCCGACCACCGTCGCCGTCCGGCCGATCCCTCCCCAGCAGTGCACGTACACCGCTCCGGCCGCCCGTGCATCGCGCACCGTGGCCAGGATCTCGTCGTAGCCGGACACCTCGCGGACGCCCATGTCCGGGATCGGGTGGTGGACGCGGACGACCTCGAGCCCTCGGCTGGCCGCCGCTTCGTCGACATGTCGTTGGTACGGCTCCAACCCGTCGACCGTCGTGGTCAGATCGACGAAGGTCCGAACCCCGTAGTCCACGAGGAGGTTGACCTTCGCCGCCGCGCTCACGGGGTCGTCGGCGCCGGGGTACTCACCCGCCAGCACCTCGCCCGGCGCGACCCAATAGCCGTGGACGAAGCGATCGTGCGGCCACTTGAGCGACGGAACGGACCCTCGAGCAGCGTCGTGGAGTCGACCGGCGATGGCCACGATCCGATCCACATGTGTGATCCGGTTCCGCCAGTCCTCTGGGATTCCCGTCCAGCCCCACCGGGCCCCGGCCAGTTGACCGGCGATCGCAGCCGTCGTGTCGGCATCGTCACCCAGGTTCGCTGCCCGCAGCACAGCACCCCTGAACTCGCCGGCTCGCCCGACCGCCCACAGCGCCGACTCAAGGGCATCGACCACGTATCCGCTCCCGCGAACACAACCTGTTCGCCAGGACCCCACGGACGACGGCCTCGACCCGCGGGTCCAACGCACCGAACGTCCAGAAGTCGGGGGCGAGGACCTCCTCGGCCTGCCACTCCCACGATGAGCGCGGCGATCATCGCGCCGAAGGCCCGACAGGCGTCGACCGGTCGATCTGCCGGGTGGGTGGTGCGACTCGACTCACCGGAATGCTGTGCCGCCGACGCCGGATCTGCGCTCCAACGGATCGGCACGGGGGCGAGGCGCATCAACGACCCGTTCGCTGCACGGCCCTGGTCGACGTCGGCGGCATCGGGGATCGCGACGCCGGTGGTGGCGAACCGACTGATCGCAGCGGTCGTCGTCGTGCCGATGTCGAAGCACTCTCCGGTGGAGGACCAGTAGCCGTGATCACGCCACGCCAGGTAGCGGCGCAACTGGTCCTCGGGGTCGAGGGCGTCACGATCGAGGATCGACTCGGCCAGGCACATGGCCATCGACGTGTCGTCGGTCCACTGACCGGGTTCGAGGCCGAACGGACCTCCGCCGACCATGTCGGTGATCGGCTCGAAAGACCCCGGGCTCTCGAACTCAAGCGTCGTGCCGACCGCGTCCGCCTACGGCGAGTCCGACTAGCGCGCCTATCGCCCGATCCCGGCTCGACCGCGGAGCGGGGCCCTCACCGCTGAACCCTCCGTGCCTGGTCACGCAAGGACGCTATCGATCTGGGCCGACACCGACGACGGCCTCAGCCCTGGAGTCCAGGATTCTCGACGCAGCGGTCGGACTGATCACCGACAGAGGCTGACCCCGCGGTTGAGTAACGTTCGTGTGGAGGTAGCCGCTGTGGTGGAGCGTCACAAGCTCGGCGTCCAGGACGCGTTGTGGTTGGTGATGGACCGACCCAACAACCTGATGGTGGTCGACTCGGTGATCTGGACCGCGGAGCCGCTCGACGTCGAGCGCGCCCGGGACGTCATCGTCGAACGGTTGTGGAACCGCTATCCGGTGTTCCGGAGCCGAGCCATGCAGGACGCCGACGGCTCGTGGTGGTGGGAGGAGGACCCCGAAGTCCACTTCGAGGATCTGATCGAGCACGTGGAGCTCGACGACCCCGATGATCCCCGGTCGTTGCAGCAACTGGTGTCCAGCCACCGAACGGAGCCGCTGGAGCGAGACCGACCGCTGTGGCGGGTGCTGTGGGTCGACCGCTACCGCGGCGGCAGCGCGCTGGTCCTGCGCTCACATCACGCCGTGGCCGACGGCATACGGATGGTCCAGCTGGCCATGTCCCTGTTCGACGCCGCTCCCGAGGGAGGGGCGATCCTCGCACCCGCAGTGAAGCAGTTCGGGGCCCGGGACACGACACCCACTCCGACCGCAATCGATCGCGCCCGTTCCGCACTGGCCGACGTGTGGCAACAGGCGACCGGCACGGTCCGTGCCGCCACCGCGGCCGGAAGTGCGGCCGTAGCGTTCACCTCGCACCTGCCGAGGCTGGTGCCGAACGCGATCAAGACCGCTCGCACCGGAGCCGTCAACCCCGTCGGGGCCGTCCACGGGTGGATCACCGCCACGTGGTCGGGCGCCGTCGACGCCGCTTCCGACGCACGATCATCGGTGGCATCGGCGGTGGCTCGCAGTGGTCCGCTCGTCGACGTGCTCTCGGCGGCGCCGGCGGACATGGACGTGGCCCGCAAGCTCCTGCTCGGCACTCGCAACAATGCCTCCTTGTGGTCGGGCACGGCTTCGACGGAGAAGGCGGTCGCCTGGTCGGAGCCGCTGGCACTGACAGACGTCAAGGCGGTGGCGCACGCCGAGGGGGCGACGGTCAACGACGTGCTCATCGCCTGCGTCGCCGGCACCTTGCGGTCGTACCTGGCCGCCCACGACACGCATTGCTCCTCGGTCACCTTCATGGTTCCGGTGAACCTCACGCCGATCGACCTGACGCTGCCCACCGATCTGGGCAACAGCTTCGCCCTGGTCCAACTCGAGCTGCCCACCGATGATCCCGATCCCGTCTCCGTGCTACGGGTCGTCCGTCGACGGATGGGGCGCATCAAGCGCGGTCACGAGGCGGCGGTCGCGTTCCGCGTGCAGGAGGCGATCGCGGGGTTGAGCCGGAGCGTCTATGAGGCGTCGGTGGACCTCCTCGCCAACCGGACGGTCGGCACGTTGACCAACGTGCCCGGTCCACCGATGCCGGTGTACTTCGCCGGATCGAGGGTGGAGGGCATGACCGGGTGGGCGCCGTTGTCGGGCAACCAGCCGATGAGCTTCACCATCTACAGCTACGACGGAGGGGTGACCGTCGGAGTCGGTCGAGGGTGCGCAGCTGGGCCCCGGCTCGACGGTCCTGCTCGTCGACGACATCGTGACGACGGGGGGATCGATCCAGCAGGCCTACGAGAAGGTGACCGCAACCGGAGCCACCGTCGTCGCGGCGGTGACCCTGGTCGACCGGGGAGAGGTCGCACGTGCCTTCTTCGAAGCCCTCGACGTGCCGTACTCACCGGTCTTCACCTACAGGGACCTCGGGATCAAGCCGGTCGGCGGCTGTGACGACTACCACCCACCGCATTCAGTGCCTGCTCTGGCATCGTGGAGGGACGGCCCGACAGGGAGGTACCGACCATGGTCCGACCGGCCACCACCGAGAACTGGGACGAGGCACCGGATGGCGCCACCAGGGTGCTCGTCGAGTGCCCGCCCGAGCAGACCCCGGACGCTGTTGCCCGTGTCCTACGCAGAGAGGGATACGAGGTGCGGGTCTGCGAGGGCCCCGACCGCCGTCACGAGTGCCCGATGCTGACCAGAGGCGACTGCTCCCTCGTATCCGGCGCGGATGTCGTGGTGAACCTGTTCGGAGCGACCGACCCCCACACCGCGCCGGTACTAGGAGCCCTCACCGACGATGAGCACACGCCGCCGATCGTCACCGAGATGACCGGGCCGGAATTGAGGCGCCGCAGCGAATCGGACGACTGGTGGTTCGACCGCGACCGTGTCCACATCGTCGAGACCCCACTTCGGACGGCCACTCTGATCGCCGCTGTGCAGGAGTCGCTCGAGCACACAGCGTCACGTCGACACACCGTGCGGAAGCACCTGCTGACAGGCGACCGATCAGGATTCGACCACTTCCGGACGAGCGCCCGCCGTTGGATCGGACCCGTCATCCGAGGATCGGCCGCCCGACGACCGACCCGTCCGACGGCCACGACAGGATCGACGGTCGCTGCTCAGCCAGCGGCTCGCGGATTCCGTCGCCTGGTGCAGCCGATCAAGAGTCGTCATTCCGATCTACCTACCAGATCATCTGTGGTGCTCCTGCGTCCATCCGACCGGATCGCCGACGGAATCGTTGTCGCTCATCTCACTCCCCTCCCTGTCCCCTACCTGCGACCCACCATGTGACATGACCGTTCCGATTCCGCTTCGGGATGCACACTGGAGGTGCAGGCTCGCCGACAACTCCACACGGCCGAACCGAATCCCCTTCTCGACCACGTATCCGGTCCCCAGAACGCGACCCGTTCGCCAGGACCCACGGACGAACGGCCTCCACCCGCGGGCCCACTTCATCGGGTCGAGCTCGCCCGACAGGGTAGGGGCCCACTGCGACAGGCTCATCCGACCCCGGAGCGGAACCGGCTGCGAGACTCCCCACGGGAGGTGCGATGCAGTCGTCGAGCGATCCGAACCGGTGGAACGACATCTGGGGATGGTTCCGTGACTCCAGCACCCGACGCGGCTGGATCATCGACGCCAACGACGGGATCATCGCCACCGCCGGCATCCTCCAGGGCTTCGCCGGTGCCGGAGCGGGCGATCGCCTGCTCATGTTCACCGCCACAGCAGCGACGATCGCCGGTGGGCTGAGCACGGGCGGCACCAAGTGGGCGGAGGATCGCGTCCGAGCGCGAGGCCCAGCTGAGCATCGCGGAGGTGGAGCAGTCCGAGCTCGAACGGGACCCGGAGGCGGAGATCCAGGAGCTCACGGTCCACTGGCAGACTCGCGGCCTGGAGCCGGAGCTTGCCCGGGTCGTCGCCGAGCGGCTGACGGCGCACGACGCGCTCTCCGCTCAGCTCGAAGCCGAGTACGGGTTCGACGAACCGATGCCCGCAGCGGTTCCCCTGCTCTCGGGTCTGGCAACGTGCGTCGCGTTCGTGGCCGGCGCGCTGATCCCGCTCTTGATCACGTACTTCGCACCGGTGAACATCGAGACGTGGGCGATCCTCGGCGCCGTCGTCGTCGCGCTGGCGATCACCTCGGTCGTCTCGGCCAGGGCGGCGCACCTGTCCACTGCCCGGACACTCGGGCGCAGCCTGACCGTCGGCGGGCTCACGCTGCTCGTCAGCTACGTCGCCGGCGAGCTCCTCCTTGGCTGACGCGGTCCCGGACACCTCGTGGTCGCGACCCGACCAGCCTGCTAGAAGTTCGACGTGACCGTCGACCCGTCCCGAGTGGTGCTGTCCGCCAGCGGACTGACGAAGCGCTTCGGTGACCGGACCGTCGTCGACGACGTGAGCTTCCACATAGACAGGGGTGAGACCTACGGGCTGATCGGGCCGAACGGCGCCGGCAAGACCACCACGATCTCGATGGTGTGCGGACTGTTCCCGGCCGACGCGGGACACGTCGAGGTTGAGGGTCGGACCATGCACACCGGTGCGTCTCCGGCGAAGGCCGCCGTCGGCCTGGTGCCCCAGAACATCGCCCTCTACCCCGATCTCACCGCCCGGGAGAACCTCCGGTTCTTCGGCCGCATCCAGGGGATGCACGGACAGGAGCTGTCGACGAGGGTCGACGAGGTGCTCGAGCTCGTCGGCCTGAGCGACCGGGCCGGAGATCGGATCGACGAGTACTCCGGCGGCATGAAGCGCCGCTGCAACATCGGAGCGGGCCTCCTTCATCGGCCCACCCTGCTGGTGCTCGACGAGCCCACCGTCGGCGTCGACCCGCAGAGCCGCAACGCCATCCTCGAGAGCGTCCAGGAGCTCGGCAGTGAGGGCCTCTCGGTCCTCTACACCACCCACTACATGGAGGAGGCCCAGCGGCTCTGCGACCGCGTCGGCATCATCGACGAGGGCCGCATGATCGCGGAGGGCACCCAGGCCGAGCTGACGCAGCGGATCGACGAGCACACCCGGGTCACCGTCACCGCCAGCGGAGCGCTCGGCCCCTTCGCGTCGGCGTGCGCTGCGTTGCCCGGCGTGGTCAGCGCCGAGGTCAACGGCACGGCGGTCAGTCTGCTCGTCGACGACGGCGCCCGGGCGCTCGCCCCGCTGATCGACGCCGCCGAGCGTTCCGGCGTGACCGTCGAGTCGATCGACCTGTCCGAACCGGACCTCGAGGATGTGTTCCTCCACCTGACCGGCCAGGCGTTGAGGGACTGACGTGCGGCTCACCCTCGTCGTCGTCGGCAACGACCTCCGACGGCGGTTGCGGGACCGGACCTTCTACATCCAGGGCATCCTCGCGCCCCTGGTGATGGCGACGATCGTCGGCCTGGCCTTCGGCGGCGGCTTCTCGTTCGAGGCCACGATCGGCGTGGCGGACGCCGACGGGTCCTCGATGAGCCGGGGGCTCGTGGACGGGCTCCTCTCCGCGAACGACAAGGGATCGCCCGTCACCTTCGAACGGGTCGACGCCGACGACGTGGACGACCGCGTCGACTCCGGTGACGTCGACGCCGTGATCGTCCTCCCCTCCGGGTTCGGCGAATCGGTGACAGGCACCTCGCCGGAGCCGATCACCGTCGTCGTCGACGCCGGCAAGCGGATCACAGCAGACGTGACGACCTCCGTCGCCGACCGGATGGCCTCCCGCCTCGACGGAGTCCGGCTCGCGGTAAATGCCGCAGTGCGGACCGGACCGCAACCACCCGATGCCGAGCGGATCCAACAGGTGGTCGCCGAGGCCCAGGCCGTGGAGCAGTCCATCGGCGTCACCCATGACTCCATCGGCGGCGCCTACAGCCCGATCGCCTACTTCGCACCGTCGATGGGGATGCTGTTCCTGTTCTTCACGATCGGCGCCGGTGCGCGCAGCCTGCTGACCGAGAGACAGCAGGGCACGCTGTCACGGCTGAGATCCGCCCCGGTCAGCGACGCCCAGATCCTGCTCGGCAAGACCGGCGGCGTGCTCGTGTTGGGCCTGGCCAGCTTCGTCGTCCTGTGGGCTGTCACCTCGTCGGTCTTCCACGCCGCATGGGGCGACCCGCTCGCCGTGCTGCTGGTAATCGTCGGCGTCGTGTTCGCCACCGCCGGGATCAGCATCTTCGTCACTGCGATCGCCCGGACCGATGCCCAGGCCGAGGGTCTGACGTCGATGGTGGCGTTCGTGCTCGCCCTCCTCGGAGGCAACTTCATGTCGCCCGGGTCCAGCCCGCCGCTCCTGGAGAAGCTCTCGATGTTCACTCCGAACGGCTGGGCCTTGAGGGCCCTGACCGACCTCGGGGCGGGTGGCGCCGGGGTGATCGACGTGCTCGGATCCGTCGCCGTCATGATCGGGATCGGTCTGGTGGCAGGAGTCATCGGCATCCGCATGTTGGCCCGGAGGGTGCTGCGATGACCGGGCCGGATCCGCACTCCGAGTCGGGCCCATCCGACTCGCTCGCCGGCTCCCGTTCCGGACCCGGCCCCGGCCCACGCTCCGGTCGGAGGTCGCCGAAGGTCGGGGCGATCCTGGCGCTGATGGCGGCCGAGCTGCGGGGGCTGGCGCGGGACCGGACAGCGGTGTTCTTCATCGTCATCATGCCCGTCGCCGTGATGGTGATCATCGGGATGACGTTCGGGGCCGCAGCGAAGCACGTCACTGTGGGCGTGCTGGACGAGGACCGCAGCGACACGTCACGGCAGGTGCTCGACCAGCTCAGGGAGTCGGGCAGTGCTGACCTAACGACCTACCGCTCGCTCGCCGGGCTGCGACGCGACGTCCGGGCAGGCAACCAGGTCGCGGCGCTGGTGATCCCCGCCGGGTTCGGAGCCGCGGCTTCGCAGGGCCGGGAAGCCTCTGTGAGGATCGAAGCGGTTGGCGACGAGGACGTGCAGGCGGTCGACCCGATCGTGCGGGCCGCCGCCGGTAAAGTCGGAACCCGCTTGGCGGCGACTGCGTTCGTGATGCGGAGCTCCGACCTGGACCGGGCCGACGCGTCGGCAGCGGTCGACGCCGCCGCTGCCGAGTCCTCGGCCGTCCCCGTCGAGGTGCGCACGGTCGGTGACGCCGAGTTCGAAGGCTCCAGCAACTTCTCCTACACGGCGCCGTCCAACCTGGTGCTGTTCCTCTTCATCACGGCGCTCGCCGGTGGTGGGGCGCTCGTCGAGAGCCGTCGGCTCGGGCTGACACGCCGGACGATGGCCGCTCCGGTCGGCGCAGGTGCTGTCATCGCCGGGTTCGCCGGCGTGCGCCTGTTGATCACACTCGGTCAGGCCGGGTTGATCATCGCCGTCGGAGCCGTCGTGTTCGGCGTCGAGTGGGGCCAAGCCCTTGGCGTCTCCGTGCTCGTCATCGTCTACGCGCTCATGGCCGTCGGCGCTGGACTGGTGGTCGGGGCGGTCGCCAAGAACCCCGAACAGGCGTCCGCGATCGGTGTCCCGGTCGGGATCGCTCTCGGCATGCTCGGCGGATGCATGTGGCCGCTCGACATCGTGCCTCCGCTCCTGCGGACCATCGGTCACCTCACGCCGCAGGCCTGGGCGATGGACGGGTTCGTCGGCCTGGTCTTCGAAGAGGCCACCCTGGGCGGGATCGCTCTCAACATCGCTGTCCTCGCCGGGTTCGCCGCCGTGTTCCTCACCCTCGGGGTGCTGCTCCTGCGGAGGACTCTGGCCCGGGAGACGTGAGCGGTCGATCAGCCCGGGCGGCGGTCGACACCGAGCAGAGCTCGGCGGTCACGACCGCTTCCGGCCACCGGCGGCGTCGGCGGCGTCAGCAGCGATCCGGGCCCGCGCGGCCAGCTCATCGATCGCCGCCGCGGTCGCGGTCGCGAGCACGTCGACGTCCGGTGCGGTCGCCGCGTCGCCGGTGACCCCGAAGAACAGACGGCCGTTGTAGGAGAGGATGGCCGTGCCGACCCGGACGCCGTGGGTGATCGGGACGTACGGGAGGTAGGCGAGCATCTCGCGACCCAGGCAGTACAGAGGGAACTGCGGGCCTGGCACGTTGGTGGTCACCGTGGTGACCGACCGTTGCGGCACACGTCGCAGCACCCGGACGATCCACCTGCTGATCGGACCGACGACCATGGGCGGCGCCAGGTCGCCGACGGTGGTGACGATCTCGCCGACCTCCGCCATGTGGGAACCCTTGAGCTCGGCCATCCCTGCCTGCACTGCTCCGAGTCGCTCCACATGATCGTCCAGGTCGACGGGAAGCTCGTAGAGCATCAGCGACACCCTGTTGTCGGGGACCCCGTCGCCGCTCTCACGCCGGGTCGAGACCGGCACCAACGTCCGGACGGTCGCCTCGCCGACGTCCTCGCCCCGGTGCCGGAGCAGCTCCGCGTAACCGGCGGCGACCGCCGTGAGAACGACGTCGTTGACGGTTCCGCCGAACGTCCTGCGGATGAGGCGTACGTCCTCGAACGACGCCGATGAGTGCGCCCACGTCCGGTGGGGACCGATCGACCCCTCGATGCTCAGCGGCGCCGTCGCCACCAGCTCACGACCGAGGTGCACCGTGCCGACCAGGGCGTCGACCACGTTGCGTCCGGCGTCGCCCGGCGAACGCATCGAGGACAGCGCCCGGCGCGCCTGACCGGCGGCGTCGGACGCTAGACCCGACCAGGCCCCAAGGACCTTCCGCGCTGCGCCGGGTTCCGCGGCGGGCTCCCACGGCTCGGGGTCACCGAGCTCGGAATCAGGGGTGAGGTCCAACAGCACCGTCAGCAGCCCAACACCGGAGATGCCATCGACGAGGCAGTGGTGCACCTTGCACATCAGGGCCCAGCGGCCGTCCTCGAGCCCCTCCACGAGCCACGTCTCCCACAGGGGACGGTCCCGGTCGAGCGGCTGGGACATCACGCGACCCATGAGGCGGCAGAGCGCTGCGTCGTCACCCGGCGGCGGGAGCGCCGTGTGTCGGAGGTGGTAGCGCAGGTCGAAGTGGGGATCGTCGGCCCACACGGGCCGGCCGAGCTCGAAGGGGACCTGACGGACACGCTGGCGGTAGCGCGGGATCAGGTGCAGCTTCGACGTCATCAGCTGCTCGAGCTCGGCGTAGGTGGGCGGTGGTCCGTCGAAGGTGCAGGCACCAGCGATGTGCATGTGGCCGATCCCGTCCTCGATGTGGAGGAACTCGGCATCGAGTGCGCCCAGCCGGTCTCCGAGATCGGTCATCCGTCGTCCCCTTCCTGGGCCGGTGCCGCGTTCGTCGCCCTCGCCGTCGTCGATTCGGTCTTCTTGCCGGCGGTCTTCCCTGTGGTCGCCTTCTGGCTGGCCGTCTTCTTGCTGGCCGTCTTCTTGCTGGCCGTTCTCTTGGTAGGGGCTCTCTTCCCGACCGCTGTCGTCTCGACGGCTCTGCCAGCGGCGGGCTCAGGATCGTCCACGCCGAGAGACACAAGCTCGTCGAAGGACTCCCGCAGGCAGTCGAGGAGCACCTCCGGGTCCTCGACTGCGCCGACGTCGGTGGTCAGGCCGATGTCGCACCTGTCCCGATACGACATGAGGGTCAGGTTGGCCGCCGCACCGATCGTGGGTCCGAACGCCAGGAAGCGCTCGAGTCGGGCACCGGCGACGTAGACGGGGATGTCGAATCCGGGCACGTTGGAGGCGACCACGTCGACGTGCTTCAGCATCCCGGCGGCGACCGCCGTGGGCAGGAGGTTGAGCGCTCCCGCGATCCCCTCGGTCCACTCCACCGCCTGCTCGTGTCGCCACTGCGCAGTCAGACGGTGGATCGCGAGCATCCGCTCCAGGGGGTTGTCGGCATCGCTCGGGATCTCGAAGCGGACCAGCGTGATCCGGTTCCCGCCGGCGGCGTCGTCCTCGCTACGGGTGCTGACCGGCATCGTGATGCGCATCGACGACGCGTCGGAGCCGTGGCGGTGGTGGTAGCGAGCGATGCCACCGGCGACCCCGGCGAGGAAGGCGTCGTTGAGGGTTCCAGAGATGAGCGCCCCTGTCCGCTTCATCGGTCGGAGCGGGACGCTCAGTGGCTGGTAGCGCCACCCGAGCTCACGGTCGGTCATGACCGGTGAGATCGTGCTGGTGATCGGACGCACGAAGCGGAACACCGAGCCGATCGCTCCGAGGAACGCCGTCGAGGTCCTCAACGGATGCAGCGCTAGCGAGATGACGGCACCCGGCGTCCGGGAGAGGGTGCCGAGCACGACCGTGGCCGTCCTCCCGGAGCGGAACACCGCGGCGTCCTGCAGACGTTCCAGCGTCGCGTCGGCCGGACCGGGTGGCGGTTCGGGCACGGGCACGCGTGGGGTGCCCCCGCGGTCGAGGTCGACGACGTGCTGCGCTATCTGGATGCCGCCGATGCCGTCGGTGAGGGCGTGGTGGACCTTCATCACCAGCGCAGCGCCGCCGTCGGCCATGCCCTCCATCAGGGTGAACTCCCAGCGTGGACGTTCGGGGTCGAACGCCGTGGTGCCGGCCACCCTCGCGAACTCCAGGACCTCGTCGAGCGTTCCGGGGGACGGAACGCCCACCCGTCGCAGATGCCAGCTGAGGTCGAACGCCGGGTCGGCGACCCACCGTGACGGCATCAGAGCGTTGGTGCCGCCAACCAGCCTGTGACGGAAGTTCGGCTCCAGGCGGGTGGCACGGTCGATCGTCTCGGCGAACCGGTCCCAATCGGGCGCGCGGTCGAACACGGCGACGGCGACGATCGTCGATCGCAGCAGCGGATCGCGCTCGAGCGACAGGGTGAACGCATCCGCTTCGGAGAGGTGTGGGTCGGCGATCAACCCATCCTGCCCCCGGACGTGCGCCGTGAACAGGGCAGAACGTCCCTGGATCGGGGCCCCCGCTCCTCTCCTCCGTCGACCCGGCGTGACACTCCGATGGACCGCCGCTAAGACGCTCCGCCAGGACCCGCCAGCTCAGCCGTCGTCGTCTGGATCAGCCAGCAGGCGCAGCAGCTCCCGGCGGTTGCGTACGTCGAGCAGGTCGACGTGGTGGTACTTCGTGGTCAGGTCCGCAGCACGTCCGATGGTGCCGTCCTTGCTCCCGATGGACTTCACTCCGACCGCTGCCGCGATCGCCTTCTTGGTCACCTGGAAGTCGCGCTGGCCGATCAGACCGTTCAGATCGCCGACGACCACCAGCAGTCCAGCGACCCAGCCACCGGTCGCCCCGCGCCGTCGCAGGGCCTTCGGATCCCGTTCGACCACGCAGGGTCAGCACCCGGCGGGCGATCGTGAGGTGCTCGTCGTCGAATCCCAGCCCCTCGCACGCGGCGACGAGTCCCCGATCGATCTCTTCCACTCGGTCGAACAGGTCGTCCGGCACGACAGCCCGGTCGATCGCCTCCAACGGCCAGGGCTCGTCGTGGACCCGCGCTGCAGCCTCCTCGCCACCGAGCTCGTAGAGCAGGTAGTCCCGCTCGGACGGATCGGGCCCCAACGCGATGAAACCCTCCAGATGCTCCCGGGCCGAGGGATCGAGCTGATCGCCCATGGCGGCAAGGATGGACTGGGCCATCTCGTACGGAGTCTTCCCCCCGAGGTCGAACGGGTTGTCATCCTCGTCCCATGCCGACGGGTCGGCGCCGACTTGTTCCAGGTAGAGAGGTGCCCAGTGGTAGAGCGCCTCGAGGGCCTCTTCGGTCCTGGCGTCGATCACGCTGAAGTGGACGTCATCGCGGTGTCCGAGCTGGATGAGCGCCCACGGGATGAACCGCTCGAGCACGTCGGGCGCCTTTGCCAGGACCGCGGTCGGGCCGTGCAACTTGCGGGGGATGAAGTCCATGAGCAACAGCTCGACGCGGACCGGGCTCCACCGGAACGGGTCCGCCACCCCGTAGCCGGTACCGAACCAGAGGAACGTCTCGATCAGGTGTCGGGCATCGGGGTCATCTCGGACCGCCGCGCCGTCGGGTGAGGACAGGAACGCGTCGATCAGCCGGTCCTGTTCCTTCTCGCTCAGCTCTTCCCACTTCGGGAGGGCCGCTCCCTCCGGCAGGAACGAGGCCAGCCACAGGAGCAGCGGACGGGCGATCGGCCACTCCTCCGACACCAGGGGCGGCCACGTCCTCGACCATCGCTCCGTTGCCGACTCGATGCGAGCGCGACCTTCCGCCGGGTCCATCCGACGCTGGAATCCACCCTGAGGCGCCTCCCTCTCGAAGATCTCCACGATCTCGCTCGGCGGGCCCAACGCTGTGAAGAAGTCCTTCACAACCGTGCCCATGTTGTGGTCGATGTAGGTGACCGCCGTCAGCTCCTGGCCGGTCGACCACCGGACTCCGAGAAGGACGTTCTCGCCGTCACGCATGACGTCGCCCTGCTCCCACACCTCGGTGACCTCGACGTCTTCGAGCCCACGCACCCAGTCCGGCAAGCGATGGTGCCGCCGAAGCTCCAGTTGGAGCCGGAGCTGCGCAGCCCACGGCTCGGGAGCGAGCGGTGCGAGGGCGTGCAGCAATGCCGTGGTCTCGGGCATGTCGACGCCGGAGAACATCTCGACCAGCATCTGCCAACTGACCTCGACCGAGCGCTCCCCGGGTTCCTCCGACAGCATCGACATCCGACGATCCGAGTCCGCGGCCAGCTCCCGCGAAGCTCGAACCGAGAGACAGCAGTGCCAACGGATGACCGAAATCGAGCGCCTCACGCACCTCACCGACGATCGGTGGCTCGTCGCGCTGCCGGGAGCCGAACCGCGTGAAGGCCGGGACCCTGATCGTCCCAGTTGCGAGGCCGGGTCTGCTTGGGCGTGAGACGCGGCCGCCCTTGCGGCGCTTCGGTCGTGACATGCCCGGAGGCTATTGCTCGCCGGGCAACCATCAGGCCACAAAGCCCCTGGTCACCCACGTGCGGTCCCCGGCTCAACTCCCATCCCACTGACCATCCCGGCCACGGTGACCACGACCGGATCGTGGGCCGACTGATCCGAGATCGTTCCGAGCGCTCTCGGTCGATACCCCATAGGGTATGCTGATCCGGTTCGAGCGATCCGAGAGAGGTGGACCGTGAGCGATCGACTGGTGGTCATCGGTGGCGACGCAGGCGGGATGAGCGCAGCAGCCCAGGCACGTCGCCTCCGAGCAGACCTCGAGATCGTCGTGTTCGAGCGCGGCTCGTACACGTCGTATGCGGCGTGCGGACTCCCCTACTTCGTCGGCGACGAGGTCACCGACCGCGACAGCCTTGTCGCCCGCACCCCCGAGCAGTTCCGGGAACAGGGGATCGACGTCCGCACCCGCCACGAGGTGGTGGCGATCGACACCGCCGCCCGGACCGTCGACGTCACCGACCTCGACACCGGCACGACATCGACCGAGCCCTACGGCGAGCTCCTCATCGCCACCGGCGCCACTCCCATCCTTCCGCCGCTGCCCGGCATCGACGGTCCCGGCGTCTTCGACATCAGGACAATCCCCGATGCCGACGCCATCCGCAGCGCGATCGAAGACGGCGCCCGGCGAGCCGCTGTCGTGGGCGGCGGCTACATCGGCGTCGAGGTCGCCGAGGCCTTCGTGACCAGGGGCCTGGAGGTGACTCTCCTCGAACTGGCCGACCAGCCGATGCCGACCCTGGATGCCGACATGGCCGAGCTCGTCACCAAGGCACTCGTCGACCTCGGCATCACAGTCCGACTCGGCACCGCGGTAACGGGGTTCGTCAGCAGCGACGACAGCCTGTCGGCCGTCGACACCACCGACGGCCCGGTTCCGGCCGATCTGGCCGTCGTCGGACTCGGAGTCCGGGCCGAACTCGACCCTCGCGGCCGCCGCAGGCATCCCCATCGGTCACGCCGGCGGGATCATCGTCGACGAACACCAGCACACGCCCGTAGACGGCGTGTGGGCGGCCGGCGGACTGCGTCGAGTCACGGCACCGGATCACCGGAGCGAGCATGGTCGTGGCGCTCGGCACCCACGCCAACAAGCAAGGGCGGGTCGCCGGATCCAACATCGGCGGCACCCCGTCGACCTTCGGCGGCATCCTCGGTACCGCTGATCACCAGGGTCGGCGCCGTCGAGGTCGCCCGCACCGGCCTCACCGAGAAGGAGGCGTCCGCCCACGGGCTGGACGCTTTCGCCGTGACCACAAAGGGATTGGTGCGCGCCCACTACTTCCCGGTGCCGACCCCATCGCCGTGAAACTGGTCGTAGAGAAGGGATCTGGACGGCTGCTCGGAGGTCAGATCGTCGGCGGCTCCGGCGCCGGCAAGCGCACTCCAACGAACGAAAGCCCGTGCTGTGTGCCAGTCGGCTACCACCGATGGCGATACCGGCGATGAACGCACCGATCACCACCTCGATGCCGACGGCGTGGGTGATCGTCCCCACCCCGATCAGCGTGAGCACCACCAGGCTCACCTCGGCCGCCGGTCCACCCTCCCGTTCTTCCACAGCTTTGGCCACACGGTCGAGCAGGGTCGGACCGAAGCGAATCACAACCAGCCCGGTCACCGTCACTGCGAGGACCGCGGTCACCAGCGGCGCCAGTTCAAACGACCCGGATTCGGCAATCCCCACCACCACCCCCAAAAGCAGCCAGCCAACGATGTCGTTCACCGTCGCAACCCCGAGGGCCACCTGAGCGAAGGGCCGATCCATCAAACCGAGGTCCGCAAGGATTCGAGCCGCCACCGGAAGGGACGAGATGGCGAACGCCACGGCAAAGAACATCAGGAAGACGGCCCGCGCTGCGCCTGCACCAACGAAGAAGTCGGGGAGCAGCGAGCCGACCAATGCTCCAACCGCCAGCGGGACACCCAGGCTGCCGACGGTCACCAGGATCGCCGCCCGACCCTGACTTTTGATCGTCGACAAGTCCACCTCGGCACCGGTCGTACCCAGCAGGAACACAATGCCCACCCATGCGAGGCCCAACAGCAGGCCAGACTGCCGCTCGCTCGCCGGGAAGAGCCAGGCAAACCCCCCAGGCCAGACCTGACCCAGCAGGGACGGGCCAAGCACCACCCCGGAAAGCAGCTCGCCGATGACACGAGGCATACCGGAGCGCCGAGCGGCGTAGCCACCGGCTCGGGCGAAGAAGAGCACCACCAGGATCTGACACCACAGAACCAGCAACGAATGCTCGTCCAGCGGGGGCAACGGGGTGACCGCAACCAGATGCATATCCAAGATTAGTGGGGACTGCTGCAGGCCACATCA
>JBAOHV010000009.1:0-16775 GCA_037045265.1 Microthrixaceae bacterium | reverse complement strand
CCGGCTCCCCGGCCAGCGGTTCGGGGGCCTGCGGTCCCGTCGGCGTCGGCTCTGTTCCCTCGGGGTGTGGTGACACCGGCTCAGTCGTCGCCGGCATCGAGATCGATCACCGGGGTGTCTCCCAGGTCGATCGCGACCAACGGGCCGGGCTCGTCGTCCTCAGGACCGACCGGCTCGGCGGCGACCGACTCCGTGCCCACGTCGGACGGACCGTCACCCCTGGGATCCGCTTCGGTGCCCGGTCCCTCGGTGAGATCGTCGGTGTCCAGGCGCAATCCGTGCTCGAGCAGCTCGACGACATCTGCCCCGGGGATAAAGTCGCCGAGTGAGGGGAGCTCGTCGAGCGAGTTCAGACCGAGCCGTTCGAGGAACAGCAGGGTCGTGCCGAACAGCGTGGCCTGCCCCGGCCCTGGGTCCTTGGCGACCTCGTCGATGTAGCCACGCTGCTGGAGCGTGCGCATGACGCCGTCGACCTCGACGCCACGGATGGCAGCCACCTGGGCACGCGAGATCGGTTGCTTGTAGGCGACGATCGACAGCGTCTCGAGCGCCGCCGCCGACAGACGCGCCGTCTGGCCGGTCGAGCACGAACCGCTCAACGTAGGGAGCGCAGTCCTCGTGGCTCTGGAAACGCCAGCCGCCCGCTACCTTCACGAGCTGGAACCCGCGTCCCTGCTCCTCGTAGCTGCCGCGACAGCTCTGCGAGGATCTCCTCGACCGCCTCGGGGCTCAGCTCGACGAGCTGGGCCAACAGCGCCGGATCGGCAGGCTGGTCCGACACCATGATGACGGCCTCCAGGGCCCGCCGTGCCTCGTGCTGCATGTCAACTCCCGGGGTCGAGGTGCCGGACGGATCAGCCGTCGTAGACGTCGATGGCGTCCAACGCTGCCGCGCCGGCCATGTCCCCACCCTGCCACACGACCTCGATGTCTCCGAATGTCTGGGGCTGACGCAGATCTACGAGACCCTGCTTGAACAGCTCGAGGATCGCCAGGAAGTGCACCACCACCTCGAGCCGCTCAGCCAGCGACGCGGTCAGGCTCCGGAAGGAGACCCGGCCGCGGCGTGGCAGCTCGACGCACAGGTCGGCCACCGCGTCGATGACGCTCGCCCGGATCGGGGCGACGTGGAACAGGTCGATGCGGGGCTGGGGCTTGGGTGCGGTCGCCCGCAGGAACGCATCGCGCAGCTGCGCCGCCGTCACACCCTCGAGCAGGTCCGGAGCCAGGTCCATGTAGCGCTCGTCAGGGCCGACCGTGCGGGCGACGACACGGGAACCAGCGTTGTGGAAGACCTCGAGGACCATTGCTGCGTCCTTGAACGTCTTGCACTCGAGCAGGCGCGCCAGGAGCAGATCGCGCTCCTCCCACAGCGACAGGTCGTCGTCCAGGTCGACGTCGTCGTCGCCTGGCAGCAGGCGTTTGGTCTTGAGCTCGACGAGGGTCGCTGCTATCAGCAGGAACTCGGTGGCGATCTCCAGGTCGAGCTGGTCCATCCGGGCGAGCTCGCCCAGGTAGGCGTCGACGATCGTCGACAGCGAGATCTCGTACAGGTCGACCTGTTCACGCAGGATCAGGTGCAGGAGAAGGTCGAAGGGACCCTGGTAGACCGGTGTCTCGACCGCGTAAGCCACGGGGACAACATACCGCGATCCGCGCCGAAGATCACACGCGTGTGATTTGGATTCCGAGAGGGTCCCAAGTCGTTCGGAGCAGGCAGGCATCGTCGGTAGCATCAGCGGCCATGTCTCGTGTCTTCTCCGGCATCCAGCCCACTGGCGACCTGCATCTCGGCAACCTCCTGGGGGCGGTGCAGAGCTGGGTCCGGGACCAGCACGAGGCCGACAGCTTCTACTGCATCGTCGACCTGCACGCCCTCACGGTGCCGAAACGATCCCGGCGAAGCTGCGGCGAACGATCTCTCGAGCTCGCCGCAGGCGCTCGTCGCCTGCGGTCTGGACCCACAGGTGTGCACCCTGTTCGTGCAGAGCCACGTGCACGAGCACAGTCGAGCTCGCCTGGCTCATGCAGTGCGTCACCGTCGACTGCGGCGAGCTACGGCGCATGACGCAGTTCAAGGACAAGTCCGAGGAGCGCGGACTTCGTCTCGGCCGGGCTGTTCACCTACCCGGCACTTCAGGCCGCCGACATCCTCCTCTACGACACCGACCGCGTGCCCGTCGGCGAGGACCAGCGCCAGCACATCGAGCTCACCCGTGACGTCGCCGAGCGGTTCAACAACCGCTACGGCGAGACCTTCGTCATGCCTTCCGCGGCCGTGCCCACGCGCTGGCGCCAGGGTCATGGACCTCCAGGAGCCCACGAACAAGATGTCGAAGTCGGCCGACAGCGACACCGGAACCGTCGACGCTGCGCGAGGACCTCGGGTCGGTCGCCAAGAAGTTCAAACGAGCGGTGACCGACACTGACGGTCGAGGTCCGCTTCGACCCGGTCGCCAAGCCCGGTGTGTCGAACCTGCTTGTCCATCCTCGGGGCGTGCACCGGAATCGAGCCCGGCGGCCGCTGGCCGACGACTACACGCAGTACGGGCCGCTCAAGAGTGCCACCGCCGAAGCCGTGGTCGAGCTGTTGCGCCCGATCCAGGAGCGGATGGCCGAGCTGAAGGCCGATCCCGCGGGCACCTCCGAACTGCTCCGCATCGGAGCCGACAAAGCTCGGACGGTCGCGGCCACCGTCACCGAGCGGGCCCGCACCAACATCGGCATGCTCCCCCGCTGAAGTTGGTCACAGCTTGCCGTCGTCCGCTGCGAGCAGGAGCCGACCGGCATCGACGGGCACGGTCCAGTCCGACTCCGGCTCGTGGTGCTCGGCCGCCCACGCCACGACCAGGGGGTCGGACCCGGCGACAGCGAGCAGATCGGCACCCAGCTGCGGGTACTGCATGTACAACCCGACGCGGCGGGTGATCCCTCTTCGCTGCGCCCACACACCCGCCATCGACGCCCCACCGGCCGCTTTGCACAGCGTAGCTACCACCCGACCGTAGATACCGAGCCCCGGTACGGACTTGCCCACGTCGTGCATCAGCGCTGCTGTCATGACCCAACGGGCCCCTTCGTCGCCGGGCGCGAGTCCTACACGGCCGAGGTTCGCCTCGACAGCTCTGGCCACTGCGATCGAATGTGCCCGGTCGACGACAGCCATGCGGGTGAACAGCTCCTGCTCCCCCGGCGCAAGATGACCCAGCGCCCAGCGGGTCGACTCGTTCGACGGCGGACGCGGCACGATCGAACGGAAGAACCTCTTGGCCCTGTGTGCTGGTTGCATGCTCGTCGCGCTCATCGCGGACTCGCCGGCCTCACGGTGCACCGGGGCCAGAACCGCCCGGCCCCGCTCCTCCCGAGCGCGGATGGGCCGCCCGGTAGGCCTGCCAGAGCCGTTCGGTGGCCACCCGAGTGTAGATCTGCGTAGTGCTGATGGACGCGTGCCCGAGCAACTCCTGGACCGTGCGGATGTCGGCGCCGTTGTCCAAGAGGTGCGTCGCACAGGAGTGGCGCAGGACGTGCGGGCTGACCTGGTCAGACAGCGCGGCATCACGGGCACAACGCTGCAGCACCAGCCATGCCCCCTGGCGCGTCAGGCGTGTGCCACGGGCGCCGAGCAGGACCGCGTCCGCATCGTCGCGCGAACGCCAGTGCTGCGGAGCCAACGCCGGGCGGCCCTCGTCGAACCACACCGCCAGCGAACGGATCGCAGGTCGACCGATCGGGACGATCCGTTCCTTGGATCGCTTCCCGAACAGCCGCACCAGCGCACCGTCTAGGTCGACATCACCGAAGCCGAGCCCACACACCTCCGAGATCCGCGCACCGGTTCCGTAGAGCAGCTCGAGCAGCGCCATGTCGCGCAGGGCCAACGGATCAGGACCTACGGCAATGCGCGCCTCGACGGTCGAGAGCAGCTCGAGCACCTGGGACTCGGTGAGCGCCTTCGGAAGCGGGCGGGGCAGCTTCGGGGTCTCGAGCGTCATCGTCGGGTCGACATCGTGGAGTTGCTCGGCCACGAGCCAACGATGCAGGTTGCGCACTGCGACGAGTGTGCGGGTGACCGAGCTCGCTGCCAGGCCCTCGGCGCGCAGAGCGGTCCCGAACTCCTCGACGTCCCTGCTGGTCGCGGTTGCGACCGTCGCCCGCCGCGCCATGAGGAAGCCGCACCAGCGCCGGAGATCCCGTCGGTATGCGCTGATGGTCAGCGGAGATCGGCCCTTCTCGACCACGAGGAACATCAGGAAGCCCTCGGCCTCGGCCGGTAGCTCGACTTCTGACACGGTCGGCACCGACCGTCATCCCTGGCGGGCGAGGGTCAGCGTCAACCCTATGACTGTCTTCGCGTCCGTGATCTCGCCAGCCGCGATCATCGCTGCCGCGTCGGACAGTGGCACGTGAACGATCTCCATGTGCTGCTCCTCGATGCCCTGACGGTCCATCTCGGCAGGTTCGAGCCGTGTGCCGAGGTACACGTGGCTCTCCTCGTCGGAGAAGCCGATCGAGTTGTGGAACACGGCCAGGTGCTCGAGCCTGCCCGCCGACAGACCGACTTCTTCGACCAGCTCTCTGGCAGCGGTCACCTCCGGGGCCTCGCCCGGCACGTCTCGTTTGCCGGCGGGGATCTCCAGCACCAGCGAATCGATTGCAGCCCGGTACTGGCGGACCATGACGAGCGTGCCGTCGTCCAGGAGCGGGACGACCGAGACGGCACCGGGGTGCCTCACGACGTCGCGGTCGAAGCGGGTTCCGTCAGGCGCTTCGAACGTCGACCGGCACAACTTCACGACGAAGCCGTCGTGGAGGACTTCGTCGTCGATGTGGCGGAACTCGCCTGTCACGCGTCCTGCGCCCCCACCGAGATGTCGACGGTCTCGGAACTGGAAGGGTGACCTTCCTCCAGGTCGATCAGCTGCGGGTTGCGGCCCCGAGCGCGCTCGGTCGCCGCGCCGATCAGCTCCCTGAACAGAGGCGCCGGGTTCGTGGGACGGCTCTTGAACTCGGGATGTGCCTGGGTTGCCACCCAGTAGGGGTGGCCTTCGAGCTCGATGAACTCGACAAGACGACCGTCGGGGGAGGTACCCGAGCAACGGAAGCTCGTCCCGTCGAAACGACGTCGGTAGGCGGGGTTGAACTCGTAGCGGTGACGGTGACGCTCCGACACGACCTCTTTGCCGTAGGCGCCGGCGACGACCGAGCCGGGTTCGAGCTGGGCGATGTATGCACCCAGCCGCATGGTCCCACCTTTGTTGGTCACGTCGCGTTGTGAGTCCATCAGGTCGATCACCGGGTGGGGTGTTGCCGGGTCGAACTCGGTCGAGTTGGCACCCGTGAGACCCAGGACGTTGCGGGCGAACTCGACTGTCATCACCTGCATCCCCAGGCAGATGCCGAGACACGGCACACCGTTCTCGCGCGCGTAGCCCGCGGCTGCGATCTTGCCCTCGATGCCCCGCTCGCCGAACCCGCCCGGGATGACGATCCCGTCGAGGTCGTGCAGACGCCCGGCGGCGAGCAGACCCTCGACGTCCTCGGCCTGGATCCACTCGATCTCGATGTCGGCGCCGTGGTGGAATCCCGCGTGGTTGAGCGACTCGACGACCGATAGGTAGGCATCGGGTAGAGACACGTACTTGCCGATGATGCCGATGCGCACCGGGAAGGTCGCGGCTTCGACGTTGCGTACCAGCTGCTGCCACTCTGCGAGGTCGGGTTCGGTGTCGGGCAGCGCGAGGATCCGACAGACCACCGAGTCCAGACCCTCATCGTGGATGACGAGGGGGATGTCGTAGAGACTCGACGCGTCCGCCGCGTTGACCACAGCATCCACGGGCACGTCGCACAACGAGGAGATCTTGCGCTTCAGGTCCGACGAGATCGCCTCCTCCGAACGACAGACGATGGCGTCGGGCTGGATGCCACGGCTGCGCAGCTCGGTCACCGAGTGCTGGGTGGGCTTGGTCTTCTGCTCCCCCGAAGGACCGATGAACGGCACCAGGGTCACGTGTACGTAGCAGACGTTCTCACGACCGACATCCAGACGGAACTGCCGGATCGCCTCGAGGAACGGCAGGATCTCGATGTCACCGACGGTGCCACCGATCTCGGTGATGACCACGTCGGTGCCGTCGATCGCCAGGCGGGAGATCCGACGCTTTATCTCGTCGGTTATGTGCGGAATGACCTGCACGGTCTTGCCCAGGTACTCGCCACGACGCTCCGCCGCCAGGACCGACTGGTAGATCGATCCGGTGGTGGCGTTGGAGTCTCGTGTCAGCTGCTCGTCGATGAAGCGCTCGTAGTGGCCCAGGTCCAGGTCGGTCTCGCCCCCGTCCTCGGTGACGAACACCTCACCGTGCTCGAACGGGTTCATCGTGCCGGGGTCGACGTTGATGTACGGGTCGAGCTTCTGCAGCGTGACCCGAAGGCCCCGGGCCTTCAGGAGTCGCCCGAGCGAGGAGGCCGTGAGCCCCTTCCCGAGACTCGATGCCACGCCGCCGGTGACGAAGATGTGCTTGGCCACAACCTCTCCTGAACGTCGGTTCTCGCGAGGGTAGCGCGTGCCCGACCCCGCCTCGTGCACGACTCCCGAGCAAGCACGCCGGCCGGTAGCATTCGGCGGCCATGACCACGACCAGCAGCGACCCAGCCGTTGCGCCCACGGCCGATCCAAGCGCTGGCGACCCACCGGGCGGCGGCACACCGGCCGGCGGAACGGCTCTCGGCCGCTGGTACGACCTGGTCGGGCTGATGGTCCTGGCGCTGGTGGTGCGGCTCCCCGCCTACTTCGCCGAGAAGGCGTTGAGCTTCGACGACGGGGTGTTCGCCAACTCGGCTGTCGCCATGCGCGACGGTGACCTGCCGTTCCGCGACGTGTTCTCCAGCCAGGGGCCCCTCTTCCTTCCACTCGTCGCGCTCGGCGACCTGATCGGAACCCGGACGCTGGACTCTCCGAGGGTCCTCGCGGTGCTATCCGGGCTCGCCGCGGTCGCCGCGACCTACTGGACGGCGCTGCAACTCACCGATCGGCTCGGAGCGCTGCTCGCCGCGGGCCTGCTCGCCGTCTCGGGTGGGCTCGCCTGGGTCACCGGGCCCCTGGCGGCCGACGGCCCTGCGTTGGCCTTCGCTGCACTCACGATGGGCCTGGCTCTGCGCCAGCGCGAGAATCCGTCGGCATTGCGCGCAGCGCTCCTCGGTGCCTCGCTCGGCGCCGTGCTGTCGACCAAATCGCTCGAGGCACCGGTGATCGTCCCCGTGGCGATCGTGCTGCTTGCTCCCGTGGTGTCGGCTGCACGTCGCCGGAACCTCGACACCACCGGATTGGTGCACGGGGTCGTCGCGGCTCTCTCTGCCCTCGCCGTCTTCCTCGTCGTGACGATCCCTCTCGGCTTCGCGGAGGTCTGGGACCAGTCGGTGCGCTACCGCACCGAAGCGGCGGCCGACCGCGACGTGCCAGCGACCGCCGGCAAGCTCCTGTCGACCCTCTGGGACCGGGACCTGGCGACCTTGGCCGTCGCTCTCATCTGCGTGGCCGCCGGAATCATCGCCTTTCGTCGCACGGGCTCGGCCAGGGTCGCGGAGGTCGCCGCGGACGATTCCTGGTCGACAGCTCGCCGCTGGACCGCTGACGGCAGCGACGACTGGGTCCCCTCGGGCCGACTACTGGCAGTGTCCTGGTTGGCCTTCACACTGGTCTGGTTGGTCGTCGTGGTGAGCCCGCTGTGGCGTCCCCATGTGGCGGCCGTGGCGATCCCGCTGGTGCTGGTGCTGGGCATCTACCGTCCACCGGCCCGGATCATGGCGATCGCCGCTGTGGTCGTAGTTCCGCTCGCCGTGGTCCAACTCGACGGCCTCCTGGCACCCGGCGGCTACACCGGGACCGAGGCGCAGCTGGTGGAGGCCCTCGATGAACTGCCGCCCGGAGCATGGGTCATCTCCGATGAGCCCGGAGTCGTGTGGCGATCAGGTCGTCGAACGACAGCTGATCTTGTCGACCCCTCGATGCTGCGCCACGAACAGGGCCGCTACGACTCGGACACGCTCACCCGGGACGCCGAGGACCCCCGGGTGTGTGCGTTCATCCGTATCTCCGATCAGCGCTTCGCCGCATTCGACGACCTGCCCGACCGGCTGGTCTCACTCGGCTTCGATCCCGTCGAAGACATCGGTGACGGGCTGGTTCTGTTCGTCCGTCAGGACTGCCCGACAGCACTCTGAGCATGCTCCTGTCCTGACGCCTCGTCGCCCACCGGCTCGGGCATCGCGGCGTCCGTCGCCCGGCTCGGCAGGCCGTCGTCGACCCGCAGGAGGAGGTTGATGAACGCGGCGTTGGCGACGCCGAGCATCATGCCCGGCACCGAGATCCCGGAGTCGTTCAGCGCGAATCCGAGCACCATCGCCGTGATCAGCCCGCCGATGGCCGCCTGCTGCTGGGGAATGCGCTCACGGATGGTGGCGAGGCGCCACGGCGCCCACCAGAAGAGGAACGCGACGAACGCGACCACGAGCGGGAGCATCAGGGTCCACACCGAGATCGTCAGAACCGAGAGGTTGGCGTTGAGCTTGCGCAGAACGACCGTCTGGAACGCTCCGAATCCGTTGTCTCCGATGTCGGTCAGCAGCCGGCCGAGGTGGGTCTGCTTCGCAGCTGGACGTGTCAGGTCCAGGAAGCCGAATCCGACCACGACCGCGACGGTGATCGCCGCGCCGACCAGAACAGTGCGCAGTCGCAGCCGCCAGCCGAGCAGCATCCATGCGGTCACCCCTGCGGCCGGCACAAGCGACAGCGCCCCGCCGACGTCGGCGCCCAGGAACGGAGCACCGTCGAGGACCACACACCAGCCGAGGATGGCGATGGCGGCCCAGACTCCTCGGCGCCCCGGCACCCGGTGCGCAACGAGGCAGGCGAGGATGATCCCGGCCGCACCGAGCATCGAGTACGCGGGGTTGCCCATCCCGTTGAAGCGTCCGGCGACGGTCGGCGTATATCCGAAGACGGTGTTGAACTGCAGGGGCCCACCGATGACGATGTCGATGCTCAGGAACACCACGATGAAGCCGAGCGCGCCGATCAGCGGGTCGACGAGGTACCGGTGTGCCACCACCTGGATGAGCCCGGCCACGAGGACTGCACCACCGACGACGAACGTCCACCAGGCGATGGTTCCCCAGTCATGGAACGGCAGGGCTCCGGCCATGAAGGTCATCGGAAGGAAGGCCAGTGTCGCCAGGGTCGCGAACTCGGCGCCGGCGCGAAGGGTCCTCCCCCGGCGACTGAGGGACCAGATCGCGAGCGCCCAGAGGATCAGCTCCGCGAGCACATAGATCACCGAGACGGTGCCGAGCGTGCGATCCCTGAACCTCGCGCCTTCGTCGGAGCCGATCAGGAACGCCACGCGGTCGTCATGGGAACCGCCGGTGGTCGCTCGTTCCATCATCGTGCCCTCCATCGACGAGGGCTTGTCGACATCGACCAGCGACAGGATGCTCGGTGCCAGGTCGACGGTCTGGACGAAGCCGGCCCGCCGGGTGGTGCCAGAGGACAACAGACCCGGTTCCGAAGACGGGGAGTGGACACCGACAACGGTCAGGTTCGTGGTCTCACCGCTCGCGTACGGCGCGACGACGACGACCGCATCGTTGGCCAGGTCGACGTCGTCGAGAAGACGACCGAGGAGCTCGTCGGATCGAAGGATCGCGGCGTCTCGTTGTCGTTCCTGCTGCGATGGCAGCATCAGCGCAAGGGCGTCCTCGAGGCGCACCATGTCGGAGGCCTCGACAAGTACGACCGAACCCGGCTCCCAGAACTCGCTGAACGCCTCGTCGACCTCGCCGATGTCGTAGCGGGTCCCGAACGGGGCGGACGAGTCGGACAACAGGAGCGTTCGTCCGACGCGACCGCTCTGGACGATGCCGTTGCGGTCCATCAACCCGATGCTGGCCTCGCGCCGGAAGTCGACATCGTCGTCGCCTTCGCCGTGGTCACCGTTCGCTATCACCGCCCGGGCCACATCGGCCTGCGCCAGCGCGTCCCCGAGCGCTCCGACCTCGCTGTCGAAGAGCAGCTTCGAGTTGATCGAACGCATCGACACGATCCCGAAGTTGAAGACCTGGCCGGCGCGGGGCAGCACTCCCGTGCGGCGGGCGAACTCCTCGGCGGCAGGCGTGCCGTCGTACTTCTCCCCCGCCTCGGGCGCGACCGCGGCGGGATCGGTCGGGTTGAGGGATTCCGGCTCGGCAGGAGCCGGAGCAGGCACCGGGCCGGCATCGACCTCATCACCGGAAGGCTCCGGGTCGAAAGCCTCGGACGGGACCGCCGGTGGATCCCCGTCGGTGCCCTTGTTGGAGATCCCAGCCACGAACGCCAGAGCCGCCTGAGCGGTTCCCTTGGTCCTGGTTCCGGCGTTCAGGGTGGCGTAGCCATCCTCGGCGGTCGTCCGACGGCTCACCGAGCGCACCGAGAGGTCGCCGACGACCGAATCAGCGAGCAGTCGCTCGATGTTCGGGGCGTCCACACGGTCGAGGTCGGCCCAGGTGAGCGTCGGGATCGAGAAGACCAGGACCCTCTGTGCGGTCCCCAACGGGCGGTCGTCGGAGATTCCCCGAACGCCACCCTGAGCGCCACCTCGAGCCACGAGATCTTGCGAGACCTCGGCGCCGTGCGCCGTCGCCGCCGGACCGACCGCTGCCACGAGACCAGCGAGGACGACCAGCACCACGGCCCAGTGTCGACGACTCATCAACCTGCTCCTTCCGGAGCGGAGGAACCGCTCCTGGCGTGACCCGGGATCCGCTGGGTCACCGACATGCCCAGCAATCGAGCCCCTCCCAGGTAGATCGAGGCGAACAGCGGTACGAGCACCGCCAGCGAGACCACGGCCCCGATCTTGCCCGATGGCGACCACACCTCGTGGACAGCCCACACGACGAGACCACCCACCGTCGAGAGCAGCAGGGACCCCGGGAACGCTCTCGGCAGAACCCACTGGCCCGTCCGCCTGTGCAGCGCAACCAGGAGCGCGACGCAACCCAGCACGAACGACAGGCTGTGGGCGAGCCCCAACACGAACACGGTCGTGGTGTCGGACGTTGTCGCCCCGGCGACGAGCATGACCAGGACTCCGACAGAGGACGCAGCGGCACCCCACAGCGCCGGGCTGCGGGAGTCGCCGAGCACGTAGAACGCGCGCGACCACAGGAAGAACAGCCCGTAGGGAAGCATGCCGACTCCGAGCGAGATGAGTGCCACTGACAGCAGCTCGATGCTCTGACGATCGTTCGCCTGCCCGAAAGCCAGCACGGTCATGGCCGGGACCGCCAGGGCGACACACAGAGCGCTCAGTGGAACCAGGAGCAGGGTCATCGAGTCCGCGGCCCAGCGCAACGACGAGGCAAAGGCGTGCTGGTCGCCCCGAGCGTGCTCTGCGACGAGCTCCGGCAGGATCGTGGTGTGGATCGGCTGGGCGATGATCCCGTAGGGCGCCAGGAACAGGAACCAGCCGACCTGGTAGGCGACGACACCTCCCTGCACCGCCGCACCGGCGACGATGGCTGCGCCATATAGCAGCGCGGCAAAGGCGTGCTGCACGCTCGCCCACCCCGACAGACGTACCAGCGGCGCGAGGCCCTCATGGGTCCTGCTGAATCGTGGGATCAGGCGGAACCCTCCTCGCCACACCGCGATCGTGGGCGCCGCCACGAAAGCGACGACACCGAGCGTTCCAGCCAGGCCCAGCAGGACCTTCTCCCCGGTGCTCAGGTCCAAGCCGGGATCGGGGCCGGCAACCAAGCGGAACGCGAGCAGGAAGGCGACCATGATCACGGTGTTGCCTATCGGGGCCATCGCGGGCACGACGAAGCTGCGCTTGGCGTGCAGCACCGCCGTGGCGATCGCACCCAGCCCGTACAGCACCACTTGGGGGATGAAGAACCACAACAGGAACGTGGTCAGCTGCTGCTGTTCAGTGGCTATCGCCGGATCGTCCACCGCCGCGGTGAGAAGGTCGGCTATCCACGGAGCTGCGGCCAGACCGACTACCGCGACGATACCGAGCACGATGAGGGCGACACCCAGGAGCTCGCCCGCCAGACGCTCGGCTCCGGCATGGTCCTCGTCGTCGAGGTGCCCGACGAACGTCGGCACGAGCACCGCCGAGAGAGCACCTGCCGCGAGCAGTTCGAAGAGGAGGTTGGACACCGTGTTGGCGCCCTGGAAGGCGTTTCCCAGGTAGGTGGTCCCGAGCACGGCGGCGATGACCAGCACCCGGCCACCGCCGATGACCCGGGAGGCCGCCGCCGCGGCGCCCATCCCGGTCGCTGAGCGGACGACGGCATTCGAGCCCTCGCCCGAGCCGCTCACGGCCCGCGCCAGGCGGGCAGCACGCCGTCCACGTCCGGGCCGTACCCGTAGCGACCGATGACCCCGTCACGGACCTGCGCGAGGGCGAGCACCGAGGCCACCCGCCCGGCGATCAGCTCCAGATCGTCGACGGTGGAGAACTGCACACCGCCTTCGTCCCTGGCAGCTGCGACCAGGGTTCCACGCTGCTCGCGTTCGCCTGACGACGGCTCGACGGTGATCTCGGCCAGCACCGAGGCGATCCCGGCGCCGGCGCTGGAGCGGACGAGCTCGGCCGTGGCAGCGCCCGGTGAGCGCAGGTCGGAGTCGAGTCCGGTTGCAGCCACCAGGAGCGGGGTTCCACCCGCAAGGTCGGTCTCGGAGTCGATCTTCTCGAGCCGGACCAGGCCCGCCGATGCCAGCTCAGCAAGGGGTGAGGCCTCGAAGAGCGACGTCGGCACCTCGTTCACCGTCGTGGTCGGCGCAGTGGTGCTGGGCGTCGTCTCGGTCGGCTCCCCAGTTGTCGGATCCGTCACTGGCGCTGTGGTGTCGGGCGCTGCGGTGGTCGTGGTCGTGAGCTCGGTGGCACCGTCGCCGATCCCAGCCGAGGCGGCCAGGTTCTCCCAGATCGCTTCGCGGACAGTCTCGGCATCGCCGGTGCTGAGCCCCGCGATCGCCCTGGCCGCGGTCAGGTCTTCGGGGTCGCGCAGGTCCCAGTCGGGCTCCAGCCAGACGATGCCCTCGACGCTCGATCCGGCCTCGCGCAGTCGACGTACCAGGTCTTCGATCGGCTCTTCGTCGACTCCGCTCTCTGCGACCACCAAGGCTGACGTCTCGGTCAGCTGTGACTCGACGGCGAACGGTGCCGATGCCTCGACGTAGCGCTCGAGACGATCGATCTCGACCTTCTTCGCATCCATCGCGGCGACGGTCTCGTCGAGCGACGCCTCGACACCATCGAGGCGGTCCTGGAGACCGTCGGCGATACGGCCGTCGAGCACCGACCCGACGACCACTCCGACGGCCAGCGCCAGGAAGAACGCGACGATCGACACGACATAGAAGCGAAAGGTGACCACGTCAGGAGAACCGGCCTGTGAGTGAGTACCAGATGTCGCGGACGTCCAACCAGACCGTGCGCAGCAACAACTGGAGCGAATCGGATACGACGGCGACCGCTGCGATCACGGCGAGCGCAGCAACCACCAGGAGCACGATGTCACGGCGCCTGACACGGCCACGGTAGAGCTGACTGACCCCCTTGGCGTCGATCAGCATCGGACCCAGGCGCAGGCGGGTGAGGAACGTCGACGACATGCCCGCACGGCCCTTGTCCAGGAACTCGACCATCGTCGCGTGGGTGCCGACCGCGACTATCAGCTCTGCCCGGCACTCGTAGGCGAGCAACATGGCGGCGTCCTCGCTGGTCCCCTCGACAACGAACTCCACGTAAGGCTTGCCGGCCTCCTGGAGCTCCTCTCGACCCGGCGCGCGGCCGTCGGGATGCACGTGGTGGACGAGCTCGGCGCCGCACTCCCATGCCCGCGGCGACAGCGAGTCGAAATCACCGATGATCATGTCGGGCACGAGCTTCATGTCCAGGAGGGCGTCGGCCCCGCCGTCCACTGCCACCAGCACCGGGCGGTACTCCGCGATGTAGGGGCGCAGTGCCTTCAGATCCTCCTTGTAGTCATGGCCCCGGACCACGACGAGCACGTGACGGCCCTGGAACCTGGTGCGCAGGTCCGGGATCACCAAGGGGTCGAAGACGAGGTGGGCTTCCTTCTCGATGTACTCGAGGGTGTTGACCGCGAACCGCTCGAGCTCGCTGCCGATCGACTCGCGGGCTTCCTCCATGCGGTCGAGCACCGCCTGGGTGTCGAGCACCTCACCCGAGGAGACCTGCTCTCCGTCGACCAGTAGGACCCCGTCCACGATCGTCATCGACACCCCGTCAGCGATGCGGTCCATGACGTCCTTGCCAACAGCGTCAACCATGACGATGCCGGCCTCGGCGAGCCGCAGGGGGCCGCCGTTGGGATAACGACCCGAGATGAACGACGAAGCGTTCACAACCGCCGCCACCCCGGTGTCGGCCACGGATTCACCCGCCACTCGATCCAGATCCTTGTGGTCGATGACCGCTATGTCACCTGCCTGGAGGCGTTTCGCCAGGTCCTTCGTACGGCGCCCGACCCGGGCCGTGCCGGTGATCGACACCGTCGCCTCAGAGCTGATCGAGCTCATCGGCTGCTCCACGTCGGCGGCGGGGTCCGGGGAATCGTGGTCGTCGACTGCATCGTGGAGGCGCCCGGCGCACAGCGGCCGGGCAGACCGGTGATCGTAGTCCAGGGAGCCCTCAGAACTCCGAGCGCGCCCGACCCAGGCGGTCGAGCGCACGCAGAGGTGTGAACCCTTCGATCACCCGACTGAACGACACCTTCTCGCTGACCAGGTTCAGTGCCAGGAGAACCACGACCGTCACGGTCCGCCCCGTCGGCGAGAGGCTCAGTACTGCCGCCAGGCCAAGCGCAGCACCGATCGGGTTCGCCCCTGAGTCACCGAGCATCATCTGCTCGCGCAGGTCGGGCACGATCAGGGCGCACACCGCACCTGACACGACAGCCAGCCCCAGCAGCTCAGGGGCCGCAGCGGTTCCTGCCACGAGAGCACCGGCACAAAGGAGCGAGACCTTGGCCACCCGCCCCGGGGCCCGATCGAACAGGTTGGCCAGGTTCGCCGCGAGCGCCACCAGCGCTCCGTCCAGCAGCATCCGGACCGCCGAGTCGTCCGCGAAGGGGGCGACGACGATCAGTGCCACAGCGGGCCCGGCGACCATCTTCAGTGATCCGGCGGTGAGCCTCCCCCGCAGCAGCGCTGTCACGTGACCTCGGTAGCCGGATGCGCCCTCGTCCACGGCCACGTCGTCGAGCAAACCCAGGATGCCGAACCCGAGCACGGCCGTGACGGTGAGACTCAACACGTTCCAGCCCGGCGCGGTCCGGTCGCCAACCCAGAGTCGTCAGCATGCTCAGCGCGGCAGAACACGCGACCGTCGCCATGGGGATCACCAGGCCGACCGCTGTCGGGAGTCGGACGCCGCGGTAGTTGGTCCGCGAGAACATCGGACAGCGAGAACACGGGCTGCATGCCGACCCAGATCGCGAAGCCTGCACCGGCACCGAGGAGCAACCCGGCGATCAGGTTCACCGGTTCCTCACCGCTTCGTCGCCCGACGGGACCTGCTGACCGATTCCAACAACTCCCGGGCGTGATTGCGCGCAGAGTCGCTACCTGGCGTTCCCGACAGCATCCGCGACAGCTCGATCACCCTCGACTCGTCGTCCAGCTCGGTGGCCGTGGTGGTCGCGGCGCCGGATACCTGGGATTTCGCCACCAGCACCTGCTGGTCCGCATGCGCCGCCACCTGGGCCAGATGGGTCACGACGATCACCTGTCGCTCGTCGGACAGCTGCGCCAGCGACCTACCGATCGACAGCGCCGCCTCACCACCGATGCCAGCGTCGACCTCGTCGAACACCATCGTCGGCGGCCCCTCCGACAGCACCAGGCGGAGGGCGAGCATGACGCGGGACAGCTCCCCGCCAGATGCGACCCGAGCGAGACCGGCCGCTTCGACACCCACGTTGGCGGCCAATCGGAACTCGACCGACTCGCCGGCACCGGGGTGCTCCGGGGTGTCGGCGACCACGACTTCCATGCGTGCGCCTGCCAACGCCAGCTCGACCAGGTGCTCCTCGACCGCCCGGGCGAGAGCGGGGGCCGCTTCACGGCGTGCCTCACCCAGCAACTCCCCCTGCCGGGTGGTCGCACGCAATGCCTCGTCGAGCCCCGCGACCAGCTTCGCGTGCACCTCGTCGTGGGTACGGATCTCCTGGACCCTTGCGGCCATCTCCTCACGGTGTGCGAGCACGTCTTCGATGGTGTCGCCGTACTTGCGTCTCAGCTGCACGAGACGATGCCGACGTTCACGGATCGCGCTCAATCGCTCATCGTCAGGCTCGATCGACTCGGCCGAGCGCCGCAGCTCGGAGGCGCAGTCGGCCAGTTCGGCCTGGACGTCGACGAGCCGCGAATGCACAGCGGAGAAGGTGACGCTCTCGCCGATCACCGCGGCTGCGCGCGCCACCAGATCACCGGCGGAGCCGTCGTCGGACAGCAACGACGACGCGGTCTGCGCTGCTCGGCGGTGCTCAACAGCCGACGACAGCAGCTCCTCCTCCTCGGCCAGCAGGTCGACCTCCCCGGGGACGGGGGCGACGGCGTCGATCTCGTCGACCTGGAACTGGCAGAGGTCGAGCTCCCGTGCGCGGGCCCTCTCGTCGCCGCCCAGCTCGGCAATCGCCTCGCGGGCGGCAGTGACCGCCCGGCGAGCGGCCAGGAACTCCGACCGGTCGATCCCGGCGAAGCG
>JBAOHV010000008.1:0-15685 GCA_037045265.1 Microthrixaceae bacterium | reverse complement strand
GCGGGCCACGGCCGCCAGAGGAGACCAAGTCGGTCGAGCGTACGTTGAGGGTCCAACAGCAACGAACCGAGCGCCAAGCCGATCGGATCGAGGGGCCAAGGCAAGGCCGGCCGGTCCGAATCGACGTCGATGATGGCGCATGGGAAGCCATCCGCCGCGTAACTATCGAGCAGCGCACGACGCTTCGCCTCTACGTCGGCGAGCTGGTCGCAGCCGAGGACCAGCGCTCCTCGAAGCGACGCCGGGCCTCGGCCCGCCGTCATCTAGACGCCGAAGGAGCCCAGGCGAGGTCCCACCGCTCCCTCGCAGCCGCTCCCTCCGAGTTCAGATCGACGACGACGCGTGGTCCACGATCCGCCTCGCGGCAGCCAACGCTGGCGTGTCGACGTCCCGCTACCTCGGCGAGACCGTCGAACTCGCAGCACATCGAGTCGGGCTCAAGGCGTAGCGAGAGATTCTTGTGGGTCCAAGCGCCGCAGTGGGACGCCGGCTTGCGCCCTCCATCAGCGAACTCGTCGATACGTCGCCTAGAACTCCTCCCTTCGGGCCCGCTAACTCGAGGCGATCCGAACTCGGTCCGCACGACAATCCCGCCGCCCTCGAACCAGCGGCGAGTGCAGTTGGAACAGGTAAGGTCGCCAGCGTTGCGAGGTGTGGCGCCTAGGCGCTACGGGGCCCGAAAGAATCGAGGTCACGAGAGTGGATCGGGTCGACTACGAGTCCCTGGTAATCCAGGAACTTCTGAATGCTCATAGCCGCCAGGAGCTCGATGTCTCCCCGTGGTACCAGAGGCGCGCGGTTTGGTCACAGGCTCACAGGAGTTCGTACCTCATCAACACGATCTTCGAGATGATTGCCTGTGCCAACGGTATACATCCGGCACAAGATTGACTTGGCCGAAGAGAAAACTGTTCAAAGAGGTCGTAGACGGCCAGCAGCGCATCCGATACCATCTTGGAATACCGGGACGGAGACTTTTCAGCCCGCCATCCTAGCCATTTGCGGCGCGTGACCTACTCGGAGTTGTCCTCCCGTGAACGCGAATCTTTTCTCATGACCAAATTGCCTGTCGGCTATCTGATCGGAGCAGATGACTCCGACGTAATCGAGATCCTCGGTACGCCTCAACGCCGTCGTCAAAAACCCTCAACCCACAAGAAAAGCGAGCGGCGAAATTCAGCGGTGAGTTCCACCAGTTCTGCCTTCGCCAAGCTGCTGAACGGCTCGCGGTATGGCGAGACCTTGGCGTCTTTTCCGCTACAGATATCTCTCGTATGACCGAGGTTCAGTTCGTGGCCGAACTCTGCATGGCATTGGTAAACGGCATGTTCGACTACAGCGCTGCCCGAGTTGACAAGGCCTACTCAACTCGGGATGTCGAGTTTCCCGAGCGCGACGCGGTGGCAAGGAGGCTCGATCGAGTATTCGATTCGATCGTTAGCCTCGATGCGTCTGCAATTAAGGACACGATCTTCAGCCGCTCGCCGGTCTTCTACTCCCTCGTTCTCGTTCTCGATGCACGATCCCGACAGCCAGCCAAACGAACCTTGGAACAGATCATTTGGGAGATCGACTCTCGCTTCAACGACTCACGTCCGGCCTCCGAGCGTCCGGAGGAAGATGTCGCGTTCGTGGCAGCGTGCACTGCGAGTACGCAACGCATCCGGAGTCGACGGATCCGGGCAGACTACATCGCGTCGTTTTTCTGAGGCGCGGCAATGCCGCCTCAAGTCCACGTACCGGTAGATCAATTCGTGGCACGGTCGACGTCCCATGGAACGATCACCGCCGGTTTAGACGTCCTCGAACCCCACATGCAGCGGCTAGTCGCCGAACTTGTGATGATGAGAGTCTTTGACGAGTTCCAGGAGGCGATATCTGGCATCGCGGATCGCCTGATCTGCGGAGCCTCCTATGTCGACGGAACCTCTCCTGCGTTGCTAACGGGTCCGGCTCGGTCAGCCGCGGGAGCCCGCACTTTGATGGAAACCCACAACCGGCCGAAGCCGGTTCGTGTCCGTTGGGGCCTGTGGTGCAATTAGTTGAGCGGTTAGGGGGGTAGGATCGAGTAGTTCCAGTCAGGGTGCCAGGTGTGTCTGGTGATTGGAACCGCGTCGAGTTCGGTGTCGGTGATCTTGACGCCCGTCGGGTAGTAGCCGGTGTCAAGAGCGGCTTGGACCTGCAGCCCCTTGCTGGTGGTGGTCGCCGCGATCAGCTCTACGACCGTGCGGTAGGTGGTGAGGGGCTTGCCGCGCCAGTTCATGGAGATGAAGCTGAACATGCGGTGCTCGATCTTGTTCCACTTCGAGGTGCCGGGCGGCATGTGGCAGACGGTGATGACGATGCCGATCGTTCGCGGCGAGTCTTCGCGAGCTCGACTTTGAACGCCCGGGACCGGTAGCTGTTGGAACCTCCGGCGTCCGCGGTGATCATGAGGTGGGTTGCGTCCGGGTAGCGGGCTTTGCCCATTCGTTCCCACCACCGGGCGATCGAGGCCACCGCGAAGGCCGGGGTGTCGTGGTGGTCCCCGACGTTGACCCAGCCTTCGTTCGCGCCGATGTCGAGCACCCCATACGGGATGGCCTTGCCCATCTCGGGGTCTGGGAAGTCGTGCACGCCGACCCGGGTCGGCTCGCCCTGGGGCTCCCACTCCTTGCCGCCGTTGGCGTAGTCGCCGACGAGTTCCTTCTTCTTGCAGTCGACGCTGATGACCGGCTGACCCGCGGCGAGGTGCTCGCCGGCGGTTTCGTTGATGTAGCGGAACTGGCCGTCCCGATCAGGATGCTGCTTGCCCTCGGCGACTTTGGCGTTGGCCTGGAGGCTGTACCCGAGGTCGTGCAGCAGATTCCCCACCAGGTTCGCTCCGGCCTTATGGCCAAGCCGGCCGAGCTCGGCGGCGAGGACCCTGGTCGACTTGAGCGTCCAACGCAGCGGGCTCATCGGATCCCCGCGGAGACTCAGGCTCGACCAGCGAGTCGAGCAGCACGAGTAGCTCGGGGTCGACGTCGATCCTGCGCTTCGGGCCCGCACCGGGACGGCGTACCCGTTCACCGAGCACCGGTCCCCCGGCCAGATCCTTCGCCCCCGCGATCAAGGTGTTGCGGCTCATCCCCGACGCTTCGGCCACCCGTGCCTGACCGCCGCGACCGAGCACCCCCACCATCGATGCCGCCACAAGCCGACGCTGACGCTCATCAAGAAACGGCGAAGTCAGCGAGAAGAACCGAGACAAGCCCTCCGCGCTGAGTTCCATCCACGAACCCTACATCGCGCGCCTAAATAAACGCGCGGACCCTTGGTCAAAGGTGTCATTCATCAACCAAGGCGTCGGACATCTGCTGGCCTCGACAGAGCCGTACCTGACGGCGCTGGCAGCCCACTCGGTCGTGATCTCCGAGATGCAGGCGGTTCGAAATAGGATTGCGCACAACAATTCGAGTTCTCGAAAGTCGTACGCCAGTGTGGTCCGGCGGAGATACGGAGCGGCGCTCAACAACGTCTCGCCCGGGGTTCTGCTACTAACCGATCGGTTCGCGCCCACCCTGCTCGACCAATACATGACGTCGACGAGGACGATAGTGCGCTCGTGCTCGCGGTCGTAGATGCATCGCTCAACCTGAGCACGTCGTTCCCTCAACGTCGAGGTCCAGCGCCCGACGTCCGTCTATCGACCTAGCTTGCGACCGCCGATGCCCGTGACGCTCGCGCGCGACGCTCCGCAGCTGCTACTTCGTCGCCGATCCGTTCTGCGAGGAGTGGCGGCACTGCGTTGCCTACCTGGAGAGACATGGCCTCTATGCCGCCCGCCAAGCGGGTCGCCATCGGAAATGACTGAAGGAGGGCTGCTTCGCGAATCGTCAGTCCACGATTCTGCGTCGGATGCGCAAAGCGCCCCCGAGTCGGGTTGGTGCACCCCGACGTAAGCGTCGGCGCTGGCCGATCCCACCACATCCGGCCGTAGATGTCGTAGTGGCCTCGGTGGTCTCGGTGACACGCCAGTTGAAGGTCCTTCGGCAGGTCCATTCTGGCGCCCCCCTCAGGGACTGCTTCTAGCCTGCGGATCACGAGTTCGCTGTGATTCCTAGCTTTGTGCATCGAATCCAAGGAGTCGGCCTGCCCCGATGCGACCGGCCGCAGGTTTCCGATGGCCGACCTCACGGTTTGATACGGCAAGAGCCCCACGGGCTCGCCAGGTGCGTGGGTCGGACACGCGGCAGTCGAGGATCCGTGACAGCGGCTACCCATCAGCAGTAGCCGGCGTCGATGTTGAGGTACGCCGAAGTCGGCGGCGTCGAGGACGTCGTACACCACGGCGTATCCGAGAGCCTCCAAGCCGACGACGAGGCGACGAAGCTCGAGCGCTCCTCTCCCTGTGACCATGCCCGGGACGTTCTCGAACGCAAGGTGCCTTGGACGGAGCTCTGCGACTAGACGGAGGTATTCGCTAGGCAGGCTGTCCCGAACCTCGTCCTGCACGGTTCTCAGAGCAGACCCTCGTCTGAGCTCGGTGAAGCTCTGACATGGCGGACAGCCGAACAGGAGGGTGAGGTCGCCGCCGAGCTCGAGGTCTGCGGCCGACACCTGACGGATGTCCGCCACAAGGGGCATGACACCTGTGTTCAGTGCGTAGCTCTCCGCAGCTCGTGGCTCAATCTCGACTGCCCCCGCGACGTGGAACCCGGCCCTCGCGAAGCCGATCGACCCTCCGCCGCATCCCACGAACAGGTCCACCACCGACAGCTTCGACACTACCGACCCCCAGAACCGCACACCGGGAGCGAACCCGTCAGCACGGCCGTGCCGCATCGCCGACAGCGCTGCCGCTGGGCTGAAATCGCCTTCCGGAACACTTGGCCACATCACCCGGAATCTAGACCGGGGACGGACCACCACTGGAGGATCCAGGAGACGAGGGGTGCCGAAACGTTCCGACCGTCCTCGCGGCGCCGCCCTTCAGCGATCTAGGCTGCCCGACATGACGACAGTGGCTCGGGCTCAAGCTCGGACCGATTGGGCGCTCGCTGCCCCTAGCGATTCCACGGATCCACCCGACGGCGGTCAAGGCGATGCCTACATTCAGAGCTAGCGCTCGCACGGTTGACATGCTCGGTCGACAGCAGATCGCCGGAATACCGACGGCCATCAGTGAACTTTTCAAGAATGCTCACGATGCATACGCAGAGCGTGTCGAGGTCGACTTCTTCAGGTCACGAAGTCTGTTTGTGCTTCGCGATGACGGCATGGGCATGACTTTGCAGGACTTCGAGCAGCGGTGGCTCGTCCTTGGCACCGAGAGCAAAGTCGGGGGGCCCTCCCTACAGCTACCCACCATCCCCTCTGGTGCGACCCCGAGGCCCGTGCTTGGGGAGAAGGGAATTGGTCGCCTTGCTATCGCCGCTATCGGACCGCAGGTGCTCGTGCTATCGCGTGCAAAGCGTGACGGAGCGTTAGGCGACCTTGTCGCAGCATTCATCAACTGGAGCTTCTTCGAACTTCCAGGCGTCCATCTCGACGACATCGATGTACCAGTTGTCACCCTGCCAGGCGGCACGATGCCAGGACCAGCGGAGATCGACTCGCTTCTCGGATCCTGCCTAGACAGCTTCGCCCACGTTAACGCACGCGGGGTGGACGTCCCGGAGATCGTGTCCGACCAGCTCGCGCAGTTCGCCCAGTCAGTCGATCCAGCTGGTCTGGCGCAAAATCTCGGAGGACCGTCCCTCCAAGGCAACGGCCACGGCACTCAGTTCTACATACTCCCAACGACGCCTACCCTCGAGTCCGATATCGATGCCGGCCGGCGCGAGACGGACTCAGCTCCACCACTGACGAAGTTCTTGGTTGGTTTCACCAACACGATGACGCCTGACGCTCCACGGCCGCTCATCGAGGCGGATTCAGAGACTGGCGCCATCCGGAGTCTCCAGACGAGTTGATCGCAGACTCAGAGTTCTTCACACCAGCGGAGTTCTCGGCCGCAGACCACCACATCACTGGCCGGTTTGACGAGTTCGGCCAGTTCACGGGCTCGGTGACAATCTACGGGCAAGATCCGATCGCCTATTCGGTTGCATGGCCAGACGCACGCGGCCTGCTCATCGCCTGCGGCCCGTTCTCTCTCGACGTGGCTGTGGTCCAAGGCGAACGGGACGAGACCCGCCTCGATCCTGAGATCTGGGCTGAACTCACCCAGAAGATGGCGAGAATCGGCGGTCTATACATCTATCGGGACAACATTCGCGTCCTACCGTACGGCAATAATGACTACGATTTCTTGGACATCGAGAGGAATCGGACCAAAACGCTTCCGCGCTACTACTTCTCATACCGTCGTATGTTCGGCGTTATTCAACTCAACGGACATGACAATTCTAAATTGAAGGAAAAGGCAGGCCGCGAAGGGTTCAGGGAAGGTCGGGCATACGGTCAGTTTCGAGACATTCTAAAGAACTTCTTCCTCCAGGCCGCCATCGACTTCTTTCGTGAGGGCGGCTCTGCCACTGACGTATACCGGGATCGCCAGAACGAGCTCAAGGCCGCCGAGGCCGATCGGCTCAAGCACGAGAGGCGTCAGGGTCAAAAACGAAAGGCGTTTCAAGGCGCACTTCGTCGAGCGACCGACGCGATTGAGCGAGGAGACCCTGCCGCGGCTACGACGAAGATTCTTGCCGACACAGAACGGGAACTCCGTTCGGCAGCGATCCTCGACGACGTCGACGAGGCAGCCGAACGCTTCATCTCGGCGGAGAGCCTCGGGCGTTCGCAACTCGCAGCAGCACGATCCGCGTACCGAATCGGCACACCCAGGGGCGTCGGCCTATCAAAGACGCTGCGGAAGGACTGGGAACGCTATCGCGCTATTGCCGCCGACCTCGACGAGACAGTCTTCGTCCCCGCCCAGGAGCAGCTCGATGAAATCGTGGAGCGGACAGCCGTCTACTTCGGGATCGACGTCGACAAGCGCGTACGGCTTCGAGCTGGCGTCGAGTCGACCACCAAGATTGCACAGACCGCGGTGCGCCGAGAAGCGAACGAGCTCCGGCGCCTCATTGAGCAGGTCAGCGCAGACGCGAACGAGGCCGTCGGCGAATCCCTCCGCGAACTCGATCGCACGGTTCAAGAAACCATTTCAGACCTCTCACGCCGGCGCCTTGATGACCTCGATTCAGCGGGCCTCGACAATCTGCGGAGCGAGATCGACCGTGCCGTTAGCGACGAGGTCGATCGACATCACGCAAGATTCGAACAGCTCTCTTCGCAGCTCGATGAGGCGCGCTCCTTCGCCAAGGATCGGGAGGCGACCACCGATGTTCGAGCGCTCGACGACGAGGAGCTCATCGCGCTCCGGGCGCGGGCCGACTCGGATCTCGAGTTGATGCAACTCGGGACAGCGATCCAGATCATCAACCACGAGTACATCGGCAGCGTTCGGTCGATGCGTGAGAACTTGCGGCGATTGAAGTCCTGGGCCGATCGGAACGACGCTCTGAATCACGTGTACCAAGATCTCCGAGCGAGCTTCGATCACCTCGATGGGTACCTCTCCTTGTTTACCCCGCTTCAACGTCGTCTCTATCGGTCACGCATTGAGATTCGCGGGCGAGATGTGGAGACGTTCGTGAGGGAGCTGTTCGAAGAGCGCCTGGCCCGGCACGGAGTGACTCTGGTCGCTACAGCTGAGTTCCAAGATCATCTCTTCGAAGGTTTCCCGTCAACCCACTATCCGGTCTTCGTCAACCTCGTGGATAATGCGATCTACTGGGTCAAGGACAGGAGCCGCAGGACCATCGAGCTCGGCGTGAGCAACGGCAGCATGTACGTGGCAGACAGCGGCCCAGGTGTCTCCACGAGAGACCTCGAGGATATCTTTGAGCTAGGTTTCACCCGCAAATCGGCGGGAAGAGGAACTGGCTTGTATGTGAGTCGGCAGGTGCTCCGTCGCGACGGATACGAGATCACGGCGTCCAACGACGGTCGCGTGGGGGGGCTCGGGGGAGCAGTCTTCACTCTTGAACCACTGCCCACAAAGCCCGGTGCCGAGGGCGCTGATGCGCATGAGCGTCAAGGGGAGGAATGACGGTGACCACTCACCTCGAACGGTCGAAGGAAGCTGCACGACGGTTCCTTCAATCAGCATTGATCGTCGACGACCGACACGTGCCGCCGGACGATTCCGCTGGAGAGGAAGCGGAGGAACTATCGGACCCGAGCCCCTTCCCAGCGGACCGTGTTTCGGAATCGACGCCTACGAGTGAGGCTGGACCCGCCACGGAGACGCCAACTGCTGACGCGCAAGCGGAAGATGCGGGAGCGATCCCAATCGACCCAGAGAGGCTCACGGAGTCGTTTGCCAGCCACGGAATCCTCTGCGCGTCACTAAAGCCCTCTCCCGGCGACAACATGCTCGCGTTGGTCGTCGCCGCTGGCACCCGTTGCGACATCGTGATCCTCGACTGGCACATCGATTCCAGCGACCTTTCGGTTACAGCCTTGCCCCTGTTGGACGCGCTCACTGCGCCGACAGGACCGCGGCTCCGGCTCGTCGCGATTTACACGGGCGATCCGAAGTTGGGCGAGATTGAGGACGCCATAGTCGGGCTCGAAGGCGTCCAGAAGGATGGATTGTTTCGCTACACCAGGCGGGGGAGCAGAATCGTGCTGCTGTCGAAGCCGGAAGCGGGTACAAAGCTCGTTCCGGGTGCCGAGGTCGTCGACGTTGGAGATCTCCCAGATCGACTTATTGAGGAGTTCGCCGCGAATGCCGCCGGCCTCGTACCTGCAGCCACAATGTCCGCCCTGGGAGCGGTGCGAGAGAACGTGAACGAGCTCCTGTCAGTGTTGGAGGCGCGGCTGGACGCTGGGTTCGTCGGTCATCGGCTGGCTCTTCCGTCGCCTGACGATGCGACCGATCATCTCGCAGAGCTGATCGTGAGCGAGCTTGCCTCCATCATCTCGGAGGATGATCAGAGGAGATCTTGCACTGATCTACAGGCTGTTCAGTCATGGCTTGACGACATCTCAGACGCGGCGATCGTTCCACCCTCCACACGCGACATCCTGATGACACTCAATGTCCATGGCGGCGAGAAGGACGGCATGAAGGCGCTTGCCGAATCGTCATTCGGCAGCAACACCGAGGCCAAGAAGTTCCTGACTGCCGATTTGACGACGCGCTTCATGTCGAAGCCCGACGCCATCGTCGCTGATGCCCGGTTTGCCCACCGAATGGCCACTGTGCATGCCTACGGCGGAGGTCGGCCTGCCCGGGTCGAACTCGGAGCGATCGTGCGCGAGCTAGCGACCAACATCTACTTCGTCTGCGTCCTGCCCCTGTGCGATTCAGTGAGATTGAGCGGGGATGTTCCCGCGCCATTCCTTCCGATGAAGACCGTCGCCAGCAAGCCGTTCCACGTCGCGTTGGTCGCGGATGAGGCGCCAACATTTCTTCGCATCGTGATGAAGCCTAGCCAGATTCGAATGCTCGTCTTTCCGGCCGACGGTGACCTTCGCTGCATCATCTCCGATGAGACGCTGCGGCTGCGTACGAGCGATGGCGGCGAGTTCGAGATCGTTGCACGCCTAAAATCTGCGCAGGCCCAACGCCTAGCGCATGAACTCGGGACTGCGTTCAGCCGGGTCGGTCTCAACGAGTCCGAGTGGCAGCGCAAGCGCGCACAACGTGAGGACGACCCGGTACTCGTCTGCCTCGAATGCTCCAAGTCGCTTGAAGAGGAGTCGACGCAGTAGGTCTGCCTCGGTGCGGCCCGCCCATGACCGTCGGATTGCGGGAGGCGCGTTGGCCTATCGGCGAAGGCCGCCATCGACCGGGGCTGCATCCGTAAGGGTCCGCGCGTTTATTAGGCGCGCGATGTAGGGTTCGTGGATGGAACTCAGCGCGGAGGGCTTGTCTCGGTTCTTCTCGCTGACTTCGCCGTTTCTTGATGAGCGTCAGCGTCGGCTTGTGGCGGCATCGATGGTGGGGGTGCTCGGTCGCGGCGGTCAGGCACGGGTGGCCGAAGCGTCGGGGATGAGCCGCAACACCTTGATCGCGGGGGCGAAGGATCTGGCCGGGGGACCGGTGCTCGGTGAACGGGTACGCCGTCCCGGTGCGGGCCCGAAGCGCAGGATCGACGTCGACCCCGAGCTACTCGTGCTGCTCGACTCGCTGGTCGAGCCTGAGTCCCGCGGGGATCCGATGAGCCCGCTGCGTTGGACGCTCAAGTCGACCAGGGTCCTCGCCGCCGAGCTCGGCCGGCTTGGCCATAAGGCCGGAGCGAACCTGGTGGGGAATCTGCTGCACGACCTCGGGTACAGCCTCCAGGCCAACGCCAAAGTCGCCGAGGGCAAGCAGCATCCTGATCGGGACGGCCAGTTCCGCTACATCAACGAAACCGCCGGCGAGCACCTCGCCGCGGGTCAGCCGGTCATCAGCGTCGACTGCAAGAAGAAGGAACTCGTCGGCGACTACGCCAACGGCGGCAAGGAGTGGGAGCCCCAGGGCGAGCCGACCCGGGTCGGCGTGCACGACTTCCCAGACCCCGAGATGGGCAAGGCCATCCCGTATGGGGTGCTCGACATCGGCGCGAACGAAGGCTGGGTCAACGTCGGGGACCACCACGACACCCCGGCCTTCGCGGTGGCCTCGATCGCCCGGTGGTGGGAACGAATGGGCAAAGCCCGCTACCCGGACGCAACCCACCTCATGATCACCGCGGACGCCGGAGGTTCCAACAGCTACCGGTCCCGGGCGTTCAAAGTCGAGCTCGCGAAGCTCGCCGCGACGATCGGCATCGTCATCACCGTCTGCCACATGCCGCCCGGCACCTCGAAGTGGAACAAGATCGAGCACCGCATGTTCAGCTTCATCTCCATGAACTGGCGCGGCAAGCCCCTCACCACCTACCGCACGGTCGTAGAGCTGATCGCGGCGACCACCACCAGCAAGGGGCTGCAGGTCCAAGCCGCTCTTGACACCGGCTACTACCCGACGGGCGTCAAGATCACCGACACCGAACTCGACGCGGTTCCAATCACCAGACACACCTGGCACCCTGACTGGAACTACTCGATCCTACCCCCCTAACCGCTCAACTAATTGCACCACAGGCCCTAAGCCATCATTGGGCGCATCGCGGCCGGGCCCGCAGGCTCGCGTTCTCATTGGCAGGAAGGTCGGATCGCTCCGCGACGCAGATCAACCGGGATTGGCTGCGACGATTGTTTGATGACCGACCATGAGATGACCCCACAGCTGGAGGGGTACGTGTTTGCAGTCGCGGAGAACGCGTTCTGTTGCTGGGACTTCGACCACGAGAGCAGGAGTCTCAGCTTCCTCGAAGGCCTCGATGTCGGCTACTTCGCAACGATCTCTGCGATGGCGACCAGAGGACTTCAGACCGATGATGCGCCTTCAGTCTCGGTGATGCTTCGCGTCACCTACCACCAGGCTGTTGAGACGTTGATGTCGCTGCTGGGAGCCATGGCTCAGGCGCCGCGCGCGGTACCTGCGTGGCTTGCGAAGTGCTCGACTGGCGACCTCCAAAACGTCGTCGCCTCTCTGTCTGACGGCCATCAACTTCTGACGCCAATCGGGCGACGCGTGGTGACGTTCGAGCATCTCGCAAGCCTGATCCACGGGGACCACCCGGCGGAGGCGCCAACGAGGAGCGCCTTTGCCAAATTCTGGCAACGCCTATCAGACGAGCTTCTCGACGAGACTGCGCGAGCAGAGCACAACGCCCTTAAACACGGTACGCGAGTGGCACCCGGGGGCGTGACGATACTTGTCGGCGACGAGGTAACTCCTGGGGCACCGGCTCCTCAGGATTCCATGCGCCCGCTTGGAGACGACCGGTTCGGGACCACGTTCTACGTCATCGAGCGTGCGGGTTCGTCGAGGCATCACATCCGCACTCACCGCACATCGCTCAACTGGAATCCCGAGGCCCTCGCAAGCCGACTCCGCCTTATCTCGATGTCGATTGGCAACGTCGTCGCCGCATTGCGCTGTGACCTAGGAGCGGACCCAGCCACAGTGACCATGTTGAAGCCGGACCCTCTTATCGCCTTCGAGAACGCGTGGAAGCGCAGCCCGTCGGTCCGTAGCAGTTCGATTGATGCCGTCTTCACTATCAGGCCATCTGACGAACTCTCTCGAGAGCAGCTTCTCGAGTTCTTGGAGTCCCAAGTGGAAGGCGACTAGTCCGCCTGCGGGCCAGCGACCCAGATCGCTTCTAGCCCTGATTCTTCACGGGGTGGTTTGGGGGTGTGGGTTGGGGCTGATTTCGGTGTCGGGTCGGGTGCCTTGACCGCTTTGCGGGGCCTGGCCGCCTCGTCGGTGTGGTTGGCGGGTCCGGCGACGTGGTTGGGGCCGTGTTGGGGCGCGGTCGGTGAGGGTGGTGGCGTTCGCTCTCGGGTTCGGGCGGGGTCAGGTGATGTGTGCGATGCGCTGGTAGGCGTGGGTCAACACGTCCGCGGTGGGCCAGTCGTCGATGATGCGCACGACTGTCTGGCGTGCGGTGCGCACGAGCCGGCCGGGAGCATGGAGCAGGGTCCAACGCAGTCTCTTGGGTCGTGTGTTCACCCAACTGGCGGGGAGGCACATGATCGCGAACCAGCGGAGCAGGTCCGCGGCGAGCGTGACGGTCATCAGCCACGCCTGGTTCGACTCGAACCGGTTGAACGGGAACCGGCACAGCCCGGAGTCTTTGAGACGGGCGATGTGTTGTTCGACATGCGCGTGAGCGCGCATCGTCGCGTCGAGGTCGCGGGGATCGCCGGGCTGATCGGTGTAGAACCCCCAGTACCGGTAGTCCATCGATGGGAACAGGCTGCGTTGCGCTCCGGGGTGTAACGGTTCGCGGCGAACGATCAGCCGTGTGCCGGCGGGGAGTTTCGGATCGTCGATGAGCGAGGTGAGCTCAGCGACGACCGCGCCGTCATCGCGTGGTTCGCGATCACGTCCCAACGCGGGTAGCCACACGTCAACACCGACCGCGTCGAAGATCGCCGCGTGAACACCAGTGTTGCGACGGGCGCTCACGTAGAACCCGATGTTGCGTGCCCGGCATCCCCCCAGGAACCCTTCGGTGCACCCCGCAGCATCGGCACGCACCACAACCCGTCGCGACACCCCCGTCGGGTCGTCGCCGTTTCGGTGACCAAGCGCGATCCCCGCGGGCAACTGGGCGACAGCCTGGTCCAACACGTCGAGGTGATCGGTCACAGTGTTCGCACCCGCGTTGCCTGGGCGCAGCACCGCGGCGAGTGTCTCACCGGTCGCGTCAGCGAAACACATCATCGGGTGGAACCCGTAGGTGCCCTTGAACGTCGCGGCAGCGTTCTCCTTGTTCTCGGAGTGGATCCCGACGATCGACGCGTCGATGTCCAACAACACCGGATCGCGTTCATCAAGATCGAGGGTGGACCACACTCGTTCCCGTAACGGAGCGACCGCTGCGGCGACACGTTCACGATCCGCCACGCCGATCGCTGCGAGGGTCCGGGCGACGGTCGTGTCCGACGCGACACCACCGAACAGAACCGGCCCGGCGCGGAGGTGTTCGATATCGAGGCACGATTCGCCGCCCCCGGCGAGCATCAACGCGGTGTGGACCAACACCGTGCCCCGGTCATGCACCGGTATCCCACGGCCCCGATACAGCACCGCGTCGGAAAGCGCGTCACCGAGGCCGACAGCATCAGCGAACGAGCCGACCGCGTGGAGTCCGACATGCGCGACGACCCCGGTTCCACCCGACTCGATCTTGACTCGACGCGTGCTGATACCGTTCACCTGTCAAGTGCTCCTTCGAGAGGCCTTCTGTCGGCGTAGTAACCACCAGAAAAGCCCGCCGTTGGGGCACTTGTCGCGTCTCAGAGACTTCGACCCATCTCAACCCCATGAAGAATCAGGGCTAGCTGTTGTGACCCGGCCAGGTTGTTGACGCGGCTGATGGGTGGGCCGCCGATGGCGGTGTGGTGTCGGTGATGGTTGTAGCGGTGGAGCCAGTCGGTCAAGCGCGCGGTGCGTGGTCGGGTTCTGACGGTCCAGAGCTGGACGTAGGCCCACTCGTCGAGCAGGGTGCGGTTGAAGCGCTCGACCTTGCCGTTGGTGGCTGGGTGGTAGGGCTGGGTGCGGCGAGTGCCTGAGCTCCGCGGTCGGCGAGCGCGGTCTGGAACCGGTCGCACAGGTAGCCGTTGCCGTTGTCGGTCAGGATGCCGCTCGATCGGTGATGCCGTGGTCGGCGAACCAGGCGACGGCCCGCTGCCAGGAACGCGACGCAGGTGACGGCGTTCTCGTCGCCGGCGAATCTCGCTGTAGGCGAGCCGGGAGTCGGTCGTCGATCGCGGTGTGGATGTAGGTGCCAGCCCGGGCCCGTCGCCTGCGGTTCGGCGCGGTTCGTGCGTCGGCCGTGGATCGCGCTGGCCGCCGCCGTCGGGGATCCGGCCGAGCTTCTTGACGTCGACGTGGACCAGCTCGCCGCGGCGGTCGCGTGTCGATAGCGGCGGATCACCCGGCCCGGTGGGCCGGTCCATCCACGCAGACGGTTCAGCGCCGAGGCGGCACCAGCACCCGGTGGACCGTCGAGGCCGGCACCCCCAGCGATGCCGCCGATGCGGGCCGGGCCGAGCTTGAGCGTACTGGCGCAGCGCCACGATCCGCCGCTCGAGCCGCGGCCGGGGTCTGGTGCGGACACGACTGCGGTCGGCTCGACCGGTCGACTGAGGCCGGCTTCGCCTTCGTCGTGCCAGCGGCGCCACCACTTGTGACGCGGTCTGGCGGGAGATGTTCATCGACTCCGCGACCGTGCGCGACTGGTCCGACCTGACTCGATGCGCATCACACAACCGTGAGCCGGCCCTCCGGCGTGAGCGGAGCGTTACCGTGCACCTCGAGCCTCCTGGGTTCGAGCGTGGGTGCCTTCGACAGCTCCACACTCGCCCAGGGGGCTCACTTCATCGGATGTCAACAACGTCCCAGGGCACAACATCGCTGGTCCACGAAGTTGGCGGCGACCCTCGACTCCCTCGCTCACGCTGAGCGACGCCGGGACTCCCCGGCACCGGCGACAGACTCCCCACCCCAGCGAGCCGGACCCGCCACCTCGCCACCTAGACCCGGGTGCTACAGACCGCGAAATAGTCGCGAGAAGTCCGCGAAATAGTCGCGAAACACCCTGGATCGGGCCGGATCGGCGCTCGTCGAGCTGGACGGCGTGTCGCTCAGAACCCAATAGATTCGGGTGTTCGGGACGGAGCGATACTCAGCGATACGGCCCTGGCCCGTCTCAAACCCCTCGGTCCCTCAGGGGACGTGTGGGTTCGAAACCCACCCCGGGCACCAAGGGCGGTTCGCCACCAAGGCGGCGGAGGAGGAGGCGCTCGGGGACTTCATGTCGGAGCTGCGGGCCGGCACCGCCGTCGCGACCTCGGTGACGCTCGATGGCTACCTGACCGAGTGGCTCCAGACGGTGAAGCCCCAACTGCGTGAGACCACCTGGGCGAGCTACGTGGTCGCAGTGGATCGGATCACGTGGGGTCTCGGGTTCGGCAAGCTCCAGGCGCTGACGGCGATCGAGGTCGAGCGCTTCTACGCCACGCTCGTGAACGAGGGCGGCCCGGCCGGTCGGCCGCTCGCTCCGAAGACTGTGTGTATACGTAACTGAACGAAGTAGGTCTACAT
>JBAOHV010000007.1:0-63409 GCA_037045265.1 Microthrixaceae bacterium | reverse complement strand
GCGCAATCAGCGCGCGATAAAAGTCGCGGAAATGCCGGTGATCGCCCGCTTGCGCCAAGGCATGATTGAGCTTGCTGCGCTGGAAGTTTCCTCGGCAAAGGGATCCGGTGGCTTGCGCGTCGCTATCATGGCTAAATTCGCGCTTGCGCCCCTCGTGTACCATTTCAACGAGGGCGGGGTCGCTGCTGCTGGTGAAATAGAGAAAGGAGCGTCCTCGCCATATTCCTCACCCATAAAAAGCAAAGGGATATAGGGCGAAGCGGCGGCATCAACGTGACCCCCATCTTCACACGCGGAAGCGGGGTCCCCGTGGTCAGGCGATCTCCAAGCAAGCGGTTGCCTACTTGGTCATGGTTTTGCAGGAAAACGACAAGCCGATAGGGTGGAATGCCATGGCTGGAGTTGCCGTGACGGCGACCGTGCGGACGACGAATATTGACCGGAATAGACATAGCCTTCGACAAGTGCCTTGGTCACGAATTGGAGCGGTTGTGCGCCGCTTTCGTCCACGAAGTCGGCCAAATAGCCTGTGTTTCACCGTCTCAGGAGCACATGCAGCGCATGTTGAAAGTCATCGTTCCATTGTGCATCCAGCCCAAAGCCGTGATTCTCGGACCAACGCACCACGCGGGCATCGTTGAGATCGCTTTCGGCGATTAGGTAGAGACGCGACGGTTGAGATGTACCGCTTCGCGGTGCTACCACCGTGCTGTCAGTTCCTGCAAAAACGGCATAGCGGAGCTATCCATCATGGCATGAATGGCGTCCAGGCGCAGCGCATCAATGTGCAGGTCGCGGCAACAAAAATAGACAGCATTCTCGATAAAGTAGCGGCGCACCTGATCGCTGCCTGGGCCATCCAAGTTGACGGCTGCGCCCCAGGGTGTTTGATGGCGATCGGTGAAATAGGGGCCATAGTCGCCGAGATAGTTGCCCTCGGCCCCGAGGTGGTTATAGACCACATCGAGGACGACGGCAATGCCTGCTTGGTGGGCAGCATTGACCAATCTTTTCAGACCGATCTGCCCGCCATACGAATCTTGCACAGCAAACGGCGCAACGCCGTCATAGCCCCAATTGCGGCTTCCCGGACCGGGCGACGGGCATTAGTTCAATGGCAGTGATGCCGAGTTCCTTGAGCCAGGGTAGGTAGGGAATGATCGTGCCAAGGGTGCCTTCGGCGGTAAAAGTGCCGACATGGAGTTCATAGATGATATAACGCGGCAAGGGCAACCCGGCCCGAACTTCCATCGCCCCATTCAAATGTGGGGTCAATGAGTTGGCTAGGGCCATGCACCCCTTCGGGCAGTTGACGGAGGCGGGGTCGGGTCGATCCTTGTCATTGTCCAAGCGATAGAAGTAGGCGTGTGCCGGGTGCGAGGTCGTCAACCCACGCTTGGTAATAGCCCTGGGAGCGTGGCTGCATGGGGATGAGCCGCTCGTGCGGGTCCAGCAAGCGCACCTTGACGTCCTTGGCGTTGGGCGCCCACACGAGAAAGTTGCAGCCATTCTTATCGGTATAGGTTGCCCCCAGCGGTGGGCGCAGATTCGGCAGATACTTTGTCATAATTTCACAGTCGTCATTTCACATCAAACTCGTTACACGTAATGCGTGGAACATTACAAGCTATCTTCGCTGGCGCAAGCGCGTGTAGAAAAGTTCACAAAGTATTGTGGGTGGCGACGTGGGGAGTGTCGGTAAGATATGCCCCCTTAAATTTCTGGTGGTCGAGAATGAAAGCCGATAAATCTGCAAAGATGTATCTAGAAAGCCGCCCTGCTCAGCGCGACCAGGACAATGGCGTAGAGGTGGCCCCACTGCATCATTTGGTTCTTGACAAAGTATGAGGGCAGACATAAAGTGCTGGCGAACTACTTTATCTTATGGCAACAGGACTTGCGCGTGGAGTAACCATTCTCTCGCTCCCATCCACAGCAAGCACACCGGATTACTTAGCCACATCATCGTGGACGCAAGCGTCCTCCCGAACCTGTGCGAGGTCGGTGAAGACTTTTTTGTTGCCTGCCGCTTTTGAGCATTCGATAGCTTTCCACTCCTGCTTGTCCATCACCGCCTACGAAAGAGCCTTGCTCCCAGGCAATGACCTGACGCAGAAGCTTGCCTATTGCCGCTTTGGATTTGGGGCTAGAGGCTACGGAGATGACCCTAAACGCAAATAAAAATGGCCGGAGAATAGCGCAGAAAATGGGGAAGCGAATCGTGAGCCAAGAAAGCTGACGATTGTTGGGATCGGCGCTTTTCCTGCGGGTGGACTGATGTCGCTGCGCACCTTCTTTGCCGCCATCCCGCCCAACACCGGCATGACCTTTGTCGTGGTCATCCACCTATCACCCGACCATGAGAGCGTTTTGGCGGATTTGCTGCGTGACTACTCCCAGATGCCCGTGACCCAAGTGCAAGCCAAGGTTGCCATGGAGCCGGACCATGTCTATGTCATCCCGCCCGGCAAGCGTCTGCTCGTACGTGATGGGTATCTTGATTTAGAAGAACTGGCGATGCCGCTTGGGCAGCGCTTGCAGATTGACACCTTTTTCCGTTCGTTGGCGGAGGGGCATGGCGATGGGGCTGCCATCATCCTCTCCGGCACAGGCACCGATGGCACCGTCGGCATGAAAGCCATCAAGGAACGCGGGGGCCTGCTGCTGGTGCAGTCGCCGGAAGACTGAATATGATGGTATGCCTCGGAGCGCCATCGCGACCGGTTTGGTCGATGTGGTCGCCCCCACTGCCGAGTTGGCGACCCAGTTGTTGGTGGTGAAGCGTACGCAGTCCAACTTGAAGCTGCCCACCAGACCCCAATGATCTTCCCCAGACGGAACTACAGACCCTCGTCCAGATTTTGGCCCAGTTGCGCCTGCGCACGGGCCATGACTTTAGTGGCTACCGTGAAGCCACGATCTTGCGCCGTATTGCGCGGCGTATGCAGTTGGTTCACCTGGATACGCTGCCAGCCTATCTGAACCGGCTGCGCCAAGACGGCGACGAAATTGACGCGCTCGATCACGACATGCTCATCCACGTGACCGAATTCTTTCGCGATCGGGATGCTTGGGCAACGCTTGCGCACGAGATCGTGCCGAAGCTCTTTGCCGATACAAGCAACGGTGACAGCGTGCGCGCTTGGGCCGTAGGTTGTGCGACCGGCGAAGAAGCCTATAGCCTGGCAATCGTGCTTTTGGAATATGCCTCAACCTTGCACCGTGCCGTCCCGATCCAAATTTTCGCCTCGGACTTGGGCAAAACGGCGTTGGACTTTGCGCGTAAAGGAATTTATCCAGAGGCGATCGCCTCGATGTCTCCGAAGAGCGGTTGGCACGCTTTTTCAGCCATGAAGGTAGGCATTATGTCGTGCGCCCTGAGGTGCGCGAGTTGGTGCTTTTCACGCCTCACAACTTGCTCCAAGACCCGCCCTTCTCCCGACTGAATCTCATCGTCTGTCGCAATGTCCTGATCTACCTGAAACGCCCGTTACAGGAGCGTGTCTATCAAGCCTTTCATTACGCACTCCTTCCACAAGGCTATCTTTTTCTCGGCAGCGCCGAGTCAAGTGATAACAGCCATGAACTTTTTGAAATCGTCGATAAGCACCACCGCCTCTATCGTCGCAACCAGCATCCCGCTAAACTCATCCTGCCCGCTTTGCCCCCGCTGCCTCGCCCTGGTGCCACGGCGCGACCGAGTCGAGCCCGCAGTGCAATCGCTCGCCTCCCAAGGGGACCAACATCGCCTGCTCCTGGAAGAGATCGGGCTGCCCAGTTTGCTGGTCGATGATGAGTATCGCGTCGCACTATTCGGAGACAGCAGGGCGGTACTTGCAACACCCCAGCGGCCCCCCGACCCACGATCTATTACGCCTTATCCGTCCCGAACTCCAAAGTGAGTTGCGTTCAGTCTTGTACCGTGCCTTTAGCCAGCAGCGTAAAGCGCACACGCGACCGATCCCCGTCAAGTTCAATGGCGACCCCCATCCGGTCACGATTTTGGTGCAGCCCAGCCCCAAACGCCGGCGCGCCTGGTGCTTTTTTGGGAAAGCGACGACGCTATGGCGAAGGGTACGGACGAAGCGGCGAGCGTCGAGGACTATCACCGCCTAGCACACCTCGAAGCGCAACTGCTGCATTCCGATCAGCAGTTGCAGGGTACGAAAGAGGAGTATGAGTCGTCCGTCGAGGAACTGCGTGCTGCCAACGAGGAGTTGCAAAGCACCAACGAAGAGTACCGCTCTACGCTTGAAGAACTGGAGACAAGCAAGGAAGAGTTACAGTCGATCAATGAGGAGCTACAGTCGATCAATCAGGAAATGAAGGTGCGCCTGGAGGAGATCGCAACGGCAAAAACAGCGATCTGCAAAATCTCTTTGCCGCCACCGAAATTGCGACCCTCTTTTTGGACCGCGAACGATGCGTCAATTGTGATACGCCGCGTGCATCGCCGAGTTGTTTAACCTCATGCCGCCGGATCGGGGCCGGCCCATAAGTCATCTGCGTTCCAAATTCGATTATCCCACCCTTGAGGCCGATGTCCGGCGTGTGATGTACGACCTCACGAGGGACCGCTAACCCGCTCTGGGACTCTGCGTGAGACGGTGAGCTCGTAGTCGTACTCGCCCGTCACCTGGATAGTGCAGGACTCCGAGACCCACAGACTGCTGGCTGAGACGTGTTCGTCTGCTTGTTGACCGGCGGACAGAAGTCGCTCGGAACAGAAGCGGGACCATGCACTACATCGAGCACGCCCTGGCCTTCTTCTCCGAGCTTCAGCGCAAGAAGCCCTTCGTCGACCAGGTCGCCGGATTCTCACTCGCGGCGCACCAGCTCGAGATCCTCACCCGCACCGATGGCCACCCAGGTTGCAGTGCGTGGCGCCCCGATAGCCGACGAGCTCAGGTTCCAAGAGAAGCTCACCAGGTGTGTCTCCTCGGCGTTGAACCCGTCTGGAGCCGGGCAGGGCTCGCTCGAGTTCACCCCACCGACCTCGACGTTCTGGACGTCGTTGGTCCACGCCTCGCCGGCTCCCCTTGAGCGTCACCGCTGCGAGCGAACTGATCGTCCGCTCTGGAGCTCCCACGCACGGACGCGATGAATACCAGTGACAGCGGCACGATCAGGATCATCGTGATGGTCATGGCCACCATGATCTCGATCAGGGTCATGCCCGACTCGGATAGGTGACGACTCTCGCAGCGGTTCAACATGTTGCCCCCAGTGCGGCCCCTGACGGACAGGTCGAGTTGCGTTTCACGAAGACGATGTCCTCGGTCACGTCGTTGCGGCCCGTCGCGGTGACCCGGATCGTCAACCGCTGGACGCCTTCGTCAGCGGCAGGGTCGCCGCAAGGAGTCGAGGTGAACGACGCCGCATCAGCCGACGAGTCGGAGAGGTACTCAAAACTGACGTACTGCGCCGAGTACCCGGGTACCACCAACGCACTGATCGGTGCCGCGGACCGCCCGGCGCCACCACAGGGCGCGTACGGCATCCTGTCGATCTGCTCGGCGATGTCAGTCGCCTCGATACCGGATCGCACCGTCCGAGCATGGGCGCTCGATGAGAACAGGAGTGTCAGAACGCAGGTGATGATCGCGAGCACGATTGAGCCACTCAGCACGATCGCCACGATGGCCTCGATCATGCTGAAACCGCCCTGGCCATGTCGTGAGAGAACACTCTCACGAGTTTGGACTCCCCACTCCCCAGCCACTGGACTCCCGCTCTGACTTCTACGCTTCCAAGCGTGAAGGGTACCGGCGCTTTGCGCCCATAGCAACTTCGGCAGCGTCGCCGTTTCCCCAAAAAGGAGAAGCAGATGCCCCTGAAACTAGAAGTCCACTTGGTTGTAGATGCCGTACATCGCGCGACACCATGGCCAAGCGCCACGAAGCCGACGACCACGCCGATGATCAGGATGATCAGCGGCTCGAACCACTGCGTCAGCTTGTCGACCGCGTAGTCCAGCTCCTCCTCGAAGAACCCGGCCGACGTTCTCGAGCTGGTCGGACAGCTCACCGGTGCGCTCGCCCACCCGGATCATCTGGATGACCGTGCGTCGGGGAACAGCTCGGTCTGCGCCGAGCGGCTCGGCGAAGCCCTCGCCCTCGAGCACGCCCTCCGATCGCCACGGTCAGGCGCTCCTGGAAGATCATGTTGGTCGTGCAGTCGATCGAGCGCTCGGCAGCGCGTCGGTGCAGCGGCACGCCGGCGTCGAGCAGGACCGCCAGCACTCGGGTGAAGCGCTCCGGTCGACGAGTAGACCACCACCGTGTTGAGCACCGGGATCTTCAGCAGCAGCGCAGTGCAGGTCTGCGTCGACCCGCTCGGGGTTCGGACGTAGAGCGACGCGTGCGACGATCGCCAGACGACCAGCAGCGACGCCGGTGACGAGGCCGGCCGGTCGAGCCGACGAAGTCGGCGACCGCCATCAGCATCCGCGTCGGGAGCGGGAGCTCGGCGTCGAAGCGACTCGAAGAACTCGGCGAACTTCGGGATCACGAAGATGACGATGATCGCGCACGACGCCGAAGCGCCACGACCAGCAGGATGCAGCGGGTAGATCAGCGCCTTGCGCACCTGCTCGGGTCAGCTCGACGTCGCGCCGGATGTAGCGGTGCAGCTGCTCGAACGCCTCGTCCATCTTGCCGGTGAGCTCGGCCGAACCGAGCAGCGCCATGAAGTAGCGTCGGGAAGACGTCGCCGTGCGATGCTGAGCGCCTCGGTCACCGAGCGACCCGCCGGTCGACCCGCTCCAGCGACGTCGCTCAGAGCACGGTCTGGAAGCGCTTGTTCTTGGCGTCGATGCGAAGGTTGTCGAGCGCCTCGATGATCGGGATGCCGGCGCGGATGAACGTCGCCATCTGCCGCGAGAAGTGCATGATCTCGACGAGCGGCACCTTCTGCTTGGTGAGCTCGACCTGCAGGCCCTTGCGCTCGGCGATCTTGGTGACCCGCATGCCGCTGCACCGCCAGCTCGTTGCGCGCGGCGTTCGCCGACGGCGCCTCGATCATGCCCTTGACGTGCTGGCCGTCGAGGGTCTCGCGCCTCGTAGCGGAACTTGCGTGCTTGATCGTTGGCGGTCATCGGGCTGCCTGCGACTGCGCTCGGCGGCTCCAGTCGCGTGCGCTCATCGATGCTCCCAGGTCAGCGGTCTGCCGTGGATCGGCTGGCGACCGTTCGACGGCCGGCGGCGACGGGTCCGCCGGTCGGCCCAGCCGGTCGCGTCGGCAGCCTGGATCGCCGACCGGCCGACCGGCACCGTCGAGCTGCGTCGGCGCCTTGGCCGAGCTCGCGCTTCGCCGGCAGGCAGTTCCTGCGATCGGCGGCCCGTCGAGCTCGACGCCCGGTGCGTAGACGCTGCGGATGCACGTCCTCGACCGTGGTCATGCCGTCGACCACCAGCTCGAACGCCTGCTGCTGCATGGTGCTGCATGCCCTCGTCGATCGCCGTCGGCGCGCATCTCGTGGTGCGTTGCTCGGTCGACGATCATGCTCGCGAATCGCGTCGGTCACCGTGCAGCAGCTCGTACACACCGACCCGGCCCCGGTAGCCGGTGTTGGCGCACATGTTGCAGCCCGTCGCCTGCTTGAGCCAGACCGTTGGCTGGTGACCGACCTGCTCGTCGACGATGCGGATCTCGGTCGGGGGTGGGCGTGTACGGCGACGGCGCACGACTGGTGCAGATGCGCCGCAGCAGCCGCTGGCCGACCACACCGCTGACAGCGCCGACGCGACCAGGAACGGCTCGAGGCCCATGTCGGTGAAGCGGTGCACGGCAGCGACCGAGTCGACCGCGTGCAGCGACGACAGCACGAAGTGACCGGTCAGCGCCGCCTGCATGGCGATGCGTGCGGTCTCGCTCGTCGCGGATCTCGCCGACGAGGATCACGTCGGGGTCCTGACGCAGGATGCCGCGGAGACCGTCGGCGAAGCGTCATGCCCGGCCGTCGCTGACCGGCATCTGGTTGATGCCGTCGAACTGGTACTCGACCGGGTCCTCGATCGTCACCACGTTGCGTGGTCGGGTCGTTGACCTCGGTCAGCGTGGCGTAGAGCGTCGTCGTCTTGCCCGAACCCGTCGGGCCCGGTGCACAACAGCATGCCGAGCGGCGCCTTGACGATCTTCGAGGTAGGGCGCCTGACGACCGTCGGGCGGCATGCCCAGGTCGCTCGAGGCCGATCAGCGACTTGGTCTTGTCGAGCAGGCGCAGCACGATCTTCTCGCCGTGCACCGTGGCCGACCGTCGACGATGCGGACGTCGATCGGTCGGCCGTCGACGACGACGGCGAACTGGCCGTCCTGCGGGCGGCGCCGCTCGACGATGTTGAGCTCGGCCATGACCTTGATGCGGCTGGCGATCGCCGGCGCCCATGCGGCGTCGGGCAGCTGGATCGCCTCGGTCATCGCGCCGTCGACGCGGTAGCGGACCCGGACGTACGTCCTCGCCCGGCTCGACGTGGATGTCGGACGCCCGGCTGCGCACGCCCTGGGTGACGATCCGGTTGACGACCTGCACCACCGGCGCGTTGTCGTCGACCGCGAACGTCGTCCTCGGCCTCGAGCGCAGCGTCCTCGACGTCGGCCAGCTCGAACGCCTGGATGTGCTCCTGGGCCTGCGTGCAGCACGTTGTAGGTCTCGTCGAGCAGCCGCTCGATGTCGGTGCGGGTGCCCATCATCAGGCCGATGCGGCGGCACTGACGGGTCAGCTCGTCGATCGCTTCGGTGTCGAGCGGGTCGGCGATCGCCATGAAGACACGGTCGTTCTCGTCGATGCGCAGCGGGATCACCGTGTGCTTGCGGGCCAGCTCCTCGGGCAGGCGCGTCGACGGCGCTCGGGCTCGGGCTTCTCGCTGCGTCAGGTCGGCCAGCGGGATGCCGAACTGGTACGCCAGCGCGGCGGCCAGGGCACGCTCGTCGATCGTGCCCATCTTCATGAGCACCTCGCCCAGGTGGGCCAGGCACCGGCCTCGGTCGGGGTCTCCTTCTGGACGCTGGAGCGCGGCGATCAGCTGGTCGGGGTCGATCGCGCCCGAGCTCCAACATGACCTCGCCCAGCTTGGGGCGGTTGGAGCCGACCCACTGGTTGATCTCGGTCTGCGAGGACCTTGGAGTCCGCACTGTCGAAGTCGATGGAGCGGCGACGACGTGACGAACCGTCACCGTCGGCTTTGCCCTTCCGAAAGACTGCCACTTACCTGCTCCCTCGTCGGACGGCTCGTTGACACCCTGCAACCCCCGTCACCGGTCGGCACGTCCATCGCTCAGCATGCAACGTTCCGACCGATACGCCGAAGCGTCAACCCATCGAATCTACCCGGCACGCCGAGCACAACCGGCTCTGGCGCCCTGCAGCCGGATGGCAACATCGAATCACGTCGGTGACCAAAAGTCGACGACAGTGCGCGAGCCGTCAGCTCCAGTCTACTGGTCCGCCAGGCCGAGCTCCCGGGCGACCTCGACGACCACCTCGGCACGATTCAGCCCGTACAGGTGAACCCCCGGCGCGCCTCCGTCGAGCAGTTCGCCGGCTGAGCTCCAGAGTCGCCTCGACGCACGATCGTGTGGCGGTCCTGGTCGTCGCTCGCCGCCTCGACCCGGGCGGCGAGCTCCTCGGGGAAGGTCGCCCCCGCCATGGCCGTCATGCGCCTGACGCCTGGCGGGTTCGTCATGGGCATGACCCCGGGATGCACCGGAGTGTCACAGCCCAGCGCTGCCAGCTCGTCGACCATGCGGAAGTAGTCGCCGGCGTCGAAGAAGAACTGCGAGATGCCCATGTCGGCGGCGTCGAGCTTGCGCGGCCAGGTGGCGGCGGTCGCTCGCCCGGTCCGGTCGAGCGGGGATGGAGCTCGGGGTGAGCGGCGACGGCGACGGTGAAGTGGTCGCCCCGGCTGCGAACCAGCTCGACCAGCTCGAGCGCGTAGGTGAAGTCGCCGGTCGGCGGGGCTGCCGTCGGCCGGCGGATCACCTGCCAGAGCCAGGATGTCGTGCACGCCGTTTCGGCTGTAGTCGTCGAGCAGCTCGTTCAGCTGCTCCTTGGTGTGCCCGATGCAGGTCAGGTGCGCCATAGCCGGGCGACGGCCCTGCTGGTTACGGCCCCGGCCGGTTGAGCTCGACGACCAGGTCCCGGGTGCGGTCACGGGTCGACCCGCCCGCCCCGTAGGTGACCGACACGAACGCCAGGTCCAGGCGTCGACATCTCCTGCGATCGTGTTGCGCAGGAGTCGCTTCGCCCGCCTCGGTCTTGGGCGGGAAGAACTCGACGCTCAGCGCAGGGGTGCTGCGGGTGCGCGAGCAGCTCGACCAGATCGACGTCCACGGTCACGGCTGTGCCCGCGCGCCCGCGGCCCGCTCGGCGGCTTCGAGGGTGTTCATCAACAGGAACGCCCGGGTCATGGCGCCCACGCCGCCGATGCGCGGTGACAACCAGCCGGCCACGTCGGCCACGGCGTCGTCGACATCGCTGCACGACCTTGCCGTCGATCACCGATACACCCGCGGCGATCACCGCCGCACCCGGGCGGACCATGTCCGCCGTGATCAGACCCGGCGCGCCGGCCGCGGCGACCACGATGTCGGCGGTGCGGGTGTAGGCGCCGATGTCGTCCACGCCGGTGTGGACCACCGTCACCGCCGCGTTCGTGTCGGGCCCCTTGAGCGCCAGGAGGTTCGCCAACGGACGCCCGATCGTCAGACCCCGCCCGACGATCACCACGTGACGACCCGCGACGGGCACGTCGTAGGCATGCAGCATGTGAACGATGCCCCTCGGGCGTGCAGGCGACCGGGGCCTGCTCGCCCATGACCAGCAGACCCAGGTTGACCGGGTGCAACCCGTCGGCGTCCTTGGCCGGATCGACCCGCAACAACGCCGCCCCGTAGTCGAGGCCCCTGGGGAACGGGTACTGGATGATGAACGCGTCCACCGCCGGATCGGCGTTCAGCTCGTCGACCGCTGCATCGACCTGGGCCTGGGTTGCATCCGCTGGCAGACGGCGGTCTACCGAGTGCATGCCGACCTGGGCGCAGTCGGCGTGCTTCATGGCGACGTACTTGGCGCTCGGGCCGTCGTCGCCGACCAGGATCGTGCCCAGACCGGGGGTGATTCCCCGCTCCGCGAGCCGCGGCGGTGCGGGCCGCCATGTCGGCTTTGAGGTCGTCCGCCAGGCGGTTTCCGTCGAGCGTGATCGCAGTCATCGGCGCCGATGGTAGGCCCGGGACTCCGCCATCGACGACCCTGAAGGTGAACTCGAGGGTGACGTCGAAGGATCGGTCGAGGGTTGGCAGCAGGGTTTGCCGGGGGGTGGCTCGAGGGTTCTTGAGTCTGATGGTCGCGGCGCACCCGAGGCCGGTACGGTTCTGGCCATGTCTCGGGCCACTCGTCGACTCATCGTTCCCGCCGCGCTCCTGGGGGCGTTCGCGTTCGCCGGTTGCACCAGCGCGAGCTCCGGCGAACTGCTGCTCGCCGACGCCACGGCGCAGGCAGATGCGAACAGCGTCGCCCTGTACGCAGTGGACCCCGGCTCCGGTGCAGCCGAATCCCCCGCCGATGACAGCACCCTGGTCGCCTCCGCCGCGACCTCGCCTCTCGAGATCACCACGATCACCGAGTCGGGCCAGACCTGGGTCAACTCCCTCGGGCGGGCCTGGGACGACCGGGTGCTGCTCGCCTACGCCGACACCGAAGGGGCCCGGGTCACAGCCGGGCTGCCCGGCGGTGAGCAGACCCGCCTGGCCGGCGCCGACCAGCTGATCGCCAGCGTGGTGCGCCGCGGAGCGTTCATCCAGACCACCGCCGGCTGTCAGCTCTCGTCATCGGCCGAGGAGACCGACCAGGTCGGCACCGGCAACTGCTCGATCAGCTCCGACGAACGCTGGGTGGTGTCGTGGCCGTTCCAGGGCTCGGGGCTCGAGATCCGCGACCTGCGCCACGACAGCACCGAGAACGTCGACCTGAGCGTGAAGAGTGCCGTCGCGCTCAGCAACGGCGCGCTGGTGCTCGCCGTCGCGGTGGTCGACGGCGGCTTCCAGGGCGTTCTGCTCGACGCCACCGACGGCGACGAGATCGCACGCACCGAGACGTTCCAGTCGCTCGACGCCGTTCCGCTCGCCCCCAGCGCCGAAGGTTTCGTGCTGCGCTCGGGCACCGAGGACGGCACCGCCATGCACTACATGGACGCCGACGGCGAGCTCACCACGATCGAGGACGGCTTCATGGTCGTGCCGGTGCTGAGCGGTGCCGAGGTCACCTACCTGTCGTACTCCGAGGACCTGACCGCCAGCGCGCTGCGTCGCTGGACGCCCGGCGACGAGGAGCCCGAGGACCTGCTCACTGGTTTCATCGGCGCAGGCTCGCCTGACGGCGAACACGTCGTCGCCACCCGTGAGGGTCGCTCCGGCACCGAGCTGTACTACGAAGAGGCCGGCACCGGTCACATGGCGCTCGGCTACACGCTGGCGAGAGCACAGGACGACGTAGACCCGTCCGCCGGCAGCGGCACCGGCGTGAAGATCTCACGGGCCGTGCTGTCGGGCAGGACGCTGTACCTCCAGGTCGACGGCTCGACCACGTCGTCGCTGGTACGTCTGCGCATCGACGGCGGCCACAGCGACGCGCCGATCACCGGCGCTTCCGCGATGCGCTTCTCGTCGCTCGACACCGACGGCACCGCGCTCATCGAACGTGCCGCCGCCGACGGCTCCGCGACACAGATCCTGGCGCTGCGCGCCCCACGACGACGAGCCCGACGTGCGGGCGACGCTCGGGGCAACCATGACCAACCTGATCCACGACGGCACCATCTACCTGACCGACGCCACCGACCGCGAGAAGCTGACGGTGCGGTCGGTGCGGGCGTCGGGCAAGGACAGGGACGTGGTCGAGCTGTACCCGAACCGGCTGATCGCCGGGGCCACCTGGCCCGAGTGGGGTGGAGCCACCCAGGTGCAGATCCTCACCCCCAGCGCCCTGCTCGACCAGATCCGCCAGCAGGTCTCCGCCGGTGGTGCTACTGCCGGTGGCGGCACTGCCGGTGGTGCCACTGCCGGTGGCCGGGCTGAGCGGCTCCTCTCGATCAGGTGAGGGTCGGCCAGCGGTCGACCCACGGGGCGGCCGCTTCGACCTGTGAGCCCAGGCGGAGCAGCAGCGCCTCGTTCCACGGACCCGCCGCGAACTGCACGCCGACCGGCAGCCCCGACGCAGCCGTGTGCAACGGCAACGACAACGCCGGCTGACCCGTGACGTTGTAGATCGCCGTGTAGGCGGCCATGGGTGTCGCGTTGAGGAGCGGGGCACCGGGGTCCTGATCGGCGCCCTCCCAGATCGACCCGACCGCGGGAGGCTCGACCGCCATCGTCGGGGTGACCAGCACGTCGAAATCCCCGTCACCGGTCGGGTCACCAGTCGGGTCACCGGTCGGATTCCCAGTCGGGTCACCGGCGACACCGAAGGCGATCCTGTCGAGCCCCCCGCTGAACTCCGCGACGAAGTCCCGCGACGCCGCTTGGAGCGCGAACTTCGCCTGGGCATAACCGATCGCGGTGGTCGCCATGGCCAGGTCCCAGTTGGCCCGGTTGTGAGCCTCGACCGCTTCGATGTCCAGGTTCGGGACCCCGGCGGCGATCGTCGACCACACCGTCAGGAAGCCCGTCAGGAACTGCGACGGGTCCGGCCAGTGCGGGTCGTCCACCACGACGTCGTGGCCCAGGTCCGACAGGACTGCCGCGACGGCCTGGACCGCCGCGGCGCACTCGGGGGCGACCTCCACGCCGAGCGCGTTGTTCGACGTCACCCGGATGCGCAACCTGCCCGGCGACACGCCGACCTCGTCGGCGAACGGACGGGTCGGCGGAGGCGCAACGTTCCACGCCCCCCGGTCGACCTGCGACAACACGTCGAGCACCGCAGCGGTGTCGGCGACGGTGCGTGACACGACCCCTGACGTCGACGCCGAGGTCATCGCCTCGACCAGGTTCGGGATCCGGTTGCGGCTCGACTTCAGACCGACCAGCCCGTTGCACGACGCCGGGATGCGGATCGAACCGCCCCCGTCGGAAGCGTGCGCGATCGGCGCCATGCCCGAAGCGACCGCCGCACCCGCACCGCCCGACGAACCACCCGGGGTGCGCTCCGGGTTCCACGGGTTGCGGCTCGCCCCCAGGCGCTTGGACTCGGTCACCGAGATCGTGCCGAACTCGGGGGTTGTCGTCTTGCCCATGAGCACGAATCCGGCGTTGCGCAACCGGGCGACCGGCGGATCGTCGTCGGTCTCTGGTGTCTCGGGCACGCCGCCGCGACCCGTAGGTGGTCGGCCAGCCCTGCACCCGGTTCAGGTCCTTGATCGGGATCGGCACACCGCAGAACGGTGGCAGCGATTCGGGATCGGACGTGGCTACGAGCTCGGTGGCCGCGGCGGCGTCGGCACGGGCCCGTTCGTCGTCGCGGAACGCGAACGCGTTGAGGGTCGGGTCGAGCTGGTCGACCCGACCCAGGTACAGGTCCATGGCCTCGGTCGGGCTGATGCTCCGCTCACGGATGGCAGCGGCAAGGTCCAACGCGGAATCGAAGCTCGTCATGGCGCGAGGGTACCCAAGGGCCGTGAGCGGAACCGGCGTGTGCGAATCGGTCGTGACCGGATCGGCCGTGCGGGAAACCGCCGTGCCAGAATCGGCGGCGATGACCGCCCGGACGACAGCCGAAGCAGACGACTACGAGCGCCCCGTACCGCTCCCCCGCGGCTTCCACGCGCACGTCGCCAACGTCGGGATCAAGGACGACACCGACGACTTCGTGGTCGTCACCTCGGACGTCGGATGCAACGCCACGGCCATGTTCACCCGTTCCCGTTTCGCCGGGCCGAGCGTCGTCGTCTCCCGCGACCATGCCGGCGACGGGCGCCTACGGGCGGTCGTGGTCGTGTCCAAGAACGCCAACGTCGCCACCGGTGAACAAGGCCTGGCCAACGCACGAGAGCTCGCCGCGGGTGTCGGCACCGCCGTCGGCTGCAACCCCCGAGATGTGCTTGTCTCCTCGACCGGGGTGATCGGCCGTCAGTACCCGATGGAGCGGATCCGGACGCACCTGGCCCAGATGGTCGAGCGCTCGGGGCCCTTCGACAGCACCGATGCCGCTGCAGTCGCGACCGCGATGATGACCACCGACACGTTCGCCAAGACCGCTTCGGCCAGCATCGGCGACGGGCCCGGAGCGCCCCGCGTCGTCGGTGTCGCCAAGGGCGTCGGCATGATCGAACCCGACATGGCGACCATGCTCACGTTCGTGTTCACCGACGCGGAAGTACCCGCCGAGGTGCTGGACCGGGTCACCCGCGCCGTGGTGGCCCGAACGTTCAACAGCTTGAGCGTCGACACCGACACCTCGACCTCGGACACCGCCGCGGTGCTCGCCAACGGGCTGGCCGGCCCGGTCGACGAGGACGCGTTCTCCGTGGCGCTGGAAGCTGTGTGCACGGACCTGGTCCGCCAACTGGCCCGTGACGGCGAAGGCGCCACGACGCTGCTGCTCGTCGACGTGGCCGGCGCCCGCGACGACGACCAGGCCCGCCGGGTCGCCAAGGCGATCGTGAACTCGCCCCTGGTGAAGACCGCCGTGCACGGCGCCGATCCCAACTGGGGCCGCGTCGCCATGGCGATCGGCAAGTGCAGCGACGACACCGACATCGACCAGGAGAAGGTGTCGATCCGCTTCGGCGCCGCCGAGGTCTACCCCCGGCCCGTCACCGAGGCCGAGCTGGGCACCCTCGAGGAGTACCTGCGGGGCGACGAGGTGCTGATCAGCGTCGATCTGGGGATCGGTTCGGGCGCCTGGCGGGTGTACGGATGCGACCTGACCGACGGCTACGTGCGCATCAACGCCGACTACACGACCTGAACCGGCGATCCGGCCCACCGATCTGTGTTGCGTGAGCGCGGCGTTCAGCGCGCTGGCGCAACACAGAACGCTGCGGCGCGGTCGGCGTCGATGCCCCAAGCGACCAGCAGGTCGGCTGCATCGGCGCCTTCGACCGCGGCCGTCGGAGCGGCGGCCGGCGTCCGATCGAACCTGGGCGCCGGGGCCGGCTGGGGCACGCCTTCGACATCGGCGAACGCAGCGCGAGCAACAGCGTGTGGGTGCGACGGAGCCTCCCCCATGGTGAGCACCGGTGCAACGCAGGCGTCCACTCCGTCGAACAGGGCGGCCCACTCATCGCGCCCACGGGTGGCTATCACCGTGGCGATCCGGTCGTGCAGCTCGGGCCAACACGACGAGTCGTTCTGGTCGGGGAGCGACTCGTCGCCGGCCAGGCCCAGGCCTTCGAGCAGCTGCGCATAGAACTGGGGCTCGATCGCGGCGACTGCCAGCCAGCCACCATCGGAGCATTCGTACACGTCGTAGAACGGTGCACCCGAGTCCAACAGGTTCGTGCCGCGCTCGACGCTCCAGAATCCCGACGACCAGGCGCCGAACAGAGGGGCCATGAGAAGTGCCGAGCCGTCGACCATGGCGGCATCGACGACCTGCCCCTGCCCCGACACCGAGCGCTCGACGAGAGCGGCGAGCACACCCATGGCAAGGAGCATGCCGCCGCCACCGAAGTCGGCCACCAGGTTGAGAGGCGGAGTGGGCGGCTGGCCGCTGCGTCCGACATGGGCGAGCACTCCCGACAGCGCCAGGTACGTCAGGTCATGGCCCGCACGAGGAGCGAGCGGTCCTTCCTGACCCCAGCCGGTCATGCGGCCGTAGACCAGCCGCGGGTTCGCTGATCGCAGTTCGTCCGGTCCGACCCCCAGACGTTCGGCGACCCCGGGGCGGAAGCCTTCGATCAGCACGTCGGCTGCGGCAGCGAGATCCCTGACGAGCTCGGTGCCGTCGTCGGATCGCAGGTCGACCGCAACACCTGAGCGATTGCGGTTGAGCACGTCCCACGGGTTGGACGCGCCGATCCCCCGGCGGCGTCGCCGGGGGACGGTCGATGCGGAGTACGTCGGCTCCCAGGTCGGCGAGCACCATCGCCGCGAACGGCGCCGGGCCGAGCCCAGCGAGCTCTATGACCCGGATACCGCCGAGCGGCCCGGCCACTGCGAGATCAGCCGGCGTCGGTGACGCTCCAGCGGATCGAGTACGGGCGGAACAGGTTCGGGAAGGTGCCCGCCAGGAACCAGTTGGAGCTGGCCGTGGCAGTCGCCCCGCTGCCCGACACCTGGCCGAACACGGGGGCCTTCACCGACACACCGGCGGCCTGGTCACGGATGCTGACCTCGCCGGTCCACAGCGGCAGGATCCATGCACGGGTGGCGTTCACCGACACCGTCGCGGAGCCACCAGCGGTTCCGGCGATCTCGAGCGAGCCCTTGGCCGACACGACGCCCTGACCGTCGCGGCGCACTGTGACACCGCCGTTGCCCGAGCCCGAGTTGGAGTAGTTGACCGCACCGCTGACCTGCACCGAGACCGTGTCGTCGCTCGGAGACGCAACCGTGGTCGTCGGCGCGGAAGTCGGAGTCGACGTCGGTGTCGACGTCGGTGTCGAGGTCGGTGTCGAGGTCGGTGTCGACGTCGGTGTCGACGTCGGTGTCGACGTCGGTGTCGACGTCGGTGTCGAAGTCGGTGTCGACGTCGGAGTCGACAGTCGGAGTCGAAGTCGGAGTCGACGTCGGAGTCGAAGTCGGAGTCGAAGTCGGAGTCGAAGTCGGCGTCGAAGTCGGAGTCGAAGTCGGGCCGCTACCGCCGACGGTGAAGCTCGTCGTCGTCGACAGCGAGTCGCCCTCGGCGTCGGTGACGGTCAGCGTCGCCGACTGGGCACCGGCACCGAAGGTCTTCTCGACGTACTCACCGGTGGCGGTGGTTCCGTCACTGAAGGACCAGCTGTAGCTGGCCGGGCCCGCCACCACGGTCGAGTTGGCCGCACCGAAGGTCACCGAGAAGGGCGCCTGGGCGCCGGTCAGACCGGGGCTCGAGGTGATGACCGGGTTGATCGCACGGCCGAGCACCGGGGTGGTGCGCCCGCCGACGACGGCGATGTTGCGACCGGCTGCCGACGGGATGCCGACCTCGCCGTTGATGGTGGAGTTCAGGTTGAAGATGCCGGCGGTGCAACCGGACAGCGCCCGGAACCGAGAACGAGTTGTCGACGAGCATCGCCGTGCCGGAGACGGGGTTGTACGGCATGCCGGTGATCGCGCTGCCGGAGCTGTTCACCTTGCGGCCCGTGATCAGATTCATGTGGATCGGGCTGGATGCCGAACCGATCGAGCACGACGAGGCGAGCTGGTTGCCGACGTTGCCGCTGAGCTTGATACGTGCCCGCACGTCGAGCACGGTCGCGCCGGTCAGCGGGTCGAGGGTGCCGGTGGCCGCCTCGGTGGCGATCACTTCGGCCTTGACGATCCACAGACCGTTGAAGTTGATGCCGACGTAGGCTGGCGGGAAGACCACGCCGGACGCCGGGATGCTGACCACGCCGGCCTTGTTGACGCTGCCGGTGATCGAGACGTTGACCTTGGGCTGGTAGCCGGGAGCGAGCTCGGAGTCATCGGAGGAGGCGGGCTCGCCGTTCGGACCGGCGGCACAGCCGCTGTCGGCCAGGTCGACGCCGCCGGTGCCGTCGTTGTCGATCCCGTCGGAGCACTGCGGCAACGGCTGGGGCGTCAGGTCGATCCCCAGACCGCCGACCGACAACGAACCGCCCGTCGACTGCAACGAGAAGGTACCGGGATTGGCGACCTTCTGAGCGCTCACCGACATGGGTATGACAAGCGCAGCGACGGCCGTCACCGTCAGCGCGACCGATGCCACCCGCCAATTACGAGACATTCGTTCTCCCCTAGCTGGCGCCGGGACAGCACCCGGCGCGGCGTCCGAACAGTCTCCCCCGCCAACTGAACCATCGTCAAGGAGTCGTTGCGACCGGTGAGACCCGGCGAGTGCCGCCAGAAGACGCCGACGATCGCAGGAATTCCTCCAGTTCGACGTCGGAGCGGCCGATCAGTTCGGAACACATCATCGACGCGGCTCGACGACGAGTCGCACGACCCGGCGGGAACCGGGCGCCCCGGACTCCGGCTACAGCCGGGTCCGGGGTGTCATCTTCTCGGTCAGCTCCGGGTCGCGGGTCACGACCGGTTCGAGTATCGCCTCGACCCGCGCCACCAGATCGTCGTCGAGGGTGACGTCGACCGCCTTGACCGTGTCGATGAGCTGCTCGGGCCGTGACGCCCCGACGATCGCCGACGCGACGTTCTGGTTGCGCAGGACCCATGCGACCGCCAGCTGCGCCATCGACAGCCCCGCCTCGGCCGCGAGCGGCACGACCTGCTGGACCGCCTCGAGCACGTCGTCGCGCAGGAACCGTTTGACGAAGTCGGCACCGCCGTTGTCGTCGGTCGCCCGCGAACCCGCGGGGACGGGCTGACCCGGCAGGTACTTGCCGGTCAGGATCCCCTGCGCCATCGGCGACCAGACGATCTGCGACACCCCAGCGTCGACCGAGGCGGGCACGACCCGATCCTCGATCACCCGCCACAGCAGCGAGTACTGCGGCTGGTTCGACACGAACGGGACGCGCAGCTCACGGGCCAGGTCGGCCGCCGCCAGGATCTGCTCGGCGCTCCACTCCGACACCCCGATGTAGAGGACCTTGCCACGCCTGACAAGATCGGCGAACGCCGTCATCGTCTCCTCGAGCGGCGTGTCGTGGTCGTAGCGGTGCGCCTGGTAGAGGTCGACGTAGTCGGTGCCGAGCCGGCGGAGCGACCCGTCGATCGACTCCATGATGTGCTTGCGGCTCAGCCCCAGGTCGTTCTGGCCGGGGCCCGTCGGCCAGTACACCTTGGTGAAGATCTCGAGTCCCTCACGGCGCTGGCCTGCGAGCGCATGACCGAGCACCGACTCGGCTCATGGTCGCGGCGTAGACATCCGCGGTGTCGAAGGTGGTGATGCCGACGTCGAGCGCGGCGTGCACGCACGCGGTCGCGGCGTCGTCTTCGACCTGCGAACCGTGGGTGATCCAGTTGCCGTACGAGATGGCGCTGACCCTGAGACCTGACCTGCCGAGTGTGCGGAACTCCATGTCTGCACCGTAGGAGAGCTCCGGCGGCGCGGGTGTCACCGATGGACTTCGTGGCAGGTTTTGGTGGTGGACAACGTGCCGACGATCGACATCTCGCCCTTGCTCACCTCCGGCTCTGCTGATGCTGACTCGGCCGGCGTGGCCGCTGCGATCGGTGAGGCATGCGAGCGGTTCGGGTTCTTCCAGATCGTCGGCCACGGCGTCGACCCGGCGTTGCGGCGACGACTGCACGAGTTGGCCGAGGAGTTCTTCGCCCAGCCCGCGTCGACCAAGGCCCGGATCGCGATGCCGTTGGGCGGGCGTGCGTGGCGGGGCTGGTTCCCCGTCGGCGGCGAGCTCACCTCGGGCGTTCCCGACGACAAGGAAGGGCTGTACTTCGGCACCGAGTTGTCGCCCGACGACCCACGGGTGCGCGCCGGCTTGGCGCTGCACGGGCCGAACCTGTTCCCTGAACACCCCGCCGAGCTGCGTGACGTGGTGCTCGAGTGGATGGCGCAGCTGAGCTCCGTCGGACGAGGCGTGCTGTGCGGGATCGCCCTCTCGTTCGGGCTGGAGCGCAACTGGTTCGACCGCTGGTGCGCGGACCCGACCGTCCTGTTCCGCATGTTCCACTACCCGCCGCCGGCACCCGCGTTCGTGGGCCGCTGGGGCGTGGCCGAGCACACCGACTACGGGCTGCTGACGCTTCTCTGCCAGGACGGGACCGGTGGGCTCGAAGTGCGCGTCGACGACGAGTGGGTCACCGTCGACCCTGCACCCGACGCGATCGTGTGCAACCTGGGCGACATGCTGGAGCGGGTCACCGGTGGGCGGTTCCGCTCCACCCCCCACCGGGTCCGCATGCCCGACCGGGACCGCTACTCGTTCCCGTTGTTCCTGGATCCGGCGTGGGACGCGGTCATCGCTCCCCTGCCGGGCGCCGAGCCGACCAGCCAGGTGCTCGACAGCGCGGCCGAGGGGCGCTGGGACCGAGCGAGCGTGTTCGACGCGCACGGAACCTACGGCGACTACCTGAGCGCCAAGGTCGCCAAGGTGTTCCCCGAGCTGTTCGACGCGACGGTCGGCGCCTCGACCATCGGCGACTCGACTGTCAGTGGGCCGTGATGTTCATCGGGCACACGTAGCCCGCCGCGAGTCGGTGCGCTGGTGCTCAGCCGAGGCCCGAGGGGTCCGAGGGGTCCGACTCGTCGGCACAGGCGAGACCGCGACAGAAGTGCTCGAGGCGCTCACGGGTCTCGGCCGGCGGGTCCTCGCGACATCGTGACAGGGCGACGATGATCCGCTGGTAGACGACGAACTCGGACTCGCACGGCGGGCAGTCACCCATGTGCTCCCTGACCTTCGCCGACGACTCGGTGTCGGCGTGGTTGTCCAGGTAGTCCTGGATCAGTTCGTTGGCGTCATCACAGGACATCTGCCCCGGACCGCCGCACAATCCAGACGCCTCGGACAGGGGCGTGAGCGGAACCAACGGCGTCGACAGCGCCTGCGAGTTCTGCAGCGAACGGGCAGGAACAGCGTCGTCGTTCTCGGCGCTCATCGATCCACTCCCATCGTCTCCTGGGACAGGACTGCTGATCCGGAACCGCCCGGTTGCTCGACAGCCGCGCCCGGTCCGTAGCCAGCCGTCACCAACAGGTCACGGATCCGGCGCCGGGCCCGGTGCAGTCGGCTCATGACGGTTCCCAGCGGCACGCCGAGCAGGTCGGCGGTCTCCTGGTAGGTCAGCCCGTCGACGTCGACGAGCTCGACCACCCGGCGGAAGTTGTCGGGCAGCTCCGCGAGCGCCTCGGTGACCGCCCGGTCGAAGTCGATGTCCTCGACCCGCTGCTCGACGACATCGGCCTCGGTCGCCGGGCCGCGCTCCTCGACCGTGTCGGGGTCGTTCAGCAGTTCGGGGCGGCGACGACGGTGACGGTTGCGTTCGGTGTTGCGCAGGATCGTGAGCAGCCACGCACGCGGGTAGCGACCGTCGAAGCTCCCGATCGCCTTGTACGCACGCAGCAGCGTCTCCTGCACCAGGTCCTCGGCGTCGGCCCGGTTGCGGGTCAACGACATGGCGACACGCCACATGACGTCGACCTCGGGAAGGACGAGCCGGCTGAAGACCTGATCGCCGGTCTCACCGTCGAGCAGCCTCGACGGCACCGGCATGTCGGGAGCGGGGGCGCTGGAGGAGGTCGGCACGGGCGCGACTGCGGTGGTCACGTCCTGCTCAACCCCGTCGGTGTGCTCCGGATTCCCTGCCATGGCGAGCCCACGCTACCGGCCACCGGCGACAGCCACCGGCGACAGCCACCGGCGACAGCCGAGCCTGACGGGCCGTCAGGTACGATCGCGGCTCCAACGCCCGTAGCGCCGCCGACCGTGCGCGCCGCACCTAGGGGGACACGACGATGACCGACCACAAGCAGCTCTACATCGGCGGCGAATGGGTCGACCCGGCCGGACAGGACCGGTTCGAGGTCGTCAACCCGGCGACGCTCCAGGTGATCGGCTCGGTACCCGAAGCCACCCCTGCAGACATGGACCGTGCGGTCGCCGCAGCCCGGGCCACGCTCGAGTCGGGCCCATGGGCTAACAGCACGGCCGCCGACCGCCACCAGATCATGGCGGACCTGGCCGCCAGGATGGCCGCGGCCGCAGACGAGCTCGCGAACCTGGTCGTCGCCGAGGTCGGCACGACGATCCTGTTCTCGCACTTCGGTCAGATCGGCGCCACGAACATGGTGCTCGACTACTTCACCAACCTGGTCAAGGACTACCCGTTCGAGGAGGTCCGCCCCGACATGTTGGGCCCGGCGCTCGTCCGCAAGGAGCCGGTCGGCGTGGTCGCCGGGATCATCCCGTGGAACGTGCCGCTGTTCATCACCATGTTGAAGTTCGCTCCGACCCTGGCGTCCGGCTCGGCGATGGTGCTCAAGCCGGCGCCCGAGACGCCCCTGTCGGCGTTCCGTTTCGCTGAACTCGCCCACGAAGCCGGCGTGCCCGCCGGCGTGCTCAACGTCGTGCCCGCCGACCGTGAGGTCAGCGAGTACCTGGTGCGCCACCCCGACGTCGACAAGGTGTCGTTCACCGGCTCGACCGCCGCCGGACGCAAGATCGGCGCGATCTGCGGTGATCAGCTCAAGCGGTGCACGCTCGAGCTCGGCGGCAAGTCCGCGGCGATCATCCTCGACGACGCCGACCTTCCCGCGATCGTCGACGAGCTCCTCGCCGCGGGGATCATGAACAACGGCCAGGCCTGCATCGCCCAGACCCGCATCCTGGCGCCCGAGTTCGCGCTACGACGAGGTCGTTCAGGTCTTCACCGACAAGATGGCCGACCAGAAGGTCGGTGATCCGACCGACTTCGAGACCGCCGTCGGGCCGCTCATCTCCGAGCGCCAGCGCGAGCGTGTCGAGGAGTACATCCGGATCGGCACCGACGAGGGTGCCCGCATCACTACCGGTGGCGGTCGCCCCGACGGCGTCGGGGACGGCTGGTACGTCGAGCCGACCCTGTTCGCGGACGTCACCAACGACATGCGCATAGCCCAGGAGGAGATCTTCGGGCCGGTGCTGTCCGTCATCCGCTACAGCGACGACGCCGACGCCGTTCGCATCGCGAACGACTCCGACTACGGCCTGTCCGGATCGGTGTGGGGAGCCGATGTAGACCGGGCGCTCGACGTCGCGCGGCAGGTCCGCACCGGCACGTTCGCGGTGAACGGCTATGCGATGGCGTGGGGATCACCGTTCGGCGGCTACAAGTCCTCGGGCATCGGCCGCGAGCTCGGCCCGGAGGGACTCGAGGAGTTCCTCGAGTTCAAGACGATCAACCTGCCTACGGGCTCGGAGCCGGCGCTCAAGTACTGAGCTGCTACGGCGCCGCCCGAGCGCCGGTTCATCGGACCGGCGCGCCGGGTGCTGTCACCGATGTCAGCTTGTCGGGGTTGAGCAGCAGGTGGACCCGGTCGATCGCACCGTTGATGGTCTCGCGTTCGACGATCAGCACCAGTGACTCGGCTCCTCCGCGGACCACCAGCCCAGGGGCGGCGTTGATCTGCTCGATCGCTATCGATGCGCCTTCGGGCGAGCGGGTCGCCAGGTTCACCAGCAGACGTGCAACCCGCTCCGGGGTGACCACAGTACGGCGGGCTGCGTGTCTGGATTCGCCACCGTCCGACGTCAGCTGCACTGTCGGCGCTAGCAACTCGATCACCCGGTCGATCTGGCCGAGGGTGACCGCACCGACGAGCTCCCCGAGCAGACCTTCGTCGACCGGAGCACGGCCGGACCGGGCATCGCGGACCTTGCGCCGTGCACGGCTGGCGACTTGGCGACACGCCTCGGGGCTGCGGTCGACCACCTCGGCGATCTCGGTGAACGGCACGGCGAACAGCTCGGCGAGCACGAACACGACACGTTCTACCGGACCAAGCATGTCCAGCACGATCAGGAATCCGAGCTCGAGCGATTCGTTGCGCGTCACGACGGACGCCGGATCATCGTTCCCTCCCGCAGCGGCCAAGCCGCCGTGGGTCGCGTGTGGTCGCTGTGGGAGTCTGTTCCGCTGTAGTCGACACATGTCAGGACCGGCTCGGGAAGCCACGGCCCGACGTAGGACTCACGCCGACGCCGCTGGGCGCGCAGCCGATCGATGGCCAAGCGAGAGGTGACCGTGGTCAGCCATGCACCCGGGCGTTCGATCGAAGGCTGGTCGACCCGCTCCCAACGGAGCCACGCTTCCTGCACGACGTCCTCCGCATCGCTGATCGAGCCGAGCATGCGGTAGGCGAGCCCGATCAGCCGCGGTTGTTCGGCCCGGACGATGTCTTCGGCCGCCGCGCCCACGGAGTCCATCATCACCTCGCCACACCGCCCGCGGGTGCAACAGCTCCTTCTCCACGGACAATCGCGTCGCGGACCGCCGCCCCGGTATCGAGGATCGACGCGCCTGACGCCCGGGCGGACCTGGTCCTGCGCACGCTGGCAGCTGCGCTCCGACCGGCCAGATCCCCCGAAGCGAACACAGCGTCGCCGAGCATCCCCTCCTCGCCGACCCAATCGCCTGCAAGGAACAGCCCATCGCAGCCCTCCACCACTACCGGTGGTCGACCCCTCAGGCCGCCGAGTTCGGCAAGCGGCATGGCGGCACTGACCACCATGCGGGCCAGGAACCGCTCGGCCACCACGTCCCCGAGGTCGATACCGGCCATCTGAGCGTGCGAAGCGAGCTGTCCGCGATCAGTCGCCGCGTCACGCACCCCGTAGCGGGCGACGTGCACTACCTCGATCCCCTCGGGAGCGAGGCGTGCCGGAGGGCTGTGGCGTGAGAGGTAGAGGGGCTCCTCGATGCCGAGCAGGAAGTTCACCTTCGGCGAGCGTCGCAGAGCGAGCTCCAGACAGGCAGCCGAAACCGGCTCACCAAGATCACCGAGGTGGAGCGGCTGCGTCGACACCCGTTCGGCGGCCCCAGGTGTGCCGAGCGCCAGGACGACTGACCGGGCATGGATGTCACCGGCGGAGGTCGCGACACGCCACCTTGGCGCCGCCATGCCCGCGGCGCCCGCTGGATCTCCCGAGTCGGGTCTGGCGGCCGCCTCCGGCGCTTCTCCTGCGCCCTCCGCCAAGGGCTCGACCGACCGAGCGGCTGTCCCGCTGACCAGCTGCACACTGGCCGCTAGCGCCACACGCTCGAGCGAGTCGACGATCTGCTGCCAGCCCCCATCCAGGTAGAGGACTCCGGGTCCGACGGCCTGACCAAGCTGCGCCAGACCGGCGCCGGCGTCCAGCAGGTCGGTACGAGCCGTGTAGGTGGCGAGTCGGATCAACGCTCTGACCAGAGCCGCCGCGTCCGGGCGCAGCCGGGCTTTCGCGAGCCAATCCTCGACGGACTGCCCGGCCATGACCGACGGCTCGATCAGCCGCAGGCCGGTCAGCAACCTCGCCAGAGCCGGCTTCGATCCGGCAGAGATCGCCCTGCTCGACAGGAGCGATCCTGCTCCAACGGGCAGGACGTGGCTTCGCCCGGCCAGCGCCACCCGGCCACCGGACCGAAGAGGCCGCCGACCGGTCACCTCGACCCCGAGGCACCCCAACACCCGCTCGGCGGCTCCACCCAGATAGAGCGCACACGGACCGCCGTTGAACAACGCACCCGAGTCGTCTGTCGTCGTGCGTGCCCTGCCACCCAGCGGGTGAGCATCGAGCAGCTTGACCGTCGCTCCGGCCAGCGCCGCTGTCGTTGCAGCGGTCAGGCCTGCAAGACCACCGCCGAGCACCACCACATCGTGTTGTTCAGGTTCCATACCTACTCGACGCCCGAGCCGGCCCGAACGTGACAGGGACCGGATCGTGACGGTGACCGCGTGGTGATCGTGTTCGAATCGCCGCTGCAGGGCGTCAGCCGGGTGGCTCCACGTCAGCGCTCGAAAGCGAAACGAAGCCGTTGTTGAAGGCGACGATGTCGTCGGGCGGGTCGGTGAGCGTGGATGTGCAGTCCTGCTGTGGCTCGAGGGCTCCGTCGGTGCTCGTCGACATCGGCACCCGGGCCACACCGCGCAGCTCGCCGGCGGTGCACACCGGCACGTTTAGGTTCTCGAGCAGCGGGGCTTCGCCGCTGAACTCGCCGGCGAGCAGACCCGCTCGGTGCTCGGTCACCCAGTCGACGACGTACGTGGCGGCCAGGTCGTAGTCGACCGCGTCGTTGAGCGCAGCGCTCGTTGCCAGAGCGGGGATGCCCCGTTCAGCTCCTGCGCGGGCAGCGCCAACCGTGCCCGACAGTTCGTCCCCGATCGCGCCCAGGTTCTGGCCCGAGTTGATGCCGGTGACCACGAGGTCCGGGGTGACATCGATGCCTCCGTCGAGCGCCCAGTCGACCGAGTCGGCGGGATAGCCCGCTACCGCCACGGCCGGGATGCCGCTGGCAGTGGCGACCTGTTCGGTGACGAGTTCGCCGTCGGTGGTCTTGGAACCGCTGCCGCTCTGGTTCTCCTTGGGGGCGACGACGAACACCTCCGTGTCGGGCAGGTCGCTGAGCGCCCGGGCGACAGCGTCGATTCCCGGGGCTGAGTAGCCGTCGTCGTTGGAGATGAGGATCGTCAGGACCTGGGGCTCGGTGGTCGTGGTGCTCGAGGCCTGTGCCGTGGTGGTCGAGGTCGAGGTGCCGTCGGCGTTGTCGTCGCTCGACGAACAACCTGCGACCAGCGCGAGCGACACGAATGCGAGCAGAGCGGCCCGAGCGGCCCGTACGGTCCTGGTGGCTCTGGCGGCCGTAGCGGCCGTCGCTGTCGCTGTCGCTGTCGCTGTCGCTGTCGCTGTCGCTGTCGCTGTCGCTGTCGCTGTCGCTGTGGCGCCCTGATGTCCGCGGCTGAGAGTTGTCGGCATCGTTCCCCCCGGTTCGTTACGGGCGTCACCGTACGCGAATTCATCTTCGGGTCGCGTCGCGGTTGACGGCCTGTCTGGATAGGGTGCTGCGGATGAGCTCGAAGCACCCCCACCGACCCAACATCCTCTGGCGCCTGTTCGTCGTGGCGGGCGTAGGCACCGCTGGTGCGGTGACCGTCAGCGACGAGGCATGGGAGCAGCTCAAGAACGTCGCCGGTGACGCCGTCCACGCGAGGCGTTCCGTTCCCTGCTCGTCGGCACCGCGGCGCTCCACACGGCCGAGAGCGCGCTTGCCTACAGCAAGGCTCGACGTGCCGGCCTCGAGCGACCGAGCCGCTGGGCTCGGGCAACGCTGCTGTGGGGGTTCCCGGTGCTGCTTCGCCTGCGCAGGGCCAAGCACGCGGAGCTGACTCCCTGAATCCGCTTGCTGTCCGAACGGGCTGACTGTCTGAGCAGATCGCTCAGAAGTGCCAGGGGAAGGGCGACCAGTCCGGGTCGCGCTTCTCAAGGAACGAATCCCTGCCCTCGGCCGCCTCGTCGGTCATGTAGGCCAGACGTGTCGCCTCACCGGCGAAGAGTTGCTGTCCGACGAGACCGTCGTCGATCAGGTTGAACGAGTACTTCAGCATGCGCTGAGCGGTAGGGCTCTTGGCGTTCACCCTCTCGGCCCATTCGAGAGCGACGTGCTCCAGGTCCGCGTGGTCGACGACAGCGTTGACCATCCCCATGCGGTGAGCGTCCTCGGCCGAGTACTCGTCTCCCAGGAAGAAGATCTCACGGGCGAACTTCTGGCCGACCTGGCGAGCGAGGTACGCCGAGCCGAATCCCCCGTCGAAGCTGGCCACGTCCGCGTCGGTCTGCTTGAAGCGGGCATGCTCTCTGCTGGCGAGGGTGAGGTCGGACACGACGTGGAGGCTGTGGCCACCACCGGCCGCCCAGCCCGGCACCACGCAGATGACGACCTTCGGCATGAAGCGGATCAGACGCTGGACCTCGAGGATGTGCAACCGGCCGCTGCGGGCTGGATCCATCGACTCGAGCGACTCACCCGCAGCACCGTCCGCCCCGTCGGGGAGCGTGTAGCGGTATCCATCCTTTCCGCGGATGCGCTGGTCGCCACCGGAGCAGAAGGCCCAGCCGCCGTCACACGGCGACGGACCGTTCCCGGTCAGGAGCACACAGCCCACGTCCGACGTCATTCGTGCGTGGTCGAGAACCCTTGCCAACTCGTCGACGGTGGACGGCCGAAACGCGTTGCGGACCTCGGGTCGGTCGAAAGCGACTCGCACCGTGCCGGAGTGCCTTGCCCGGTGATATGTGATGTCGGTCAACTCGAACCCGGGTACCGGATCCCATCGCTGCGGGTCGAAGATGTCCGAGACCTGCTCGGTGCTCATGATGTCTCTTCCTGGTGGGGCGGGGTATTGGGTACTCGACGAGCGAACTTGCCAAACCGTCGTGTTTTTCAGAACGGTCTGGCAAGTTCACGGTCGGCGGTCAGTCCGCCACATTGCCAGAGCGTCGTGTTTTTCCGAACGGCTTGGCAATGTCGGCGTTGCAGTGGGCGGTACTCGTGCCCGAAATGCAGCTCGTCGCCGATCGCGCACGGCCGCTCGAGTCTGACCAACGCGCGACGCTCGCGACCCGGTAGCGGGAATACTCACCCTTCGCGGCTGTAGCGATCAGCCACGTCGAGCGCCGCGTCGATCGCCGCGATGCCCGCACGCAGGTCGTCCTCGTCGATCATCAAGGGCGGAGCGACATGCACTCGGTTGAAGTGAGCGAAGGGCCATACTCCCCCGGCCTTGGCCACGGCCATCACCTCGGCCACCGGAGCGGCGGCAGCACCCGACACGTTGAACGCCACCAGCGGCTCGCGCGTCGAACGGTCACGCACGAGCTCGATCGCGAAGAAGCACCCCTTGCCACGGACCTCACCGACGCTCGGATGGCGTGCCGCGACCTTGGCCAGCTCAGCGCGATCACCTCGTCACCCAGCCGGGCGGCACGTTCGGGGATCTGGTCGTCCTCGAACACCCGGATCGACTCGAGAGCGACCGCGCACGCCAGCGGATGCCCCGAATAGGTGAGCCCACCCGGATAGGGGCGATCGGCGAACGTCGCGGCGATCTCGTCGCTGATCAGCACCCCACCGAGGGGCACGTAGCCGGAGTTCACACCCTTGGCGAAAGTGATCAGATCTGGCTCCACTCCCCAGTGGTCGACAGCGAACCATTTACCGGTACGGCCGAAGCCGACCATCACCTCGTCGCAGACCATCACTATCCCGTGGCGGTCACACAGCTCACGCACCCCGGCCAGGTAGCCGTCGGGCGGGATCAGCACGCCGTTGGTCCCGACGATGCTCTCCAGGAAGATCGCCGCGATCGTGCCGGGGCCCTCCATCGCCACCACGTTCTCGAGATGCTCGAGAGCGCGCTCGGCCTCCTCCGCGTCGTCCTCGGAGTGGAACGCTGATCGGTACGTGTAAGGCCCGAAGAAGTGCACCACCCCCGTCGCTCCAGGCTCCGACGGCCAGCGCCGCGGCTCGCCAGTCAACGCGATCGCCGTGGTCGTCGCGCCGTGGTAGCTGCGGTACACGGCCAGCACCTTGTGACGACCGGTGTGAAGGCGCGCCATGCGCACCGCGTTCTCGTTCGCCTCGGCACCACCGTTGGTGAAGAACACCTTGTTCAAGGCGCCCGGAGCGTGCGACACGATCGCTGCCGCCGCCGCGCTCGCGCGTGTCGTTGGCGAACACCGGTGCCACCACACACAGCCGATCGGCCTGGTCCTTGATCGCCTGCACGAGACGCGGGTGCTGATGGCCGAGGTTCAGGTTGACCAGCTGAGAAGCGAAGTCCAAGAAGCGGTTGCCATCGTGATCCCAGAACCATGCGCCTTCGCCCCCCGCGATCGGCACCGGGCTGATCTGAGCCTGGGCCGACCACGAGTGGAACACGTGAGCGAGGTCCGCAGCGGTCGAATCGGCATTGGTCAGATCGGTCATGACCGCAGTTTTCCACGACACGAGCAACCGCGACGGATGGCCGGATAGGCTCGTTCCGAACGTCTGGGGGACGGATGAACTCAAATCTTCTCAAGCGCGGCGCAACAGCGGCATGCTTCACCATCGGACTGGCCCTCGTAGCGGCATGCACCCCGCCGTCGAACCCATCCGACACGACCTCGACCACGACAGACATCCCGGCAGGACCGTCGATCAACAGCTTCACGCTCGCGGGCTTCGCCGGCGACTCCCCAGCGCTCGTCGCTTTCAGCTGGAACGTGTCGGACCCCAACGGCGACACGCTCACCTGCGGTATAGACGCTGACGGCAACGGCACCGACGAAGTCGTCGTACCCGGCTGCAACGGTGCCGCCAGCCGCAACGTCGCCTACCCGACCGATGGGGTGTTCACAACCCGCTTCAGCGTGTCCGACGGCTCGTCACCGACGGTCAGCACGGCTCGCACCGTGACAGTCGGCGCCGGGCCCGTCGAGACCTACGACATGGTGCTCCGAGGCCTCGGCTCGCTCAGCCCCGAAGTCTCCCAGGCTTTCACCGACGCCGAGCAGTTCTGGGAGACGGCGATCGTGCGTGGCACCACCGACTTCCCGATCTCACCCCGCCCCGGATGCCTCGAAGCCTGGGCTCCCGACCTTCCACCGGTGATCGACGACGTCATCATCGACATCCGGCTCGTCACCATCGACGGTGAAGGCGGGGTGCTCGGCAGGGCCGGGCCGAGCTGCTTCAGCACGTCGAACGAGATGCCCCTCACCGGGATGATGGAGTTCGACGTCGCCGACGTGGCCGAGCTCGACGCAGGCCGCTTCCGCGACGTCGTTCGCCACGAGATGGGCCATGTTCTCGGCATAGGCACCCTCTGGGACATGACCGGAATCGGCGGATCCCGCAAGGTCATAAGTGGCTCCGGCACCGGCAGTCCGACCTTCACCGGTGTCCGCGCAGTCGCCGAATGGTCTGCCCTCGGAGGATCGGGCAAGGTCCCGGTCGAGGCGACCGGTGGCCCCGGAACCGCGTACTCGCACTGGCGCGAGACGACGTTCGACGACGAACTGATGACCGGCTGGCTGGACACGACCAGCCCCGCTTCCACGATGACGATCGCCTCCCTCGCCGACTTGGGATACCACGTCGACCTGAGCGCAGCGGACACCTACTCGCTGCCGGGGGCAGCGATGCGCTCCTCCGGATCGGCCCCTGTCGACGACGAGCTGGGCATCGTGCTGCGCCCGCCGATCGGCCCGGCCTGATCGGCGCGCAGCCGGGATCGAGTGGCGGACGGCACCTCTGGCAACAGTGGTGCGCACGAGCACTACGCTGACCCACGGTCGCCGCGCATGCAGCGCGACGAAGTGACGAAGGGACACAGCGTGGCCGGAAGCGTGGAGCAAGAGATCAGCGCATTCGTCAGAGAGAGCATCGAGGAGATGCGCAAGCTGGTGGGCACTGTCGAGGCCGAGGTCCGACGGGCGGTCGAACAGCTGGAGGAGACCGTCCGCGAGATCGCCAAGGATGCCGGCGACATGACCGAGTCGGTGACGTCCGCCGCGGCGAACGTCGGGTCCAAGGCGGCCGAGGTCGTCGACTCGGTGGTCCAACAGGTGCCGACGGGGAAGAAGAAGGCCCCCGCGAAGAAGGCCCCAGCCAAGAAGCCGGCCGCCAAGAAGGCCCCAGCCAAGAAGGCCCCAGCCAAGAAGGCCCCGCCAAGAAGGCCCCAGCCAAGAAGGCCCCAGCGAAGAAGGCCCCAGCAGCCAAGAAGCCGGCTGCCAAGAAGGCCCCAGCGAAGAAGGCCCCAGCCAAGAAGGCCCCAGCCAAGAAGCCGGCCGCTTCGCCCGCCCAGGCTCCCGCTGCACCGGCTCCCGCTACTGCGACTGCCCCGGCAACGCCTGCCGCGCCGGAGTCCACCACCCAGGACTGACCCACGCGGCAACACGCCGCACGGCACAATGCCGTACGAACCCGGGGGGATGACCAGATGGACGAGACGGTTCGAGCGCACAGCACAGGAGGCGCTCCGACATGGACCTGACGATTCTGGCCATCCCCGGGTTCTTCGGGTCGATGGCGTACGAGGCCCGCTGGCTACGTCGGCGAGCGGAGCGTGAAGGCCCGTCGCCGGTCGACTACGAGCGCAGCGACACCATCGCCAGCCTGGTGATGGGCACCGGGTCTCTGGTCATCCCGCCGCTGGCGGGCAAGCTCGCACGCGAGTTCGAGTGGGGGCGTGGCCGATGGGCCCGCCCCCTGCTCGCGTTCGGTGTCGGCGCTGCGGCCGCCACCGCGGTGGCTGACGCCATCGCGCGCTCGAACGAACGAGAAGCCGGTTCGGTCGAAGCCACGCCGGTCGAACCGGTCGGGCCGGTCGAAACCGCGCCGGTCGAAACCGCGCCGGTCGAACCGTCCACGCGGTCCGGTGGTCAGGCTGATCGGCGGGCCCGGATCGGCCGGTTCGCCAAGCGAGCTGCCGGCAGTTCAGCGGTCGCGGCGATCGCCGCGACGGGTCTAGACGCGGCGTCGACATGGACCGCCCGGACTGCCGCCAAACGCCTTTTCGAGCGTCGGGTGCTGCCGGGACTGGGGCGGCGGCCCGACCGCTCTCGCCACCGCAGTGATCGGCTGGGACTTCATCTACTACTGGAACCACCGGCTCCAGCACGAGAGCCGAGTGATGTGGGCGATCCACGTCGTGCACCACTCGCAGCGAGCGCTACAACCTCTCGACCGCGCTACGCCAGCCAGTGGGCCGATTCGCTCGGCATGTTCGTGCCCTACGGGCTCATGTCGCTGCTGGGCATCCGGCCCGAACCTGATCGAGACGGCCGCGCCAGATCAACCTGATCTACCAGTTCTGGATCCACACCGACACGATCCGCTCGCTCGGCCCGCTCGAAGAGGTGCTGAACACCGCCGTCGCACCACCGGGTCCACCACGGGAGCAACCGGCGCTACCTCGACCGCAACCACGGCTGCGATCCTCATCATCTGGGACCGGCTGTTCGGCACGTTCCAACGCGAGCTCGAGGACGAGCCGGTCGTCTACGGGCTCACCCGCAACATCGAGACGTTCAACCCGGTGCGCATCGCCACCCACGAGTACGTCGACATCGTCAGCGACGTCACCGGCTCGACTAGTTGGTCGAACCGGCTGTCCTACGTGCTGCGCGGACCAGGCTGGGCGTACCAGCGCCGTGACCAGCTCGCCGTCTCGTCGCTCGGCTCCGCCGCGGGTTTGGGGGCCGGCGACAGCTAGTCCCCGGTTGTCGCCGTGACGAAGTCCTCTGGCATCATCTGACGTACCGTCAGATCGCCTCAGGGGGAAACCATGTCCACCGATGTCGTCATCGTGTCCGGGGCCCGCACGCCCATCGCAACCGCCTACAAGGGGTCCCTCACGGGCGTCGACGCCTGGGGTCTGGCCGAGGTCGCCATCGGCGCCGCGGTCGAACGCTCCGGTGTTCCGGTCGAGTTGATCGAGGACATCGGCTTCGGTGAGTCCATGCAGGGGGGCGGCAACGTCGGTCGCTACGCCGCCAACCAGCTCGGCATGACCAACGTGCCCGGCGTCGCCACCCAGCGTTGGTGCGCCTCGGGCATGGCTGGCACCCAGTGGATCGCTGCGAACATCGCGGCCGGGATGATCGAAGCCGGCATCGGAGGTGGCGTCGAGTCGATGTCGACCGCTCCCGCCACCACGAAGATGGGCGAGATGTGGCTGCCCGCGGCGAACCTCGAGACCGAGGACGCACCGCCGTTCAACACCGCCAAGGGTGTCGGCGACAACGCCGCCCGGATGGCCGGGGTGAGCCGCGAGGAGGCCGACGAATGGGCGCTGCGCTCGCACCAGAACGCGGTGCGCGCCATCGACGAGGGCCGCTTCAAGAACGAGATCGTGCCGGTCCCCCTTCCCGATGGATCGCTGTTCGAGATCGACGAGCACCCGCGCCGCACCTCGACGCTCGAGAAGCTTGCCAGCCTGGCGCTTCTCAACCCGCTCGACGAGGGTGCCACCACCACTGCCGGCAACTCGTCCGGCCTGAACGGACGCGGCTGCCGCCCTGGTGTTGACCTCGCGTTCGTTCGCCGAGGCGAACGGCCTCACCCCGCTCGCAGCCATCCGCGGCTGGGCGTCGGTGTCGCTCACGCCTGCCGAGACCGGCCTGAGCCCCGCCCACGCCATCCGCAAGGCGCTCGCCAAGGCGGGCATCGAGCAGTCCGCCGTTTCGTCGTGGGAGATCAACGAGGCGTTCGCCTCGGTCACAGTGGCGGCGGTCAAGGCGCTCGACCTGGACCCGGAGACCGTCAACGTCAACGGCTCTGGCTGCTCGCTCGGTCACCCGATCGGCTGCACCGGTGCCCGCATGATCGTCACGATGATGAACGAGTTGGAGCGGACCGACAGCCGCTACGGCGTGGTCGCCATGTGCGCCGCAGGCGGCATGGGTTCGGCGACGGTGGTCGAGCGCATCTGAACCTCCGAAAACCAAACGTGCCAAACCGTCGTGAAAAACGCGACGGTTTGGCGCGTTCTTGCCAGACCGTTCGGAAAAACACGACGGTTTGGCAAGTTTGGTTTTGGCGTGACGCTGTGCTCTCAGGAACCAGAACCGGGGCTGAGCACCCGGTCCCAGTAGGTGCCGTCGAGCATCTCGTGCAGCGCGGCACGGTGCATTATCAGGTCGTCGACGTCATCGGGCATCTCGGCCTGCCCGAACGCGATCGCACGACGCTGCACCTGGCTCATCACCACCGTGTGACGCAGCGCGGCATAGACGAGATAGAAGTCCATGTCGCGCGGCGTGTGACCGGAACGCTGCGCGTACAGCTCCTCGAGCCGGTCGCGGCGCAGGAACCCGGGCATACCTTCGAGCTCGAGCGTCATGGCGACCTCCTCGAAGAAGCGGTGCAGGAAGATCAGCCACGCCAGATCGACCTCACGAGGCGCCAGCGATGCCATCTCCCAGTCGAGCACCGCGACCGGTTCGAAGTCCCGATAGATGATGTTCCCGATGCGCGAGTCGCCCCACGAGAGCACCACGTCGGAGTCGTCGGCCGGCCAGTGCGCCTCCATCCAGTCGAATGCACGCTCGATCAAAGCCGAGCTGGGACCATCAGCGGTCACCCACTCGTAGTAGGCGCGCTGGGCCGCCACGTGGCGACGCAGGGCTGAACCCCCCCGACCCGATCCGCCCTGGGACGACTCCCCCGGAGCTACGACAACACCACCACCACCGGGCAGAAGGCCGGTGAAACGCACAGCTGCTTCGTCGATCGCGTGCAACGCCACCAGCACGTCGATCGTCGACTCCTCGAGCCGGCACAGCTGCTCGGGCGTTGCAACCTGCACCCACGAGCCGTCGAAGTTGTACGGCATGACATCGGGGGGCACCTGCCCGTGGGCACGGCGCATGATGAAGAACGGTGCTCCGAGCGCCACCGGGCTCTCCTCGAGCCACAGCACCTCGGGGACCGGTACGTCGCTCAGCTCCCGGACCGCCGCCATCGTCTCGAACTGCATCGACAGGTCATAGCTCTGGAACACCGGGAACGAAGACGGATCCGGCGCGATCCGTGCGACCAGCTCGTGGGTCGAGCGATCACCGGGACCGTCGGACTCGATCCAGGTCGCCTCGAGAAGCACCGTCTCGCTCGACATGCCGTTCGACTCGGGGACCGTGACCGACTCGACTGTGGGGTCACTGCCGTCGGGCAGCACCGTCGTGAGCCAGGCTCGAAGCTGCACCGCCGTCACGTTCGGGTCGCGGCGCGACGCCTCGGGCCGAGCGGCCGTGCGCTGCACGTCGTCGGATCCGCTCTCGGAGTCCCCCATCGGTTGTCCCCCCGTGTGTCAGCCGCAGGTCAGGCCGGTGTCGCTCGACAGAATGCTGCCATGCATGTTGCGGCCGTCGTCGGACGCGACGAACGCGAACAGCCCCGCGATGTCCTCGGGCTTGGCCATACGACGGAAACCCATGTACGGCGCGATCAGATCCATGTCGACCCCGTCGGGAATCTGGAACGAATCGGTCAGACCGGTCTGCACACCACCCGGAGCGATCGCGTTCACACGCACCCGGGTCTTCTGGAGCTCCATGGCGAGCGAGCGGGTCAGCTGCACGACCGCTCCCTTGGTCATCGAGTAGGCGACCGTGTACGCCGTGCCCATCAGCCCCGCGTTCGAGGCGATGTTCACGATGTTGCCGCGACGCTCGATCAGCGTCGGCAGCGCCGCCTGGCACAGGAAGAACGGTCCGTCGACGTTCACCGAGAACATCGCCCTGTACTCCTCGGCGGTCACGTCGGTGAACAGGTTCGCCTTGGAGATGCCGGCGATGTTGCCGAGCACGTCCAGCCCACCCAGCTCCGACACGCACTGCTCGACCGCCGCGAAGCACTCGTCACGCTCGGCGATGCTGGCAGTGCGAGTCACGATGCTGCCGCCTGCGGAGCGGACCTCCTCGGCGAGCGACTCGAGGCCTTCGCCGTTCACGTCGAGAGCGAAAACCTGGGCGCCTTCGGCTGCCAGCTGCAACGCGGTGGCGCGACCGATCCCCGACGAGGCGCCGGTGAGCAGGGCGATCCGGCCGTCGAAACGGCCCGGGACGATGTTGGTCATGTCGTGGGTTCTCCTGCGTCTGCAACGGTCCTGCAGCGGCGCTCCGGGTGGAGTCGGCGTCTGAGTCGTCTAGTCTCCCCGCCAGGTTCCGTCAAAGCTGACACATCGTCAGATCCGTCGCCAGGGGGCTTCAGACATGAGCGAGCACGACACCGACGAGCGCGAGCAGTTCACGCTGGCCGGCGTGAACGAGGTGGTCGCCAGCGTGGCGCCGGACCGCGAAGCGGTCATCTTCCAGGACCGCCGCCTCACCTTCGGCCAGCTCGCCGAGCGCAGCCGTCGGCTCGCGTCCTACCTGCACTCCCAGGGCCTGGGCTGTCACACCGAACGCAGCGAGCTCCAGCCCCACGAGTCCGGCCAGGACCACCTGGGCCTCTACCTCTACAACGGCAACGAGTACCTCGAAGGCATGCTCGGCGCCTACAAGTCGCGGGTCGCGCCGTTCAACGTCAACTACCGCTACGTCGACGAGGAGCTGCGCTACCTGCTCACCGACGCCAGGGCGACCGCGCTCCTCTACCACGCCGACGTTCGCCCCCACCCTGGCACGTGTGCTGCCCGAGCTACCCGAACTGAGAGTGCTGATCCAGGTCGCTGACGAGTCCGGCGAAGCCCTGCTGCCGGGAGCGCGTCGACTACGAAGAGGCGCTCGCCTCGGCGGACCCCGCCGGACCGCCGCGTCGAGCCGTCCCCCGACGACCTGTACATCGTCTACACCGGCGGCACCACGGGCATGCCCAAGGGCGTGCTGTGGCGCCAGCACGACATCTTCATGAACGCCATGGGCGGCAAGGAGGTCGGCACCTGGGTCGAGGTCACCTCGAGCGACGAGATCGCCGAGAAGGTCGCCAACAACGCCGGCTTCCGTCTGATGCCGCTGCCCCCGCTGATGCACGGCGCCGCGCAGTGGGCGGCGTTCATGATGCTCAACGCCGGTTCGACGCTGATCATGCCCGCTGCGCACCACCTGGACGCCGCCGAGGTGTGGCGACTCGTCGCCAAGGAGCAGGTCCAGTCCGTCGTCGTCGTCGGCGACGCCATGGCACGGCCGCTACTGGAGGAGCTGAAGGCCGGCGAGTACGACGTCAGCTCGTTGTTCGTCGTCGGCAACGGCGGCGCGGCGCTCAGCGCGGCGCTCAAGGAGGAGTGGCTCGACGAGCTGCCGAACCTGCTGATCAACGATTCGCTCGGCTCGTCGGAGACCGGCGCGCAGGCATCGCATCTGTCGTCCAAGGACGCGGTGCAGACCGGCAAGTTCACCCCCGGCCCCGGCGCAATCGTCATCAGCGCCGAGATGGACCGCCTGCTCGAAGCCGGCCACGACGGCATCGGCTGGCTCGCCCAGTCCGGGCCAGTGCCGCTCGGCTACCTGGGCGACCCCGACAAGACCGCCAAGACCTTCCCGACGATCGACGGGGTGCGCTACTCGGTGCCCGGCGACCGGGCGATCCGCAAGGCCGACGGCGGGATCGACCTGCTCGGCCGTGACTCGCAGTGCATCAACTCAGGCGGCGAGAAGATCTTCGTCGAAGAGGTCGAGCAGGCGATCATCTCGCACCCCCAGGTGCAGGACGTGCTGGTCGCCGGCCGCCCGAGCGAGCGTTGGGGCAACGAGGTCGTCGCCGTCGTCGAGCTCGTCGAGGGCGCCGAGGTCACCGAGGACGAGCTGTCGAGCGCACACGAACGAGTCGGTCGCCCGCTACAAGCTGCCCAAGAGCTGGGTGTTCGTCGAGCAGATCCAGCGGTCGCCGTCGGGCAAGGCCGACTACCGCTGGGCCAAGGCTCTCGCCGCCGGCGACGACTGACCCGTGGACCGCGCCCAGGGCGGTGACCTTCGGCCGTTCGACGCCGACAACCACTACTACGAGGCGCTCGACGCGTTCACCCGACACCTGGACCCGGCGTGGGGGCCCCGGACCCTCCAGTGGGCCGAGATCGGCGGCCGGCGCTACCACGTGCTCGGTGGGCGGGTCTCGCGTGCGGTCGTCAACCCGACGTTCGACCCGGTCGCCGGACCCGGAGTCCTGAAGGACTACTTCCGCGGCAACCCGAACGACGACGACCCGATCGAGCTGCTCAAGGCCCGCGAGCCGATCCGCCCCGAGTACCGCGACCGTGACGCCCGCCTGGCGACGATGGACGACCACGGCCTGGCGAAGGTCTGGATGTTCCCGACGCTCGCCATGGTCTACGAACAGGAGCTGCGCCACGACCCGGAGGCGGTCACCGTGCTGTTCAGCGCATTCAACCGCTGGGTCGACGACGACTGGGGCTTCGAGCACCGGGACCGGATCTTCGCCGCGCCCTACCTGACCCTCGCCGACGTCGACTGGGCGTGCCGGGAGCTCGAATGGGCACTCGACCACGGTGCGCGCACGATCGTCATGCGCCCCGCTGCGCCCACCACCGCAACCGGTCAGCGCCCGCCCACCGATCCCTCGTTCGATCCGTTCTGGGCACGGGTCAACGAGGCGGGCGTGACCGTGGTCGTGCACGCCGGCGACTCCGGCTACTCGTCGAACGGCTACGCGACCGACGGGTTCACCTCGGACTTCAAGGCGAGCGCCATCCCCCAGCCGATCAAGATGCTCCAGCTCGAACGCCCGATCGAGGACTTCCTGTCAGCGCTGATCGGTGACCAGCTGTTCCACCGGTTCCCCAACCTGCGGGTGGCGTCGGTCGAGAACGGCTCGGGGTTCCTGCGCGGCCTGTTCCACCGCCTCGACTCGCTCGGACACAAGATGGCCGGCTGGTTCCCCGAGGACCCTGTCGAGACGTTCCGGCGCCACATCTGGATCAACCCGTTCTGGGAGGACGACCTGAACGAGGTGCTCGACCTGATGGGCCCCCAACGGGTGCTGTTCGGGTCGGACTGGCCTCACATCGAAGGCATGCCGCGACCGCTCGACTACCTGGACGAGATGGTCGGGCTCGAAGCCTCGGTCGTCGATCTGGTCACCCGCGACAACGTCGCCGAGCTGAACGAACTGCGCCCCGCCTGACCGCCGGGCCTGACCGCCTCGCTCGGCAGGTCGTCGGGGCAATTGAGTCAAGTTCGACAGAAGTTCTGTCGACCAACGTCGGGTGACCACAGACGCCAGTCCGAGGACCCACCCGATCAGCTCACCGCCCAGGCGACGCCGCCGAGCGTTCGGCACCGCGATCACCGCTGGGATCACCGCGGGGATCGCCGCGGCGCTCGTCGCCACCGGCTGTTCGGCGTCCCCGGACGGTTGGGGCGAGGAGTCGCTCTCTGGTCCACCGTCGACTGCGATCCCGCGACCCAAGGAATCCGCTTCCGGCCCGGTCAGGCCGACGACCACTTCGCCGACCGCCACGACCGCTGTACCGCCAACCACGGCGACGACCCTCGCACCGGTTCCCGCTGGATCCGGGGGTGGAGTCGCCACGACGTTCAAGCAGTCCTCCACCAGGGCGAACATCGGCGGCTGCGACCTCTACCCGACGGACCACTTCCTCAACGCCACGAACGTCGACACGCTGCCGGTGGTGGCGCAGTCCGACACCTGGATCGCCGGACTCGGCGACGGCTCGGCCCCGCTCAACTTCCCTTCCGGCAAGATCTGGGACGGCGCACGCGGCGGCATGCCGATCAACGTGGTCGACTCGCGTGTCACCGGCTTCTCCAACGTCGTGTTCAACCCGTGGGGCAACTCCAAGACCTACAAGGGCCCCTACCCGTTGCCTTCCAAGCCCAAGATCCAGGGTCACCCGAGCGCCCAGTGGGACCGCCACGTCCTGGTCGTCGACGTCGCCGAGTGCATGGGATACGAGCTGATGCAGTACGACCCGACTGTGAGGGCTCTGACGGGCAGCCACAACGCCCACAGCGGCATCCGCTACTCGCTCAGCACGACCGATCGGCCGACGTTCACGACCAACGCTCCGAACACCCCGATGCTCGGCCAGTACGTGATGTACGACGAGGTACAGGCGGGCCGGATCGACCATCCGATCGGGTTCTGCTCGAACGTCGTCGGCACGGGCCACGTGTGGCCGGCCCAGGCGAGCGACGGGCCGATCGACTCGCCCGACGCCATGCCGATGGGCAGCTGGCTGCGCCTGCGGGCCGACGCCGACCTCTCCGAGCTCGGTCCCCAGGCGATGGTCGTGGCCGACGCTCTCCGTGAACACGGCGCGGTCCTCACCGACAGCTGCCCCCACACGTTCAACCTGCTCGGCGAGAACTCGGCGCTGTGGACCGACTCGGACCTGGAGACGATCAGCACGCTGAGCCCGGCGGACTTCGAGGTGGTCGACTCGTCGCTGATGCAGGTCGACTCGACCTCCTACCGCATCCGCTGAGCTCGGCGCGCTCCGGGCTGCGGGCGACGTCGCGCCGACGTAGCGTGACCCGCCATGATCCGCCGCAGCCTCCCGTTCCGGACCTTCGCAGCTCTGCTCGCCCAACCCGAGCAGCGACTCGCCAGGGTCATCGGCGCCGAGCCGGTCGTGCTCGACGGCCGGGTGCTCAACCGGGCCCTCCAGGCGATGATCGTCGCCGGTGACCGTCTCGGGGTCACCTCGACCGACGCCGACGCCACGGTCGAGCAGCGCCGCGCGGACATGCGCAGGACCACGAAGCTCGGCATGCCGACCTGGACGTCGGTCAGCGTCACGGAACGTCGCATCGCCGGTCCCGGCGGCGAGCTGCCGCTGCGGGTCTACCGTCCGCTCGGTCTCACCGGCACGCCACCGGCGATCGTGTACCTGCACGGCGGCGGCTGGGTCGTCGGCGACCTCGACACCCACGACTCGTGCTGTCGGCTCCTGTCGCTCGAGAGCCGGTGCGTGGTGATCGCCGTCGACTACCGCCTGGCCCCGGAGCACCCCTTCCCCGCCGCGGTCGACGACGCCGTCGCGGCCTACCGCTGGGTGCACACCCACAGCCGGGACCTGTCGATCGACCCCGGCCGGGTCGGGGTCATGGGTGACAGTGCCGGGGGGAACCTGGCCGCCGTGGTCGCGCAGCTCATGCGCGACTCCGACGTGCCCGCACCGGTCGCGCAGTGCCTGATCTACCCCGCCACCGACGCCAACATGTGCGACCCGTCGCACGACACCTTCGCCGAGGGCTTCTTCCTGACCGGGGACTCGATCCGCTGGTACCGCTCGCGCTACCTGCCCGACCCCGAGACATGGAGCTCGCCGCTTGCCTCACCGGTGCTCGAGGCCGACCTCTCCGGGCTGGCTCCGGCTCTAGTGGTGACCGCCGGGTTCGACCCGCTGCGCGACGAGGGCCGCCGCTACGCGGACCGGCTGGCCGACGCGGGTGTCGACACCAGCTACCGCTGCTACGACGACATGGTTCACGGCTTCTTCGGCATGGGGGTCCTGCCGGGAGGGCTCGGACGGATCGCCGAGATCTGTGCGTCGATGGGCGAGCTCATGCACCGCCCCTGACCGCGCCCGGCCCGGCCGACGGGTTCGAGTGCTCAGTGCGACTTCATGTCGGCGGTGCCGATTCGACGCTGGACCCTGGAGCTGATCGCCGGTGCGACCGTCGCGAGGGTCGCCGCGACCCGAAGCTCGACAGGGGCGACGAACACCTCGCCGCGGTCGCCGACTATGGCCCGCACAACCCCGTCGGCGACGTCGGCAGGCGCCTTGGTGCGCACACCCGACGGCAGGTCGATGTCGCCCTCGGCGAACATGCCGGCGTCGCGGATGAACCCGGGTTCGACGATCGACACGCCCACCCCGGTGCCGACCAGGTCCTCACGCAGGGACAGCGCGAAGCCCCGCAACCCGAACTTCGTGGCGTTGTACATGCGCGTCATCGGCGTCGGCGCCAGCCCCGACAACGACCCGATGAACACCACCTGGCCGGGCAGGCGGGCAGCCACGCGGGCGTTGACGAACGCTGCCGCCAACAGGATCGGAGCACGCAGGTTCACCGCGATCGACAGGTCGACGTGCCCGGCGTCCATCTCGGCGATCGGCACGTCCGCGCCGATCCCGGCGTTGGCTATCAGGATGTCGGTCGCTTCGGCAGCGGCGGTCACCTCGGCCAGGCCCGCGTCGTCGGCCAGGTCGGCGACGAGCACCTGCGCCCCGGTGCGCCCGGCGAGCGACTCGAGCTCCGCGGCACGCCTGGCTGTGACTGTGACCTGTGCGCCGCGGCGGGCGAGCTCCTCGACGATCGCTGTGCCGAGGCCCCCGCTCGCACCCGTGACCAACACCGACCTGCCCGAAATCTCCATGTTCGAACCGTAGCCGTGTCACAGCCGGCCGACTCCGTGCCACGGCTGGCGCTGCAACCTGTCGAGCGTTCTACGAGAACGCGTTCTAGTCTCGGATCGGGCGGGCGACCCGCACGGGTGGCCACCGCTGCAAGGGGGACCGACATGACGATGACCAGCGACGCTCCGGCCGACGTCGACCGCGACGGCTCGGTCGGCACCGACCGATACACGATCATCTCGGCCGACTGCCACGCCGGCGGCAGCCACGAGATGTACCGCGACTACCTGGAGTCGAAGTACCTGGACGACTTCGACGCCTGGCGCGAGAAGTACCGCAACCCGTTCCGGGACCTTCAGGAGGCCGACGGCGGACGGGTTCGCAACTGGGACGACGAGCGCCGCCTGGGCGATCTCGAGGCGGACGGCATCGTCGCCGAGGTCGTCTTCCCCAACACCGTGCCGCCGTTCTTCCCGAGCTTCGTCCTGTTCGCCCGGCCGCCCACGGCCGCCGAGTTCGAGCACCGCCTGGCCGGCATCCGCGCCCACAACCGTTGGATGGCCGACTGGTGCGCACGGTTCCCGGAGCGCCGGGCGGGGATCGGCCAGATCTTCCTCAACGACGTCGACGAGGCGATCAAGGACGTCCACTGGATCAAGGACAACGGCTTGCGCGGCGGAGTGCTCATCTCGTCGGTCCCGCCGGACTGCGACGACGTCAAGGCGCTCTACGACCCGATCTACGACCCGCTGTGGCGCACCTGCGAGGAGCTCGGGGTGCCGGTCAACAGCCACGGCGGAACCGGTTCGCCCGACTACGGCCGCTACCCCACCTCGGCGCTGCTGTTCATCGCCGAGGTCGGCTTCTACTCGCAGCGGCCGTTCGTGCAGCTGCTGCTGTCGGGCGTGTTCGAGCGCTTCCCGCGCCTGAAGTTCGCGATGACCGAGGTCGGCACGGCGTGGGTCCCGCCGATGCTCGAACGCCTCGACCATCACCTGGCCCAGATCCGCGACACGGGCCGGATCGGCGAGCTTCGCTTCGCGCCCGAGCACATCCTGCCGCTCAGCGCGACCGACTACTTCCGGCGCAACTGCTGGATCGGCGCGAGCATGCCCGGCGCCGAGCGACGCCGCCGCACGTGAGGTCGTCGGTGCGGACCGGATGATGTGGGGCAGCGACTACCCCCACAACGAGGGCACGTTCCCCCACACCCGTGAGGCGTTGCGTCAGCGTTTCAGCGACGTCGACGAGGCCGCAATGCGCATGCTGTTGGCCGACAACGCGGCCGCGCTGTACGGCTTCGATCTGGATGCCCTTGCCCCGATCGCTGCGCGGGTTGGCCCGACGGTGGGCGAGCTACGCGTCCCTCTGACCGAGCTTCCCGAGGACCCGAGCGAAGCGCTCCTGCGCTGACCGGCAGCGTCGCGGATCGCGGCTCAGGCGCCGAGGAGCGTCTGGAAGTCCTTCACCCCGGCCACGATCAGCAGACCGAAGATGGCAACACCCATCGCCGCGTAGCCCCAGCGGTACTTGTGGTCCGCTGCGAAGAAGCGCCGCATCGAGATCGTGATCGCGACCATCGACACGACACCGAGGACCAGCCCGACGACCGGCAGGCTCTTGCCCGACAGCTTGAAGATCGGGAACAGCAGCGGCAGCACCAGGTAGGTGAGCGTGCAGCGCAGCCCCGAGATCACGATCGACTTGCCGAACACGCTCTCGGTGCCCATGATGCTCTGCTTGGGAGCATCCACGGGTAGCCGCAGGATGCGTCGCATCGTCCGGTCTGCGTTCGACCGGTGGGCAACTGCAACGGTGCCGGCAGCAGTGCCCGCAGCGACTCCAGCGGTGCCCGCAGCAGTGCCGCCGCTGGTACCGGTACCGCTTGCGGTGCCGTCGGTTGGCGTCATGGCCGTTTCCATCGGCGACAACGGTACGCAGCGCGGCGGGGCGCTGCACAATCCCGACTGCTCACGGTGCGCTCCGGGCGCGCCGTGAGCTGGGCAAGTTCTCAGGCCTCGAGCTTGGAGGTGTCGACCCGGATGCCGGGGCCCATGGTGGACGACACGGTGAGCTTGCGGAAGTACCGGCCCTTGGCCGATGACGGCTTGGCCTTGGTCAGCTCCTCGATCACCGCAGCGAAGTTCTCCTCGAGCGCCGAGGCGTCGAAGCTGGCCCGGCCGACGATCACGTGCACGTTGCCGAAGCGGTCGGTGCGGTACTCGACCTTGCCGCCCTTGAACTCGCCGACTGCCTTGGCGGGGTCGGGGGTGACGGTGCCGGTCTTGGGGTTGGGCATCAGGCCACGGGGGCCGAGCACGCGGCCCAGGCGACCGACGAGGGGCATGAGGTCGGGGGTGGCGATGGTGACGTCGAAGTCGAGCATGCCGCCCTCGATCTGCGCGGCCAGGTCCTCGGCACCGACGAACTCGGCGCCGGCAGCTGTCGCGGCCGCTGCTGCGTCACCCTGGGCGAACACGGCGACGCGGACGTCCTTGCCGGTGCCGGCGGGCAGAGCGACGGTGCCACGCACCATCTGATCGGCCTTGCGGGGGTCGACGCCCAGGCGGATCGCAGCCTCGATCGACTCGTCGAAGTTCTTGGTGGCGAGCGACTTGGCGAGCTCGAGCGCCTCGGCCGGGGTGTGCTGGTGGTCCCGGTCGTAGCGCTTGGTCGCGTCGGTGTACTTCTTGCCCTTGGCCATTTCGATCTCCTTGTGGAGTGTCTCCCTCATGTGTCGGCGGGCCGGGGGCGAGGTCCTCCCCCGGGGCCGTTGTTGCGCAGACGTCGGAGCGGTTGCCCCGCGAGCGCTGGATCAGCTCTCGACGTTGATGCCCATGGAACGGGCGGTGCCGGCGATCTGGGCCTTGGCGGCGTCGAGGTCGTCGGTGTTCAGGTCCGGGAGCTTGGTCTGGGCGATCTCGGTGACCTGAGCGTCGGTGAGGGTCGCCACGCTGCCACGCCCGGGAGTCTGTGAGCCCTTGGCGATGCCGGCGGCCTCACGGATGAGGACCGGCGCCGGCGGCGTCTTGGTGATGAAGCTGAACGTGCGGTCCTCGTAGATCGAGATCTCGACCGGGATGATCGTGCCGCGCTGCGCTTCGGTGCGGGCGTTGTAGTCCTTGCAGAAGTCCATGATCGCCACGCCGTGGGGGCCGAGCGTGGTACCGACCGGCGGCGCGGGCGACGCCTGGCCGGCGGGGATCTGGATCTTGACGAGAGCGACGACCTTCTTCTTGGCCATGGTTCAACCTTCTCTGCTTGCAGCGCCTGCTGCAGTTCGGGCCCTGTTCCCCGGGGGCAGGGCCGGAACGCGTTGCAGCGTCAGGGTCCCGGAGGGCGACGGACAATTCTGGTGCATCGCCGCTGCCACCGGCAACACGGCAGCTCGACGACACGAAACGACGAGGTCGGCCTAGAGCTTGGCGACCTGTGAGAACTCGAGCTCGACGGGGGTCTCGCGGCCGAAGATGTTCACCAGGACCTTCATCTTGAGGTGGTCCTCGTTGATCTCGACGATCTCGCCCGAGAAGTCCGCGAACGGGCCTTCCTTGACGCGCACGGACTCGTGCAGCTGGTACTCGAGTCGAGCACGGGCCCGCTTCGGAGCAGCGTCGTCGGCTGTGCCCTCGGGCATCTGGATGAAGTTCTCGACGTCCTTGCGTGACAGCGGTGACGGCTTGTTGCCCGCTCCGACGAACCCGGTCACTCCGGGGGTGTTGCGGATCACGTACCAGCTGTCGTCGTCGAGGGTGCAACGGATCAGCAGGTATCCGGGGAACATCTTCTTCTGCGAGACGACCTTGCGGCCGCCCTTGATCTCGGTCACCTCTTCCATGGGGATCGCGATCTCGTGGATGCGACCCTCCATGCCCATGGACTTGGTGCGGGCCTCGATGTTCTGGCGGACCTTGTTCTCGTAGCCGGACTGCGTGTGCAGCACGAACCACTTGCCGGGCCGGTCGTAGGGCGACAAGACCGGTTCGGCGACAGGCTCCTCGGCGAGCACGTCCTCCTCGGTCAACACGTCGGCCACTGGCACGTCGGCCGCCTCGGTCGCGTCTTCGGTCGCCTCGGTCGCCGCCTCGGTCGCGTCTTCGGTCGCCTCGGTCGCGTCTTGGAAGGTGGTGTCGTCGCTCATCTCAGGTGTCTCCATCGGATGGTTCAGGCGGATCGTTCAGGCGGATCGTTCGGGTCGCCGCGGTCAGCTGATCGGGCCGGGCACGGCCACGCCCAGGGAGCTGTTGGCGGTCGGGTCGGTGACCGTGCGGAAGAACCACTCGAAGACGTAGTCGACGCCGAACACGAACAGCGTGAAGACCACCAGGGCCACGAGCACGATGATCGAGTAGCGGATGACCTCTTCACGGGTCGGCCAGGCGACCTTCTTCAGCTCGGCGCGGACCTCACGGAGGAACTCCATGGGCTTGGTGCGCTCTGACTTGAGGCTCTTGGAAGGCGCCCGACGGTCCTTGACCGCCACCTGCGAACCGTCCGCGTTCAGCTGCCCGGCACGTTGGGCGGCTCGCTTCTGCTCTCGGTTCATCGCCACGTTTGGGAACCCTCTCGACGTGTTGTGTGTCCCGTGGCCCTGCCCCCGATGCTCGGGAGCTGGGCCTCGGGCCGAGCAGGGCAGGCGGGACTCGAACCCACAACCGCCGGTTTTGGAGACCGGTGCTCTACCAATTGAGCCACTGCCCTGTGCACGAGGTGCCCCACCCCGACACGCGCCGGGGCGACGGGACACGACGTCCGGGCTGCAGATTAGACCGAGTGGACCCGCGAGGCCATCCAGGGTGCCGCGAGCCCGGGCCGGGTCAGCCGTCTCAGCAAGGTCAGCCGGTCGGGCTGAGCTTGGTGCGCCGCGAACGTGACGCGAGCAGCACCGCACCGGCCGCGCCGGCGGCGGTCGCCGCTGTGGCAGCCGCGACGTCAGGCGGCGCGGTGACGACCCAGGCCGGCGCGGGGGGCGCCGACGATCGCTGCACCGCTGAGCGACTCGATGACCTCGGCGACGAGCGACGGGTCGGGTTCGACGATCACCGCCCGCAGCGAGGCGAGCGAACGGCGGATCCGACGGTGCTGGGCGAGCTCGGCCTGACAGCGCAGGCAGTGCTCGACGTGGGCACGTCGGGGACCCTCGGGGACCGAAGTGCCGCCGGGACCGGAAGAGCCGCCGGTACCGGAAGAGCCGCCGGGGCTGTCGACCATGTCGAGCAGGACAGCCGCCGCGTCGTCACACCGCACGGGACGCCACCTGGTCGAGCTCCGGGTAGACCTCGGCGCGCAGCTTGTGGCGCGCCCGGTGCAGACGAACCTTGGCCGCGGTGGTGCTGATGCCGAGCTCGTCGGCGATCGCGTCGTGCGGCAGGTCGTAGACGTCACGCAGCACGACGACCGCGCGCAGCTTGGGCGGCAACGTGTCGAGCGCCAGGAGCAGCCGGTCGCGCAGCTCGGCGGCGTCGGCACGCACCTCTGGGTCGACCTCGGGTCGCAGGTCGATCACCTCGCCCTGGTCGGCGAGGGGGTCGTGGCGGTGGCGGTTGCGCCGGCCCAGGTACGTCGCCGCGCAGTTGGCGGTGATCCGGTACATCCACGTCGAGAACTGCGCGTCGCCACGGAAGCGTTCGAGCCCCCGGTAGGCACGCAGGTAGGCCTCCTGGGTCACGTCGCGTGCGTCCTCCTCGTTGCCGGTCAGTCGTACCGCGAGGGTGAAGGTGTCGCGGTGGGTGGCCCGGACGAGTTGTTCGAACGCGGACTGGTCGCCACCGCGGGCGGCCTCGACCAGCTCGGACAGCTCGTCCTGCACCGACTCCTTCGACCCGCGTACGCCATCGGGGGTTACCGAATCCGACTCGACGATGCCGGCGCTCCTGTTCGCGCTGGCGCTGATCGGTCGACCCCGGAGTCATGACATCGAATCGTAATACGCGAAGGGCGCCCCTGCGGGCGCCCCTCGACCGTCGTTGTCGATCCGCTCCACGACAGCCGTGTCCGACGAACGGACCGGCCGCGCACTCCGCTGGATCAGCGGGTCTCCTTGTGGAGGGTGTGCTTGCGCTCGAACCGGCAGTACTTGTTGAGCTCGATGCGCTCGCGGCTGTTCACCTTGGACTTCTTGGTGATGTAGTTGCGACGCTTGCACTCGGTGCACTCGAGCGTGACGTTCACACGCTTGTCGGAAGCCATGGTGGATCCTTGCCTCTGGAAACGATGAGCCTCTGGAAACGATGAGTCTCTGGGAATGATGTACGGGGCCGTGACACGACAGGTGTCACGGCGACACGGTCGACCAGTCTGGAGCCTGGAGGCCCATCCGGACAAGCCGGGCGACCGATCTGATGTACCCGCAGTGGCTGCGGGCGTGGTAGCGGCGGTCGGACTTGAACCGACGACCCCTCGATTATGAGCCGAGTGCTCTGACCATCTGAGCTACGCCGCCATGGCGGTGACGCCGGGACGGAGCCCGCCGCACGTGGAGCCCCCTGTCAGAATTGAACTGACGACCTCTTCCTTACCATGGAAGCGCTCTGCCGACTGAGCTAAGGGGGCGGGTGACCGTCGATCTGGCAGACGGACCGGAGGGGCAGATTAGCGGAGCGTGCCCGAGCGCCACAACCGATCGGCCGGGTAGGTCGTTGGACCCAATTCCCACTCAAGCTTCGGGGCTGCGATACCGAAGAAGCGAACGTGCATTTCGAACGACTCGTCATCGAATCCGGCGACAACAGCATCAGCTTCGATCTGCATCCGCGACTGACCGTGATCTCCGGTCTGTCGCAGATGGAGCGCGACGGGCTGGTCAACGAGTTCATCGGGGCTCTCGGGAACTCTCGCTCGGGTATCCACATGGAGCTGATGGCCGACAACGGCCACCGGTTCGCGATCTTCCGCCCGAACGGCGCGGCGCACCGGGTGATCGACGTCGACGAACGTGTCGACGTGACAACTCAGTTCGTCGACTCCGAGGGCCAGATCGACCTGCTGTCGAGGGCCGGGCTCGACCCGCGGAGCGCCCGTCGCACGATGCGCTTCACCGCGCAGGACCTGGCCGAGGCGACCGAACGCGACCGGCTGATCCAGACCCTCGCCCGGGTCGACCAGGACCAGCTGTGGGTCGCCGCCGAAGCCCTCCGCTCGGCGCAACGTCGCCTCGAAGAAGAGGCCGACGCGGTCGGCTCGAGCGTCGAGGACGCCGCGGTGATCGAACGCATCGAGCAGCGCCACGAGGAGTTCGAACGCAGCCAGGCCCAGAGCGAGCAGGTCCGCAAGGTCACCTTCATGGTCGCCGGGCTCGCGGCTCTGCTGTCGCTGCCCATGGTGCGCTTCGTCGGCACGCTCGGCGCGATCCCCCTGGCGGTCGTCGCGCTCGGAGCGGTAGCGGTGTCGCTGCTGTACTGGCGGCGCATGGAATCCGCCCGTGCCGCCGAGGACGACGCCCTCGCCGACGCCGGCGCACAGTCCTACCTGGGCTTCCACCTCCAGCGTGTGAACAGCCTGCTCTCGTCGGACACCAGCCGTCGCCGCCTGATCACCGCCGCCGAGGAGCATCGCGACGCCGCTCAGCGCTGGTCGGTGCTCGCCGGTGACGTCGACGTCGACTGGGCCGCGCGCAACCACTCCTACATCTCTGAGGCCGCCCGGCTGCGCCAGCACGTGGCGCCGGCGGCGGGCCTGGACGAGCACCACCTGGACGACACCGCGGCGATCGCCCACGCGGTCGTAGGTCGCCTGACCGAGCTGCGCAACCTGGGCGCTGCGACCGAGAGCTTCCCCGCTCTGCTCGACGAGCCGTTCGCGAACGTCGAACAGGGTGTGCTGCCGTCGCTGCTCGAGATCATGGTCGACAGCTCCGAGCACCAGCAGATCGTGCTGCTGACCGAGTCGGCGACGGTCGCCTCGTGGGCACGGGTCGAGGCGATGACCGGCGTGATCGGCATCATCGAGCCGAACCCGACCGCCCACACAGCGCACGCCCTCTGACCCCCCTTCCTCCACCCGCTCGCGCGAAACAGGGGTCGTCAACGACATTCCGTGTCGTTGACGACCCCTGTTTCGCGCGAGCTTGGTGGGGTGAACATCCGTCCCGCCGTGCTCGCCGACGCCGAAGCGATCCGCGGCATCTACAACCCGGTCGTCGAGACATCGACCGCCACGTTCGACCTGGTGCCCCGGACCCTCGAACAGCAGCGGACCTGGTTGTCGGACCGCTCCGGGGCCCGGACGGTGCTGGTCGCCGAGGACGACGCCGGCTCGATCGCCGGGTTCGCCGCGATCTCGCCGTACCGCGACCGCGCCGCCTACTCCACAACCGTCGAGGACTCGATCTACATCGCCGGATCCCACCAGGGACAGGGGGTCGGACGGCTGCTGTTGCAAGCCATGGTCGACACCGCCCGGGCCCACGGCTTCCACTCGATGATCGCCCGCATCGTCGCCGACCACGAAGCTTCGATCGCGCTGCACTCGGCGTGCGGGTTCGAGGTGATCGGCCACGAGCGTGAGGTCGGGCGCAAGTTCGGACGCTGGCTCGACGTCACCGTCATGCAACGCCTGCTCTGAGCGCGCTCCGGCGACCGGCCTGAACGCCCAGAACCCCGCCCGACGAGTCATCGAGCGGGGTTCTGTGGGTGTCTCGTGGTGGGCCGGGGAGGATTCGAACCTCCGAAGGCAATGCCGGCAGGTTTACAGCCTGCTCCCTTTGTCCGCTCGGGCACCGACCCAGTGGAGCGATCACGATAGCGTTGCGCGCTGCCGGTTCCACAACCCAACCTGCCTACCGAGGAAGGACCCGCTCACGATGCCAAGCTTCGACATCACCTCAGAGGTCGACCACCAGGAGATCCGCAACGCCGTCGATCAGGCGTCGCGTGAGGTGACCAACCGCTTCGACTTCAAGAACACCGACCCGTCGATCGAGCTCGACGAGACCTCGATCACCCTGCGTTGCTCGAGCGAGGACCGCCTTGCCGCGCTGCGCCTGGTCGTCGAGGAGAAGCTCGTGAAGCGCCAGGTATCGATGAAGGCCGTCTCGTGGGGCAAGGTCGAGGAGGCATCGGGCGGCTCCGCCCGCCAGGTGGGAGCGCTCGTGGCCGGCATCAGCTCCGACAAGGCCAAGCAGCTCAACAAGTTCATCAAGGAGCTGGGGCTCAAAGGACTGCAGTCCCAGACCCAGGGCGAGCAGGTCCGGGTGATCGCCAAGAAGCGTGACGACCTGCAGGCTGTGATCACCGCCTGCAAGGAGCACGACTTCGACATCCCGCTCCAGTACGGCAACTTCCGCGACTGACCGCCCCCGCATTCCACCCCAGCACTCCACCCCAGCACTCGGGATGCGCACCCGGGATGTGAACTCGGGATGTGAACTCGGGATGTGGGGTCAGACCCAGGCGTTGGAACGCAGGCGGATGATGCGGTCCTGGGCCGGCGGGTGCGTGGAGAACATGTTCGCCATGGCACGGCCACGCAACGGGTTGACGATGTAGGCCGACGCCTCGGCGGGGTTCACATCCGCGGGTATGCGCGCCGCGCCGGCTTCGAGCTTCTCGAGCGCCCGGGCGAGCGGCTCACCGCTGCCCAACAGCCGTGCAGCCGATGCGTCGGCCTCGAACTCACGGCTACGGCTGATCGCCGCCTGGATCAGCGCCGCTGCGATCGGCGCCAGGATCAGCATCAGCAGACCCACCAGCGGGTTGTTGTCGCCGTCGTCGGAACGCCCACCGAAGATGAGCGCCCAGCGCGCCATGCTGGCCACGAACGTGATGCCCATGGCTATCGCCGCGGCGACCGAACCGATCAGGATGTCGCGGTTGCGCACGTGGGACAGCTCGTGTGCGAGCACACCCTGGATCTCGTCCCAGCTGAGCGTCCTGAGCAGCCCTTCGGTCACACACACCGCGGCGTTGGACGGGTTGCGGCCGGTTGCGAAGGCGTTGGGCTGCGCGTTGGGCGCCACGTACAGAGTCGGCATGGGCAGCCCGGCCCGTTGGCAGAGCTCGGCCATGATGGCGTGGTACTGGGGCATCTGCTCGGCGCTGACCGGGATCGCCTTGGCGGAACGGATCGCCAGGGTGGCCGAGAACCAGTAGCTGCCGCCGCACATCGCCAGGCCGATGAGCAGGCCGATGACCACCCCGGTGCGGCCCCAGAACGAGCCGATGAACATGCACAGCGCACCGAGGCCTGCGAGCAGTCCGGCTGTCTTGAGGTTGTTGGTCATCGGACGACTTCCACGTACCCGAGGGTAGGGGCGCCGGCCCGAGAACACCGATCGGCGCTGAAGCGGCGCTCAGACGGCGCGGGCCCGGGCTGTGGGGTCACTCGTAGTAGCCCGAGTGGATGTACACGCACGGCACCCCCATCGAGTGGAACATGTGGACGTTGCGGGGGTCGTCCTCGAAGGCCAGGCGCAGGTCGAAGCCCTGTTCGCGCAGCTCGTGCACGGTCCGCTGCTTGTAGACCCGCGCGGCCATGTAGTCGCCGAACTCGCGCATGATCAGCGCGTCCCAGCGCAGCCCGTAGCGGGCCAGCCAGCCGAGGGTCTGGGGCTGGACCCGCATGGGTCGGGCGGTCAGCAGCACGATGCGGTGCCCGGCGTCGATCACGTCGAGCAGGCGGGCTACCTCGGCGATGAGCTCGTCGTCGCCGCAGGCGTGGAAGAACGCCTCCCAGTCGGGGAATGGATAGTCGATGAAGTGCTGGCGTGAACTGGCGTCGGAGAGCACGCCGTCCATGTCGAACACGACGGTCGGGCCGGCCTCGACCGGCTCGTCGCGCCACAACCAGTTGGAGTACTTCGGGTCCCAGCTCGGCACGGCCGCAGGCTAGTGGGACCGGGCAACCGGCCAGCACTCGTCGAACCGGGCCACCGTGGCCTCCCCGGGCCGGTACCACTCGGGCCGGTAGCCGCACAGCTGGGCCAGGTCCGAGGACTCGTGGCCGTCGGACAGGTACTCGACCTGGTCGGCCCCGACCAGGCCGGGATGGCGGTGCCTGCAGTCACGGCCGAGCCGCAGCAGCTCCTGGCGCGCGGCGCCCTGGTCGAGAGCGGTGACCGCTGCGCCGGAGAGCGAACCGAAGCTCATGCCGGACACGTTCACGAACGACAGTGGCCGCCAGTGGTGACGACGGCCGTGTGAGGCGCCGAGCACCTTGAGGCACGGCACCCGGAACGAAGGGTCGATCGCACGGGGTTCGTCGGGCGATCGGGGCGCGGGGAACTCGGCCTGTTTGAGTCGTGTCCTGGTCATTGGCCGAGGCGTAGATCCAACGCCGTTCGTCACGACTGAAGGGCCGCTCCTCGTTGTTGGACGCAACGATGTACTGCCGCAGCTCCGGGCCGAGCGACTCGAGGATGAACCGCATATGCCCGATCACCGGGTAGTTGCGAAGCACTGTGTGCTCGCTTTGGGTCAGGTCGTACATGGCCACGGCCAGGACCAGCAACAGCACCAGCACCGCTACGGCGACGAGCGGCCACATGGGTCAGCCCTCGGCGGCCGCGCCCGAGTCGGCACGTTCACGGATCGCTTCGACGACGGACTCGTCGGCGAGGGTGGTCGTGTCGCCCAGGGTGCGGCCCTCGACGACGTCACGCAGCAGGCGCCGCATGATCTTGCCCGAGCGGGTCTTGGGCAGGTCCGTGAACGACGATCACGGCGCGGGGCCTGGCGATGGCGCCGAGCTTGGTAGCTACGTGCTGACGCGATCTGTTCGCGCAGCTCGTCGGTGACCTCTACCCCGGAACGGACGATGACGTACCCGACGATCGCCTGGCCGGTCGTCGGGTCGGTCGCACCGACGACGGCCGCTTCGGCCACCGCTTCGTGGTCGACGAGGGCCGATTCGACCTCGGTCGTCGAGATGCGGTGCCCCGAGATGTTCATGACGTCGTCGACCCGGCCGAGAAGCCACAGGTAGCCGTCGGCATCCAGCTTGGCGCCGTCGCCGGCGAAGTAGCGCCCCGGGTAACGCGACCAGTAGGTCTCCTCGTAGCGCTCGGGGCTCGCCCCAGATGCCGCGCAGCATCGAGGGCCACGGAGCGGTGATCGTCAGGTAGCCGCCGCCCTCGGCAATCGGGACGCCGGAGTCGTCGACGACCTCGACGGAGATGCCGGGCAGCGCACGGCAGGCGGAGCCCGGTTTGGTGGCGGTGATGCCGGGCAGCGGGTTGACCATGTGGGCGCCGGTCTCGGTCTGCCACCACGTGTCGACGATCGGGCAGCGCTGCGAGCCGATGTTGTCGTGGTACCACATCCATGCCTCGGGGTTGATCGGCTCGCCGACCGATCCGAGCAGCCGTAGCGACGACAGGTCGTGCGCGTGCGGGTTCCTGCTCGCCCCACTTCATGAACGTGCGGATCGCCGTGGGCGCGGTGTACAGCTGGGTGACGCCGTAGCGCTCGATGATGTCCCAGAAGCGGTCCTTGGGCCACGAGGCGGGGTCGCCGACCCGCTCGGCGAGGCGTGGCGTGTCGGGGGTGCCCTCGTACATGACCGATGTGGCGGCGTTGGCGAGGGGCCCGTAGACGATGTAGCTGTGCCCGGTGACCCAGCCGACGTCGGCCGCGCACCAGTAGACGTCGCGGTCTGCCTTCAGGTCGAACACCTACTTTGTGGGTCCAGGCGACCTGGGTGAGATAGCCACCGGTGGTGTGCATGATGCCCTTGGGCTTGGCCGTCGTACCCGAGGTGTAGAGCAGGTAGAGCAGCTGCTCGGCGTCGACGGGGACCGGCGCGCAGTGCGGCGACGCGCTCTCCATCAGGTTGTGCCACCAGTGGTCGCGGCCGTCGGTCATGGCGACGTCGGCGCCGCAGCGGTCGACCACGACGACGCTGCGCACGGTCGGGCAGTCGGCGAGCGCCACGTCCATGTTCGGCTTGAGCAGCGACGGCGTCGCCACGGCGGTAGCCGGCATCGGCGGTGATGGCGACGACAGCGCCGGCGTCGTTGATGCGGTCGCTCAACGCGTCGGGGCTGAACCCGCCGAAGACCAGGCTGTGCGCCGCGCCGATGCGGGTGCAGGCCAGCATGGCGACGACGGCCTCGGGGATCATCGGCATGTAGATGACGACCCGGTCGCCCTGCTCGACGCCGAGCTCGCGCAGCATGTTGGCGGCGCGCTGGACGTCGACCAGCAGGTCGGCGTAGGTGATGGTGCGGGTGTCGCCCGGCTCGCCCTCCCAGTGGAAGGCGACCCGGTCGCCGAGGCCGTTGTGGACGTGGCGGTCGACGCAGTTGTACGACACGTTGAGCTGTCCGCCGACGAACCACTTGGCGTGCGGCGGGTTCCACTCGAGCGCTGTGTGGAAGTCGGTGTCCCAGTCGAGCAGTGCCCGGGCCTGTTCGGCCCAGAACGCAGGCGGGTCCACCGCGGCGCGCTCGTAGATGGCAGGGTCGTTCAGGTTCGCCGCGGCGACGAACTCGGGAGCCGGCGCGAAGGTGCGGTCCTCGCGGTAGTAGTCCTCGATCGTCGGTGCTTGGTCAGCCATCTGATCCCCCTGTGACCGCGGTCCGTGTCACCCCGACACGGCGCCCGCGGCCGAGGCTATCGGGACGCACCGACAGCCACCGGCCGAGCTCGCCTCGAGGCCCGCTGACGCGGAGGGCACGAAGAACAGACAATTCCGCCGCGTTGGAACGAATTGCGCCAACTCGCCTCGAGGCCCGCTGACGCGGAGGGCACGAAGAACAGACAATTCCGCCGCGTTGGAACGAATTGGGACGGATGTGCGACGGGGTCGGGTCGACTCGCTACTCGGTGCTCGGTGCTCGGTGCTCTCAGCCGCCGAGCCACCGAGCCGCCGACCGAATTCGTCATAACGCGGCGCGGAACGACAAGACGTACATGCTCGTCCCCAATCTCGCTCAGACCGGGGCGCTGCTCCCACCGGGGGAACCGGGCAGGGGAACCGGGCAGGGGAACCGGACAGGGGAACTGCTCAGCCGAGGTCCCATTCGAGCACCTCGAACCCGCCGAGCCCGTTCGGATCGGTGAGCGCCGCGGCCTCGTTCACCCGACTGCGGGCTCGCATGGCGACCAACCCCGGTCGGGCGGCGTGTTCGTTCCACACACGCCGGCCTTCTTCGACCATGGCATCGAGTCCGTGGCGGCGCAGCCAGTCGGCCTGCGAACTGCGCCTCGTCGGCACAGCGATCTGGGCGAGCTGATCGACGGCGACCTCGACGGTGATGTCCTGTGCCCCCGGGGCGACGAGCGGGCCGAGCCCACGCTCGTGGTGGCGGTAGGTGCGCAGCCAGTCCCAGATCGGCCGTCGGGCCAGTTCGGTGGTGCTCGACGTGTAGTCGATCGCCACGACCGACCCCCGCTGCAGCAACCCCAAGGCGGACCGGAGCCAGTCCGTCGCGCCCACCTGGAGCGGCACCCTCATGCCCGGCAGGGCGGCGGGCACCAGCCGGTCGATCGCGCCGGCCGCGGCGGGGTCCATCGGTACGAACAACTCGACGATCTGGTCCCCCGCGCGGGTGACGCGCAGTTCGTGCCAGGCCCCGTCGCGTCGCTCTGCCAGGCGGAACGCGATGTTGTCGAGCAGCTCGTTGGCGATAACCACACCGTCGAGAGGGCCGCCTGCGACTCCCGGGAGGTCGGCGAGCGAACAGACCAGCGGGCCGGCACCGCGCGCAGGAGCCGATGACCAGGGGTCGTCGTCGCTGCGCAGCGGGGCGAGGACCTGGGCCGCGTCGCCGATCGGCAGGTGTTCGCCGTGGCGGGCACGGAGCGCGTCGGAGCGTTCGACGAGCACGTAGCGCAACGCTGAGCGACAACGCGGCGATGCGCCGATGACCGAGAGCGCCAGGGCGCCGCGCCCGGCGCCAGCTTCGACGACGACGAACGGATCGGGGCAGCCGAGCGACTCCCAGCGGCGGTCCAGGTATTCGGCTACGAGCTCGCCGAAGAGCGGTCCGACCTCGGGGCTGGTCAGGAAGTCGGACCCGCCGCGGCCCGCTCCCCCGCCTGTGGCGAAGAAGCCCTCGTCGGGTGCGTAGAGCGCCAGGTCCATGTACTCGTCGAAGCGGATCGAGCCGCTCCGGGCGATCTGGTCGCGCAGCGCCCGGTGCACACCCGGGTCACCGGATCCGTAGCCGGCCGCCCCGCCAGCCACTCCGCTCAGCCGCCCAGGGAGGCGAGGCTCGGCGCGAAGTTCGAGATGTCGGTGACCAGCCCCGGGAAGAACCCGAGGATGATCGTCGCGGCGCCCGAGATCACGATCGCGGCCATCAGGCCGGCGGGCACGCGCACCGGGGTGACGTCACCGTCGGGGGCCGGGTCGAACCACATCGCGCGGGCGACGTTCATGTAGTAGAACGCCGCGACCACGGTGTTGAGCGCCATGACGACCGCCAGCACGTAGCCCATGGTGGTGTCGGCGCCGACTAGGGCCGACCACACCGAGAACTTGGCGTACCAGCCGCCGAGCGGCGGGATGCCGGTCAGCGACGCCAGGAAGATCGTCAGCGCGACGGTCAGGCCGGGCATGTAGCTGAACAGGCCTCCGAAGCTCGAGATCTCGGCCGAGCGGGTCTTGCGGGCGATCGCGATGATCACCGCGAACGCTCCCAGGTTCATCGCCGCGTAGATCACCAGGTAGATGACGATCGAGCTGAGTGCCGCCTGGCGGTTGGTCTCGATCACGGCGAACGGGGCGAGGATGAAGCCGGCCTGGGCGATGCCCGAGTAGGCGAGCATTCGCACCACGTTGGTCTGTCGCAGGGCGATCAGGTTGCCGACGGTCATCGAGGCGATCGCCAGCACGAAGAACAGCGGCTGCACGACGTCGGGGCGGACGAAGAAGCCGAAGAACACGACCTGGATCAGTGCCACGAAGCCGGCGGTCTTGGACGACACCGCCAGGAACGCGGTCACCGGTGTGGGTGCGCCTTCGTAGGTGTCGGGCGCCCACGTGTGGAACGGCACCGCGGAGACCTTGAACGCGAACCCGACGACCACGAACAGGATCGCCAGCGTCACGACCGGCACGCCCTCGTTCGGCAGCGCTGCCAGGTTCGCTGGCGATCACGTCGAGGCGGGTCGAGCGGCCGACGCCGAAAGCCAGCGACATGCCGTAGAGCAGCACCGCCGAGGCGAACACGCCCATCAGGAAGTACTTGAGGCCCGCCTCGTTGCTCTTGACGTCGCCCTTGCGCCACGAGGCGAGCATGTAGGCGGGCAGCGACAGGAGCTCGAGCGCCACGAAGATGATCAGCAGGTCACGCGCGGAGGACATGACGACCATGCCGAGTATGGCGGTGGTCAACAGCGAGTAGTACTCGCTCTCCCAGTAGTCGCCGTCGGCGACGTAGTTGGTCGACAACAGGACGACGACGTAGCCGGCGACGATGAACAACGCCTTGAGCACGAGCGACATGGGGTCGACGACGTAGGAGCCGTCGAAGAGCACACGGGTCTGGCCGTCGACGGCCAGGGTGATGATCGGGATGAGCGTGGCGAGCAGCACCAGGTTGGCGAGCGCCGGCATGGCCGCCCGTGCCCGGTCGAGCTTGACCGCGTCGAGCAGGATCAGCAGGCAGCCGCCGACCGAGAGCACGATCTCCGGCGCCAGGGCGTGCCAGTCGATCGTCGGCGACTGGTACCCCGGGTCGGGCAGGAGTTGGGCGAGCACGGCGAGCATGGTGGATCAGTTCCCCGATCAGTTCCCGCCGACGACCGCTGCGATGGCGGTGATGGCCGGGTTGGTGACGTCGAAGATGAGGCCCGGGAAGAAGCCGAACACGACGATGCCGATGAGGATCGGCAGCCAGGCGATCCACTCGGTCGTCTTGACGTCGACGATGTGGGGGTCGTCGGCGAACTCTTCGGTCGGTGTGCCGAACGAGGTGCGCTGGTAGAGCCAGAGCAGGTAGCCGGCGGCGAACACGGTGCCGATCGCGGCGATCACCATGAGGGTGCGGAACAGCACCAGGTTGAGCCCGACGGCCGGGTTGTAGGCCGACAGGATGGCCGGGAACTCGCCCCAGAAGCCGGCCAGTCCGGGCAGACCGAGCGACGCCATGGTGGCGAAGCCGAAGATCCAGCCGAGCTTGGGCGCCGACACGAGCAGACCGCCGAGACGCTTGATCTCGAGGGTGTGGTAGCGGTCCTTCATGGATCCGGCGACGAAGAACAACATGCCGGTGATGAGACCGTGGGCGACCATGCCGAACACGGCGGCGTTCATGCCGAAGTCGGTGAGCGTGGCGATGCCCAACATGACGTAACCCATGTGGGCGACCGACGAGAACGGCGATCAGGCGCTTCATGTCGGTCTGGGCCAGACATCCGAGAGCGCCGTAGATGATGCCGATCGTGGCGAGGATGCCGATCGCCGGGTGCCCACCAGCGGGCTGCCTCGGGCAGGATCGGGATGGCGATGCGGATGAAGCCGTAGGTACCCAGCTTCAGCAGCACTGCGGCCAGGATGACCGAACCCTGGGTGGGCGCCTGGGTGTGGGCGTCGGGCAGCCAGGTGTGGAACGGGAACATGGGCACCTTGATGCCGAAGCCCATGAACATGCCGCCGAAGATGACGATCGCCGTGGTGCGGGCGATACCGGCGCCACCGAGCTCGCTGAGCACCCGCATGTCGAAGGTGTGCTGTCCGGTCGCCGGGTCGGTCGACAGGAAGTACACCGACAGGAACGACACGATCATGAGTGCCGAACCGAACAGCGTGTACAAGAAGAACTTGATCGACGCGTACTGGCGCTGCTCGCCGCCCCAGACACCGATCATGAAGTACATCGGCAGGAGAACGACTTCGAAGAACACGAAGAACAGGATCAGGTCCTGGGCCAGGAACGACCCGACCATGCCGGTCTCGAGGATCAGGATCAGCGCCAGGAAGGCCTTGGGGTTGCCGGGCGAGGGGATGTGGTCCCAGCTGTAGACGATGACGAGCGGCACGATGCCGAGCGTCAGCGCGATCAGCGGCAGCGACAGCCCGTCGAGACCCAGGATGAACCGGGCGTTGATCAGCTCGATCCACTTGGTGTCGACCAGGTACTGGAGCCTGCCCGCGTCGCCGTAGTCGAAGTCGACCAGCAACAGCACGCCCACGAGCGCCGCGAGCAGCGACGTGCCGAGGGCAACGGCCTTGATCGTCCCCTCCGACTCCTTGGGGACGGCCATCGTCACCAACGCTCCTGCCAGAGGCAGGAAGATGGCGAGGATCAGACCCCAGTCGTTCAGGAATTCAGTCATCGGTTTCGGCTCTCCCTACTCGTCATCAGCCGATCAACACCACGAACACGCCGGTCAGCACCGCTACACCCACGAAGAAGATCGCGGCGTACTGCTGGATCCGGCCTGACTGCATGAGGCGCAGCGCACCACCGAGGGCCGAGGCCCCTCCACCGGTGGTGTTGACCGCGCCGTCGACCACGGCCTGGTCGACGTTCTTGTAGACCCACTTGCCGGTGCCGGCGGCACCCTTGCCGACGGCGTTGACTGCGCCGTCGATCACGTTCTGGTTGAACCAGTTGGCCGCAGCGGCGAGGGGCAGCTTGACCCACCGGACGATCACGTCGGTGTAGAGCCAATCGAAGTAGTACTTGTTGACCAGGATGTTCTTGAAGAACGCGGCGGTGCGGTTGCGTTCGGCCAGGCCGTGCAGCCCGGCGAAGGCGCCCTTCCAGAAGAACAGGTAGGCGATGCCGGCACCGGCTCCTGCGACCAGGACCGAGGTGACTGCCAGGACCGGGTGGAACTCGGCGTGGGTGAGCTGCGCCGGGAAGTACGCCCCGATCGGCTCGACGTAGGTCTGGAACATGTGCGCCGGGATCGGCCCGATCGCCCACGGCAGGTTCGCCAGACCGGCGATCGCGCCGAGCGTGGCGAGGATGATCAGCGGCACGGTGATGCGCGGGCCCGACTCGTGGGGGTGTCCGTGGCCGCGGTACTCGCCGAAGAACGCGTACCAGACGGTGCGGGTCATGTAGGCGGCGGTGCAGAACGCGCCGAGCAGCAACATGGCGAGCATCAGGTGGTAGGTGCCGTTGGCGCCTTCGGTGCCGGGGAACGAACCGGTGCCGGCGAGGATCTCGTCCTTGGACCAGAAGCCCGACAGCGGGAAGAACCCGGCCAGCGCGGCGGTGCCGATCATGTAGGTCCAGAAGGTCCTCGGCATGATCTTCCGCAGCCCGCCCATGTCGTCGACCATGTTGAAGCTGTGGTGACAGGCGTGGCTGAGCGAACCGGCGCCGAGGAACAGGCAGGCCTTGAAGAACGCGTGGGTGAACAGGTGGAACATCGCCGCGGTCCACGCGCCCATGCCGAGCGACGTGACCATGAAGCCCAGCTGCGACACCGTCGAGTAGGCGAGCACCTTCTTGATGTCCTTCTGGACGAAGGCGAGCAGTGCGCCGAACAGCGCCGTGATCGCGCCGACCATGGCCAGTGCGTTCACCGACGAACCGGAGATCGACAGGCCTTCGAAGAAGACGGGGTAGAGACGGGCGACCATGTAGATGCCGGCGACGACCATGGTGGCGGCGTGGATGAGCGCCGAGACGGGTGTCGGGCCGGCCATGGCGTCGGGCAGCCAGGTGTGCAGGATGAACTGCCCCGACTTGGACATGACCGCGGCGATCAGGCACAACGAGGAGATCAACAACAACGAGTGCGAGATGCCGCCCTCGTTGGCGAGGATGTTGATGTCGAGGATCGAGAACGACTTGTTGGCCGGCGAAGTACAAGGTGATGACGCCGACGAGCAGGCCGACGTCGCCGACGCGGTTGGTGAGGAACGCCTTGAGCGCGGCGTCCGAGTTGGGTTTCTCCTCCCACCAGTGCCCGATCAGCGCGAAGGAGCAGACGCCGACGAGCTCCCAGCCGACGATCATCTGCAACGTGTTCTCGGAGAGCACGAAGAAGAGCATCGAGGCGGTGAACAGCGACAGGAAGGCGAAGTAGTGCGTGTAGCGGCGGTCGCCGTGCACGTAGTCGGTCGAGAAGACGTGCACGAGCAGCGAGATCAGCGTGACGACCACGAGCATGAGCACCGACTGGCCGTCGACCAGGGTGCCGATCGAGATCGACTGGCTGCCGTTCTCGAACCAGGTGGCACAGGTGACCACCGGGCGGGTGGGCGGAGCG
>JBAOHV010000006.1:0-21043 GCA_037045265.1 Microthrixaceae bacterium | reverse complement strand
TCACGTCACCTGGTATCTCAGCTCCATCACCATCGCGACTGGCCAGTCGCAAGCCAATCTCCTCGACGGCCCTGTGCACGGTCCCTTGAACCTGGGCGACCCCACCTGCGAGTTCCGCCGACGGCGGCCAGCAGCCGGAGCGGTACTCCGGGCCTAGCAGTTCCGTTCGGTGTGTCTTGATCTCAACGAACATCATTGATCGCACCCGACCAGCGGTTCGCATCAGCGCATCGGCTCGCTTGCCCGGCCCGGTCACGTCAAAGCCGTCCACGACTTGTTCAAGCTTCTCGTCCGACCAAGACGTCAGTAGCTGTGATGAAAGGGTCGCGCCGAGCATCCACGGATTCGCTTCGAAGAGCAGCTGCCAGACCCGTTCAGCAGAACCCTTCCCCTCACGGACGACCAGCGAGTCGAAGTACGCGTCGTCCTCAATCATGCGTTTGAACTTCGCAACGGCTTCGCGTTCTCGATGCGACAGCCACAACGTCCCTGCGGCCTTGTCATCCGTGATCAGTTGACGAAAGCGGCGTGAATCTCGCCGATAGAGGGATTCCATTGCCGCTGGATCCGCGAACAGATCGCGAACGAGGCTGTCGTCCACGCGTACTGCTGTCTCGCCCTCGACGGGAATATTGTCGAGCGCCTTGAGGAATTCGATCAGCTTCCCGACCTCAGGTTGCCGAAGATTGAGCAGATGCTTCACTGCTCCGTTGGTGCGTGGTGCAGGCACGCGTTGGATCCATATCTCCTTGACGTTGCCTGCCTCCCTTGCAACCAGCAGCTTGAACTGGTAGCGCCCCTGAGGCGTGGAACTGACGAGCCACTCTTCGCCGTCACGCTCGACGATCGTCTCAGTCTCGGGATCGAACACCTTGCACACGAATCTTGCTGGGCTCCCGTCGTCCTCGCTCATTGGCCGCTTGAGCGGGAATGATGTGGAAGCGTACGTGCGGTCCGCCATCCGCCCTTGGGCGTACGTGGTCTCGTCAGCGTCGTCTCCGAAGGAGTCATTCAGATTAATCATGGTCGCCGCCGAATCGCTCTCCGAGGAAGGACTCGATCTCGTCTACTGGCACTGCGCGGGTCGAGTTCGGGAGACGCTCGTAAAGGACCGGGTCGCCCTTGCCCGACGCCGACCATGTCGGTGAGGAAAGGGCCGGAATGTCGATGCGACAGATCTCTTTGTCCTCGATGAGGTGGATACGCACACGCAGGCGGCGGAGGATGCCTCGGCCTAGGTGGTTGATGATGATGTCGGTCAGCCAGTTGAGCCACTTGTCGATGTCCTGGCGATGGGTGAACGTCTCGTAGTCGGGCTTCAGCCCGACAGCCCCACCCTTGTCGTTCACCCCAATCAGCAGCGTGCCACCCTTCGCGTTGGCGAATCCGGCGATGGTCTTGGTGATCACCGCGGGTGCCTTCTTCGTGACCTGGCCATCGGTGTCCCAGCGTGCGCTGGTCTTGAACTCGACGACTTCGCTCTCCTCGCCGGCCATCAGCCGTTCGAGCGGCAGCGCCCAGGTCTCGCGAGTCGCCGTAGAGCTCCTCAATCATCCGGGCGAACCGCTCGGCGTCGGCCTGGTCGACGTCGGCGTCGGTGACGTCCTCCTCGGTCGTGGGCAGAGCTACGACCGGCGCTGGCGCAACTACGACCGCGCCGTCGTAGACGCTCTCCCCGTCGTTACCGAAGCTGGCGTAGATGTGTTCGTAGATCGCCTGGCGCTTCACGTCGAAGATCTCTCGCCCGTACGCCTCGGGCAATTCGTCATCGAGCACCCGGCGGATCGTCACCCGCAGCGTCGCCTTGCTCTCTTCCTTCTTCTTCCAGTCGAGGACGAGCGTCTCTTCGATGTGGACCAACAGCCGCTGAGCCGCTTCCCGGACCTTCCGCAACTCACCGTCGGTCAACTCCGGTGCCGGTTTGGTCAGCAGGTCGAAGATGGCTAGCTCGGCTTCGGTCAGCTCTTCCTCGACCACCCGGCGCTGGTGCTCGGCGAGCGAGCCATGCAGTTGCGCTAGGCGCCGCAGGTATTCCTCGGCGTTGAGGGTGCCGGCGTTGTAGTCGGCGATCAGCTGCCGCAGTCGCTCGGCCAGGTGGACGACTGTCGGGTTCTTTCGGACCGCGTCGTCGATCTGCTTCTCGAGCTCTCGCTCGACGGCCTTGGCGGCGGTGCGCTTGTTGGCGGCGAAGGTGATGGCGAGCTGTTCCCAGTCGATCTGGTTCAGGTCGAGGAGCGCTTGCTCCTCGCCCGCCGCTCGGATGATGTACTCGCGGGTGCCGACCGATCGGTCGAGCAGCTCGGAAACCCCGTCCATGACGTCGGAGATGTCGGCCTGCTCCCCCAGCGACGCCATCTTGTTGGCGACGTTGCGGATGATCGACACTCGCTTGGTTGCCCGGATCGGCTGCTGGGGTCGGGCATCAGCGACTTGTACGCCTTGCGGACCCGGTTGGCGAGCTGCACCCAGCCCTTTCGGGTCGGCTTCGTCGATCAGCAGCGCCTCGACGGTGGAGTCGAGCAGGTTGACGAACTCGAACCCGGTCGCCGCTTCCAGGTCGGCCAGCTCGATGTCGTTCGCCTGCCAGGTAGTCCTCGGCCTCGGCCAGCGCAGCATCCAGCGCCGCGCGGAGGTCGTCGGTTGGTCGGATCGGGGTGCCGATCTCGCCGCTCCGGTCGACGCCGTAGATCGCGAGGGCCTTCTCGAGGTTCCGGAACACGCCGATGTAGTCGACGATCAGGCCGTTGTCCTTGTCGGGGAACACACGGTTGGCGCGGGCGATCGTCTGCATCAGCGTGTGGCCGCGCATGGGCTTGTCGAGATAGATCGTCGACGTCGACGGGGCGTCGAACCCGGTGAGCCACATCGCGCACACGAACACGAGGCGGAACGGATCGTCGGAGTCCCTGAACCGGGTGTCGAGGTCCTCGTCGTTCATCTTCCGCCGGTGCGGTGTGATGTCGAGGCCGAGTTCGGCCATGTCGGCGACTTCGTTCTGGGCCTGCGACACCACGACCGCCATGTCGGTCTCGCGCATCCACCGCAGCTGGCAATCCTTCGGTGCGCGCTCCAGAAGTGGCAGCGTCTCGATCTCAGCTTCGAGCCGGGCAATGGTACGAGCCCACTCGGCCGACACCAGGTCGTACATGCGCACGGCGGTGGCCTTGTCGATGGCCACATACATGCCTTTGCCGAGGAACCCCCGGTTGGCGAAGTGCTCGACCAGGTCGACGGCGATCTCTTCGAGCCGCTTGGGTCGGGTGATCAGCTGGTACTGCTGGGAGAACTTGCGGGCGACCGCCTTCTCTTGGTTTTCGTCGAGCGCGGCTTGGTCGAGCAGGTCTTCGAGTTCGGTGTCGAAGGTCTCGTTCGTGAGCTGGAGCTCGGGGATGCGGTTCTCGTAGTACAGCGGGACGGTGGCGCCGTCACGGATCGAGTCGGCGAAGTTGTAGGTCGACACATAGTCGCCGAACACCCGCTTGGTTTCTTGCTCCTCGCCCTCGATCAGCGGAGTTCCGGTGAAGCCGAGGAACGAGGCGTTCGGCAGCGCCGCCCGCATGTTGGCGGCGAGCGTGTCGTACTGCGACCGGTGAGCTTCGTCTGTGATGACGATGATGTCGTCCCGATCCGACAGCACCGGCATGTCTGCGCCCTTCTCGGGTGGGATGAACTTGTGAATGAGGGTGAAGACGTAGCGATGGTCCTGACCCAGCAGCTCACGCAGGTGCGCCGACGTCTCGGCGTGGACCTCGACGCCAGAGGTGACTCACTCCCGAGTCGGCGAACTCCTCGTACAGCTGCTCGTCGAGCTCTTTGCGGTCGGTCACGAACACGAAGGTCCAGTTGCCCGGTCGCTTGCGCAGCACCTTCTGGGTGAACCACAGCATCGACAGCGACTTGCCCGATCCCTGGGTGTGCCAGAACACCCCGAGTCGGCCTTCGCGCTCCTTCACCTGGTAGGTAGCTTCGAGGGCGTTGTTCACGCCGAGGTACTGGTGGTTCTTCGCGACCTTTTTGACAAGGCTGCCGGTGTGCTTACCCTCGGCATCGATCGAGCCTCCGGTCTCGGTGTAAGCGACGAAGTTCTCGACTATGTCGAGCATCCGGTGCAGCTCACATGTCGCACGAAGCATCGTCTCCAACGACACCGCGCCAGCCTCGGCCTCGTCATCAATCTTCTTCCACTCGGCGAAGAACTCCCACGGCGCATACGTCGAGCCCATCCGGCTCTCGGACCCGTTCGACAGGATCACGAACGCATTGAACCAGAACAGCTGCGGAATCTCCGACCGATACGCCCGCAGGTTCCCCTGGTACGCCTCGTGAACCGATCGTTCTGGCGCCTTCAACTCGATGAAACCGAGCGGGATGCCGTTGACGAACAACACAATGTCCGTCCGCCGGGTGTGTAGCTCGCCTGTGACCCACAGCTGCGAGACCGCCAGGAACTCGTTCTGATCGGCCACGTTCCATGCCAAGAACCGGACCCGGCGTGGCTCTTTGTTGCCCTGGTCGTTCTCGGCCTGCACGACAACGCCGTCGCGCAGCAGCTCCCACACCGCCTTGTTCGCCCGAACCGGATCGAGCGACGACCGATCCTGCACGAACGCCGCCACGGCTGCGTCCACCGCTCCAGGGTCGAGCCCGAGGTTCAGTCGCTGGACCGCATCACGCAACCGTTCCTCAAGGACGACGTCGACCTTGCTCGACCGCCCCAGCTCCGCCGGCTCATCGAACCCGGAAAGGACCTCCCAGCCCAGCGACGCGAGGAGTTCCAGAGCCGGCCGCTCCACCGCCGCATCCTCCGACCCCGGGCCCGCAGTCACGCCAACACACCATCCAGATCAAGCTCCGACACATCCAGATCCCCCGACACCAGGCGGGGCAGCAGGAGATCGCGCACCTCGCTGAGGACCCGGTTCTGCGCCCGCAAGTTCCGCTCCAACCTGAACATCGGCTCGGTGGCTTCAACGAACGGATCCTGCACGTGCCGCGATGGAACCAGCATCTTCATCTCGCGGAACATGCCTAGATTGATGTGTGGAACACCTGACCCCGTCGCCATGCTCAAGACCTGCTGCACTCCTTCCGGAAGCGCCAACTGCATATGAACGATCACTGGGTGGATCTTGTCTGCATCGCAGGTCAGCTTCATCTGACTCTGAGAGATGACGTACTCACTGTGATTCGCTGTGTCCGGGATTAGTCCACATTGTCCAAGCGTTCCTCGTTGAGTCACGAGAATGTCTCCCGGTCTTGCCATCGAAGAGCTGAGAGTTGCTGCCTTCTGTTCTGACACGTAGACAAAGCCGCTGTCTAGGAATCCACCACCGACAGCCAGGTTCGTGCCGCGAATGACTGGAACACCTTGATCCACGTAGTCCTTGCGGCCAAGCTTCGAGCCGAACGGCCCGGCTGCAGTTGCGTTCCGAATGTCCGCTTGGATCTCTTCCACTCGAGCCATCTCCCACCCCTCGGGGATGGGGCCGAGTTCGGAGTCGACCACCTCGACGTCCTCGTGCCCGGGGAACCTGAAGTGCACGAACCACTCCCGATACAACAACCGAGCCATCTCCTCCAAGATCTCAATCCGTCGCCGGTTGTTCTCAAGGAGATCGTCGAACGATCCCAGAGCGTCGGCGACCCGCTGCTGGTGATCCAGAGGCGGAAGCTCCAACGCCACTCGGACCAGCTCGGCCTGGCGAATGCCCGCGACGGTCGTGCCCGAGGATCGCTGGAGGAGTTGGCTACGGAGCGAGCTGTGCTGCAGGAGGTAGAAGAGATACCGCGAGTCGAGAACCTCGGGCTTTGGGCGTAGTCCAAACAGCCGCTGGCCAAGACAGGCTTCGACACTTTCTGAAAGGTATGCGACCTCCCCGAGCGGCGCCTCCGAAGTGAGTAGCACGTCGCCTGCCTGCAACTTCTCAGGCATCCAGCGGTCGTAGACATCTCGCGGGACGAACCTCTGAGGCTCAGCTTGAAGACGCCCGCCCTTCACGTGGAGCAGCGGACAGCACGCGGACCCCATCGTCCACCCAGTCAGTTCCCAACTTCTTCGGGGTCTTGCCACGATGATCAATCAGGGCGGCTAACGCCTCCCCCAGTGGCCCGGACCACCCGGTCATCCGACTCAACCGAGCACCTCGGCGGCGATCCGTCGAACCTTCGCAGTGAGCCCATCAGCGTCAGCCGACAGAACTGTGAACTCCTCAGCTAGTGACTCGAATCGATCCGCGAACTCTCCATGATGCTCGTGGTCGGCGATGTGGTCCACGTATCGTCCAGGGTTCAGGCTCCAGGAATGGGCGCGGATCTCCTCGACGGTCGCCACCCCACACAGCCCAGGGACATCGGCATACAGACCATCACGAAAGCGATCTTCCACCAATTCGCGGCTCCCCGCTTCGAACTCTGCTTCCTCGCCTCGCCAGAGCCGGACAATGTTGGCGATGAACTCGATCTGTTGCGGGGTCCAGTCGCGATGGGCACGGTCAATCGTGTTGTAGATCTGACGAGCGTCGACGAACAGCACTTCGCCGGAGCGTGGGCCGGTGCGCTTGCCGCGATCCAAGAACCACAGGGTCACCGGCAGCGTGACCGTGAAGAACATGTTGGTGCCGACCGCGACGATCACGTCGACGACTCGGTCCTCGACGAGCTTGCGTCGGATTTCCATCTCAGAGCCACGGGCGTCGGAGGCCGAGTTGGCCATGACGAAGCCAGCGCGGCCGTGGTCGTTGAGCGCCGAGTAAAAGGTCTGGATCCAAAGGTAGTTGGCGTTGTCGGTGCTGGGTAAGCCGAGGCGGAAACGGGGGTCATCGGCGAGTTTGGTCTTGTCGACCTTGTTCACATTGAAAGGCGGGTTGGCCATGACGAAGTCGAAATTGCCGACGCTATTGTGGCGATCCTCGTAGTAGGTGTTTCCTTCGAGAATGTCGCCGCCGAGACCATGGACGGCGAGGTTCATTTTGGCCAGCGGGACCGTGCGACGTGAAGCTTCCTGCCCGTATATCGAGAGCTCGCTGCCTGGGTTGCGCTTGTGGCGAGCGACGAAGTCGGCCGACTGAACGAACATGCCGCCCGACCCGCACGCGGGGTCATAGATCTTGCCGTGGAACGGTTCGAGGATCTCGACGATGAGCTTGACGATCGAGGTTGGGGTGAAGAACTCGCCGCCGCCCTGACCTTCAGCCATGGCGAATTGGCCGAGGAAGTACTCGTAGACGAGGCCGAAGCCGTCGCCTTCGATGTGGTCGGCCAGCGAATTTAGCGTCCGCAGGAGCTCGACGAGAACGTTGCTAGGGAGAGTGCCGTACACCTTGGGCAGCACGCCCTTGAGGTCAGGGTTGTGGTCTTCGATTGCCAACATGGCGTTGTTGAGGACTCGACCCAAGTCCGCCGATTCGGGCTGTCTCAGCAGATGGTCGTATCTGGCTTCGTCTGGAAGATAGAGAACCCCTCGGGCCTTGAAGTCGTCTGGCCCGACCGGGTTGCGGGCGCTCCCGATGCCGAGCTCAGCCCGGGCCGCAGCGAAGCGTTCCTCGGCGAAGCGCAGGAAGATGAGCCCGAGCACAGGTCCGGAGTACTCCGACGCCTGCAAGCCCGAGTTCGCCCGCAACTCGTCGGCCGCGCCCCAGAGCTTCTTCTGGACTTGGGTGAGGTCGGTTGCCATCTAAGCGTGGTCCTCCCGGCGCTCGTGCCAGCGCTCAATGTCTTCTCGTACCCAGGCACGGCACTTGCTCTCGGCAAACTCGATCGCCGGAACGGGGAAGTCGTCGTAGCGGCGCATTTACGTGGTGACGCTGTTCTTGTGGGCGAGCCCCAGTAGCGCAGCGACTTCCCCAACGTCGATCAGATCGTCAAGATCCACCAGTCGGCCCATGATGTCGAGTCTATCCGCGTCGACAGACAACGTCCGGGAAGCTGTGCGATCTCTCACACGAGGCAGACGCAACGGGCGACTGTCCACGAAGCGTGTCGTTCTCCGGTGCAAAACGTGTCAGCGTTTCGCCCTGATCGAACGCCTTCCCTGGCGTGGACCCTTCGACGGAGCGAGCGACCGGTGGGATGGCGAGCGACGTTGTCGCTGCTTGTGAGGCTGCGTGGCGGGCGTTCCAGGTCCAGCACCCGGACCTACCTGATGCGGTGATCGTCCTCGGATCGGGCGTCGATCGGGGCCGGCTGGTCAAGCTCGGGCACTGGTGGGGCGGCCGCTGGGAGGCGGGCAACGAACTTCGAGGTGAGGTGCTGTTGGCCGGCGAGGCGCTGCACCTACCGGTCGAGGACGTGTTCGAGGTGCTGCTGCACGAGGCGGCGCACGGTCTGAACGCCGCCCGAGGCATCAAGGACACGTCCCGGGGTGGGCGCTACCACAACGCCCGATTCAAGACAACGGCCGTCGAGGTCGGTCTCGACGTCGACATGATGCCGCCCTACGGCTGGGCCAAGACCACGCTCACCCCTGCTGCGATCGACCGGTACGCCACCGAGATCGACGAGCTGCGCGACGCCGTCCGAATCGCCCGGCGCCTCGACCCCGCCCGAACTTTCGTCACCGGCGCGGGACAGGACGAAGCCGGCACGGGCGAGGCGGGCCAAGCCAAGTCGTCGGCCATGGCCTGTGGGTGCGGGCGACGCATTCGTATGGCGACATCGGTGGCGGCACAAGGCCCGGTGACCTGTGGGCTGTGCGGGGTCGAGTTCAGCTCCGGCGAGTCGGCCCGGTCTGCGGCGTCACCCTCCGATGTGGTCCATCTCCGGCCGGTCGCGGTCGATCCTCCGACGGGTTCGATCTCGGATCAGGCCGAAGCGTTCGCGGTGCTCGGGAATTGGATCGACACACCTGAACGACTTGCCACTGCCGCAAGGGTGATGGCCTGGGCCGGCCGGTCGAGTGCGTCCGGCCTCGAACTTGATGGCGAAGATCCGGGTGAGCTGAACGAGCTAGCCCGTGCGGTACGCAGGGGCCAGGGACTGGTCATCGGGCCCGATCTGGACGTTGGACCGATGGTGTTGGCCGCTGGCGACCTGGTCGTGGTGAGCGCCGGCGCTGGTGCTCGTGATGTGGTGCCCGATGTCGGAGTTCTGGGCCAGGTCGTCACCTGCGATCCGGCACGACAATCCCTCGTGGTCGACTTCCCCATCGCCGGCGAGTATCACCTGACCGCAGCCGAGGCCGGGCGACACCTCTCCTACGGCTACGCCCTCCCCCACGACCTGGCCGACCGACCACACAGTTCGCCTGCGCCGACCGGCGAACCGCCACAGCCCCGAGTCGCTGGCCGACGTGATCGAGATCGGGCTGCCATGACCGGCCCGCTCGACGCTGCGCTTCGACTCGCTCGCCGAGGGTTCGAGGTCCTGCCCTGCCACGCAACGGGGGTCGGCGGATGCTCGTGTCGCCAACCCGATTGCGGTTCACCAGGCAAACACCCCCGTACCCGCCGGGGACTTCACGACGCCACGACCGACCCAGCGGAGATCGGTCAGTGGTGGCGACAGTGGCCGACCGCCAACGTCGGCGTCCGCACCGGCGCCGTCTCGGGACTCGTGGTGATCGATATCGACCCGGAACATGGCGGGCTCGACACGATGCGGTCCCTCGCCGCAGAACACGCATCCTGAAAGGACTGCGGGTGCGTACCGGGTCCGGTGGCTGGCATCTCTACTTCGCTCACCCCGGCGGTCAGATCCGCAACTCTGCGGGGACCGCGCTCGGACCGGGGTTCGATGTGCGGGGTGACGGCGGGTACGTGATCGCACCACCCAGCAGACACGTCTCTGGTGGCACATACCAATGGAACGGCGACGGGGCACTACTCGATCTGCCCGACGACCTTCTCCAACGGATACGGCCGCCTGCGCGTCGGCACGATCCTGTTCCGGGCGAAGGTCGGTCGAACCCGAGATGGAGTGAACCGGTTCGGATCGACCGTGCCTTGTCAGCATGGGCGGCCAAGGCGTTGGACGACGAAGGGAGCCAAGTCCGCACCGCCCCATCGGGCGGCCGGAACCACCGACTGAATCGGGCGGCATTCAGCCTTGGTCAGATCGTCGGTGCGGGCCTCCTCGAGCCGACACCGTCACGAACGAACTCCACCACGCTGCGCTCGGAGCCGGGCTCGGCGCCAGGGAGGCCACCTCCACGATCCGCTCCGGTCTCCAGGCGGGAATGGCCAGGCCGCGCGTCCCAGCGGATCGTCCCGTCGAAGGCAGCTGGTCGCCGCCGGTGGAGGTCTCCGTCGATGTCGACATCGGTTCAGGTTGAATCTGACATAGCCTGTCCGGATGGCTCGACCTGTAGGGCGACCGGCCCGACCCACCACCATTGATCCCAACCTGCTCGCCGCCGCCCACGAAGCGCTCCTGGCGATTGCCAAGGATCTCCACCTTCCTGTCGACCGCTACCCGGACCCGACTACCGGCCGACCGCGCCGACGAGTGAGGCCTTTGGCATTGGCGAAACTTGCGATCGAGGCCCAGGAAGCGTTGGAGGTCCTCGCTGCCCAAGAGGTGGCTGCGGCACGGGAGCTGGAGGGCTCGACGTGGGAGCAGGTCGGCGAGGTGTTCGGGATCAGCACCCAATCAGCCCATCACCGTTTCGCACGCAAGTAGCGAGCGGCCAGGACAACCGTTGCGACTGCGCCGCTCGCAAGCACTATCCGAGTTCGACGGCGGACTCCGCGTTGGCGGACGGCAGTTCGGGTGCAGCCATGTCGCGGGCGACGGCCTCGGCAACGAGCCGATCATGTTGGGTTCGTCGATCTCGTTGCAGCAACGGCGCTGGACCTCGATCGGTACCGGTGAGGAAGTGTTGAGGGTTGGCAGCGATCTTGGTCCGCCGGTGGGTCTCGGCCCGGCGGACGATGTCGTAGCGGTCGACGATGTCTGCGTGTTCGTCGAACCACTGCTCCCTGCGCTGCTGATGATCTTGGGATTCGGTGAGCAAGTCGGTGGTCTGGCGAATCGCTCGATTGACCGCTGCGACCTTGAGGCTATTGTTCGGACTCAACGCCCAAACGCTCCGCCGAGCGCGCAGCGTCTCGAGCTCGGCCGTCGCCCTGTCGATGGCTTCGGCCGCTGAGCGTGGGGCGTTGGCGAGAACCTGCCCCAACCTGCTGCGCTCGTCGGTGAGGGCACGGAGGGTCATGGTTTCGGCGAGGCGGTGCACGGTGGTGAGCCGGTCGGCTGTGTCGGCGGCCATGGTGCCGGTACGGCGGCGGGTGAGTGCGTCGGCAATGTCGCCGAGGTCGAAGCGTTGCGGATCGGCGCGTTGGTGGGTTTCGTCGTCGTGATGGGTGATGGTGCCGTCCACGATGTACAGCCGGCTCTGGTCGCGGCCTCTGGTGATGGCGACGTAGCCCTCCTCGAAACTCGAATGGTCGGTCGGGTGGTAGCGGGCAGTGCCGTGAGTGGCACCCTGCACCCCGTAGCTCGTGCGTGCGTAGCCGTGCTCCAAACGTCCGGCAGCCAAGTAGGTGCGTGGAACCCGGATGGTTCCTTCCCGCTCGAACGCCACCGTGACCTCCCCCGACTTGGGGTGCAGCTCGGTGATGGTCCCGGCGGAGCCGTTCTTGACGAACTCGCCGCTGGCCTCGTTGCGCGAGCCGGCGGTCGTTGCGACGAGCGACGACCTGGTCGCCGACCAGATACTCGCGGCCAGCGACGACGAGGGGCTTGCCGGTGAGTTCGCCGTTGGCTTTGAGCAGGACTCGTGCCCGGTCGTTGAGGGCGCGTCTGGTGGAGTTCGGGCCGGCGATCATCGGGTCGGCCCGTCCGTCGAGATGATCCGCGTACCAGTCGGCCACCATCGCATCGAACGACTCCCCCGCCGTCGCCGAACGCACGATTCGACCGGCGACATCCATGCGCGCAAGAGCGTCGGAGATATGGCCGTCTCGGTATTCGCCGATGGCGAGCCGCTCGACCTGATCGGCCTGACGGTTGTTCTCGACCAACCGGATCAGATCCTCGCCTCGATCACGACACAGACGTTGGAACACCCCGCCGACATCGACCGGGCCGTGCTGGTCAGGGTCACCGATCAACACGATGGTCGCGTCTGCGTTGCGGGCGTGGGTGGCGAGACGATGCAGGTCTCGTGTGGAGAGCATCGACGCCTCGTCGACGATCACCGTACTGTCAGGTGCGAGTCCGCCCCACTGGTCGAGATCTCGTAGCAACTTGGCCACCGTCGTCGCAGGCATCGCCGAACGGCCGAACCCGGCAGCCGACTCCAACTCCGACGCAGCAGCAGCCGACACCGCGACCCCGATGATCGTGACCTCAGCTCCGAGGTGGGCGGCGACGACGGCCTCGGTGGCGTAGGTCTTTCCCGCTCCCGGCCGCCCCGCGATCGGCAGGATTGCGCCGGAGCGCTCACAGAGCGCTTGGACCATGACAACCTGCTCGGCCGACAACTGCGGTCGGCCGTCGAGCGCTGCACCAACTACTGCACCGTCGAGCGGTCTGGTCTGTCGTGTGTCGGTGTCGGCCCAGGTGAGGAGCTCTTCTTCCAGCGAGGCCAGCTCGACCGTGCTGTAGATCGTCTGCATCGAGTTCGGGGGTGTCGGGCGCGATGGTGCAGTCCCCGGTGCAGCGGAATCGGCGGCTGGTGCAGCGCGTCGCCCACGGTCGACGACCGTGACTGCGGTGCTGGAGAGGAACGTGTCGGCGTGAGCTTCGATCTCGATGGCGGCGCAGCTCGCCCCAAAGCGTGACGCCAACGCCTCGACCACATCGCTGCGACGAAACGTCGACGCCCGTTCGGTCAGCCCTGTCGGCCCGGCGAGATTGTCGAACGCTGCCTGCAGCTCAGCCTGTGTCAACGCCGCTGTCCGTCTCTTGCCGATGCACGCGGCGACCTGCTCGGCACCGAAGCCGAGGGCGGCGGCTTCAGTGCGCCACTGGTCGAACAGGGTGTCGGGATCGACCAGATAGTCCTTGGGCTTTCGGGTCTCCAGCGTGGCGATCTGCGCCGCCCGCGCCGAGGTGTTGCCCGACTCGGACATCACTTCCTCGATCTCGGTGCGCCGTTTCGAGAACGCCTCGATCACCCGCTCAGGTACGCCGTCGATGTCGGCGTACCCGTTGGTGACCTCGCCCCACTCGATGCCCAGTCGTTGCGACATCAGGTGCCGGAGATGGGCTTGATAGATGTGCCCCGCCGACTTCGCGTGCTCGAACAGGCCGCGTGCAGCGATCGCCCGCCACGTGGGGCCGTTCTTGGTGTCGATCAACGTCATGTTCGCCACCACGACATGGGTGTGGAGCAGCGGATCACCAGCACGGCTGGTCCGATGATCGAACGCGGCGGCGATCAGGCCGTCGGTCTCGACCTCGTACCGTCGGCCATCGACAGTGTCCCTGGCCCGAATGGCCCGCGACTCGATGTAGCGGACTACCTCGTCGACCGCCTCGGTGTGGGCCTGGCGAATGGCACTGCGAGTGGCCGGGTCGGCGAGCGCCCAAACGACGCTCACGCTCTTCGGTGGCCGCAGCGTGACGTCGTAGCCCGGTCGGGGCTTCTGCGCCGTGTGGGTGCCGTTGAACCTGTCGATCTCCGCTTGTGGGATTTGCCACTTCGGTCCGCCAGGCGTCGGGTTGTCCGAACGCTGACCGATTAGGTAGCTCCGAGGCTCCTCGACCTTCTCATTCGGGCCTGCCGTCTCGAGGGCGTGCTGGTAGCGGTCGCCTGCGTCGAGCAACATGCGAACGTAGCGAGTGGATACGCCGAGCGCGGCGGCAGCTCGTGCTGTATCCACCGGTGCGTCGCTGCCATCGAGCGACGTGCTGGCGGTGTTCCGTTGCCGGCCCGCCCGCCCGGCCGAACCCTGCGCCGAGACCAGGCTCTCACCGGTGTGCGGATGCTGGCCGAGCAACACAGCCCGGAAATGCTCCGGATCAACCTCGCCATCGAGGCCGAGCGTTTCGCGCAGCGAACCGGCCCACCGGCCCTTCGCCTCACCCCGACCCGTGTAGTAGTCCTCCGCCGACGTCGCGACCTCACCGACGTAGTACTCCCTCGCCCCCGGACCAAGCCTCCCGATGTTGAGCACACTGCCGTTCCCATCCCAGCCGACCATCGGCTTCGACATAGGAAGGCGTTTCGATGAGGTGGAACGCGACGTGCCGCAAGGACGAACCCGTGGCGAAGAGCATCCCAGGACCTGGCCCCATCCGGGCTAGACTTCAAGCGAACAAATGTTCGACGCGTCAGGAGTTGCGATGGCCGACAAGTCCTCTATCGAATGGACCGAGTCCACGTGGAACCCCACCACGGGCTGCGATCGAACCTCTCCAGGGTGCGACAACTGCTACGCGCTCACGCTTGCGAAGCGCTTGAAGTCCATGGGTACCGAGAAGTACCAGAACGACGGAGACCCCAGAACGAGCGGTCCGGGATTTGCACTCACACTTCATCCCGACACCCTTCAGATCCCCTACCGCTGGCGCCAACCGCGGCTCGTGTTCGTCAACTCCATGAGCGACTTGTTCCATCCCAACGTCCCGGTCGAGTTCATCGAGCAGGTCTTCGACGTCATGAGCGATACGCCTCAACACACCTACCAGATCCTGACCAAACGTTCGCAGCGTCTTCGAGATCTCGCCCCATCCCTGCGCTGGCCTCCGAACATTTGGATGGGAGTCAGCGTGGAATCTAGCGGCTACCTATTCCGACTTGATCACCTCCGTCAAGTGCCTGCGGCGGTACGTTTCGTGTCGGCGGAGCCACTGCTCGGCCCGCTGGGATCGATCGACCTCGCCGATATCGACTGGGTCATCGCTGGCGGAGAATCAGGGCCCGGCGCACGACCAATGGACGTGGCATGGGCCCGAGAACTACGGGACCAGTGCATCGACTCCGGAGTCGACTACTTCTTCAAGCAATGGGGTGGACGAACGCCGAAGGCAGGCGGACGAGACCTCGATGGGCGGACCTGGGATGATCGTCCCGCCATCGTGGTCGCTGTGTAGCTCCATCCGATGTCAGCGAACTCCGAGTTCTTTGGTAGTCGAGACGCGAAGGCCGTGCTCAAGCACGGCCTTCTTGCGAGGTACGCCAAGTACTTCGCAGGCCGGGCGGGGCGCGCCACCAACGGCAAGGTTGCGTTCGTAGATGGCTATGCCGGGAAGGGACGCTATGACGACGGAAATCCCGGATCACCACTCCTTCTCGCCACGCAAGCGCAAAGCGCAAAGTCTTTCTCCCGAGACGTGAAGCTCGCGTTCGTCGAGCAGGACTCGACGTGTCGTGCCGAGCTCACCAGCACGCTTGCTGCCGAAGGCGTCGAGGCGGACCAGCTGATCGCCGGCGACTTCGATTCCGAGATCGATGGGCTACTCGATCGTTACGAAGGACATGCGATCCTATTGTTCGTCGACCCCTTCGGCCTAGCGATCAACAGGGACACGCTTGTCCGGATACTGAGGAAACGATCAAGACGACAGCCGATCGATGTGCTCTACCACTTCAGCCTTTCGACTGTGGCGAGACAAGGAGCGCTCGGTGTCGGCACCAGCTATGGGTTCGAAGCATCCGCGAAACAGCTCGACAGTGCCCTTGGTCCTGAGACCTGGCGCGCCGCATTCGAGAGTTCGGGCGGGAAGACTGGCGAAGCGACGGCAGCTGCATTGGCAGTGGCGACGTCCTTCGCTGAGGGCCTCCGCGAGGAAACCTCGATACTTGCCTCGTCAGCCCCAGTGCGACGACGACCAGAGCATCTGCCCACGTACCTGCTGACGCTTTTCAGTGCCAACCGCAGAGCGCACTGGGACTTCGCCGACATGGCCGGCAAGACGTACGTCGATTGGCTACATCACTGCGATCGCGTGGACTTTGTAGCCAACGTACGCAGTGATCAGGAGAATGGGATCATGCGGCTGCTCGAGGATCCTGAACCCGACGTTGGCCAGATCGACGGCGTCCTAGCCGACCGAGCGCGAGCACACTTCGCTCAACACCTTCCGCCGACCATACGAACGCGGGGTCCGTTTCGTCCCATTGACTGTTTCGAGGAACTCTATGGTTCGATGCTCGGCCAGGCTCGGAGGAAGCACCTTCAGGATGCGTTTAAGGTGCTGTACAAGAACGGGCTGATCGACGACAGCTGTGTCGGCCAAGGCTGGATGGAACGACCGATCACGTGGATCGGAACCTGACAGGGGCGAGTTCAACCGGTCATCGCGACACGGCCAGTGTAGATGTCCTGGGCGGTGTGCCACTTGAGGGTACGGCGGGGCATGGTGTTGAGCCGAGTCTCGATCGCTCGAAGGTCGGCTGGCGTGTACACGCCGAGGTCGGTGCCCTTGCCGACGTAGCGGCGCAACAGCCCGTTCCCGTTCTCATTGGTCGGCCGTTCCCACGGTGAGTGCGGCGCAGCGAAGAACACGTCGATCCCGATGAGAGACTCGAGCCGGTCCCACTCGGCCATCTCCACGCCACGGTCCCAGGTGAGCGTCAGCTTGTGCTGACAGACGCTGCGGTCGAACGTCTCGACCAGTGCCGCGAGGACTGAACGGGCAGTGTGGTCCTCGGGCAGATCAGCGAGCAGACACATTCGGCTGGCCCGATCGAACAACGTCACGATCGCGGACCGGTTGAAGGACCCCAAGATCAGGTCGCCTTCGAAGTGGCCGGGCTCGCTACGTTGCGCGGCTTGTGGCGGGCGCAGCCCGATCGGGTTGAACAGGCCGAGTGGACTTTTCGCCGGGGTTTTCGGCCCGAAAACCCGGTGTTTGCGGCACCTGCGTCGCCGATGCAACGCTACGTGGAGTCCCGCGTGTAGCCCGCGGGTGCCGTGCGCGTAGATCCCCTGGTAGATGGTTTCGTGGGACACGTTCGCGGTGACACCGTGGGTGCCGCGGGCGAGTTCGATCGAGATCGTCATCGGCGAGTCTTTCGCCTTCAACCTGGCTTCCACGTGCGCTGCGAGGGCCGGGTCAGCGGCCAGTAACGGGGTTTTGGGGCGTGCCCGCTGGGCTTCGGCACGTGTGTGGGCGGCGGTTGCGGTGTAGGCGTCGCGGCCTCCGTTGCGGGCGACTTCACGGCCGATCGTGGACCGATGTCGGCCGAGGCGCCGGGCGATGTCGGAGTCGGATTCTCCGCGTTCGATTCCAGCGCGGATCTCTTCGCGTTCGTGCGCGGTCAACGGTTCTGCTGGCATGCTGGGTTCGGTCTCCACTGGTCGAGGGTTGTGGGTACTGCGGGCAGTTTGCCTGTTCACGCTCCGACCGGTGGAGACCAACCCTCAACCTCGAGGTGTTGCCGTCACCACTTGAACTCGCCAGGTCCACCAGAACCGCTGTCCGGACGCAGCCCCTTTCGCCGCCAGGCGGAAGGGGCAAGTCTGTGCCAGACATTGAGGGGTGGTTTGGTGCAGCGCGACGGGGGTCGGGCCGCGCCGGAAAAGGGTCGAGCTGGAGGGTGAGCCATCGTCGGAGCGGACGAAGGTCGGGCAGGTTGCGATAGCGGCGAGTGAGAAGGCCGGCGTCGATCGTGCGGGAGACGGTCGGCGTGGCCGCGACCGTGGCGACCACGTCGAGCCCGGTCACATCGGCGACGTCACGCTCGTTGAGCGCCCGCCCGAACTCCGACACCACGATCAATCCGTCGAGCCCGTGAGGGGCCGCCATGAGCGTCCTGAGAGCGAGGTAGCACGGTCCTCGCAGCACACCGATACGGCGTTCACCCGGCTTGCTGCCTGGCGAGTCCTGGGTCGGGTCGAGGGTGCCGCCGTCGATGATCACCATCATTCCGTTCGTCGACGGCTGGTTGGTGAGCACCAGGTTTTCCATCACCTCGCTTGGCCTGCCGGTATGCGGGCCGAGCCCGAGGAGTGCGCTCATGTGCGCAGCGTCGCTACTGACGAGTTCGGTGTTGACCATGGTGGCGGCGTGCATGGCCAAGACGGCTGCGATGGTGCTGGTGCCCGAGCCGCCACGGAGGCCGACCAGGCGGATCGTGTCGATGGTGCAGTTCTCGGTGCAGCGCTCTGCTGGCGTGGTGCAGTCGGCGGTGCAGTTCTCGGTGCAGTGGCGTTCGAGGTTGAACCGCACTGGGACGCAACCACACGGTGGTTCTGGAGAGCGAGGGAGACTTCCCCAAGCGCCCTCGCTCTCCCAGATGTCGTCGCTCGGTCGTCTCTCAGTCATCGGACAGCTCCGAGCTCGAGCGGGTGGCGTTCGAGCAGCCCGACCGGCAAGCGTCGCATGAGCCTGAGCGGGAGCGGGGCGAACGTGGTGCGAATGCCATAGGTGCTGCCGCCGATCGACGCGATCCCGAAGTCGACGAGACGGACCATCGTTCGAACGACCGGGGTATTGCGGCTGACGTTGCCGCCGACACCAATCGAGGGGCCAAGCTCAGCGAGCGACACCTCGATGCCGTCCGGGCTCGCGTCGAGCCAATCCGCCAGTCGGCGGGTCGCCCAGAGTGCCGACGGGCCGAGGATCGGAAGCCAGTAGGTCTCGACGTAGCTGCTCCGCACGTCGTGGCCCAACTCGTCGACGAGAGGGTCGGCCAAGCGGATCACGCGGAGCGGATCTTGACTGGCGATCCACCCGCTGGTGTCGGGTTTGGTGGTGCTGGACTGGTCGGCGTCGATCACGGGAGTGTTCCTCCTAGGAGAGTCAGATTCAATATGATTGAGGGAAGGACTGTCAAGGAATTTCATATTTATGTTGATGGCCGTTGACGCGTACGTGTCAACGCAGGCGGTGCTCATCTCGTTGCTCCCGGAGGGAGCGAGAAGTCTGTATCTCCGTGTCGCGTTCGGCGCGTCCGAGACGCCTTCCCTCGTATGGGAACGCACGCCAACGAAGATGAGAACAGGTCTGCCGGTTCGATCCCGGAGCGCCGGACCTACACGGTGACTGAGGCTGCGAGGCTGCTCGGCATCTCGAGATCGACGGCCTACGAGTGTGTCCGGTCCGGTGAGATCCAATCGTTGCGATTTCGGTCTCGAATCGTGATCCCTGCTGCGGCTGTGGCCGACCTCCTTGCGTTCAGCGACGAGTAGCTGCGCATGCAACGGAGATCCAACTGTCGGCTCGCGGTCCGCGAGACGGTCGCTCGGAGCGCACCGCGCCCTGACCTACGGCTCGCCGAGGAGGTCACCCAAAGTGCAAGCGGCCAAGCCCCGTAGCGGTTCACCGCCAGGCATACAGCCACCAAACGTTGATTCGGAGCTGTGAGTCGACGTGCGCCCCGTCGCGTTGTCAGCTGTCACACGCCGGTGGCATGATGAGGGGATGCCTGCTGAGCTGCCAGCACCAGGATTTGGTGACCTCAAGTTCGAGGGCGGCCGCTTTGAACAAGAGGGCCTACCCCTAGCGGCTCTGCGAGAGGTCGAGGCGTACCGTGACATCCTTGTGGATATCGCCAAGGCCGTCTACTTCCGGGACAACCCAGACCGCAAGCGAGTGCCAAGAGGATTTGAGAGTCGCTTCCGTTTGCGGCTGACCGAGGTACGTGGCGGCAGTGTGACGCCTGTTCTCGAACGCGAACACACCGGCGAACTCTTTCTCGATGATGAGTTTGCGAAGGCTGCGGAGTTCGCCGCCGATGTCGTGGCCGCCGCCACCGAAAACCGTGCGCTGCCTACGCTTGATGGCTTCGACAACGCTGGCCTAGCCCGTCTGGGCCGAACACTTCGGCCGAGCGAGCGGCTTGTGCTTCGAGCCAGCAGCCCACAACGGTCCGTACTCGGCGCCTCGGCGAGGGAGCGACTCCGATCGGCGGGAGGGTCGGCAGTCAAGGAAGTCAAACGACTAGTAGGTCGCGTTACGGAGGTCGATGCAGCACGAGAGCGCTTTACGCTGCGCCTCGCAGATAGCGACGTGACTTGCGGCGGCTCGTTTGAAGCCAGCCGCGACCTTCCGATCCTTAGGCAGCTTCTCACGGACGATTACACGTCTGGGCCGCTCCTAGCTCTTGTCGCAGAGGTCACCTTCTCAGGTGAGATGATTCCCAGCCGATGGGACAACGTGGAATCGGCGACGGAGACGACCGAAGAGTACGAGCGGGCATTTGCCGAGCTGACCAACCACCTCGGCGGACTGACTTCTCTCAGCGATGGGTGGTTCGACGACGTGTCGAAGGCGCCAAGCGCCGAGTCAGTCTCGCTTGCCAGCGAGATCGCAACTGCCCTGCAAGGGGTCGGATTGCAGCCGCCCTTCGCCTTTCCCACTCCGGACGGCGGCGTCTCGCTCGAGTGGATCGTCGAGTCGCTTCAGATTGGAGCGACGATCCGGTCAGACGGCGTCTCCGGTGACCTCTCCTTCTGGAACTCAGACACCGACGATGATGGGCTGGAAGAGGTAAGCGCTCTCACGCCGGAGCGCGTCGTCGAATACCTTTCACGCCTCGTCGGAGACCAGAACGGATGAGCTCAGAAGGCGAATGGCCCGAACTTGTAGACGGGGAGATGGTCCTGCAAGACGAAGCCACGGTGCTGTACCGACAGATTCACCCGTCCTGGGTACAGGGCGACACGATCACGAGCCAAGCGTTCAAGCCGACTCCCAAGGATTCCGGCCAACTCTCAACACGGCAAGCCAGCAAACTTTCGGCTGAGGATGCCTACGTAGCGCACACTGCGGAAGAGGGTCTTCGGTCGGTCGGTACCTACCAAGTCACCGCTGGAGAGGTAGCAAGCGTTCGGCTTCGATCGATCGACGACTCCGGTGTTTCCAACCGGCCGAACGGCCACGCATACATTGACTGCAGGAACCGGTCGAACAGACAGATCGAGAAGGCAGCCAAAGTCCTGCGGACTCAGGCGATGCAACACGGCCCCCAATTCACTCCAACCTGAGTCTGGGATCAACCACAAAAGACTGAGCGAGTGAACCGATCGGACGGGCCGAACAACGACGACGACCCCCTTCCTACCGCGTCCGCCCGCCTCGAAAGCCAGGAGCAATGGCAGGAGCAAAACTCCAGGACACCGCAGCGCAACGCACGGATTTCCTGGACGGTTTGCCGGAATCTACGGACGTCAGGGACTTCCCAACACGCTACGGACGGTTCCTTACGGTCTCT
>JBAOHV010000005.1:0-18162 GCA_037045265.1 Microthrixaceae bacterium | reverse complement strand
ATGTTATCTACGGGTGAGCTCGTTTCAGTTGCGTATTGCTTAGGAAGTTGCGTGCGGCTTGGGTGGTCCATGGCCCGGTTGGGTTGGTCGTGATCCCCGGCGAGATGCACCCGCCGTGTTCCCACTTCGATGATGAACAGGACGTGGAATCTGCGCAGGAGTGCGCGTGTCGACACACGCGAAGTCGGTTGCGATGATCGCCGCCGGCTTGGGATCGGATGAACTCGATCCACGTCGGCCCGGTCCGATCGCGCAGCGGGGTCGATGCCCGCGGCTCGGAGGATCTTCCACACGGTTGGACGCTGCGATCGGTGTGTCCGAGTCGGGTGAGTTCGCCGTGGATGCGCCGGTAGCCCCAGTTCGGGGTTCTCCCCGGCGAGCCGGATGACCAGCTTTCGGATCTCGGGTTCGATCGGTGGCCGCCCACGTCTCGCGGTTGGTGGTTGGGTCCAGTGTCGGGCGACGAGTCGGCGGTGCCAGCCGATCACTGTCGCGGGCTCGAACGATGAGGAACACGTCGGCGAGGCGTCGACGGTCGAACACCCTGGAGAGCATCGCGAGGATCGTCCGGTCGGTCTCGGTGAACTGTGCTCGTTCGATCTGGCGTTGGAGCACGATGAGTTGGTGGCGCAACGCGAGGATTTCGGCGTCGCGTTGATCGCCGGTGGCGAACACCCATCTGAGGCGTGACAAGACGAGTTTCGTGAGGGCGGGGAGCGGGTTCATGGCTCTAGCGACGGTATCGGGCAGACGCTCGAAACCCCCAGAATCATGGGGCGGACGCATTCTACGGCCCCCTCACCCCCGGGGCCAGATACCTTCAGTCGTGACGTAACTGGGTGCCTCGCGAGGATTTCAGTCGGCCGTTCCTCGCTCGACGATCCATTCGGTGGGTTGGCCGGTGATGGCGGCGACGAGATCGAAGTCAGCGTCGTAGTGCAACACGGTGAGGTCGCGGGTTTCAGCGATCGCAGCGACGAGCGCGTCAACGAGTGAGAGGGCACGGTGGTGACCCGAGTGTGCGAGGAGGCGCTGGATTTCGAGGGCTCGTAAGTGGTCGGCCTCTGTGGTGGGTGCCGATTCGAATGCGTCGATCCGGCTCATGATGGCGTCGTGGTCGGCACCCGTTCGGGCGCTGAACCCGAGTTCGAACGCTACCGGGCTGCAGAGCGCGACCCGGCCGTCGGCGATCAGCGGCGCGATGGCTGCTGCGACGTGGGGCTTGGCGATCCGGGCGAACGCGCTGGTGTCGGCGAGGTAGGTTGACGCGCGCCACTTCAATCGTTTCCGCCCCACGCGTCCTCGATGCTGTCGAAGTCGTACTGGTCGCGGTTTTGGAGGAGGGCAATGAGTTCGATGCGACGCTTGGCGTTGACGATTTTCGCGTAGGGACGCGTGCGATTGTGTCTCGGAGCGATGTCGTACCCAGTATGGCAGCGGCCTCTGATGCGATATCCCGATCGATCTCTACGGATGTCTTACTCACGGTACAAGGATACCTTGATGGTGGACTTGACGGCAACGGCTGATCGTCGGTCGAGCTGTGGCGGTGCGGTGGGAGAGTGAAAGGCGGTTCTTCGACTCGTGATTGAACCGGCATGACGCCCGAAACCCCTGGAGTCATACGGCAGGCGAACTTGCGGCACCCTCCCCCCAATGGTGTGGGGCGTCAGATAGCGAGGTCAGCCAGGAGTGTGTCGGCGACACTCTCCTCGTGGACGGCTCGTCGGTAAGCGTTCATCTCATCTGGCAGAGCGGGATCCCAGCCAGTCGCTGCGATCTTCTGAGCAAGGTGCGTGGTTGGGCCTTCGAGAGCCAGCAGGTAGTCGTCACGCCTCATTCGCCACGGCGACGCTTCGAATCTCTGGATGATGTGGGACGCGATCGCTATCCCGCCGAGGTCGAAGTCGGTGTGGACACGCAGGGTTGCGCCCGCCCGCCGGACGGACGCCAGGAGCTGGCTCGTTGCGCCCGATGGTTGGCCTTCGAGACAGATGAGTGGGCTGCAAGCAGATCCGAGTCGATCGGCGGCAAGCATCACGATGGCGGGGTTCTCGCATGTTGGTGCCGGGAATTCGTCGGCGGCGGCATCGCTTGTGATTTGAGCCGACTCGCCGATCATGGATCGACGTGATGGCGCGTTGAAACTGACCTCTCGTTCATTCTGGGTGGCCGACGGGTGGTTCAGGCTGCGGTGCGGTACTCGTTGATGAGTCCGCCGCAGGTGGTGCGACGTTGGATCGGGTGGCCTGGCCCGATCTGAGACAACGTCGGCGGTGTCGTTGGGTGCGCGTTGGTTGATCCCGCGGTGGGGGCGGTGTTGGTTGTAGTGGTCGATGTACTCGACGAGCAGTGCTCGGAGTTGTTTCTCGTTCCAGATGATCGTGCGGTCGAGCAGTTCGTGGCGGAGTGTGCGGACCCATCGTTCGGCGTACGCGTTCGCCTGTGGGCGCCCGTGGCGGGATCCGGATCGCGGTGATCCCGGAGCCGGCGAACACATCATCGAATGACCGGGTGAACTGTCCGGCGCCGTCTCGGATCAGGAACCGGAACCCGTGATCATCGCGGAGTGCGCATGAGGAAGTTGCGGGCGGCTTGGGTGGTCCATGGCCCGGTCGGGTTCGTCGTGATCCCAGCGAGGTGCACCCGTCGGGTGTGGATCTCGATGACGAACAGGACGTGGAACCTGCGCAGGGTTGCGGTGTCGACGCACGCGAAGTCGGTTGCGATGATCGCCCGCGGCTTGGGAGCGGATGAACTCGTATCCACGTCGGCCCGGTCCGATCACGGGCGGGGTCGATGCCAGCGGCTCGGAGGATCTTCCACACGGTTGACGCTGCGAGCTGGTGGCCGAGGCGGGCGAGTTCGCCGTGGATGCGCCGGTAGCCCCAGTCGGGGTTCTCCCCGGCGAGCCTGAGGACGAGTTTGCGGATCTCGGGCTCGATCGGCGGCCGACCGCGTTTCGCGGTCGGTGGTTGGGTCCAGTGCTGGGCGACGAGTCGGCGGTGCCAGCCGATCACCGTCGCGGGCTTGACGATGAGGAACACCTCTGCGAGGCGTCGACGGTCGAGCACCCCGCAGAGCGCGGCGAGGATCGTGCGGTCGGACTCGGTGAAGTTCGCACGCTCGATCTGACGTTGAAGAACGACGAGTTGATGGCACACGAGGATCTCAGCGTCGCGCTGATCACCGGTCGCGGGACGCCCAATGGAGGCGCGAGAAGACGAGTTTCCTGAGGGCGGATTCACCCCCGAGCTCAGGTCGCGAGTTCGTCGATGGCTTCCAAGATGAGAGAGCGGGCTTCGTCGGTGGTGATGAGTTCTGCGAGCCATCGCGTGCTGAGGCCCTCCGCAAGCGCGGTGAATCGGGCACCCAGGCGTCTGGCATTGAGTCCAGGACGGAGCGAGCCGTCATCGAGGCCGGTGGTGATGGTACCGGCAATGTCGTCGATCCATCGTTCGGTGAGGTCTCCGATGGTTGTTCGAAGCGTCGGGTCGAAGATTGCCGAGTCTCGGAGCTCACCCCATGCGGCCGAATTCGTTCGGACCGCTGCATCATCCTGAAATTCATCGCACAGCATGTTGCGGAGCATCTCATGGCCGTTTCGACCGCGGGCTTCGGCGTACAGGTCGGCGCGTTCGCCAATGTGCACAAGCGCTTCCTGCAGGAGCGTCGATCGGTCTCCGAAATGGTGGTAGATCAGCGCTGGCGAAACTCCAGCGCCCCGTGCAACTTCTTCGACTCGCATACCTCGCACGCCCTTGAGCGCAATCTGTTCGATAGCGGAATCGAGGAGTGCTACACGACTTTGCTTGGGTGCCATAGATGTCCGGTCGGTCGGCTTGTCGGCCGGTTGGTTGTGAAGCTGTTCGCTTGTCCGCTGTTCAAAATGTAGGCGGTCGAGTTGTGTCACTCAATCTGCCGTAGGGGTGATCGTACGAATCATTGACTAAAAATTCAATCAGCAATACGATAGTGCGATGTCGAGCTGCGATTGCAACGTCGTCCAGATAGATCGGACTTGTCCGTGAGCGCCACCGACACGTTCGGCCGAGTCAGAAGTTCGCTGGCGGATGCCCGCTGAGTGGGAACCGCATGAACGTTGTCTTGTTGCGTGGCCCACGAGGGCGGAGCTCTGGGAGCAGCATTTCGACGCTGCGAAGCGGGAGTACGCAGCGACGATCGACGCGATATCGAATTTCGAACCCGTCACGGTGGTCGCAGAATCCTGGCGATGCGCCCGAGGTGAGGTCGATGTGTTCTGCCGGGGTCGACGTCGTCGAGCTCGAGATCGACGATTCGTGGATCCGCGACTCCGGACCGATCTATGTGGTTGATGATCGGGGTCACCGCACAGGCATCGACTTCGGATTCAATTCCTGGGGTGAGAAGTTCCTTCCGTATGCGGCCGACGCTGACATTGCCCGGCGGCTGCTTGATGAGTTCGGCGAACAGCGACGTGCAGTCGAAATGGTGCTCGAAGGGGGAGCGATCACCGTTGATGGTGAGGGCACGCTGATCACGACCGAACAGTGCCTGCTCAACGACAACAGGAACCCGTCGATGGATCGTGACGGGATCGAACGGATCCTGCGTGCAACCCTCGGCGTCGAATCCATCATCTGGCTGCCGTTCGGGGGATACGAGGACGCTCATACCGATGGCCACGTCGATGGCGTGTGCACGTTTGTCGCTCCCGGCCGTGTCGTTGCGCAAACGATCGACGATCCGGCGAACCCGAACTACGCACTGATGCAGGCGAATCTGGAGGTCCTTCGAACGGCGACCGACGCACGAGGGCGGAGCCTCGACATTATCGAGCTTCCGCTGCTGCCCTACGTCGACCTCGACGGTCTCGAAGTTGTCTGTAGCTATCCCAACTTCTATGTCGCCAATGGCGGTGTCGTCCCTCCCGATTGCGGACTGCCCGACTCGACGCCGCTGCGCTCCGCACCATGGAAGCGGCGTTTCCCGGTCGTGAGAGTGATTGGGGTGCCAAGCAAGTGATCGCGTTCGGTGCGGGTGGAACCCATTGCATCACCGCAACAGATTGCCACTCGGGACTTCGAAGCCGAGAGCCACAACGACCGGAGGGTCTCATGAGTGAATTCGTCAGGTGCTTTCGGATTGACGATCCCCTGGGATCTCCGGCGGAAGTCAGAGCTCGTCCCTGCCGACAGTCCGCGTTGGCGCAGTGCAATGCACGTGGGACGCCGACCCGGCCCGCCACGCTGCAACGCTGGCTGAGGGTGTCGCCATCGCCGCAGATTAGCAGGAGCAACGTTGGCGTGCCTCCAAGAACTCACCCTGGCGCCGTATTTCTGCACGGTCACCGATGCCGAGGCGGAACGGGCTGCGTGGATCGAGCCGCTCGTTCGGGGGTCCGACGTCGACGTAGCTCTTGCCCAGCTCACCCGATCCACAGGGTGTGCATGTACACGGCTCGTTGTACGAGCAGGTTGAGGGCCGGCGTGGCTTCAACACGGCGGTGTGTGTGAGCCCCAGCGGTGAGATCGTCGCGAAGACCCGCAAGGTGCACATCCCTGCATTTCCGGCTACCGCGAAGACCACTATTTCGAACCGGGCGACACTGGGTTTCCGGTGTGGCCCATCGGCAACACGAAGGTTGGACTGCCGACTTGTTGGGATCAGTGGAACCCCGAGTTGGCGAGGATCTACTCGTTAAGCGGAGCAGAGATCTTGGTGTACCCCACTGCGATTGGGAGCGAACCGCACCTCGATCAGTTCGACACCCAACCAATGTGGCAGCAGATCATCGCAGCGAACGGACTGGCCAACGCCACGTTCATGGTGGTGGTGAACCGCATCGGCCATGAAGGCACGGCTGCAATTTCTACGGATCCTCGTTCATTTCTGATCCGTATGGTCGGGGTGCTCGTGCAGAGCGCCGCCGAGGAGATCGACCAGCGGTTTTGGTCGCGGACCTCGGACCTGAATCGCCGGAGCGTGACTGGCTCACGTTCGGGCTGTTCGACACCCGTCGACCGGACCAATGCCAGCGCCTTCTCGAGCCCGGTCGTTGGCTCTGCAGAATGACACGACGAGTCGGGAAGCATCACCGGCGAAATGAGTCGGACGCGCGAACGGCATCTGCCTATGCCAAGGAGGCGACCTCATGAGACTCAATCGATCCACCCCGGCCCCAACGGGATCCGGCTCGAACCGCGCCTGTTCGCACGGCGTCGCGCCGTGGTTGGATGACGGCGGCAGGTGCAACATTGTTGGTATTCGGGCTTGTACGGCGGCGGGTTGCTTCAGACACGAAGGGGTCGGGTGGCAACGCCAGTGGTGACGGCCCGGCTCGATGCCGTTGCGGTGATCCGCACTGAGAGCATCGATGGGTGGGTCACCGACTCCGCCGCGACATACGCCAGTTACCAGACGCACGCTGCGGTCCTGGAGGGCTGTGCACGTGAAGCCTGACGGCTCGGGAGTCGCACCAGGGCTCGCAGAAGAATGGCAGTTCGACGCACCCACGAAGACTTGGACATTCACGCTTCGTGCCAACGCGCAGTTCAGGGACGGTACGCCAGTGACATCAGCCGATGTCGTCTTCTCCGCCGATATCTGGAAGAACGGGCCGAACTTCGGCAACAGCTACGCCCGCATCGAAACTGTTGAGGCACCCGATCCTCAAACGGTCAAGTTCGTGCTCTCCGAACCGGACCTTAACTTCGAGGCGGTGATCGCAGCGTCGATCGCAGGCGTTGTTCCGAAGGACTTCGGGGGTAAGTCAGAGGACGACTTTTACACGAAGCCGATCGGTGCCGGCGCTTACAAGGTTGATTCATGGTCGGCAGGTGGAAAGATCGAACTCAGTCGCAATCAACACTTCTATGGCTCGAAGACAGCAGGACCGAACTCGCTGACCCTCGATGTCGTCGCCGATGACAACGAGCGGGCAATCATGTTCGAATCGGGTGACGCCGACATCGTGGAGTACGTGCCGGCGACCGCTACCGCCCGCTACCAGAGCAACGAGCTTAACGAACTCGACCCGTCACAAATCTCCCACGTCTCATTGAATGTCAACATGGCGCCCTTCGACGACATCAACATACGAAAGGCTGTGGCAGCTGCGATCGACTACAAATCCATCGTCCGCGGCGCATACGACGGCAAGGCAACGGTTCCCACGGGCCTCATTCCGCCGAACTTGCCACGGTACGCGCCACCGTCGAACGCTTACTTCACCACCGACGTCGACGCCGCAAAGAAGCTGCTCAACGGAACGTCAGCGGAGAACGGGGTCACGACTGAAATCATCTACGACGCTGGCGTCGAATCCGACGCATTGGCCGCCCAGATCGTCATCGAGGACCTCGCCAAGATCGGGATCACTGTCAAAGCAACTGGGCTCGAAACAGCTGCCTTCCTTGACCGGGCGTTCGGAGCCGATGCACCAATGGTCCTGTGGACCTTCGGTGCGGTTTCCCCAGACGTCATTGACCCGGTCAATTGGATCTCCGGCACCGGCTGGTTGTTCAGCGGGCAGGACACTGCCAAGCTCATTGAGCAATCGGGCGCCTATGCAACCTCGTCCGACGATGCGTCGGCCAAGAAGATCATTGAGGAGATCCAGAACGAGGCAATCAATGACGCCGCAGCGATAGCTCTTGCACAGTTCAATGTTCGGCACGCGGTCAAGCCCTCGATCTCGATGACCGCCGCGCCGTGGGGCCTCTACTACTACGACCAACTTTCGAGTAACGGCTGAGATTCATCGGACAACGGTTCCCACGAGACGCTAGGAGGCGCCGATGGATCGATTTGGATTCGTCCTTAAACGCTTGGCATTGACCCTGCCGCTCCTCGCTGGGATCGTGCTTGTTGTCTTCCTCCTGCTCGAAGTCACTCCGGGAGATCCGGCCCGCCCAATTGTCGGGCTTCGGGCATCGCAAGATGAACTCAATAGGGTCCGCGACGACCTCGGTCTCAACGATCCGCTACCGACGAGGTACGCGCGCCTACGTCGGTCAGGTAGCGCGTGGCGATCTCGGCTACTCGTACAAGGCCCGAGAATCTGTCAGTGCGATGGTCGGCGAGCGATTCGAGGTGACGCTCTGGCTGCTCAGCACAGCATCATTGCTCGCTCTGGCCATCGCAGTGCCCGTGGCAATTCGGTGCGCTCGGCATCGCGGAGGATTCTTTGATCACATCACTAGGCTTGTCGGAACAGCTGGACTCGCGATGCCGGCGTTCTGGATCGGCGTGATGCTGCTGCTCGGCATCGCGCTGCCCACCGGCTGGTTCCCGACAGGCGGATTCGGCGACACGTTCCCAGACAAGCTGCGCTCGATCGTGTTGCCAGCGGTGACCCTCGCGATCGGGATGGCGCCCGTGCTCATCCGTAGCCTCCGTCAGGCGATCTCTGAAGTGCTGAGCTCCGAACAGGTAGCTACCGCCCGATCACTGGGGTTGTCGGAGCGGCGCGTGTTGTCGAAGTTCGTCCTGCGCAACGCGAGCGTCTCGTCAGTGACGATCCTTGCCCTCGAAATCGGGTACCTGCTCTTCGGCGCAGTCGTTGTGGAAACAACATTTGCGCTACCGGGTCTCGGTCAAGGACTTGTCCGCGCCGCGAAGGGCCGCGATCTCACCGCTGTGCAGGGATACACGCTCGTCTTCGCCGTGTGTGTTGTAGCGACCTTCCTGCTTGCTGACATCGTGACCGCCATGCTCGATCCTCGCGTGAAGATCACCTCATGACCGACGTCAGCACAGAAGAGTTCACCTCGAACCGTCACGTCGCTACCTCGGGCGCAAAAGTCCGGCGCCGACCGTCGCTCGCCGTAACGATTGGCCTCGCGATACTGGTGCTGTACGTGTTCGTTGCTGTGTTCGCCCCAGTGCTCGCACCTCAAAATCCCCTGAAGCAGGACACGTTGAACCGCCTCGCGAGCCCCAGTGGCGGGCACCTCCTCGGTACCGACGAGCTCGGCCGGGACGTGCTCTCCCGACTGATCTACGCCACTCGGACCGACTTGCCGATCGGAGTGCTTGCCGCCTTGTTGCCAGCGGTCCTGGGAACCCTCATCGGGGTTGTTGCCGGGTATCGCGGCGGGTGGCTCGACGGGTTTGTCATGCGGGTTGCTGACTTGTTCCAGGCATTCCCCAGCTACGTACTGGTGATCGTGTTGGTGTTCGCACTTGGTCAGGGAACGGCGTCCATCCTCATTGCGTTCACCCTGCTCGGCTGGCTGGTCTACGCGCGGCTCATCCGGTCGGAGGTGTTGCGGGTTCGAGAATCTGGGTACGTGTTGGCAGCTCAACTAGCTGGGGTGCCGACCTGGCGAATCGTTCTGTTTCACGTTCTTCCAAACGTCATTCCCCAAACGCTTGTCTACCTACCGTCCGACATTGTGTTCGCGACACTGGCGCTGGCCTCGTTCTCGTTTCTCGGCCTCGGAGTTCCGCCGCCGACACCCGAATGGGGCGCCATGATCGCCGAGGGCCAACGCCATCTTCGCGATCAATGGTGGCTGTCCACCGTGCCCGGAATCGTCATCATGGTCTTCGGCGTCGGGTTGTCTCTGGTTGGTGAATGGCTCGAGGAACGGCTGTGACGAACACATCTACCTCAGATCACGCGTCGTCCCGCCCGATGCTCCGAGTAGCTGACATATCGGTTGAGATCTCCCGAAACGGCACTGCCCGAAACGGCACTGCCCGAAACGGCACTGCCCGAAACGGCACTGCTGCACGACCGGTCGACGGCGTCAGCTTCGACCTCGCGCCAGGTGAGATTCTCGGTCTCGCCGGTGAGTCGGGTTCTGGAAAGACTCTGACGCTTCGCGCGATCATGGGCCTGCTCCCGAAAGGTGCGAACATGACCGGCGCCGTCGAGCTGGCGCCACTCGATCCGACTGACGCGCCGCTCACGGGGGCGCTCGGAGGTCGAGGAGTCGGAATGATCTTCCAAGAGCCGTTCACCGCACTGAACCCCACCATGCGAGTTGGCAACCTGATCGGCGAAGCAGTGCGCAGCACCGATCACGTCAAGGGTCGTGCACGCGAAGCTCGGGTACTCGAACTCATGGGCCAGGTAGGGATGTCAGACCCCCGAGGTCAGTCACGCATGTGGCCCCATCAACTCTCTGGAGGTATGCGGCAACGCGTGATGATCGCTGCTGCACTCGTGGCGCGCCCCCGGGTTCTGCTGTGCGATGAACCAACGACTGCCCTCGATGTCTCCGTCCAGGATCAAATTCTTGGGCTACTCGCCGATATACGCCGAGATACCGGCATGAGCATTGTCTTCGTCACCCATGATCTCGCGGTGCTCGGGGAGCTCTGCGACCGGATCAACGTGATGTACGCCGGGCAACTGGTCGAAACCGGGCCTGTGGCTGACGTCTTCGAACGCCCGCACCATCGCTACACAGAAGCATTGCTCGAATCAGTTCCGTCCCTTTCTGAGAAAGTCGATCGGCTCGCTGATGTTGTGGGCCATCCGCCCAACCCGTCCGCCTTTCCGCCGGGGTGTCGATTCGAACCCCGCTGCCGACACGCACAACGCGATTGCGTTGAGCCTATGACCGCGGGCGATAGAGCTCGGTGAGATCCGATGGAACAGCTGCATTCACCCTGTCGAGGAGCGTGAAACGTGAGTGCCGCCACGGCTGATGCGCCGACCGTCGAAGCATCGACACCGCTGCTCGCGATCGAGAACCTGAGCGTCAAGTTCCGCGTCGGGTCACCCATGATTGAGCGCCTCCGTGGACGCCCTGCGCCACTAGTCCACGCAGTGAACAACGTGAGCCTCGCCGTGCCACGCGGATCGGCCCTCGGCATCGTGGGGGAGTCGGGGTGCGGCAAGTCCACCCTTGCGCGGGCGATCGTGGGGCTTCGAGGCGGCGTCGGCCGGATCGATTCGCTTCGACGATGTCGAATTGTCCTCGCCACGACCTGTTGCGTTGCGGCGGCGCATCCAGATGGTCTTTCAGGATCCGTCAACCGCGCTTAATCCGGTCATGTCGGTCGAGCGAACGCTCCGCGAGCTGCTCGGACTTCGCGGAACAATTTGTCGGTCCGCCCAAGATCAGCGCTGCGAGGAATTGATGGAACTCGTCGACCTTCCCGGCGATGTTCTCAAGCGGCGACCCGCCGAGCTATCAGGTGGACAACGCCAGCGAGTGTCGATCGCCCGTGCCTTGACAATGGAGCCCGACCTGCTCATCGCTGACGAGTCGGTGGCAGCACTGGATGTGTCGGTGCAGGCATCGATCTTGAACCTGTTTCAGGATCTTCGCGAACGCCTCGGGCTGACCTTGATCCTGATCTCCCATGACTTGTCTGTCATCCGCCAAACCTGCGACGACGTCGCAGTGATGTACCTAGGTGAGGTGGTCGAACGTCGCCTCACCGGCGACTTGATTGCCGATCCGTTGCATCCGTACTCCAAAGCGCTCATTGCCGCAGCGCCTCGGTTCGGAACCCGCAAGACTCCGGGGCTGTCCATGCTTCCAGGCGAACCGCCAAGCCCAATGCACAAGCGCGAAGGATGCGCGTTCGCGTCACGGTGTCCCGAAGCGATTGACATCTGCCGCTCTGTCGCACCTGCGCTGACATCGCTGCGCACCGATACGTCGGTAGCGTGCCACGTCGCTTCCTCTGCGGACACCTCACGATCACTCTGATCGCACTTGGGTCCTGACGCTGTCAAGGAACTCAACCCCTCCAGGAGCCTGTCAATCATGAACATTCGCCGTCGAGAACTGCTCCTCAGTGTGCCGATCGGGCTGCTCGCCGCGGCAGCTCCCGCCTGCACCGAAGATGGCAACGATCCCGATGATCCCGACAATCGCGACCCTCAAGGGGGCGCGACGGCCACGACCACAACGGTTGCTGGCGTCGATGTGGATCCCGCCCGCTGGCGTATGCCCGCGGAGGATACGCCGCACGAACGAACCTGGATGTGTTGGCCCTCCAGCGAGGCGGTGTGGGGCGAGGACTTGGCATCTGTTCAGGACACTATTGCCACGATTGCTCTGGCAATTGTCGAGTTCGAACCTGTCACGATGCTCGCTCGGCCCGAGGAGATCGATGCTCTCGGAGAGATCCTGGGTAGCGAAATCGAGGTCCTTGCGGGACCCGTTGACGACTTATGGGCACGCGACACTCTGCCGAACTTCGTCACCCGAACGAACCCGGATGGCTCGATCGGAATTGCGGCCTCGCATGCCACATTCAACGGGTGGGGAGGCAAACAGATCCACGACGGTGATACCCAATTGGCTGCATTGGTAGCCGGTCACCTCGGCATCGAACTCCTCGACTCGGGGCTTGTTGGAGAGGGCGGAGGCATCGAGGTTGACGGTGCAGGAACCGTGCTCGCGGCAGCAAGCAGCTGGGTCAACGAGAATCGAAATCCAGGTAAAAGTAGGGGAGACATCGAGGCTTCGATCCTCGCGATGCTCGGGGCTGACCGGATGATCTGGGTCGACGGGCTTGCCGGAAACGACATCACGGACGGTCACATCGACACGCTCGCCCGGTTCGCATCGGAGGGGACAATCCTCGTTGATGAGCCGGCGTTCGACGATCCCGATGACCCGTGGGTCGAGGTCGCGGCTCGCACGGAGTCACAAGTTCGCGAAGCGCGGGCCAATGACGGCGAGCCATATGAGATCGTCAAGATCGTCCAGCCAGAATACCCACGAGGTACAGGGGAAGACTTCCTCGCGACCTACATGAACTACTACGTGTGCAACGGCGCGGTGATCGCACCAGAATTCGGAGATCCTGACGCAGACGCTGCAGCAAAGAGTGTCCTGCAAGAGCTCTTTGCCGATCGCGAGGTCGTCATGGTGAACATCGACCCTCTCGCGTCGGGCGGCGGAGGCATCCACTGCGCAACTCAGCATCAGCCCACCTTGAGATAACGATGTCGAGCACTTGCGGGCCGGCTCTACACGTACCACCATCACAGGTGATACACCGCACTCGGCGGCCACCCACCCGTGACACGCCTCAACAACCTCCTTGGGAATTGCGCCCGGCGCACGCGATTAGCGAGATATGGTGATCTCCGAATTGTCTGCTCGACCAGTAGATGAAGTGCCCTACGCCGTGGTCAACCGTCTTTGCCGAGCAGTCGCCTCGAAGGCCGTCGTCGATGGGTGCCAGCTCTGATAGCCAAGGGTGGCGCCGTCGCCTCTCTTCGCTGTGTCGGCCGCGACTTGGTAGGGGTAGTTCATGCCCGAATGGACTCGTGACACCACAACGTGAGGGGCTATTGCCTTGGCTATCAGACGGGTGATGCCGTCCCCGAGCGGTGTTCTCGTGGAAGTGCTCCACATGGGGCGATGCCATCTACGACTTCCGCGTGGTGCACCTTCTGGGGCCGGTGGCATCAGGGCATCGGAGCGCTCGATCTGTGGGAGCGGGTCGTACCAACGCTTTCGGCGTCCGAAGCGCTCGACGTCGCCGTGCGCCACCACGTATATGAACTCCAGATCGGCGCCAGTCACCTCGGCGGGTATGCGACCCTTGGCGATGCCGAGAATCTGCGCTGGACATCACGCCAACTGGGAGAATTGCTCGAGCCCGGCCCTCGCCACTGACGTGCGGCTGTGCCGCCGGCCGCCGCGACACACAAAGCGATGGCCACAGCCTGTAGTTCAATTGACCTCTTGGACCGAGCGGGACAGCAGGCAGAACTCGTTACCTTCCGGGTCGGCAAGCACCGTCCACGACACGTCAGTTGCCTGCCCGACGCTCACGCGGCGGGCGCCGAGTTTCCTCGAGCCGTGCGAGCTCCGCCACGGTTGTCACGCCGTCGGCGCGAAGATCGAGGTGGAGCCGGTTGTTGGAAGTCTTCGACTCCGGGGACGGCGAAGTTGTCGATCGTCGGCCCACTCCCATTGGTTGGTCCAATGCTGATGCCTCGCTCGCAGACGAGGTCGAGTTTGCGGTCCAGGTAGCGCTCCGGTGCTGGTTCACCACAGCCAGCTTCTTGCCGATCTTCCTACCGGTTGACGCTTTGGAGGTCCCGGCGCGGTCGAAACGGAACTACAGTGTCTCGGCGTGAGGGACCTGATCTCCGACGAGGCGGCCCGGGCGATGTATGCGGGGGGCCGGGCGCGAATCGGTCTGCTCGTCGTTTCGCTCGGGTGTGGGGGTACGTGTTCGCCTCAGGTGTCGGCCCGAGACGATGGGTACGTCTCGAGGTGCCTGGCCGCCGCACGGGGCGGACCCAGCGCATCCCGATCGGGCTGGCCGACGTGCACGGCCGCTGGTATGCCGTGTCGATGCTCGGCGAGTGCAACTGGGTGCGCAACCTTCGTGCGAACGCCAACGGGGCGGTGCTGCGACACGGCGCGGCGAAGACCTGCGTGCTGGTCGAAGCCCCGGGGGCGAACCGCCCTGCGATCTTGCGACGCTACTTGGAGGTCGCTCCGGGTGGGCGGCCCCACATCCCTGCGACGGCCGCGTCCTCTACGACCGATCTCGTGGCCATCGCCGACGCCTTTCCCGTGTTCGCCATCCAGAGGGCCGATGGACGCCCGTATTGCCCGAACCCGATCGTGGTTCCCCGTGGCTGCCATAGCCAGCGCCGTGTCCGTGTTCGCCGCCTGCGTGTCGAGTCGACGATGAAGGTCGATCTGAAGAGGGAGATCCCTTCCTATTCTGCCCGGAGGGGCCGCTTCGACATCATCACTGTTCCGCCGATGCGATACCTGATGATCGATGGCCACGGCGACCCCAACACGTCATCGGCGTACGCAGAGGCACTGGCCACGATCTACCCGGTCGCGTACAAGCTGAAGTTTCGATCCAAACGCCAGCTCGACCGTGACTACATCGTCGCGCCGCTCGAGGCGCTGTGGTGGTCAGGCGACATGGCCGCGTTTACCTCGGCCCGCGACAAGGACCAATGGGACTGGACCGTCATGCTTTTGGTGCCGGACTGGCTCGACGTCAGCGATGTGGATGCCGCTCGCGCCGAGGTCGATCGAAGCGGTTCCGCTCCCGCGCTCGATCTACTTCGCGTTGCACACGCTCGACGAGGGCCTCGCCGTCCAGACGCTCCATATCGGCTCCTACGACGACGAAGCGACGGTGCTCGCCGAGCTCCACGACGAGTTCATACCTTCTGAGGGTCTGGTGATGACTGGGCGGCATCATGAGATCTACCTCAGCGATCCGCGCCGCGTTCGTCCCCGCCAAGCTCCGGACCATCCTCCGTCAACCTGTCGGCCGACTCGGACCCGGTTAGGTGGAAGTTCCGGCGTCGGCTGTCTCGCCGTAGGGAGAACCGTGGTGGTCGGAGGTGAGTAGGTCAGCTATGCGTCGTGTCTGCCGAGCGCGGTTCGAAGGAGCGCTCCGGGCATGCCGAACCACGAGTGGCGGCTTCCCAGGCGTGCATCATCGAGTGATGAACGACGGATTGTCTGGCAGCGGGACCGGCTCACCTTCGGGGAGTGGGGGGGTGGTTAGGGGATGTCGAGAAGGTCGGCGAGGAGGGCGCACTCTTGTGCTAGCGAGGTGCTGCCAATGTTGCCCTGGTCGGCATTGGCGATTCTCTCGGTGCTGATGACGGTGCAGAGGTGGCATTCCGCGGCCGATGGTCGCTCGAGACCGGCTGCTTGGATCGGGATTTCGGTGGGGAGCGATCGTTTCACGTTGGTCGTGACCGGGACGACGTGAATCGTTCTCGGCCCGGACGACGTCACCGGCGCGCATCGGTAGTGATGGGCTAACGCCTCATCGCCGTTGTCCGCGAGATCCGCAAACGGGCCGAGGCGGTTTGACACCTCAGAGTTGGACCGGTTTTCTGGTTGGCCGGCTCGTAGCTTCGGGCTGCGAGTTTCGAGCTCGATTGGCGGCTGTCCCCACGAGTGGGTGCTCGGCTCTGCGACGGTATTGGGCTGGGTCTCGTTGACCTCGGTCAGTTTTCGAGGATGGCGAAGCGCTCTGCTATCGCTGCCGCTCGGAGGGCTCTGTCGAAGACGGCGATGGTCTGGACGGAGGGGTCGGCGCGGCGTGCCGCAATTGCACAGGCGAGTTGTACGGCGTCGTAAGCGCGCAATTGGTGACGAGCAGCATGTCGAGCAGCATCTATCAACGTTGATTCGTTATGGGAGACGACCGCGAACATGGGATCATCGTCTTCGTTGCCGTGATAGTCGTATTCGAACACGCTGACCAGCACGTTGGCATCGTCAACAGCCAGCTCGCCAGTTCTCACCTTTCCCCAGAATGCTGCGGGTACTTCGACTCCGCGCCAGGCAGGCGATGACAATCGGCTCGGTGATGGAACGCACGGCAACGTTGCCTTCCTCAGGCACATATAGTTTGACGAGGGCCGAGGAATCGGCAAAACAGTCAACGTCCTTGTGCGACGAACTCGCTCACGGGTTTTCCAGTTGCAGCGCGTGCGCCCGCTTCAGCGATCGCGTTCCCGGGATGGTCGCTGGCCGGGCAGACGAGCTGGCGTCACCAGCAAGCCCGCACGTGCCAACCGCTCCCGCAACTGTTCTGAGGCTGAATCAGCGAGATCGGGATTGGTCGCTGCGTCGAGGATCGAGGTGACGTAGTCGTTCATCGACCGCCCAACCTCAGCAGCGGATGACTTGACCCGAGAAATGAGTTCGTCTGATCCGCGAATTGTGAGTTGTGCCATGCCTTCATGGTAGCAGGCATGGCTGCATGCATGCCTTCCAAGGCGCTTGGCGACCGTTGTCTGGGGTCAGCTCAAGCTGGCACTGTGACGTCTCGACAATCGAACGCCCGGTTATCGATTGCAGTAATTGGAAATCCGACCTGTGTTTGAGCGTGACAAGCACAGCGACCACTCGCCTGGGGCGAGCGAAACGGTGTAGCTAAAGCCCAGAATTGTCGTCGACAAACCCGGAATAGCTGCAGCAACATCGGGGCGATTGATCGTGAGCGGTATTGGGGTGAACGGGCCAAGCTCTTTGTCTGTGTTTTGCTCGTACAGTTCGAGGCTCAACTGGGGTAGCGGTGTGCCAGCCGATGGATATAGGTCGGCGGGAAGGCCCCACCCGTCGATGGTCAGCTGACTTGGCCCACCCGTGACGGTGTCGATCATCAGAGCGGGTTGAACGCCACTCGTGTACTTCGGCGTCACCACCGTCACACATGCCTCGCGTCCATCGAGTTCGGTGTCATCGGTGAATTCTTGGTAGATGTACGAAGCGATGCACACCTCGTTCGTTGGCGCGGTTGCGTTTACCATGACGTCGAAGGCCCGCGCGTCGGCTGGCAAGTCTGTACGAGTCGGACCTTCCTCGAGAATGCGACTTCCCGTGAGCTTCGGCGCTGCAGCCGGAGAGGTGGAGAGGTCAGCGTTAGCTGCGCGAGGCCTCAAGCTGTCCGTTGACCTTCAGCACCGCACTACGGCCAATAGTCGAAACTTGGCCCTGATGACTTCACCCACCCGCTGACACGAATCCACGGACCATTCGATTGCTGATGCGCTGTCGATCACGGCGGTCATCGAGAGTGGATTCTGCGCCCGCTCGAGATCGACGAGCCATTGCTCCGCCTGCTGAACCGACGTGACGATTTTCCCAACGGCGGTTCTCCTTGCACTGCAAGACATTGAACCAATCAGCAGCAAAGTCGCCCACCTTTGAGCACTTCTTGCCCGCTGTTGCAGCAGGAAGTCGGTACAGATCGATCACCTGACAACCTGAAGCGAGAATCGAAAGAGCAATGGCGCCAGCGACGGCGGTGCGACGAAGTCTCATAGTTTCCTCCACGGCCACGGTTGACCGTTGAGGTGGGCGCGATATCGGAATTGAATTTATTAGCAACCCCGCTAGGTGTTCAGTGCTCGTAGAAATCTCCACGTCAGGATTGGGTTGGAGACAATCCGTGAGCCGCTCGCGTTTGGGGGGCTTTCGAGGTCGTTGCAACAAAAGAACCTCGTGGGCCAGAACCGGTTGGTTCTGGCCCACGAGGTGTCTTGGATTCAGAAGGAACTTGCCGGTTAGCAGTAGAAGCCGTGACTCGGCGCCAAGTCGGTGTTCTGTGTTGCGGCGTTTACTCGACCTTCGGTGGTTCCCGATCGGTAGATCTGGTATGCCGACACGGTCACCGTCACGCTTCGGATGTGGGCGCACTGCACGGTGATGTCATTGGGCACCGTCACTGAACCTTTTTTTTTTTTTTTCC
>JBAOHV010000004.1:0-377800 GCA_037045265.1 Microthrixaceae bacterium | reverse complement strand
GTTGTTTCAGGTTGTCTCCGCGCCGTGCGCCCAATACGACTTTTCGCGCCTTTGCTGGCCAGCAGCTTCGCCGTCGCCTCACCAATTCCTGAGGATGCTCCGGTGATGATTACAACTTTGTCTCGGATCATGATAGCCTTCCTTTCAAGGCTTTGACTTCACGCGTGATATTGCTCGTCGCTGACCTGTTCCAGCCAATCCACCGCTTTGCCGTCCAGGGTTTCCTGGATGGCAATGTGGCTCATGGCCGTGGTGGGGGCGGCGCCGTGCCAGTGCTTCTCGCCTGGCGCAAACTCGGACCACATCGCCGGGGCGGATCTCCTCAATCGGGCCGCCCCAGCGCTGCACCCGGCCGCAGCCGGCGATGACGATCAACGTCTGGCCCAGCGGGATGGGTGTGCCACGCCGTACGTGCGCCCGGTTCGAAGGTAACGCTGGCGCCGCCTGCCCGTGCTGGTTCTGTGGCCGCAAAGAGCGGGTCGATCCGCACGACGCCGGTGAACCAGTCAGCGGGGCCTTTAGCGGAGGGTTGTGAGCCAATTCGTTTGATTTCCATTTCGATACTCCTTTGACTTTACATGAACTAGATATCCAGCTTGAAGCTACTCAACCGTTTGACCATTTCCGGGTCACTATGGTCAAAGAAGCTACTGTTCTTCGTGTCCAGCGTGGCAATCGCGGCCATATCTTCCGGCGCCAACTCAAAATCAAATACCGAGAAATTCTCGCTGATCCTTTCCTTGCGAACTGATTTGGGAATTACGACCACCCCCCGTTGGGTCAGCCAACGCAAGATCACCTGAGCCACCGTTTTGTGGTGTTTTTCGGCGACGGACAGCAGCAATTCATTGTGGAAGATGTTGTTTCTGCCCTCGGCAAACGGCCCCCAGGATTCGATCTGCACGTTGCATTCCTGCATCCATCTATGGGCCGCCACTTGCTGGCAGAAGGGATGCGTCTCGATCTGATTGACCGCGGGTGTCACTTCGTTGTGAATGATGAGGTCGATCAAGCGGTCTGGCTGAAAATTGCTGACACCGATGGCTCTTGCCCGGCCATCACGGTACAGCTCTTCCATCGCCCGCCAGGCGCCGTAAACATCCCCAAAGGGTTGATGAATCAGATACAAGTCCAGATAATCGAGCCTGTAAGCGCCTGAGCGATCTCTCGAACGCTTGTTTGGTGCTGTCGTAGCCGGCGTCCTGGACCCATAGTTTGGTAGTGACAAAGACCTCTTCACGCGATGCCGCTGCGCTTGATCGCTTTGCCGACGGCCTCTTCGTTCAGATAAGCCGCCGCTGTGTCGATCAGCCGGTAGCCCGTCTGCAGCACCGTCGAAGACGCTTCGTTCACACTCTTCGGGATCGGGTATCTGATAAACCCCAAATCCCAGAATGGGCATGGCAAGGCCGTTATTCAGAGAATCACTGTTTGCATGAACTGGCTCCTTTCTCAAACTATGGTCAGCGGCGGGCCAGAGCGCCATAGCGCATGGCGGCGATCACGCCGCCATCCATCAGCAGGTCACTACCTGTGATGAACACGGCGTCGGGGCCCATCAGGAAAGCGGCCGCGGCGCCGACCTCGTCCGGCGTGCCACCGCGGCCGGCTGCGGATAGACTCGATCATCCGTCGGTAGCCGGCAGCGTTGGGACCCGTCATCTCATCCTTGGCTAGTGGCGTAAAGATGATGCCAGGGCTGATCGCGTTGATCCGCGCACCACGCTCACCCCAAGGGATGGCGGCTGCCTGGACCCCGCAGCGAATTGGCGCGCTTGGAGATCCCATACGCCCAACCCGAAATCCCAGCGCCTGATCTGGCTGAAGCATCGGCAGCGCCAGCAACTCGTCGGCGGGAGTCTGTGCGAGCAGTGCCTCTTGTTCCCACCCAAGCGCCGGCAGCATGTGTCCAGCCTGACTGGCGATCACAACACCTGATCCACCCGCGGCGACCACCCGTCCAAACTCTTCAAGCACGAGCGCGGTGCCATACAGGTCAACCTTGAGAAATCGCTTCCGCAGAAGCCTGCGTGGGCGACAATCCGGCCGTGTGAATGACACCCATGATGTCGCCCAGGTCGGCAGCAGCAGTTGCCAGCGCGTGGACCACCTCGCGCGACAGACACGTCCACCAGATGCGTGCTGACCTGATACCCGACCGATGCCAGCGTCTCACTCGCGGCCCTGGCGTTGGACTCGCGCACATCTGCCAGCAGCAGATGCTTTCCGGGGGCAACGCGGCGTGCGATGGCCTGACCGATCGCTCCAGTGCCAATCAAAACGATAACTTCAATACGGCGTGTTGCATTCACCGTCAAGCTCCTGACCAGGCACAGGCCTTTGGCGCTTCGCCGCCGAGGCCGGACAAAACCTAATATCGATGTCCGACCACGTTGATCTGCGCCATTGCTGCGCGGATCTCGCCGAGATCGTCCGCCGTCAAGTGCGACATTGAGCCGCGCCCAGGTTTTCGTCCAGGCGGCCCAGTTGGCGCGTGCCGGGGATGGGCACGATCCACGGCTTTTGCGCCAGCAGCCAGGCCAGGGCGATCTGGGCCGGCGTGGCCTCATGCTGGCTGCCGATCCGTTCCAGCAGATCGATCACCACCCGGTTGGCCTGGATCGCCTCCGGCGTGAAGCGGGGATTGCGGCTGCGGATGTCGGCGTCGGCGAAGGTCGTGGTCTCGTCGACCTTGCCGGTCAGGTAGCCGCGGCCCAGCGGGCTGTAGGGCACCAGGCCGATGCCCAGTTCCTCGCAGGTGGCGAGGACATCGTTTTGCTTCGATGGCGTGTCCACCAGATGGAATATTCGCTTTGCAGGGCTGTGACCGGCTGCACCGCATGGGCGCGGCGGATCTGATCGGCGCTGGATTCGGACAGGCCGAAGTGCTTGACCTTGCCCGCCTGAATCAAGTCCTTGACCGCGCCGGCCACCTCTTCCATCGGCACATTCGGGTCGGGGCGGTGCTGATAAAACAGGTCAATGGCCTCGACGCGCAGCCGCTTGAGCGAGGCCTCGGCCACCCGCTTGATCTGCTCGGGCCGGCTGTCCAGGCCCGTGCTGGGATCGGGCCCCTTGTCGGACCGTGCTTCCAGCCGAACTTGGTGGCGATCACCACCTGGCCCGCGAAATGGCTCCAGCGCTTCCCCGACCAGTTCCTCGTTGGTGAACGGACCGTACACTTCCGCGGTGTCGAAGAAGGTGACACCGCGTTCGACAGCCGCGTGGAGGAAATCGATCATCTCCTGCTTGTCGGTTGGATGATCGCCAAAGCTCATCCGCATGCAACCAAGCCCGAGGGCTGAAACCTCCAGGCCTGTCCTGTGTGAAGCCGAAGGGCCGCTGTTGCCAAGTGTCGCTGCTGCATTTCCAGAACTCCTGTGTTTGATAGGGTAGGTTGAGAGTCTTGAACAATAGTCCAGCCAATTTGTCATGGAGCGAGATCGCCTCGCATCACCACTGCAGTGAATTATAGCACCGGACAGCAGCGCAACACAGTATAATGATCCTCGCCAATTGTAGAACAATTCTGCAATCCCCAACAAACTGTAATGTGTAGAGCAAAAGAACTCACGATGAATTCGCATGAAGCCTGCGACCGCCAGCCACCACGGAACCTATCGGGCACAGGCCAACCAGGCCGAGCTGGCCCAGCGGATCGCGCAGGCGGTTCGTGTCGATGGGGGCGTTGAGCCGTTGAAGGGCCTGCATCTTTTCCGCGCCTCCGGGCCAACCAAGCTACACAGCGTATCCACTCCCGCTTTCTGCGTGATTGCCCAAGGCAGCAAGGAAGTCTTTCTTGCGGACGAGCACTACCAGTACGATCCCGCTGCACTATCTGCTCTACACAGCCGAGTTGCCCATCCTGACGCAGGTCACCGAGCGCATCGCCGGAACACCCCTATCTTAGCGTGCGCCTGGACCTCAATTCCGCCCTGGTCAGTTCTGTCATGGTCGAGGCCGGCCAGCCGTTGCCACGCCGCCACGCCGATGTGACGGGCCATCAACGTCAGCGCACTGGACGGCGACCTGCTGGACGCTGTGGTGCGGCTCGTCAAAGTCCTGGACACCCCTGCCGAAGCCCGCTTCTTGGCGCCGTTGATCACACGGGAAATCGTCTTTCGGCTCCTCAAAGGTGAGCAGAGCGACCGGCTTCGCCACCTGGCAACCGTAGGCGGCAACACCCACCACATCGTCAGGGCCATCGAGCGCTTTCGCGAGGAATTCGACCAGCCGCTGCGGATCGACGACGTTGCCCAAGAGCTTGGCATGAGCGTCTCCAGCTTTCACCATCACTTCAAGGCCGTCACCGCGATAAGTCCTTTGCAGTTCCAGAAGCAGCTGCGGCTTCAGGAAGCGCGCCGGCTGATGCTGGGCGAGCAACTGGACGCGGCCAGCGCCGGCTATCGCGTGGGCTACGACGACGCCTCGCACTTCAATCGGGAGTACAAAAGGCTCTTCGGCGCACCCCCGATCCGCGACGTGGAACGGCTGCGCGCCACCGCCGGAGACAGAACAAACTAAACTCAACCGGCCACGATTCTCACGCAAAGCCATCAAGAACGCCCGCAAAATCCGTGAAATCTTGCGCCTTTGCGTGAGACAAAAATCGCGAAGATAGATGGCAGGCTTCAGGGCCAGTCGTGGCCTCATAGCACACCGTCACGGCGGGAAGTCCCTCTTTGCGTCTTTGCGCCTTTGCGTGAGACAAAAATCGCGAAAAGATAGATGGCAGGCTTCAGGCCAGTCGTGGCCTCATAGCACACCGCCACGGCGGGAAGTCCCTCTTTTGCGTCTTTGCGCCTTTGCGTGAGACAAAAAATCGCGAGGCAGTGAACCTGGCGCGCGTCAGACCTCTTCGATAACCGACGCCCCTTCGGTGGCGGGACTGATGTAGATGGCAGGTTTCAGGCCCGTCGCGGCCTCATAACACGCCGCCACGGCGTGCGGGCAAAGGCGTCAGCCTGTTTCGAGCGCAACCAGCGCGACCGCGCAGCCGCCAAAGCCGGCGCCGGTCATGCGCGCGCCGTAGCAGCCCGGCTCGGCGCGGGCGCATGTCCACCATCAGGTTCAGCGCCGCGGTTGCTGACCTCGAAGTCGTCGCGCAGGCTGGCGTGGCTGGCGTCCATCAGCCGGCCCAGCTCGGCCGCGTCGCCGGCCCGCATGGCCGCGGCCGCGGCCACGGTGCGCTGCGTTCTCGCTGATCGACGTGGCGCGCCGCGGCGGAAGGTCACGTCGTCCAGCCCGCCGGCCTCGGCTGCGAAGCGCTCCGGCGTGACATCGCGCAGCGCGGGCACGCCGAAATAGGCCGCGGCCGCCTCGCACTGGGCGCGCCGCTCGTTGTAGGCCGAGTCCACCAGACCGCGGCGGGTGGCGGTGTCCAGGATGACGATCACGGTGTCCGGGCGGCAGGGGCACGGCGCTGGTCGCCAGGCTGCGGCAGTCGATCAGCAGGGCGTGGCCGGCCTGCCCGGCGGCCGAGATCATCTGATCCATGATGCCGCAGTTGACGCCGACCCACTGGTTCTCGGCCTGCTGGCCGGCCGTGGCCATGGCCGGCGGCGTCCCAGGGGAAGCCGGAGACGGCCTGAAAGGCGCGCGCGGTGGCCAGTTCCACCGCGGCCGAGGAGGAGAGACCCGCGCCCGCGTGGCACGTCGCCGGCTCATCACGCCCTCCCAGCCGGTCAGCGGCATGGCCCGGCCTCGCTGCAGCGCCCAGGCCACGCCCTTGACGTATTCGACCCAGCCGGCGTCCTCGTGGCGCAGCGCGTGCCAGATCGAAGAACTCTGCCGTCTGGTCGAGATCCAGCGAGTGGAGGTCACACCGTTCGGTCGGCGCGCTGGCCGCAGGGCGATCCAGACCGCGCGGTCGATGGCCATGGGCAGCACAAAGCCGTCGTTGTAGTCGGTGTGCTCGCCGATCAGGTTGACGCGGCCCGGCGCACGCACAACGAAGGCCGGCGGCTGCCCGTAGCGGCTCGAAAAGCGTGGGCGACGTGGGAATAGAGAGACATGGTTCTCCTGGGGAGTGGCGAGTAGGGAGTGGAGGAGTAGGGAGTGGGGAATGGAGCAGGGACTGGGGAGTCAGGAAGTTCTCTATCGCGAATTCTCCAGCCCTCCGAGCTCCTCGAGTTCCTCTGAGCTCCTCCGAGTTCCTCCAGTTCCCTTCCTCCGCCATACCGCGTTCCGGGTGTCGTCCACAGGTGCCACTGTTCCAGGCGCTGGCCGATGATCTCGGCCAGGTCGGGGTGCTGCGGCTGCCAGCCCAGCTCGGCCTGGATCTGGCCGCTGCCGGCGATGAGGATGGCCGGGTCGCCGGGGCGGCGGGGCTGCATCAGGGCCGGGATGGGGTGGCCGGTGACGCGCCGCGCGGTCTCGATCACCTCCAGCACCGAGTAGCCCGCGCCGTTGCCCAGATTGTAGCGCATGAAGGGGCGCTCGTCCAGACCGTGCAGCGCCAGCACGTGGGCCGAGGCCAGATCTTCGATGTGGATGTAGTCGCGCACGCAGGAGCCGTCGGGCGTGGGGTAGTCGTCGCCGAACACCGCGATGCTGGCGCGCTGGCCCAGCGCCACCTGCAACACCAGCGGGATCAGGTGCGTCTCTGGCTGATGCGCCTCGCCGCGCGGGCCGGTCGCGCCGGCCGCGTTGAAGTAGCGCAGAATCGCCACGCGCAGGCCGTGGATGCGATGATACCACTCCAGCGCCTGTTCCACCATGCTCTTGGTCGGCGCCGTAGACGCTGGCAGGGCCGATGGGGTCGCTCTCGACCAGCGGGCCATCCTTGCTGGCATAGACGCCGGCCGTGGAGGAGAAGACGAAGCGGGGCACGCCGTGGGCGATGGCCGCGTCCACCAGCGTCAGCGCGCCGGTGACGTTGTTGCGGAAGAAGCGGCCCGGCTGGCGCATGGACTCGCCGGCCTCGATGAAGGCCGCGAAGTGCAGGATGGCGTCGAAAGGCTCGCCGCCCAGCACCGCATCCAGCCCGGCGCGGTCCAGCGTGTCGCCGCGCACGAAGCGGGCGGCCGCGGGCACGGCCGCCAGATGCCCGCTGGACAGGTTGTCGTAGACGGTGACGCGGTGTCCGGCCTCCAGCAACTGCTGCGCCACGGTGCTGCCGATGTAGCCCGCGCCGCCGGTGACGAGAATGTTCATGGCTACCTTTCGTAACTGTTCAGGTGCCGGGCACTTGCGCTTGACTTCGTAGCGTAGATTGGCTTCACGTGTCGCATTGCAAGCGTAGATGTACCAAGTGCCCGGCACCTACGGCTGAATGTTACTACCTGTCTTTGTAGTGTACTTCGGACTGCTCGCGCAGCCTGCGCCGCGGCCTGCTCGGCCGTGATGTCGCGCTGCGGCTCGCCCAGCATCTCGTAGCCGACCATGAACTTGCTTGCACGCGTGGCCGAGCGCAGCAGCGGCGGGTAGAAGTGGGCGTGCAGCTGCCAGTCGGCTGGTGGTTGCCAACTTTCGAGAGTTGGCAACCTGTCATCGGCTCGGTCGGCGCGCCGTGCCAGCCCATGCGAGTAGGGGAACGAGGTCTCGAAGAGGTTGTCGTAGCGGGTCGGTCAGGCGCTTGAGGATGCTCGGCCAGGCGTCGCGCTCGTCGTCGCGTCAGGTCGGGCAGGCGCAGCACGTGGCGGCGCGGCAGCAGCAGCGTCTCGAAGGGCCAGACCGCCCAGTAGGGGCACGAGCGCCAGCCAGTGCTCGTTCTGCGACCACGATGCGCTGCAGCTCGTGGCAGCTGCCAGCTCCAGCGCCGGCGTAGTCCAGCAGCAGCGGCCGGCCGTGCTGCTGCGAAGTAGGCGCGCTGCTGGCGGTCTTCCTTGGCCGGCTCGTGGGGCAGCGCGCTGCCGGCCCAGATCTGGCCGTGCGGGTGCGGGTTGGAGCAGCCCATGACCGCGCCCTTGTTCTCGAAGACCTGCACCCAGCGGTAGCGCTGGCCCAGCTCGGTCATCTGCTCGGCCCACACGTCCACCACGCCGCGGATGTCGGCCAGCGGCATCTCCGGCAGGGTCAGGTCGTGGCGCGGCGAGAAGCAGATCACCCGGCAGGTCGCCCGCGCTCGCTCTCGGCGTGCAGCAGCGGATCGTCCGCGCCGCCGGCGCCGGCGGGCGTGTCGGGCAGCAGCGCGGCGAAGTCGTTGGTGAAGACGAAGGTGCTGGCGTAGTCCGGGTTGCGCACGCCGCCGGCCCGCTCGTTGCCGGGGCAGAGGTAGCAGGCCGGGTCGTAGGCCGGCCGCGTCTCCTGCGGCGGCCGCTCGACCTGCCCCTGCCAGGGCCGCTTGGTGCGGTGCGGCGACACCAGCACCCAGTCGCCAGTCAGCAGCGTTGTAACGCCGGTGGGGGTGTTCAGTTGGGTTGAATGCATCCATAGCGATCACTCCGATGTTTCTCGAACGCCCGATGACGCGTTCGCAAGCTCGAACGATCCCGGTCTACTTCTCCACCTGCACCAGATGCAGCGTCCGGCTGTAGCCAACTGCCCATTGCCGAATCGTCGGGCATGCCCTGCGTCATCGAGCTCGAAGCCGCTGGCGCGATACACTTCCTGGCCGCGGTGATCCAGAGCGCTGTAGGTTGCCGCAGGGGTTCAGACCCCTTCAGCACAGGCCGGGCGGGCCGATGGCTGGCCGATCTGATGAATCGCGGCACCGCCACTGAGTAGACCCGCCTCGCCGCCGGTCCGACAACGACGTATTGCACCGCCGACCGCGCCATATTCCTCCAGGCGCTGCAGCCGGTAGAGCTCACCCTGCTGCACCACCGACCGGATGCGCTTGTAGAAGGCAATGTAGCCGGCGTACTCGTCCAGCTCGGCCTCGCTCAGCTCGGTTCAGGTTGGAGCCGATGCCCAGCGCGCCGCGCATGGCCACGTCGAAGCGCAGGCTCAGCGGACTGATGCAGGCCGGTCTGGTGGTTCGGCGCATCGGTGACCCACGCCTCCATAGCGCGTCGCCGGGTAGGCCAGGCTGCAGCCCTCCTGGATGCGGATGCGGTCGAAGGCGTCGGTGTTGTCGCTGGTCCAGACCTGATCGGTGCGGGCCAGGATGCCCAGATCGATGCGAGCGCCGCCGCCCGAGCAGCTTTCGATGGACAGGTGCGGATGCGCCCGGCGCAGGCGATCCATGATCGCGTAGACGGCCCGCGGCATGGCGACGCCAGATGGCCTGGCCGGCGGCCGAGCCTGGCTCAGTGACGTTGCGGTTCATGTCCCACTTGATGAAGTCGATGGCGTGCTGGCTGCATCAGGCTGGTCCAGCGCGTCGTAGATGTACGCCACCACCTCCGGTCGCCCGAAGTCCAGAATCAACTGGCGCGCGGGCTTCGGTGCGCGGGCGGCTGGGGAAGTGCAGCACCCAGTCGGGATGTTGCGCGGTAGAGGTCGGAGTCGGGATTGACCATCTCCGGCTCTACCCAGATGCCAAAGCTGCATCCCCAGCCGGCGAACCTCATCGATCAGCGGGTTGAGCCCACCGGGGAAAACCTCCGGGCTGACCACCCAGTCGCCCAGGCCGGCCAAATCGCTGCGGCGCGCGCCGAACCAGCCGTCATCCACGCAGAACAGCTCGACGCCGATCGCGGCAGCCTTGCGGGCCAGCTCCACCTGGCCGGCTTGGCTCAGGTCGAAGTAGGTCGCTTCCCAACTGTTGTACAGAACTGGGCGCTCCTCGGACCAGCCCGGCGCGCGCGGCAGCACCCGCTGGCGGGCGAAGGCGTGCAGCCGCCGGCTGGCGCCGCCCCAGCCGGCATTGCTGACGCCGCAGACCCAGGCGGGCGTCACATGACGTTGGCCTGGCTCCAGGATCCAGGCGGAAGTCGAACGGATTGTAGCCACCGTGGATGCGCACATCGCCGCTGGCCAGGCTGCTCGGCGGTGATGCGCCAACTGCCGCTGAAGGCCAGCGCGCCGAAGTAGACCGGGCCGCTCTCCTCCCAGGCCTGGCCGGGCCAGTTGGCCAGGAAGAAGGGATTGGCGAAATGCCCGGTCTGCAGGCCGCGCTGCTCGATGCACGCGAGATGCCCACCGGCAGGCGCTCGCGCTGGGTGGTGAACTCGCGCGCCCACGTTGCCGTAGACCGAGGTCAGTTCGGTGGCGCCCTTGGGCAGATGCAACACGGCGAAGTTGAGCGCCTCGACAGTCACCGCCTCCTGGCCGCTGTTCTCCAGCTCACACCAGCGCTCCAGAATGTCGTGTTCGGGCGTCAGCCGGTAGCAGAGGGTCACGGCGAAGCGGCTGAACAGTGTCGCGCAGCGTCACGCGCAGCGTCTGCCGCGGGGAAGGGTCGCTGGTCGGCAGCCCATGCGTGGGCGCCAGGCCCGGCTGAGCGTCGGTCACGCACCTCGTGGCCGGCGTAGCGCAGCCGCACATCGCGGATCGGCAGGTGCAGCGCCTCGCTGGGCGGCCAGCGGGCGGCGAGGCAGCGAGGCAAAGCTGGCCTTGAGCGAGACCTCATGATAGGTCACGTCGCCGAAGGTGAGAAACTCGTCGCGCCGGGTCTGGCGCTCGAAGCTGGCGACGGAATCGGCCGCTTTGAAGCCGTTGCGGCCATCGATCACGTCGTCGTCGGCCGCGCCGGCTGGCCGGGGCGCCCAGGCCAGGTGCACCAGCCGGCCTTCCCCGTCCACCTGAAACGCATAGACAGCTGGCGGCCAGGATCAGGTTGAAAGTCTTCGGGCGGGAATGAGTGAAGCGTCGCTGTCTCAGGTGATGGCCCGCTCAAGTCATCGGTCACAGCTGGCCGCGGCACGGTGGACATGGCGATATCGTTACTTTGGTTGCGAGGCATGTGGTCACTGATACTGCGGGCAGCCAGTCGCCGTGCGCCTCGATCAGGTCGTCCACCAGGGCGACGATTTGATCCAGGTCCAGCTCGGCCGCGGTGTGCGGGTCCAGCATAGCCGCGTGGTAGATATGCTCGCGCTTGCCGGTCAGCGCAGCCTCGACGGTCAGCCCCTGGACGTTGATGTTGGTCTGCATCAGCGCGGCCAGGTGCGGCGGCAGGCTGCCGATGCGCGTGGGCTGAATGCCGTTCTTGTCCACCAGACAGGGGACTTCGACGCAGCAGCCGGCCGGCAGGTTGTCGATCAGCCCGTGGTTGCCCACGTTGCCGTAGATCACGGCCGGCTGGCCGGTCTCCATGGCGTAGATGATCTGCGAGCCGTATTCGACGCTGCGCTTGATCTGCAGCAAGCTGGATTCAGCAGGCGATCCACATCCCGCTCGCTGCCGTCGGTGCGGACTTCCTCCGTCGCCTCGCCGTCCTTCACCACGTGGAACTGCACGCTCTCGTCCTCGAAAACATGGCGCAGGATCTCCCAGCCGGCCAGTTGAAACTCGCAGCGGGTGATGTACTCGTCCAGCGGAATGTTGAAGCGCTCGATCAGGTCGGGGCGGTCGCGCTTGATGAACCAGGGCACGTATTCGCTCAGGTGCTCGCTGGACTCGGTGACGAAGTAGCCGAACTTCTCGAACAGCTTGTAGCGCACGCGGTTGGTCGGCGGCATGCGCCCTTCCCGCATCACCTGGCGCAGCGCCGGGTAGAGGTCCTGGCCGTGGCGCTCGAACTTGAGATAGAAGGCCATGTGGTTGATGCCGGCCACCTGGTAGTCGATCTCATCGACCGGCACGCCCAGGTCGGCGGCCAGCTCGCCGGCCGTGTGCGGCACGCTGTGACACAGGCCCACCGAATGGATGCTGCTGCCCCGGTCCAGCGCCCACATGTTCATGGCCATGGGGTTGACGTATTGCAGGAAGGTCACGTCGGGGCACAGATCCTCCATGTCGCGGGTCATCTCCAGCAGCACGGGGATGGTGCGCAGGGCGCGCATGATGCCGCCGATGCCCAGCGTGTCGGCGATGGTCTGGCGCAGGCCGTACTTCTTGGGAATCTCGAAATCGATCACCGTGCTGGGGCGATAGCCGCCCACCTGGATCATGGCGATGGCGTAGTCGGCGCCGGCCAGCGACTGGCGGCGGTCCAGCGTCGCCTCGATGGTGGGGGAGACGCCCAGCGCCTCGGCGATCTTGCGCGCCACGATCTCGGAGGTGCGCAGCCGCTCCGGGTCGATATCGTGCAGGCTGATGGTCGACATCCGGCCAGCTCGGGAAAGCTGAGGATGTCGCCCAGCAGGTTCTTGGCAAAGACGGTGCTGCCGGCACCGATGAAGGAGATTTTTGGCATGGGGAGTCTGCTTTCTGAGGAACCGGTGTCCTGCGTTCTCCCCAGGCTGACGTTCGCGGCCTGGCGATGTCAGCGATCCCAGCGGAATCGCTGGCGCAGGATGCGGCTGATCTTGGCGAGCGGTTGAGAGGGCGGTGGTTGCCCGGCCGCTGCTCGCTTAGCGACCGGACAACACACCCAGGAGGAGAACTGGCTCACCGTTGCCAGCTTTCCGAGAAGTTGGCAACGGTGTCTATCTACTGGAACAACGCGTTGACTTCGGCGTTGGCGGGCGGCATCACATCGGCCGCCTTGGACGTGCCTAGCAGGATGCTCTCGAAGTTCGGCTCGATGATGGCCACGATGTCGGCTGCGAAATCGGTGACCGGGAAGAGGAAGGTGCCGTCGGGTTCCGTGGCCTGATCGGTGAAAGCCGGAACGTCCGCGCCCTTGGCCGCATGGGCTGCCAGGGCCCGATCGACGCCCGACTGCCGGGCCGGGAAGACCACGCCCGTGTCGCCGACGATGTTAGCGCACTCCTCCGAGGCCAGGAACTTCACGAACTGCCAGGCTTCTTCCGGGTGCGGGGTGCCGACCCAGATCGAGTTCGACCAGGCCGTTGAACATGCTCTTGCGACCCTCAGGTCCCTGGGGCAAGCGCGCAAAGCCGACGGGGAAGGGCGATTTGGTCAGGAAGTCGCTGATCATCCACGACCCGTGGATGGTCAGCGCGCCGTTGCCGGCGCTGAAGGCGGCCGCGCTGCCGAGGCCACTGACCAGCTCCCAAGGCATCATGTGCTTCTTCTGCATCATGTCGGCGAACCACTGGTAGGTGGCGATGAAGCGCGGGTCATCGTAGTGGTACACGGTGCCCCACATCTCATCGATGGCTCGCCAGCCGGTGGTGGCCGCCAGCCAGCTCCAGCCGGTCTGGCCCCAGGCGCTCTTGGTGCCGTCGGGGATCATGCCGTACTGCTTGATCTTGGTGGCATCGAAGTCGGGGCTGAGCGCGTTGTTGCCGTTCTGGTCCAGGGTCAGCTTGGCGAGAAGCTCGGCAAAGCTGCCGCCGTCCTCAGGAATTCCAGGTGGTGTTGTTGATCTCTTCCTCGGTGATGCCGGCTGCCTCGATCATCTCCTTGTTATAGACGATCGCGACCGTGTCCCAGTCCTTGGGCAGGCCGTAGCGCTGACCATCGCGCGTCCACAGCTCGGCCAGGCCAGGCAGGTAGGCGTTGAGATCGACGCCATCGCGGTCGACGTAGGGCTGGATGTCCAGCAGTTGGCCCCTGGACGCAAACGCGGGATACTGGGCCAGGTGATCGTGGAAGACATCGGGCGCGTCGCCGGCAATGAAGCCGTTCTGGATTCTGGACCGATAGTCGTCCCAACCCTGCTGAGTGAGGGTGACGCTGATGTTGGGGTTCGCCGCCATAAAGGCATCGGTGCAGGCCTGATAGGCCGGGAGTTGGTTGGCATCCCACATCCAGTAATCCAGGGCGACGGCGCCCCCGCTGGATGCGGGCGCTTGGGCAGCCGGGGCTTCGGCAGCCGGCGCTTCGGCGGCCGGGGTAGGCTCAGCCACGCCGCCGCCACAGGCGGCCAGCAGCAGGCTGATCACGACCAGCAAGCTGGTGATCAACAAGAATTCGACGTTTCATGGGTCTCTTGTCCTCCTTAGTGGACTTGGTGTAGATTTTCAGCCTGCATCCAGCAGAGCGGGCTGTGGTCAGGAGTCGGTCTTAGCAGATGGTGGACTCGGAGCCGGCAGTCCTCGGAGAACCCAAGACGGGTCTCAGGACTGGCAGTCCTGCGGAATGGACTGCCAAGTGCCTTGGACAAGCCTGAGGTGGCCCCAACGCTCCGCCTATTTGAAGCCCGAGAACTGGATCGAGTTCCAGGACCTTACGGCCGGCGAAGAGGAACAGAATGAAGGTCGGAATGATGGCCAGAGTGGTGGCGGCCATCAGCCCGGTCCAGTCCGGCGCGCCCTGGGGCGTCTGCGAGCGGAACACGCCCAGCGCCACGGTCAACACCCGCACCTTCACGTCACTGGCAACAATCAGCGGCCACATGTAGTTGTTCCAGGAGGAGATGAAGGTGATCACCGCCAACGTCGTGACCGCCGGCACCGTCATCGGCAGCACGACGCGGAAGAACACCACCGGAACGTCGGCGCCGTCGATCAGAGCAGCCTCCTCCACCTCCCGGTTGACGCCCAGGAAAAACTGGCGCAGGAAGAAAATGGCGAAGGGGGTCATCAGGAAAGCGGGGGCGATGATGCCAGCAAAGGTGTTCAGCCAGCCCAGGTTGCGCACCAGGATGAAGTTCGGGATCGTCATCACAATGCCGGGCACCATCATGGCGGCGATGTAGATGGCGAAGATCTGGTTGCGGAAGGGAAAGCGCAGCCGGGCAAAGGCATAGGCCGCCATGGCGCAGAAGACCACCTGTCCGCCCACCATGAGCAGCGAAACGATGATCGAATTGCGCAGGGCCAGGAAGAAGTCGATGGACGCCCCGGTGCCGCCCAGTGCGATGACCTCTTGCACGGGAACCAGGCCGAGCACACGCCTGAAGTTGAGCAGGGTGGGATCGACCGGCAACAGCGAACTGGTGTCTTTGAACACCGACGTGGGGAAGGTGAGGGCCGTGCGCAGCATCCAATAGAACGGAAACAGCGTGACGAAGAGCAACAAGGCCATGGCAGTCCAGGCCATGAGCTTGCCCCAGGGAAAGGGCCGGCGCGGCACGTTGGGGGCTTGAGCTTGTGCGGTCATCGGTGAATACTCCTTATGCGCCATCTCGGGCGCTGGTACTGCTGAACAGCGACAAAGGCAGACGGCGGGGCCATTACATGTCCGACTCGCCCGCACGCATCAGGCGCATCTGTATCATGCTGATGAAGAGTAGAATCAGGAATAACACCATGGAAATGGCCGTCGCATAGCCCATGTTGAAGCGCGCAAAGGCCTGCTCGTAGATATAGACGTTGAGCACCTTGGTGGCATTGACCGGCCCACCCCGGGTGGTGACGGCAATCGAAGTCGAAGACCTGGAACGAGCCAATGATGGACGTGACCATGACGAAGACCAACACCGGGCGCAGCAAGGGCACGGTCACTTTCCAGAACATCTGCCCCTCTGAAGCGCCATCGATCTGCGCGGCCTCGTAGACCGAACCGGGGATCGCCTGCAGGCCGGCAAAGATCAGTAGCGCCGTATAGCCCACCCACTGCCAGATGTTGATCAGCGCAATGGCAGGCATGGCGGTTCGCGGAACGTTGAGAAACGGTATCGTGTCAAAGCCAAGAGCCCGCAGAGCTTCGTTGATGATGCCGATCGAGGGGTCCATCAACCACAGCCACAACAAGCCAACCACCACACCCGGCATCAGCCAGGGCAGGATGATGATAGCCCGGATGATGATGGACTGGGTCAAGCGCGACATCATCACGGCGATGATCATGGCCAAGAGCGTCTGCAAGGGGATATTGAGCAGAACGTAATAGACCGTCACCTTGAGGGAATTCCAGAAGGTGGGATCCTTCAGGAGCCGCGCATAGTTATCCAGCCCCACCGACCTGGCAGGCGTCAATAAGTCCCAGTCGCTGAAGCTGATCACGAGACCGCGCACGGTCGGGACGGCGTAGAACAGCGTGAAGCCGATCAGGCTGGGCAAGATGAACAACAGCCCAATCAGCGTCTCACGTGTTCGGAAATGCTTCGCCTTGGAGCCATCGGACTTGAACTTGGGGATGGCGATGGTTGGGGCACTCATACCTCTCTCCTGTTGAGATTAACCTTGCAGGACCCGATGAACCGTCTCCAGCAAGGTTGCGGGCAAGACCGGCTTGACCAGATAGGCTGCTGCTCCCAAGGCCAGACCGCGTCTACGTTCATCTCAGCGCGCTGCATAGAATAACACGAATCGGAGGATGACTTTGAAGGTTGTAGATCGTGGAGATGAAATTCCATCCAGAGTCGTCCAAGCCGGCAGGCTCCACGATCACAGCAACAAGGTCCGTGGTTTGCAGCACCTGGAGCGCCGCCTCCGCGTCTGCGACTGCTATGACGCTGAAGGACCGATGGAGCTCACGCTGGTACAAGTCACGGGTTGCTTCGTGGCTATCGACAATCAGGATGGAGGCCATGCGAACGTCCCTATCTGGACTCGCAATCAGACCCTCCCAGTTTCTCGTGGAACACACCGGGAAGGTCGGCGGCAATAAAGTCCAGTATACCCGCTCTAGCTTCTGAGAGTCATGTACAAAAACAGAGTCATCTTGGAGAATTCGACACAATTCAGCCCCCTTGTGCCAGTTTGCGAAACTCGCGCGGCGAGTGACCTGTTTCCTTGAGGAAAACTCTGGAGAAATAAGCCGGATCGTCGTAGCCCACCATGCCAGCTACTTGGGCAATGCTCAGAGCGCGGCGGCGGTGATCTGTCAACAGATCCTTGGCGTGGGCCACACGCAGACTGGTAAGGTACTCCCAAGGGGTCATCCCCAGGATCCCCGCGAAAGACCCTGGTCAAGTAGCCGGCCGTCACTCCCAGGCTTCCGGCGATCTCTTGCCGGGACAGGGCGCGGCCGTAGTACTCGCAGAAATAGGTCACAGCTTGGCGAGTGAGGGGTTTGACCTGCGGTGAGAGCCTGTCTGGGTGGAGGGACAGGCTGGAGCCCCGGGCTGCTGCAACCGATGGCGCTGGCAACTCCGCCGCAGTCTCAGAGTTCAGCAGCGGCAAACTGACGTGGAAGGTCGACCCGATGCCCGGCTGACTGGTCAAGGTAATGCGGCCGTTGTGCAACCTGACCAGCTCATCAGTCACCCGCAGACCCAAACCAATGCCTTGCTCAGATCGCCCGGACAGGTCGATGGCGCTGAAGGCGGTCAGGAGCCGCTCTTGCAGATCAGGCGAGATGCCGCTGCCTGTGTCTTCCACCCAGATGTGCAGATGATCCTGCTCGACTTGCCGCGCCCAGGGTGATCGATCCCTTGGCGGTGAACTTTCCGGCGTTGCTAAGCAGGTTGAGCAGGATCCTGGCGTAGCCGGCCTGGGTCGGCGTAGATGGTGGGCAGCGTCTCGGGCGCATGGATGCGCCACTCCACCGCGTCCGCGCGTCGCCTGCCGGCCATGCTCTCGAAGGCATCGACCAGCACAGCGCAGCGCGTCGAGCAACTCCGGCAGAATCTCCAGCTCACCGATCTCAGCTTTGGACAGGTTCCAGCAGATCGTTGATCAGCCGCTCCAGGTGTTGGCTGTTGTGGAAGATGTGACGCAGATCCTTGAGCAGCGCGGCCGGCAGCTCGGCGCCATAGAGATCGGGCCGCGCCAGAGCGGCCTGGCTGTAGCCTGCGATCACGTTGAGCGGCGTGCGCAGCTCGTGGCTGACGTTGGCCAGCAGACGGCTTTTGAGCTGGTTGGCGCGCTCAGCATCGGCGCGCGCGGCAACAGCCTCCTGATACAGATCGACGTTGCGCAGCGCTGCGCCAAGCTGATCTGCCAGGGCCTGCAAACCGATCAGCGCCGTGGAACTGTGCTGGATCGGCTGCTGGCTGTGCAGATCCAACAGGCCGATGATCCCCGACCCTTGACGAATGGGCAGAATCACCGGGCGCGCGTGGCCGGCCAGAAAGGATCCGCCGGAAAACGCTGGCTGTGACGCATGTCCGGGACAAAGGTCGGCCAATTCTGCAGCAAGGTGTGGCCCAACAGGCCCGACCGCGCCAGCGGAATGCGCGTCGCCAGCTCCCCCTCCGGCCCGATCCTGTCTAAAATGAACTCTCGTTGGCGCAGTGACCACACGAAAATCTGCGCCTCGTCATAGCCGTAGTTGGAGCGAATCAGGTCGACGATCTCGTGGTAAAGCTGCTGGTGATCCAGGGTGCTGCCCACCCGGCGGCTGATCTCCAGGCTGGTCTCCAACTGAACCAGCCGCTCCTGCTCGTAGTGACGGTTGATGCCTACCAGCCGGTTAGGCAGGCTGGCTGTGGCCGCCAGCTTTTCAGTGCTGACCTGGGCCACGTTCTGGCGCGTGACCAAACGCGGCTTATAGCTGAAACAACGCGGCATCTGCTCCCCGCGAACGGCCGCCAACACCAGATCGACCGCCTGCCGGCCGAGATCGATCGCAGAGGTCTCCACAGTAGCAGCCATCGAGCCGTCCAGGATCGCGGCCAAGGCCAGCGGGTCGCCGTTGACGCCGACCACGATCGTTCGTTCATCCGCCAACCCCAGCCGGCGTGCGCCGTGCAGCGCAGCCAATGCGGTGGAGTCGGACAAGCCAAAGATAGCGGCGAAGGGCCTGGTTTCCTGGCCAAGCGCATCGAGAAGCTGCTCGAGGGCTGGCTCGAAGCTCCAGGGTGTCGGTATGTGCTGAATCTCGATCTGGGGATGGTCGTCCATGATCGAGTGAAACCCCCGCAGGCGACTTTGTCCCTGCTCGAATCCTTCCATCAATCCGCCGGCAACCAGCACCCACCGCGCCGTTCGATGCGATCGGCTATGAACCTGGCCGCTATGCTCGCCACCTCGTACAGCCCTTGCGGCGAGGTTACCAGAGGGTGCTTGATGCTGTTCTCCGTCAACAATACGAGGGGAATGCCAGCGCCGGCGATCATACCGGCCAGGAGAGGAGACGCCGCTTGGGCAATCAATCCATGCAGCTCCTGCGCCAGAACCTCTTCCACAGCTTCCATCTGTTTGTCCCCGCTCAGCGACCAAAAGTCTGCCCCCAAGGGTGTCAGGTCAAGGTGCAGCTGCTGTCGGCGCTGCTGATCAGATTCCCTCGCCTACTAAAACCCAAAACGGATCGCTGGAGAAAAACTGCATTCCGATACGGGCGGCGCCTCTTGAGGACGGTTCTGTCATAGCAAGTGTCACTTCTTTGGCCTGGCTCAAGGACCAGGCCAGTGCTTTGGTCAGACTACGATTATCCGTGGCCGACGACGCCTTGGATCTGCTGGCGGGCCGGTGCAGACTGTTCTGATTGTACCCCGACAGCGCGAATTTGGCAACGCTTTCCCCGCCCGTCCAGAAAAAAAAGCCCGGCTGCGGGCAAGCGCCCACGCCGGGAAAGTGACAGCTAATGGAGGAGGAGAGGGACCGCGCAGGCTTACACCGGCTTGCGTCCGGCAAAGCCGCCGTGCAGCTCGTGCCAATGGCTGACCTTTGGCTCGCCGTAGCGCCAGCAAAGATAAACCTCGCGGCCGTCCGGCCGGCGGTGCAGAAAGTCCAGCAGGCCCGCGTCCGGATCCTTGAGCACCACGCCCAGCGCCTCGATGGCCTGATGCGCGGCCTGAACGCGCTGAAACTCGGCCAACATCTGGCCGGCCTTCTTGCTGCCGCCATTGCCGATCGCCTTCTTCAGGATCGGCCACAGCTCAGGCTGCGCGTCGATGATCGCGCGCCGCGCCTGCATCAACTGCTCGAGCAGCTCGTTGAGCTGCGGCAGCGCGGCGTTGGCTTCGTCCAGAGTGAAGAAACGGGAAGGCATAACAGGGAAGGATGCAGGACGAACGATGCAGGATGAATCTAAACTCACCGTTCATCGTTCATCCTGCATCGTTGGTCATCAATGATAGCCGCAGCTTTCGGCCTGCTCTTCGCCGGTGTGGCTGTGCGAGGTGCGGAAAGAGCTGCCGCAGCCGCAAGAAGAGACGGCCTGGGGATTCTCGATGTGGAAGCCGCCGCCCATCAAACTGTCGACATAGTCGATGCGCGCGCCGTTGATGTAGAAGAGGCTGGTGGGATCCACGTAGACGGTCATGCCGTGCTGGGTGTAGATCTGGTCGCCGGGCCGAGCGCTGCTCTCGAAGGTCATGCCGTACTGCATGCCGCCGCAACCGCCGCCCTGCACGAAAACGCGCAGGCCGTGGGTGCCGGCCATGCCCTTCTCCATCATAATGCCAGAAAGCTTGCTGGCTGCGGTCTCCGTCAACACCACGCCGTCGGTGGTCATGACCTGAGGTTCCATCGTCATCATTGCTGTTGCCATAGGTTGGTTCTCCTGGGGGTAGATTGGTAGATTGGTAGATTGGTAGACAAGTAGACAAGTAGACAAGTAGATAAGTAGACAAGTAGACAAGTAGATAAGTAGACAAGTAGACAAGTAGACAAGTGGAGGTCACCGCTCATCGTTCATCATTCATCGTTCATCATTCATCATTCATCATTCATCATTCATCATTCATCGTTTCATCAGTTCATCGTTCATCGTTCGCATCCGCCGATCTGTGACATCAGGCGGAGCTGCGGTATTTCGCCCTCGGGCAGGCCGTGGCCCCAGGGCTTGTGCCACACCGCGTTGCGCACGATCTCCTTCAAGGCATCCATTGTACAGCCATTGCGCAACGGGGTCAATAGATCAACTTCCCGATCGCGCAACAGACAGAGCCGCAGCTTGCCGTCGGCTGTCAGTCGAAAGCGATTGCAGCCAGCGCAGAAGGGCTCGGTCACCGGAGCTGATGAAGCCGATCTGGCCCTGCGCGCCGGCCAGGCGATAGGGTCGGGCCGGATCGCTGCCATCGTGGCCGGCCACCGGATAGAGCGGCCCCAGCCCGGCCTCGATCAGCGCCCGGGTCTGCTGCGGAGCTGACCACGGCCTCCTGTTGAAAATCGGCCACGCTGCCCAGCGGCATCAGTCTCGATGAAGCGAATGTGCCAGGGGCGGGCGATGCTCAGCCGGGCCAGCGGAACTACCTCTTCCTCGTTGAAGCCGGCCGTCACCACGGCGTTCAGCTTGAGCGGCTGGATGCGCGCGGCCTCGGCCGCGGCAATGCCGTCCCAGACCCGCCGCAGATCGCCCCAGCGGGTGATGCGGCGAAACTTGGCCGCGTCCAGGGTGTCGACGCTGACGTTCAGCCCGCGCAGGCCAGCCCGCGCCAACGGCTCGGCCAGCTCGGCCAGCAGCAGGCCGTTGGTGGTCATGGCCACCTGCTCGATGCCCGGCGTGGCCACGATGGCCCGCACCAGCTCCACCACACCGGGCCGGATGGTCGGCTCGCCGCCGGTCAGACGGATCTTGGTGACGCCCAGGCTCGGCCGCCAGCGCGCACAATTGCCAACCAGCTCGTCGTCGCTGCAGCAGCTCGGCCCGCGGGCCGAAAGCGCATCTCTTCGGGCATGCAGTAGACACAGCGCAGATTGCACGCATCGGTCAGCGAGACGCGCAGGTAGTTGATGCGGCGTCCGAAGCTATCGCGCAGCGGCCCGGCGTAGCGCGGCGCCGGCTGGTCCCTGGGCTCGGCGGCAGTCAGGTCAATCGACGACCACATGGCGTTCCTTCTCCTGATCACTCCTACGCCGGCGAGGGCTCCAGATAGAGCGGGATCGCGCTGATCTGGTGATTGCCTGCGGCCAGGCTGGCCATCTGCGCCGGCGCGCGCTCGGCCGGATGGCCGCCGATGCGATAGGTGCAGCAACAATCGCCATCGACCAGCCGATCCACCGGCGCTGGCGGTGCGCCCAGCAACTGGCTGATCAGGCGCAGGTCCATGAGGCACAGCTCACGGTGTTGCTCGGAGACGCCGGCGTAGGGACAGTTGACCGTGTACAGGTTGAACGCCTCGCCCTGGCGTTCGTCAGCGCGCCAGATAGCCTCGCTGGTTGAGAAAAGCCACCGTCGAGGCCACCCGCTGCTCCAGGCTGGCGTTTTCAGGCAGAGGCGGCGCCTGGCGCGCCTCTTGCTCCGCCATCCGCTCCAACAGCTCCTGCAACTGCTCGGCCGACAACAGCAGCTTGAGCTCGTCCATCAGGCGCATGGCCAGCGCCTCGTGGTTGCGCGGAAAATGGGCGTTGGCGGCCTCAGTCAACGCGTAGACCTGCAAAGGCCGCCCCACCGTGCCCCGCCGCCGCACGCGGCGCGCTGATCAGGTTCTCGCCTTGCAGAACATCCAGGTGATGCCGCACCGAGACAGGAGCCATCTCCAACTGTCGAGCCAGCTCAGCCACGGTCACATCACCCTGCTCTTTCATGATTTCCAAAATGCGATAACGAGTTGTCTGCACGCTGTGTTAGCACCTGTCTGCGATCAAAGGTTCCAATTCGAGGCAATTCTAGCACATTGCCAACACTCTGTCAATTCTTCTAAAGAATGTGAGAAAAATTCGATGCGGTGAAAATTTGCACCACATCCGTTTTCAAGGTAGAATGGGCTGCCGTTGTACGTCAGTTGTATGTGGCTGAACCGGGCGGCGAAACCGCTCGGAAACCACCCGCTATATCCTCGAATATCCACCCCAGCCGGCTACTCGGCGCGCCGGCTTCATCACCTTAAGCGACAAGTCATCTCCCTCTCGGCAACGAGCTCGAAAGGACGGAGTGATGGCAGAACAACCTCAGGGTGCAGCATCCGTGCCCGAAGAAGTGCAGTCCAATGTGCTGCTGACCACCATTGACTGGATCTACAACACCGGTCGCACGTTCTCCCTATGGCCGATGAGCTTTGGCTTGGCCTGCTGTGCCATTGAATTCATCGTCACCGGCACCGCCCGCTACGATCTTTCCCGCTTCGGCATGGAAGTCATTCGCCCTTCACCCCGGCAATGCGACCTGCTGATCATCTCCGGCACGGTGACCAAGAAGATGGTGGTGCCGATTGTGCGCCTCTACAACCAGATGGCCGAGCCGCGCTACGTGATCAGCATGGGCGCTTGCGCCACCGGCGGCGGGCCGTTCAAGGAGGGCTACAACGTGGTGTCGGGCATCGACAAGTATTTGCCGGTCGATGTCTATGTGCCCGGCTGCCCCCCCACGCCCGAAGCGCTGCTGCACGGCTTCATCTCGCTGCAGCAGAAGATCCGCAAGCAATCGGTGCGCACCGTGCCGTGGTATCGCAAGGAATACAGCAGCGTGGTGCCGATGCCCGTGCTGGGACCGGACATCTTCAGCTCCGATCCCGCGGCCATGCGCCGGGTGCGTGAGATCAACATGCAGCGCATGATGGCCACGCGGAGCGCCGGCCAGTTGACCATCGTCGAGCTGCGCCACCTGAACGCCGACGAATGCGTGACCGTGCGCAACAGCGGCCTGGCTCAGGACATGACCGGCTGGCGCTTGATCAGCGGCCAGGGCGATCAGACCTACAACTTCCCAGCCGGCTTTGTGCTCATGCCTGACGCGGAGGTGCATGTGCATAGCGGCCCGCTGGCGCAAGCCGCCACGGCCAGCGACCAGATTTGGTCCAAGCGGCACATGTGGCGCAACGAAGGTGACACCGCCAGCCTGGTCGACGCCGACGGCAACGTCATTTCCTCCTTCACCTATCAAGGGAGTTGATCCATGAGCGATGCAACGACTGAAACCTCCCTGCCCTACCAGGATGTGGCGCCGGGCGCGGTGTCGGCCGCGGAAAAGGGCTTGCTCGACACCAGCCTGATCGTCGCCCCGGACAAGCTGGGTGCCCTGGCCACCCATCTGCGTGACCACGAAGGCTACGATCTGCTCTCCAACCTGACGGGGGTGGACTACTTAGGCTTCAAGGATCGGACCGCGGCCGACCGCTTCGAGGTCGTCTATCATCTCTATTCCACCACCAAGGGGGGCGGTCCCAAGGTGCTCAAGGTGCGGCTGCCGGAGGACAATCCGACTGTGCCCTCGTTGATGCCGGTCTATCCAGGCGCCGACCTGCAGGAGCCGCGAGGCCTACGACCTGTACGGCATCCACTTCGCCGGCCACCCCAACCTGCGGCGCATTCTGCTGTGGGAGGGCTTCAACGGCCATCCTATGCGCAAAGACTGGCAGGAGGCCTATTTCGAGGCTGATCTCAAGCCCTTCAAGAGCCGCCATCCCGTCGGCTATCACGTCTGGGCCGAGGACCGCAACCCCTGGGGCTCCAACGTCCACTATCCCGATGGCTTCGATCCAGAAACCTGGAGCGAGCCGGTGACGACGCGGCCGCTGGAGCACCGTTCCAGCAACGGCGTTCCTGGCGCAGCTGAAGACCGATCGCATCGTGGTCAACGTTGGCCCGCAGCACCCCAGCACCCACGGCGTATTCCGCATGATCGTGGAGCTGGAAGGCGAGACGATTACCGCGCTGGAGCCGGAGATGGGCTATTTGCATCGCAACCATGAGAAGATCGGTGAGCGCAACACCTATCTCATGAACATGCCCTACACCGACCGGCTGGACTACATCAGCTCCATGTCCAACAACCTGGCCTATGCCATCGCCGTAGAGAAACTGCTGGGCGAGGCCTTACCAGCCGCCGGAGCGTGCTGAGTATCTGCGCGTGATCATGGCCGAGCTGACGCGCATCGTCAACCATCTCTTCTCGGTGGGCACCTTCTTCAACGACCTGGGCGCGTTCTTCACGCCGCTGTTCTACGCCGTGCGCTGAGCGTGAGCTGATCCTCGACCTGTTCGAAGTCGGTCTCGGGCAGCCGCATGATGTGCAACTATCTGCGTTTCGGCGGCGTGGTACGCAGACCTGCCCGCGGGCTGGCTGGACACCTGCAAGCAGTTGGTACATGAGCGTCTGCCGCGCCAAGATCGACGAGTTGGAGCGCTACCTGGTGGGCAACGAGATCGTGCAAGCAGCGCTCCATTGGCGTCGGCTACCTCTCGCCGGCTGACGCTGGTGTCGCCTGAGCTGCACCGGCCCACAACTCCGCGGCAGCGGCGTCCCCTACGACATCCGCCGAGGCCGAACCCTATTCGATCTACGATCGCTTCGATTTCGACGTGGTGACCTTCGCCACGGCTGCGATGTCTACTCGCGCTTCCTGGTACGCATGGACGAGATGCGCGAGAGCCTCGCATCCTGCGGCAGGCGATCAAGCAGCTTCCTGAAGGGCGCCGATCATCTCCGCCAAGGGCCAGGGACGCACTACACTGTGCGCCCTCCGGCGGGCGATGCCTACGGCCGCGATCGAAGCTCCCAAGGGCGAGCTGGGCTTCTACCTGGTCTCCAACGGCAGCGGGCAATCCCTGGCGCTACCGGGTGCGCCCACCCTCCTACATCAACCTGAACGCCCTGAGGCCCGATGGTCGTGGGCAACAAGGTGGCTGATGCGGTTATCATCCTCGGCGCGATCGATATTGTGCTGGGCGAAGTAGATCAGTTAATGTGAAACGTTTTAGAGGTGAAACGTCCCGGCGCACAAGCCATCACGCTTCACCTCTTCATCGTTAACGCTGCACGCTACACGGAGGCCTATGTTCGGAACTGGACTTCTCAAAGGCTTGGGCGTCACCTTCAAACGCTTTGTCGACACCTACGTCGACGACGTCAAGCAAATTCCCAGTCGCTACGCCTATCGGGCAAGATACTATTCGCGGCAAACGCCTGAAGAAAAGGGCATCTTCACAATTCAGTATCCCGAAGAGAAGCGTGCAACTGCCAGAGCGCTTCCGCTATATTCCGATGCTGCTCTACGATCACATCCCAAAGCAGGAAGATCGCTGCACAGCCTGCGGCATCTGCGCCAAGGTTTGCCCGCCCCAGTGCATCTGGATCGTGCGCGACGCCGACGCCAACGGCAAGCCCATTGCCGCACCCGGCTGAGTTCTATCATCGATGTCGTCGATCTGCATGAGCTGCGGCTTCTGCGCCGAGTATTGCCCCTTCGACGCCATCAAGATGAACCACGACTACGAGTTGGCCGTCTACGACCGCTACCCCAGCCTGGTCTACAACATGACCGAGCTGACGGTGCCGCTGGAGTACTACGCCGCGCTCTATCCTACCCAGTTCCCGGCGGAAGAAGAACGCCGGGCCGAGGAAGAGGCCAAGAAGGCCGCCAGACAGGCCGCCAAGGCCAAACCGGTCGCCAAGCCGGCGGAGGCCAAAGCCGCCACGCCCGCCACGGCTCCGGCCAAGCCAGCGCCGGCAGCCAAGCCGACCCCGCGGCCGCGGCCGCGGCCGCGGCTGTGGCGGCCACTCCAGCCAAGCCGGCGCCGCCAGCAGCGCCGCCAGCAGCGCCGGCCGTCCCGCGGCGGCGAAACCGGCCGCGCCGGCCGCGGACAGCGCGTTCACCCGCATGCCCAATCCGGCCAAGACCTCCGGCGGCTACACCGTCGATGAGATCGCCCAGCGCCGCGTCGAGGCCTACGATCGCTACAAGGAGCGCAAAGGCCCCGATGCCAAGGTGCTGCACGGCGCAGGGGCTGTTGCCGCGGCCGCCGCGCCACTGGCCAGCCACCGCAGCGCCCGCTCCGGCCGCGGTCGAAGCACCCGTGGCGGTCGCAGCGCCGGCTGCACCCGTGGCCGCCCGAAGCGCCGGTGGCGCGCCGCTGCGCCGGCTGCACCGGCCGAGCCCGCGGCGGCGAGCGGCGTCAGCCCCTTCCATCGGCTGCCCAACCCCGCCAAGACCTCGGGCGGCTATACGGCCGACGAGCTCGCCCAGCGACGCCAGGAGGCCTATCGCGCGCTACAAGGCACGCAAGGGCTCCGAGGCCAAAGAGATTCATTAGCAGGCGGCGGCGCGCAACCGTTGCAGCAATCACGCTGGGACAACTAACATCCGACTGCGCCAGCGCCAACCCTGGCAGGCTGTTGAGGAGTCTGGCCTACGCCGCGATCAGGCCGCCAGACTCCTTCTTTTTCTGTCATGGACCCGGTCTTTAGCTCAGGAGATATCGCCATGGGACTGACCTACACTTTTCACGGCCACGCCTGCTTTACGCTGGCCAAGCGACGACGCCACACTGCTCTTCGATCCCTTTCTGACCGGCAACCCGGCCGCGAAGGCCACGGCTGACCAGTTGGCCGCGGACTACATCCTGCTTTCTCACGGCCACTTCGACCACATGCCCGACACGGTGAGCATCGCCCAGCGCACCGGGCGCCACCGTGATCGGCACGCTGGAACTGGCTACCTGGATGAACAACCAGGGCGTGGCCAACGTCCACGGCATGCAGCCGGGCGGCTCGTTTCGCTTTCCCTTTGGCCGGGTCAAGCTGACCATTGCCCACCACGGCTCGATGTTGCCCGACGGCAGCTACGGCGGCCTGGCTGTGGGCTTTCTGGCCGATATCGGCGGTCAGCGGGTCTATTACACCGGCGACACCGCGCTGTTTTCATGGATATGCAGCTCTACGGCGAGGAAGGAATCGACGTGTTGATCCTGCCCATCGGCGATAACTTCACCATGGGGCCTGAGGATGCGCTGCGCTGCGTCCGCTTCGTCCAGCCGAAGTTGGTGATCCCGCTGCACTACGACACCTGGCCGCCCATTGTGCAGGACAGCGGCCGCGTTCGCCGCGGCCGTGGAGGCGGCGACGGGCGCCCAGTGCCTGGTGATCGGCGTCGAGGAGCCGCGGGCGCTGTAGCGCTGCCCACGGGTTAGACTGGAAGCAAGCTGGCTGCTCTGAGCTACGTGCTGTGGTACAATCGCACTATCGACACAGCGGCAGCCGTTTCCACGCTGGGACGGCTGCCTTGGCTCGCTGTGTGCACCCGAAAGAAGGTGCTCTGACTGTGAGTTGCGTATGATTAGCATGTATCCCAAGGCCGAAATCCTCTTTCCGCCCAAGCACATCCCCTATCTGAAGGACCCTGCGCGGGGCCGAGTGGGCTGAACTGGTCAGCCAGGTGTCCAGGCTGCCCGAAACCCACCCGGACGTGCTGGCCTTCTGCCTGATGATGATCGAGCTGGACGGCTGCATGAACTGCTACGCCGGCAGCTACAAGTTCATGCGCGGCTGCGCGGCCTGCGCCAGGCAGACCATCATCCAGTACAAGGGCAGCGACAAGGAGCTGCTCGCAGCTGTTCAAACAGTCACAGAAGCAGATCGCGGCGCAGCTCAAGAAGCGGGACAAGAAAGCCGCGGCCGAACCGCTGAGCGCGGCAGCCCTCTCATGAGCACACAACGATCTATCGGCATCATCGGCGCGGGCATCGCCGGCCTGGCCGCGGCCTATGAGCTGAGCGAGGCCGGCCATCGCTGTCACTGTCTACGAGGCAGCGCCGCAGGTAGGCGGGCTGGCAGCCGGCTTCAAAGCGCCGCATTGGGAATGGAGCCTGGAGCAGTTCTACCACCACTGGTTCGCCAGCGACAAGCACATGCTGGGGCTGATCGAGCGGCTGGGCTGGCGCGACCAGGTGGTTTTCCCGCGGCCGTACACGATGATCTACTATCAGGGCAAGTTCTACGCGCTGGATAGCTATGTGGAGGCCTTCAAGTTCACCCTGAGCAAGTTCGGTCCTATCGACCTGATCCGCTTTGGGCTGACCGGCCTCTATCTGAAGCTTGACTCCGCGCTGGCAGCCGCTGGAACAGGTCACAGCCGACGCCTGGATGCGCAGGATGACCGGCGAACGCATCTACAACGCGCTGTGGCGGCCACTGCTGGTGGGCAAGTTCGGCGAGGCCAACCTGGAGGTGGTCAACATGGCCTGGCTGTGGGCGCGCATCCACGCGCGCAACCACCCGGCTGGGCACCTTCGTGGGCGGCTTCCAGGCCTTCGTGGACAAGCTGGCCGATCTGCTGCGCAGCCGCGGGCGTGGAGATTCGCCTCAGCACGCCGGTGACGCAGATCCGCCGCGCTGGCCGTGGGCCAGGCCGGACTGTTGACGGTGGACAGCGCCGCGGGCTCGAAAGCTACGACGCGGTGATCTCCACCAGCTCGCCGGCCTTGATGGCGAAACTGGCGCCCGATCTGCCCGACAGCTACTCGGCCAGCCTGCGCAGCCTGAAATCCATGGGCGCGATCGTGCTGGTGGTGACGCTGGACCGGCAGCTCACCCGGTATTACTGGCACAGCCTGCCCAAGGAGGCCGGCTTCCCTTACCTGGCCATGGTGGAGCACACCAACTTCATCGGCCCGGAGCACTACGGCGGCGACCACATTCTGTACCTGGGCGACTATCTAGAGACCGGCCATGAGTACTTCAGCCTGAGCAAGGAGGAGCTGCTGGAGCGCTTCCTGCCCTCGTTGACAGCGCTTCAATCCGGACTTTCAGCCGCAGTTGGGTCAAGGATGTCTGGGTGTGGAAGACCGCCTATGCCCAGCCCGTGCCGCCGCTGAACCATTCGCACAACATCCCGCCCATCAAGACGCCGCTGCCCGGCCTTTACTTCGCCAGCATGAGCCAGGTCTACCCCTGGGATCGCGGCACCAACTACGCGGTGGAGATTGGGCAGAAGGCGGCGGGGCTGGTGATAGAGGATTTACGCGGAGGCGGTGGCGGCCATAATGCGTAACCCGTAACCCGTAACCCGTAACCCGGAGCCTCTTCCCACTTTTTCGGATTGCCAGTTACACGCACCCCAGAGACAACTCCCACTTATCCGGGTTACGAGTTACTCGTTACGAACTACACGCACCCCAGACGACACCTCCCACTTATCCGGGTTACGAGTTACTCGTTACGAACTACCATCGCACCCCAGAGACACCTCCCACTTTTCCGGGTTACGAGTTACTCGTTACGAACTACACGCACCCCAGAGACAACTCCCACTTATCCGGGTTACGAGTTACTCGTTACGAACTACACGCACCCCAGAGACACCTCCCACTTTTCCGGGTTACGAGTTACTCGTTACGAACTACACGCACCCCAGAGACAACTCCCACTTATCCGGGTTACGAGTTACTCGTTACGAATTCCACGCACCCCAGAGACACCTCCCACTTATTCCGGGTTACGAGTTACTCGTTACGAATTCCACGCACTCCCAGAGACACCTCCCACTTTTCCGGGTTACGAGTTACTCGTTACGAGTTACTTCCTCAAGGACAAGGACATGTTTGGCAAGAAAAACGGCAACGTAAGCGAGAAGGACGTACTGGCGGCGCTGAGCACGGTACAGGAACCGGAATTGCACCACGATCTGGTCACCCTGCGGATGATCAAGGACATCCACATCGACGGCGGCCAGGTGGGCTTCACCATCGTGCTGACCACGCCCGCCTGCCCGTTGCGCGGCCAGATGGAGCGCGAGTGCGCAGGCCGCGGTGCTGGCACATCCCCGGCGTGGAGCAGGTCGACGGTCAAATTCGACGCCAACGTGCGCGGCGACGCAGCGCATCGTCGGCCGCTGCAACATCCCCGTCAAGAATATCATCGCCGTGGCCAGCGGCAAGGGGGGCGTGGGCAAGAGCACCGTGGCCGTCAACCTGGCGGTGGCGCTGGCCCAGCAGGGCGCGAAGGTTGGCATTCTGGATGCAGACATCTACGGCCCCAACATCCCCACCATGATGGGGCTGAGCGCCGACAACATGCCCGATCCGGTGGACGGCAAGCTGGTCCCGCCCATGGCCTATGGCGTCGAGGTGATCAGCATGGGCTTTCTGATCCCGCCGGGCCAGGCCGTGATGTGGCGCGGGCCGATGCTGCACAAGGCGCGATCCGCCAGCTCTTCACCGACGTGGCCTGGGGCGAGCTGGACTATCTGGTGGTGGACATGCCCCCCGGCACGGGCGACGCTACGCTGACCCTGGCCGCAGTCGGTGCCAGTGACTGGCGGCGTGATCGTCTCGACCCCGCAGGAGGTGGCGCTGGAGGATGCAGAGAAGGGACTGATTGCCTTCCAGAAGCTGCAAGTGCCGATCCTGGGTCTGGTGGAGAACATGGCCGGCGACATCTTCGGGGAAGGAGGCGGCGAGCGGGCTGCGCAGCGACTGCACGTGCCCTTCCTGGGCCGCGTCTGATCTGGACCGCGCCATCCGGCGAGGGGGGCGACGACGGCCGGCCGGTGGTGGCCGTGGATCCCGCCAACCCACAGAGCCAGGCCTTCCAGGCGCTGGCCCAGGCCGTGGCCACGCGCTGCCAGCGTGCTGAGCTTCCAGGCCGCACCGGAGTTGAAGATCATCTAGATCCAAGCCGCTCTCTTCATAGGCGAACTCGTCAGGGCCGAGAATCACACAGGACAAGTAAGTCTTGCGTGGTTCTGGCCCTGTGTCCAGGGCTTCTCAAAAGTCCCACTGAGTACCGTCATAAGGCGGTGGAACAGGTTATCAGGCGGTGGCTTGGTTCGTGTCGATTGATAACATCCGCGAAACCCCTCTGGAATCCCAGCTATTCGGGTTTGTACCAGCTCCCGCTGCGCCTGCAGCATTAACCACACCAGGTTCGACTTGGGCAAGCATTGCGCCACCTACGGGGGTAGGGACCTGGCAATGTATGGACATTCCCGCCGTGCAGCGACAAGCGTACCTTCCCCTATTGCGTATTCGGTCATGAGGCCAGACACGCATCGCCGTACTGAAAGCCGGAGCTAGGGAGAACCCCGGCTTCCTGTATCGTGGTCGAGGGCTCAGCGCCATCATCGGCCGTTTCCACCGCTTGAAGACCTGTTGGTGGACCCGATGATTGACGCCGCTGACAATTCGCGCGATACTGCCACCATTGCGTCACGCCGTCAGATTGGGATCGCCCACGGGCGGCGCTTGGCGCGGGCCATCGGACTTCTGCCAGGCCGCGCAGGTGCGCTCGGGCGGCGCAGGCCGGTCGTGAAACGGCGACTGCGGGCCGCGGCAAAAGGCGTGCAGGCGGGTAACCTGCCCGTCGCCGTTGCTGCGGAAGATATCGAGAAATGCGCAGGTGTCGCAGGTGCGGCCGCGCAGCCGCTGCCAGGTTGCATTCATAGGTTCCAGAACCGGGCTCAGTCGAGTCCAAGCCGAAGCGCTTCACACAGACCGGCCCAAGCCAGTTTACGTCATTATAGCCACCCCCCTCATTCTGTCCAGACCCGCAAGGAGCCATCATGTCCCTACTGAATCTGCGCGTCGAGCAACTGGATCCCACGTCCGCGGCCGATCGCAACCGGTTGATCAAGTTCCCCTTCAAACTCTACAAGGGCGATCCCGATTGGGTGCCAGCGTTGATCGGCGACCGCAAGAAGCATCTCGACCCCAAACACAATCCGTCGTTCGAATACCTGCAGGTGGCCTATTTCGTGGCTGAGGCGACGGTGATCCCCGACCACACGCCCAAGGGGACCATCACCGGCGGCATGGAGCAGGACGTAGGCACCATCGCGGCCATTCTCAACCCGCTGCCACAACGAGATCCACGGCGACGACATCGGCTTCTTCGGCCTGTTCGAGTGTATCAACAGCCAGCAGGTGGCCAACGTGCTGCTGGACGCGGCCGCGGCCTGGCTGCGCGGGCAGGGCCGCTCCGCCATGCGCGGGCCGCTCAGCTTCACCATGACCGATGAGGTGGGGGTGCTGATCGACGGCTTCGGCGACATGCCGCGGATCATGATGCCCTACAACCACCCCTACTACCCCGATCTGCTGGAGGCCTACGGCCTGGCCAAGGCCATGGACCTGTACGCCTATCACCTGGACATGAAAAAACTGTACGGCGGCACGCCCGAGGGCACCGCCACCCAAGCTCACCCGGGTGATCGAGAAGCTCAAGCAGCGGGGCAAGTTCACCGTCCACAAGCTGGACCTGAAGCAATTCGACGTGGAGGTGGCGAAGGTCAAAGACATCTACACCGCGGCCTGGGAGAAACCGGGGCGCGGTGGGTATTACCGACCACGAGCTCGGCGCACTACGCCGCGGCCATGAAGCCAGCGCCGGACCCCGACCTAGCCTTCTTCATCGAAATCGAAGGCAAGCCGGTGGGCGTGGCCCTCTGCTTGCCCGACGCCAACCTGGTGCTGAAGAAGATGAACGGCCACCTCTTCCCCTTCGGCTTCATCCAGGCGCTGCGCTACCAAAAGAAGATCAGTTGGGTGCGGGTATGGGCCTTGGGCGTGCTGCCGGACTACCGCCATCTGGGCGTAGAGGCGGTGATGATCTACGAGATTGCGACGCAGGCGATGCGCAAGGGCATGTTGGACATCGAGGCCAGTTGGGTGCTGGAGAACAACATCGACGCCCGCAAGTCGGTGGAAGGGATGGGAGCGGAGACTACAAAACCTATCGGGTGTACGAGAAGGGGCTGTGATGCGTAACCCGTAATGCGTAATGCGTAATGCGTAACTCGGAATGGAGGACTGTTTATCTGGCAACGGGTGGTTCGTTAAGTGTTTCAACCCATCACCCACCCCCCATACCCACACCCCCATCGCTCTATTCCGGGTTCCGGGTTACGCATTACGCATTACTCGTTACTCCCCATCTGCCTCAACCCATCACCCACCCCCCATACCCACACCCCCATCGCTCTATTCCGGGTTCCGGGTTACGCATTACGCATTACTCGTTACTCCCCATCTGCCTCAACCCATCACCCACCCCCCATACCCACACCCCCATCGCTCTATTCCGGGTTCCGGGTTACGCATTACGCATTACGCATTACTCGTTACTCCCCATCTGCCTCAACCCATCACCCACCCCCCATACCCACACCCCCATCGCTCTATTCCGGGTTCCGGGTTACGCATTACGAGTTACTCGTTACTCCTCATTCCCGCCCCGCCTGTAATCCTCCATCGTCTCGATCCCCTGCGGCAGCGGCGCGGCGATCTCCACCTGCGCCACCTGGCTGCCATAGCGCTGGATCAGCGGCCGGCCGCCGGTGTCCCCCTCCAGCGCCAGCAGCTCCGGGAAGGTGCGTCGGTCGAACAGCACCGGATTGCCCCGCTGGCCGCCCTGATAGACCGGCGTCACCACCGGCGCCAGGGTCTGGCGATGTCGCTCCACCAGCCGGTTGAGCACATCCGGCGCCACCTCTGGCTGATCAGCCAACACAAACAGCGCGGCCGACACCTCCGGCCCCAGGCTGGCCAGCCCGGTCGCGACGCTGCTGCTCTGCCCGGCCTGCCAGTGGGCATTGACCACCACACGCACCGGCCGCTCGCCCAACGCCGCCTGCACCTCGCCGGCGCGATGGCCCACCACCACCACCACCTCATCCACTGCGCCGGCCGCCCGCGATATCCACCGCGCGGCCGGCCAGTGTGCCGCCCGGCTGCCAGGGCAACAACTGCTTGGGCCGCGCCGCCGCCCAGTCGGCTGGAGCCGCCGGCCGCCAGCACCACCGCCGCCACCCGGCCATGCACTTCGTCCACCGGCGTAGCCCCCTGGCCGCGACCGATCAGCACCGCGGTGGAAGGCAGGCGACGGGCCAGCCAGCGCCACGGCCGCGATGCTGCGGGCCGCGGCCATGCGCTGCTCTGCCTCGGCCGGGCTGGCGGCATCGTCCAACATCAGGTTGAGATAGAGCAGGGGGACGGCGCCGGCCGGGCAGCCCTGGCGGCCACCGTTCGGGTGAACCAGCGCGGCCGCGATGGCCTGCGGCGTCAGCGGGGCGCCCATGGCCAGACCAGTCAGCGCCGCGAAGCGTTCCGGCCGATGCACCGCGGCCGCATCCAGCGGCCGCCCCACCGCGGCCATGCCAGCGACCACGACCACATGCGTGGCGCAGGCGGGGACCAGCGGCTCGTGGCTGGCCGGCGCCTTCAGCGGGCGCTGGCGGCTGCCGTCGGCCTCGATCACGGCCGCGGCCACCTCCTCCAGGCCGGCCAGCCGGCCGATCACATCGGGGGTCAGCCCGGCCAGCTTGCCCGGCTCGCGGGCAGGACCCGCCAGCGCCAGCGCCTGGCCATAGCCACGCAGAGAGGTAGGCAGCTCGAAGGCCAAGGTGGGCTCGCTGGCGCTGAGCAGCGTGATGGGCGCGGCTGGTTGGCCTGCCCAGCCCCAAGGTGGGTGGTGGCGGTCAGCAGGGTGGCCTGGCCGGCCGCAGCCGAGCTCGTCCCCTAATCGAAAGAGCAGCGAAGACTTGCCCCCGGCTCCCACCAGGGCGACGATCGGTTTGCCGGCCGCCTCAGACAGCCGCAGGGCTTGGATCAGGTTCATGGGCGCAAAGTGGGCGAAAAACGCACGAAGTCCCAGATACGCGGCATCACCCACTGAACAGTGGGGGAGGAAGACTGTTCAGGGGGCGATGATACCGATATCATACCACAGATTCGCCAAAAGTCAAGTACCAAGAGGCTCGAATCAGTGTCAGTCTGGAGTTAAGCCTACGGGCGGACAGCCCATTGGCGGGCGCATGGCCGGCCGAAAGCCGGGACTCCGCGCCGGGTGGCCCAGCCTTGACACAGCAGCGATTTGAGCGACAATGCGATTGCGATTCTTACCCCTCGGAGCACTTCGTGACCAAACGCTTCATCATTGTCGCCGGGAATATCGGCGCCGGCAAGACCTCCATCACCCAGCGTGTTGGCGTGCTGGCTGGGCTGGAAGGCGGCCTTCGAGGTTGGTGGCTGACAACCCCTATCTGGCCGAGTTCTACGCTGACATGCGCCGGTGGGTCCTTCCACCTGCAGGTTTTCTTTCTGGGCCATCGCGCCCAGCAACACCTGGCCTTGGCCGAGGATCCCAATCGGCCATTGCTGACCGCAGCATCTACGAGGACGCCTACATCTTCACGCGTGCCCTCCACCATCTGGGCAATCTCAACGAGCGCGATTATCTCTCCTACCGCACGCTGTACGACCTGGTGGTGGGCGGCCTGCCGCGGCCCGATCTGTTGCTCTACCTGCGTGCGCCGGTGCCGCTGCTGCTGGAGCGCATCCAGCGCCGCGGCCGGGAGATCGAAAGCGGTATCGACGCGGCCTACCTCACGCTGCTGGAGAGCTTCTACGACGATTGGATGCGCACCTTCGATCTTTGCCCTGTGTTGACGATCCAGACGGGCGATCTGGATTTCGTCCACAAGCCGCACCATCTGGACATCGTGGTGCAGCGCATCCAGGAACGGCTGGCGGGCAAGGAATCGATCATCTTTCCCAACGGCGGCAATGGCCCATGACCGGCCACCATGCATTGCCCCAGCCGGCGCCCGTCGGCTCGGGAGTCTGACCGAAGCAACGCTGCTGCACGGCGTGCAGGCGCTGAGCGATCGTGACCCACAGTTGGCGCAGATCGCTGCACGGCCTGGGGCCGCCGCCGCTCTGGTTGCGCGAACCCAGCTTCGCCACGCTGATCCAGATCATCCTGGAACAGCAGGTGTCGCTGGCTTCGGCGCGGGTGGCCTTTCAGCGCCTGCTGGCCGTCGCCACGCCGCTGACGCCGGCCAGCTTCCTGCAACTGGACGATGCCACGCTGAAGGCGGCCGGCTTCAGCCGCCAGAAAGCCCGCTATGGCCGGCTGCTGGCGCAGGCCGTGCTGGCTGGCACGCTGGACATCGCCGGTCTGGCCGCGCTGGACGAGACGCGGCGGTGCATGCGCAGTTGACGGCGGTCAAGGGTATTGGCCCCTGGACGGCCGACATCTATTTGTTGATGGCCCTGCGCCGGCCCGACGCCTGGCCCAACGCCGATCTGGCGTTGGCCGTGGCTGCGCAGCAGGTCAAGGGCCTGGCCACGCGGCCGGGCTGGCGAGAGCCTGGAGGCGCTGAGCCAAAGCTGGCGGCCCTGGCGGGCGGTCGCGGCGGCCGCCTGTTGTGGCATCACTATCTCAGCGGCAGCGCGCCGGCCTGAGCCGCTTCCTCTGTGGAGCACCGCACCTGAGCCTTCCATGCACGTCCTTTTTTCCAGCCAGCACCGCGGCCATGCCACCCGCCCTGCCATGCCCGGCTATGCCGACCGCTACGACGAAGTGCCGCAGCGGGTCGATGCCATCCTCGGCCGGCCTGCGCGCGTGGCCGGGCTGGGCCGGGTTGCCGAGGCGTGGGATCATGGTCTGGCCCCGGTGCTGGCCGTGCATGAGACGGCATTGGTCGACTTTCTGCGCCAGGCGTATGCGGGCAGCCGCGGCAGCCTGCCCGGCGAGCTCGCCGCTCTTGCCCGACGGCTACTTCGCGGTGCGCGGCAGCCGGCGGCGGCCGGCTGGCTGGCAGCAGCAGGCTGGCTACTACGCCACCGACCGCGACTGCCCGATCCTGGCCGGCACCTGGGATGCGGCCTACTGGAGCGCGCAGGCCGCGCTGAGCGCGGCCGACCGGGTGCTGGCCGGCCAGGCCGCGGCCTATGCCCTCTGCCGGCCCGCCAGGCCACCATGCCTCGGCCAGCCAGTATGGCGGCTACTGCTACCTGAACCACGCGGCTATCGCTGCCCGCTATCTGCAAGGGACCGCACGCGGCGCGGGGTGGCCATCGTGGATATCGACTATCACCACGGCAACGGCACGCAGGAGATCTCTACGCCGACCCCACGGTGGTGGTGTGCTCGCTGCACGCCGACCCCGACCCCAGGAGTACCCCTATTTCTGGGGCGGCGCCGATGAACTGGGCAGCGGCGCGCGCACGGCGGCACCGGCGGCATCGTGCGCCAACAGGTCCACAACTCGACCGGGACGGTCGTCGCGACCCGGGTGTCGACCGACAGCGAGTGGTCCTGCACCCAGCTCGACACCCGCGGCCGCGCGACGAAGCAGACGTTCGCGGCGTTCGGCTCGGCGCCGGAACGCACCGTCACCACCAACTACAAGGTCGCCGGTGATCCGATGCACTCGTCGGTCACCGACGACTCGTTGGCGTCCGGTGCCGACACGATCCGCACCCGCGTCGATCTGTTGGGCCGGGTGACCGACACGGTCGATGTGTGGGGCACCTACACCCACATCGACTACGACGTCGCGAACCGTGTCACCCAGACCACCGTGTTCCGCATGAGCGGCTCCAACGGGATCGTCGCCGAAGCAGTCATGTCGGACTACGCGACGACCGGACCGGGCGTCAACCAGCTGTCCGCGACCCGGTGGACGTCCACGCTTGCGGCGGTGACGGGGTATGACACGACGAACCTGAAGGCCACCACCGCGATGCCGACGACGGCGGGGACGACGTTGGCGACGATCAACTACGACGCTGCTGGTCGGGTGGGGTACATCGATTATGCGAACGGGGTGCGGTCCACCAACGCGTACGACACGTTCGGTCGCGATGCCGGGGTGACGCATGCGAAGGGTGCGACGGTGTTGACGTCGGAGGCGGTGACGCGTGATCTGCCCGGTCGGGTGATCGACCGGACCGTCGACGGCATCGACGCGAACCCGTCGGGTGCGAACTACGCGTATGACGGCGCGGGTCGTCTGGTGGACTGGTATGAGACGGACCCGTCGACCTCCACCCAGTACCGGGGCACGTACACGTTCGGCGCGACGCCGACCGAGTGCGCGGGCGGGTCGTGGGGCAACGCGACGAACGCCGGGCGGAACTCGAACCGTGCGACCTCGACGTTGCAGGTCAACGGCGGGGCGGTCGCGACGACGAAGTACTGCTACGACTTCGCCGATCGCATCCAGAAGGTCATCACCCCTGCCGGCACCCCGAACCGGTACTCCAGCGGGTTCGTCTACGACGCACACGGCAACACGACCAGCCTCGGCAATCAGACCCACACCTACGACTCGGCGGATCGGCACATGTCGACGGGCCCGTCGGGGGCGATGAACGCCGTGCTGATCGTCGGGTCACCAACCGGCATGGGCACACGTGACAACTGGGCCAAGACCCGCCTCGAGGCCGCCGGGTGGACCGTCACCGTTGTGGACGACGACGCGGTGACTGCGGCGACCGCGTCGGGCAAGGGCATGATCGTGATCTCGGCGACGTCGACCGCGTCGGCGCAGATCGCTACGTTGGCTGGTGTGTCTACGCCGGTGTTGACGACCGCTCCAGGGTTCCTCGATGAGTTGGGCATGGCCGGCACCGGCGGCAACCAGGGCTCGACGGGGTCGCAGAGCGATGTGGTGATCAGCACCGCAGGCCAGTCCCACATGCTGGGTGCCGGGTTCGCGGCGGGCAACGTCGCGATCGCCAGCTCGGCGACGATGACGCATGGGTGGGGCAAACCCAACGCGAACGCGATCGTCGCTGCGACGGTGGTGGGTGATGCGACGAAGGCTGCGGTGTTCGGCTACGACACCGGCGCCACCATGGTGTCGGGCACCGCGGCAGCGCGGCGGGTGAACTATCCGCTGAGCGGCGGGCTGGCCACGAACATCAACGACAACGGGGTGCAGTTGTTCGACGCGGCGGTGGCGTGGGCGTCGGGCAAGTCGCCGAAGATCGCCTACAAGCGCGACGCCACCGACCGCATCACCGAACGCACCGTGAACGCACGTGTCGTGGCCCGCTACAGCTACACCGCATCAGGTGACACCAGCGACCTGACGTTGGACGGATCGAACAACGTGATCGAAGCCACCCTCGCCCTGCCCGGCGGAGCCCTCTACACGTGGCGCAGCTGCCACTCCGGTGTGGTCGTATGCGAACACGCACGGCGACATCGTCGTCACCGCGAACACCGCCGGGGTGAAGCAAGGCCCGACCAGGGCCTATGACCCGTACGGTCAACCGCTCACCACCGCTGCCGAGGTGGACAACAGCGCGGGCGAGTTCGACTACGGCTGGCTCGGTGAACACCAGCGACCCCTCGAACACCACAGCGGTGCGATCCCGGTGATCGAGATGGGCGCACGCCAGTACGACCCGTTCCTCGGCAGGTTCATCGAAGTCGACCCTGTCGAAGGCGGATCAGCGAACGATTACGACTACACCAACGCCGACCCCATCAACGCCACCGACCTCGACGGCCTCTGGCCCTCATGGAGTGGCGTCAAGAAGTGGGCCCGGAAGAAGGTGCAAGCAGCCCGTAAGGTGGCAACTCGAGTTGGCAACAGCGCGGGTCGCTGGTGGGCCCGCAACGGCGCCGCGGTCGTCGGTGGTCTGCAACTTGGCTTCGCCGTCATGTCGTTTGTCCCCGGACTTCAGGTGGTTGGCGTTCTGGGCGGCCTTGCCCTGGGTGCGTATGCGACCTACCAAGCGTGTCGCAAAGGTCTGACCTCGTCGTGTGCGCTGAACGGCGCCGGACTCGCACTAGGAGCCATGGGAGGAGGTCTCGCCTACGGAGCTCTACGACTTGGACGCAGCGCGTCGAGTCTGAGCCAGCTGGAGCCAGTCGTTCGGTCGTACTCCTATGCCGCCGACGCGATCGGTGCTGGAGCCGCATGGTGGGGAAGCACAAAGGCGTCGTATTGCCACGCGCGACCCAGGAGCGGGAGATGTCGATGATCTGGCTTGTCGTCACAGGAGCGATTTTCCGCAGTGGGCGGATTCGCCTTCGGTCGGGAAGGTCGGGCTGCCGAACGCGTCGGCTACATGCCTCAGCCGGAGGAGGGTGAGGGCGTCGGTCCTGGACTCCGCCGTCAGCAGGATTTCGTCCGGTACTGGCGTAGGAGCATGGCGATCGGCTGGATCGGCGTGGCCCTCCTAGGCATTGGTGCGATCGGGCTCCTCGTGCAGTATCTCGTGTGAGTGTGACCCCGGTAGGAGTCTGCGATCGACGTCGACCTCGTCTGGGATCGCTACGTTGGCGGGTGTGTCCACGCCGGTGTTGACGACCGCTCCTGGGTTCCTTGACGAGTTGGGCATGGCCGGCACGGGCAGTTCGAACCAGGGTGCTGCGACCAACCAGAGCGATGTGGTGATCACCGCTGCGGGTCAGTCCCACATGCTGGGTGGCGGGTTCGCGGCGGGCAACGTCGCCATTGCCAGCTCGGCGACGATGAGCCATGGGTGGGGCAAACCCAACTCGATCGCGATCGTCGCCGCGACGGTGGTGGGTGACACGACGAAGGCGACGCTGTTCGGCTACGACACCGGCGCCACCATGGTGTCGGGCACTGCGGCGGCGAGGCGGGTGAACTACCCGCTGACCCTCGGGTTGGCGACCGCGATCAACGACAACGGTGCTCAGCTGTTCGACGCGGCGGTGGCGTGGGCGTCGGGCAAGTCGCCGAAGATCGCCTACAAGCGCGACGCCACCGACCGCATCACCGAACGGACCGTGAACGCACGTGTGGTGGCCCGCTACAGCTACACCGCATCGGGTGACACGAGTGACCTGACGTTGGACGGGTCGAACAACGTGATCGAAGCCACCCTCGCCCTGCCCGGCGGGGCGCTGTACACGTGGCGGGCGGCGACGCCGGTGTGGTCGTATGCGAACACGCACGGCGACATCGTCGCCACTGCGAACACCGCGGGTGTGAAGCAAGGCCCCACCAGGGCATATGACCCGTACGGTCAGCCGCTCACCACCACCGCCGAGATCGACAACAGCGCAGGTGAGTTCGACTACGGCTGGCTCGGTGAACACCAGCGACCGCTCGAGCATCAGAGCGGGGCGATCCCGGTGATCGAGATGGGCGCACGCCAGTACGACCCGTACCTCGGACGCTTCATCGAAGTCGACCCCGTCGAAGGCGGCTCCGCCAACGACTACGACTACACCAACGCAGACCCCATCAACTCGACCGACCTCGACGGCCTCTGGCCCTCCTGCGGGTGGTGCAAGAAGGCTTGGGGCTCTGTCAAGAAGACTGTCAAGAAGCACCGTCATGCGATCGTGAACATTGGCATCGGTGCCGCAGCGGCGGCCGCTGCGGCGGCCTGCATCGCGTCGGTGGTTTGTGGCGTCGGAATGGCAACGGCTGGCGCGGTCGCCCTAACTGCGGGAGGAGCGCTCGCTCACGTCGGCTCTGATCACCTGACGCGGAGTCGGAGCGGTAGGTATTCCGTGCGGCGTGCAATCTGGGAGTCGGGCGTATCCACACTGGTTGGTGGGGTCTGCGGAGCGACTCTGGGGAGAGGCTGCGCCGTTGGAGCCATCGGTCGTAGCTGGCCACGCCTAGCGTTGGGCGCTGCGGGGGTGGCTAGCGCTTGGATGCTCAAGTATCGCGGCCAAAGGAGGCGTCGATGACGGGTGCAGTCTCTGTCAGCGGCTCGGCGGCAGGACTAGAGATCGAGTTTTCGCGTTCCGGACTTCGGGTCCACGTCCAACGCAATGGTGGAGTACTTGAATGCCTGTGCCGTGAGTCGCGCCTAGATATCGACCTGAACCGGCCTTGGAGCCGCCTCCAAGGCCGACTAGCCTCGGCGTCAGCTGTGTTGCCTTGGTCGCTCGACCATGCAACGGGCGGTGTGCTCCTGGAGTCGAAAGGCGTGCCGTTTCTTCGAGGCTCGGTAACTTTGCCCGCCTTCGAGCTCAGCCTTCGCAGCGGGATCGTAAACGCGCAGCTCGTGGCAAGCAGGGAGCTGATCGCCTATCGCGACCTGCGCCTCCGCCTAGTTGACTTAGGCGGAGTCACGTCGCAGAGCGCCCTGCTGGTGACGGGGCTCGCAATCGAAGAGCAGTTTCTCGCGACCACCAATTGTGTAGTTGGTGCGTTGTCAGTACTGAGTTTCGCGCAGGGATTCGAATCTTCCTTGACGGAGTCAGAGTTACTCCGCGGGGTCTACTCGGCGTCGCACCGGCTTCGGCGGAAGGGCCGTCGCAGCAACATCTCATGAGGGCCGCGACCACCCTCGCTCAGAGCGACCTAGCCGAGGGGCTGGCGCAGCCTTCAGCCAGGTTCGTCGCGTACGCTGCGTGGTCACGGTTTGGTCACGAACGCGACGAAACGGCCTCGTTCTCGACATCACCCGCCGGACGGCAGTTCGCCGAAACCCCTGCAATCACTGGGCTGCGGGGCACTGGGCGGTACTGGACGGGTCTCACATCGCTGTTTTCAAGACCGTCGCATTCGTCCGCTCTGCCATCCTTCCGCCGGCCAGCGTAGACGCCCGGGGAACGGGCGTCGGAGGTCGGGGCGCCGCGGTAACCGGCCAACCGGCCGAGTGGGTTGGCGAGCTACCGTTGGCTCGGAGGTGCGATGGTGCAGCCTTTCGCTGATCGGGACCGTACGGCCACGGCGTTCGCCGAGCACGTGAACCGCGGCAAGGTCGTGGCCTACGACGCCCTCGGGCTCGACATCGTCATGGGGGAGAGGTCCGGCTCCTGGTTCAGCGACGCGTTCGAGCCGGAGCGCCGCTGGCTGAACTGCCATTGCAACGGTGGCGTGTTCAATCTGGGGCACCGAAACACGCGTGTGGTCGACGCGGTGCGGCGCGGGCTCGACCACCTCGACGTCGGCAACCACCACCTGGTGTCAGGCTTTCGGGCCGAGCTGGCTGCCCGCCTGTCATCCAGTACGGGTGACCGGTTGCCGGGGGTCGTGTTCGGTGTCGGGGGTGGCGAGGCGATCGACCTTGCTCTGAAAATGGCCCGCGCCCACACCGGCCGTCAGGGAGTCGTGTCGGCGGTCGGCGGCTACCACGGTCACACGGGGTTGTCGGTGGCGGCGGGCGACCCGGCCTACCGCGACGCTTTCGGGCCGAACCTGGCGGGTTTCACCCAGGTTCCTTTCGGAGATCTGGACGCGATCGCTGCTGTTGTCGGCGACGAGACCGCGGCGGTGCTCCTCGAGCCGATCCCCGCGACGCTGGGCATGCCGTTGCCGCCCCCGGGCTACCTGCGAGAGGTCTCGGCGCGCTGTCGCGACGCCGGATGCGTGCTGATCCTTGACGAGGTGCAGACCGGTCTCGGTCGCACCGGCAGCACCTGGTTCCACACCCAGGAGGACGTCGAGCCGGACATGGTCGTGACCGGCAAGGGACTCTCCGGCGGAATCATGCCGATCACGGCGACGCTGATGACCGCAGAGCTGCACGCCTTCTTCGACGACCATCCCTTCGTGCACATCTCCACCTTCGGTGGGGCGGAGCTGGCCTGCGTCGCCGCCCTGGAGGTTCTCGACATCATCTCCGAACCCGGCTTCATGGCGAGGGTGGCCGACGTGGGGGAGCGAATCGAGGATGGCCTCACGCCGCTGGGGCTCGAGGTGCGCCGGCGGGGCATGTTCATGGGGCTGCGCTTCGACGACCCCTCCGGTGGGATGACCGCAACTCAGCAGCTGATCGACGCCGGGGTGTTCGCGATCTTCGCCAACAACGACCCGTCGGTCCTCCAGTTCCTCCCGCCGCTGACGATCACCGACGACGAGGTCGACTGGCTGATCGACACGACTGTCGCCGCGCTCTCGAGATGACCATGCCCGAGCTCACCGACGCGGACCTGGCTGGGCTCGAGGCCGAGGTGGGCACTGCGCTGGCCACTGGATCGACCGACGGACTGAACCGGCTCGGTCACGGTGAGATCACCCTGGTGCTCGGCTGGCCCCACGAACGGCCCACCGTCGCGTGCAAGCGCCTGCCCGTGTTCGGCGACTCTCGGTCAGCGGGGGCATGGGGAGAACTGATCGGCGAGTACGTCGAGACGCTGGAGCGACTCGGGGTGCGTTGTGTGCCGTGGCGGTGGTGCGTCACAGCCGCGGTCGGTGGCGGCGTGTCGGGGTGGGTGCTTCAGCCTGTGCTGCCCGCCGGATCGCTGGCGACGAACCTGCTGGCTGCCGATCCAGCGCGTGCGGGTGAGGTCTTCGGCGGAATCCTCGACGTGGTGAGCGCCGTGGTCGACGGCCGGGCCGGCCTGGACGCACAGCTGTCCAACTGGGCGGTGATCGACGACGAGCTTGTCTACTTCGACATCACCACCCCACTGCTGAGCGACACGGCGGGCCGACCCCGCATGGACCTGTCGGTGCTGAGCGCGACGATGCCCGCCTCGCTGCGCCCGCTGGTGCAACGGTTCGTGGCACCCGGGATCGTCGCGGCCTACCACCGGCCCCGCGACGTGGCGGTGGACCTGGTCGGCAATCTGGTCAAGGAGCGACTCGATTCACTGGTGCCCGTCGCGATCGAGGCGGCCAACCGGCGGGTCGACCCACCGATCACCCGCCACGAGGCCGAGCGCTGGTACCGCTCGGACTCCCGCATGTGGGAGGTGCTGCTGCGCCTGCGCCGAGCGGACCGCAGATGGCAGCGCCGGGTGCGGCGGCGCACCTACCCGTTCCTGCTGCCCGAGCGGATCGAGCGCTGAGCTGAGCGACTCGCTCACAACCAGCTCCGTGGCCGACACTCCGGTGCGCACCCGAGACTCTGAATGTGGAATCAGGGTCGGTCCCCGGTCCCTCGGCTCGGCGTCGGCGTGTGGGAGAACCCTGATTCGGCGGCGATGATGGAGCCGCTCAAGGTAGAGCAGCTGGAGGTGGTGCTGCGGGCCGAGATGCTCCGCGAGCAGCGCTGAGGCTGAGCGGGTCGCCCAAGCGCGCCGCGTCGCGACGAATCCGGGTGGTACGCCTGCGGGTCTCGGGCCAGCCACCCCGGCGACGTGAGCGACCTGCTCTGGTAGATTCGCCTGTACGGCGATCGATCGTCGGGCTTCCCCTTCGAGTCCAGTGGTCAGGCCCAGTGTGGTCGGCTGCGATGTTGAGGGAGATGTGCGGTGGCGGTCACCGAGGAGTCCAGGTACCAGTTGTTCCAGCGGCTCGAGGAGCTGCTGGGCCCCGAGAAGGTGTCAACGCTGATGGAGCTGCTTCCTCCAGTCGGTTGGGCAGATGTCGCTACCAAGCGCGACCTAGACCAGATGCATGCTGCCCTGGACGCGAAGATCGATCGCGTTGGCGTGGACCTCCGAGCCGAGATGTTCCGGGAGCAGCGGAACCAGACCGTGGCGCTCATCGGAGCGAACACGACGATCACGGCCCTGCTGCTCGCAGCGTTCCAGCTGCTGTAGCGGATAGATCGGGGTGACCGACTCGTAGGAGTGCAACGTCCAACGGATGCCCGCGGCGAGCATGAGGCGGTCGGTAGCAGGTGGGCGTGCAGATGAAACCAGGGCAGGCTTTTGGCGCGGGCCTGGTCCTCGGTGCCGATCGCCAGGATGCGGTTGCCGTGGATAGCGATCGCGTCGTGCGTCGAGAACGCCGGGTCGAGCAGCGCGCCCATGACAGGATCGGCGTGTGAGAGGAGATGACGCACGGACCACGGCCCGGGTCGTGAGGGGCGTGGTCGCGGCTGCAGTCGTGACCACGGGCATCATCGCGTTGGTGGCGCTCATCGCGAGCGGTGGCGAAGGGGCCGACGGGTCGGGCGGTTCGGAACGTGTCCCGCCTCCGCCGGCGACCGTCGCCGAGCCCGAGGTCGATCCGAGTGCGCCGTCGATCGCTCCGCCGACACTCGACGCTTCTGGGTCGGACCGTCCCGAACCGTCGTGGGCCGCTGATCTCCGCACGCTGCGTGTCGCCGAGCCGTCGCCGCGTGACGGGTACCGGCGAGAGCTGTTCGAGCACTGGATCGACGCCGACTCCAACCGCTGCAGCACCCGCTGCGAAGTGCTCCTGCGGGACTTCCGCCAGGACCTCACCGGTGCTCCCGTCGGTGGTTGGCTGTCGCTCTACGACGGGCTGGTCGTGACGGACTCGTCGGACCTCGACGTCGATCATGTCGTCGCCCTGTCGGAGGCCTGGGTGTCCGGGGCAGACACCTGGAGCCCGGGTCGTCGGCGGGACTTCGCCAACGACCTGTCGCCCGGTGCGCTGCTGGCGGTGTCGGCGTCGGTGAACCGATCGAAGGGCGACCGCGACCCTGCGGAGTGGCAACCGCCGGACCCGAACGCGTGGTGCACCTACGCGGCCGACTGGATCGGCACCAAGAATCGATGGGGTCTCTCGGCGGACCCGCTCGAGTTCACGACGCTGTCGGAGATGCTCGCCGGGTGTGGCTGACGTGTAGTCGTCGAACGTGGTCGCCTGCCCGCGGGGGAAGTAGCCATGGCCGAGCACCGCATCACCGTCCACCCCTCCGAGCCACTCGAAGTTGCTTCCGCCGAACTGCTGGTTGACGTCGCCAGCTATGGGCACCCAGTTCGGGTCGTCAGGCCAAGAGGAACTCGGTCGCCATCAACCCATACTGGACTCCCTACGTCCTTGGGAGAGGAAGACGACATGTCGGTCGATCGGTCCGTGTCCAGTGTGATCCGTTCGCGTCTAGACGAATCAGAGCTCGGCGAACTTGCCAAGCGGGCGGTGACCGCTCAGCTTGGTGACCCGGCGACAGCCGACGCGACGGGCGAACCCACCACCGCTCCCGGCCGGACCTACCTGTCCTCCATCGAGGTGACCGGCTTCCGTGGTATCGGTGCGACAGCAGTGCTCGACATCGAGCCCGGCCCGGGGCTCACCGTGGTCGCCGGGCGCAACGGCGCCGGCAAGTCGAGCTTCGCCGACGGTCTCGAGTACGTCCTCACAGGCAGCAGCTTCCGATGGCAGGGGAAGGGCTCCGTCGCGTGGCGGTCCGGGTGGGCGAACCTCCACCACGACGGTGACCGCAGCGTCGCGATCGGCTTCGTCCGCGAGGGCTCGTCCGATCCGCTCGAGATCCGTCATCAGTGGCAGGCCGGACAGGACCTCGACGACGGGACGGCCACCGCTTCTGTCGGTCAGAACTCGCTTGATCCTGGCGATCTGGGCTGGGGTGCGGCGCTCGATCTGTACCGTCCGTTCCTCCCGTACGGCGAGCTCGAGTCGATGCTCTCCGAGGGGCCGAGCCGGCTCTACGACGCACTGTCGGGGATCCTCGGACTCGAGGAGCTCACCGAGCTGAGCAACGCGCTCGCCGATCAGCGCAAGCAGCTCGAGGCACACCAGAAGGCGACGAAGGCCGAGCTGGAGGAGCTTCGGCACCTGCTCGAGGACTCCACGGATCCGCGAGCGAAGCAATGCGCCACAGCGGTCGCGGGCACGCGCGTGGGACCTCGACCAGGTCGAGGCCGCGCTCAGCGGCTCGATGGAGTCCGTCGACCCGACCAGCCAGATCAACCGAGCCCGCCAGCTGGTGAACCTGGCCGGTCCCCAACCGGAGCGCGTCGAGGCAACGGCCAACGAGCTGTCGGCAGCGCAGGCTGCGGTGGCGCAGTGGGTGGGCACCGATGCCGACCGGTCGTTGCGAACCGCTCGACTCCTCGAGCAGGCACTCGACCTCCATGAACACGCTGGAGACGGGGACTGCCCGGTGTGCGGACAGGGCCGGGTCGACGCGGCCTGGCGCAACGACGCCCAGCAGCAGGTCGCTGAGCTGCAGCGCGCCGCGTCCGTCGCCGCAGCTGCCCAGCGCCGTCTGAAGGACGCGCAGGCGTCGGTCGCCGAACTGATCCGGCTGCCGGACGTCTTCGTGAGTGGGGCGGTGAGCTGGCCCGTCGACGTCAACCAGCTCAGGGTCTCGTGGCTCGCACTTTCCCAGGTCGACGAGCTCGTCGAGGACGAGGTCGGGCCCGCGCTCATCACTCGGGCTGCGGCAGTGCACGCAGCAGCGGCGGCGGTGGCCGGGGCGGCCGACGCCTGGATCCGTGACCACGAGGACGCGTGGCGACCGGTCGCCGAACCCCTGACCGCGTGGCTCGTCGGTGCTCGCGCTGCCGTTGCGTCCAAGCCACAGGTCGCTGCGCTGAAGGAGGCAGAGAAGTGGTTGTCGAGCCTGGGTGACGAGCTGCGGGCGGAACGCTTCATCCCGATCGAGTCCCATGCCGTCGAGTTGTTCACGACCATGCGAGCGGCGAGCAACGTGTCGCTCGACGGGCTGAACCTGGTGGGGAAGGCGAATCGTCGGCGGCTCGAACTCGACGTCGCCGTCGACGGCCAGGACGGTGCGAGCGTCGCCGTGATGAGCCAGGGAGAGCTGAACGCACTGGCGCTGTCGCTCTTCCTTCCGCGTGCGACGCTTCCGGACAGCCCGTTCGGGTTCGTCGTCATCGATGACCCGGTGCAGTCGATGGACCCGTCCCGCGTCGACGGGCTCGCCCGTGCCTTGGCGTCGGTCGCAGCAGACCGGCAGGTCGTGGTCTTCACCCACGACGACCGCCTGCCCGACGCAGTGAGGTCGCTCGGCATCGAGGCAACGATCCTGCAGGTGCAGCGACGCAAGAACTCCGAGATCGAGGTCCGGCCGGTGCACGACCCGGCGAAGCAGTACCTGGCGGACGCCAACTTCATCCGCAGGATGCAGCTGCCGTCGCAGGTGCAACAGGCCGTCGTGCCGGCCCTTCTACGCCAGGCGATCGAGGCCGCCGCACAGGTCGCCGTTCGACGCCGCCGCCTCGGTGCCGGCGTGAGCGTCGAGGAGATCGACGACGAGCTGGCAGACCTGCAAACCGTCGACTTGGTCGGTCTGGTGCTGCTCGACCGCCAAGCGGACAAGACCGACGTCTACAACGCGGTGCGGGATCGGTTCAGTTCGGAGTGGGCTGCAGCGCTGAGCGAGTGCAACAGCGGGGCGCACAACGGCTCCAGCCTGAACCTCGAACAGCTCGCCATCCGAGCCGGCAAGTTCGCCCGCAAGCTGCAGGAGGTCGAATGAGCCTGCAGCCGTCCGCAACCGACCTGCTGCGCGACGCACGAGTCGTGCTCGACCGGTCGGCCGCCATCCCGGTCGGGACCTGGGGACGTGCGGTCGCCGTGCTGGCACGGCAGGCGATGGAACGAGCGCTGGACGACTACTGGTCGGTCGCCGATCCGAGCATGGTCGGAGTGCGCAACACCCGCGCCTCGTTCGTCTGTCTGCGCCTCAACTGGTCCGACGACGACGCGGCGGCTGCCTACTACTCGTGGCAGCTCCTCAGTCGTGCGTGTCACTACCAGAGCTACGACGTGGAGCCCTCTGCGAGCGAGGTCGGGGAGCTGCTCGCCGGCGCCGAGCGGTTCGTTCGTGACATCGGTGCGCGCGGCGCCGAGCTCGTCAATCCTGTTGGCGGCAGCAGCTGACGGTCGCCGATGTGATGCACGGCTCGATGCCTGCGCCGGCGCTACCGACATAGGTCCTCGATGCGAGCGAGCTCAACGCTCATGAGCCAGTTGCGCAGGGCGAGTGTCGCTTCGACGTCGTTGCGGTTGTAGGTGAGAATCCGCTGGCGGTGCTGCGCGCGCACGTCCACGTCGGGATCGGAGACGGCAAGTCGGTGCCACTGCATGGACTGCTCGCCGCCCGGGTCGTCGTCCTCCCAGTCGAACCCGGCGATGCGGGCGAGGTCCTTGAGTCCCATGCCGGCGCCGGTGATCAGCTGCTCCCTTGCGACCCTGAACAGGTCGATCCACTCCGCCGAGGCGACGAGCTCGTCCACCCATTCGGTCCAGTCCGACCGGGTGGACGCCGAGGCGGCGATGCGTCGCAGCGCGCCGGCTTCGACCTTGTCGTGGTAGCAGTAGATCGTGGTGCTGTGGCCGGCCGCGGCGAGACATGTCGACCGTCGCCACCGCGGTCGACGCTGACAGCTGGTTACGGGCGAAGGTGGGTCTTGAGGCCGGCGAGCCAGTCGTCAGCCGCGCTGAACGCGGCGTCGACCTGGGCCCGAGTCGTGGGCCCGTGAGCGCCGGCGGCGGGGTAGGAGCCCAGGAACTTCACGTCGCTCTGGGTTGCTCGGATCGTGCGCAGGCAGTCCGACACGACCGGGTCGGCCAGGTGCCCGTCGAGGTCGAGGACGAAGCAGTAGTCGCCGAGCGATCGCTTGGTGGGGCGTGACAGCAACAGCGAGAGGTTGATCGAGCGGGCAGCGAACTCCTGGAGGATCGCGAGCAGAGATCCGGGCCGGTCGGCGCGCTGGAACACCACGATCGAGGTCTTGTCGTGGCCGGTGGGAGCCGGGATCCCCTCTTGGGCCACCAGCACGAACCTGGTTGTGTTCTCGGGGTGGTCCTCGATGTCGGCTCCGGCGATCTGAAGGCCATAGACCGACGCGGCGCGTTCATTGGCGATCGCGGCGACCGTGGGGTCGGCCGCCTTGGCGACGGTCTCGGCGGCCTCCGCTGTCGAGTTGGCGGCGACGAACTCGACGTTCGGCAGGTGCGCTCGTAGCCAGGTCCGGCATTGGGCCGAAGCGACCGGGATCGACACGACCCTGCGCACCCGGGACAGGTCGGCCCCGGGCAGGGTCAGCAGGTGCAGCGAGACGGGTTCGAGCAGCTCGCGCTGGATCGCCACGTCGACGTCGAACGCCATGGTGTCGACGGTTGCGTTGACCGTGCCCTCGATGGCGTTCTCAACGGGTACGACTCCCAGATCGATCTCCCCTCCCGCCACGGCGAACAGCACGTCGGTCATCGACGCGTACGGAACGGACTCGAGCGCGGCCAGGTCGGACTCGCGAAGCATCGCCTGTTCGGTGAACGTCCCGATCGGGCCCAGGAAGCCGACACGGCGGGGGGCCGTGTTCCGGTCGGGTCGATCGTTGCTGTCCATGGATCAGAGGCTACCGATACCTGCCCGGCCCCGAACTGCGACATCTCCTGGCAGCACGGCAGATCTCCCAGACCGTACGATCTCGCGTCGATTCTCCTCCGGCGCGTGTCGAGCGCCGGCCAGTCACGAAACGAGGACCCGATGTCGCACCTGGCTCCCGTCTGGTTCCAAGTCACCGACCTCCAGGTCGCCTCCGGTTCCGGTAGTCGCGTCACCACCGTCGACGGTGTCGAGTACCTGGACTTCACAGCCGGCATCGCCGTCACGTCGACCGGTCACTGCCACCCGCAGGTCGTCGAGGCGATCCAACAGCAGGCGGCGCGGTTCATCCACGCCCAGGTCAACTGCTACCGACACGACCTGCTCGAACCCCTCGCCGCACGCCTGGCGGAGATCAGCCCGGCCGGTATCGACACGTTCTTCTTCGCCAACTCGGGCGCCGAGGCAACGGAGGGTTCGGTCAAGCTGGCCAAGCAGGCGACCGGTCGGCCAAACGTCATCGTGTTCCAGGGCAGCTTCCACGGCCGGACCCACCTGGCGATGGCCATGACGACCTCAAAGACCGGCTACCGGGCAGGCCACACACCGCTGCCGTCAGGAGTCTTCACGGCGCCGTTCCCCACCTGGGTGGGCACCGACCGCACCGAGGACCAGGCGATCGACGAGGCCCTGGCCGGGCTGCGCCTGGTGCTGGTCGGCCACAGCGCGCCGGCGGAGACAGCGGCGATGATCATCGAACCGGTTCTCGGCGAAGGCGGCTACCTGCCGGCGCCGGCGCGGTTCCTCCGCGAGCTCAAGTCGATATGCGAGGAGCACGGCATCCTGTTCATCGCCGACGAGGTGCAGGCGGGATTCGGTCGTACCGGCACGATGTTCACCGTCGAGCAGTCCGGCATCACCCCCGACATCCTGGTCATGGCCAAGGGCATCGCATCGGGTTTCCCGTTCGCTGCGATCGGTGCATCGGCCGAGCTGATGTCCCGCTGGCCGACGGGATCCCACGGCGGGACCTACGGCGGCAATCCGATCGGCTGCGCGGCTGCCTTGGCCACGATCGACGTGCTCGCGACCCCCGGGTTCCTGGACGCCGTGAACGCCCGAGGCGATCAGCTGCGAACGGGCCTGCGCGATCTGGCAAGTAGTCACGAGTCGATCGTGGACGTACGCGGTCCTGGTCTGATGGTGGCGATGGAGTTCCGGCACCCGACGACCCGTGAGCCCGACGCGGATCGCGCCGCGGCGGTCATCCGGCACTGCCGGGAGCACGGGCAGCTGTTGCTGATGAACGCTGGAACCTGGGGCAACGTGATCCGCTTCATGGCGCCGCTGGTCGTCACCGAGGCCGAGGTCGCCGAAGCGCTCGCCGCCGTGGGTGCAGCCATGGACGCAACGGCCTGATGCCGCCCGACCTCGGTCGCTCGTCCGCTGCCCGAGGTCGCTTGCTCGCGTCCTGAGGGCGCTCGCTGGTCTTGTGGGGTCAGGCGCTCGACGAACCGTGGCGCCACAGCGCCCGGTAGTTGGGCCACTCGAGCGCCGGTGTCACATAGCCCGCTCGTTCAAGCTCGTGATGCAGCTGCGGCAGCTTGGAGAACGGCACGCCGATGTCGATGTGGTGTGCCAGATGCCAGCCGGTGTTGAACGGCACCATCCAGAAGCGCGGTGAACCACGACTGGTGAACGTGGTGGGTGGTCAGGCGCCGATCGGCCGACGCGATCATGCCGCCGTGCTCGGCGACCGCTCGCAGCCGGTTGAGGACCCGCCACACGGTCATCCATGGCAACAACCAGAACACCGGGTAGATCCACCAGTGCCCGAGGGCGGCCCAGAGACCGACGAACAGCACCAGCTGCCAGGCGAGGATGCGTAGCGCCACCGGTCTGGCCGTGGTCGAGCGCACCGCGAGCAGCAGCAGCTTCAGGTTCTTCCAGCCGGAGTTCCCGTCGGCGTCGCGGCAGGAGCTTGCGGTGCCAGGACGCCGCGGTGATCGGGTAGCCCGAGTACAGCGCCAGGTCCGGCTCATTGGGGCCGAACTCCTCCTTGTGGTGCGCCATGTGGCTGCGGCGGTAGGCGTCCAGCGGTACGAAAGCGGGGTAGGCGACGAGCCACTTGCCGACCCGGTCGTTGACCGTCTTGTTCGAGAACAGCAGCCGGTGAGCGGCTTCGTGGCCGAGGATCGCGAAGCGGGCGAAGGCCCTGCCCATCAGGAGGAACGCGGCCACCCAACCGACCGGGTGGCCCCACCAGGCGGCCACTGTCAGCACCCCGACCGACTGGACCCACAACCCGATCACGTGGAGCGCGTTGGCAGCGTTGGGAATCAGGTAGAGCTCGTCGCGCAGATCTCCGATGGGCCTGCCGGTCGGTCCGAGCCGGTCGGTGGGTAGCACGTCGGTCAGCGCGGCCTCGTCGGGCAGCATCGAATCAGCTGATCTGCGGATCGCCTGCATGCACCACGATCATACAGCCGAAGCGACAGCTGTTCCAGATACGTAATGCTGGCGGGTCGGGCCCATAGGATGTCAGGGTGCCAGCAGCGGACATCGGGAGCACCAGGGGTGAGGCGACGCTGACAGCTCGGTCGGTGGTTGCATCGACGCTTCTCGGCACCGACCCGCCACGGCTGCCGGTCGGATTCCTGGTCAGGACCGGGTCGTTGTTCGGGCTGGCAGAGGGCACGGTGCGCACGGCGTTGTCCCGGATGGTGGCCGCGGGTGAGGCGACCGCCGACGGCGACGGCTGGTACGAGCTCACCGGAATGCTGGTCGAACGCCAGGGCCGCCAGATGGCCGCGCTCGGGACTCGTCGACGACTGGCCAGGACGATGGAGGATCGCGGTGATCAACTCCGGGTCACGCTCCGCGGCCGACCGTGCCGGCTTGCGCACCGCCATGGCCCGCATCCGCATGGCCGAATTGCGAGACGGGGTGTGGATCCGCCCGGACAACCTGGACCGCACCGACCCCGCATGGCGCTCCGAGGCCGTCGACCGGCAGTGCCAGTGGTTCATCGCCGACCCCGAGCTCGGTCTGGGTCGCGACGCTGCGGACCTGGCAGCGAGCCTGTGGGACCTGGATGGCTGGGCGGCAGCAGCGATCGACCTGCGCCGTCGGATGCACAGCCTGATCGGGCGGCTCGAGGGAGGCGACACCGAAGCGCTCGCACCCGGATTCGTACTCTCCGCCGCGGTGCTGCGTCACTTCGTCGCCGACCCGCTCCTGCCGGTCGAGTTGCAGCCCCGCCGCTGGCCAGGCGCCGCTCTGCGCGGCGACTACGACCGCTACGACCGCGCGTACCGGGCGCTGCTCGCGCAGTGGTACGCACAGGCCTAGCCGCCCGGGGACCCCGTCCTCCGACGCGCAGCTACCGTTGGTCCTCGTGACCGCTGACCCGAAGCCGCCGACCGACGAACCACGCGAAGAACCGACCGCTGACCGCGTGAACCCCGCGGCCGACAGTGCTGTCGACAGTGCTGTCGACAGTGCTGCCGACAGTGCCGTCGACAGGGCCGACCGCTTCTACTTCCGCCAGTTGCTGGCCGGCCGTGACTTCGCGACCACCGATCCGGTCGCACGTCAGATGGTCAACTTCGTCTATCTGATCGGCGACCGTGTCACACGCGAGTGCGTCGTGGTCGATCCCGCCTACGGGGTGCACGAACTGGCGGCAATAGCGGCAGCTGATGAGATGGAGCTGACCGGCGCGCTGGTCACCCACTACCACCCGGATCACTGCGGCGGCTCGATGATGGGCATGCGGATCGAGGGTGTGACCGAGCTGTTGGAGATCGCCCAGGTTCCGATCCACGTGCAGGCGGACGAGGTCGAGTGGGTCACGAAGGTCACCGACCTGACCGCTGCTGATCTGTCGGGTCATTCGTCGGGCGACTCCGTGATGGTCGGTGAGATCCCGATCCAGCTGTTGCACACGCCCGGCCACACTCCTGGGAGCCAGTGCTTCTTCGTGAACGGCTGTCTCGTGTCGGGCGACACGCTGTTCCTGGACGGCTGTGGCCGGACCGACCTGCCGGGCGGCGACCCGGAGGCGCTCTACTACAGCCTCACCCAGACCCTGGCTCAGGTCCCCGACGATGCGGTGCTCTTCCCCGGTCACATGTACTCCCAGGCCCCTGCCGAACGACTCGGTGACACCCGCTCACGCAACGTGGTGTTCCGCCCCGGCTCGGTCGAGCAGTGGATGATGATGTTCGGCTAACCGTCAGTCCGCGACCCGTTGGTGGTCAGGTGCGATGCTGATCGGCGTGAGTGACACTCCGACCGACGGTGCACCAGAAGTCGCCGAGGCGTTCGTGGGGGCGCAGGCGCTCGACGACGCACCCGCGACGATCGGCTCGATCATCGGTCAGAAGCAGCTGCCGCCGTGGTTCTGGCGGGCGGTGCTGGCCATCGGCTTCTCGGTGCTGGTCTTCATCGGGCTCAGGTCCACCATCGAGAAGCTCACAGGGCTGCTCGGCATGCTGTTCATCGCCCTGTTCCTGTCGTTCGCAGTCGAACCTGCGGTGAACTTCCTCGCCGACCGCGGTTGGCGCCGCAGCCGAGCGACGATCGCCTGCTTCGTGATGATCTTCGGTGTCGGCGGTGTGTTCACCGCGGTGATGATCGGGTTGGTGGTCAGCCAGGTCGCCGACCTGGTCGATGAGGCCCCTCGGTACATCAACCAGGCGACGCGGTGGGCCAACGACACGTTCGGCACCGAGATCACCTCGACCGAGCTCAACCAGGCTGTGCGTGACTACCAGGACGACATCACCTCTGTCGCCACGAACGTCGGCGGTCGGGTCGTGTCCGTGACCGGGTCGCTCGTCGGACTGGTGTTCAGGGCTTTCACCATCGCTCTGTTCAGCTACTACATGATCTCCCAGGGCCCCCAGATGCGCCGGAACGTCTGCACGCTCCTACCACCGCGACGCCAGCAGATCGTGCTGCGTCTCTGGGAGCTGGCGATCGAGAAGACCGGCGGCTGGGTCTACTCGAGGTTGCTGCTGGCAACGATCGCGGCGCTTACGTCCTGGGTGGTGTTCAGCGTCCTGGGGTTGCCGTCACCGCTGGCGCTGGCTTTGTGGCTCGGCATGGTCAGTCAGTTCATCCCGGTGGTGGGCACCTATCTCGGCGGTGCGTTGCCGGCCTTCGTGGCGCTGATCAACGACCCGATCGACGCAGTGTGGGTCCTCGGGTGGATCCTTGCGTACCAGCAGATCGAGAACTACCTGCTGTCTCCGAGGATCACCGGCCAGACCATGAACCTGCACCCCGCCGTGGCCTTCGGTTCAGCGCTTGCGGGAGCGGCACTGTTCGGGCCGATGGGAGCGGTCTTGGCCCTGCCGGCCGCCGCGGTCATCCAGGCGTTCATCACCTCGTACCTGGACCGCCACGACGTGATCGACTCGGACCTGACGAAGCTCGACCGGATCGAACAGGAGCAGGGGGCCACGGCAATGCGTTCGGCGCTTCGAAAGCTCGGGCGCGATGAATCGATCGACGACCTGGTGCCCGATTCCGAGCGTCCTGCAGAACCCGGCTGAGCTCAGCCGGTGCAACGGGTCAACAGGAAGTGGCCCAGGAGACGCATGAGCCTGCCGCGCTGGTCGTCCCACGCCACGTGCGGCTCACGCCAGTAGAGCTGCATCGCCCCGATCGGCCGTTGGCGTTCGAGGATAGGCAGGTGCAGGCACGACGCGAATCCCTCGTCGCCGACGGTTCTAGCGCTCTCGGGTGACGCAGGTAGCCGGGTGGCGTCGGCGATCAGCAGGAAGCGCCGCGGGTTCGCCGGGGCCAGTCCCCAGGGGAACCAGTCGGTCGGCACGGCCGTTCGCGGCTCTGATGGACCGGGTCGCGCGGCCACCTCGATCGCCACGGCCGTGTCGGACAACACCGAGTACAAGCGGCACTCATCGGCCCATGACGAGTCACGGATCAGGTCCAGGCCTTCGCAGAGGATGCGTTCCGGTCCCCACTCGTCCGCGTGGTCGGACAATCGCTCGAATGCTGCGGCCATTCCAGGGGTCGCCGCCCTGCCGCGCTCCGTCCTGCCGCGCTCCGCCTTGTTGGTCGACCTGCTGCTCGACCTGCTGCTCGACCCGTCCACCCGCTCCCGCCGTCCTCGCCGATCAGGTCGCGCCCCGCGACGCCACTGCTGGAGATGGTCGGCCGGTCCGGGCTCCGACTGGAGAACAGGGCGACAAGGATGGGGTGATGCGTGACCTGTATCCGGAGCTCGACCACCGTGTGACCCACACCCTCGCCGTGAGCGGAGGTCACACGATCGTCGTGCACGAGGCCGGGAACCCGGACGGCAAACCCGCGGTCGTGCTCCACGGCGGGCCCGGCGGAGGCTCGTCGCCTGAGCAGTACCGGTTCTTCGACCCGGATGCCTACCGGGTCGTCCTGTTCGACCAGCGCGGCTGCGGCGCCAGCATCCCGTTCGCGTCGGTGGAACAGAACACGACCTGGGACCTGGTCGCGGACATCGAAGCGATCCGTGAGCTGCTCGGGATCGACCGCTGGCTGGTGTTCGGCGGGTCGTGGGGCTCGGCGCTGGCGCTCGCCTACAGCCAGACGTACCCGGACCGGGTGAGCGAGCTGGCGCTTCGCGGGATCTTCATGCTGCGGCCCTCGGAGCTCGCCTTCTTCTACCAGGACGGCGCATCGCACCTCTTCCCCGACGCCTGGGAGGGCTTCGTCGCGCCGATACCTCCGGACGAACGTGGCGACCTGATCTCGGCGTACCACCGCCGTCTGTTCGGCGACGATCGGGACGAGCTGCTGCGGTGCGCGGCAGCCTGGTCGGAGTGGGAGCGGGCCACCTGCATGCTCGACCCCGCCGACCCGACCGGCGAGCCGGCGGAGCAACACGAGGCGTTCGCCAGGATCGAGAACCACTACTTCTTCAACGGCGGGTTCTTCGACACGCCGACCCAACTGCTCGACGGTGTGGATCGCATCCGCCACATCCCTGCAGCGATCGTCCAGGGTCGCTACGACGTCGTCTGCCCGATGCGTTCCGCGTGGGATCTGCATCGCGTGTGGCCCGAGGCCGAGCTGATCGTGAACACGCGAGCGGGTCACTCGATGTTCGACCCCGAGAACGCCGGTTCGTTGGTCGAGGTGTGCGACCGCTTCCGCGGCTGACGGCCCGACAACGGCTCAGCCATCAGGAATCGGCCCCCGGCGCTGCCGGCGGTGGCGTTGCCCCCAGAAGGTGCGACCGCTCGGGGAGCCGAACCAGAAGTGGCCGTCGACGGTGGCTCGGATGCGCCATCCGGTGCGGTGCACCACACCGTGGTGGTGCCTGCACAAAGAAGCCATGCCGCTCACGTCCGTGTCGCCACCGGCCGCCCACTCGACCATGTGGTGTGCCTCGGACCAGGACGGCGGCGAAGTGCAACCGGGGAACACGCAGCCGCCGTCACGCTTGGTCATGGCTCGCCGTTGGCCGGCGGTCGCCCGCCTGACGGCTCGACCCAGGTCCAGTGGAACCCCGAGGCCGTCCACCACGACCGGTAGCAGCCTGGCGTCGCAGAGCAGATGGCGGGTGGTGCGGTCCTGCAACCTGACACCGGCCGGGTCGGTGGCGACGCACGGCTCGCCGGCGCTGACGACCAGCGTGACATCGGCTCCGGGGGAGCGAGTCGAGTTCACGTCGGTGGCGGCCGCACGTCGGCAGATCTCCACGAGCGCGAGCGCCTCCAGGGTGGCCCTTCCCGGGCGGGGAAGATCGCCGGTCCCATGCTGCTCGTCGTTGGCGAATCGGTGGAAGAGCTCGTCGGCGACCTGATCGATGGTCTGATGGACGAGCAGTCCGTCGGTTCCGACCAGCTTCACGTCGAGCAGGTAGGTCTGGTCGATCGTCTCGGCCTTGTGCAGACGGTTGCGCGCCACGTCGTCAGCGGGGTCGTGAGCGCCGTCGGCGTCGAGGAGTTGCACCTCGGCTCGCAGTTCGGCGCGCCACTGGTCGAACACGATCCCTTCGGTGTGGTCGGCGAACAAGGCGGCTACGTCGGGGTACGAGTCCGCCACGCGCGGGGTGTAGCTGTCGACTATCGCCTTGGCGTGATCGAAGCTGAGCTTCTCCTCGTGGAACCGGGAGCCTGCGTCGCGCAGCGGACCGCGGAACCGACGTGCGACCTTCACCCGCGACGAGGCGGTCGATCCGGCGATTCCGGCATAGTGAGCGAGCCAGCGGGCGGTGCGCATGCCGCAGGCCTGATCGGTGGCTCCTCGAGCGTCGAGCTCGCCGAGGATCTGACAGCAGGCGGAGTCCAGTGCCCGTCGGGCCTGTTCGACCTGGAGTGCAGCATCCATCAAGGCGGAGTCGGATGCAGTATCGACGGCCAGTCCGGCGAGCCATTCTCGGATAGGGCCGGCTGGCCCGGACGGTGTCGGCGGCTGCTCGCAGAACATGTGTTCGATGATATTGGAGGGGTGTGACAGTTGACGAGCGAACGCGGAAGAGATCGAACTGCTCCGGCTGTTCACACGATGGGCCGAAGGACTCAGCCCGGTCGTTGCGGCCAGACCACCTCGACAACCAGGCCGATGTGGTCGCTCGCCATCACCCCGGTGATCGACTCGTGGCAGGCGAGCTCCGCGTTCAGCACCCGGCCCGCCGATCCGACCCGGTTGAACGGGTCCCCGACGAACACGTAGTCGATCCGCTTGCGGGGCACGTTGATCGACGCCGCGATCGGGTGGGTACGCCACTGCTGGGTCCAACCGGGGGAGCCGTCACCGGCGACCCGCCATGCGTCCTGGTAGTAGGTGCGTCGACCCTCCAGGTCGGTCAGCGAGGTCAGGAACCGGATCTCGTCGCTGTCCGGCTCGGCGTTGAAGTCGCCGCAGAGGATGGCGGGCATGGTGTTGCGATGGCGTCGGGTCGCGAGCGTCCCGTCCAGATGGCCTCGCACAGCACGAACGTGCTCGTCGATCGCCAGCACCTGCGCCCGTCGGTGGTGTCCGTGGACCGGAGCCGACGCCAGGTGGCAGCTGAACACGTCGAGTCCAGCGGTGCGTGCGTGGGCGAGCTCCCACGGAACGAGCTCGGGGAACCGATCGTGATCGTCGGATGCCGTTGGGAGCAGAATCCCCTGGTGCTCATCTATCGGCCAGCGCGACAGGATCGCCGAACCGAAGAGCAGGTCGATCCCCGGCCACAGCTCCTGGGAGAACTCACCGCCGAAGAAGTGCATGTGCCAGCCCTGGTCGGCCAGCTCGTCGACGATCCATGTGGCGGTGTTGGAGGACGGGTCGCCGATGCGTTCGTGGATCTCCTGCAGGCAGACGACGTCGGGGTCGACACGACGCAGCCAGGCGACGACCTCGTGACGCCGCTCGTCCCAGCCGTGCTCCAGCAGCGAGCCGACGTTGAGGGTCAGGACACGCAGGGTCGGCTCGGTCATGGCGAGAGCCGGACCGGGACCATCAGAGGGGGATCAGCTCGAAGGCGACGGCCAGCTCGACGCCCATCTCGGGTCCGGTCTGCTCGGCGAAGCCACGCAGCATCGCGTCGGGGTCGGTGCCCATCGTCCCCTCGGGTAGCGACCCGAGGTACACCCGGTGCTGCTCGAGCGAAGCGATCCCACGGTTCAAGTGGTCGGAGATGTCGACCCCGTGGGTGGCCTCGGGCGAGTTGCTGAAGGCGACGAACCGCACGCCGTTCCAAGGTTCCAGGCCCTGGTCGATCAGGTCGGTGAACAGCCAGCGGTTGCCGGCGTCACGAGCAGCGTCGAGCAGCGCCACTCCGACGTTGCGATGATCGACGTGGTTCCAACCCGGAAAGCCGAAGGTCTCGCGGAAGTTCGGACATATCAGCACCTCGGGGCGGTGCCGGCGGATCGCCGCAGCGAGCGCGCGGCGGGTCACGTGGTCGGCCTCGACCATCCCGTCGGGCAGGCCCAGGAAGTCGACGGTGTCGACCCCGACCTCGCTGTGCGGAGGCCACCTCTTCGTCGCGGCGCAGAGGGCCCGCCTGTTCGGGGGACATCGAGTCGATCCCCGCTTCACCGTCGGTGACGAGCACATAGGTGATCGACTTGCCCTGGTCGGTCCAGCGGGCGATGGCGCTGGCCGCGCCGTACTCCAGGTCGTCGGGGTGAGCGGCGACGGCGAGCGCACGCTCCCAGTCCTCAGGCAACGGTTTCATCCAGGCCATATGCCCAGTCTTGCGCGCGACGGCCGGTCGAGGTCCGTCAGTCGGTCTTGGCGGGAGGCCGGTAGCAGGCGGCCAGAGTGAGCACGCCCATCGCCACGCCGAGCCCGGCGGCGATCGCCGCGCCGACGAGCCCGTCGTTGATCGTGTCGGAGAGACCGAGAGCGCCGTCGAGCGACCAGTCGCCGGGGCCGAACGCGCCGATCGCCCAGAACAACGCGCCCATCACCATGACGATCTCCCAACCTTCCTTCACGATGAAGAATGCGTGGCGGTGCACGGTCCACCCGGCGACCACCATTGTTCCGATCACGCCCGCGGCTGCGAACGGGGTGAGGAACCCCGTCAGGATCAGCAGGCCGCAGCCCATCTCGGTGAAGGCTGCCAGGTACGCGTGGACCGTGCCGTTGGGCTTCATGCCCATGGAGTCGAACCATCCGGCGGTGCCGGGGATCCTGCCGCCCCGGAACATCTTGTTGTAGCCGTGGGCGAAGATGGTCGGGCCGGCGATCAGGCGCAGGATCAGCATGATGGTGGAGAACTGGGCGGCGGTGAGCGTCACGGCGGCGATCGTAGGCGACGGGCCCGGGCTGCAGGTCCGCTCCGACCGTCGGCACGACCAGCGCGCCCTCCGTGGTGGGGGTCAGCTGATGACGGCTCGCTCGCGTGGCAGCCTGACCGTCACGACCAGCCCCGTACCCTCGACGGGGGCGTCCAGGCGCACCGAGCCACCCGAGCCCCGGGCCAGCTGGTCCACGATGGCCAGCCCCAGGCCCGAGCCACCGGGATCGGCGTCGGGCGCCCGCCAGAACCGGTCCGTGGCACGACCTCGGTCCTGGGCCGACAGTCCGGGACCGTGGTCGCGCACCGACACCTCGACCTCTCGGTCCTCGGCGAACACGGCGACCTCGATGGCCGAGTCGACGGGCGCCACGCCGAGGGCGTTGTCCAGCAGGTTGTCGAGGATCTGGTCGAGTGAACCCGGCGCCGCGCGTGCAACGGCTCGTTCGGGTGCGTCGAGTTGGAGCGCCACCCGATGCTCGTCGGCCAGCGGTAGCCATCGAGCGACGGCGGCGTCGGCCACCGCTGCCGCGTCCACGGGCCCGGTCGCGGTCGCCCCGGTCTCGCTGCGCGCCAGCGCCAGCAGCCCCTCGACCAGCTCACCTAGACGCTCGAGCTCAGCGTCGATGGCCTCCAGGTCGCTGCGCGCCAGCTCCGGGTCCGCACGACCGTCGTCGAGAGCGTCCTCGAGGGACTCGATGCGCAGGCGCAGAGCCGTCAGCGGTGTGCGCAGCTGGTGCGACGCGTCGGCGACGAACGCGCGCTGGGAGCCCATGAGCACCTCGAGTCGCGCCGCCATGTCGTTGAACGTCACCGCCAGGTGCTGCAGCTCGGGAGGACCCCGGTCGACCTCGGCCCGTCCGGTCAGGTCCCCTTCGGCCAACCTGGTGGCGCCGGCCTCGAGCTGCTCCACGGGACCGGTCGCCCAACGAGCCACCAGCCAGCCGAGCGAAGCCGCGCCCGCCAGGACCAGCGCCGAGAGCATGGCCAGGCGTAGCCAGTTGTCGCGGACGTGCTCGCGCACTTCATCGGTGGCGAAGCTGACACGGACCACGCCGTTGAGCGCGCCGCCGGACGAGATCGGCACAGCCACGAAGGCGAGCTCCTGGCCGAGCGTGACTGAGCGACGGATGCCCGTCGCCTGGCTGCCTGATCGAGCGACCTCGATCTCGGGCCGGGTGGAGAAGTCCCTGGGCCCCTCGTTGGGTCGGTCGGTGTCGATCACGCTGACTCCGTCGGCGTCGGTCACCACGACGCGCCCGCCGGACTGTGCCGAGTACTGCTCGGCGATCGCGGCGACCGCTGCGTCGTCGCCGGCCTCGACGCGCTCCTCGACCAGACCGGCCAGCACCCGTGCATCGCGCTCCACGTCGGCGAGCAGGCGGTCCTGGGCCCGCGCCGCGTAGGTCAGCCCGAGCGGCAGCTCGACGACCAGCAGCACGAAGGCCGCCAACAGTACGTAGGACAGCACCAGGCGGCGGGTCACCCGGGGTCGACCACCAGCTTGAACCCCACGCCGCGCACCGCCTGGATCCATTCGGGATGACCGAGCTTGCGGCGCAGGGACGCGACGTGCACGTCGAGGGTCTTCGACGACCCGTACCAGTTCGCGTCCCAGACCTCTTCGAGGATGTCCCGACGGGGATGGGCCGCGCCCGGGTCGGTCGCCAGGTGCGCGAGCAGGTCGAACTCCTTGGGAGTGAGGTCGACGAGCTGGCCGTCCGCGTGCACCTCGTGGGTGCGTCGGTCGATCACGAGCGGTCCGACCTCGAGCCGTGGGGCCGCGGGCTCGGCCCCGCCGGTGCGACGGCTCACGGCACGGATGCGGGCCACCAGCTCGCGTAGGCCGAAGGGCTTCACCACGTAGTCGTCCGCCCCCATCTCCAGCAGGAGCACCCGGTCGACCTCTTCCGAACGGGCGCTCACCACGATGATCGGCACCGTCGAGCGGTCCCGCAGCCGCCGGCACACCTCGGCGCCGTCCAGGTCGGGCAGGCCCAGGTCCAACAGCACCAGGTCCGCGTCGCCCACCGATGCCAGCGCCTCGGCGCCGGTCGTGACGTGCGTCGCGTCGAACCCGTGGCGCCCCAGCCCTGCCACCAGCGGCGTCGCGATGGCGGCGTCGTCCTCGACCACCAGGATCCTCACGTGCTTCAGGGTTCCACAGGCGCGGCGGCGGGTGGGCAAGCTTCACCGAACACTTACCGAGCGGGGGCACGTTTGCTGGAACACGGCTCCGTACGGTGGGGCCCATGAACGAGATCTCCCCCAAGACCCGCAAGCTGCTCGCCGGCGTCGCTGCCGTCGTGCTCACCCTCGGCGCCGCCGGTGCGGCGGTGGCGGTGAATCTCGGTACCGGTGCCGCCGTCGAGACCCCCGCCGGCCGGCTGACCGCCACCGAGCCGATCGGCGCACCGCGGACGTCGACCGAGGTCACCCCTTCGACCATCTACGTCGACCTGACCGTGCCGGTGCCCGCCGACGCCGCGGTGCCGGCGGCTCCGGCGCCGACGAGCGGCTACGACGACGACAGCCACGACGACGACGACCGCTATGACGACAGCGATCATCACGACGACGACCGCCACGAGTCGGAGTCGGACGAGCACGAGAAGGGTGCCGACGATGACGACTGAGTCAGACCCCACGCAGCCCGTGCCGGTCGTCGCGACCCACGACAGCCGCCCCCGCGGATCCCGCCCCGACGATCGCCGGGACCCGCCGGACCGGACGGACGGCGTCGGCCGGGAACGGAGCGTCTCGGCGGCCTTCTCGCCGTCACCCCGCGGCGGGCGCCCGTGTGCTCGCCGCCGGCTTGGCGACCGCCTCGACGTTCGGTCTCGTCGCGGTGATTGCCGGCCGAGCGCCGGCGGTCGAGGTCGTGGCGACGTCGGGTGGTGCGGCGGCTCCGGGCTGCCGCGCCCGTCACGGCGGTGCCGGCCAGCACGCCACCCCCCGTGGTGGTCGTTCGCCGCACCTACGTGCCCGTCGACGGTGATGGGGCTCGGCCGACCGGTGCACCCTCCGCCTCGGCGAAGGGCGTGACGACGCAACGGGCCGCGGCGCCGCCGGTGACTGCCGTTCCCCGTCGCACTCCGCCGGTCACCCGGTCGAGCTCGAGCTGAACGGCGATGCTCGTGACCGCTGCTCCCGCCGTGGGCAGAGTGGGCGAGCTGATGGGCACGACCGCCCACGTCGTGCTCACCGGGCCGTCGGCGCCCGACGAGGCGTGGGTGCTCGACCGGCTGCGCCGACTCGAGGTGCAGTGGTCGCGGTTCCGTGCGGACTCCGAGATCAGTCGCCTGAACGCCGCGGCGGGCGCGCCGTGCGTGGTCGGCCCCGAGACGCTCGACCTGATCGAGCGCGCCCGGTGGGCCTGGCATCGCACCGACGGCCTGTTCGACCCGACGGTGCTGGACGCGGTGCGCGCCGCCGGGTACGACCGCAGCTTCGACGACCTCCCGAGGACCGTCGTCGCCGACCAGCGGGGAACCGGCCCGGCCGAGGCAGCCCCCACCCCCGGGGCCGGCGGCATCACCGTCGATGCCGCGATCGGACTGGTGCAGCTGGCGGACGGGGTTCGGCTGGACCCCGGAGGCATCGGCAAGGGGCTGGCGGCGGACCTGTGCGCGACGGCGGCGGTCGACGCAGGGGCCGAGGGCGCGCTCGTGTCGGTCGGTGGTGACCTGCGGGTCGCCGGCGAACCACCCGAGGAGGGCTGGGAGATAGAGCTCGACCACCACGTCGCCGCGCCGGCCCGTGTGAACCTGCGTCACGGCGCCGTGGCCACCTCCTCGACGCTGCGTCGTCGGTGGCAGACCCGCCGCGGCAGTGCCCACCACGTGATCGATCCCCGCACCGGGCGACCCAGCGAAAGCGCGGTCGCGGCCTGCACCGTCGTTGCCGGCGAGGCCTGGTGGGCCGAGGCGCTGGCGACCGCGCTGGTGGTGTCCGGCGGTCCCGGCGTGGCGTCAGGCGACCGTGGCGCACCCGGCCGCGGCGCACCCGACTGGGAGGCCCTGCTCGCCGACACGGGCGCGCTGCTCACCTTCGCGGACGGCACCAGTCGCACCGTCGGCGCTCATGCCAGCGCGTTCTCGACGACCAGGAGGGTCTGATGGCCGAGCAGTTCTGGTGGTACGTGGCACGGGCGAGCGGCATGGTCGCCGCCGTGGCACTGGTGATGACGCTCATCTGGGGCCTGCTCCTCACGACGAAGTTGATCGACCGCAAGGGCCTGCCGGCCTGGTTGACCGACCTGCACCGGTACCTGGGCGGGCTGAGCGTCGTGTTCATCGCGGTGCACATGGTCTCGCTGGTTCTCGACAGCTACGTGTCGTTCAGCTGGGCCGACCTGTTCGTGCCGTTCGCCAGCTCGTGGAAGGCCGGTCCCGTCGCCTGGGGAATCGGAGCGTTCTGGGGCCTGGTCGTGGTCGAGGGCACGTCGTTGGCGCAGCGTCGCATGGCCCGCCGCACGTGGCGACGGCTGCACTACTTGTCGTACCCGGCGGCGCTCATGACTGCGCTGCACGCCGCACACGCGGGTACCGACGCCGGCAACCCCTTGTTCCGAGCCGTGTCGATCGGGCTCATCGGCGTGCTGAGCGCGCTGACCGTCTTCCGCATCCTGTACACCCCGCCGAGGCGGTCGGTCCGGCCCGGCACAGGTGCAGCCAGCCGGCCTGAACCAGAGTCGCAGGTGGCGGTCGCTTCCGACTCCTGAGCCCGGCCAGGGCCGTCGGTCCGATGCCCCTGGCTTCGTGCCTCCTCGGAACGCTCGGGTAGCCTCCGAACACCCCGGCAGGACGGGCGCTGCGCCGCTGTCACCCGCCGGTCCCCGATGTCCCAGGAGGCTGCAAGTGACCACCGAGGCCGAACCGACGTTCGCCGGCGAGTTCCCTCCGGCGACCGAGGAGCAGTGGCTCGCTCTGGTGGACAAGGTGCTCAAGGGTGCCCCGCATTCCAAGCTGCGCTCGGTCACACCGGGTGGCATCGAGGTAGAGCCGATCTACACCCGGACGGGTTCGCCGGGTGCTGCCGATGAGGCGGGGCTGCCTGGTTCGGCGCCGTTCGTGCGGGGTTCGGACAGCGAGCCGCGTGCCGGCGGAGAGTGGCGGGTCAGATCGCTGCTGACCAATCCCAATCCACGCGACGCCAACCGCACCGCACTGCGTGAGCTCGAACGGGGTGCCGCCGAGCTGACCCTGCGCTTCGACGAGGGATTCCGCTCCGGGCTCGCCGCGTCGGACCCGGAGCTGGCGGGTTCGGTCGGAATCGACGGTGTCGTGATCACCTCGAGCGACGATCTGGCAACGGCTCTCGAAGGGGTCATGTTGGACCTGGCGCCCGTCCACCTGGAACCAGGCGCGCAGTTCACCCGTGCGGCCGACCTGTTCGTCGCCGTGCTCGACCGTGCTGGTGTGGCCGCAGACGCGGCGACCGGTGGTGTCGGCGCGGACCCGTTCGGGGTGCTCGCTGCCAGTGGACGCCTGTCGCAGGGTCTCGAAGCGGCGCTTGCCGAGCTCGGTGCGCTGGCCGTGCGCCTGTCGGAGAGCCATCCCGGTCTGCGAACGGTCCGCGTCGACACGAGCCCGTACGTCGAGGCGGGAGCGAGCGAGGTCCAGGAGCTGGCGGCGATGCTCGCCACCGGCGCCGCCTACCTGCGCACGCTCGCCGCTGCCGGTCTGGACGCCGACACGGCCGCGGGGGGCATCGAGGTCACGCTCTGCGCCGACGCGGACGTGTTCACCACGATCGCCAAGCTGCGTGCCGCCCGCCAGGTCTGGGCAGCGATGACGGCTGCGTGTGGGGTGTCGGCCGGCGAGCAGGCACCCCTGCTGCACGTCCGTACCGCAGACCGGATGATGACGCGCCGCGACCCGTGGGTGAACATGCTGCGGGTGACCGCCGCGTCGTTCGCCGCTGGTGTAGGTGGAGCGTTCTCGGTGACCACAGCGCCGTTCGACGTGGAGCTCGGTGAGCCCGATGAGCTCGGCCGGCGCATGGCACGCAACACCCAGCTGCTCCTGATGGAGGAATCCAACGTCGGGCGCGTCACCGACCCGGCCGGGGGGTCGTGGTACGTGGAGACCCTGACCGCCGAGATCGCCGCGGCTGCGTGGTCGCTCTTCGGTGAGATCGAAGCCGCAGGTGGCTTGGCAGCGACTCTCGCGGACGGAAGCCTGGCCGACCGGATCGCCGCGGTGAGGGACGAGCGCCTCGCAAGGGTCGCCACTCGCAAGGACCCGATCACGGGGGTCAGCGAGTTCGCGGACATCCACGAGGCACCGGTCCTGCGGAGCGAGCCCGACCTGCGGCTGCTGCAGAGCAAGGTCGTCGAACAGGGCGCGAGCAGCGCGTCAGCTGGTTCGCCCACGCAGGTGGGCGCACTGCCGAGGGTGCGTTGGGCTCAGGAGTTCGAACAGCTCCGCGATGCGTCCGACGCGTATCTGGCGGCGACCGGATCGCGGCCCAAGGTGTTCCTGGCGAACCTCGGGCCGGTGGCGGTGCACACCGCCCGCGCTACGTTCGCCAAGAACTTCTTCGAGGCAGGCGGCATCGAGGCGATCACCGGCGAGGCGGGCACCGGGGCCGGCTACGACGATCCTGGCGATGCAGTGCGAGACGTGATGGCGGCCGGCGCCCATCTCGTGTGCCTGTGCTCGTCCGACTCCGTCTACGCACAACGAGCGGTCGACTTCGCCCGTGCGTTGTCGTCGGCCGGTCTGACACAGCTCTACCTTGCCGGCAACCCGGGTGAGCGTCGTGATGCCGAGCAGGAGGCCGGAGTCAGCCAGTTCATCCACGTCGGAGTCGACGTCCTCGACGTCCTGCGCAGGGCGCACGAGTCGATCGGCACCCCCAGCGGAGCGGTGGCGCGATGAACCCCGAGCACGAACGATCGAACGCGAGAAGGACTCTCCGATGAGCTTCCAGGTCCCCGACTTCTCCCGGATGCCGTTCCCGTCGGCGTCGGCAGCCGGCCGTGTTGATCGAACTGATTCCGCTGCGGCAAGCGAGTTCGAGTCGGCACCCACGTGGCACACGCCCGAGGGGATCGACGTCAATTCGCTCTACAGCGCGGCGGACCTCGCCGGCGTGGACTTCCTCGACACGTACCCTGGTATGGCGCCGTTCCTGCGGGGCCCGTACCCGACGATGTACGTGAACCAGCCATGGACGATCCGCCAGTACGCGGGGTTCTCCACCGCCGAGGACTCAAACGCCTTCTACCGGCGCAACCTGGCGGCCGGCCAGAAGGGCCTGTCGGTGGCGTTCGACCTGGCTACGCACCGCGGCTACGACTCCGACAACCCACGGGTCGCCGGTGACGTCGGCATGGCGGGTGTGGCGATCGATTCGATCTACGACATGCGCGTGCTGTTCGACGGCATCCCGCTCGACAAGATGTCGGTGTCGATGACCATGAACGGCGCGGTGCTACCGGTGTTGGCGCTGTTCATCGTGGCGGGCGAGGAGCAGGGTGTAGCGCACGACCAGCTGGCGGGGACCATCCAGAACGACATCCTCAAGGAGTTCATGGTCCGCAACACCTACATCTATCCGCCGGCACCGTCGATGCGGGTCATCTCCGACATCTTCGCCTACACGTCGACCGAGATGCCTCGGTTCAACTCGATCTCGATCTCCGGCTACCACATGCAGGAGGCAGGGGCGTCGCTCGACCTGGAGCTCGCCTACACGATCGCCGACGGGATCGAGTACGTACGTGCCGGGCGCGACGCCGGCCTGGAGGTGGACGCGTTCGCTCCGCGGCTGTCGTTCTTCTGGGCGATCGGCATGAACTTCTTCATGGAGATCGCCAAGATGCGTGCCGCGCGGCTGCTGTGGGCGAAGCTCGTGCAGGAGCACTTCCAGCCGTCGAACTCCAAGTCGCTGTCACTGCGGACGCACAGCCAGACGTCGGGTTGGTCGCTCACCGCCCAGGACGTCTACAACAACGTCGTGCGTACCTGCATCGAGGCGATGGCCTCGACCCAGGGCCATACGCAGTCTCTGCACACCAACGCGCTCGACGAGGCGCTCGCGCTGCCGACCGACTTCTCGGCCCGGATCGCCCGCAACACCCAGCTGTTCCTCCAACAGGAGTCGAACACGACCAAGGTGATCGACCCGTGGGGCGGCAGCTACTACGTCGAGCGCCTCACCGCCGACATCGCTGGCGCGGGCCCTCGGCCACATCGCCGAGGTGGAGGAGCTGGGCGGAATGGCCAAGGCGATCGAGGCCGGCATTCCCAAGCTGCGCATCGAGGAGGCCGCGGCGCGGACCCAGGCGAGGATCGACTCCGGTCAGCAGCCGGTGATCGGTGTCAACAAGTTCCGCCTGGACGTCAACGAGCAGATCGACGTGCTCAAGATCGACAACTCGGCGGTGCGTGCCGGGCAGATCGCCAAGCTCGAGCGTCTCCGTGCCGAGCGTGACGATGCGGCATGTGAGTCCGCGCTCGAAGCGCTCACCAACGCGGCGGGCTCAGGTGACGGCAACCTGTTGGACCTGGCCGTCCACGCGGCACGTGCCAAGGCGAGCGTCGGTGAGATCAGCGATGCGCTGGAGAAGGTCTACGGGCGGCACCGAGCCGAGATCCGGTCGATCTCGGGTGTCTACCGCGGTGAGCTCGGTGACAGCGGAGGGGTCGTGGAGGACGTACGGGCCAAGGTCGAGGCGTTCGAGGCCGCAGACGGTCGCCGGCCGAGGATCCTGCTGGCGAAGATGGGTCAGGACGGCCATGACCGCGGCCAGAAGGTGATCGCCTCGGCTTTTGCCGACCTTGGTTGGGACGTCGACATCGGGCCCTTGTTCCAGACCCCTGCCGAGGCGGCCCGACAGGCTGTCGAGGCCGACGCGCACGTCGTCGGCGCGTCGTCGCTCGCCGCGGGTCACCTCACGCTGGTACCCGAGCTGCGCCGGGCGCTCGCCGAGCTCGGTCGTGAGGACATCATGATCGTCGTCGGCGGTGTGATCCCGCCCCAGGACTACGACGAGCTGCTCGCGGCCGGCGCAGTGGCGGTGTTCCCGCCGGGAACCGTGATCCACGAAGCGGCCGACGACCTGCTCGACCGCCTGGCGGAGCGCCAGGGGTACACGCTCTCGACCTGATCAGGCAACGAGTGGCTCGCTGAAGTGCAGGACGATCGACTGGAGCCCGTGCGCGTACATGCGCATGGCTTCGGGTCCGACACCGCGGTCGACCATCTCCGGTGAGGTGCGGTAGCGCAGGCACAGCCCCTGGAACAGCGAGTTCACAGCTATCAGCAGCATCTCGGTGCTGAACGGCGGGCGGATCCGGCGGCCCTCGAGCTGCAGGTACAGCTCGATCAGCGGGGAGAACTCCTTGACGAGGGTGTCGTCGCCGGCGGCGAGGAGCTCGGCGACCTCGGGGTTGGCCGCGTACACGTAGAAGCTGAACCGCGCGAAGAACGCCGGATCGTCCTTCAGGGCGTCGAACACGAAGTCGGCGTAGCGGTTCATGATCTCGCGAGGGTCGCCGGCTAGGAGATCCTCGTCGGCGAGCATCTCGTGGAGCTCACGGACACCGGCCTGGCTGCTCTGCTCGAGCAGACGTCTGAGCAGGTCCTTGCGGTACTCCTCCTGCGACGGCCACACGTGGTAGATGGCGCCCTTGGTCACTCCGGCGCGATCGGCGATGTCGGCGACCTTGACGTTGGCCAGTGCGTCCACGGTGGCGGAGCGTGATTCGTCCGCGGAGAAGGTGGTGACGATCTGAGCGCCGATCTCCAGGTAGTCGGCTCGGCGCTGCTCGGCAGTCGGTCTGGGCATCGGTCAGTCACCGCCAGGTTCGTCGATCGGCATGGTGTAGCCCTGGATCAGGGCCTGGGCGGTCGCCGCGAACAGCGTCCAGCGGCCGTCGTCGAGCGTCAGGTCGGGGATGCGTCCGGGAGCGACGCGGTACTGGAGGCAGAGCCCTTCGAGCGACGCCCCGATAGCCACCGCCAGGTCCCACAGGGTCGCGCAGTCGGCCATCCGACGTCCCATGGCGCTGATCGCCTGGTCGATGGTGGGGAGAACGACCTCGATCGATTCGCGGAACGACTGGTCGAGCTCCGAGCGGACGCGGTCGTCGTCGAGGTACGAGAACAGACTGATCCGGGCGAAGAACGCGGGGTCGGTGCAGACCGAGTCGAACAGCGCGTTCGCGAACTCACGCAACGAGGGCATCGGACCGACGGGGTCGGCGAACTCGGCCTGCACAGCGCCTACTCGGTCCGCACCGAAGAACTGGTTCGTCGCAATCAGGTGCTCGAGCAGGTCGTGCCAGAACGATTCCTGGGACGGCCAGACGTGGTAAAGGGCACCCTTCGTGACCCCGGCGCGATCCGCGACGTCGGCCAGCTTGACGTGGGCGAGCGCCAGGCCCGGGTCCGACCCCGTGGTGGCGGACTCGCCGACAATCTGGGCGCCCAGGTCCAGGTAGTCGATCCGTCTGTGTTCCTTGGAGCGCCGGGTCATATTGGACGTGGGCAGCCGGGGGCAGGCATGACAGCCAGCCTACGGCAGCGTGTCGAGCTGTCCGAACCAGGGCGGCCGCTAGTGTGCCGCCGATGGCAGGGCTGCTGACAGTCGACGAGTACGTCCACGGCGTCCGCTCCTGTGACCGGGCAGTTCTGGCCCGAACGATCACCCTGGTGGAGTCCTCCAACATGGTCCATCGCAGGCTGGCCCAGGAAGTGGTGCTGGCGTTGCTGGAGTTCAGCGGAAGGGCCCACCGGGTGGGAGTCACCGGTGTGCCGGGGGTGGGCAAGTCGACCTTCATCGACCAGCTCGGGGTCAACCTGACCGGTGCCGGTCACCGTGTCGCCGTGCTGGCCGTGGACCCGACGAGCTCACGCACGGGTGGTTCGATCCTGGGCGACAAGACCCGCATGTCGCGCCTGGCGGTGGACCCGAACGCGTTCATCCGGCCGTCCCCGGCCGGCTCGACACTCGGCGGCGTGGCCCGCGCGAACGCGTGAGACGATCCTGGTCTGCGAGGCGGCCGGGTACGACGTCGTGCTGGTCGAGACGGTCGGCGTCGGCCAGTCCGAGACGGTCGTGGCCGACATGGTCGACTTCTTCCTGGTCCTGATGCTCTCGGGGGCAGGCGACGATCTACAGGGCATCAAGAAGGGTGTGCTGGAGCTCGCTGACATGGTGGCGATCAACAAGGCCGACGGCGACAACCGTGCACGGGCAGAGTTGGCCGCGGCGGACTACCGCGGTGCGCTGCACCTCATGCGCCCGGCGTCGCCGAACTGGACTCCGCCGGTGGTGACCTGCTCGGGATTGTCGGACCTGGGGCTCCGTGAGCTCTGGGGCCAGATCGAGGTTCACCGCGAGAAGTTGGGTGCGACGGGTGAGTTGGAAGAGCGGCGACGGCAGCAACATGTCCGTTGGATGTGGTCGATGCTCGACGACCGGCTCCGTGACGACCTGCGGGCGCACGACCAGGTGACGGCCCGTCTGGACCAGCTCGAGGCGTGGGTCCGCCGCGGTGAGCTGACCGCGACTGTGGCGGTCGACGAGGTCTGGGACCTCTACGTCGCGCTGCGCTGATGCCGACCGGGACCCTGAGTCCCCCGGGACCCTGAGCAGAACTGCCACTTGCCGATCGGCGTCAGTGGTGGTCCCATTCGTCGGATGCGTCGGCGGATGACGTTCGAGGTCACGTTCGCCGCTCCTGGTCGGGGCCGTGTTCGGAACCGGCGCGCACGTCCTCCTGGCGACACCCGCAGCTTCGGGGGCGCCGGTCCAGGTCGCGGGTGTGGCGGTGATGCGTGGGGACTCGGGTTCGGTCGGCGAGACCGAGACCGAGACCGAGACCGGAACCGACGCCGTGGCGGGGTCGGTCGTGACGTTGCATGCCTCGGGCTGCGGTGTGTCGAGACAGGGCAGCGGGGTTCTGGTCAGGGGTGGTGACGGGTCGGTCCAGCTGCTGACCAACGCACACGTCGTGGCAGGAGCGACGACGGTCCGTGCGGTGCTCGCGGATGCTGGCGAAACGGAGTTGGCTGTGCTCGGCGCGGTGCACGGCAGGGACGCGGCGCGCATCGACCCGGAGGGCCTGCTCGCTGCCGGTGCGCGGCCGCTCGACGTGGGGGAGCAGGCCGATCCGGGTGATCCGGTCAGCGTCGTGGGGTACCCGGCCGGAGAGTTCAGCGCCGTGACGGCCGCGGTGCAGGACGCGCAGCTACGTGCCGGCTACGGAGCGGCGGTCGAGGTGCTGCTGGTCGGGTCCCAGGCGCGCGGTGGGCATTCCGGCGGAGCCGTCCTCGACGCGAGCGGCTCCCTGGTCGGGCTGGTCGCAGCCCGTGACCCGGGGTCGGGTCGGGTGGTCGCCTACCGCATCGGTGACCTGCTCGATGAGGCTCTCGACGGGTTGCCCGCCTGCTGAACGGGCCCGTCGAACCGGCGTCGTCAGCGGGCGTCCGCCGCGGCAAGGGCCGCGTCGACGGCGCTGAGCATCCGGGCGGAGCAGCCGGCCAGATCGGCCGGCGGGATGACGTCCTCGACAAGGCGTTCGGCCAGCTCGCGGAACGCCTGCGCGGCCGGGCCCTCACCGAGCGCGACGGGCCGGCCATGGTCGCCGCCCTCGGCCACCGCAGGTTCGATCGGGATCCGACCGAGCAGCGGGATGCCGGCGTCGTGCGCCAGTCGTTCACCGCCACCGGTGCCGAACAGGTGGTGCTCACGTCCTTCGTCGTCGACGTAGACAGACATGTTCTCGACCACGCCGGCGATGCGTAGGTAGTTCTTGCGCCCCATGTCGACCACCCGGACCGCGACGCTCTGGGCTGTGAGCGACGGGGTGGTGACGACGATCATCTCGGCGCGCGGCAGCAGTCGCGCGAGTCCCATCTGGACGTCGCCCGTGCCGGGGGGCATGTCGATCAGCAGGTAGTCAAGGTCGCCTCCCCAGTCGACGTCCTCGAGGAAGTGCTGGACGGCCCTGCTGAGCATCAGCCCACGCCACATGAGCGCCGAGCCTTCCTTGTCGACGAGGAATCCCATGGACACGACCCGCAGCTCTCCTTCGCCGACGCCCAGGCGGTGCGGCGCGATCTTGTTCGCGCCGGCGCTCTCGGCCGCCTCGAGTCGACCGTCGAGTCCGAGCATGCGCGGGACGGAGAAGCCCCAGATGTCGGCGTCCATCACGCCGACGGTGTACCCCCGGTCCGCGAGCGCCGCGGCAAGGTTGACCGTGACCGACGATTTGCCGACTCCGCCCTTGCCGGACGAGATCATGACCACCTTGGTGGTGGGGGCGATCGCAGTCTGTTCGGGCCGTTCGGCGATCCGTCGGCGCGCCCTGTCCATGGCGGTCGCCTTCTCCTCCTGGTTCAGCTCGGACCAGTCGATGCGGACCCGGGTGACTCCCGGAAGGCTGGCCACACGGGCTCTCACGTCCTTCTGGATCTGCGCCCGCAGTGGACACCCGCTGGTCGTCAGCGCGATCGTCACGTGCACGACCCCGTCGGCATCTGTGCGTGCGCCCTTCGCCATGCCCAGCTCGACGATGTCCAGTCCGAGCTCCGGGTCGATGACGCCACGGAGCAGCTGCATCACCTGCTCCGGTGTGGGCAGTTCGACGGGTTCGACGGCCATGGGCCCATTTTACCGGGTTTCACCGTGTTATTTCATCCACCCGTTGTACGATCAGGGGTGTGTCCACCTCGGAGCGCCGCCTCGATCTGCTCAAGACGCTCGGGGACAACACGCGTTACGCGATCTACCTGGAGCTCGCCCGCTCGCCGCGTCCGCTGGCGACGTCCGAGGTGGCCGAGACCCTCGGCCTCCACGCCAACACGGTGCGACCGCACTTGGAGCGCATGCGCGACGTGGGTCTGCTCGATTCGCGCCCGGACACCCGCGGGGCGGTGGGCCGTCCGCAGAAGCTCTACAGCGTCTCTGCCGACGCCCCGTCGCTCGGCCTCGAGCCCCCTGTGTTCCCGATGCTGGCGCGGATGTTGCTCTCCATGGCAGTGGTCGCCGGCATCGACGGCGAGGCAGCGTCTGATGCGGGAAGGGTCGAAGGCGAGCGGCTAGCTCACCGGGCCCGGCCGGCGTCGACCTGCGCAGACGCTGCGGTCCGCATGCTCGACGAGCTGGGATTCGATCCGGCACGGGTCGACGACGACGACGCCGTCGACGTGGCGTTCACCCATTGCCCGTTCGGAGAGTTGGCTGAAGCGCAACCGGACCTGGTCTGCGCGCTGGCACAGGGGCCTGCTCGAGGGCTTCGTTGACGAGGTCGGCGGCGCCAGGGTGGAGTCGTTCTCGGATCTGTCGCAGCGAGTGCCGTGTGTAGCTCGGCTGGTCACCGGATGAGCGAGGTCGCGCGCGCGTAGCCGTCATCCAAGCCACTGCCCAACGGGCCGCTGTCATTGACACGGCCTGCGCCGTTACAATTGCCGTGTCCTTTCTGCCCTACGTGGAGGAACCACCGTGATCACCCTGACCGACACCGCCGCCGACAAGGTCAAGCAGCTCATCTCAGCCGAGGGTGACGAGAGCCTTGCGCTGCGCGTCGAGGTTCGCGGTGGCGGATGCTCCGGATTCGCGTACGAGATGTACTTCGACTCCGACGTGGCGAGCGACGACCTGACCGTGGAGCAGGGTGGCGTACGCGTGCGGTCGATCCGGCATCGGCTCCGCTGCTGACAGGTGCCACGCTCGACTACAAGGACGGCTTGGACCAGTCGGGCTTCGCGATCACGAACCCCAACGCCCAGAAGACCTGCGGCTGCGGTCAGTCCTTCAGCTGACAGGGTGGGTCAGACCGCCAGGGCGAGCATCTGGTCCATCTCGACGCGGTCGACCACGACGTCGCCGTGGGCTACCAGGGTGTTGGCGGAGTCGGTGACGAACAGGCTCGGCTCCCACAGCATGTCGTAGGCGAGCGGTAGCGGCGCCAGCGTCGCGTCGGCCAGATCGGGAACCGCCTTGGGGTTCTTGTAGACCTCGGAGTGGATGACGATCAGGTCGTCGCGGCCACCGACCTGCTCGGCCAGCAGGTCGAGGATCGGTCCGCATGCCGAAGTGCGGCAGTAGGCAGGCGTCGCCAGCAGCACGACCACGGGCTTGCCCGTGCCGATCGCGTCCTCCAGGTTCACCTCGTGGAAGCGGCACTCGGGCGAGAGCGTGCAGATGGGATCCACGTCGAGCGTCTGATCGCGTGTGGCCGTGGGCGCCGCCGGCAACACGGAACCGACCAGCGGCTGCATCACCTTGTCGACTGGGTAGACCTGCACCTGCGACTCGAGCTCGGTTCCCTGGTAGGTCGTCCGTACGTCGTAGATGCCCGGGGTGGGGAGCGTCGCGTAGAGCGGCAGGTATGCACGGGGCACACCGTCGTCGTGGACCTGCACCGCGACAGGGTCGCCGACGCTGCTCACCGCCGAGGGACACCTCGAAGGTGAGCGGCCCGTCGATCTCGGTGAGAGGGACACCCTCACCGTCGATCAGGGTGTACGGCATGCGTGACAGCGTGCCTGCTGCAAGGAAGGCGATGTCACGGGGGAAGAGGGGCTGCAGCCGATGCTCCGCCTGAGGAACGGTCGAAGCCTCGGATGATTCCTCGGTGCTGCAGCCGGCGACGAGTCCTCCGAGGGCGACCGCCCCCAAGCCGGTCGCTCCCAGCTGGAGCAGCGACCTGCGACCGATCGTCGACGACGGCGCAGCGGAATCGCTGCGCCGGCTGTGGGCGGGAAGAAGGAGGCGGGCGGAGGGACGTCGTGCAGCCACGATCCCGACGCTACAGCCACCCTCCGGGCCGCCCCACTCCGCCCCGGTACTCTCGGACGATGCCTGCACTTCCGTACTCTCCCCTCTACCGCGCCGGCGACTGGGCCTGCATCTCCGGCCAGATCGGCTTGGGCGAGTCAGGCCTGCTCGAGGGATTCGCACCGCAGTTGCGTCAGATCTTCGTCAACCTGGATTCCCTGCTCGCGGAGCACGGGCTCCTCAGGACCCAGATCGCAAAGACGACGATCTTCCTGGCTGACATGTCCGACTACGTGGAGCTCAACGAGATCTACCTGGACTACTTCGGCCAGCACCGGCCGGCCCGCTCTGCGGTCGCCGTGGCCGAGCTCCCCTTCGCCGCCCGGGTCGAGCTCGAGGCATGGGCCTACCTCGGGGGATGAGCCGAAGACTCGTCGCTGCCGGCCCGGCCACCCTCGGGCGCAGATGTGGCCGATTCGGTGCCGGCTGGGGCACACTGGTCCACATGGTCGGACCGATCCTGATCGTGCTCACTCTGCTCATCGTTCTGCCGATCTCGTTCTTCGTGATCGGCACGTTGATCTCCGTGCTGCTGGGCCACGGGCTCCGCATGGAGGGTGAGTACATGAACGAGGGCAGCGAGCTGATCGAGCTCAACACCTGATCCGCTCCGGGTCAGAGGCGGTCATCAGGTGACCCGAGTGCTCGTCGTCGACGACGAGCCCCAGATCCGCAAGGCGCTCAAGGTCAACCTCGAGGCGCCGCTCCTACGACGTGATCCTGGCGGCCACCGGAGAAGAGGCGCTCGTACTCGCCGTGGACACCCACCCCGACGTGGTCCTGCTCGACCTTGGCCTGCCCGGTATAGACGGCATGGGTGTGATCGAGGGGATCCGCGGTTGGAGCGAGATGCCGATCATCGTGCTCTCGGTGCGCGGCGAGGAGTCCGACAAGGTCGCGGCGCTCGACGCGGGTGCCGACGACTACGTGAGCAAGCCGTTCGGCATGGGTGAGCTGTTGGCCCGCATGCGCGCAGCGCTTCGACGACGTCGAGACGATCCCGATGACCCGGTGATCGCTACCGCCGCGTTCCGTATCGATCTGTCGGCCACCAGGGTCACGCGCATCGACGCCGGCTCGGAGCAAGAGATCCGCCTGACGCCGATCGAGTGGGGGCTGTTGGAGCAGCTCGTCCGTCACCCGGGCCGGTTGGTGTCCCAGCGACATCTTCTGCACGAGGTCTGGGGACCGCAGTACGACAGCGAGACCAACTACCTGCGCGTCCACATGGCGAACCTGCGCCGCAAGCTGGAGCCGGAACCGTCCAAGCCCCGCTACTTCGTCACGGAACCCGGCATGGGCTACCGCTTCGAACAGGACGGCTCGGGGCATGACACCGACCGCCCCGCTCATCGCAGCCTCGGACTCGCTCTCCCTCGGCGGAGCCCGTGGTCTGATCACCGTCGTCGGGACACTTGCCTTCGTCGCGGCCTGTTTCGGGTTGGTCGAGCTGCTGGATCGTCACTCGAGCAACGCTCACGGTGCAGCGGTCGCCAGCTTCTCGCCTCCGACACCGGCAGCTGACACCCACAAGGGCTCGAGCCTGCACCGAGAGTCCGAACGGCTCGCACGACCGGGCGAACCTCGACCAGGCCCTTCTGGCCTCGGCCGTCGGCGGGTTGGCAGCGGTGCTCGTCGCGGCCGGCCTGAACCCGCTGCGTGAGTCGATCGGGCAGGCGTCGGTCGCCCTGGCGCTCGTCCTGGTGGTCACCGCAGCGGCGGCAGCAGGAGGGAGGGTTGCGGCGTCGATCACGTCGGCGGTGGCAGCGCTGTCGTTCAACCCCTGGCACGCGCCACCGCTCTACAGCTTCCACATCAGAAGCACGGCGGACGTGGTGACCACCGTGTTGATGATCGTCGTCGGTATCGCGATCGGCGAGGTCGCAGTTCGCCGATTCCGTACATCGCCGGGCCCGTCGGCCCCTGAGAGGAGCAAGTGATGAGAGACCTCCTGGTCGTCGCAATGACCATCGGATTCTTCGCGGTCTGTGCGTCGTGTACGTCGCTCTGTGCAACCGGATCGTCGGCCCGGACGAGCCGGGTTCGGAGCAGCTGCCCGAGCCCGGCTCTACCCCGATCGTGGTGACTGCCGTCGCCGTCGGCCACGTGGCCGTGACAGCCGAGGAGACCCGATGATCCTGGCTCTGGACTCACAGGACGCACTGGCCCTGGGCCTGGCGGTACTGGCGATCATCCACCTGGTGATCGTCCTGATCTTCCCGGAGCGCCTCTGATGAGCGCACAAGGGTTCTTCCAGATGCTGGTGCTCGCGGTGGCGCTGGGCGCCACGGTGGTGCCGCTCGGCCGGTACATGGCCAAGGTGTACGGAACAGGTGAAGCTGCCGGTCCGGCCCCGGCACCCGGCGATCGGCTCTTCCTGCCCGTCGAGAAAGGCGTCTATCGGCTCCTCGGTGTGGACTCCGAGCGTGAGCAGCGCTGGAACGTGTACGCGCCGTCGCTGCTGGCCTTCTCGTTGTTCAGCATTCTGCTGACGTACCTGCTGCTCAGCCTGCAGGGCCTGCTTCCGCTGAACCCGACCGAGATGACTGGTGTGGGCGAGTTCGGCGCGTTCAACGCGGCGATCATCCGAGGGTTGCTTCGCCGTCAAAGCTGAACTCTCGGCAACTTCTGGGTCGACCTCGTGCGCGGAACTCTGCGGATCCTGCTGCCGATTTCGCTCGTCGGTGCGGTCGCCCTCGTCAGTCTGGGCGTCACGCAGAACCTGCGGGCGGCCTGGTGGCTGACACGGTCGACGGAGCGGTGACAGCGCCAGTCGCCGAAGCGGACGGGTCGACAACGGACGCCCCCGTTGCAGAGCAGACGGTCCCCGGTGGCCCCGTCGCTTCACAGCTGGCGATCGGTGACCTGGGAACCAACGGGGGTGGCTTCTACAACGCCAACGCCGCTCACCCGTTCGAGAACCCGAACGGCATGTCGAACCTGTTGGGCGCCTACCTGCTCATGCTGATCCCCTTTGCCGGCGCTTCGGAATTGCGGGGGGTGTGAGCCGGTGAGCGGGGTCCGCCGGTGAGGGTCCGGGGGCTCGGAGAATCGAGGTTCCTACACGACGAGCCTCCGGAGCCCCCGTGGAGACAGACGCTACGCGCTTGTGCGCGTTGTCGGTCGGCTTGTCCGACGTGAACGTGCTTGGCGTCGAGGACACCGACCCGGCCGCGCCGCTGCGAGTGCACGTCGAGACCACCCTCGACGTTGCCTGCTGCGCGGCTTGTGGGACCAGGGCGCGGGTGAAGGACCGCCGCCCGGTCGCGTTGGTGGACTTGGCGGTGTTCGGCCGGCCGGCGGTGTTGGTGTGGCACAAGCGCCGCTGGACCTGTGTCGAGCCCGACTGTCCGACCGGCACGTTCACAGAGATCGACAGGCGCATCGCAGCGCCGCGGGCGAAGGTCAACGACCGGGCCGGCCGGTGGGTCACCGCCCAGGTCGGCAGCGACGGACGCAGCGTGGCGGAGGTCGCCCGCGAGCTGGGTTGTGACTGGCACACGGTGATGGACGCGGTCCGCTCCTACGGCGCCCCGCGCATCGAGCACGACGACCGGATCAGCGAAGTCGGAGCACTCGGGCTGGACGAGACGCTGTTCGTGCGGAGCGGGTCGAAGCGGACCCGATCGTGGTCGACATCGATCGTCGGTCTCGACGGGCCCGCGCAGCTCCTCGATGTCGTGGAGGGCCGCACCGCGAAAGCGGCCAGCGACTGGCTCGACGCCCGCAGCGACGCGTGGTGGGCCGGCATTCGTTGGGCGACGTTGGATCTGCCGGGCCAGTTTCGCAAGACGTTCAACGACAGCCTCCCGGACGCGGTCCAGGTCGCGGATCCGTTCCACGTCATCAAGCTCGCCAACGGTCGCGTGGACGACTGCCGGCGCCGACAAGACGATGCCCCTCGGCGCTTCGAACCACACAGATCTCGGCCATCGGGGGCCTCCTCAACGATGAGTATCCACCCCGATCCCGACTCGCTCGCGGATACCGGCGCCAGCCCCACCCGAGGGCCGATTAGCAGACAGGAGACCCTTCGCGGGTTCTACACCCAGCCCGCGGAGGAGGCCGAGGCGTTCCTCGATGAGCTCATCGCGGACATGGGCGACGAGTCGATGCCACCCGAGGTCCGCTCCCTCGCCCGAACGCTGCGCACCTGGCGGGACCAGATCCTCGCCTGGCACCGAGCGAAGGTCGCGAACGGGCCGACCGAGTCGATCAACAGCCTCATCAAGCGGATCAAGCGAATCTGCTTCGGGCTCCGCCGCTTCGCGAACTACCGGATCCGGGTGCTGCTCTACTGCGGACAACCGAAACTGAGACCTACTCGCCGCCATCACATCCGCTGAAGTCCGAAGAGCCCGTTTACGGTCCTCGACATGTCACATGAGGACATCTTCTGGGAGTTGCACGCCGGACTCCCCCGACAGGCGCCCGGTCCGCCGCGACGACGACCGCCCTGCTTGCAGCGTGCGCTCCCGTGCCCGAACCGGTCAGGGCGCTCGACATCGCCGCAGGATCCGGTCTGGCGAGTCTGTTGCTGGCGGGGCGCACGTGACCGCGGTCGACACGCACCGACCGTTCCTCGAGCAGCTCGAGGAACGCGCCGATCGTCGAGGCCCGTCGTCGATCCGGACGCTCACCGCGCCGATGGAGGCGCTGCCGTTCAAGTCCGGTTCGTTCGAGCTGGTCTGGTGCGAGGGCGGCGCCTACATCATGGGCGTGGACGCGGCGCTCGACGCGTGGCGCCGACTACTCGCCCCGGGCGGCTCGCTGGTCATCACCGAGTGCGAGTGGCGCACCGACGCACCCTCGGAGCAGGCGAGGACGTTGTGGCAGGCGTACCCCGGCATGCGAACGGGCGACGACAACCGCCACGCCATCGCCGAAGCGGACTACGAGCTGCTCGGTGTCGTCGAGCTGCCCGAGTCGGACCGGTGGGACGAGTACTACACGCCGCTGTCCGAACGCATCGACGCCCTCGAGCATGGCGACGACCCCGACGCCGTCGAGCTCGCACGGATGCTCCGTGAGGAGATCCTGCTGCGCAGGGACCACGGCGCCGACTACGGCTACACGGGCTACGCACTGAGGCCGCTGCCGTGATCACCTTCGACGACGTACGCGACATCGCGCTGTCCCTACCGGGCAGCTTCGAACAGGCGAGCTACGGCGATCGCCCCTCCTGGCGGACGAAGCCGAGGATGTTCACCTGGATCAGAGAGGAACCCGAGGCACTGGTGGTGTGGGTCGACTCCGTCGAGGAGAAGGAGGCCCTGTTGGCCGCCGACCCCGGCACCTTCTTTGCCGCGCCGCACTGCGACGGTCACGCGATCGTGCTCGTCCGGCTCGACCGGGTCGAGGGCGACGAGGCACGCGAGCTCATCACCGAGTCGTGGCGGCTGCGGGCGCCGGCCAAGCTCGTGAAGGCCTTCGACGCCCAGGGCACCGGCCCGACCTGATCCGGCCCGACCGGTGCCCGCGAGGGTGGCGACGGGAGTCGCTCAGCTGCTCAGCGTCGTGGCGTCGGTGGAGGTCGACGTGCCGTCGGCCGAGGGCGCCGTGCCCTCCTCACCGTGGTCGCAGCCGTCGCCACGCTCGGCACCGTCATCGGTCGTGCCGTCATCGGTCGTGCCGTCATCGGTCGTGCCGTCATCGGTCGTGCCGTCATCGGTCGTGCCGTCATCGGTCGTGCCGTCATCGGGCGCCACCGTGGTCGACGGGTCGGTCGACTCCGCCGAGGGTGCCGTGGTCGTGGTGTCGTCCTGGGCAGAGGCCACCGTCACGCCACCGACGGTCACGATCGTCGCTGCCATGGCTGCGGCAGCGACCTTGCGGGGGGAGAGGTTCATGTCATGTCCTTCCGTGGGACCCGGCGTCTCCGGGTCGTCACGGACCACTTCACGACATCGACCTGCGGAACCCCGGCGAGTCAGCCGAGAGTTGCCGCAGAGATGGGTCGAACGGACGGGATTTCTCCGGTTCCGAGCCCCGCACGCCGACAACTCCGTCGTGGGCATCATGACATCGGGGTCCGACCTGGGCGCCGGGACCGACACCGCGATCCATCGGCTCACCGGCGAGTTCGTCGTGCCCGCGACCGAGCGCTCCGCGATCCGCTACGCCCGGTCGGTGGGTGCCGAGGATGCCGTGGCGGTGACCGTAGCGATCGACGAGGACCATGCCGAGCGGTTCCGGGCGCAATGGGAGCGGCACCGCATCGACTACCCACTCGAGATCATCGAGTCGCCGTTCCGCGACCTGACCGGCACGGTCGAGGACTACCTGGCTGAGCTGAATCGTCGGTGGGGGCACGACTACCTGACCGTCGTCATCCCCGAGTTCGTGCTTCCGCACTGGTACCAGGGTGTGTTCCACAACCAGTCGGCGCTGGCGTTGAAGATGGCGCTACGGGTTCGCAAGGACACCGTGGTGGTGAACGTGCCGTACCACCTGGCGGGCGACCGCGAGCTGGAAGCGGAGGCCAAGGCCCTGGGCATCAAGCCATCGTCGGGTGCCCCCTCTGACCTGGTCGAGCTTCGGGTGCCAGCGGCGAGCGAGGCCGGCGACGCCTGACCGAACTCAGCCTGACACAGCTCAGGCGGACCAGCGCGACTCGCCGAACTTGTAGCCGACCGAGCGCACCGTCTGGATGAGCCCTGCGTGCTCCTCGCCGAGCTTCGCTCGCAGCCGCCGGATGTGGACGTCGACGGTGCGGGCCCCGCCGTAGTACTCGTAGCCCCAGACCTGCGACAACAGCGAGTCACGGGTGAACACGCGCCCCGGATTGCCCGACAGGAACTTCAACAGCTCGTACTCCATGTAGGTCAGGTCGAGCGGCCGGCCGGCGATCGACGCCTGGTAGGTCTCGACGTTGAGGATGAGCGTTTCGTACTCGATGATCTCCGGCCCCGCCTGGAGTCCCGGCTCGGCAGCCAGCAGGTGCTTCAGCCGCGCTTCGAGCTCGGCCGGGTGGAAAGGGGCGACGCAGAAGTCGTCGAACGTGTCGTGACGGCCGTCGAGGTCGGCGAGCTGGGTTCCTCGCACGAGCAGCAGCAGGGGAGCCAGCGCCAGGTCACCGCGTCGCAGCGAACGGGCCATCGCGAGACCGCGTTCGGGCTGCTCGTCGGCAGCGACGATCGCACCCGACCACACACCCGACCGTGCGCCCGACTCGTCCTCGACCGCCTGCCATGGCAGGCCCGCCAGGTCCAGCAGACGAGCCAGGTCGGCGGGGGGCGGCGACGGCCAGACCAGCAGGGGGTTCACCGCTACCAGGCCTTCAGGTACCGCTGCAGCTCGTAGCTGCTGACGTGCGTTCTGTACCCCGCCCACTCCGCCCGCTTGTTGCGAAGGAACCACTCGAAGATGTGCTCGCCGAGCGTCTCGCGGACCAGCTCGGAGCGTTCCATCTCGTCCAGGGCGGCAGACAGGTTGGTCGGCAGCATGGAGGGGTCGGCCGTGCGTCGCTCCGCCTCGGACGAATCGAACAGGTTCGCCGCGGCCTCGGGGGCGAGCTCGTAGCCCTGCTCGATGCCCCGCATCCCGGCAGCGATCAGCACCGAGAACGCCAGGTAGGGGTTGGCCGCGGGGTCGAGCGCCCGGTACTCGATCCGGGTGCCTGCCGCCTCCTTGTTCCGCTTCGGCACAGGCACCCGGACCAGGGCTGAGCGGTTGTTGCGCGCCCACGAGACGTGCACCGGCGCCTCGTAGCCCGCGACGAGTCGCTTGTAGGAGTTCACCAGCTGGTTGGTTATGGCGGTGATCTCGGGTGCGTGGCGCAGCAGTCCGGCGATGAAGTGCTTGGCCGTGTCGGAGAGGCCGTACTGGTCGTCGGCGTCGTAGAAGGCGTTCTCGTCACCCTGCCAGAGCGAGATGTGGGTGTGCATGCCGGAGCCCTGTACGCCCTCGATCGGCTTGGGCATGAACGTCGCGTGCACCCCGGACGCCATCGCGACCTCTCGGACGATCATCCGAAGGGCCATCAGGTTGTCGGCCATGCCGAGGCCGTCGGTGTAACGCAGGTCGATCTCGTGCTGCGACGGGGCGTCCTCGTGGAACGAGTACTCCACCGGGATCCCGGTCGCTTCGAGGCGCTGGATGGTGCGCAGGCGGATGTCGGAGCATTCGTCGTAGGTCGTCAGGTCGAAGTAGCTCGCCGAGTCGAGAGGCTCAGGTGTGGTCGTCGGGTCGTCGGAACGGAGGTAGAAGAACTCGACTTCCGGTGCTGCCATGAACTGGTAGCCGCGGTCTGCAGCCGCGGCGAGGTTCCGCTTCAGGACCTGCCTCGGATCTCCCTCGAACGGACTGCCGTCCAGGTTCGCGATGTCGCAGAAGATCCTGGCGGTCAGCTCGTCGTCGTCGATGCCGGGCATCAGCTGGAACGAGTTCGGGTCGGGGAAGGCGAGCACGTCGCTCTCCTGTACGCGGCTGAAGCCGTCGATCGCCGAGCCGTCGAACTGCACGCCCTCTTCGAACGCGGCGTCGAGCTCGATCGGCGAGATCGCCACCGACTTGATCTGTCCCAGGACGTCGGTGAACCAGAGCCGCACGAGGCGAACACGTCGCTCCTCGACGGTGCGCAGCACGTAATCCTGTTGGTGGTCCATGTGGGCTCCAGTCTGACACCGGTACGCGCGGAACCGGCCATCCAAGGGCGAGGAGCTCCCAGTCGTAGCAGCGACCATCCGGACCGAGAAAGGCGGCTCGGGGCTGTTCACACGCCGTTCACAATCGGGCAAAGCGCGCGAAATCGCGACCGGGCAGCATCGATGCCGCAGTGGGCACCACCCCCGGTGCCACTGGGACGACTCCAAGGAAGTGTCGACGTGGCGTACCGCGCTGAGTACATCTGGATCGATGGCACCGAACCGGTGCCGATGATGCGGTCCAAGACCAAGATCATCGATGACGGAAAGGAGCCTGGCATCTGGGGCTTCGACGGGTCCTCGACCAACCAGGCCGAAGGCTCCTCGTCGGACTGCGTGCTCAAGCCGGTCTACACCTGCATGGATCCAACCCGTGGGGCGGGCGACATCCTGGTGCTCTGCGAGGTCCTGCTGCCCGAGACCTTCGAGCCCCATTCGTCGAACAAGCGTGCACTGCTGACACCGATCGCGGAGAAGTTCGCGGCCCACGAGTCGCTGTTCGGCATCGAGCAGGAGTACACGTTCTTCAAGGAAGGGCGTCCCCTCGGATGGCCGAACGAGGGCTACTACTACCCGGCCCCCCAGGGCCCCTACTACTGCGGCGTCGGCGCCGTGGAGATCGCCGGTCGTGACATCGTCGAAGCCCACACAGAGGCCTGCATGCGAGCCGGTCTGGGCATCTGTGGCACCAATGCCGAGGTGATGCTCGGCCAGTGGGAGTTCCAGGTGGGTCCGCTCGGCCCGGTGGCGGTCTCGGACCAGCTCTGGATGGCCCGCTACCTTCTCTACCGTGTCGCCGAGGACTTCGGTGTCAACGCGTCGATCTCGGCCAAGCCGATCCAGGGTGACTGGAACGGCGCCGGCTGTCACACCAACTTCTCCACCAACCGCATGCGTGAGGAGTACGACGCGATCATCGCTGCATGCGAGGCGATCGGCGCTCCCGGCAAGGTCGAGGAGCACCTCGCCGGCTACGGCCACGGGTTCGAGGAGCGCCTGACCGGTCTCCACGAGACGGCCCACTACTCGGAGTTCCGCTACGGCGTGTCCGACCGTGGTGCGTCGATCCGCATCCCGTGGCAGGTCGCCCAGGACAAGAAGGGCTACATCGAGGACCGGCGCCCGAACGCCAACATCGACCCCTACGTCGTGACCCGCCTGATGGTGAACACGGTCTGCTCGGCCATCGAGCCTCTCTGAGACCCACACCGAGAGTCCTCCGCTGGTCATCGCCGGTACCATCCTGCGATGACCAGCGGGGAAGCCTCCGGTCCCACGGCGCCGGGTGATATGAGTCTGAGGGTCGTGCTCGCACAGCTCGACATGACCGTCGGAGACCTGGGCGGCAACGTCGAGCTGATGGCAGCGGCGTACGTACGGGCGGACGCCGCCGGTGCCGACCTGGTCCTGTTCCCAGAACTGGCGATCTGCGGCTACCCGCCCGAGGATCTCCTCCTCAAACCCGGCTTCGTGGAGCACAGCCAGGAGGCGGTGGCCGACCTGGCCCGACGTTGTGACGGTCGTGCCGCCGCGGTCGTGGGCTGGGTCGAAGGACACCGCGAGCTCGGTGCCGACCCCCACGACGCCATGGACGGGCCGTGGAACGCCGCGGCAGTGCTGCACGGTGGCCGGATCGTCGGCAGCGTCCGCAAACAGGCGCTGCCGAACTACGGGGTCTTCGACGAGAAGCGCTACTTCGACCCGGGCTCGGCGAACCAGCCCCTGTTCCGGATCGCCGGTGCGCTCGTGGCGGTGTCGGTGTGCGAGGACGCCTGGGTGGCAGGGGGGCCGTTCGCCGCTGCTGCCGGGGCAGGCGCCCAGGTCATCGTCAACATCAACGCTTCACCGTTCCATCGTGGCAAGCAGCGTGAGCGCTTCGAGACGCTCGCGGAGCGTAGCGCCGAGGTGCGGACGCCGATCGCCTACGTGAACCTGGTGGGCGGGCAGGACGAGCTCGTCTTCGACGGCGGCTCGGTGGTTCTCGACGGCGACGGCCGGGTCTTGGCCGAGGCCCCACGGTTCTCCACGAGCGAGTTGCTGGTCGACGTGCCGATCGGTCCGGCTCGCCAGAGCAGCGGTGTCGTCGTGGACGTCTCCGGGTCATGCGAACGGCGCAGCGTCACCGAACACGACGGGGAGACGTCCCCGCCGAGAGATCTGGCAGGCGCAGGCGGTGCTGCCGGTCCGATCTCCGAGTGGCCGATCTCCGAAGGGCCGGCCGAGGTCTGGTCCACGCTCGTCCTCGGTGTGCGCGACTACGTCGCGAAGAACGGGTTCGGTGACGTGGTCATCGGTCTGTCCGGCGGGGTCGACTCGGCGATCGTCTCGACTATCGCCGTCGATGCCCTGGGCCCCGAGCGCGTGCACGGTGTTCTCATGCCGTCGCGGTACTCCAGCGCACACTCGATCGGGGATGCCGTCCGGCTGAGCGAGAACCTTGGGATCGACCACCGGACGATCCCGATCGAGGCCGCCCACACGGCGTTGCTCGACCTGCTCGCGCCGTCGTTCGGGGACCGGCCGGCGGACCTCGCCGAGGAGAACCTCCAGTCGCGCATCCGGGGTGTCCTGCTGATGGCGCTGTCGAACAAGTTCGGCTGGCTGGTGCTCACGACCGGCAACAAGAGCGAGACGGCTGTCGGGTACTCCACTCTCTACGGCGACACCGCCGGCGGCCTGGCGGTGATCAAGGACGTTCCCAAGCTCCTCGTCTACGAGCTGTGTCGCTGGCGCAATCAGCGGGCCGGCACCGACGTGATCCCCGAAGACGTCCTGACGAAGCCGCCATCCGCGGAGCTGCGCCCCGATCAGCGTGACGATCAGAGCCTGCCCACGTACGAGGAGCTCGACCCGTTGATCCAGGCGTACGTCGATGACGACCTGACAGAAACGCAGTTGCTGGCTGCTGGCCACGATCGCCTGGACGTGGAGCGCATCACGACCCTGATCGACCGCGCCGAGTACAAGCGACGCCAGTCGCCACCCGGGATCCGGATCTCCCAGAAGGCGTTCGGCCGTGATCGGCGTCTGCCGATCACGAACGCCTACTGACCCCGTCGCCGGTCAACTGCGGCCGCCGCGCAACTGCGGCGCCGGGCGCCTGTCAGCTGGCTACAGCAGCGTCCTCATCGACTGCGACGCGGACCATCATCTCGCTGAGCAGGTCGACGTCGTCGGGTTCGAGCAGGTCGAAGAAGTAGCTCTTCGCCCCACGGTCGTGGACCGGTCTGGCAGCCTCGACCTGGACCTTGCCCGATGATGTCAGACTGGCGACCACGCCACGTCGGTCGTCGTCGCAACGCTCGCGGGCGGCCCAGCCCCGGCGGACCAGTGCGTCGAACCGTCGCGTCAGCCCGCTCGGCGACAGCCGTGAGAGCTCGGCCAACTCGTTCATGCGGAGCCGTTGGTCGGGTGCGTCGGCCAGATGGCCGAGCACCTCGTACTCGGCGAGTGTCATCTCGCATTCCGAGCCCAGGTCGGCATCCAGCCGGGTGGTCACCCGGCGGTTGGCAAGTAGGAAGTTCCGCCAAGCTGAACGCTCGGCTTCCGTGAAAGATCGTTGGCGCCCCATCGAAATCGGATCCTAGCCCCCAGCGGAGAGCGGGGCGGTCGATGGGCCTTACACTCCGGGGCCGTGACCGAAGACACGTCGAGATCAGAGCGACCACACTTCACCGGTCTGCTCGAGCGGGCGGAGCAGGTAGGTCGATGGGTCTGGGTCGAGCGAAGGGTGTTCGAGGTCTTCGGTCGCTGGGCGGGCAGCTGCGGTGACGACGTACTCGACTCGTTCTTCGCCGACATGTCGCGCCGCCACGGCTGGCACGCCGAGGTGTTGGCGGACCGGCTTCCGGAACTGACGGTGGTGCGGATCCACGATCTGGTGGCTCCCGGTAGCCCGGAGACCGAGGAGTGGTTCGACCTGTTCGAGGGCGACGCCGAGACGTCCGGAGCGATCGAGCGGGCGGTGAGCGCGTATCGGGTGCTACTGCCGATGCTGGTCGAGTCGTACCGCGATGCGTCGGGGTCGATGTCGCCGGTGGCGGAACCGTCCCTGATCCGTTGGACCGGGATCATCCTCGCCGACGACATCGAGGAGTGGGAGGCCGGCGAGGAGGTCGTCCGGTCCCTGTTGGTCGACGCCGGGGCTGTCGACGAGGCGAAGCAGTGCCAACAGGCCCTGGAGCTGGCAGCGGCAGGCATCTCAGCTCCGATCCGCTGACGCACTGTCGTCGGGTGGGATCCCTCGTGTCGGTGGACCCGCTCAGGTTCTGGTGCCCTACCTGCCGATGTAGGCGCTGGGTCGGACATCGGCGGGAAGGTGGATCGTGGGCACGGAACGAAGAGGCCGCGACGACGAGGATCTGGTCCGGCTCTACCTGAGCGACATCGGCAAGCACGACCTCCTCAGCAAGGAGGACGAGGTCCGGTTGGCGCAGACGATGGAGGCAGGGCTGCAGGCTTGCCGTGAACTGGCCGAGCAACCCGCCCCGGCACTGGGCCGCCGTCGTGAGCTGCGTCGCCGGGTACGTGAAGGCGAGGAGGCCGAACGGCGTTTCGTCCAGGCGAACCTGCGTCTCGTGGTGTCGATCGCCAAGCGCTACCAGTCTTCTGGGCTTCCACTGCTGGACTTGGTCCAGGAGGGGAACCTCGGGCTCATGCACGCCGTCCACAAGTTCGACTGGCGCAAGGGGTTCAAGTTCTCGACCTACGCGACCTGGTGGATCAGACAGGCGATAGCCCGTGGCATAGCCAACACCGGACGCACGATCAGACTCCCTGTGCACGCGGCCGAGACCCTCGCTCGCCTCCAGCGCACTCGGGTTCAGATGGAGGCGGACCTCGGCCGGCCCCCCACGGTGGCCGAGTTGGCCCGCGAGGTGGGCGTGGACGAGGCGAAGGCCAATGAAGCGCTGTTTGTGGCGGCCGAACCGCTGTCGCTCTCGGAACCGTTGGGTGACGACAGCGACACACGGCTGGGAGATCTGGTCGAGGACCAGCGTGCCGAGTCACCGTTCGACGCGGTCGCGTTCGCTGCCCTTCCGGGGGACGTGGCCACCATGCTCGACTCGCTCGACGTACGCGAACGCGAGGTGCTGGTGCTGCGATACGGATTGGACCGCGGTCAGCCCCGGACCCTCGAGGAGGTCGGCGCCGAGTTCCACGTCACGCGGGAGCGGATCCGTCAGATCGAGGCCAGGGCGATGTCGAAGCTGCGACACCCTTCGGCGCGCGCCGAAGCCGCGGACCTGCTGACAGTCTGAGCCGCCGCACTCGCGATCTGCCGGGCCGGTCAGAGTCCGAGTGCGGCCGCAGCGTCGAGACGCCCCCAGCCGAACCCGTCGTCGAAACCGGGGGTGCCTGCATCGACCGCCGAGGATCGGATCAGTGCCCTGACCTGCTCCGGTGAGCGGAACAGGTCGACCCCGAACATGAGAGCCACAGTTCCGGCGACGTGCGGAGTGGCCATGGACGTGCCCTGCATGAGACGCCACTGTGCGCCCGGGTAGGCCGAGACGATGCTGCTCCCGGGAGCAGCCACGTCGACCTGGGGTCCCCGGCTCGAGAAGGGCGACAACGATCCACTCGAGTCGTGGGAAGCCACGGCGATCACCGTGGCGAGCGCCGCCGGGTACATGACGCTGTTGGCGGTGCCGGTGTTGCCGGTGGCGGCCACGACCACGACTCCCCGGGAGTCGGCGTAGTCGACCGCTGTGGCGATCGCTCCGGAGTAGCTCCCTCCGAGCGAGAGGTTGATCACCTCGGCACCGTTGTCGACCGCCCAGGTGATCCCCGCTGCTACGGCCGAGCTCGATCCGGCGCCGGTGCTGTCCAGGACCCGCACCGGCAGGATCCGCGTGAAGGGGGCGACACCGGCGATCCCCACGCCGTCCTGCGCTCCGGCGGCAGCAATGCCCGCGACGTGGGTGCCGTGGCCGTTCGGGTCCGTGTCTCCAGCGCCGGTCTGTGCGGTCCCGCCGGTGCCGACGAACGAGACGCCCGGAGCCACGTGGCCCACCAGGTCCGGATGGCCGCCGTCGACGCCGGTGTCGACGATGGCGATGTCGATGTCGGCGCCCACGCTGGTCTCCCAGATCGACTCGACCCCGAGTGAGTCGAGCGCCCACTGCTGGGGTCGGAACGGGTCGTCACACGACGCGGCGGCGGTGGGGGCGGACTCGGTGGCCGAGATCGCGATGTCGGGTTCGATGGCGACGACTTCGAGTCCGGGTGAAGCGTCCACCGCGGCGGCGGTTGTCGGGGCCTGGTCCGCCTCGGTGGTCACCAGGTGGGGTCGGCCGTCGGCATCGACCGCGACGATGACGGTCGAGGTCGCGCCGGTGGGAGTGGGATCGTCCGGTGCGTCGGTGTCGTGGGGGGTGATGCCTGATGTCGACTGGGCGCCAGCGGAGCAGACGACGCGTGGCTGGCGCTGATGTGGCGCGAGCGTGGTCGCGGTCGGGGCGGGGCCCGGAGCGCTGGTGCACGCGACGGCACCCAGCAGGAGCGCCAGGCCGGCTCCAGCGAGCCGTGCGACGCCGCCGGGGGAGCAGCTGGTTCGACCATGCCTGGTTCGATCATGCCTGGTTCGATCATGTGATGTGTTCACGTCCCACCCCCTTCGAGCGTCGTGGAGTTCCTGTCACTGATGCCCTGCGGTCTCCGGTCGGCGGACCGGAGCGACTCCTTGACCTTGTCGGTGCGATCGACCCCTCCAGTTGGGTAGAACGGCCCATCGGGGCGCGCTCCCCGCTGACCCCGGAGCAGGGCGCGGGTACCTTCGAGCTGCCCTCCTCCGGCGGCTCCTAGTCCCGGGTCGGAGCGGACCACTTCCCCCACAACTCACGTGGCGCCCCGAGCGGTGCAGCCTGTGATCCTCCAGGAAGTGACGGATGCCGAGTGGATCCGACCAATCTGACCTCAGCCGGCGAGATGACGATCGTCTGGTCGCCGAAGGGCGGAAGTGGGACGACAGTGGTGGCGGCGGCGCTGGCCGTCGTTCGGGCCGGTTCCGGTGCCCGGGTCCTGCTGGTGGACCTGGCCGGTGACATGCCGGCGGCTCTCGGCATGGCCACTCCGTCGGGCCCCGGGGTGCTCGACTGGTTGGCGGATCCGGACGCCGAGGTCGATGCGATCGACCGTCTGGTCCTTCCGGTGACCGAGGGCCTCGCCCTGTTGCCTGCCGGGGGAGTCGGTCGGCGTCGCTGGTCACCGGATCGGTCTGTCGCTCTGGCAGCTGCGCTCGGCGGTCGGTTGGCGTCGGGCCGCTCGGTCGTCGTCGATGCTGGGCGTTGCGGTGGTCCTGTTGTGAGCGTGGATCACGACGACCTCGTCGTGGCACTGGCTGGGCCGGGCCGGTCGCTGATGGTGACGAGGTCCTGCTACCTGGCGCTCCGAGCAGCGATGAACGCCCAGGTCGTGGCCGACGGAGTCGTGGTGATCGCAGAGCCCGGTCGGAGCCTGAACGACCGCGATGTCAGCGACGTGTTGTCGGTCCCGGTCGTCGCGAGCATCGTCGCGGACCCGGCGATCGCCCGCGCCGTCGACGCAGGGCTCCTCGTCAGGCGTGTGCCGCGGGTTCTGGCGCGGGAGCTGGGCCCGCTGTGGTGACCCGGGCCACCCGCCTCGCGTCGGTGATCGACGACGCCGACCGAGGATCGGATACGTCGCCGATTCCGCGACGAGCACAGCGCTCTAGGGGCGTACGACCGGCTGTGCCTCCTGATCCGTGCGGAAGCTCCGTTGCTGTCGGACGGGGTCGTCGGTGAACTGGCGCGACGCCTCGAGGGTGAACTCGTCGGACTCGGACAGCTGCAGGCGCTGCTCGACGACCCAGAGGTCACCGATGTGCTCGCGAACGGTCCCGGGGTGGTCTGGGTCGAGAGAGCCGGACGGCTGTCCCGCAGCTCCGTCACCGTCGATTCGGCCCAGATCGAACGGGCCATCGAGCGGCTCGTGTCACCGCTCGGCCTACGAGCAGACAGGACCTGTCCCGTGGTCGACGCCAGACTGGCCGATGGCACCAGGGTCGCCGCTGTGCTGTCGCCCCTCGCTGTCGACGGGCCGGTGCTGGCCGTGCGCAGGCATCTCAGGCGGTCGCTCCCTCTGGGGGCGTTCATCGACGACCACGGGCTGGCGTTGATCGAGGAGCTGCTCGAGGGCCGACCGAACGTCATCGTCTTCGGTGCCACCGGCTCGGGCAAGACGACGGTCGTCAACGCGATGATCGCCCAGGTCGGCCCGGACGAGCGGCTCGTGACGATCGAGGATGTCGCCGAGCTACAGCTGTCGGGCCAACACGTCGTACGCCTCGAGGCCAGGCCCGGGACCGCCGAGGGCATCGGGAGGGTCGAGATGAGGGACCTCGTCCGGGCGGCCCTTCGTCTTCGTCCCGACCGGATAGTCGTGGGCGAGGTCCGTGGCCCGGAGGCATCGGACATGATCTGGGCGATGGCTACGGGCCATCGTGGCGGCTTCTCGACTTGTCATGCCGGCAGCGCAGCGGACGCCCTCGATCGGCTCGAGGCGATGTGTCTGATGAGCGGTGACGGCGTGCCTCACAGCGCGGTGAGAGCGCAGGTCCGCTCAGCGGTGGACCTGCTGGTGGGCGTGGAGCGCTCCGGCGACGGGCGCCGGGCCATCGTGTCGCTGCACGAGGTCGGTGCGAGCGGCCCCGGTCCCGACCTCCTCGGGGCCCTGCTGTGAGATCGCGAGCGGGGCGGAGGTCGCTCGAGGCCCGTGCGCAGGTGCCCGCGGTCGCGGGCGTGCTCGCCCGGTCGCTCGGCTCCGGAATGACGCTGTCGGAGGCGGTGGCCGACGCCGGTGTCACCCTGGGCGATCCACTCGGTGTGGAGCTGCGACGGGTCGGCTCAGCGGTCACTCGTGGTGTGCCCATCGCCGATGCGTTCGACGAGTGGGCATCGGAGAGTGCAGTCGAGGAGGTGGAGCTGCTGTCCGTGGCGGTCAGAGCCTCCGACGGCCACGGTGGAGACCTGGCGGCGGCGTTCGACGCCGTCTGCATGACCGCAGCGGATCGGATCGACGCGGCGGACGAGGCTCGGGCCCTGGCCGCTCAGGCGACCTCCAGCGCCACGACCCTGGTGGTCCTGCCGGTGTTCGGAGCAGCTGCCTTCTGTCTCATCGACACGGCGGTGGCGAGGACGCTGTTCCTCACCCCACCTGGCTGGGCATGCCTGACGCTGGGAGTGGCCATGGACCTGTCGGGTGCTCTGGCCATGCGTCGTCTCGTCCGCCGGGCACTGCGATGAGCGGGTGGGTCCTGTCGCTCGTGGGTGCGGCCGCAACGTGGGAGGTGTTGCGTCCGGTGGGGCCCTGGCCGTGGCGGCGCTTCGTCGCTCCCGGCCGAGAACCGCGTCGGAGGCGGCCGAGTCGTTCGGCCGGTCGGAGGTCGTCGCGACGCGAACGCGCCGTCGACCGCGACTCAGACCTGACCCGGGTGGTCGACCTTCTGCAGGTGGCGCTGAGCGCGGGGCACTCGGTCCACAGCGCTCTGGTCGTCGTTGATCCGGTCGCCGGGAGGGGTCCGGTGGCGCGGAGGGTTTCCGCCACGGTCGGCGACGTGTCCAGGGGGGCGGGACTGCTCGAGGCGCTGGGTGAGGGATCGTCCGACGGCGACCCGGGGGTACGCGCGTTGTTCGTGACTCTCGCCGCCGGGGTGCGGTCGGGCACGCCGGTCATTCCGGCGCTGCAACGTCTCGGTGACTCCGAACGAACACGGCGTCGCAGGAGGACCCAGGCGAGGGTTCGCCGCCTGCCGATCACGATGCTCGTTCCGCTGGTCCTGTTGGTCCTGCCCGCCTTCGTGCTGCTCACGATCGTGCCGGTGCTGTTGAGCGTCGCCCGTACCGGTCTCGTGCCGGCCTCGACCTGATGGTCCACCAACCACCGAGCGATCTCCGAGGAGCCCCATGCCCACCACCACGACCAACCACCGGTCCCCATCCTTCGATCCCGATACCGGGCGCGGTCGTCCGAGCAGACGCTTCTTCGATGAACGCGGACAGGGAACCGTCGAGTACGCGCTGGTCCTCCTCGGCGCGGCGGCCGTCGCCCTTGCTGTCGTCGCTTGGGTCACGCGCACCGGGATGATCGGTCGACTGTTCGACACGGTCATAGGTCAGATCCTCCAGCAGGCGGGCTGAGTGCGACGGGGTCGCCGGTGCCCCTGCAGCGAGCAGGGGCAGGCGTCGGTCGAGCTGGCGCTGCTCCTGCCGGTCGTGGTGCTGCTGTTGCTCACTGTCGTGCAGACGGGCCTCGTCGCCCGTGACCAGCTGGTTGCGGTGCACGCTGCCCGCGTGGCGGGTAGAGCGGTGATCGTCGAGCCGTCGCACAGAGCTGCCACAGCGGCGCTCACCCGGCCGGGGACGGAACGGGTGAACGTACGTCTGAGCGGTGATCTGCGGCCGGGTGGGTTCGTGACCGTCGAGGTCCGCCTACGCCCGACCCGGGTCGCTGTCGTCGGACGCCTGATCGGCGACATGGAGGTGAGGGAGCGTGTGACCGTGCTCGTGGAGCGATGACCGAGGTCGGTCGACCCGGGATCAGGCGTCCAGCGTGGCCCGTAGAAGTCGGGCGGCGCCTTGCTTGTCGAGCGGCTCGTTGTTGTTGCCGCACTTCGGTGATTGCACACAGCTCGGGCATCCGGAGCTGCACGAGCATTCGGCCACCACCGCCAGCGTCGCCGGAAGGTGCCGGTCCGCTGCGTCGTAGGCGAGCTCGGCGATCCCTGCCCCACCCGGATGAGCGTCGTGGATCACGACGGTGGGAGCACCCGTCTCGGGCAGCCATGGCGTGGAGACACCACCGACGTCCCAGCGATCACAGATGGTGAACAGCGGAAGGATGCCGATACCGGCGTGCTCGGCCGCGTGGAGGGTGCCTGGGAGAACCTCCGGACCCACATCAGCACGCTCGAGGGTGTCCTCGTCGAACGTGTACCAGATCGCCCGGGTGGACAGATGCGTCGGTGGGCGCTCGACGGCGTGTGACCCGAGCAGCTCGTGGCTGACGGTGCTCCTGAGCCGGTAGCCCGTCACCACAGTGGTCACCTCGACCGAGCCCAGCCGGAGGGTCGAGGAGCCGACGCGGCGGGTGCGGTCCACCTCCAGGAGTCGGATCGCGCTCTGGCTGCGCGGCTGCGTGTAGTGCTCGCCGCTCGACGGCTCCACGTGGGCCACACGGTCGGCGTCGTCGAGGTCGACCACCTGCCAGGAGCGGCCCTGGTGCAGGTAGATGGCGCCGGTGTGCACGGTGGTGCTCACCCGTGCCTCATCGACCGTGCCGATGGTCCTGCCGGCGGGGTCGACGATGCGGTACTCGCCCCGAGACGCGGACCGCAGCCCGATCGTCGGCGCCGGCAGCCCGCGACCGCTCCAGACGACCGCCGGCCCACCCCTCCGACGCCTGACGGCAGCGCGCTCGCCGATCACGAGAGTGCGGACGCCCTCGTCGAGTTGTTCCGGCCAGAAGTCCAGGTCTGTGTGGCGCAGGGGTACTTCATGCGCGGCGCACCCCAGGTGTGGCGTGTAGACGTGGGGGTTGTCCAGGTTGATGACGGCCGGCTCGGGTGAACGATCGAACAGCTGGTCCGGGTTCCTGACCATCCACTGGTCGAGCTGGTCCTCGCCCACGACGAGAACCGCCAGGCTCGGGCGTTCCGAGCGACCGCAGCGACCGACCTGTTGCCAGAAGGACGCGATCGTGCCCGGGAAGCCGCAGAGCACGACCGCGTCGAGGTCGCCGATGTCGACGCCGAGCTCGAGCGCGTTGGTCGCCACGACGCCTCGCAGGCGGCCGCTGAAAAGGTCGGCCTCGATCTCCCGGCGTTCCGACGCCAGGTACCCGGCACGGTAGGAGCGGATGGAATCGGACAGCTCTGCCGGCAGGGACCTGCGCAGGTCCTCGGCCACGAGCTCGGTACCACGCCGTGATGCGCAGAACACGAGGGTCCGGAGACCTGCATCGATGAGCTTCTCTGCCAGTCGAGCGGCCTCGCCGTGCACCGACCAGTGCTGGCCGTCGTCGGTTCGTGGTTGCCACAGGGCCACGTCACGATCCCCCGTGGGGGCGTCGTCGCCGGTGATCCCCACGACCGGTAGGCCACAGAGCTGGCCAGCGAGGACGTCTGCGTCGCCGATCGTCGCGGACGTGAACACGAACGTGGGCTCGGTGCCTCCGTAGTGACGAACCAGGCGGCGCAACCGGCGCAGCACCTGGGCGACGTGGGTGCCGAACACCCCCCGCAGCAGGTGCAGTTCGTCGACCACGACGAACCGGAGCGACCGGAGCACCCGTGCCCAGCGCTGGTGGTTGGCAAGGATCCCCAGATGAAGCATCTCGGGGTTCGTGAGGAGCACGTTCGCGTGTTCTCGCACCCACAGACGTTCCTCGGGTCCGCAGTCGCCGTCGTAGGTGGCCGCGACCATCTCGGGAAGGTCCCATGCCCCGAACGAGAGCAGCTGATCCTGTGCCAGCGCCTTGGTCGGGTAGATCAGCAGTGAGGCGGCGCCGTCGAGAGCGGCTTCGGCGATGGGTACCTGGTAGGTGAGCGACTTGCCTGAAGCAGTGCCGCTGGCCAGAGCGAACGACTGGCCGTCGCGTGCCAGGTCGATCGCTCGGGCCTGATGTGCCCAGAGCTGGGAATGCGGGATCCGGCGGGAGACCTCGGAGGGCAGGGGCCGGGACAGGTCGGCGTGAAGGGCCGTGCCGCGCCGGAAGCCGACGAACGTGTGCCAGGCGCGGGTCATCGGCGAGCTGATCCAACAGAGACCGGATCAGGTCCTCCGACCGGATCAGGTTCTCCGAGCGGATCGGGTCGTCGGGGTGGAGGTCCGGCGGAGCGAGCGCCAGGTCGGTCATCGGGACCAACCGTACGGGACTGCTGTGACAGCGAGGCGTCAGCTCTAACCTCGGAGGATGCTGTTCGATGCCCGCACTGTGCGCTCGGGCGAATGGGAAGTGGTGCGAGTCATCGGCGAGGTCGACCTGGCGACCATGCCGGCACTGCGAACCGAACTGGATCGCACGGACGGAACCCTCGTGGCGCTCGACCTGGGCGATGCCGACCTTTTCGACCCGCTCGCGTTCGGCGTGGTGATCGCCGCGGCGCTGCGTTCGTCACGCCGTGGGGCGACCTTCGCGGTGGTCTGTCCTCCCGGACGTCCGCGGGATCTGTTCACAGAGTCGGGCGTCGACCGGATCGTCGCCGTCGTCGACTCGGTGGCCGACCTCTCTCTTCTGTGATCCTCACCTGTGGCATGCGCCCCCCGGCCGAAGGTCGCAGGACCAGGTGGCTCAGCCCGTGTAGCGGGCGAGCTCGGTCCGGGCGATCTGACGACGGTGCACCTCGTCGGGCCCGTCGGCGAAGCGCAGCGTGCGCAGTCCCGCGTACATCCGGGCGAGGGGGAAGTCGTCGGAGACGCCGCCACCGCCGTGGGCCTGAATCGCTCGGTCGACGACGCGCAGAGCTGTGTTGGGCGCCACCACCTTTATCGCCGATATCTCGACGGCCGCCCCCTTGGCCCCGACGGTGTCCATCAGGTGTGCAGCCTTCAGGGTGAGCAGGCGGGCCTGTTCGATCTCGATGCGTGAGTCTGCGATCCACTCCCGGATCACACCCTGGTCGGCCAGCGGCCGACCGAAGGCGATCCGCTCGGTGACGCGGCGACACATCAGTTCGAGTGCCCGTTCGGCGATTCCGATGCAGCGCATGCAGTGGTGGATGCGTCCGGGGCCCAGGCGTGCCTGGGCGATCGCGAACCCGCCGCCTTCCTGTCCGATCAGGTTGCTCGCCGGCACACGGACGTCGTCGAAGGACATCTCGGCGTGGCCTTCGCGGTCCTGGTAGCCGAACACAGGCAAGTCACGGACACGGGTGACCCCCGGTGTGTCCATGGGGACCAGGATCATCGACTGCTGGACGTGGCGCGCCGCGTCAGGGTCTGTCTTGCCCATGACGATCATGATCTTGCAGCGGTCCGAGGCAGCACCGGACGTCCACCACTTGCGGCCGTTGAGAACGTACTCGTCGCCGTCGCGATCGATAGACATCTGGATGTTCGTCGCGTCCGACGATGCGACGTCGGGCTCGGTCATGGCGAACGCCGAGCGGATCTCGCCCTCGAGCAGCGGAACGAGCCACTGCTCCTTCTGCTCGGGCGTGCCGAACAGCGTCAGAACCTCCATGTTGCCCGTGTCCGGGGCGGCGCAGTTCATGGCCTCGGGCGCCAGGTGCACTGCCCGACCCGAGATCTCGGCCAGATGCGCGTAGTCGAGGTTGCTCACCGGTTCAGGGGTCCACTCGGTCGTGTGGGGCATGAAGAGGTTCCACAGTCCGCGTCGACGAGCTTCGGCCTTCAGGTCCTCGACGATCTGCGGGTGAGCGTGGTCATCGCCCAGCTCGGACATCTGCTCGTCGTAGACCGACTCGGCCGGAAGGACGTGGGAGTCCATGAAGTCGAGGAGGTTCTCGCGCAGCTCGGCGCCCCGCTGGCTCGGTTCGTAGCTCATGGTGGCGACGCTATCGCCGGTGCCCGCGACGTGTGCCGAAGTGCCAATGGAAGGACTCGACGGGGTGGCGCGGCCCCGCCTGTCGACGAGGAACGGTGTTGACAACTTCCCGGAAAGGTTCATTAGCTGTTCCCTCAATGAGCAGTCCCCTCGTCATCGTCGAGTCGCCGGCCAAGGCGCGCACCATCTCCCGTTTCCTGGGGGACGGCTACCAGGTCGAGTCGTCCATCGGTCACATCCGGGACCTGCCGCGCAACGCCGCCGACGTGCCCAAGGAGTACAAGGGCGAGGCGTGGGCACGGCTGGGTGTGGACACCGAGAACCACTTCAAGCCGTTGTACGTGGTCAGCCCCGACAAGAAGGACCAGGTCCGTCGCCTCAAGGCCCTGCTGAAGGACGCCGACGAGCTCTACCTGGCGACAGATGAGGATCGCGAGGGCGAGGCGATCGCGTGGCATCTGCTCGAGGTGCTCAACCCCCGTGTTCCCGTGAAGAGGATGGTCTTCCACGAGATCACACCCGCGGCGATACAGCATGCGATCGAGAACCCCCGTGAGCTGGATCGCCGGCTCGTGGACGCCCAGGAGACCCGGCGCATCCTCGATCGTCTCTACGGCTACGAGGTCAGCCCCGTCCTGTGGAAGAAGGTCATGCCGAGGCTGTCCGCGGGCCGGGTCCAGTCGGTCGCGACCCGGATCGTCGTGCAGCGAGAGCGTGAACGCATGGCGTTCGTGGCAGCCTCGTGGTGGGACCTGCAGGCGCAGCTGCGCCACGCCGACACCGACAAGGACCAGACGCAGTTCCCCGCGACGCTCGTCGAGCTCGACGGTCAGCGCCTGGCGACCGGCAAGGACTTCGGTCAGGACGGCCGCATGGCGGACTCGGCGGCAGCAGCGGGAGTCCTGCTGTTGGACCGCGACGCGGCCGAGGCCGTTCGACAGGGCGTGGCAGAAAGGCCACTGAGCGTCCGTTCCGTCGAGTCCAAGCCGTACACCCGACGTCCCGCCCCGCCGTTCATGACGTCGACCCTGCAGCAGGAGGCCGGCCGGAAGCTGCGCATGTCTTCCTCCCAGACGATGTCGACAGCACAGAGGCTGTACGAGAACGGCTTCATCACCTACATGAGGACCGACTCCGTCACGCTGTCCGACACGGCGCTCAACGCGGCGCGGACCCAGATCCGTGAGAAGTACGGCGACGACTACCTGCCCGACGCTCCCCGCCGCTATACGAGCAAGGCGAAGAACGCTCAGGAGGCTCACGAGGCGATCAGGCCCGCGGGCGATGTGTTCCGCACACCCGACCAGGTCGCCGGCCAGCTGAACAGCTCCGAGCTCCGCCTCTACGAACTGATCTGGCAGCGCACCGTCGCATCGCAGATGACCGACGCCCGCGGGGAGTCGGTGCATGTGCGCTTGGTCGTGACGAGCGCCGACGACCGTGAGGCGGTGTTCGCGGCATCCGGTCGCACGATCCTGTTCCCGGGGTTCCTGCGGGCATACGTCGAGGGGTCCGACGATCCCGACGAGGCGCTCGAGGACCAGGAGCGTGTGCTGCCGGTGATGGCCGAAGGCGACAGCATCCTCGCCGACGAGCTGGACGCCGTAGGGCACGAGACCCAGCCACCTGCCCGCTATACCGAGGCCTCGCTGGTCAAACGGCTCGAGGAGCTCGGAGTCGGCCGCCCATCCACCTACGCGTCGATCATCAACACCATCCAGGACCGCGGCTACGTCTGGAAGAAGGGCAGCGCACTGGTGCCGAGCTTCACCGCGTTCGCGGTGATCTCACTGCTCGAACAGCACTTCCCGGCCCTCGTGGACTTCGCGTTCACGGCCCGGATGGAGGAGGAGCTCGACGACATCGCCTCCGGGTCGGCCCACATGGAGCCGTGGCTGGCGAAGTTCTACTTCGGGGTCTCCGACTCCAACGGAGAGGTCGACGGGCTCGGCCTGAAGCGCCTGGTCGACGGAAACCTGGGCGAGATCGACGCCCGCGAGGTCAACTCGATCCCGCTGGGTCCGGCAGCGGACGGCGGTGCACCCGTCGTAGCGCGGGTCGGACGGTACGGCCCCTACCTGGAGCGCGGTGAGGGTGACGAGCAGCAGCGGGCCTCCATCCCCGAAGACCTCCCACCTGACGAGCTGACCCCGCAACGAGTGCTCGAGCTGCTCGACGCCCCGTCGGGCGATCGGCTGCTCGGAGTTCATCCCGAGACGGGGCTCGAGGTCCACCTCAAGGCGGGACGGTTCGGACCGTACGTCCAGGAGGGCGTCCACGACGACGAGACCGGGTTCAAGCCGCGCACCGCCAGCCTGTTCAAGGACATGGATCCGGCGACAGTCACGCTCGAGTCGGTCATGCCGCTGTTGGCGCTACCACGCGAGGTCGGTGCCCACCCCGACGACGGCGAGATGATCCTGGCGCTCAACGGCAAGTTCGGTCCGTACCTGAAGAAGGGCACCGACAGCCGTTCGCTCGAAGCCGAGCCGCAGATCCTCACCGTCGATCTGGACGAGGCGGTACGGCTCTTCGCCGAGCCGAAGCGTCGCCGTGGGCAAGCGGCACCGAAGGGCCCGCTGCGTGAGATGGGTGCGGATCCCGACACCGAGAAGCCGATCGTCATCAAGGACGGCCGCTTCGGGCCCTACGTCACCGACGGCGAGACCAACGCGAGTCTCCGCAAGGGCGATTCCGTCGAGGAGTTGACGATGGAACGGGCACTGGAGTTGCTCGAGATCCGTCGCGCTGCCGGACCGGCGAAGAAGCGGGCAGCGAAGAAGAAGGCTCCTGCCAAGAAGAAGGCGGCGGCGAAGAAGAAAGCTCCTGCCAAGAAGAAGGCGGCAGCCAAGAAGAAGGCCCCCGCCAAGAAGAAGGCAGCGGCCACGAAGGCGCCAGCCGAGACGTCTCCTGGCGACGAGAACCCCTCGGGTCAGGGTGACTGAGCGAGGCCGGTTCGTCGTCCTGGAGGGCGGCGAGGGCAGTGGCAAGTCGACCCAGGCAACGATGCTCGCCGATGCCCGTGGAGCCCTTCTGACCAGACAGCCCGGTGGGACAGCGCTGGGGGCCCGGCTGCGGGAACTGCTTTTGTCCAGCGGTGCGGTCGGGGGGATCGCGCCGATCGACGACCGCGCCGAAGCGCTGATGATGGCCGCAGACCGGGCCCAGCACGTGGCCGAGGTGATCGAGCCGGCGCTGTTCTCGGGTCGTGACGTCGTCTGTGACCGCTTCATCGGGTCGTCGATCGCATACCAGGGATTCGGCCGCGGGCTCGATGTGGACATAGTGCGTGCCGTCTCGGGCTGGGCCGCGGCAGGTCTCTGGCCTGACGTCGTGGTGCTGCTCGACGTCCCGGAGGACGTCGCGTTGGGACGCACCGGCGGCGCCAGAGACCGCATCGAGGCTGCAGGAGTCGACTTCCACCGGAGGGTCGCGGACGGCTTCCGTGCCCAGGCAGAGGACGAGCCCGACACCTGGGTCGTGGTCGACGGGACCGGAACGGTCGACGAGGTGCACGACAGGGTGCTCGACGCGGTGATCGACGTCCTCGGCCCTGGCGGGTGATGGACGTGGTGACCTCGGACGAGCTGTGGGGCGAGGTCGTAGGACAGGACGCCGCGGTCAGCCAGCTCCGTGCCACGGTGGCCTCGCCGGTGCACGCCTACCTGCTGGTCGGACCCCCGGGCTCGGGCAGACGACAAGCGGCGATGGCGTTCGCGGCGGACCTGCTGTCCGACGGTCTCGACGCGCCGGCCGCGGAACGTTCACGACGGCTCGTCGCCGCCCAGGCCCACCCGTCGCTCGTCGTGCAGGAACCACAGGGTCAGAAGTTCCTGCGCGACGACGCCACTCGGATCGTCGGCGGGGAGCTGACCGACAGGACCCGGGTCGAGGGTCTGGTCTGGCGCAAGCCGCCCGAGGGTGATCGCCAGGTGATCCTCCTGCCTCAGCTGGTACCGGCCGACGACACGGCGTTCACCAAGTTGCTGAAGGCCGTCGAGGAACCGCCGGCTGGTGTGTTCTTCATCCTGGTGGCGACGAGCGTGCCGACCGAGATGGCCGCGATCGCGTCGCGGTGTGTACGCATCGAGTTCTCGGCGGTGCCCGAGGATCTGCTGGTTGGCCGCCTCGAGTCCGAAGGCGTATCAGTGGACGCTGCGCGGGTCGCCGCGGCAGGGGCCGGCGGCAGCCTGGCGCGCGCACGCCTGCTGGCACGCGACCCGGCCGCAGCGTCTCGGCGTGCCGCCTGGTATGGCGCTCCGGAAAGGCTCGACGGGACTGGTGCGGCGGCCGCAGCGGTCGCCGACGAGTTGCTCGCATCGATCGACGCGTTGCTGGAGCCACTCGCCGAGATGCAGGCAGAGGAGATGGCCACCTACGTCGAGGCCTTCACCCGGGTCGAGATGGAACCTCGCAAGGGTGACCTGAAGCTGATGGAGGCACGCCACAAACGGGAGCAGCGCAAGGTCCGCACCGACGAGCTCCGCTCGGGTCTGGCGACCCTCGTGTCGCGCTACCGGGACCAGCTGGTGTCGGGTGGCTCAGGGGAGGCCTTCGTCGCAGCTGCTGATGCGGTCCAGGAGCTCTGTGATGCGCTGGTGTTCAACCCGAACGAGGGCCTTCAACTCCGTGCACTGTTGGTCGGGCTGGCGCCGCTCAGCAGGTGAGCGACCGGCATCGGGTGCTCAGGTGATGGCGACGCCATCGGTTCGGCGCAACCTGAAGACCCGCAGATCTCGGCCACTACGCTGCACGTACTGGTCGTATACCGGCCATCGCTCGATGAGTCGTGGCCAGGTGTCGGCCTTGTCCTGCTCGTCGAGGAGCTCGGCCCGGGTCTCGAAGTGCTGGCCGCGGTAGGAGACCAGCGCAGTGGGGTCGGCCAGCAGGTTCCAGGACCAGGCCGGGTGGTTGTCGCGACCGAAGTTCGATCCCACGACGTAGAGGCAGCCGTCGAGTGGCACAGAAGCCAGGGGGCTCTCCCTGGGCAGCCCGCTCTTGCGCCCCGTCGTCGTTACCACCGCACAGGGCAACATCAGCGAGCTCATCAGCACCTTGCCGCCGAACATACGGTTGAGCAGACGGTCGATCGGAGGAACGACCACCGGTCCCACCTTCGCGAACCGGCGAGACGCCGCCATCGCCTGAACGGATCTGCCGAGACGGCTCTGGGGGTCGACTGCCACGGGCGGCATCGTAGCGACAGCGGATCGGCTGTCGGGCCGCTTATGGCGCCCGTCCGGTCGCCTGTATGCTCGTTGGTCCGTGCCCTCCGGGGTGCAGGTGCCCGGGTAGCTCAGTCGGTAGAGCAGCTCACTCGTAATGAGCAGGTCAGGAGTTCGATTCTCCTCTCGGGCTCGGAAGGCCGGGACCCTTTCCAAGCGAAACGGGTCCCGGCCGTTCTCGTTCGCGAATGGCCTGGAGCCGGCGATCGGCGAGACCCGACGCTGCGTGTAGCACGTCGTGCGACGATGGTCGCATGGCCCGGGAACTCACTCAACGGGAGCTCCGGAACGAGAGTGGCGACATCATTCGTCGCTCGACGAGGGAGAGAGCTTCGTGGTGACTCGCAACGGCGTGCCGGTCGCGGAGCTGACCCCGCTGCGACGCCGTCGCTTCGTCGCTGCGGAGGCTGCGGTGGCGATGTTCCGCACCGCGCCGAGCGTGGACTACGACCGATTCCGAGCGGATCTCGACCGGGTGGCCGTCCAGGACCCCGAGCCGCGTGGCTGAGTTCGAACGCCCGCCACGGGGGTTGCTCGACACGACGGTCGTGATCGACCTTGAACGGCTCGACCCTTCGAAGCTGCCGATCGAGGTCGCCGTGAGCGCTCTCACGATGGCGGAGCTCGCTGCTGGGCCTCACTCGGCCAGCGAGGCCGATGAGCGGGGATGTCGACAGGACCGGCTGCAGCGAGCCGAAGCGGCATTCGACCCCCTCCCGTTCGACGGCGAAGCTGCCCGCGCCTACGGGCGCACCTACGCTGCAGTCACCGCGTCGGGCTGCAAGGCCCGCGGTGCCCGAGCCGTGGACCTGCTCATCGCCGCGACCGCCTGTGCCGCGAGCTTGCCGCTCTACACACGCAACGGCGCGGACTTTGAAGGCCTCGATGAGCTGATCGACGTCGTCGTGGTCTGACCCGGTCCCGGCTTGGTTTCACGGGGGTCGCCACACGTGGCGCAAGTGCTCATCGAGCCGGCGACCTTAGACGGGTGGACCCGAAATCGTGACCTTGGGCCCGTCCCGAGGAGGTCGACGTGGGGGTATGGTGCCGAACGTGAGCAGCAGCGCCGGCCGCCTGGACCGCCGAGGGGTTACCTGGGGGGTGATCGGCGTCGCCATCGTCGTGGCGATCACGTTCCTGGGCAGCGGCCAGCTCGTCTGGTTCGACGCTGCGCTCGTCGGCTACCTGTTCGGCGTGGTCTTCGCCGTCTTCGGTGTGCTCTACCGGTACGCCGTGTGGCTCCGCCGACCGCCGACAGCGATGCTGAACCGGCGCGGATGGGATGCCTTCCGCCAGCGCAAGGCGCGCAACGCAGCGGCACTGCCGGCGCTGGTGGCGACCCAGCTGCTCGAGCAGGGGTTCATCCGCCGTCGCTCGTACGCCCGCTGGGTCGCCCATCAGCTGGTCTTCTGGGGCTGCATCCTGGCGGGGCTGGTCACCATCCCACTGACGCTCGGGCTGTTGCACTTCCAGAGCGTCGGCCAGCAGGCCGAGCACTACCAGGTGTACGTGTCGAACCTGGGCACGTTGAAGTTCGACGCCGGCAGCATCCTCGGTTGGCTGATCTTCCACGCGCTCGACATCTCGGCGTTCCTGGTCCTTGGCGGTGTGTTCGTGTTCCTGCGCCGCCGCCTGCACGACCCGGGCGCGATGGCGGTGGAGCGCAGCGGCGACTTCCTGGCGCTCGCCGGGCTCTTCGCCGTGTCGGTCACCGGGCTCTTCCTGACGGTGTCGAGCATGTGGTTGGAGGGTCAGTACTACTCGGCTCTGAACACGATCCACGCCCTCACGGTGATCCTGGGTCTGATGTACCTGCCCTTCGGCAAGCTGTTCCACATCTTCCAGCGACCCGGCAACCTGGGCGTCGCCTACTACAAGCGGGCGAACTCCGAAGGCGAACCGGCGGTCTGTCGCTGCTGTGGCGAAACGTTCGCGAGTGCCCAGCAGATCGCCGATCTGAAGGCGGTCCTGTCGCAGATCGGCTTCGACTACGGCGTCGATGGTGACGACAACTACCAGGACACCTGCCCGCGCTGTCGTCGCGCCCAGGTCACCCTCGCCCAGTCGGCGAGGGTAGGAGGATTCGGCTGATGGCACGGCTCCCGATCACCGACGAAGAGCTGATCGACCGCTACGGACCGCATCTGAACGAGGCGCCTCCCGGCGGCTGGAATGCCGGCATAGAGGTCGACGAGGTGGTCAAGACGCACTGCTGCTTCTGCGGTCAGCAGTGCGGCATCAAGCTGAAGGTCCACGACAACGCGGTCGTCGGGTTCGAGCCCTGGTACGAGTTCCCCTTCAACGAGGGCAAGCTCTGCCCCAAGGGCGTCAAGCGCTATCTGCAGGGCAGCCATCCCGACCGGCTGCTTCATCCGATGGAACGCGACGAGTCCGCACCGGGTGGGTTCCGCAACGTCTCGTGGGACCAGGCACTCGACCGGGTCGTGTCGGAGATCCGCCGAATCCAGGGCGAGTACGGCGACGACGCCTTCGCAATGCTCTCGGGAGTGTCGCTGACCAACGAGAAGTCGTACCTGGTCGGCAAGTTCGCTCGCCTGGGCCTGCACACCACGAACCTGGATTACAACGGCCGCTTCTGCATGGTCTCCGCCGGCACCGGCAACAAGAAGGCGCTCGGCATGGACCGCGCGCCGAATCCCTGGAGCGACATCCCTCTGGCCGACGTCGTCTGGGTCGCCGGGGCGAACGTGGCCGAGACGTTCCCGATCACCACCAGCTACATCTGGCGTGCGAGGGACCGAGGCGCCAGGTTGATCGTCCAGGATCCGAGAGTGGTTCCGCTGGCTCGAACAGCCGACCTGTTCCTGCCTGTGCGCCCCGGCACCGACTCGGCGCTCTTCGGGTCAGTCCTGCACGTCCTGATCCGGCGGGACTGGCTCGACCACGAGTTCATCGACGAGCACACCCTCCACTTCGACGAGGCGGCGGCCGCAGTCGCGGACATGACTCCGGCCTGGGCATCGGAGATCACCGGTGTGCCCGCAGCCCGCATCGAAGAAGCGGCAGAGATCTGGGGAACCTCGGCCACTGGCATGATGCTGCATGCCCGGGGGATCGAGCAGCACACCAAAGGTGTCGACAACGTCCTGTCGGCGATCAACCTGGGCCTCGCCACCGGCAAGTTCGGCAAGCCGGGCTGCGGCGTCTCGACCATCACCGGACAGGGCAACGGGCAGGGCGGTCGAGAGCATGGCCACAAGTGCGATCAGCTCCCCGGCAACCGCGACATCACCGTGCCCGAACACCGCCAGGCCGTCGCCGAGGTCTGGGGGTGCGACGAGTCGGAGATCCCGGGCAAGGGGCTCCCCGCACAGGAGCTGATCGAGGCCATCCACGACGGGCAGATCAAGGGCCTGATCTCGATCTGCTTCAACCCCCTGGTATCGGCACCCGACACGACCTTCACGGCCGAGGCCCTCGACAAGCTCGAGTTCTACGCCGTGATCGACTTCTTCTTGTCGGAGTCGGGGCGTCACGCCGACATCGTGCTGCCCGGTTCGCTGCACGAGGAGGACGAGGGAACCTCGACCAGCGGCGAAGGGCGCATCATCAAGATCAACGCTGCCGTCGAACCTCCCGGTGAAGCCCGCCGCGACTGGGAGATCCTGATCGACATCGCCGAACGCCTGGGCAAGGGCAGCTACTTCCGGTACGACAACACCGAGCAGATATTCGACGAGCTGTGCCGGGCGAGCAGTGGCGGCGCGGCCGACTACACCGGCGCCACCTGGCAGCAGATCGAGGATGAGATGGGCATGTTCTGGCCCGTGCCAGAACACGGTCACCCGGGAACGCCGCGCCTGTACGAGGGCGGCAGGTTCAACTTCCCCGACGGCCGTCCGCGGTTCCACGCGGTGCCGTTCAAGGCCTCGGCCGAGGTGGTGGACGACGAGTACCCGGTCCTGCTCACCACCGGTCGCGTCGTGTCGCAGTACCTCTCGGGTACGCAGACCCGCCGGATCGACGCCCTGGTGCGCCAGTACCCGGAGCCGCTCTGCGAGATGCACCCCGTCCTCGCCGAGCAGGTCGGTGTGGTCGACGGAGACCTGGTCACCGTCACCTCGCGCAGGGCGTCCATGACGCTGCCCGCACACGTCGTCAACACGATCAGGCCCGACACGGTTTTCATCCCGTACCACTGGCCGGGCAGCAAGGCAGCGAACCAGCTGACGATCCGAGCGGTCGACCCGCTGTCGAAGATGCCCGAGTTCAAGGTCGCCGCCGTCAGGGTCGAACGCGCCGGTGGCAGCCGCACGATCAGCGACGACCGGGATCTGGGGCTCACCGGGGGCACGACGTGAGGACCGGCCACTACGGGATCGACGAGACCCCGATCTTCGTGATCGACCAGAGCCGCTGCATCGGTTGTGAGGCGTGTGTACAGGCGTGTGCCGAGTGCGGCACCCACCGCGGCCAGTCGTTGATACACCTGGATCGGGTCGACCGTGCCGCCAGCACCCAGACCGCTCCCATGGTCTGCATGCACTGCGAGAGCCCCACGTGTGCCCAGGTGTGTCCGGCGGACGCCATCAAGCAGACCGAGGACGGCATCGTGCAGTCGGCGCTCAAACCTCGCTGCATCGGCTGTTCGAACTGCGTGCTCGCCTGCCCCTTCGGTGTACCGAAGTACGTGGCCGAGTTCGACCAGATGATGAAGTGCGACATGTGCATGGACCGCACATCCGAGGGGTACGCACCCATGTGCGCGTCGGTCTGCCCGAGCGAGGCGCTCTGGTACGGCACGTCCGCGGAGTTCCGGGAGCGGCGCACGGGCTCGCTGATCCGGGACTTCGTCTTCGGGCACCAGGAGGTGAGCACGAAGGTGTTCACCGTGGTCGACGACAAGGCCGACGGGCCGCTCGACGTGCTCTCTGCCGTCAAACGCAACTGGCTCGACGATCCCTTCGGGCTCGAGTACGGCGAATGAAGTAGCGAGGTGGAACCGTGAACGACCACAACCCACCCGGCCTGCCGGAGACGGACGCGGACGACCCGGAGGCCCCCGTCTGGAAGCGCGACTTCCCGTTCGAGGCGATCTCGGAGGAAGAGGTCACGCGGCGCGAGTTCGCTCGCTACCTGCTCGCAGGGGCCGGAACCATCGCGGCGGCGAACGTCGGCATCGCCGCGTGGACCCAGCTGCGGACCATCAACACCGGCGAACCACGCCCGATCGTCGCACTCGGTGAGGTGGCTGTCGGTGACCCGTACCTGTTCAGCTACCCGACCGCTGAGGATCCCGCAGTCCTCCTGCGGCTCTCCGACGACGATGGTGACGTCGTCGCCTTCAGCCAGAAGTGCACTCACCTCGGCTGTGTCGTCTTCTACGAGTCCGAGGAGGAGCGGTGGCACTGCCCGTGCCACGAGGGCAACTTCGAGGTGCGGACCGGTGACGTGATTTCCGGACCACCCACAAGGCCCCTCGGGCGGATCGATCTGGAAGTGCGTGACGACGGGGTCATCTGGGCCATGGGGCGGCCGGAATGAGGGCCTCGGATCGGCGCCGCACCTCCTCGTCAGCGGTGGCGGTCTACGTGATCATCCTCATGGGGTTCCAGGTGTTCCTGGTGACCGTCGCGGTTGAGGCGTTCATGACCGACACGGAGGAGCTCGCCTGGGCGACCGCGGGCGTGTCGGTCGCGCTGTTCGGCCTGTCGGTGGCCTTCCTGCGCTACCTGCGCCCGTGACCGGTCCCGCTGCGCATGGGACCGGTGGGGACACCGGGGTGAAGCCGAACCCGATCGCGACGCTGTTCCCCGGCTACTTCGCGCTCGTCATGGCGACAGGGATCATCGCGATCGCGTCCAAGCAGCAGGGCCTGGACCGCCTCTCCGAGGTCCTCTACGTGATCGCCGCGGTTGCCTACGTCGTGCTCGTCGCATTGTTCCTGGCACGCTTCGCGCTCTTCCCCCAGAAGCTGCTGGCCGACATGAACAGCCACGCCAAGGGGTTCGCGTTCCTTACGATCGTGGCAGGGACGAACGTCCTCGCCTCGGCTTCGGGAGTCATCAACGGTTGGTGGACGCTCACCGAGATCTTGTGGTGGTGCTCGTTGCCGCTCTACGTGGTGCTCATGTACACGGCGCTGATCTCGGACATCCTGCGGCCCGACAAACCTGAGCTCGGCGCTGGCATCAACGGGTCGTGGTTCCTATTGACCGTCGCGACGCAGTCGATCGTCGTCGCCGGTGCGCTGCTCCTGGCACGGGAGCCGAACGACCTGCTCGCCTTCTTGTTGGTCGCCGCCTTCTGTCTGGGACTCGTGCTCTACATAGCAGTGATGACCATGCTGTTCCTGCGTTGGACGTTCCAGCCGTTGGAACCCACCGAGGCGGACCCGCCCGCATGGATCGCGGCAGGGGCCGTGGCGATCACAGTGCTTGCCGGAACGAACCTGTTGGCGGCCGGTGAGGGCTCGCCGCGCATTGCGGCGCTCACCCCCGCGATCGAGACGCTGGTGATGATGGCATGGGCCACGGCGACGTTCTGGTTCCCGGTCATGATCGCGATCGGCGTCTGGCGCCACATCGTCCGACGTGTTCCGCTGCGGTACCAGCCTGCGTACTGGGCGCTCGTGTTCCCGCTGGGCATGTACGGGGCCTCGACGTTCAAGATGTTCGCGGAGCTGCAACTCGATGCCCTGACGTGGCTTCCGAAGCTCACCCCTCGCGGTTGCACTGACCGCGTGGAGCGCCGCCTTCGTGGGACTGGTCGCACAAGGGGCTTCTGCGCTGGCACGGCGCAGTCGAGGGTGAGTGATCAGGTCGCTCCCGGCTCGGGGGCTCCCGGGGGGGATGGCATCACGACCGGAGTTGCCGCCCTGGTGCTCGCCGGTGGTGCGGCCAGACGGTTCGGGACCGACAAGACCCGTGCCGTCGTCGGAGGAGCCGCCATCCTGGAGCGAGTGGTCACGGCGGTCCGTCCTCTCGTGGCCTCCACGACGGTGATCGGACCGTGGGCGCCGTCGGGTTGCGAGCAGATGCTCGAACCGCCACCGCGGGAAGGTCCGTTGGCTGCGCTCGCCTTCGGGCTCGTGCACGTCGGCGCCGAGCGCGTCCTGGTCCTGGGAGGCGACCACCCGTTCCTGGTGCCCGACCTGTTGGAGATGCTCGTGGGGTGCTCGGTAGCGCTCGGCGACCGTGTCGACGTGGTCGTTCCGGTCCGAGACGGCAGGCGCGAGCCGCTGGTGGCCTGCTACCGGACCGCATCGGCGGCTCGGACCGCCACGCGACTCGTGGAACGCGGGAACCGACGACTCGGTGCGCTCATCGACGGGCTCGAGGTCGAGGAGATCGAAGAGGAGACCTGGCGACCGGTGGACCCGTCGGGGGCATCGTTCCGCGACGTCGACACGCCCGAGGACCTCGACCGGGCGCAAGGCGACGCGGGTCGCTACTCGTAGCCGCCCGCGTGCGGCTGGGTCACCTTGAGCACCTCGACCAGGTGCACGAGCCCCGGCATGATCGCCGCCAGGGTCTCCTGGGCTCCACCGCGGCTGCCGGGCAGGGTTGCGACCAACGTCGATCCGACCAGTCCGGCCACACCGCGCGACAGCATGGCGTAAGGCGTGCGTGCCTGGCCGAACGACCTGGCGGCCTCCATCAGACCCGGTATCTCGCTGGTCAGCATCGGGTGCACGACTTCGACCGTGCGGTCACGCGGACCGAGGCCGGTTCCCCCGACGGTGAAGATCACGTCGTAGCCTTCCGTGAGCAGTGCGCCGAGGCGTTCCCGCAGGTCGTCGGGCTCATCCGGGAGCACCTCGTAGGTGGGCACTTCGAAGCCCGCAGCCCCGAGGCCGTCAACGATGGACCTCCCTGCGGTGTCGGGCTTGGACCCGGATGCGACGCTGTCCGACAACACGATCACCGCCGCGGTCACAGACGACGCCGCTGTCGCTGACACCGAGCGGCCGAACTGGGACTTGCCGCCGAGCTTGCGCAGCAGCCGCACACCGGTGACCTCGAGCCCGTCGGTGACGTGACCCTTCAGCATGTCGTAGACGCACAGTGCCGCCTGGCTGACCGCAGAGAGCGCCTCCATCTCGACGCCCGTCGCCGCGATCGTGCTGACGGTCGCACGGATCGTCAGCGACTCCTCGCCCAGATCGAAGTCGACCGTCGTGTCGAGAACCGGGATGGGGTGGCAGTGGGGGAGCACGAACGGCGTCTGCTTGACCGCGAGGAGAGCGGCGATACGTGCACACTCGAGCACGTCGCCCTTGTCGGCGGTGCCTTCGCGTATGACGGAGGCGCCATCGGCCCCCAGCGACATGGTCGACTCGGCGGTGGCGCGGCGAAGCGTCGTTGGTTTGGTGGTGATGTCTCTCATGGTCCTCAGGGCGCAGGTTACCCACCCGGGTGGCGGCGCTAACCTCAGTCGATGCAGTTGCTCCGCGACCCGATCGCCGCCGGCGCAACGGTCGCGGATCTTCGCGGCCGCCCGCTGCGCGACCTGAGGGTGTCGGTGACCGACCGCTGCAACCTGCGGTGCGCCTACTGCATGCCCGAGGAGCACTACCGGTGGCTGCCCCACGAGTCGCACCTGTCCGTGGTGGAGCTCGCTACCGTCATCGAGGCCTTCGTGGCGACAGGAGTTCGCAAGGTCCGACTGACCGGCGGTGAACCGTTGCTGCGCCGGGACCTGCCCGACCTCGTGGCCAGGATCGCCGCCATGGGGCAGGTCTCGGACCTGGCGCTGACGACCAACGGGACCCTGTTGGCCGGGGCTGCCGACGATCTGCGCTTGGCGGGTCTGAGCAGGGTCACCGTCAGCCTCGACACCCTGCACGCCGGGCGACACCTGGCGTTGACCCGCCGCGACAACCACGCCGACGTGCTCGCCGGACTCGAGGCGGTTGCTGCTGTGGGGTTCTCTTCAACCAAGATCAACACCGTCGTCATGCGTGGGGTGAACGACGACGAGCTGGTCGACCTCGTGCGGTTCGCCCGGACCGTAGGAGCCGAGGTGCGCTTCATCGAGTACATGGACGTGGGTGGTGCCACCCGATGGTCACCCGAATCGGTCGTGGGCGCGGCTGAGATCATCGAGCGTGTCTCCGACGCACTCGGACCGGTGGCCGCGGCTGCGGCGCGGCCGTCTGCTCCTGCCCGTAGGTACTCGACAGCCGACGGGCACACCTTCGGAATCGTCGCCTCCACTTCCACACCGTTCTGTGCGACATGCGACCGCAGCCGGCTGACCTCGGACGGTCATTGGTTCCACTGCCTGTACGCGGAGCAGGGGATCGACCTCGGGCGGATCGTCCGCGGCGGCGCGGACACCCGGCACCTCGAGGCGTTCATCCGCGACCGGTGGTCGTTACGACAGGACCAGGGTGCCCTCGATCGCCTGGGGCTCGACGACCGCCGCGCAACCCCGGTGCAGATCCTGCGGTCGGATCCACACCGTGAGATGCACACCCGTGGTGGGTGAAAGGTGCGAGGGGTGGATCCAATGGTTGTGACGGTCGCCTGTCACGGGCCAGCACGCGACGTGAAGCCGGTACGGCGACGATCGTCGTCGAGCTGCCCGAGGACGCGACCGTGTCAGAGCTGTTGGTCGCGCTGACGAAACGTGGGGGTGGGCTAGTCGCCCTCCTGCCGGCCTGCGCCGTGGCGATCGGCGACAGGATCGTCGGCCCCGGGGAGACGATCTCGGCCGAGCTTGCGCACGACGTAGCGCTGTTGCCACCGGTCGCCGGCGGGTGACGACCTTGGACCCGCATACCCACATCCAGTCCACGCCCATCGACGCGTCCGAGCTCATCGACGGGACGTGCCGTCCGGACTGTGGGGCCCTGGCGACGTTCGTGGGTCTGGTGCGCGACAACCACGCCGGCCGGGCCGTGTCCTCGCTCGAGTACACGGCCCACGAGCGAATCGCCGAGCGAACGATCCGGGAGATCGAACAGGAGGTGCTGGCCGAGTACGGCGTGGCCGAATGCCGGGTGATCCACCGACTCGGGCACCTGGAGATCGGAGATGTGGCGATAGTCGCGGTGGTCCGTTCAGGGCATCGGGCCGAAGCCTTCGCCGCAGTCGCCGAAGTCGTCGACAGGGTCAAGCATCGTGCACCGATCTGGAAGGAGGAGCACTACGCCGACGGCACGAGCGAGTTCGTCGAGGGGTGTTCGATAGCCAGCGGGGGCGAGGAGCGAACGGAGTCGGTGCAGTGACGTCGGTAGACGAGGTGGCGGCGCTGCTGGATGAGGTCGTCGTTCCGTTGCCGCCGGTCCGGATGGCAGCGGTCGATGCGGTCGGCCGTGTGCTCGCCGAGGCGCCGCTAGCGGCACACCCGCTACCGCTGTTCGACCAGAGCGCCATGGACGGCTACACGGTCGCTCACCACGACATCGCCGACGCACCTGTGACGCTGCCGGTGAGCACCGAGGTGGCTGCGCGGGGACACGACCGGATGCCCCAGCTGCCTGCGGGTACGGCTGCCCGGGTCTTCACCGGCGGGGTCCTGCCGGCCGGGGCCGACACGATCGTCCGTCAGGAGCTCACGACGGACCTGGGTGATGGTCTGGTGCGGATCGACGGATCAGTCGACCGCGGCACCGATGTGCGTCGCCGGGGAGAGGAGCTCGGCGCAGGCGCAGCCCTGTGCGAACCGGGGACCGAGCTGCACGCAGGGTTGGCCGGAGCCCTGGTGGTCGCCGGCGTCCCCGACGTCTTGGTGAGTAGCTCGCCGCGGATACGCGTCGTCGTGACCGGAGACGAGGTCGTCACCGCTGGAACGACGCTGTCGTTGGGCCAGGTCCCCGACAGCAACGGCCCACTGCTCGTGGCGACACTCCGCCGGTGGGGCCTGGACGACGTCGGGGCGTCGCGGGTCGGCGACGACCCCGCACTGCTCGCCGCGGCGATCGACGGCGCTGCCGGCGCTGCGGAGCTGGTCGTGACGACAGGTGGCGTGTCTGTGGGCGACTACGACCTGGTGCCGCCGATCGCGGAAGAGCTGGGCTTCACCCGCGTGCTGTGGAAGGTCGCCCAACGCCCGGGCGGGCCGCTGTTCGTGGCGCAGCGTGGCGGGACGCTGCTAGTGGGGCTCCCCGGCAACCCCGCAGCGGTGTTCGTCAACCTCCACGTGCACCTGCGGCGCATACTCGACCGCTTCGTCGGTCTGGACCCCGAGCAGCGTTGGCAGTGGGGGGTGTGCACCAGCAGGCCGCCGTCGGCGCCCGGCAAGGTCATGTGGGCACGGTGTTCGGTGACCACGGATCGCAACGGCGTCGTGCGGCTCACGCCGCTACCCCGTCAGGGTTCGCACATGCTCTCCAACCTGGCGGCCGCGGACGCGTTGGTGCGGGTCGACCCGGAGCTCGACCTGGATCGCCCGGGGCTGGTGCTGGCGTGGATTCCGGTGGTGCACTGACCTTCGGCCACGGAGCGATCCCCCTCAGCAGGGATCGGTCACGCCGGTGGGAGTACCGCCAGGCTGTCGGGCGAGATCTGGATCCCGGTGGGGTCGACGACCTCGAAGTCGGCACCGGAGAGCTGGCGCAGCGTGTCCAGGTCGGCGTTGTCCCAGCGGCTGTCGGGAGTGCCCCGAACGGCGAACCCGGGGCCGGTGTCGGAGAGGATGAGTCCGTAGCGCTGGAGTGCAGCCGCCACCACCCGAGCCTGGGGTCCCAGGGGCGACAGGTCCGTGTCCGGCTTCAGGCGTAGCCAGGCTCCTTGTGGTGGCGCGTCCGGGTCGGGCGAGCGGCCGTCACCACGTCTGGCCGGCCAGATCGACTCACCTGCAGCCGACGTGTTGATGCCGGCGAGCATGACGTGTTCGATGCTGCCGGAGGAGACCTGGTCGTAGGTGATCGTGCCCGGCAGCAGCGGCAGTCCTGCCGCGATGGTCGAGCCCCGTGGGTACTCGTTCGAGTCGGTGCGGTAGTGCGCACCCGAGTCCGCCTCCCAGCGTCCGAACCAGGAGCGTGTGCTGAGCAGTTCCCACACTTGCGCCCTGGCAGGGTCGATACCCACGTAGTGCATGTCGAAGCCGTACGTGGGCATGGACTCGATGTAGGCCGGGTCCGTGATCGGGTACGGCCCCGCGAAGCTCGTCCGGGGGCTGAGCTTGATGTCCACATCGGCGCGTGGTGTCGAGTCGTCGACGAAGTTGTACGGGATGCCGAAGACCACTCCGTCGACGACCAAGCCGCTGAATCCCGCACGTAGCGGGATCTCGTCGATCGCTGCGATCCAACGGCCGCTGTCGGCGGAGACCGGTAGATCGGAGGCGGTTCGTCGGAACAGGTTGTCCTCGGGCATCAGCGTCGGGAGCGCACCGAATCGAGGTACGAAGAAAGGTGGGGGGCGCAGCATCCATGCACCGACGGCGGCGACCACGACTACGGCGGCGAACGGAACGACGACGACGGGCCTACCGTTCGGCCTGCCGCGACGTGCCCGGACGAGCCGGCGCAGCACGAGCACGACGGTGACCGCCGCGGTCATGAGCAGGAGAAGCAGCAACAGCCCGGGGATCAGCTGCTGGGATCCAGGGACGATCACGTCCGGGCCGACGGTTCCCCCGCTCCTCTCCACCAATCCGATGCTAGCGAGCGGACGAGCGGCACCAGCTTCGCCAACGGCCGACACCTTTGTGGGGTGTCGGCCGTTGCGGTTCGGGTGGTTTGTGGGTGGGGTCAGTTGCGGGTGAGTGCTTGGCCGTCGCCGAGGAGGTTCATCTGGCAGTCGTAGCCGCCCTTGTAGCAGTTGTCGATGATGCGTTGGAAGACGGTGGGGTCCCAGCCGTTCATCCAGTCGGCGTGGCCTGAGTAGCCGGCGGGGCCGGTGTACATGTCGCTGGCGAGGCGCCAGGTGGCCATGCCGGTGGTGGGGACCCGGTAGCGGTAGTTCTGGGTGACCTGGGCGAGGGGGACGGGGTGGCTGGTGGGGCAGCCCTTGTCGGGCCAGCCGGCGCCGTAGGCCATGTGGGATTTGTGGTCGGGGGAGTCGAGGTTGATGCCGTCCCAGCATTGGGGGAACCCGATGCTCATGACGAGGAGTTGGCCGGGGGCGCAGTTGGGGAAGGAAGCGGAGTTGGAGATGTTCGGTCCGTTGCCTTCGGCGCAGGAGTAGGTGACGCGCTCCTGGCCGGTTGTGGATCGGGCGTTGCCGGCGATCATGCGGAGTCCGGTGGGGAAGTTCTGGATGGTTTCTGGGCGGACGCCGTCGTAGCCGGTCTTGTAGTAGATCTGCAGTGCGTGGGGGTCGTTGGTGGACACGACGGCTGTGTTGGTGGCTGTGTCGATGACGGCGGGTGCCCAGTAGGCGGTGCGGTTGGCGGTGCCGCCTTCGCAGGTGGAGTTGCCTGTGGTGGCGACTGATCCTGGTGTGGTGTTGGCGTCGATGGCGGTGTTGCCGAAGAAGGCGTGGAGGTGGCTGGCGCCGGGTTGGCCGGGTGCGACGATGGGGTCGTCGTAGCGCATGTGTGAGAAGAAGCAGTTGGTGCGGAACTGCGCGCTGCCGTCGCTTGTGAACTTGGAGTATCTGGCTGGGCCGATGACTTGAGTACTGGCGCCGGGGTCACCGGTGGGGAGAGTGGCTGGGTCCACCTGGATGCCCTGACCGTTGCTCGACGTCGGTGCCGACGGTGTAGACGGCTGCGATGGTGTCGACGGTGCCGACGAGGTGGGCACGGACGGCTTGGACGCTACCGGTATCGAACCAGGCGTTGATTGGGGAGGCGGAGTAGCGGTGCTCCAGCATGACGATGCCACTAGTGCGATCATCGTGACTCCGATGGCGGCGAAGAGCGGACGTGCAGCGGGTCGGGACTCTCGATGCAACAGCATGAATAGGTCATCGGACCTATCCGTGGAGAACTTGAGGTGTCCCCTTCACTCGGTCACGAGCCACTGTTCGATCTGCGGTGCATCGCCGTAGACCAGGTGCTCGTCGTGGACGCTCGGCGTGACTGACACGCCGAGTCGTGCGGCGTACTCATCGATCCCGACCAGGCGGTCGTTCCCCGCGCAGGTCCAGCCGAGTTCTGCGCACGATCTACCAGGTGTCGCCTTCTCCAGGCCGCCGGTCCAGAAGACCACGATCTTCACCGAAGGATCAGGCCGACAGGGTGAGCTGTCGTCGGGCACGGGGTCATCGACAATTGCCCCGACCAGTCGACCGTCGAGTGTCTCGCCCCGACACAGGAGTGCGCCTGTGAGGCCTCCGCCGTTGCTGAAGCCGTGCAGCACGACCGCCTGACATGCGGCGTCGTCCACGACCTGGGTGATCCGGTCGAGTGAGTCCGAATAGGCCTCGTCCGTGTCGTACGTCCACTTCCTGCCGCCGCCCTCGTTGGGCGCGTTCCCGTCGGGGCGCAGCACCGCGTAGTCCCTCAGCTCGCGAGGCGCGGCTCCTTCTTCGCTGCGGCCGTGCACCTGTACGAGGCACCGGTCGGCACTGAAGCCCGGTGGCACGTCTCCGGACGATCCGTCATCTCCATCGCCCCCACAGCCAGCAGACGCAAGCATCAGCCCGACCGATACGCACAGTCGGAAAGCGCTCTTGTGCCACGTCACCGTCCCGGCCCTCCGCTCGGCGGGGGTTCGAGCGCACATGCAGCGAGAGCATATCGGTCGTCAGCGGTCGAGTGAGTGAGGCGGGCAGGCCCGGCGATACGCTGAAGTCGTGGAAGATCGCAGAGCCGTCAGATCCGCTGTGTTGGTCACGGTCGGAGTTCTGGTCGGCATCGTTGCGATAGTGGTGGTCGTCCGTGGCGGCTCGAGCGGTGAAGAGGACGTGTCACGATCCGGATCGGTCACTTCCTCCGCACCATCCGATGCGACCACGACCACGACCACGACCACGGCGACGGGTGGCGGTGGCGGGTGCGACGACGTGCACGCAGGCCATCAGATGAAGATGTGGAACCCGGCCATGGCCGATGAGATGGTCGATGCGGATTGTGGCTGGCCGTATCCGCCGTTCGAACTGGAGGATGCGGCGGGGGTCGATTCCGTCGACCTCGACGCGCTCTTCGAACCGAGGCGCTATGCCGAGCTGTGGCAACTGATATCTGCGGGGGGCTTCGGGACATGTGCGGTCGCGACGGATCTCAACGGCGGTGAACCAGGGGCGCTTTTCGAGTTCACCTACAAGATCGGACCCCCCGGCTGTCCGGGCGCAGCGCCGACGGGGGAGCTGATCGTGGCCGAGTACGGGACCGAGGCTCAGCGCGACGCAGCAGCTCTGGTCGCTGGTGACGGACCGAGCTGGGTTCTCGGCCGGTGGAACATCAGGCTGTCGGGCGACGCGGACCAGCTCGAACCCGCGCTGGTTGCCGTGGGGGCACAGCGTGCGGGCTGAGATGGCCCAGCGCCCTGCGCGGCGCTCAGCGTTCGAATCCACACACCGCCGGGGACCGATCGTGGACATGGCCGCGCCGCTCTACCTCGTGTTGTACCTACTGGTGGTCCTCGCTCCGTTCGAGGCACTGATCGGCTATCAGCTCTCGATCCCGACCTTCCTGGTCTCGGTGTTCGGAGTCTGTGTGCTCCTGATCACCCCGACTGAGCGCCTACGCGTGATGCCGGTCAGCATGGCACTTCTCGGATTCGTGTCGTGGGGTCTGCTGAGCGTGGTGTGGAGTGATGACCGGGCGTCCACGATCCTCTCCTCGCGCTACGAGCTCATCCCTGCGGCAGTGACCATGGGGGTTGTCGGGACGATCGCACCGAGGATCGCCGCCCGTACCTTGCTGACGATGTCGCTGGTCCTGTGCGGTTGGAGCCTGGCGATCTCGTTGCTGCTGCCAACATCGCGGCGCGCTGATCGCTGAGGACGGATCGGTCGACACGGCGTTCCGTGGCACGTTCGGACACAAGAACCTCCTCGGCATCTTCGCGGTGCTCACCTTGGCCATGGTCCTGGGCCTGTACCGCGGGAGGTGGCGTCGCACGATCGTCGTCGGGCTCGTTGCAACTGCGGTGGCGACACGCTCTGCCACCACCGCCAGTGGGCTCCTGGCGATCTCGTTCGTCTGGTTCTGGATCCTCGCAATCGGCCGGGGCCGGAGCCAACGCGATCGGCGACTCCTGTTCGCCGCCTCCCTGGCCTCGGTGCTCGGGGCGTTGCTGAGCGCGTTCCGCCTGGTCCCGGTTTTGCTCGAGGTGTACAACAAGGATCTGACGTTCTCGGGCCGGACTCTCATCTGGGGTGCGACCGTGGGTGCAGTCGCAGAACGACCGCTCCAGGGATACGGCTATGCAGGCGTGTTCACCGAGGTTCCCACAGTCCTGACCATGCAGCTGTGGCACGAGATCGGATTCGAGGCGGCCCACACCCACAACGGACCGCTGAAGGTCCTCCTCGACCTCGGCTTGGTCGGATTCCTGCTGTTGGGGGTGTTCCTGGTCGACATCCTCCGTCGAGCGCTTCGCCTGAACCGCCACTCGGAGACCCGTCCTTATGGTCTGTGGGGTGTGATGGCGCTCACATCGCTGCTGGTCATGTCGCTGGCGGAGCCCCTATTGAACGGGGCCTATTTCGGCTATCTGGTGATCCTGTGGTCGGTCCTGGCCCGGCTCGACGCCGAGGTGTCGAAGCCGGTGAGAGACCGAACCCGCCGGCCCCCTGCCACGGTGTTCGGCCTCCGTTCGGCCGCTGGAGCGTAAGAATGGAAGTCGCCTACCTGGTCAACCAGTATCCGATGCCCAGTCAGACCTTCATCCGGCGGGAGATCAGAGCCCTCGAAGCCCTCGGTCAGCCGATCCATCGGTACAGCATCAGATCAGGTGCCGCCGAAGTGGTCGACGGAGCGGACATCGACGAGGCGAAGCGCACCAGATCGGTGCTCCATGGCGGGCGTTCCACGCTCGGGCTGGCCAGGGCGACGCTTGCGGCGATGGTCACCGACCCGGTCAGGTTCGCCCGGGCTGCTGGTCGCGCCATCGGCCTCGGTCGCAGGAGCGAGCGCGGGATCGGTGTCCACCTCGTCTATCTGGCAGAGGCGTGCGTTCTGCGCCGTTGGTTCTCCCAGGACGAGATCGATCACGTCCACTGCCATTTCGGTACCAATGGTCCAGCAGTCGCGCTCCTGGTCCGCACCCTCGGTGGTCCCACATACAGCTTCACCGTTCACGGACCGGAGGAGTTCGACAGTCCGAGAGCATTGGGACTCCGTGAGAAGGTCCAAGGCTCGGCCTTCGTCGTGGCAATCAGCAGCTTCGGGAGGAGTCAGCTCTACCGCTGGTGCGACAGGGCCGACTGGCCGAAGGTCCAAGTGGTGCGCTGTGGGCTCGATGCTTCGTTCCTCGCGATCGAGCCGACGCCCACCCCCGACGTGGAGCGACTCGTCTGCGTCGGTCGCCTCGGGGAGCAGAAGGGCCAGCATGTTCTGTTGGAAGCAGTCGAGCGGCTCGTGCGTGGCGGGCGCTCCATCCATGTGGTGATGGCAGGAGAAGGGCCGATGCGCGCCGAGCTGGAGGCGGCAATCGCTCGCTCGGGTATCTCGCAGAACGTGAGCATCACAGGCTGGATCGACAACGAGCAGGTGCGTAGCGAGATCCTCGATGCGCGTGCGGTCGTGCTCCCGAGCTTCGCGGAGGGTCTGCCCGTCGCCCTGATGGAAGCGCTCGCCCTGTCTCGTGCAGTGGTGACGACCGCGATCGCCGGTGTTCCGGAGCTGGTGGACGGAGGATGTGGCTGGATCGTGCCGGCCGGGTCCGTCGATGCCCTGGAAGCAGCTCTCGAAGAGGTGCTCGACGCTGCTCCCGCCAGCCTCGACGAGATGGGGCGGGTCGGCAGGGCGCGGGTCCTCCACCAGCACGACGCGTCGGTCGAGGCGGCAAAGCTGGAGGCGCTCTTCGCCGCGGCTGGCTGACCGCTCACCGGTCTGATCGGTGGTGGGTGGGGGTTCGGGTGTGTGCGCGCAACGGCCGACACCTTTGTGGGGTGTCGGCCGTTGCGGTTCGGGTGGTTTGTGGGTGGGGTCAGTTGCGGGTGAGTGCTTGGCCGTCGCCGAGGAGGTTCATCTGGCAGTCGTAGCCGCCCTTGTAGCAGTTGTCGATGATGCGTTGGAAGACGGTGGGGTCCCAGCCGTTCATCCAGTCGGCGTGGCCTGAGTAGCCGGCGGGGCCGGTGTACATGTCGCTGGCGAGGCGCCAGGTGGCCATGCCGGTGGTGGGGACCCGGTAGCGGTAGTTCTGGGTGACCTGGGCGAGGGGGACGGGGTGGCTGGTGGGGCAGCCCTTGTCGGGCCAGCCGGCGCCGTAGGCCATGTGGGATTTGTGGTCGGGGGAGTCGAGGTTGATGCCGTCCCAGCATTGGGGGAACCCGATGCTCATGACGAGGAGTTGGCCGGGGGCGCAGTTGGGGAAGGAAGCGGAGTTGGAGATGTTCGGTCCGTTGCCTTCGGCGCAGGAGTAGGTGACGCGCTCCTGGCCGGTTGTGGATCGGGCGTTGCCGGCGATCATGCGGAGTCCGGTGGGGAAGTTCTGGATGGTTTCTGGGCGGACGCCGTCGTAGCCGGTCTTGTAGTAGATCTGCAGTGCGTGGGGGTCGTTGGTGGACACGACGGCTGTGTTGGTGGCTGTGTCGATGACGGCGGGTGCCCAGTAGGCGGTGCGGTTGGCGGTGCCGCCTTCGCAGGTGGAGTTGCCGGTGGTGGCGACTGATCCTGGTGTGGTGTTGGCGTCGATGGCGGTGTTGCCGAAGAAGGCGTGGAGGTGGCTGGCGCCGGGTTGGCCGGGTGCGACGATGGGGTCGTCGTAGCGCATGTGTGAGAAGAAGCAGTTGGTGCGGAACTGCGCGCTGCCGTCGCTTGTGAACTTGGAGTATCTGGCTGGGCCGATGACTTGAGTACTGGCGCCGGGGTCACCGGTGGGGAGAGTGGCTGGGTCCACCTGGATGCCCTGACCGTTGCTCGACGTCGGTGCCGACGGTGTAGACGGCTGCGATGGTGTCGACGGTGCCGACGAGGTGGGCACGGACGACGACGTCGGCGCCGTGAGATCTGCCGATCCTCCGCCTGGCTTGACCGCTCCCGGAGCCGACGGCTTGGCAGCCGGCGCAGCAACGGATGGCTTGGAGGGCTTGCCTCCGGCACCGGGTGACTGCGGCGCGCAGGCGGTCGATGCGAGCGCAACGGAGGCGACGATCGCACCTACGATCACAGCTCCGCGGCGGGTGCGTGAGGTGGTGGTGGAGGCGGGTCCTCTAGTCATATGACGAATAGGTTACAGAAGTTACGACGGGTTGTCACCCTTGAGTGCACAAATTCCTGGGTCGCGCTCCGGTCAACCCTGGGTGGCCACGAGGTCGAGCCACCCGCGTGCCTGGCGCACCCAGGAATCCGGAACCTGCTCTCGTCGTCTGGCCGCGGACCTACGGCTCATCCAGCCCGGAGCGAGCAACACGAGCAGGAACCGCCGAGCAGCCGCCGGTGATGGGCGGCTGGTGAAGCTGCGCCACGCTCGGCTACGTGCACGGCGTGGGGAGTTGAGCAGGTCGGCCGCCAGAAGGCTCTGATGGATCGCGGCCCAGTCGGCCTCCACACCCTCGCGGCGGTACAGGTCGGCGTAGCGATCCACGACAGCGGGCGATTGTTCGCTCCATCCGATCCGTGTCGGTGCTCATGGACGCGAACCCGGTGCGGTAGCCGACCAAAGGCTCGTCGAGCATGTGGCCCGGCCCCGACTCGGCCAGGCGGATCGCGAAGTCCCAGTCCTCGGCTGAGTCGAGCGATTCGTCGAACGTGCCCACCTCATCGAGGAGGGAGCGCTCTACGAGGAGACCCTGTCCGGCCGATGGCAGGACGTTCCGACCCAGGACCTGGGCGAGGAGCCCGTCCGGGGTCGGGCAGCGCACGTGGCCGATCACCTGAAGGTCGTCGTCTACGTCGACCCTTGCTGCACACGACCATCTCCAAGGGCCTGACCTCAGCGCCTCGAGTTGGCGGGCGATCCGATCCGGCGAGGTGAGGTCGTCGTCGTCGATCCAGGTGACGAACGGCGCGTCCGTCGCGGCGATCCCGGTGTTGCGTGCGCCGGAGAGCCCGCGGGGAGGGTCGTTGCGAATGACCTCTATCCCGTGGGTCCCTCGAGTAGCGCTCCAGCAGCTCAGGAGTGTGGTCGGACGATCCTTCGTCCACCACGACGATCTGGTACTCGGGTCCGGCGTCAAGGCTCACCAGTTGTCTGAGCAGGCGTTCGAGCAGAGTGGCCCGATTCCGTGTGGGTACCACGATCGAGACGTCAGCCATGAACCCGCTCCCACACGTCCAGCTCCGGCACAGCATTGTAGGTGCAGGGTTGCGCTGCGCCGTGCCGTCGGTAGCCTTCTCTGATCGACACCGAGCCTGTGCACGCGCTTCCAGTCCGGACTGTTTTCGGCCTCGACTTCGTCGCCTCGGACGGTGTGACCGCCGTCGCCGACGCGCTCGATGCCGAGGCGGATCGCCGCGAGCCGGGGTGGCGCTGCGTGGTCACACCCAACGTCGATCATCTGGTGCGTTACCAACGGTTCCCCCTCGAAGCCGAAGTGGCGGCTTCGGCGACGACGGTGCTGCCCGATGGAATGCCGATCGTCTGGGCGAGCAGGCTCCTCGGCGACCCGCTGCCGGCTCGTCTGACGGGTAGCGACCTCTTCGCAGAGATGTGGCCCCGCTGGACCGCGGAGCGGACACCGGTCGTTGTCGTGGCAGCCACCGACGACGTGGCAGCGGGGCTCGCCAGCCAGCATCCGGGGGCGGCGATGCTGGTGCCGCCGCTGTTCGACGAGTCCGACGACGAGTCGATCGCCAACCTGGCGAAGGCGATCGAGGACGAGTCCAGTCGGGTCGACGCACGGTTCGTGGTGATAGGCGTGTCGATGCCCAAGCACCACCGTCTGGCAGCCCGGTTGGAGCGGATGTGGAGCGGGATCGACCGGCCGACCCCGACCGTGATGCTCCTCGGAGCATCCGCCGAGATGCACCTAGGAGCGACCAGCCGTGCCCCGGGTTGGATGCGTCGCAGTGGTCTCGAGTGGCTCCACCGCCTGGCTTCGGATCCTCGACGCATGGCCAGGCGCTATCTGGTTGACGACGTGGCCTTCGTGGGGATCGTGTTCAGAGCGTGGCTCGCCGAGCGACGACGACGAGGGTCCGGGGCGCGCTGAGCGTCGAGCTCCCCGAGTCCCTCCGTTCAGGGAGCGGTCGCTGATGGGCGGTGGGTCTCGTCGATGGAGCGGTCGGCGACACGTTGGTAGTGGATCAGTGCGCCCCATGTCATCAGCACCGATGTGAACTCCCCGATGAGCGTGCCTGCCACGGCGCCCTTCCAGCCGTGGATCGGAATGAGAACGATGTAGAGCGCCATGGCCATCGCAGCGTTGACGGCCAGCAGGATCGTCCGGGCCGTGACCTTGGACAAGCCCATGAGCCCGTTTATCGAGCAGCTGCCCACCGCACGCAGCAGCACGAGCGGTGAGAGCCAGCGAACTATCTGGATCGAGCCTTCGAACTCGTCACCGAGGACGATCGTCAGGAGAGGTGCGAAGAGGATGATCCCAGCGGCGAACACCACGCCGTATGCGGCGCCTGCCGCGGCGAAGCGCAGAGCTCGGTGGAGGTGTTGGCCCTTCAGTCCCTCCTCGTGGGTGAGGAAGCGGCCATGGGTCGCCTGGATGACGCTCCCGACCGGGACCAGCCCCATCTGCACGACTCTGTAGGCAGCGGAGTAGAGGCCCGTCTCGACCACCATCTGGTTGGCGGCGAGCACGAGCTTGTCGCCGTCGTTGCCCAGGGAGTCGGCGGAGATCCCGCCCGAGTAGGAGAGGTTCGACTTCACATGGGGCCACAGAACCCGACCCGGTACGAAAGCGAATCCGTGCTCCTTTCCGACGACGTGGAGGAAGAAGATCCCTGAGATCGTCGAGATCGACAGCATCGATACACCGAACGACTCGACGGTCAGCGACGAGGTGGCGAACAGGGCTACGAGCACCACGATCCGGGCGACCATCACGAATATGCGGATCCTCGCCGCGCCGCCGAACCCGGTCGTAGCCTGCACCGTCGCGGCGGCCAGGTTGAGCACCGGCATGGTGACGAACTCGGTCAGGAGTATCGACAGGATCGCCGCCATCGAGAGGGTCTCGATTATCCACAAGGCGAAACCGAAGCCGATCCCGGTCAGGGCGATCCCCAGGCCCAGGCCCAAGGTCAGGCACGACCTGGCGGTTCGTTCCAGCGGCTCGCCGTCGCGCATCACGTGCTGGAGCAGCGACAGCGTCACCCCCGAAGCGGCGAGTGTCACCAGAGGGCCGACGATCGCGTAGAGCGACGCATAGCCGCCATAGCCCTCGGGTCCCAATGATCGCCCGAGGAACATGAACGACAGGATCGTGCCGAGAAGGGCGGTCACCTCGAGCCCGAGCCCCCACGAGGACTCGCCTACGAGCCCGCTCTGTCGGAGCTTCTTCAGTGCCTCGAAGGTCATGCGCACCGACGCATTCTTGTCGTCGCGGCCCAGTTCGGTGTGCAGCCTGCCCTGTGACCCACGGCCACCCGCTCATGTTCGGCCTGCTGTGACCGATAGGGCCCTGTGGTAGCAGTCGAAGCAGCGTTACGATCGCGTTCGTCGGCGAACCCACCCCAGGCGCTTCCTGGTGCCGTCCGTCCGATCGTGAGGAAGAAACGATGACCACTACAGATCAGCGCCTCCGGTGCGCACTCGTTGGTGCAGACAGCCTGCTCGTCGAGTGTGGAGAGGCCCTGCTGGCTGCCGGCCACGAGGTCACCGTGGTCGCCGCCGGCACCCCCAAGGTCGGCGAATGGGCTCGTTCCAAGGACCTGGCCTGGTTCGACGCGTCGGGGCCCACCGCCGAGTGGGAGCAGCAGCTGTCGCGGCACAGCTTCGACTGGCTGCTCGCCATCACTCACCTGAAGCTGCTGCCCGACAGCGTCCTGTCGATACCCGAACGGGGTTCTGTCAACTTCCACGACGGCCTGTTGCCCGCCTACGGAGGCCTGAACGCTCCTGTGTGGGCGCTGATCGACGGCGCGCCCACCTACGGCATCACCTGGCACCTCGTCACCGCAGGCATCGATGAGGGCGACGTCCTCGTCGAGCGTCGCTTCGACGTGGCCGACGAGGAGACCTCGCTGTCGCTCAACACGCGCAACTTCGAGGCCGCGATCGACTCCTTCCAGGAGCTCATCGACCTGCTGGTCTCCGGTGATGTCACCGGGCGGCCCCAGGACACCTCGATCCAGCGGCGCACCTTCAGTCGTCATGACCGCCCCGACGCTTTCGGCATACTGGACTTCTCGCGACCCGCGGCGGAACTCGACCGACTGGTGCGGGCCCTGAGCTTCGGTCCGTACCCGAACACGGTGTGCACACCCAAGCTCGTCGTCGGCGACCTGTCGAGCAGCGACGGGACGGTGACGGTCGTCTCTGCCGAGGTGCGTGACGTGGCAGGTGTGTCCGGCACGATCATCTCGAGCGACCCCGATGCAGTCGTCGTCGCATGCGGCGAGGGCGCGCTGGCCATAACCGCGGTCGCCACCGCCAGGGGTGGGGCTCTCGACCTGACCCAGGCGATCGAGGCCCACGACCTGCGGCCGGGTCGCGTGCTGTCGAGCCTCGACCCGAGGACGGGCGAGGCGCTGGTTTCTCTGGCAGCGCAGGCGGCTCGAGCGGAGTCCCTGTACGAGCGCCAGCTCCACTCGCTCGAGCCCGTGGAGCTGCCCTGGGCCAGGACCCCGACCGCCGACCATGTCGCCCGCCACGAACGTACGGCGCTGGACGTACCGGACGGACTCGCGGTCGACGCCGTGGTCGGCGCATGGGCGACGCTGCTGTCCAGGCTCGTGGGCAAGGACAGGTTCCACCTCGCAGTGAGCGACGCCGCGTGGGCCGGTGCGCTCGGCGCCACGGCCGGTCTGTTCGCACGCTCCGCACCCGTCGAGATCAGCATCGACCCCACCGAGTCGCTGGCCGGCGCCGTGTCAGGGGTGGCCGATCGACTCGCAGCCGCACGCGGGCGGTTGCCGTTCGCCCAGGAGCTGATCGCCCGTCACCCGGACCTGACACGCAACCCCGACCTCGCCGCCGGGCGGCTTCTGCCGGTTGCTGTTCGCTTCGGTGAGGGCGACACCGCCGACGAGGTCGTGGCGGAGCTCGTCGAGGGCGCCACGGGTTGGTCGGTGGTGCTCGACACCGGTCTCGTCGACGCCGCCGACGGGGCGCTGCTCGTGTCCTGTCTGAAGGCGGTGCTCGAGGAGCTGGCGAGCGACCCGACTCGCCCGGTGGGTCACGTCGACCTGCTGGGAACCGAGCTCCGGCATCGCATCCTGGAGGACTGGAACGCCACGGACCGACCGGTACCCGCGACGACCGTCCACCAGCTGATCGAGGCCACCGCCGACACGTCTCCCGACGTGACGGCGGTCGTGTTCGAGGACCGGTCGATCACCTACCGCGAGCTCGACGAGCGGGCGAACCGCCTGGCCCACAGCCTGATCGACCTGGGAGTCGGCCCGGACGACCTCGTCGGAGTCCACGTCACCCGTGGCATCGACCTCGTCGTGGCGGTGCTCGGTGTCCACAAGGCCGGTGGTGCCTACGTGCCGCTCGACCCCGTCTACCCAGCCAACCGGCTCGAGCACATGATCAACGACAGCGGGTGTGAGGTCGTTCTAACGCAGTCGGCCCAGCGTGACACGCTCCCGCTCGACGTGAGCGAGCACATCACCGTGGTGTCGCTCGATGAGGATCGTGAGCTGATCGCTTCGCGGCCGACGACCAGGCCGATGGTCGACGTGTCGCCGTCGAACCTGGCCTACTGCATCTACACCTCGGGCAGCACGGGTCTCCCCAAAGGCGTGCTCATCGAGCACGGCAACGTCGTCAACTTCTTCGAGGGAATGGACGAGCGGGTTGCCCACGAGCTGCCGGCGACCTGGTTCGCGGTCACCTCGTTGTCGTTCGACATCTCGGTTCTGGAGCTCCTCTACACCCTGGCACGCGGCTTCAGCGTCGTCGTCTACCTCGACCGTGACCGCCATGACGACGAGGACGACGAGGACCAGGGCATCTTCGTCGAGCAGCACCCACAGCTGCCGATGGACTTCTCGCTGTTCTACTTCTCCGGTGACGCGAGCACCGGTGCAGGTTCGGACCGCTATCGCCTCCTGCTCGACGGGGCCCGATTCGCCGACCGGCACGACTTCACCGCAGTTTGGACCCCCGAGCGGCACTTCCACGACTTCGGTGGGCTCTACCCGCAGCCGGCAGTGACCAGCGCGGCGATCGCGACGATCACCGAGCGCGTCAAGATCCGCTCCGGGTCCGTGGTCATGCCGCTGGAGCACCCGATCCGCGTGGCCGAGGCGTGGAGCGTCGTGGACAACCTGTCCGACGGCCGTGTCGGCATCTCGGTGGCGTCGGGGTGGCAGCCCAACGACTTCGTGCTGCGTCCGCAGAACTACAAGGACGCCAAGGCCAAGATGTTCGAGGGCCTCGATCAGCTGCGTCGTCTGTGGCGGGGGGAGACGGTGACCTTCATCGGCGTCGACGGTGCCGAGGTTCCGGTTCGCACCTTGCCCCGACCGGTGCAGGAGGAAGTGCCGGCATGGGTGACCACCGCCGGCAACCCGGACACCTACGTCCAGGCCGGAAGGGTGGGTGCGAACGTGCTGACCCACCTGCTCGGGCAGTCGATCGAGCAGCTCGCGCCGAAGATCGAGGCCTACCGTCAGGCTCGTGCCGAAGCCGGGTTCGACCCCGACGCCGGCATCGTCAGCCTGATGCTTCACACGTTCGTCGGCGAGGACGAAGATGTCGTTCGCGAGAAGGTCCGCGGTCCGCTCAAGGACTACCTGGGCACCTCCGCCTCGCTGCTGCGCGACTACGCGTGGAGCTTCCCGGCCTTCCAGCGCCCCGGTGGCGCCGCTCCCCGGACTGCAGACGACCTGAACGACGACGTCTTCCACGACCTGGGTGACGACGAGATGGACGCGGTGCTCGAGTTCGCCTTCCTGCGCTACTACGAGACGTCAGGGCTCTTCGGAACGCCTGAGCGCTGCCGCGAGACCGTCGACAAGCTCAAGGGCATCGGTGTCGATGAGATCGCTTGTCTCATCGACTTCGGCATCGACACCGACGAGGTGCTCGATTCGCTCCCGTTGCTCGACCGCATCCGACGTGAGTCCAACGCAGGGGCAGGGGCACAGGCCGATCCCGAGGCGCAGCCGGCGGCACTCGACCAGTCGGTCGCCTCCCAGCTGACACGCCACGGGGTCACCCACATGCAGTGCACCCCGTCGATGGCACGCATGCTCAGCATGCAGGAAGAGTCGCGCGACGCGCTCGCCTCGGTGGAGCACCTGTTCGTCGGCGGCGAAGCCTTCCCGGTCGCACTGGCGGACGAGCTGCGCACCCGCTCACTCAGCGGCAAGGTCACGAACATGTACGGTCCGACCGAGACGACCATCTGGTCGACCACGTGGCCCCTGCACGGCGATCTGAACATCATCCCGATCGGGACACCGATAGCCAACACCCGGATCTACATACTGGACCGCAACCACCAGCCCGTTCCGCCGGGTGTCGCTGGCGAGCTGTGGATCGGCGGTCTCGGCGTGGTGCGCGGCTACCACGAACGGCCGGAGCTCACAGCCGAGCGCTTCGTCGCCGACCCGTTCCGCGGCGGTGACCATCGCATGTACCTGACAGGTGACCTGGCCCGTTGGCGAGAACAGGCCGACGGAAGTGGGCTCCTGGAGTTCCTGGGCCGAATCGATCACCAGGTCAAGATCCGTGGCTACCGGATCGAGCTGGGCGAGATCGAGGCGCAGCTCGGGCGCTGCCCAGGTGTGCGCGAATGCGTTGCAGCGGTCCGCGAGGACTCGCCGGGCGATCAGCAGCTCGTCGCCTACGCGTCCGCTTCGGCGGGAGCCACCCTCGATGCCGCCGAGCTCAAGGACCGTCTGCGCAGTGTGCTGCCCGACGTCATGGTCCCCGGTCACCTTGTGCTGCTCGCGGACCTGCCCCACACCCCGAACGGCAAGATCGACCGCAACGCCCTGCCGTCGCTCGGCGACTTGGCGCGGCGTGACAGCGCCTCGCCGGCGGCCGAAGCGTCGAACGAGACCGAGCGGCTGGTGCTGTCGGTCTGGGAGGAGACCCTCGGACGCAGCGGAATCGGCATCGACGACAACTTCTTCGACATCGGCGGTCATTCACTGTTGATCGTGCGCATGCACCGTCGGCTGAAGGAGCTGCTCGAGCGGCCCATCGCGTTGACCGAGCTCTACCGGCACCCGACTGTGCGCTCGTTCTCGGACTCGCTGTCGGGCGACGGCGGTGCATCGCTGCGTCAGGCGAGCGCCGACCGCGCTGCTCGCAGGCGCGAGAACCTGCAGCGACGGCGCGTGCGCAGCAGCTGACCATCCCGAACTTCACGACCACCACAGGCCCAGAGGAACATGGCTGACAACGACATAGCGATCGTCGGACTCGCAGCGCACCTACCAGGTGCAGCGAACCCGACTGCCTACTGGCGCAACCTGGTCGACGGCGTCGAGAGCATCCGCGAGCTCAGCGAGCAGGAGCTCGTGGAAGCAGGCGTCGGCGAGGCAGAGCTCCGCTCGCCGAACTACGTCCGTTCAGCAGCTCCACTCGATGGCGTGTTCGACTTCGACGCCGACTTCTTCGGGCTGTCGCCCAAGGAAGCGGGGATCATGGATCCCCAGCACCGGCACTTCCTCATGGCCGCCTGGGAGGCCATGGAGGACGCCGGCCACGTTCCGTCGTCGTTCGACGGAGCGATCGGAGTGTTCGCCGGCTGCGGCATGGGGTCCTACTTCATGAGGAACCTGCTCTCGAACCCTGACCTCGTCCGCGACGTCGGTGTGTTCCTCCTGCGCCACACGGGCAACGACAAGGACTTCCTCGCAACCAGGGCCAGCTACTCGTTGAACCTCCGTGGGCCGTCCGTGAACGTGCAGACGGCGTGCTCGACCTCGCTGGTCGCCACCCACCTGGCGGTGCAGCACCTGCTCAGCGGTGAGTGCGACCTCGCCCTCGCCGGGGGATCGACGATCGAGATCCCCCACGGGCAGGGCTACGTGTACCACGAGGGCGAGGTGCTCTCGCCGGATGGGCACTGCCGAGCGTTCGACCACCGTTCCCAGGGAACGGTCTTCGGTTCGGGCGCCGGAGTGGTCGCACTCCGGAGACTCGACGACGCCCTCGATGACGGTGACCGCATCTACGCGGTGATCAAAGGAACCGCTGTCAACAACGACGGCGACCAGAAGGTCGGGTACCTGGCGCCGTCGGTCGACGGCCAGGCGGCATGCGTCTCCGAGGCGATCGCCGTGTCCGATGTGGACGCGGACTCGATCCAGTACGTCGAGTGCCACGGCACCGGCACCCCGATGGGGGACCCCATCGAGGTCGCAGCGCTCGCCCAAGCGTTCGACCTGGGACCCACCGTGACCGGCTCGTGTCGGATCGGCAGTGTGAAGACCAACATCGGGCACCTCGACACTGCCGCCGGTGCCGCCGGTCTGATCAAGGTCGCGTTGTCGCTGCATCACGGTGCGCTGCCCGCGAGCCTGAACTTCGAGCGACCCAACCCGAACCTCGAGCTGGACGACACCCCCTTCGTGGTGAACGACCACCTCACGCCATGGACCAGCGGCTCCAACGGACCGCGCCGGGCCGGGGTCAACTCGCTCGGTGTCGGTGGCACCAACGCCTTCGCAGTCCTCGAGGAGGCCCCCGCAGAGCCAGAACGTCGCGACCCCTCGGGCGAACCAGGGACAGCGGAATCTGAGCGGTGGCACCTGCTGACACTGTCGGCGCGTAGCCGGGGAGCACTCGACGAAGCCGGCGTCCGACTGGCCGATCACCTGGCGGACAACCTCGACCTGCCGATCGAGGACGTCGCACGCACGCTGTTCGTGGGACGACACCACTTCGACGAGCGCAGAGTCCTCGCCGTGCGCGACGTCGCCGACGCGATCGTGCTGCTGCGCTCCGCGGACGTACGTCGTCTCCCGACCCACACCGCCACCACCGCTGAACTCGGACTCACGTTCATGTTCCCCGGTGGCGGATCCCAGCATCTGGGCATGGGGGCCGATCTCCACCGCTGCGAACCGGCGTTCGCAGCTCAGGTCGACCGCGGTCTGGGCCTCCTCAGGGACAGGCACCAGCTGGACCTCGCCGATCTCCTGCTGGGTGAGGACAGGAGCCCGGAGCTCGACACCCGACTCGCGTCCATGACGCATCAGCTGCCGCTGATCTTCATCATCGAGCATGCGCTCGCGCACCTGCTGATGAGCTGGGGACTCGAACCTTCGGCGCTCGTCGGGCACAGCCTGGGCGAGAACACGGCGGCCTGTGTGGCAGGCACCATCTCCTTCGAGGACTGCCTAGGTCTGGTCGTTCTCCGTGGCCGTCTGATGGACACCGTCGAAGGAGCAGCGGTGGCGGTGCCGCTCACACCAGACGACGTGGCCGAGGCGGTCGAACGTCTGGCGCTGGACCTGGCGGTGGTCAACGCGCCCGACGTGGTGGTCGTCTCCGGTCCGCAGGCGAGCCTGGACCTGTTCGAACAGGAGATCCGCGAGAGCGGCATCGAGCCGTTGCCGGTGCAGGTCACGACTCCTGTCCACAGCCGCCTGCTGGACCCGGTCCTGGAGCAGTTCGGCGACTACCTGCGCGGTATCGAGTTGCATCCGCCGACGATCCCCTGGGTGTCGAACACCACCGGCACCTGGATCACGACGGAGCAGGCGACGGATCCCGAGTACTGGGTCCGGCACCTGCGCTCGACTGTCCGCTTCGCCGACGACGTGGCGACTCTCGCCGCCGCCGGCCCGCGGGTTCTTCTCGAGGTCGGTCCCGGAAAGACCCTGTCGTCGCTGGTGAGGGCCCACCCCACGGCGGTCAGGTCGAACCAGGTTGCCGTGCCGGCGATGCGTCACCCCGAGGAGGAGACAGACGACAACGCGGCCCTTCTGACAGCGGTGGGTCGGATCTGGGCGGCGGGCTCGACCATCGAGGCCGACCGATGGTTCCCCGCCGATGGACGCCGGACCGTGGGCCTTCCGACGTACCCGTTCCAGACCCAGACGTTCTTCATCGCTCCAGGTGCCGGGGTCACCGAATCCGACGATCTGGCGTTCGTCAGCCGCGAGAGCGACGTGGATCGGTGGTCCTGGAAGCCGGTCTGGAAGAGCAAGGACCGTGAGGATGCCGTCGACGGCCCCAACCGTTGGTTGGTCCTCGCCGATGCAGCCGGCTTCGCCGACGAGGTCGTCGCCGAGCTTCGTGCAACCGGCGACTCCGTCGTCGTGGTTCGGATGGGCGACCTCTTCAGAGCGGTGTCTGACGACGAGTACGTGTTGAGTCCCGAGCTCGGACTGGCGGGTTACGAGAGCCTGGTGAAGGACCTGGTGCGAACGGACCGGCTGCCCGACCGGGTGGCGCACCTCTCGTTGCTGGCCACCGACGACCGCGACTTCCGGCCCGGAAGCAGCTTCTTCCATCGGAACCAGGAGCTCGGCTTCCAGAGCCTCGTCTATCTGGCGCAGGCCTGGGCCTCGGCCGGCGTGCAGCGGAGCCTCGCCATCTCGGTGGCGACCATGGGCTCCCAATCGGTTCCCGGTTCCGACGCCGTGCCGTTCCCCGAGCAGGCGACGGTCCTCGGGCCCGTGCAGGTGATCCCCCGGGAGTTCGCCGACGTCAGCGTCTCGACCTTCGACCTCGACCCGGCGCAGGTGGCTGATGCCGTCGGTGTTGGTCGGCGACAGGCCGGGTCGATCATGGGGCGTATTCGCTCGGCGACATCCGAGGCGGCGATCACCGAGTTCTCCCTGATCGACGAGGTGGTCGCCGAAGTGCGAGCACCTCTCGAGGATTCGGTGGTGGCGCTCCGTGGCGACAGACGCTACGTGCGCGACGTGCGCAGGACCCGTCTGCCGGAGCCCGATCGTGCGGTGTTGCGCCGACACGGCGTCGTGCTGATCACCGGAGGCCTGGGCGGCATCGGTCTGAGCGTGGCCGAAGCGTTGTACCGCGAGCGTGGCGCCCGCGTGGCCCTGCTGGCACGGCGTGGCCTGCCGCCGAGGGATACCTGGGACGAGGTTCTCGGTCGTCTCGGTAACGATCACCCGACGGCAGTGCGGATCCGCGGGGTGCGCAGCCTCGAGGAGGAGGGCGCCGAGGTCATCGTGGTCGAGGGTGACGTGACAGATCCGGAGTCTCTCAACTCCGCGGTCGCCAGGGTCCGCAGCGAGTTCGGAACCCTGAACGGAGTGGTGCACGCGGCGGGGGTGATCGACGACGCCCTGCTGGTCACCAAGTCGCCCATGCAGATGGAGGACGTCCTCGCCCCCAAGGTGTACGGGACCCTCGTACTGGAGACCGCGACCGCATCCGATCACCTCGATCTGTTCGTCGTGTTCTCCTCGACCAGCACCGTCACGGCTCCGATCGGACAGGTCGACTACGTCGCTGCGAACTCCTTCCTCAACGCGTTCGCCGAGTCACGCCGTGCCCGTGGCGATCGCCACGTCCGCGCCGTCAACTGGGGGGTCTGGGACGAGGTCGGCATGGCGGCAGCTGCCGCTGCGGTTGACTCGTCAGGCGACATCGAGGACGTCGAGCTGCGTCAAGCGGTTCATCCCTTCTTCGGTGAGTTGCGCAGGGCGCAAGACGGGGTGGTCAGGCTCTCGATCGACTGGAACGAGCGCGATTCCTGGCCGCTCGACGAGCACCGCACAGGCGACGGTGACGCGGTGGTCGCGGGAGCGACATACCTGGAGCTGGCCCGAGCGTCGCTCGCCGAGCTCGGACTGGAGCGCCCGTTCGAGATGCGCGATCTGACCTTCCTGCGTCCCCTGGCGGTAGATGCCGACGGGAACGTGAGCGCCGAAGTGGTCCTCCGGCCCACGGAGTCCGGCTACAGCTTCGAGATCCGTGAGCGCGTATCGGTCACCAGCTACGGCGGCGAGGGCGAGGTGACCTCGGTCAGGGTCGGTTGGCGCCTCACCGGCGAGGCGGACCTGCTGCTGCACCCACTGGATCCGGCGGACTCGGTCGAGCTGGCCAGGGTCCTCGCCGGATGCGATCGTCGTGGCGCCACGCGGACCCGCCAGCAGGACCACCTCAGGTTCGGTCCTCGCTGGGACGTGGTGACCGAGGTCCGCTACGGCGACAGAACCGCTGTGGCAGAGCTGAAGTTGAAGGCCCCGTACGACACAGAGGACCTGTCGATGGGGCTGCATCCGGCGCTCGTCGACCTGGGCACCGGGTTCGCCATGGACCTCATCCCCGGCTACACGGGTGACCGGCTGTGGGTGCCGGTCGAGTATCGCCGGGTCCGCATCCACGATCGGTTGCCGTCCGAGCTGACGGCGGTCGCCGAGGTGCTGTCGGGAACGTCCGAGAAGAGCGGCGTCGCGTCGTTCGACGTATTGCTCTGCGACCGTGACGGGCGCGTGCTCGTCGAGGTCGAAGGGTTCGCCGTCAAGCGGCTGGAAGGACGTCTCGAGGTCGGAGGGCGTCCTGCGCTCGCGGCCGAGGTCGACTTCGACGGATCGGCCGGCGCCCGGCAACGGACCCTTCCCGAGCTGGCTCTCGAGAGCAACCTCCGCCAGGGCATCCGCCCGATCGAGGGGGGACGGGAGTTCCTCCGGACCATCGGCCCCGATGTGGACCCGGTGGTCTACGTGACCTCGCTCGACCTCCCGGCGCTGTCACACCAGGGCGACCTCATCGCGGCTGAGCAGATCGGCTCGAGCGCCGGCGGCGAAGCGAGCGCGGTGTTCAGTCGACCGAAGCTCGACTCCGAGTTCGTCGCAGCTCGCAACGACGTGGAGGAGCAGCTCGTCGTGATGTGGCAGGAGCTCCTCGGCATCGACCAGGTCGGTGTCCGCGACAACTTCTTCGACCTGGGAGGGCACAGCCTGATAGCGGTGCGCCTCTTCGCCCAGATCAAGCGGACCTTCTCGGTCGACTTCCCGATCTCGGTCCTCGTCGAAGCCCCGACGGTCGAGGCGTGCGCCGAGCTGATCTCGGAAGCCCTCCCGAGCGATGACGGAGATCTCACGAGCGAGTCGTCCATTGTCGCGGCAAAGCCCCGGTACCGGTACCTCGTGGCGCTGCACCCTGGTGACGGATCCGACCGGACCCCGTTCTTCCTGGTTGCGGGCATGTTCGGCAACGTGTTGAACCTGCGCCACCTGGCACACCAGATCGGTGCCGACAGGCCCTTCTACGGCATCCAGGCACGCGGTCTGTTCGGCGACGATCCGCCGCACGAGGACTTCGTTGAGATGGCCCAGGAGTACCTGGAGGAGCTTCGTAGCGTGCAGCCCCACGGGCCATACCTGCTGGGCGGGTTCTCCGGTGGTGGAATCGCCGCCTTCGAGATGGCACAGCAACTCCGTGCGGCTGGTGAGGAGACGTCACTGCTGGTCCTGCTCGACACCCCGCTGCCGGACCAGCCACCGCTGAGGGTTTCGGACAGGGTCAAGATCCAGCTGGACAACATCCGCGAGGAGGGTGCCTCGTATGTCAGGTCGTGGGCCCGGAACCGCATCGCATGGGAGAAGGAGCGTCGACGCCGCGCAGCCGGGCCTGCTGTCGGACCTGACACGACGTTGCACTCGGAGGTGATCGAGGCGGCGTTCTACCGTGCCCTGGAGCGATACGACGTCCGTCCCTACGAGGGCACCGTGACCTTGTACCGGCCGCGTCTCACGCCTGCTCATGTGTTCGGACCTGACCGCCAGATCGACATCAACCGTCGCTTCGTCTACTTCGACAACGGTTGGGGTCCCTACTGTCGGCGGGTCCAGGTGACCGAGGTCCCCGGGGACCACGACTCGATGGTCCTCGAGCCGGCGGTGCGTGTGCTCGCCGGTCACATCCGCAGTGCTATCACCGATGCCGAAAGCTCGGTGCAGTCGAACGATGCGACGCGTTCAGGGATGGCAACAGCCAGCTGAAGTCTGCAGTGTGGTCAGGATCGCGTGTGGTCAGGATCGCGTGTGGTCAGGATCGCGTGTGGTCAGGACCGTTTCGAGCCGGCCTGGGTGGGCGAAGCTGAGGCCTCGGGCGCGGCTCCCGCGCTGTCGCCGCGGCCATGCGGCGACCATGCGGCGGGGGGAGGCGATGAATGCGTCTCCCTGACGGCCACGGGTGCAGGTGGTCGGGGCTTGCTCGAGCGACGCCGACGTGACGGCGGCTCGGGCATCCACACCGGCAGGACCCGCCTGTTGGACAGCTCCTCGGCGGCGATGACGAGTTGCTTCACCGGCAGGTGTTCTGCCAGCGCAAGCACGGTCAGGCTGCAGGCTCGGCTGAGCTGCACGGTCGAGGCTGAATCCATCAGCGCTCCACCGTCGAAGATGACGACGTCTGCCTCGGCGGTCGCCTTGGAGATGACGGCGGTGGCATCGAACATCCTGGTCGTGTCGCGCTCACTGGTACCCGGCAGCAGGTCTCCCAGGGAGCAGACCTGGAGGTTGGGGGCGAGTGTGGCGAAGTTGCGCCCGTCACGGCGGCGTGAGCCCCGGGTCGCGAGAAGGCCGATCTCGGGGTGTCGTCGGTCGGCATCTACGAGCAGCACCCGAGGACCTGATGCTGCGATCTGTCGTGCCAACGAGGCGGCAAGCGTGGACGCGCCCGCACCCGGGCCTGTGCTGGCCACCAGCACGCTCAGAGCATCGTCAGCTCCTGCTGCTGCCTCGACACGGACGGCGAGCGTCGACAGGAAGCCCGCTGCCCGCTGGTCCGGAGCAGCGAGCATGGATGCCGGGTCGTCGTCGATCTCGGGGCGAACTGGCATGGCGCCGACCACGGGCTGACCGAGGATCTCCTCGGCCTGCTCGGTGTCGAGCACGTTGCGTGAGAAGCGGGCGAGGGCAACGGCGATTACGGTCCCCAAGAACGCTCCGACGATCGAACCGATCAGAACCAGTGCCTTGCCCGAGGAAGCACTCGCCTCGGTGGGCAGGGTCGCGTCACGGACCACCCGACTGGATGCCTGGAGGCCGGCGCCGAGTTCGCTGTGGGAGGTGCTCAGCTCGTTGTAGCGGGTGACGAGGAGCTCCTTCTCGGATGCCAGTGCGGGTGCGACCTGTTCGACCGTGGGGACGGCTGTTCTGTCCCTGTAGGGGGCGAGAGCCTGTTCGATCCGTGCGTCCACGTCTGTCAGCTGTGTCTGGACCTCCGCCATCTGGGCCTCGAGTTCGGCCAGTTCGGGAGCGCGGACACTCGCCAGCTGGGCTCGGAGTCCCTCGAAGTACACGTCGGTGTACGTCTGGGCGATCTGCTGCGCCTCCCTGGCGCTGTCGGCCCGAGCCACCACGACGACGACGTCGGTGTCGGGCTGCTGCTCGAAGCTGACCGACGCTCCCACTTCCCCGGCTGATACGTCATCGAGCTGCTCGGCGACCTGGTCGGAGTACGACTCGAGCACGCTCAGCTCACCAGCGAGATACCGATCTGGATCGGCTGCTACGGGGGCCAACGAGCGAGCGTCGGTGGGTGGAGCGATCAGCAACACGGCCCGGGACTCGTAGTACTCGCTCGCGGTCATCGCCAACGCGATCCCGGGGAGCGCTCCCAGCAAGGCACCCAGTACGACCACCCAGATGTAGCGGCGCATCGCGCTCAGCAGGAATGGGAGCTCCATGCAGTGTCACCTCATCAGGGGGTCGGATCCGCTTCCGAGCCCAGCGTATCGCCGCGTGAGGGCCTCCCAACCTCAGCCCCGTGCCGATGTGCCATGTGGCCGAAAGGGGTCACAGCTTCGAATGTTGTGCGAAGCGGGTACTACCATGTCGCACCGTTCGACGCTGGCTGCGCGTCGCGACGCTGGCTTCCGGGAGGGAACACCGATGATTGCAATTCACAGGCGGCGCTTGGCCGCAGCGCTCCTCGCCGCCGTGGCGGTCCCCATGACCCTTGCGACGGTCGCCGGCGCCCAGACCCTCAGTGCGATCACGATCGAGCAGACACCTGCGGAGTCGGACCTCCCCTGCAGCCCAGGTTCGCTGGGGCTGACCCGCGCGCTGCGCAACGATGCTGATGCCTTCACCCTGATCGTCCGTGCAGCGGCGGCACCGTGCACGCCGATCGAGGCCAAGGCTGTCGTCTATGCCATGCCGGGCAACGGCGAGCAGTGGCCCCAGACGCTCGTGGAAGTCGTTCCCTTCACCATCGACGGCGCCGGTGTCACCGAGATCGCCTTCGAGAAGGGATGTGACCCCGTCCAGTTCGACGTGCTGAGCGGAGAGACTCCACAGCAGATAGCGCCGACAGGGCCTTGGCACGGACCACTGCTGTTCCCGTTCGACGTCGACACGTCCTACCAGCACTTCGGCAACCCCGGATGCAACCCGGCGACGACCTCGACCACCGCTGCTCCGACGTCGAGCACGGTCCCTGAGGTCCTCGCCTCGACGACGCTCCCGGTGCCCAGCTCGACCGCGCCCGTACAGGTCGCCGCCGAGACGACAGTCCCGGTCGACAACGCCGACGTGGTGGCAGCCGACGCGCCGGCGAAGCTCGCGCTGACCGGGTCCAACTCGACGACCGGCCTGCTCCTGGGCGCGGCGTCGCTGTTGGCCGGCACCGTGTTGTTGCTCGTCGCTCGTCGCCGCGGCTTGACCGAAGCCTGACCGGAGCCCCGGAGCTTCAGGTCTCGGCTCGGGCCAGTCGGCGCAGCGGAGGGTCTACCTTCGGCGGTTGGCGTCGTTGGGGAAGGTCGCCCAGCAGGCGTTCGGTCACATCCGAGATCTCCTGAACAGCGGCGTCCACGGCGGCAGCGTTCGCGGCGCTGATCGTCGAGAGCGCACCCACCTTGCGGACGTACTGCAAGGCGGCAGCCTCGATCTCCTGTCGTGTGGCGGGAGGGGCGAGTCCTCGCAGGGGAGTGATGTTGCGGCACATGGTGTCGACCGTACCGTCGCGGTGCTTCTCGTGGGTCGCGTTGTGTCCGGGGTCCGGAACCGGTTCACTGGAGGGGGAGCAGTCCCGGCACCGTCGCCGGGAGGTTCCACAACGGAGGTACGGCCATGAGCAGCACAACGGGGTGCAGCCACTGTCGGGGTCTTTGCGCTGGCGCCGCGAGCAAGTGCCCGCGCTGCGGAACTTGGATCCGCAGGCAGGACTACTACAGCAACGGCGCCGGACAGAGCCGAGATCACTCCCACAAGGCTGATTGACAGATCGGCGTGCGGGCCCGGCTGTGCCGGGCGACATGAGCGGACCTACACTCGCCACCATGTTGTTCGCAGACAAGGTCTGGCACTTCTGGCTCGCCGTTCCCATCGCCGCCGGCGCGGTGCTCGCCGTCGTGACGGTGCTCGGCCTCTACGCGCTGAGGGTCACCAAGACCCGCTACCCCAGCAACGACAGCTGACGACGGGGGCGACGCCGGACCATGGGGGACACGGTCGACTGGGCGTTGGCCGAACAGGTCGCAGCGCGGCTGTCGGGGAGCGATCCGTTCGCTTCGTCGTATCACGCTGCGGGGATGACCCGGGACTTCGCAGAGCTGACCAGCCGGGCACAGCACTACGTGGAGGCAGAGACCGGCATCACCTCCGCGGCGGGCGACGCGCGGGCCAGGGTCGTGGATCGCAACGCCTGGGTCCGTGCGAACCTGGCGTCCTACCAGCGGCTGCTACGCCCCGTGCTGGGCAGGCTGGAGGAGCTATCCGGTGGGCCGGCCAGCATGTTGTCGGGGCGAATCGCCGCGGTGGAGCTGGGGGGGCTGCTGGGCTGGATGTCCACAAGGGTCCTCGGCCAGTACGACCTGCTGGTGCTGGAGGATGAGGACCCCGAGGAGCAGGATCTCGTCTACTACGTTGGGCCGAACATCCTCTCGCTCGAGAAACGTCACGGCTTTCCTCCCCGGGAGTTCAGACTCTGGGTGGCACTTCACGAGGTGACCCACCGCACGCAGTTCACAGGTGTTCCGTGGCTCCGCCCCTACTTCCTGGGGCTGGTCGAGGAGCTCATGGGCGCGGCTGAGCCCGACCCGACGAGGATCTTCACCGCGGTTGGTCGACTGGCAGATGCTGCCCGTACCTGGACGAACCCTCTCGAGGACGGCGGCGTCGTGGCGCTGTTCGCCAGTCCCGAACAGCGCGACGCCATGGACCGCGTCGGAGGGCTGATGAGTCTGCTCGAGGGGCACGGGGACGTCACCATGGACCGGGCAGCAGTCGACCAGGTTCCGAGCGCCGACCGCTTCGCTCGGGTCCTTCGGTCGAGGCGCAAGGAGATGAACCTGGCGACTCGTCTGTTGCAACGCGTCATCGGGCTCGAAGCCAAGCTCGCCCAGTACGAACAGGGCGAGAAGTTCATCGCACAGGTCGAGGCCGCCGGTGGGCCCTCGTTGTTGAACCGCGCGTTCGAGCGTCCGGCGAACCTGCCGACGCTGCACGAGATCCGCGACCCGGCTGTATGGCTGCGACGCATGAGCGAGGTGGCATGAACGCACCGGTGAGCCGCCGGCGCATCCACGCGGCCACCTCGTCCAGCAGCAGGTGAACCCCGCTCGTACCCTCCGGCCGAGTGCCGACGATCCGGTGATGCAGCGCCTGCTGGCCCGCTGCCACTTCCCTCCGCCGGGCTCGACTGTCACGTGCGCGGTGTCCGGGGGCGCCGACTCGACCGCGCTCCTCGCCCTGGCTGTCGCCTCGTCGCTCGATGTCACCGCGTTCCACGTCGATCACGGTCTACGGGAGGCCAGCTGCACCGACGGCGAGGTCGTCGCCACCATCGCTACCCGGTGGGGGGCCCGAGCGAGCTCGGCTCGCGTCGTGGTCTCCGAGGGGCCGAACCTCGAGGCGCGTGCACGGGAGGCTCGTCGGGGAGTTCTCCCCGACGATGCTCTCTACGGCCACACCGCCGACGACCTGGCCGAGACCGTTCTCCTGCGCATCCTGCGCGGCACAGGCCCTTCGGGCCTCGCAGCGATGGATCGAGCGACCCACCCGCTGCTGGACCTACGCCGCGCCGAGACCGTCGCCCTGTGTGAGCACCTGGGAGTGGATCCGCTGGTGGACCCGACCAACACCTCGCCGAGGTTCACCCGCAACCGTGTGCGCCGCGAGGTCCTACCGCTGCTCGACGACGTTGCTGGCCGCGACGTCGTCCCCTTGCTGTGCCGCCTGGCGGATCTGGCGGGAGAGGACGCCGAGCTGATCGCAGAAGCGGCGGCCGAACTGGATCCGACGGCCGCCGAGGCCCTGTCGGCGGCACCGCCAGCGGTGGCATCGGCGGCCTTCCGGGCATGGTGGATGGAATGCACAGCTATGGCCTACCCGCCCGGCCGGGAGGCGATCGGCAGGGTCCTTCGGGTCGCGTCCGGCGAGTCGCGGTCGTGCGACGTGGTCGGCGGTTGGAGGGTCACCCGTAGCGCCGGTCGCCTCACGCTGGTTCCGCCCGATCCCGATCGGAGTGGGTCGACGGAGAGCCCGGGGCTAACGTCATCTGACGATGAGTGACGACCGCGCGGGATCGGACCAACCAAACCTGGCATCTGAGCTCGAGCTCTCTCGGGTGCTGCTGACCGAGGAGCAGCTCACGGCACGGATCCGTGAGATCGGCGACGAGATCACCACCGACTACGCCGGCAAGCGCCCGCTGCTCGTGTGCGTCCTCCGCGGTGCCTACGCATTCCTGACCGATCTGGCATTCGCCATCGACCTGCCGGTCGAGATCGACTTCATCGCCGTGTCGTCCTACGGCTCCTCGACGCGGACCTCCGGCGTGGTGCGACTCGTCAAGGACCTCGACGTCGATCTGAACGATCGCGACGTGATCCTCGTCGAGGACATCGTCGACACCGGACTGACGCTGCGGTACCTGCGTCGGAGCCTCGAGGCCCGGGGCCCGGCGAGTCTCGAGGTGTGCACGCTCCTGGCACGCGAATCGGCCGACCTCGATGGGCTCGGCGTGCGCTACGTCGGATTCACCATCCCGGGCGACTTCGTCGTCGGCTACGGGTTGGATGCCTCGGAGCGGTTCCGGAACCTGCGCTACCTGGCCGTCTACGAGCCCGACTGCGACTAGGAGGGCGGGATCAGTCGACGGCCCTCGTGCCGACGCCCAGCTCGAAGGCCGGATCCGTGTCATCGAGCACCACACCGAGCTCCTCCGCCTTCGCCCGGGCCTGCTCAGGGAAGACGTTCTTCATGATGTACGGATCAGTGGTGATCGAGTACTCGGGTGCCAGGAACTTGGTGAAGCGGTCTATGTAGAGGAGCTGCTTGGCGATCAGCGCCAGCTCCTGGGGTACGGAAGCCCGGTACGTCTTGAGCATCTCCAGGGACTGAGCGACGAGCACGGCGATGTCGATGCTGGCGAATCCGTCGTTGAGCATCGGGGCGAGGACCATGTTGAGGAACATCCCGAGCTCCTCGTCGGTGCCCATGTCGGCAGGGATCGCGCCCACTGCCCTGTACGCCTTCGCGACCCGGGTGAAGTCCTGGTCGAAAGCGCACGTGTAGAAGAGGTCCTTGAGGACGTCGCGCCACTCGGGTGACAGCTCTCCCATGATCCCGAAGTCCAGGTAGCAGCCGCGGCCGTCGTCGAGGACCCAGATGTTGCCGGCGTGCATGTCGCCGTGGAACGGTCCGTGCACCATCGCCGACTCGGCCCAGACCTTGGCCCCCCTGCGCAGCACCGACTGCCCGTCGACACCCCGAGCGGCGAGGTCGTCGAAGCGGTCCATGGCGATCCCGCTGACGCGTTCCATGCAGATGATGCGCGGGCCGCAGTGGTCCCAGTAGACCTCGGGCGCAGTCACGCGGCTGTTGTCTCCGAACGCCCAGATGTTCGAGCGGAACAGGTCCTGCTGGTATGCCTCGAGTGCAGGGTTCAGCTCCCGGAACGTGACCGCGTGCAGGTCGCGGATGATCCCGCGGGCACCCGAGGTGCGGCCCCACGGGGTGCGTTCGATCAGCCCGGCGATCCGGTACATGTTGCGCAGGTCGGTAGCCATCTGATCGCGGATGTCGGGACGCTGCACCTTGACCACACCGCAGCGGCCATCGCGGAGTGTGCAGGCGTGCACCTGGCCGATCGATGCGGCGGAGAGCGGCTCGTCGTCGAACGACGCGAAGATCTGCTCCACCGGTGCACCCAGGTCGCCGGCGATCGTCTCGCGGACGGATTCGACCGGGAACGCCGGCACCTCGTCAAGGCATCTGCGAGCTGCATCGGCCAGCACAGGGGGGAACATGCTGCCGGAGCTGGCGATGATCTGTCCGCCCTTGACGAACGTCGGACCCAGACGGATGAACCCGTCGACCAGGCCGTTGCAGGCTGCCTCGACGATCGAGCTGTCCTGTCTGCGCAGAACCCTCCGCCCGAGCGCAGCGAGCACCGACCACGAGAGAACGGCAGCCGCGGTGATCATCCGCCTCACGTCGGCCATGCGGAATCCCGCGAGAGGCGGTTCGTCGACGATGAGCGCCGATGCGGGTGGTCCGTCGCTGAACGGTCCGCGGAAGTCGTGGTTCACGGCGAGAGCCTCGCGCGGCCGGCGCCGCGGCACCCAAGCCGTGTGCGGACCTCCTCGTCCGCAACGTAACGGGGCGCTCTGTAGCCTGATCTGACCTCTCCCGACTCCCCTCGATTCTCCACACCCGACCCGCCCCGAAGGTGGACCAGATGTCGCAGACCAGAGACGCTCACGAGCTGAGCAACGACGACCACGCCCCACGGCCTCGTTCGAACGACCTGAACACACCGGACTCGCTGCCGCTCGCACCCGACCTGTCACCCCAGGTCGACCAGCCCAGGATCGAACGTGCTGTCAGGGAGATCCTCGCGGCGATCGGTGAGGATCCAGAACGTGAGGGCCTCGCGGACACCCCTGCTCGGGTCGCCAGGATGTACGCAGAGACCTGTTCGGGTCTGCACGAGGACGCCGCGCGGCATCTGAAGGTCACCTTCGACGCCGGTCACGACGAGGTGATCATGGTCCGCGACATCTCCATGTTCTCCATGTGCGAACACCACCTGGTGCCGTTCTTCGGGTCAGCTCATGTCGCGTACATCCCCAACATGGACGGTCGGGTGACAGGACTGTCCAAGATCGCCCGCCTCGTCGACGGGTACGCCCGACGCCCGCAGGTCCAGGAGCGTCTGACGACCCAGATCGCCGACGCGATCGAAGCCAGCTTGGATCCCCGCGGTGTCCTGGTCGTCATCGAGGCGGAGCACATGTGCATGGCGATGCGCGGGATCCGCAAGACCGGAGCATCGACGGTCACCTCGGCGGTACGCGGGGTGTTCCGTACGGACTCGGCGGCACGGGCCGAGGCGATGCGCTTCATCGAGAACCGCCGCTGAGTCGATGTCCTCGAACCAGCCAAGCAGCGCACCTGCGGTGATGGGTGTGCTCAACATCACACCAGACTCGTTCTCGGACGGGGGACGGTTCCAGGATCCGGGGCGAGCCGTGGAACACGCGGTCGAGATGCTCGACCAGGGTGCTGTGGTGATCGACGTCGGGGGTGAATCGACACGGCCCGGTGCTGACCCGGTCGACGTCGCCGACGAGCTCAGCCGTGTCATTCCGGTGATCGAGGCGCTGTCGCCGGTCGTGTCCGAACGTGGGGCCAGGCTCTCCATCGACACGCGCAACGCCCTGACCGCCGGCGCTGCAGTGGCGGCAGGAGCCACGTTGATCAACGACGTGAGTGCGTCGCTGTGGCCGACGGCGGCTGAGCTCGGCGTCGGGTGGGTCGCCATGCACATGTCAGGTGACCCGCGCACGATGCAGGCGAACCCTGTCTACGACGACGTGGTGGACGACGTGCGGGCGTTTCTGGTGGAGCGAGCTGAAGCGGCTGTCGACGCCGGTGTGGAGGAGGTCTGGGTCGACCCGGGGATCGGGTTCGGCAAGACGACGTCGCACAACCTGGAGTTGCTGGCCCACCTCGATGTGCTGGTGGGCGAGGGGTTCCCCGTGCTTGTGGGGACCAGCCGCAAGCGGTTCACCGGCGAGCTGCTCGCACGGTCCGACCTGCACATGAACACCGAGCCCAGGCGTGCACCCACCGGATCCTCTGCGATCGTGCCGGTGCCGGTGCCGGTGCCGGTGCCGGTGTCGGAGCGGATCGACGGCTCGCTGGCGACCGCGACATGGGCGATGCAGCAAGGTGCGGCGATGGTTCGTGCTCATGACGTCCTGGCTACGGTCCAGGCTGCGGTGATCGTCGCCGGCGGGTTCCGCGAACACGGATCCCCCGCCGACCCGGGTCGGTCGGTCGATGTCGGCACCGACGGCGCCCGACATCCTCTACGATCGTCCGCCGGCGTCGCGCGATCTGGGAGGTGAGTGGAGTTGGCCGCCAAGGGCAAATGGGCACAGGGCATCGAACCCCGTCACTTCAGTTGGATAATCAAGGATCAGCTCGCCATCTGCGAGCGTCCCGGCGGGTTCGGACAGAACCACCGCAAGGTGCGTCGCCAAGAGGAGATCATCTGGATCCGGGAGCAGGGATTCGACCTCGTCGTGTCGCTCTCCAGCGCGCCCAACAACCTGCACAGCTACGACGAGCTCGGCGTGCGCTGGCGCCACTGGCCATTCCCGGCCGGTGAGGACATCCCGAAGTTCCTCCGTCAGTCCTACACCGAGCTGCGGCGGTTGCTCACGGAACGGCAGCGTCTGATCCTGCACCAGGACGAGCTCTCCGAGCGGTTGGTGGGATTCCTGGCCGGTTACCTGGTCTGGAACGCGATGGTTCCAGAGCCCCCCAAGGCGATCGCCCTCATCGAGCACATCACCGGGAGGCAGATCGGCGCCGACGGTCGACAGCTCGTGACCGAGGCCGCCCGGCTGGCCGAAGAGGCCTGACAACAGCAGTGGCCATCGTCCCGGGCGCCGACGCCGACCGCATCGAGCTGCGCGGCCTCCGGATGGCAGGCGTCGTGGGCGTCCTGCCCGAGGAGCGCACCCGGGCCCAGCCCCTGGAGTTCGACCTCGACCTTTACGTCGACATGTTCGTGTCGGCCAGCAGCGACGATCTGGCCGACACCGTCGACTACGGGGCAGTCTGCGGTCTCGTCGAGTCGACGGTCGCGGACCTGCGGCCTCAGCTCCTCGAACGGCTGGCGGTCGAGGTCGCGGAAGCAGTGCTCGGACTCGACGGCAGGATCGCAGCGGTCCGGGTCGCGGTGAGGAAGCTGCGCCCACCGATCCCACAACTGCTCGACAGCTCGGGGGTCGTCGTCACCTGCGGCCGGGACCGATGAGCCGTACCCGATGAGCACGCGGACGTTCCTGTCGTTGGGGTCCAACCTCGGCGACCGCAGAGCGCTGCTGCGCGAAGCCGTCGAGTCGCTGCCGGACGTCGTGGCCGTGTCGCCGGTGTACGAGACGGCTCCCGTGGGTGGTCCGGCACAGGACAACTTCCTCAACCTGGTGGTCGAGATGGACACCGAGCTGACCCCGTTCCAGTTGCTCGGGGTGTGTCACCGCATCGAATCGTCAGCCGAACGCAAGCGTGATGTCCGCTGGGGTCCCCGCACCCTGGACATCGACATCATCTGGATGGACGGCGTGACGATGGACGATGAGCGATTGACGATCCCCCACCCACGTTGGAAGCAGCGTCGGTTCGTGCTGGCACCGCTGCACGACCTGGCGCCCGAGCTGGTGACAGCCCGCGACCTGCAGCTGTCGGACGGCGCGGTCGTGCAGGTCGATTTGCTGTGACCGGTCGCCCGTGAGCGCAAGTGCATCGCGTCTGCGCGTGGTCGGCTCGGGTCGGGCCGGGTCGTCGTTCTCCGGTGCCCTCGAGTCGCGGGGCTGGAGCGTCGACCTGGTGCGACACACCCATCTGGATCCGGGCGCGGGTGTCGACATGGTCCTGTGCTGCGTTCCCGACGCAGCGGTCCCGGAACTGGTGGCGTCGTGGCCGGTGCACCCCGCCACGCTGGTCGTCCACTGCTCGGGGTCGTTGGGCCTGGACGTGTTGCACCCGCATCCACGCAGGGCTTCGGTCCATCCCCTCGTCTCCCTCCCCGACGGTCCGAAGGGGGCTCTCCGGCTGCGCGGAGCGTGGTTCGGGGTGGCGGGCGATCCTGCGGCGCTGAAGGTCGTGGAGGCTCTCGAAGGAACCGCGGTAGAGGTGCCCGACGAGTTGCGTGGTTCCTACCACGCCGCTGCTGCGATCGCGTCCAACCACCTGGTGGCGTTGATGGGCCAGGTCGAGAGGGTGGCTGCACAGGTGGGTGTGCCGCTCGAGGCCTATCTGGCTCTCGCCGGCGGATCGCTCGCCAACGTGGCCGAGCTCGGTCCGCCCGCTGCGCTCACCGGCCCGGTCGCCCGCGGTGACTGGTCCACGGTTCGCCGACACCTGGAAGTGATCGACCGGTCCGAGCATCCGGCCTACCTGGCCATGGCAGCCCAGGCGGCCCGGCTGGTCGGAACCGAGCTGCCGGCCGAACTCGCTGACGACGGGTCCTAGCATGCCGCCGATGGACCGGGTCGTGACGATCGGCGAGCTGCGCTCACGGCTGGACGCAGTGCGTTCCGACGGCGCCACGGTGGGGCTCGTGCCCACCATGGGTCACCTGCACGACGGTCACGTGTCCCTGGCCCGCGCAGCAGCAGGATCCTGTGACCACGTCGCCATGACCATCTTCGTCAATCCATTGCAGTTCGCTCCCGACGAGGACCTGACCACCTACCCGCGCGACCCCGACGGTGGACGCGCTCAGAGCAACTTCGGCGGGGGTGCACACCCTGTTCCTGCCCTCCGAGGAGGAGATGTACCCAGACGGTCGCGACCACGTGCTCGCCGGGGTCGCTGTCCCGGCGCTGTCGTCGGTCATGGAGGGTGCATCGCGGCGTACGCACTTCGGCGGGGTGTGCACGGTCGTGGCCAAGTTGTTCAACATCGTCGGGCCGTGTCGCGCCTACTTCGGTGAGAAGGACTACCAGCAGCTGGCGATCGTGCGACGCATGGTGCAGGACCTCTCGTTCCCTGTCGATGTGGTCGCTTGCCCGGTCGTCCGTGAGCCCGATGGGCTCGCCATGTCGTCGCGCAACGCCTACCTGAGCGATGACGAGCGCCTGGTCGCGCCGGTGCTGTACAGATCGCTCGCTCTCGGCGCGGCAGCGGTGCGCGACGGGCTCGAGGATGCAGACGCTCTGCGTTCGCTGATGGCAGCCGAGATCGACGCAGCACCGCTGGGCGAGCTCGACTACGTCGAGGTCGCCGATCCCGACACACTCGTGCCGCTGGGGCGGGCCGACGAACGCTCCAGGCTGTTCGGTGCCGTCAGGTTCGGCAGGGCACGGTTGATCGACAACCTCGCGGTGGGCGAGTCGACCGGCAGGTCCGAGGCGGCTCCAGGATGAGCGGGGCCTCTTCGGCGGGGGACACGACGGCGGACCTCGCCGAGCTCGATCTGCTGGTCCTGGGATCCGGGGTCGCCGGGTTGTCCCGCGGCGGTGCGCGCCGCCGGTCGGCACGGACTGCGTACAGGTGTGCTGACCAAGGGCGGCCTGGACCTGGCAACCACCCGTTGGGCGCAGGGCGGAGTGGCGGCCGCGCTGAGCGGCGACCCGGAGGAGATCGACCTCCATCTCGCGGACACCCTCGCCGCTGGTGCGGGCCTGTGTGACGTGGATGCCGTGAGGGTGCTGGTCGACGAGGGGCCGCGTCGCGTCGAGGAGCTGATAGCGATGGGCGCCGAGTTCGACCGTGACGAGCGGGGCAACCTGGAGCTCGCCCGCGAGGGCGGGCATTCGGTCCCGCGTGTCGTTCACGCCGGTGGGGCGGCGACCGGGGCCGAGATCGAACGAGCTCTGGTCGCAGCGGTGCGCAGTACGGCCGCCGTGCTGCTCGAGCACACCTTCGCCCTCGATCTCCTCTCCGATGACGGGCGCTGCTGTGGCGTCCGGGCGTTGGGGGCGTCCGGTGAGGTCCATGCCGTGAGGGCCAGACACGTCCTGTTGGCGACGGGCGGTGCCGGTCAGCTCTTCGCCATCACTACGAACCCCACGGTCGCGACGGGCGACGGGGTCGCGATGGCACTACGCGCCGGGGTGGCCGTCGCGGACCTGGAGTTCTTCCAGTTCCACCCGACCGCGCTGCATCACCAGGGCATGCCGCGGCCCTTGCTGTCGGAGGCTTTGCGGGGTCACGGCGCACTGCTGCGTGACTCGACCGGCGAGCGTTTCGTCGACGAGCTGTTGCCCCGTGACGTCGTGTCGCGGGCGATCCTCGCAGCGATGATGACCCACGGGTCCGAGCACGTCTGGCTCGATGCCACGGGCCTCGACCACTTCGACCGGCGGTTCCCGACGATCCATGCCGACCTAGTCGATGTAGGGCTCGATCCCCGGACCGACTGGTTGCCCGTGGCGCCCGCCGCCCATCACCAGTGCGGGGGGATCGTGACCGACCTCGTCGGTGCGACGTCGATGCCGGGCCTGTGGGCAGCTGGCGAGACGAGCTGCACCGGGGTGCACGGCGCCAACCGGCTCGCCTCGAACTCGCTTCTCGAAGGCATGGTCTTCGGGCCGCGGGCGGTCGAGGCCATCGCCTCCGGGGTGCGGGGGTGCTCGGCGAGTGGCGCGATGCGGTCCGTCGCCGGAATCGGACGCGAGGCCGTCGGCGACCGCGACGTGATGGACGGCGACGACCTGGTCATAGGCGGTGTCGCCCTTCCGGTTTCGGTCCCGTCGCCCGATCCTACCGACGGGTTGCTCCGAGCAGCGGAAGGAGACGACCTGGCAGATCTCAGGGCCCGGCTGCAGCAGACGATGTCGGTCGATGCAGGGGTTCTCCGCGACGAGCGCAGCCTGATCAATGCGGCAGGGGTGGCGGCCGCCACGCTCGCAGCGGTCGACGGTCGTTCCGGTGTCGATGCTGCGGAGCTGCGGAACCTCGCGACGATCGCCTCGGTACTCGTCTCAGCGGCCAGCGCCCGGACCGAGAGCCGGGGCACCCACACGCGGATCGATCACCCGGCCACCGATCCCGAACAGGCTCGTCGCCTCGTCGTGCAACACTTCCACCGGTGAGCTCCTTCGAACACAACTGGGTCCATCCCCCCGCGGGCGCGGTGCGCGACGCTGTCACCCGCGCGCTCGCCGAGGACCTGACTCCGCTGGGCGATCTCACCGCAACGCTCGTCCCGACGGTCGACGGCGAAGCGCGTTTCGCAGCGCGCGTCGGCGGTCGGCTCGCCGGTACCGCGTGCGCGGTCGAGACGTTTGCTCAGCTTGATCCGAGAGTAGAGGTGTCGTGGTCGGTGCCCGAGGGTGCCGAGCTGGCACCCGGCGAGATATTCGGAATGGTGCGCGGTCCGTTCAGACCGATCCTGACCGGCGAGCGGACGGCGCTGAACTTCCTGGGTCACCTGTCGGGGATCGCGACACTCACGGCTGCGTACGTCGCTGCGGCGGCGGCCGGGGGACAGGCCCGTGTGTGGGACACCCGCAAGACGGTGCCGGGGCTGAGGGCGCTCGCGAAGGCCGCAGTTCGTGCAGGAGGTGGTCGCAACCACCGGGGAAACCTCTCCGACTGGATGCTGATCAAGGACAACCACCTCGGAGGGGTGTCGATCACCGACGCCGTATGCACCGCCCGGGACCGTTGGCCGGGGCGCACGGTGCACGTCGAGTGCGACACGGTCGATCAGTGCATCGAGGCGCTGGAGGTGGGGGCGGACTCGATCCTGTTGGACAACATGGATCCTGGTACCGTCCGCACTTGTGTGGCCGCGAGGGAACGTCAGGGCGGATCGGCCCGGCGCACGTTGTTGGAGGTCTCGGGCGGCGTCACCCTGACCACGATCGGTGAGTACTCCGGGACAGGGGTCGACATGATCTCGGTGGGAGCGATCACCAACTCCGCTCCGGTGCTCGACCTGGGGTTGGACCTGAACTGAGCGGATCTGACGTGCGCAACCGCTGCTCGGGCGAGCATCATGTTCGTCTCGTCCGAAGAGAGCTCCACCGACCCGGGGGGCCACCTCCAGGACCATCGCCCGAGGAGGCACCGTGCTGCTGGTGATCGACGTCGGCAACACCCAGACGGTCGTGGGTCTCTACGACCTGGCCGATCCAGGTAGCGATCTGGTCGACCATTGGCGCATGGCCACCCGTTCCGAGCGCACCAGCGACGAACTGGCCCTGTTCATCCGTCACCTCCTGGCTACCCGGGGCCTGGATCTGAGCAAGGACATCCAGGGTGTGGCGGTCTCGTCCGGTGTTCCCTCGATCACCTATGAGCTGCGTCAGATGTGCGAGAGGTACCTCCATGACGAACCGGTGATCCTGGGTACTCGGCGTGAAGACGGGTATGCCGGTGCTCTACGACAACCCACGTGAGGTCGGGGCCGACCGGATCGCCAACGCGGTCGGTGCGTACGACCTGTACGGCGGACCGACGATCGTCGTCGACTTCGGGACCGCGACGACCTTCGACGTGATCTCCGACAAGGGCGAGTACCTCGGTGGAGCCATCTTCCCCGGTATCGAGATCTCCATGGACGCGCTCGTTCGGCCGAGCTGCGGCCCTGCGTCGGGTGGAGCTGAGCGAGCCGCGCAGCGTGATCGGCAAGACGACGATGGAGTCGGTCCAGTCGGGTGCGGTCTATGGCTACTCGGCCATGGTCGACGGCATGTGCGATCGCATCGAGGACGTCGTGGGTGAAGCGACCATCATCTCGACGGGAGGGCTGGCGTCACTCATCGCCCCGATCGCAGAGTCGATCGAACACGAGGAGCCCTGGCTGACGCTGCACGGCCTCCGCCTGATCTGGGAGAAGAACCAGCCGTGAGCGACGATCCTCAGATCTCACCCGACGTCGCCCGCGAACGGTGGTTCGACCAGCCCTACACCTACGACGTAACCGACACCGCCGACGAGCTGGCAACTCGTTTCGAGATGCTCGAGCCCGGGGTGGAGACGGACCATGTGGCAGCGGTGGCGGGACGGCTGATGCTGCGCCGGGTCCAGGGGAAGCTGGCATTCGGGACGCTCGCCGACTCCGAGCGGCCGGATCCAGCTGTTCGCCCCGTCGGCGTCGACACCCGACTTCGAGCAGTTCTGTGAGCTGAACCTGGGCGACTGGATCGGCGTCGCGCGGCCAGGTGATGACGACCCGACGTGGAGAGCTCTCGGTGAGGGTCGACTCGTGGGCGTTGCTGGCACCCGACACGCCGTTCGTTCCCCGACAAGTGGCACGGGATCACAGATCCTGACACTCGCTACCGCCAGCGCTACGTCGACCTGTGGGTCACCGACGAAGCACGGTTGGCGCTTCCAGCAGCGATCGCGCGATCATGTCGCTCAGTCGACGGCTTCATGGAGGACAGCGGGGCTTCCTCGAGGTCGAGACCCCGATGCTCCACCCCATCCCCGGCGGAGCACTCGCGCGACCGTTCAGCACGCACCACAACGCGCTCGGACCAGCAGATGTTCCTGCGGATCGCGCCCGAGCTGTACCTGAAGCGGCTGGTCGTGGGCGGATTCGAGAAGGTCTTCGAGATCGCCCGTGTCTTCCGCAACGAGGGCACTTCGCAACCGGCACAATCCCGAGTTCACCATGCTCGAGGCCTACGAGGCGTACGGCGACTACCACGTGCACATGGAGCTGGTCGAGCAGCTCGTGTCCCACCTGGCGAGCCAGATCTGCGGATCCACCACCGTCACGTTCGACGGCCGCGACGTCGACCTCTCCACCCCGTGGCGGCGAGCGACCATGGCAGAGCTCACCTCCGAACAGATCGGTGAGGCCGTCGACATGGACACACCGGTGTCGCGCCTTCGGGAGCTGTGCGACCGTCACGAAGTGCCGTTCAAGGACTCGTACGGGCCTGGCAAGCTCCTCCTGGAGCTCTACGAGAAGACCACCGAGCACACGCTGTGGGATCCGACCTTCGTGATCGACTACCCGACCGAGGTCTCACCGTTGGCGCGTGAGCACCGCTGACGTGCTGGTCTGACCGAGCGTTTCGAGGCGATCGTCGTCGGCAGGGAGCTCTGCAACGGCTTCACCGAGCTGACCGACCCGATCGAGCAGCGCAGACGCTTCATGGACCAGGCCGCCCAGAAGGCGGCCGGTGACGACGAAGCGATGGCCGTGGACCACGACTACCTCAGGTCGCTCGACTACGGCCTTCCGCCCACGGTCGGGCTGGGCATCGGAATGGACCGTCTCGCTCAGCTGCTCACCGATACCCACACCATCCGCGACATAGTGCTGTTCCCGACCCTGCGACCGGAGCAGGACCTGTCCGAGCTGCCCGACGTGACGGAACCGGCGGCGGGCGCAGCGAGCGACGCGATCGATGACGGAATCGGCAGTGGCTGAGCCCCTTCCTGGCGCTCGGACGTCGGTCACCGCCGATGTGAGGGTGCTCGGAGTCTCGAAGTCCTTCGACGGCTCGACCAATGTCCTGCAAGGGGTGGATGTGGACGTCGACGCCGGGGCTACCCTGGCGCTGCTGGGCCCCAGCGGATGTGGCAAGACGACGTTGTTGCGGATCATCGCGGGTCTGGACCGACCCGACGACGGCACGGTGTCAGTAGGAGGCCGGACGCTGACCGGGCCGTCGACGATGGTGCCGCCCGAGCGTCGCCGGGTGGGGATGGTGTTCCAGGACTGGGCGCTTTTCCCCCACCTGTCGGTCTCTCGCAACGTGGGTTTCGGCCTGCCCCGTCAGGAGAGGCGCAGATCTCCTCGCATCGACGAGGCACTCGAACTTGTCGGGCTGTCCAGCATGGGCGACCGCATGCCCGCGACGCTCTCCGGCGGCCAGCAGCAGCGTGCGTGGCGCTCGCTCGCGCGATCGCGCCACGGCCGTCGGTTCTGTTGCTGGACGAGCCGTTCTCGAACCTGGACGCCTCGCTGCGCTCACAGGTGCGAACCGAGATCCACCAGCTGCTGGTCGAGCTCGGGATCACGACGATCTTCGTGACCCACGACCAGGACGAGGCCTTCGTCCTGGGGGATCGGGTAGCGGTGATCGCAGACGGGGTCGGTGGTGCAGCTGGGCCCGCCCGAGGTCCTGTACCAGCGCCCTGCCACGCGCTGGCTGGCCGGCTTCGTCGGCGACGCGAACTTCGTGGCGGCCGAGGCAGCGGGGACAGGAGCCGTCACCCCGCTGGGTCCCGTACAGCTCCACGAGAGCGCGGACGGGCCGGTGGACCTGCTGATCCGCCCCGAGGAGCTCGAGTTGGTTCCCGACATCGAGGGACCCGCCCGAGGCTCTCACGATCAGGGCGACGGCATGTCGGCCCGGGTCGAGCTGGTCGAGTTCGTCGGACACGACACGACCTACGTCGTGCGCGCCGACGACATCGAGCTGCACATACGCCGTGCGTCGATGCCGGTCGCTGCCAGGGGTGATCTGGTGCGGGTCCGTTGGGTCGGTGACCGCGCCGCCTGGTTCCCGGCGCAGTAGTCCGCCGGTGCGGTCCCCCGGTCGGACGGGGAGGTGCGACCGGGGTCAGTCGTCGCTGTGCAGCTGCTCCGCCAGGTAGTTCTGCACGCCGATGTCGTCGATCACGCTGAGCTGCGTCTCGATCCAGTCGAGGTGGGACTCCTCGTCGGTGAGGCGGTCCTCGAGCAGTTCGCGTGTGCCGTTGTCGCCCGTTGGCTCACAGCGAGTTCGATGCCCCGGTTGTAGCGCTCGACGGCTGCGACCTCGGTCTGGCGGTCCAGCTCGAGCTGCTCGGGCACGGTCTCACCGACCGATCACGGTGCTGTAGTCGCTGGAGGTTCGGGACGCCTTCGAGGTAGAGGATCCGCTCGATGATCTTCGTCGGCGTCCTTCATCTCGTCGATCGACTCTTCGTGGAACTTGTGCGGCGAGGCGCTCGAAGCCCCAGTTCTCGCACATCTTGGCGTGGATGAAGTACTGGTTGATGGCGGTCAGCTCGGCGGTCAGCAGCCTCGTTCAAGCAGCTCGATGATCTCGGGGTCACCCTGCATGGCTTCGCTCCTGGTTCGTTCAGCTCGACCGGTTCGTCCACAGTCGACCGGCGCGCTCGCTCGATCGACAAGGTTACGACGCGGATGGCTGGGATGCGGCGCCTGATATGAGTTGTGAGGAGGGCCGAAGCACGCGACGGTCAGGTTGCAACCACGGCCGTCATGTAGGGCCGTGATGGAGTGTAAGGATGCCTCAGGAGCCTCACGAGCCTCAGGAGGCGAGGCGGACCGGGGTGCCGTCTCCGGCGGACATGTCGAGGATGAGGTCCTCGAAGAACGGCATGCAGCCTCCGCAGTCGTCGCCGGCCCCACAACGTGATGCCAGCTCGTCAGGGCAGCCCGCACCGAGGCGCGCTTCGGTGCGGATCCTCCGGTCGCTGACCCCGTGACAGTGGCACACGATCACAGGAAAGATATTAAGCACTCCGAACCTCGCAAGTCCAGGGTGGATCACGGATTCTCGGAACCGAGGCCAACAGCCACGGTTGTGAGCCCGGCTCCAGGTGAGCTCAGGGTGCACGAGGCCACGACCGGCGTCGAGCTGCACCATCATGACGTCAGCGTGAGCACACGCCCGGTGTGACCCCGGCCGATCAGACCGTGGCGGCAGCTTCGACGCTGGCGAGCAGGTAGTCGGCCGCCGCGGAGAGTCCCGTCACCCCCGGGCTGGGAGGAAGCGTCGCCAGTGCCGCGCGGCCCTCGGCGGCGAACCCGTCCGCTCGCTCGATCGCCCTGCCGATCCCGTCGCCGCCGCGGGACGATCCCGGCGGCCCGGTCGCGCTGATCGGGGTCGACCTTGTCGCCGAGCAGCGACCGCAGCTCAGCGCCGTTGCTGCCGGCGAGCGCGTAGAGGACCGGGAGGGTGTAGACACCCTCCTCGATGTCGTGACCGACGGGCTTGCCCATCTCCGCCTCGGAAGCCACCAGGTCGAGCACGTCGTCGACGATCTGGAACGCCATGCCGTAGCTGTGTCCGAACGTGGTCAGGGCCTCGATCTGCTCACGAGGCAGACCCGCGACGATCCCGCCTATCCGACAGCTCGAGGCGAGCAACGAGGCGGTCTTGCCGTCGATCGACCGGAGGTAGACGTCCTCGGAGCGGTCCACATCGAAAGCGTGCTGCAACTCGAGCAGCTGACCGGCACACAGGCGGCTGATCGTGTTGGCCAGCAGGCTCGCCACCTCGACCCCCAGCGATGCTGCCAGCTCCGAGGCCCGCGCCAACAGGAAGTCGCCGGCGAGGATCGCCCGCAGGTTTCCCCATCTGGCATTGACGCTGTCGACAGTGCGACGGACCTCGGCCTCGTCCATGACGTCGTCGTGGTAGAGCGAACCAAGATGCACGAGCTCGACCGCTATGCCGCCTGTGAGTGCTTCGTCACTGGCGGGGGAGTCGTCGGTCAGGGCTGTCGCCGCTGCCGCGATGGTGAACCCGGGGCGCACCCGCTTGCCACCGGCTGTGATCAGGTGGGTGGCGATCTCGGTGAGCGTCGGGTCCTCGGTGGTGGCGGCGTCGACGAGGCCGGCCTCGAGTCGCTCGAGGTCGTCGGTCATCGATGGCATCACGGACAGGGGGTTGGCTCCAGCCACGGCGACGAAGATACCCGCGAGGCGCCCCCATGCCCCCATGCGCCCCTGACCGGTGCATCGCGAGACGGCCGCGCGGCACCACCCGCAGGGAGCCCACCGGTCCGGTCTCGCCGCAATCCTGTGGGATCGCCGCGATCTGCCGAAAGGGGGTTGCACAACCCGGGAAGGTGATCGGACCCCCCGGAGTTACACTGGTCCAACAACGTTCTCTGGAGGCAGCAACGTGTTCGAACGCTTCACCGACCGTGCACGTCGGGTGGTCGTGCTGGCCCAGGAGGAGGCGCGCCTCCTCAACCACAACTACATCGGTACCGAGCACATCCTCCTCGGCCTCATCCACGAGGGCGAGGGTGTGGCCGCGAAGGCACTGGAGTCGCTCGGCATCTCCCTCGAGGCAGTCCGCCAGCAGGTAGAGGAGATCATCGGCCAGGGAGGCTCGTCCCCGTCAGGCCACATCCCGTTCACCCCGCGCGCCAAGAAGGTCCTGGAACTGTCGTTGCGCGAGGCGCTGCAGTTGGGTCACAGCTACATCGGCACCGAGCACATCCTGCTGGGCCTCATCCGTGAGGGCGAAGGCGTAGCGGCACAGGTTCTCGTCAAGCTCGGCGCAGATCTCTCGCGTGTGCGCCAGCAGGTGATCCAGCTCCTGTCCGGCTACCCCGGGGCATCGGGGCAGGCGCCACAGGGCCAGGAGAAGGCTGGCGCCAGCACCGGATCGGGTGGGGACACCCCGTCGGGTTCGCTGGTGCTCGACCAGTTCGGACGGAACTTCACCCAGCTCGCGGCGACAAGAAGCTCGACCCCGTCATAGGTCGCGACCGTGAGACCGAGCGCATGATGCAGGTCCTGAGTCGCCGCACCAAGAACAACCCGGTGCTCGTCGGCGAGCCCGGCGTAGGCAAGACGGCCATCGTCGAGGGCCTCGCCCAGGCGATCGCGGCCGACCGCGTGCCCGAGACGCTCCAGGGCAAGCAGCTCTACACCCTCGATCTGGGCGCCTTGGTAGCCGGGTCCCGCTACCGAGGCGACTTCGAGGAGCGGCTCAAGAAGGTCCTCAAGGAGATCAAGACCCGGGGCGACATCATCCTCTTCATCGACGAGATCCACACGCTCGTCGGAGCAGGTGCTGCCGAGGGGGCGATCGACGCAGCCAGCATCCTCAAGCCGATGTTGGCACGCGGCGAGCTGCAGACCATCGGCGCTACCACCCTCGATGAGTACCGCAAGCACCTGGAGAAGGACGCAGCCCTAGAGCGCCGCTTCCAGAAGGTCATCGTCGATGAGCCATCGGTCGCACACACGATCGAGATCCTCAAGGGCCTGCGTGAGCGCTACGAGGAGCACCACCGGGTCACCATCACCGATCAGGCCCTGATCGCTGCGGCGAACCTCGCCGACCGCTACATCTCCGACCGCTTCCTGCCTGACAAGGCGATCGACCTGATCGACGAGGCCGGGTCGCGGCTGCGGATCCGCCGCATGCAGACGCCGCCGGACTACCGCGAGATCGAGAACGAGCTCGCCGAGGTGGTGCGCCAGAAGAAGGACGCGGTCGACAGCCAGGACTTCGAGGAGGCCGGGCGCCTGCGCGACCGTGAGAAGGAGCTGCTCGCCCGCAAGGAAGCCAAGGACTCCGAGATGAGGGCATCCGGCGTCGATCTGTTCGACGAGGTCGACGAAGAGGCCATCGCCGAGGTGCTGTCTCTGTGGACCGGGATCCCCGTCTACAAGCTCACCGAAGAGGAGACGGCGAAGCTCCTGCGCATGGAGGACGAACTGCATCGCCGTGTCATCGGACAGGAGCAGGCGATCAAGGCCGTATCCCAGGCGATCCGGCGCACTCGCGCCGGGCTCAAGGACCCCAAGCGTCCGTCGGGGTCGTTCATCTTCCTGGGACCGTCAGGCGTCGGAAAGACCGAGCTCGCCAAGACACTCGCCGAGTTCCTCTTCGGTGACGAGACGGCGATGATCAGCCTCGACATGTCGGAGTACATGGAGAAGCACACGGTCAGCCGGCTGGTCGGCTCGCCGCCTGGATACGTCGGCTACGAAGAGGGTGGTCAGCTGACCGAGGCCGTTCGCCGCAAGCCGTTCTCGGTGGTGCTCTTCGACGAGATCGAGAAGGCCCACCCGGACGTGTTCAACACGCTGCTGCAGATCCTCGAAGAGGGCCGCCTGACCGACTCGCAGGGTCGTTCGGTCGACTTCCGCAACACCGTGCTGATCATGACCTCCAACCTGGGCACCGCGGACCTGCGCAAGGCCAACGTCGGCTTCTCCAAGCGTGACGAGGCGATCTCCTACGAGAAGATGAAGGAGAAGGTCAACGATGCTCTCAAGGCCCACTTCAGGCCGGAGTTCCTGAACCGCGTCGACGATGTGATCGTCTTCCACGAGCTGTCCAAGAGCGAGGTCACCACGATCGTCGACCTGATGATCAAGAGGGTGAACGAGCAGTTGGTCGGGCTCGGCATGGGGATCGAGGTCTCTGAGGCCGCAAAGCTCCTGCTCGCGGACCGTGGCTACGACCCGACCCTGGGCGCGCGGCCGCTTCGTCGGGCGATCCAGCGCCTCATCGAGGATCCTCTGTCCGAGCGGCTTCTCTACAAGGAGTTCCACGCCGGCCAGACGATCATCGTCGACGTCGCCCCGGATCCCGAGGACGAGACCCAGCAGATCTTCACCTTCACCGGCGTCGAGGGTTTCACGCCTCCTCCGATCGAGGAGCTCGTGGTGACCACCAACACCGGTGACTGACACGACCGGTCGTTAGCCAGTCGCGGCGAGTCCGATCTGCACGGGGCCGACCCACCGGGTCGGCCCCTGTCGCTGTCCGGAGATAGCCTCGCTCCCGTGCCGCGCCGCCAGCTCATATGGTCGTTGCTCGTCGTGCTCGCGGCGCTGCTGCTCGGCGCGTGTGAGGTGCGCGGCGAGGTTGCTGTGGAAGTCGAAGAGGACGGATCGGGCGTGGTGGTCGTGACCGTCCGGTTGGACCCAGAAGCAGCGCGTCGGCTGGGAGACCCTGGCACCGCACTGCAGATGGCCGATCTGGTCGAAGCCGGCTGGAAGCTGGACACACCACTGGCGTCGGACAGCGGGCTGGAGCTCCGGGCCGAGCGGCCGTTCGCGTCGCCGGAGGATCTGGCTCCGGTGCTCGATGAGATCGGCGGCAAGGACGGGGTGTTCCGTGAGGTCGGGCTCACTGTCGACGATGGGCTCGGAAGCACCACCTACGACTTCTCGGCGCAGGTGGAGCTGACCGGCAACCCCGAGCAGTTCGGCGACGAGGCGCTGACCGATGTCCTCGAAGGGCTGCCCTTGGCCCGTACCCCTGAGGAGCTCGCCCTGGAAGGCGCCGCAGATCCCGGTGCCATGGTTCTGGACGTTGTCGTCGAGCTGCCCGGTGGCGAACCCGAGACGAACGGCGAGGTGTTCGACGGTGCCTCTCGATGGTCGTTCCCGCTGAGCGGTGGCGAGCCCACCTCCGAGCAGCTCACGGCAGTGAGCTCCACCTCGTCCGGACGGACCCGGCTGCTGGGCGCGCTCGGCGCGCTGTGCATCGTGAGCGCAGCGGTACTGGTCGTGATCGGTATGGTCCGGCGCCGGGGATGAGCTCCCCGGCAGTGTCGATCTTCACTGTCGGTGCGCGCCCGTAGGGTGTCGGCATGGCCAGGATCAGGACCGTCTTCAGGTGCATGAGCTGCGGAGCGGGTGCCCCAAAGTGGTCGGGGCAGTGCAGCGCCTGCAGCGAGTGGAACACCCTCGCCGAGGAGCTCGACGCCCCGAGCCCGGCCGCCGTCCTGACTCGGACCGCAACTCCGCCTGTGCCGATAACCGCGGTGCGGTCCACCGACGGCCGACCGGTTCCGACCGGAATAGCCGAGGTGGACCGGGTGCTCGGCGGCGGGCTGGTGCCTGGCAGCGTCACCCTGGTCGGCGGTGAGCCCGGGGTGGGCAAGTCCACCCTGGTGCTTCAACTCATGGGTGCCCGTGCCCGTGCCGGTGCGACCGTGCTGTACGTCACCGGTGAGGAGTCGGCAGACCAGGTGAGGCTGCGTGCCGATCGTCTCGGTGCATTGTCCGACCGACTCCTTCTCGCGGCCGAGACCTCCCTGCCGCACGTCCTGTCGCACCTGGAGCAGGTGCGCCCCGAGATCTGCGTCGTCGATTCGGTCCAGACGCTGCAGGACCCGCAGTACAGCTCGGCACCTGGTTCGGTGACCCAGGTGCGTGAATGTGCCCACCAGCTCGTGCAGGCCGCCAAGGCATCGGGCACGACGGTCGTGCTAGTGGGTCACGTGACGAAAGAAGGCCAACTCGCCGGACCGCGGGTGCTCGAACACGTGGTCGACACCGTCCTCTCGTTCGAGGGCGATCGTCACCACGCGCTGCGACTGTTGCGGGCCCAGAAGCACCGCTTCGGATCTACCGAGGAGCTCGGCCTGTTCGCCATGGCCGGGTCGGGACTGGAACCAGTGCCGGATCCTTCGGGGCTCTTCCTCGGTGATCGCCGGCCTGGAGTTCCAGGGGCGGTGGTGACCCCTGCGCTCGAGGGTCACCGTCCGATCCTGGTCGAGGTGCAGACGCTCGTCGCCCAGTCGACGTTGAGCCAGCCCCGCCGGTCGGCACAGGGTCTGGACTCAGGAAGGCTCTCGTTGCTCCTGGCCGTCCTGGACCGCCATGCGCAGCTCCCAATAGGAGCCCTGGACGTCTACGCGATGGCAGTGGGCGGCGCGCGGGTGGTCGAACCCGGTGCCGATCTGGCCCTGTGCATGGCCCTGGCGTCGTCGTTCGTCGGTCGGCCGATCGCTGCCACGACCGTGGCTTGCGGCGAGGTCGGGTTGGGAGGCGAGCTTCGTCAGGTGGGGCGCATCGAGCGTCGGCTGGCCGAGGCCTCACGGCTCGGGTTCACGACTGCAGTGGTCCCACGGTCCGCTCCGAAGATCGACGCTCCGATCGAGTTGCTGCGTGTGCCGACGCTCGCCGCGGCGCTCGATCTGGCGGACCTGCGCCGGAGCTGACCGGGTCCACCTAGACTGTGCCGATGTTCCGGTGGAAGGGGCGCCGCAGATGACCGAGCGTCACAGCAAGGAGCTGCTCAGCGCGCTCGCGGCGGTGGCTCCCGGCCGCCCGCTGCGAGAGGGCCTGGACCGGATCGTCAAGGCCGGCATGGGTGCGCTGATCGTCATCGGCGACGGGCCCGAAGTGCTCAACATCTCCTCCGGCGGGTTCCTCGTGAACGCGTCGTTCTCGCCGCAGCGTCTGTCGGAGCTGGCCAAGACCGACGGTGCGATCGTGCTGACACCCGATGCCGGCTACATCGCGCGCGCCAACGTGCACCTGATGCCCAACCCGAACGTTCCGACCGAGGAGACCGGCACGAGGCACCGCACAGCTGAACGCGTCGCGCGCTCGATCGGCGTTCCTGTCATCTCCGTCTCCGAGGACATGGCGGTTCTGACCGTCTACACGAAGAACGAGCGCTACCAGCTCGAGTCGATCCCCGCGATCCTGGGTCGCTGCAACCAGGCGCTGCAGACGCTCGAGCGGTACCGCACTCGGCTCGACGAGGTGTCCGCCAACCTGACCACACTCGAGATCCATGACATGGTCACCCTGCGTGACGTGGTCACGTTGCTCCAGAGGGCCGAGCTGGTGGCCCGCATCTCCGAGGAGATCGAGCAGTACCTGACCGAGCTCGGCACAGACGGCCGACTCGTCCGCCTACAGCTGCGCGAGCTCCTCGCCGGTGTCGAGGATGAGCGACGCCAGGTCGTGCGCGACTACGTGCAGGCCGACGCGTCGTGGGATCTGGAGCAGGCGATCGACACGCTGTCGGACCTGACGATCGATGAGCTGCTGGACGCCGAGGAGGTCGTGCACAGCCTCCATCTGTCGGGTCAGACCGACGATCTCGACGCTCCGATCGAGCCACGTGGTTTCCGGATGCTCTCCAAGATCCCCCGGCTGCCCGCTGCTGTCGCTCAGGGTCTGGTCGCTCACTTCTCTACGCTCAACCCGATCAGCCGATCTACGGTCGCAGAGCTGGCCGCGGTCGATGGTGTCACTGAGCACTGGGCCGAGACGATCAAGGCAGCGTTGTCGCGCATCGCCGAGACCAGCATCCTCGAGCGTTACAAGAGCTGAGTCATCGTTCGACCCGCCGAGGTGGTCGGCTCACTGCGAGCGGATCTCCAGCTCGCGGCGCTTCAGGATCTTGTAGGACCTCTCGTGCTGCTCGATCCACCCCAGGCGCAGGAAGCTGGCGATCGCCTTGTTGACCCGCTCCCGTGAAGCTCCCACCAGACCGGCGAGTTCCTCCTGGGTGATCGGGATCTCGAACTCGTCCGTGTCGCCGGCGAGCTCCAGCAGGTGCTTAGCCGTGCGGCCGGTGACGTCGAGGAAGAACGCGTCGGCCAGGGCCTCGTCGGTGGAGCGGATCCGCTGGCTCAGCAGGCGCACCACCGACCAGAGCAGCTCCGGCTTGGTCTCCCAGACGCTGCGCAGCACGTCGTAGGGGAGCCTCAGGACCGACGACGACTCGAGCGCACGCGCCTCGGCCGAGCGACCCAGCCCGTCGAACAGCCCCATCTCGCCGAACAGATCCCCTCGCTCCATGATCGCGAACATCGACTCGCGTCCGTCGAAGGACTTGTTGGAGATTGCGACCCGCCCCTGTACGACGATGTAGCAGGCGTCGGCTTCGGAACCTTCAGCGAACACCACGTCGGAGCGGATCAGCTCGATCGGTTCCGCTGCATCGGCCAACTGCCGGAAGTCGTCGTCGTCGAACTGGTCGAACAGGTCGATGGCTTGCAGGAGATCGAGGTCCGTCACGCCGAGCATCGTATCGACATGAGCGGGTGACTTCGGTCTCGATGTGGCAGCGCGGGGGTAGCGTTCGTCCGATGTCCGATCCCGCCGCACCTGCCAGCGACGTGTGGTGCATCGTCGTGGCAGGGGGGTCGGGGCGGCGTTGGGGTGGGGCCAAGCAGTTCGAGCTGCTCGAAGGGCGACGGGTGATCGACCGGAGCGTCGACGCTGCGCGCGAAGCGGGCGCCAGGGTGGTTGCGGTCGTTCCGGCCGACGACGAGGGCGCCCCGGTCTGTGATGTCCCGTCTGCTGACCTGGTGGTGGTGGGCGGCGCGACCCGCTCGGAGTCAGTGCGGTCGGGGCTCGCCGTGGTGCCAGCTGAAGCGACGATCATGCTCGTCCACGACGCCGCCAGGCCGCTCGCGTCAGAAGCGCTGTTCCGACGCGTGATCGACGCCGTCAGATCGGGGTCGGAAGCCGTGGTGCCCGTGGTGCCCGTGGTGGACACGATCCGCTCCATCTATGGCGGAGTGGTGGACCGTGATTCCCTGCGGGCGGTGCAGACGCCGCAGGGCTTCGAGGCATCGACGCTTCGTCGGGTCCACTCCGATCTCCCCGATGCCAGCGATGACGCCGGACTGGTCGAAGCTGTCGGTGTCTCCGTCGCCCTGGTCGTCGGGGAACGTCGGAACCTCAAGCTCACTGATCCAGCGGACCGGGTGATTGCTTCCGCCTGGCTCGCAGCGGACTCCGATGACGCAGCAGACTCGTCGTCGTGAGCTATCGCATCGGCAACGGGTACGACATCCACCGCTTCTCCGACGACTCTTCGCGCCCCCTTGTGCTCGGCGGGGTGACCATCGCCGATGAGACGGGGTTGCACGGCCATTCCGACGCGGATGTGGTCGCTCATGCGGTCGCCGAGTCGCTGCTCGGCGCCGCTGGTCTGGAGGACATCGGCACGCTTTTCCCCGACACCGATGAACGCTGGCGTGGTGCCGACAGCATGACCCTGCTCGCAGAGTGCGTGGCGAGGGCGCGAGAAGCGGGCTGGGTGGTGGTCAACGTCGACTGCTCGGTGATCGCCGAGAAGCCGAAGCTCGCTCCACACAAGGAGTCGATGCAGGAGCGCCTCAGTGCGGTGGTGGGCGCACCGGTGACCGTGAAGGGGCGTCGGGCCGAGGGTATCGGTGGACTCGGGCGTGCAGAGGGGATCGCATGTACCGCCTCGTCTCTGCTGATGGCGATCGAGGTCGACCGATGAGTGCTCGATCGGGGCAGGGCGGCCGTCAGCAGGGCGGCCGTCAGCAGGGTGGCCGTCAGCAGGGCGGCCGTCAGCAGGGCGGCCGTCAGCAGGGCAGTCGTCAGCAGGGTGGTCGTAGCTCCGGTGGCCGCGGTGGTGCTGATCGCGGAGGTGCCGATCGTTCAGGTCGCAGTGTCAACAGGGGCTCGGCGATACGTGAGCGTGGATTGGGCGGCACTCAGGTCGAGGGGCGCCAGGCCGTTCGTGAGCTCCTGCTGGCAGGGCGACGCCGGACCCACGAGATCCTGCTGTCGGCCGAGACCGACCGCGCCGACATAGTCACCGACATAGTGGAGTTGGCGGCCGAGCTGAGGGTCCCGGTGACCGAGGTCGGGCGCTCCAAGTTGGACGCTCTGAGTCACACCGACGCTCCTCAGGGGGTCGTGGCCCGTGCGGCCGAGCTTCCCGAATCGACGCTGGAGGAGCTGTGCGCACCGGGCGATGACGGGGCGACTCCGTTCCTGCTGGCGGTCGACGGCGTCACCGACCCCGGGAACCTGGGTGCCCTGCTCCGGATCGCCGAGTGTGCGGGCGCGACCGGGATAGTCCTGCCCCGCCATCGTGCGGTGCACGTGACCCCGACGGTCACCAAGACGGCGGCCGGTGCCGTCGAGTACCTGCCGATGGCGCTGGTCGGGGGACTGCCGACAGCGATCGAAGCGATGCGTGCCGCCGGGGTCTGGGTGGTGGGCCTCGACGCCGGTGGTGACACGCCGGTCCACAAGTTGACTGTCGCCGCGGAGGGCGTGTGTCTCGTGCTCGGAGCCGAAGGCAAGGGCCTCTCACGACTCGTACGCCAGCGATGCGACCTCGTTGCCTCGATCCCGCTGCACGGCAGGCTCGCGTCCCTGAACGTGGCGTCGGCCGGTGCGGTCGCCTGTTACGAGGTGGCACGTCGACGTGCAGAGCCTGTCTGAGGTCCGTCCCGAATCGGTCCCCGGCGCCCGGACGAGGCATGCTGTGGTGCGCCCGGGCGAGCGGAATCCACCGGCCCGGAAAGTCCCCGACTCGAGCTACGGCTCTAACCCGACCCAAGGAGCAACCGAATGCGGACGACTCGATCCCGACTGACGCTGGTGGCCGTTGGCCTGGTCGTGGCCCTCGCCGCGACAGGGTGCTCGAGCGACGACGAGAACGTACAGCAGGGTGAGTCCGCAAGCGCGCCGTCCGGATCGCTGTGCGGCTCGATCCCGGGCGAGGGTCCGGGCAGCCTCGGGGCGATGTCCACGGTGACAGCGACCGAAGCGATAGCGCAGTCCCAGCTGCTCACGACCCTCAACTCGGCATCGGCAGGCGCCGAGGTGGCCTCGACCCTGGAGGGGGAGGGCCCCTACACGGTGTTCGCGCCGTCGAACGCCGCGTTCGGCCAGATCCCCGCCGGTGAGCTCGACTCGCTGCTCGCGGATCCCGAGCAGGTCGACGAGCTCCTCAGCTCGCACGTCGTCGAGGGCGAAGAGTCGCTCGACGCGTTGGCGGAGGCGGGCTCGGTGACTTCGTTGTCGGGCGAGAAGCTGATGATCGACGACGGTGAGGACGAGCTAACCATCAACGGTGCCAAGGTCGTCTGCGGTCCCATCCAGGTGAACAACGCCACGATCTACATCGTCGACCAGGTCTCGTGGCGAGCCTGAGCAGCTGCCCCTTCCGGGGGTGGCGCGCCGCATCACCGGATAGCTGACCGGTCGGAGGGCTCCAGATGCTCGACGACATCGCCGGATGGGTCACCACCGTCGTGGAGGCCCTCGGCTACGTGGGTGTCGCGTTCCTCGTGGCGCTCGAGAACGTGTTTCCGCCGATTCCCTCGGAGGTGATCCTTCCCTTGGCCGGCTTCGTCGCGGGCGAGGGAGATGCCTCGCTCGTCGGCATGATCGCCGCGGCCACTGCCGGTTCGGTCGTCGGGGCATGGGCTCTGTACGGAGCGTCCGCGGCTGTCGGCCCGGTTCGTCTTCACGCCTTCGTCGTGCGTCGCGGCAGGTGGTTCGGGGTGAAGGAACGCGACCTCCGTCGTGCCGAGGACTGGTTCGACCGCCGTGCGGGGACCGCCGTCCTGATCGGTCGCTGTGTGCCGTTGATCCGTTCGGTGGTGTCGGTGCCGGCCGGTTTCCGACGGATGCCGCTTGCGCGCTTCACCTTGCTCACCGCCCTGGGCAGCCTCCTGTGGAACACGGCGCTGATCGGCGCAGGGGCTGTGCTCGGCGATCGGTGGAAGAAGGTCGGCGACCTTGTGGGGCTGCTCCAGGGAGCGGTGATCGTTGGCATCGTCGGGTTGGTCCTGTTCGTGCTGTGGCGCCGATTCGTCGTGCCCCGGCTGCCGAACGGGAACATCGGCGACTACCCGGACGGCGGAACCACCGACCGGGCAGCGGATCATTGCGATTAGGCCGAGGACCCGGAGTTCCCGAAGGTGCGCTGCACGGGCACCGGCACGGGAGTTCCCTCGGGCATGTCCGCGGCGGGGACGGGCCGGCCGAACACTGTCCGGACCGCGACCGTGCCTGCCCAGTGGGGCCCGCCGACATCCTCGGGTTCGTCCACCGGGTCGCCAGTACGTACCTTCGCCGAAGCCTCGTCGAGCGGCAACGCCAGCACGAAGGTGCGCCGCATCTCCGAGGTCGAGGGTGCACGGCCGTGGTCCCAGGTGGCGACCACATGGTCCGAGATCAACCGCAGCGCATGCTCGTGCTCGACAGGGTCGTCGACCCGTCGGCCTCTGCCTCGGATCACGACGCACCGGTAGTTCATCGAGTTGTGGAACGCGCTGCGGGCCAGCACCAACGAGTCGATGAGGGTCACCGTCGCGCAGATCTCAGCGTCGGCGCCGGCCCCGAGCAGCGAGTTGGCCGCAGCACCGTGGAGGTACATGGTCTCGCCGTCGTGGCCGTAGGCCATGGGGAGCACCAGCGGGCCCTGGGGGGTGTCGACGCCGACGTGGGCGACGAGAGCGGAGTCGAGTACACCGACGATCGTGCCGCGGTCGTAGCGAGCCCGCGGCGTCCCGCGTCGAACAGTCGTCCGCTCCGAGGTGGCAGCACCATCGTCGTGGACCCCTTCGGCTGTCTCGTCGACCATGCGGTCCAGTCTCCGATGTCGCGGTTCGACCGTTCCAGCGAGTTAGCTTCGGTCCATGGCGGGTGACCGACGGTGAGCTCACGACGACAGCGCCGTCCAATCGTGGCCTGGGCCATACGGCTGTTGGTGCTGGTGGGCCTCGCCTCGGTCTGGTTCGGCTCACCGTTCGGGGGGCAGCAACAGCAGGACACGGCGTCGATCAGAACCTACGACTCGAAGATGGAGCTGTCGGCGGACGGTCGTCTTCGCTCGGTCGAGACGATCACCGTCGAGATGCCGGCCGGCAAGCGTGGCATCTTCCGGATCTTCGACACCGCCGACCCACGTAGGTCGAACGTGGACCACCCGGTTCGGGTCGACTCCGTGGAGCGTGACGGCGTCATCGAGCCCTACGTCCACATCGACGGTGCCCGGGGCACAGACACGATCCGGATCGGCAACGAGTACGTGTACCTCGACGCGGGTGAACACGTCTATCGCATCGTGTCGTCCACCGAGGACGTGCTCGAAGCTGGCAGGGCCGGCGAGACGCTGTGGTGGTGGGATGTGGTCGGCTCGGGCTGGCAGATGTCGATCGGCGAAGCGACGGTGCGTGCTGAGCTCCCGGCGGAGCCCCTCAGGGCGGAGTGTGTGAGCGGCAAGGACGATCCCTGCACCGCGACCGTCGAGGGAACGACGCTCAGCGTGCGGACCGGGCCGCTGGCGCCGTACACACCGGTCACGGTCCGCGTCGCCTTCGCCGCTGACGACGTCGCCGAGCCGATGGCCCCAGCTCGCCACCGGGATCTGCTCTGGGCGATCGCTGCGGCGGTCTTGGCAGCTGGGGTTGCCGCCTGGGGGTGGCGGGCCACCCGCGAGAGGGAGCCGGGCTTCCCCGTCCTGTTCGAGCCGCCCTTCATGGTCCCGCCAGCGGTCGGGGTGAAGGTGCTCGACGAGCGCCACTCCGACGACGATCTCCAGGCCACCTTGTTCGACCTGGCGGAAAGGGGCGTGCTGCGCCTGCGCGGCGACGACGCGGCCTGGCAGATCGAAGTGGTCGAGCCGCTCGAAGGAGAACATCTCCACCCGACCGAGCGCGCACTTCTCACGGCGCTCGGGCTGACCGAGGCGGGCGAGGTCTTCGTCGTCGCGGCCACCGAGGGCTCAGGGAGGGTCGTGTCGTCGGCCCGGGGTGCCTTGCGTTCCCAGGTCGACGCGAGTGCCTCGACCTTCCTGCACCGATCCGGGCCGGGCGTGCTGATGCGTCTGTTGGGCTGGGTCTGTCTGGGTGCGACGCTGTTCATGGTCGGTCGATACTTCGTGGACGCGGGTTGGCTGCGCTGGCCGCTGCTGGCTGCCACGTCGGTCTTCACGCTCGCCGCCGCGGGCATGATGGTCGAGTCCGGACTCGCCACCGTACGTACACCCGAGGGAAGGGATCTCTGGTCCAGGGCGGGCGGGTTCGCACGGTTCCTCACCACCGACTCTTCCGAGGCACGCTTCGATGCAGCGGCGCACCTGGACTGGTACCCGCGGTACCTGTCGTGGGCAACGGCCCTGGGTGTGGCCGATGCGTGGGCGAGCCGGTACGAGGCGCAGGGTGTAGCGGTTCCTGATGTGCCGTGGGTCGTGTGGGCCGGCAGTGGGCAATTCCACGCCGGATCCATGCGCCAGTCGTTCGACGGAGCTATTTCGAGCGCGACGACCGCCTACGCGGCCGCCCAGGCAGCTTCGAGCAGCAGCGGTGGCGGAGGCTTCTCGGGTGGTTCCGGCGGTGGCGGTGGTGGAGGCGGATCGTGGTGAAGAATCCTGGTGGAACCAGGTCTAGGAGGACCGTCTGATGGGAACACTGATCGTGGTGTTGGTGGTGGTCGTGCTGGTGGTGGCCACAGGGATGCTCGTGGTCGTCGCGTTGAACAAGCTGCGTACCCAGAGGGTTTCGGTGGAGGAGGCCCTGGCAGGGATCGACGTGCAGCTGTACGCGTCGCGCTGACCTGATCCCCAACCTGGTCGAGACGGTCAAGGGCTACATGGGCCACGAGCGCGAGACGCTCGAAGCGGTCACCCAGGCCCGTGCCGACGCACAGGGTGCGCGGTCGGTGGGGGAGCGTGCCGCTGCCGACGGGGAGATGCGAGCAGCACTCGCCAACCTGTTCGCCGTGGCAGAGAGCTACCCCGACCTGAAGGCGTCGACGAACTTCGCCCAGCTGCAGGCCGAGCTCTCGCGCACCGAGGACCAACTGGCGTTCGCCCGACAGTTCTACAACGACCGCGTGTGCGACGCTGAACCGCACGATGGTGACGATCCCCTGGTCGTTGTTCGTGGGCATGTCGGGCGTGGTCAAGGGCGAGTTCTACGACGCGCCCGACGCATCCAGCGCTCCGCCGCAGGTGTCGTTCTGATCGACCGGGCGATCAGCGGCGCGACCGGCGGTCAGCGCTCCACGAGCAACGCGGTGGGGTTGGCTGCTGGTGCCTGTACACCGCGGGTGACGAGCACCGCAGCGACGCCGAAGACCGCCGCTGTGACCGCACCGAGCGCCCCCCAGGCTGCTCCTGACGCCACGACTGCAACCGCGATCTGCACGCCGATCACGCCAAGGCGGACAGCCGGACCGAGTGCTTCGAACCTGCGGTGGAAACGTCGGAGCCGGTCCGGCTCGGTCAGGCCGGCGCCGAGCAGGATGGCTGCGCCTCGGGTGGCTCCGAACAGCAGAGCCAGCGCCATCGCTGTCACAGCCGACCCGGTGAGTGCCGCCATCATGACGGTCAGATAGACGGCAGCGGTCATGATGTAGGTCATCAGGCCGGTCCCGATCTGGAAACCGAAGCCGATCCCGTACACCCAGGAGCGGAACTGGTCGAGCCACAGCTCGTCGACCTGGCGTCGGTGGTGCGGCATGCGGGTCCCGATCCCCAGGTCCATCCCGGCGGTGACGAGGGCCAGTACGGCGGCGGTGCCCAGCACCGCGCGTGCCGGCAGGTCGAGCAGGCCGACGACGGAAGCACAAGCCACGGCCAGCGCGCCCAGGGTCGCGCCGCCGAGGGTGGCACCCAGGATGAACCAGGCCGCGGTCAGTCCCCAACGGCGACCCCTGCTCCGCTCCGCCATCGGGGTGATGGTCGAGAGCATCGAGAGGCCGCAGGGGGACCAGGTGGAGCGGGCGGCTGCGGCGACGGCGACCACGGCGGCCAACGCGACGATCAGTGTCATGGGTGAGCTCCTTGAGGAGACGTTGGTGAGCGGTGGTGGGTCACTGCGGGTCGATCCGTATCGACGCCAGGAGCTGGTTGGCGCGTGGCACAAGGGCGGAGCGTTGCAGCCACGAGCCGAGCACGACGTAGAGGCAGAACGCCCGTCCGTCGACGGCGAAGAAGCGTTGGGCGCCGCACATCCCCACGATGACGCGCTGCTGTGCGTCCGGGTGGAAGTCCCGGCCCTGCAGCGCTGCGGGCATCCCGTCCTCGAACATCTGGTGGGCGCCGTCGGCACGGTCGAACTCGCCCAGGCAGACGAAGACATCGCTGTGGGTCATGCGTTCGACGTAGCCGGAGCCGTAGTCGCCACGCCTCGCCGGTAGGGCCGAGGTGCCCGCCTGGAGGATGGGGTGGGTGTAGCCACCCATAGGCTCGGTGGAACCCGGCACGGGAACCTCGGACTGTTCGCGTTGCTCGATGCGGATGTCCCAGCCGGGCAGCAGATCGCACGACAAGCCGTAGGCGCGGAGTCGACGTGGCTCCATGTTCAGCCGTCCGCCGAGCGGTCGTTCTGGGGGTCCTGGTGGAGGCTCGGGTGGCCGGGACCGATGCCCGCTGACTCGAGCGCCTCGTCGGCGCTGGGTCCACGCCGCAGCCCTCGCAGCACCTCGCGACGGCTGCGCGGCGCCGAGAGCCCGTAGCCGCCGTCGGCCATCGCCTTGGTCAGCAGCGATTGCAGCTGGTCGAACGACGAAGCGGCGCCTTCACCGATGATGCGGCCGGCCGCCGCGTCGACCAGGACGAAGTACGGCGCGATCGGCACCGAGTAGTCGTCGAACGCCTCGGTGGACATCATCGTCACCAGCTCCGGGTCGGCCAGGTTCTTCACCGACGCAGGACTCTCCTCGCCAGGCCCTCTGGTGAGCACCACCAGGGTCGTGGCCGCGCCGCCGACGGACCGGTTGGCAGGGTTCCGGAAGGCGTCCCAGAAGTCCAGACACGAGGCACAGCCCGACGTGAGGAAGGCGAGCAGTGTCAGGCCTTGTCCGGCGTGCACCGAGATGGCCGCAGCGTCGCCTAGGGGTGTGACGCCCATGAGGTCGTGTGCGTCGCCGAGCGGCCCGTCCTCGGGCAGGGCCACGCCGTGCTCGCTGACCCGCTCCGAGGCCGGGGTCCCGCCGGGTGCGACTCCACGGCGGTTGGCCGAGCTCAGAGCCTGGGCGCGGGTCGCCAGGTCGAACTTGCCGGGGCCGCTGTCCGGGGCGCCGTCCTCCAGGTTGACGCCCAGGTCGTGCAACGCACGCAGGATCTCGGCGTGCGAACGCAACAGGCCGACCACGAGGATCGCGAGCAGGAGGATCACCACGCCCTGGAGCGCCACCAGGACGGTCACGGCACCACCACCTCCTTCGCGTCGATGAAACCCTGGGCGCCACTGTCGGTGTCGCGGCCCCAGACGCAAACGAGGTGCTTGCCCTGCGTGGCCGGTATGGCGATGCGGTACCCGCTCTCCAGGTGGGCGCCCGGGTAGATCTCGGTGACGTCGGAGCGGGGGATGTCGGTAGGGACGTCGATCACCCAGTCGGTGTCGAGGAACACCCGGATCCGTGCCTGGCGAAGCCGCTGCTGTCCGCTCAACGCCCATCCCCTCACGACGATCACGCCAGGTTCGGTGCCCACGTCGTAGCCGTCGACCGAACCGAACGGACCGGTGACGGTGACCTCGCGCATTCCGATCAGCGCCTGACGGCCGTTGCGGCGGTCGACCCCCCAGAGGCACACGAGTCGCTTGCCGGGCTGGGCGTTGACGGTCACGTCGATCCCGGTGTCCCGGCCGAACGCCGGATATGCGAGCTGGACGTCGGGGCGCGGCAGCGTGGCCACACCGTGCTGGGCGAGCTGGTCGTCGACGAAGATCCTGAAGCCGGCGCGCTGATAGTCGGAGTTGGCGACCGCCCAGCCGGTGACGCGGATCGTGCCGTCGCCGCCCTCGACGACGTTCAGCGCCCCGAAAGGCTCGTTCAGACAAGGCCGGTCGTGGCTACGCGTGGCCTCGTCGGTGCGAGCGGTCGTGCTGCACGAGGGGTCGAACGACCAAGGTGGTGCGCACGTGACCACCCGGCAGACGATCGGCCCGACGCAGCGCACGTGCTGGTTGCACTGGCCGTAGCGGAACCTGGTGCAGCCGGCCTTGCGGTTGTTGCAGTTGCCTTGTGCGCAGCCGCAGGGTGTTCCGCTGCACGCTCCGCTGCACACCCCGTTGGATCCGCAGTCGCACGACCCGCACTGAGCGTTGCAGTCCAGGTAGTAGCGGGCGGCCCCGCCGCAGAACTGCGAGCCGTCCACCTTCCACCAGCCAGCGGTGATCGTTCCCGGTGGGCACGCGTTGGCGCCCGTGAGCGTGCAGCAGAACTCGGTGTAGCCGTCGCAGCAGAGCGAACCGCACTGACAGCTCGAACCGTTGCAGTTGCAGATGGCTGCGTACCGCGCTGTTGGGACGGAGGCCGAACTCGAGCGGTGCTGCGACCGCTGCCGAACCGACGACTGCCGCCTTGCCGAGGAACCCGCGACGGTCCACCCGATCGGCCAGGAAGGTCACGGTTCGGTCGAGCACGGATGCCATGTCAGTCCAGTCGTCGTGATCCAGCGGGGCGCGATGTGCTTCGAGCCCACGCGACGCGGGGGGTGTCCGTTCTCGCGCAGGACCGGTCCGAGCCTGCGCACGGCGGTCATCTCGTCGAGCAGCTGTGCGCCGACGGTGTCGAGAGCCACGGTGAGCCATACCCCTACCCCGAGCAGCACCAGGTACGGCACCCCGGCAAGTGGCTGATCAGCGAGCACGTCGAGCAGCAGCGCGGGGTGAGGTGGCTGCGGCGCCCAGCGCCAACAGGGCCGAGACGAAGTTGACGACCACGTGCAGCGTGCTCGGCGGTGCAGCGACGGATCCGAAGCAGCCACACGATGCTGCACCGACCTTGCGTGCCTTGACCACCGTGACTGCGAAGATGGCGTAGGCCGCAGCGACGACGAGAGCGGCGGCCGACCCTCCGATCACGATCGCTCCGACCCCGATCGCCAACTCGACCGCTCCGGCAGTCCTCGCGGCCGGCTCCCCGCCGTTCAGGCCGAGAGCCCTGAGGGTCTCGGTGAACGCGGCAGGAGCGACGAGCTTGGCGGCTCCACCGACGGCGATGACCGCGGCCAATATCTGGAAGATGCCGGTCGTCGCTTCCATGTCCGACCGATCGTAGCGCCCGGACATGGCCTGCTCAGGCCGATGGCACCGGTTGCCACGCTCGCTCAGCCGGCGCGGATGCCCGGTGGAAGCGGTCGCCGCCGGCGTGCTTCGCGGAGTACATCGCGTCATCGGCTCGCGCGAGCAGCGACTCGACGGAGTCGTCCGGTCTCGCTGCTGTCAGACCTATCGAGACGCTCAGACCGACCTGCTCGGCGCCCGGGACCTGCGTCTCGGCGATGGACCTGCGTACCCGTTCGGCCACGACAGCGGCAGCCTCCTCGGACATGCCGGGCAGGAGCACGGCGAACTCCTCGCCTCCGATCCGAGCGACTAGGTCCTGGTCGCGCACAGCGGCGCGTGCGGACGTGGTCATCGCCACGAGGGCCGCGTCTCCGACCCCATGTCCGAAACGGTCGTTGATCGACTTGAAGCGGTCGGCGTCGAGCAGGAGCAGTGCGAACCGTCCGCCGTCGCGGCGGTCGGCCAGCATGGCTTCTGCCACCCGCAAGAACTCCCGTCGGTTCGCAGCCGACGTCAACGGATCGCGTTCGGCCAGTACCTGCAGATCGCAGCGGAGCTGGGCTGCCACCACCAGCTCGGCTTCGAGGCGTTCGTTGGCGCGCTGGGCTGCTGCGACGGCATGCCAACGCCTACGGGCGTCCCGGCCGGTCATCCTGCGAACTCCGAGTCCCCAGACGAGGGCGAGCACCAGGTTGGCAGCGAGCGGTACGGGGCTCAGGGCGCCGGAGAGGGTCGTGAGGGCCAGGACACCGAGCCCGGCTATGGCCAGCAATCCGACCACCACCTGGGTCCTGAAGCGGCCGGGGACCAGGACGGTCGAACCGAGGATGACCACGCCGAAGCTGAGGGCGCTGGTCGCGGCGTCGTCCGGCCGAAGCGCAGTTGCCAGGAGCATCGTCGCCAGGACGACGAGCTCCGTTGTGGCGATCAGCCCGTACGGGCTGCCGGTGAGCACCCGTTGGGGGTGGCGGAGCATCTGGCTGCGGGTGATGAGCACGAGCGTCACGGTGGCTGCACACGCGATCAGCAGGGCTCCCCAGAGCGCACCGAGTCCGAGCGACGTCGCGTCGACCAGACTGAACGACATCAGGATCGCGGCGATGACCAGCGCCGTCCGGCTGTACAGGCTCAGGTTCGCGGCGATCTGGCTATCGAGGAAGGCCCTTTCGTCGCGAGGATCCACGAACTCGCCGCTCCAACGCCTGAAGTCCGCCTGCTCTTCGCCGTCAGTTGCAGCGACCGTTCCTTCTCTCACACGAGGGGTATCGGCGCGTGCGGTTTCAACCTCAAACGTTTCTCGGCTGTGACGGCTGATCGTCTGGTGGGTGCAGGAGGTCAGATGCTCGCCGATCTCGCACAGCATGGGAGCGCGGCCCTCGTCGCTTTCAGGCGACGAGTTCTCCGGTCTGCACACGCCAGAGCGCCGCGTACAGCCCGCCCTGATCGACCAACTCGTCGTGGGTCCCGGCCTCGACGACACGGCCCGCCTCCATGACGTGGATCCGGTGGGCGTGGCGGATCGTCGAGAGCCGGTGGGCGATGACGACGGTCGTGCGGTCGATCGAGACCCTGGCCAGCGATGCCTGGATCGCCGCTTCGGTCTCGTTGTCGATTGCGGAGGTCGCTTCGTCGAGCAACAGGATCGCCGGGTCGCGCAGCAGTGCCCTGGCGATCGTGATCCGCTGGCGTTGGCCTCCGGAGAGCTTCTGGCCGCGTTCTCCCACCACGCTGTCGTAGCCGTGCGGCATGGCGGATATGAAGTCATCTGCTTCGGCGAGCACCGCGGCCCGACGAATCTCCTCGTCAGTCGCTGTCCGGACGGCCGTAGGCGATGTTGTCGCGGACGCTGCCGTGGAACAGGAACACGTCCTGGGGTACGAACCCGGTCGCTCCGCGCAGCGACGAGAACGTGAGCTGCTCGATCGGTCGACCATCCAACGTGATCGTGCCGGCGTCCGGTTCGTAGAGCCGCAGCAGCAGCTTCAGCACGGTCGACTTGCCCGAGCCTGTCGAACCGACGATCGCATGGGTCTCGCCGGCCGGCACGTGAAGCGAGAACTCCGACAGGACGGTGTGAGCGTGTGGAGTCGCTCCGGGCCGGTCGGGTTCGGAGCCCGGTGCCGGCCGGTGGTAGCCGAAGGTGACGTCCTCGAAGCGCACCTCACCCTGCACAGGAGCGTCGATCGCTGCGGATCCGGGCATGATCGTAGGCTCCAGCTCTAGGAGCCCGAAGATCCGACGACACGAAGCCATGGCCCTCTGGTAGAGGTCCAGGATCTCGCCCAGCCGAGTGAGCGGCCACAGGAGCCGTTGGGTCATGAAGACCAACACGGAGTAGCTGCCCACGGCCAGGGATCCGTTGAGTGCTGCCGCGCCGCCACCGACGAGCGTCATCGTGAACCCGACAAGGATCGCAATGCGGATGAGCGGTACGAAGGCGCTCGACAAGGCGATCGCCCGGCGGTTCACCTCCCTGTAGTTGTCGCTGTCCTCGGCCAGGCGTTGAACCTCGCGGTCCTCGCCGCTGAAGGCCTTCACCGTGGCCACGCCGCCGAGGCTGTTGCTGAGGGTGTCGCCGATGCGAGTGGTGGCCGCGCGGACAGCGTCGTAGCGGGGTTCGAGGCGACGTTGGTAGCGCAGCGATGCGATCACGATCACCGGGATGGGTAGGAATGCGAGCACGGCGAGAGTCGGTGAGATCACGGCGAACACGATCCCGACGAAGACGACGTTCGCGATGGTCTGGATGATCTCGTCGGCTCCGACGTCGAGGAACCGCTCCAACTGATTCACGTCGTCGTTGAGCACCGTCATCATCCCGCCCGACGTGGTTTCCTCGAAGTAGGACATCTCGAGGGACTGGACGTGGGTGTAGACCTCCATGCGCGTGTCGTGCTCCACCCCTTGGGCGAGGTTCCGCCATGTGACGTGCGCGACGTACTGCGATCCCGACTCTGCGAGCCACACCACCACGGTGACTGCTGCCAGGACCACCAGTTGTTCGAAGCGGTCCTCGATCCCCGTGATCCGACCCACCAGCGACTCGCCCTCGTTGACCACCACGTCCACTGCTACGCCGATGAGCAGCTCCGGCATGATGTCGCAGGCCTTGTTGATCACCGACATGGCCGTGGCGAACACGATGCGGGGACGGCGACGCGAAGCGTGGCGCCAGATGTCGCGGCAGAGGTGGTGTGCTCGAGAGCGGGAAGCTGGTGGCGGCGGTCGGATTCACCGCCATAGCAAAGCCGGTTCCCGTGCGCCGCCTGTAGTCGGTTTCTGCTGGGGCTCAGCGCTCGGCGAGCTTGCGCCCCTCGTCGACGGCGATGACGACCGCGGCGCCCACCAGGCAGATGCCCCATTGGCGGGCCGACAGCGGGGTCGTGAGCAGCCATTGCTGGAGGAACGACAACTCGGTGGCCAGCACGGTCACCACGCCGGTCACGATCAGGGAGCGCAGCAGCCTGGTGTTGTCGAAGGGGTCGGAGCCGAACACGGAGTCGAACTCGTCCCGACAACACAGCGCGCAGACGATGCAGCTCAGCGACATGACCACGAACGCCATGGTGTTCGACACGGTCGCCTCGCCGAGTTCGGCGTTGCCGGGTGCCGAGGCCGTGACGACCAGCGTGACCGCCGCCATGGTCACACCCAGCAGCGACAGTCGGAGCCAACGACTGGTGTCGAGCACCGGCTTCGACGGGTCGCGCGGCGACAGTTCCATCACGGTGTCCTTGGTCCCGTCGAAACCGAGAGCGACCCCCAGCGGAGCGATGATGACGAAGCTGATCCAGAGCAGCTGCACCGGGTTGAGTGGGGCACCCTGGGCGATGTTGAGCAGAGTCGCCCCGACGAACGCAGCCACGAAGGCGACGAGCGACGCGGTCTGGAACCGGATGTACTCCATCAGGTTCTCGTAGACCCCGCGGCCCTGGCGGACGGCCTCGACGATGGTCGCGAAGTTGTCGTCCGTAAGGATCATCCGTGCTGCCTGCTTGGACACCTCGGTCCCGGTGATCCCCATGGCTACACCGATGTCGGCGGCCTTGAGTGCGGGGGCATCGTTCACGCCGTCACCTGTCATGGCGACGACCTCGCCGCGCGAGCGCAGCGAGCGCACCAGCCGCACCTTGTGCTCGGGAGCGACCCGGCCGATGACTCCGATGTCGTCGATCTGCTCCTGCAGTTCCTCGTCGCTCAGCTGATCGAGGTCGGCACCGGTCATCGCCCGACCTTCGATCCCGAGCTCACCGGCGATCGCGGAGGCGGTGACCGCGTGGTCACCGGTGATCATCCGCACCCGGATCCCCGCCTTGCGTGCCGTGGCGATGGCGTCGCGCGCCTCGGGTCTCGGTGGGTCGACGATGCCGAACAACCCAAGCAGCGTGAGCTCCGAGACCAGCTCGAGCATGTCTGCGGAGGGGTCGAACGAGTCTCGGTCCAGGTCCCGGTAGGCGCAGGCGAGCACCCGTAGACCCTGCTCCGCGAATGAGCGGTTGGTCGTCTCGACGAGCTCTGTCGCAAGCTCGATCGAGACCTTCTGTTCTTGACCCTGGGCTGTGGACGACCTCGCCAGGATCACGTCGGGTGCTCCCTTGATGAAGCACCGCACGACCTCTCGGCCCGAGTCGTCGGTCCAGTCGTGGAAGGTGGCCATGAGCTTGTAGTCCGAGTCGAACGGCAGCTCGGCGCGCCGCGGGCAGTGCAGCCGGGTGGCCTCGACATCGATGCCGCCCTTGGCAGCCACCGCCACGACGGCCCCCTCGGTCGGGTCGCCCAACAGGACACCGTCGCGCACGGTGGCGTCGCTGCACAGAGCCATGGCGGTCAGCGGTAGCTCGAGCGCTGTCGTGTCCACGCCGGTCGGGTGCAGGATCGCGCCTGTGGATCCGTAGCCGCTGCCCTCGACGGTGAACCTCCCGGAGGCAGTCGCGATCACCCGGACCGTCATCTGGTTCAGGGTGAGCGTCCCGGTCTTGTCCGAGCAGATGGCTGAGGTGGAGCCGAGGGTCTCGACCGATGTGAGGTCCTTGACGACCGCCCTGTGCTCGGCGAGCTGACGGGTGCCGATCGACAGCAGCGAAGTCATGATGATCGGCAGCCCGGTTGGGATCGCCCCGACGGCGACGGTGATACCGAGCAGGAACAGCTCGTCGCGGGCGAGGCCGCGGATCAGCCCGGCGACCATCATGAGAGCGATCGTCAGTCCCGCCACATAGGCGAACACCTTGGCGAGCTGGTTCATCTGACGCTGAAGCGGTGACAGCTCGACCTGCACCTCGTCGAGCATCCCGGCGATACGACCCATCTCGGTGGCCATGCCGGTGCCTGTCACGATCAGCCTCCCGGTCCCTCGGGTGACCTGCGTGTTCAGGTATGCCATGTCGTGACGATCGCCCAGTGCCACCCCGTCGCCTTCGACGGTCTCCGCCGACTTGGACGAGGGCTGGCTCTCGCCGGTCAGCGCCGACTCCTCGATCTCGAGGGTCGCGGCCCTGACGATCCGTCCGTCGGCCGGCACCAGGTCGCCGGCCTCCACATCGACCACGTCGCCCGGAACGAGCTCACGTGCATCGATCTCGGTGAGCTCACCGTCGCGCAGCACTCTTGCCGAGACGTGCATCATCTCCTGCAGCGCTGCGACGGCGGCTTCGGCCTTGGCCTCCTGGCGATACCCCATGAAGGCGTTGAGCACGGTGAGGGCGAAGAGCATCACGCCGGTGGAGAACTGCCCGATGACGCAGCTGACGACTCCGGCGCCGATCAGCAGGAACTGCATGAAGTCGCGGTACTGGTCGAGCAGGACCCTCCAGGCCGGGCGCGATGCCGACTCGGCGAGCTCGTTCGGACCGGTCCTGTTCAACCTGGCGGCCGCATCGGCGGTGCCGAGCCCCTGCACCAGGTTCGACCCCAGAGCGGCGATGGTTTCATCGGCACCCAGAGCGTGCCAAGCGATAGCTGCGTTTCCATCACCCATGTGCGAGCCCCCTCGGTCCTCGTCGGGCGATGCTACGACGACGGGGGTCGCATCAGCGCCAGCACCGGTTCGAGGCCCAGCCCGAAGAGCGGGGCCAGGGACCAGGTCGCGACGAACGTGGAGCTGGCCGGATCGGTGGTCAGCTCCATGCGGTGAGGAGACGCCAGCATCGCCAGGTCGGCCGTCACCGCGCCGTCGTTCCCGACGGCCGCGCTCGCTGCGATCGGAGCGCCCGTCACATCGGTCCACGACGAGGTCAGCGCCACCCTGGTGACCAGATCGCCTTCGTGCAGGACCAGTTGACCGTCGGTGATCTCGACTTCGGTGATGCTCGGGTGGCTGCTGGAGCCGGGCCGCGGCACATAGGCGCCGACGGCCGCGTCGCCGACCGGTCGGTTCCACCCGGAACGCTGTGCGGCGGTGCTCAGCATCAGTCCCGAGGTGCGCTCGGCGACCGCCGCGTCGCCCACATGATCGGGTGCTCCGACGGCTCCGAAAGCGGGGATCAGCCGGTCCCAGATCAGGTCCATGAACGGTTGCATCGGTTCGGTGTGTGAGAAGAACGCGATGACGGCGTCCTGCTCGGGCAGGACGACCATGTACTGGCCGAACGCACCGTCGCCGCGGTACCCGTGCCGGCACATCCACAGCTGGAACCCGTAGCCGCGGCTCCAGTCGGGCTCGGTGCGCTGAGCGTTGCTGATCTGCGGGCGCGACGCCTGGGCGACCCATCCGTCGGGGAGGAGCCTGCGACCGGCCCACACGCCGTCGTCCAGATGCAACTGGCCGAACCGGGCGATCGCGTCCAGGTCGGTGAACACTCCGGAGAACCCCAGGTCGATGCCTGGCTGGTACCGGTACCACTCGAGGTTGTCGATCCCCAGCGGGGCGAGGACCCGCGGGCGGAGCTGGTCACTCAGTCGCTCACCCGTCACCCGGTGCAGAACGGCACTCAACGCGAGCACCGGCGGCTGGTTGTAGGCGAACCAGGTGCCCGGCTCGTGCTCCGGTGTGAGTGCGAAGAAGCCGCGTAGCGGGTCCTCCGGCTCGGCCATGAAGGCGTCGAGCAGCGTCTCGTCGCGGTGACCCGAGGACATGGAAGCGATGTGGCGGATCTGCATGCGGCGGCGTTCGCTCGTCCGCGTTCTCCATCAGGTCGCCCAGATGGTCGACGACCAGATCGTCCAATGTGAGCCGGCCGTCACCCACGGCGAGAGCGAGGGCCGCACCGGTGAACGACTTGCTGAGCGAGTAGACGAGCCGGGCCTGGCCCGGGCGGTGTGGGCTCCAGTAGGCCTCCAGCACACGCCGTCCGTGGCGCTGCACGATCAGCCCGTGAGGCTCGAAGCGTGCGTCGGTGTCCAGCGTGTCAACGAAGCTCAGCAGGGCCGATGCGTCGATGCCCTGTGCCGACGCCGTACTGGTGGGGAAAGCCATGGGCGCATTCTGCAACGCCGCGGAGCAGGTCGCTCCCCGCCCAGCTCGGAGGTAGCCACGAGGACGGTCAGCCGCGAGGACGGTCAGCCGGAAGGTCGGCCAGCCTGGTAGATCGATCAGCCAGGTAGATCGATCAGCGCGCGGATGTCGTTGGCGTCGAGCGCTCCGGCGAGCTTGTCGTCTGCGTCCATGACACTCGAGAACAGCGCGGCCTTGCGCTCCTTGAGCTCCATGACCTTCTCCTCGATCGTGCCGGTCGACACGTAGCGGTACACCACGACGTTGTTGTCCTGGCCGATGCGGTGTGCCCGGTCGACGGCCTGGGTCTCCGCCGCAGGGTTCCACCATGGGTCCAGGACGAAGCAGTAGTCGGCCTGGGTGAGGTTCAACCCGAAGCCGCCTGCCTTCAGGCTGATGACGAAGACCGGGACGTCACCGTCGGTGAAGGCGCTTATCGCCTGTTCTCGCTTGCGGGTCCTGCCATCGAGGTATGAGTAGGAGATCCCGGCGTCGTCGAGCCTGGCCTTCACCCGTGACAGGTACCGCGTGAAGGTCGAGAAGACCAGAGCGCGGTGACCTTCGGCGATCACCTGGGTGAGGTCGTCGAGCAGCCGGTCGATCTTGGCGGATCCGATCGAAGCGTGTGAATCGTCGATCAGGGCAGGGTCGAGGCTGAGCTGGCGCAGGATCGTGAGCGATCGGAGGATCTCGAAGCGGTGCTTGTCGACGTCGCCCACCAGGCCCAGGACCTTCTTGCGTTGCTGCTGGAGCTGGGTCTGGTAGAGGCGCATGTGCTTGGGGCCCAGCTCGACCTCGATCGTCTGTTCGATCTTGGGCGGCAGCTCGGTGAGGACCTCGTCCTTGGTTCGCCGGCGCATGAGCGGCGCGGACGCGGCGGCGGAGCGTCGTGAGCAGGTCCGGCGCCCGGCCGCTCTCGATTGGCTTGCGGTACACCTCGGAGAACCGTCGCGGATCTGGGTACAGGCCCGGTGCGACGATCGACAGCAGGGACCAGAGGTCCATGAGGCTGTTCTCGATTGGTGTGCCGGTGATGGCGAGCTTGATGGTTGCATCCAGACGGCGAACGCACTGGTAGGTCTTGCCCCGGTGGTTCTTCACGAACTGAGCCTCGTCCAGGACGAGCATCTCCCAGTCGAGGGCCGCGTAGTCGTCTGACTCGAGGCGGAACAACGCGTACGAGGTGACCACGACCCTGGCGTCTCCGATGACGCCGGCCAGGTCGGTGCCGCGGCGCGCCTGCGTCTCGGTGATTGTGCGCACTTCGATGCCGGGTGCGAACACCCCTGCCTCGTGATGCCAGTTGCTCACCACGCTGGTAGGCGCGACGACCAGGAAACGGGCATCCGGGTGTCGGTCGAGGACGTGGAGGAACAGCGCGAGGGTCTGGATCGTCTTGCCAAGCCCCATGTCGTCGGCGAGGATCCCGCCCAGCTCGTTGCGGTGAAGGAACGCGAGCCAGTCGAGGCCTTCCTGCTGGTAGTGGCGCAGCTTGGCCGCGAGCCCACCCGAGGGCTCGACCGGTTCGGGGGCGCTGAGCTCGGACATGCGGGCGACGCTGCGCTCCCACCGCTCCGACTGCGACCTCACGACCCCGAGCGCCATGAGCTCGTCCCACCAGCTCGACTGGAATCGGTTGATGCGGATCGGGCCGTCTCCGTCGGGGTCGGTCAGGCCACGGGCTTCGCTGATGAGCTCGCGGAGCCGGTCCAGCTCGGGTCGGTCGAGCGTGAGCCAGGTGCCGCTCGGGAGCACGAGCACGGGCTCGTCCAGGGCCAGGGCACTGAACAGATCCGCGAACGCGATGGGCTGGCCGTCGATGCTGACCTGCACTGCCAGGTCGAACCAGTCGTTGCGGTCATCGTCGGTGGCGTCGCTCACCTCGAGGTGGATCAGTGGGTCCCCGACGGCTTGGCGAAGCTCGGGAGCGTCGCCCCTCACCTCTACGGTCACCTGATCGCGTTCGATGAGCCAAGGCACCACCTGGCTCAGGAGCACCACCGTGTTGGATCCGCTGACACTCAGGTTGAGCGGGCGCCCGGCGGGGTCGGCCAGCGGCTCGAGCAACTTCGGGGGGAGCTCGAGCGTCGCCACGAGTTCGGCCTCGCCGGAGCGATCGCGAACGGCGCCTGTCCTGGCGTTGAGCGCATGGTCAGTGATGCGGTTCCCCCGGCGGTATCGGACCCACCACTCGAGACGAGCAGCGTCCACGGCATGGTGGTCGACCTTGGCGACCAGCCCGACCAGCTCCGATACGTGGTCTGTCACCGAGCCGTCCGACGAGCCGACGGTTGCCGAAAGCGCCAGTCGGGGCTGGTAGACGTCGAGGAACTCGTCGACGTCGTGGCGGGGGATGTCGAGCTGGGCGGCACTCAGCAACGGGACGAGTCCGTCGGCCAGCGGCTGTTCGAGCTCGACCAGTTCGATCCTTCCCTGTTCCAGGACGTACAGCCCGCTCGGCGGCGAACCGATCGTCGCGCCGTGACCGGAGGACAGCTCCACCGACTTGCCACCGCGGGCGAATCCTGCACGCACGTGGATTCCCTCGTCCGTGGTCGCTGTCAGGTCGACGGTGAACGCCGCAGTGTCGGGTGCCAGCTCGACGGTCGTCGACTCGTCGAGGCCGATCAGCTCCACGCCCAGCCCGATGGCATGTCGAAGCGCTGGCCACATCCCGGGCCCGAACCGGTCCAGCGCGACGACGCCACTGCCGACGGAGTACATCGAGCTGCCCGAGGAATGGATCATCGCCCGCAGAGCGCCGAGTTGGGACGGATCGGTGCCGCGGAGGTCGTAGTGCAGGTACGGCGACTCGACGTCTCGCCAGGAAGCACCTGACTTGACCCAGCGGCCCTTGGCGCCCATTCGCATCGGTCTGACCACGAGCTGCGCCACGGCCGGAGCTCCGTAGCGTGTGGGGACAGCGGCCTGAACGCTGAACTGCAGGGCCAGGGGCAGCGAAGCAGCCGACTCGGCCACGGCGACCTTGGCCAGCGCCTGTCGCCAGTCCACCTTCGGCGGCTCTGGCGACCCGCCCGTCGCCCGCTGAGCGGCGCCGTTGGAACGCGACGAGGTGATGATCAGCGCGACGGCGTGTTTGCACCGTCCGCCCAACGGGCAGCTGCATTCGTCGCTCACCACCTGGCCGCGTGGACCGTCGAACCACTCGACGTCGACCACGTAGGGCTCGTAGTGGCCTCCTTGCACCTCGCCGGTGACCCAGCCCGTCCCCGAGTCGAGCACCTCGACACGGCCCTGGGCCGCGTAGCGCACCCCGCGCTCGACTGAGCGATGGTCGTATCCGGCGAGTGCCCCAGGGACGTCCAGCGAGGGTGGGAGGTGAGAGGAAGGCATCCGGCTACGACGCTACAGAAGGTCTACGACAGCCCCGACCGTGGGCTCACGCTGGAGGCGACCCGGCGCTCCGACCTTTCGTCAGGCGGTCGACTCTGGTTACCTTGTGCTTGCAGCGCGCACCCTTCCGGGGCGCGACCGTCAATCCCCGTCGTGGGGAAAGGAGCCGTCATGCGCAGGCGCATGTTCGCGTCGAAGATCCACCGTGCCACCGTGACCGTGGCGGACGTCGACTACGAGGGCTCGGTGACGATCGACGCCGACCTGCTCGACACCGCCGGCATCCTCGAATGGGAAGAGGTCCACATCTGGGATGTCACCAACGGCGCCCGGCTGGCCACCTACGCGATCGCCGGGCCCCGGGGCTCGGGCGTCATCGGCATCAACGGCGCCGCGGCGCACCTGATCCACCCCGGCGACGTCGTCATCCTCGCGACTTTCGTCGAGGTCGATGACGCCGAGGCCCGTGAGCACCAGCCGACTGCCGTGTTCGTCGACGAGCACAACCGGGTCAAGGAGCTGCGCGCCGAGGTCGTGTCGGTCTGACGGTCGGTCCACAACGTCGGTCCACAACCTCGGTCCACAACGTCGGTGGTCCCGGTCGCTGAGCGACCGGGACCACCGGGAGAACGAGCCGGATCGGCTTCGGTTCAGCTGAGGCGCTCGATCACCATCGCCATGCCCTGGCCGCCGCCGACGCACATCGGTCTCGACGCCGAAGGTCCTTGTCGGACTCCGCCAGGTTGTGGATCAGGGTGGTCATGATGCGGGCGCCGGTCATGCCGAAGGGGTGGCCCAGGGCGATCGAGCCGCCGTGGGCGTTCGAGCTTGTCCATGGGGATGCCGAGCTCGCACGCCGAAGGCAACGACCTGTGCGGCGAACGCCTCGTTGATCTCGAACAGGTCGATGTCGCCGACGCGTCATGCCCGCCCGGCCGAGCGCCTGCGTGACCGCCTCGACCGGGCCGAGGCCCATGATCTCGGGGTTCAGCGCCGGTGGCGGCGGACGAGACGATGCGGGCCAGTGGCGTGATGCCCAGCTCCTTGGCCTTCGTGTCGCTCATGACCACGCACGGCTGCGGCGCCGTCGTTGAGCGGGCAGGCGTTGCCGGCGGTCACGGTGCCGTCGGGACGGAAACCGGCTGGAGCCAGGCTCGACGACCTTCTCGAGGGTGGTGCCGGGGCGGATCCCGTCGTCCTTGGTGACCACGTGCCGTCTGGGGTCTCGACCGGGGTGATCTCGGCTGTCCCAGAAGCCGTTGTCGAGGCTCTCCTCGGCCAGGTTCTGGCTGCGCACGGCGAACTCGTCCTGGCTCCGGCGCGAGCCCACGTTCTTGAACTGTGCGACGTTCTCGGCGGTCTGGCCCATCGCGAGGTAGATGTCGGGAAGGCCGGCCGGCGGGGACCACACGGGGGCACCACCCTCGCCGCCGCTGCGGGCGCGGTGCGGGCCTCGGCCTCTGCGAAGATCGGGTTCTGTCGCGCCGCCGTCGGCCATGCCGAACTGAAGAAGCGGCTGACGGTCTCGACGCCGCCGGAGAGGAACACGTCGCCGTCGCCCGCCTTGATGGCGTGGGCAGCCATGCGGATCGTCATGCAGCGACGACGAGCAGTAGCGGTTGACGGTCGCAGCCCGGGACGTCGTCCAGTCCGGCGAGCACGCGCCGCGACGCGGGCGATGTTGTGGCCCGGACTCGCCCGCCGGGCTGACGCACAGCCCCAGCAGGACGTCCTCGATCTGGGTGCGGTCGAGCGCCGGCACCTTGTCGAGCACGGCCTCGCGATGATGTGCGCGGACAGGTCGTCGGGACGCATGTCCTTGAGCGAACCCTTTTGGCCATACGGCCGATCGGCGTACGGGCGGTGGCGACGATGACGGCCTCGGTCATTGGTCCCCCTCAGGGCAGGTGGACGCCGCCGAGCGGCGCTCCGGTCGTGTGGATCGATCGGTCCGGCTCAGGTGCCGGCCGACCAACGGAGGTTACCGGTCGGTAACAATGCTGGCCAAGCCGGTCGGGCTGTTCAGGGGAAGAACCGGCTGACGGTGTCGGCGATGCAGACGGGCTTGTCGGCACCCTCGCGCTCGACCGTGACCCGGACGGTGACCTGCACGCCACCCTTGGCCTCTTCGACCGCGACGATCCGACCTCGACCGCGCAGCCTGGATCCGACCGGCACAGGAGCGGGGAAGCGGACCTTGTCCAAACCGACGTTCACGCCCATCGAGGCGTCCTGCACTTCGAGCAACTTGGGCAGGAACAGGTTCACCATCGACAGGGTGAGGTAGCCGTGTGCGATCGGTCCGCCGAACGGGGACTCGGCGTTCGCCCGCTCCACGTCGACGTGGATCCACTGATGGTCACCGGTCGAGTCGGCGAAGAGATCCACCTGTTCCTGGGTGACGGGCTCCCAGTCGGTGACGCCCAGGTCGGCGCCATCGAGGTCGAGCAGTTCGGAGGGGCTCTGCACGGTGGTCAGCGGGGCAGTGGTCATCGGGATCGCTCCAGGGTCGCGTGCGGGTGGGGGGTCAGGTGCTCAGGCGTGCTGGCTCGAGACCGGCACGACCTCGCCGGTCATGTAGGTCGACAGGTCGCTGGCCAGGAACACCATCACGTTGGCCACCTCCCACGGCTCGGCGCCGCGGCCGAACGCCTCGGCCGCCTTGAGCTCCTCGAGCAGGCCGGGGGGCGTGACCTTCTCCAGGTTCGGGTGCATGGCCAGGCTCGGGGCGACGGCGTTGATCCGCACCCCGTGTTCGGCCGCCTCGATCGCAGCGCACCGTGTCAGTGCCATGACGCCGGCCTTCGCAGCTGCGTAGTGGGCCTGGCGTTCCTGTGCGCGCCAGCCGAGGACCGACGCGTTGTTCACGATGGCTCCCTGGCCGCGCTCGTACATGTGAGGGAGTGCGGCTCGCACGCAGCGGAACGTGCCGGTGAGAGTCACGTCGAGGACCTTCGCCCACTGCTCGTCGGTGAGATCGGTGACCAGGCCGTTGCCGCCGAGGCCTGCGTTGTTCATCCACACGTCGATGTGGCCCAGGTCGTCGAGAGCAGTGGTGAGCAGCGTCTGCACGTCGTCCTCGTCGGTGACGTCGCAGCGCAGGGCCACTGGTCGGGTGCCGAACTCCTCCTCGAGCGAGTCGGCGGTCTCACCGATGCGACGTTCGTGTGCGTCGGAGATGACGATGCGTGCGCCTTCGAGCAGGCAGCGGCGAGCGAGAGCGCCGCCGATGCCGGAGCCGGCCGCCGCAGTGATCACCACGTTGCGGCCTTCGAGCAGGCCGCGCCCGGGCGGTTCGATGGGAGCTGGTTGTGCCATGTCGATGTCCTCTCGTTCCGTGGTCACGTCCTGTTCTGTGTTGCGTAGTCAGCGGTGGTTCCATCGATGACGCAACACAGGACGAGCGGTTTCCAGGGCGGTGGTGTGCGGATTCGTCGATGGTTCAGCGGGGCTCTCGGGGAAGCCCGAGCGCCCGTTCGCCGATCACGTTCCGTTGGATCTCGTCGGAGCCGCCGTAGATGGTGTCCGAGCGGCTGAAGAAGAACAGCTTGTGAGCGGGACCCATCTCGAGCTCGCCGGCGTCGCCCTCGTCGGCCTCGGAGTAACGGGTCAGGAGCGCGGCTGCGCCGAGTACGTCGACTGCCAGCTCGCCCATGTCGCGGTGCAGGTTCGCCCAGTACAGCTTGTTGATCATCGCTTCGCGGGGCAGCGCCACGTGCTCGTCCACGCGAAGGGCGCGCAGCGCGTTCCAGCGCATGATCCGCAGCCTGATCCACATCTGGGCGAGGCGCTGGCGCATGACCGGATCGGCTGACCGACCGAGCTCGCGGGCCGCCTCGGTGATCTCGGTGAGCTCGCGTTCGAACGCCATCTGCTGGCCCAGCGTCAGCACGCCGCGTTCGAAGGCGAGGGTGCCCATGGCGACCTTCCAACCTTCGCCGGGTTCGCCGACGATCAGGTCCCTGTGGGTCCGAGCGCCGTCGAAGAACACCTCGTTGAACTCGGCGGTCCCGGTGATCTGGCGGATCGGGCGGATCTCGATGCCGGGCTGATCCATGGGGACCAACAGGTAGGAGAGTCCCTTGTGGCGCTCCGAGCCTTCCTCGGTACGACAGACGACGAAGCACCAGCCGGACCACTGCGCAAGTGATGTCCAGACCTTCTGGCCGTCGATCACCCATTCGTCGCCCTCGAGATGCGCCCGCGTCCTGACGTTCGCCAGGTCGGATCCGGCGTTCGGCTCGGAGTATCCCTGGCACCAGAACTCGGCTACCCGACGCGATTCCGGGCAGGAAACGCTGTTGTATCTCGTGGTTGGCGAAGTGGATGAGCGTGGGACCCAACAGCCCTTCGCCTATGAGGCCGGCGCGGCCAGGCCCACCGGCACGGGCGTACTCCTCGTGGAAGGCGACCTCGAGGTGGATCGGCAGGCCGCGCCCGCCGTGCTCGGTCGGCCAGCCGACGCAGGTCCAGCCGCCCGCTGCGAGCTCGCGCTCCCACGCCATGCGTTCTTCGACGAAGGCGTGCTCGTCGCCGGGTCCTCCACGGTGACGCAGGATCTCGAACTCGCCGCGGAGGTGATCAGCCATCCAGGCGCGGACGGACTCGCGGAAGGTCTGTTCGTCGAGCGTCTCGGCGGTCGTGCCGGTCGATGTGGAGGTCACCTCGTCAAGCTAACGCGAACTGACGACCCGTCAGAAAAGGCGCTGGGGTCGATGCCGTCGGCCGATACGGTGGCTGGGACCGGTGCCGGTGGCACCGGTCCCAGCCGTACACTTCCTGAGAAGCCGACGGAGAGACGTTGCCCGCCAGACCTTCACCCACGACCACGCCTACACGTTGGGTGGTCGTCGGCGTGGCGCTGGCGCTGGTGGTCGTCGGCTGTCTGGTCGTTCTGGTGGTGGCGCTGGGTGGCAGGGATCCCGGTACCCAGAGCGTCACGTCCACCTCCACCTCGACGTCGATACCCGGTGGTGGCGGTGATCCGACCACCTCGATCGTCGGCGTGGGCGGTGTCGTCGAGCAGACCATCACCCTGGATGCCGGCGGGGCGACCCGCACGGTGTTGGTGTTGGCACCGACCGACATCGGTTCCGGCGAGCGGCTACCAGCGGTCATGGTGTTGCACGGCATGGGCGTCAGTGCCCGGGCGATGAGCAACGTCGCCGACTGGCGGGGTGCTGTCGCCAACGACAGGTTCGTCGCTGTCTTCCCACAGGGCGTCGACAACTCGTGGAATCTGGGCCCGTGCTGTCCGCCGGCGAGTCTGCGGGGCGTGGACGACGTCGCTTTCCTCGATGCCGTCGTGGCGGAACTGCGTTCCCGTCCGGACCTCGACGAAGATCGCATGTACCTGACGGGCTTCTCGAACGGGGCGCTCATGGTCTACGACTACACGTGTGAGCGTTCGGACCTGTTCGCCGCGGTGGCCCCGATGGCGGGTAGCAACGTGACGGGCTGTTCTCCCACCCGGCCGGTGTCGTTGCTGCACCAGCACGGCGACGTGGATCTGGTCGTTCCCTACGGAGGCGGTGTTGCACTTGGCTCGCTCGTGTCATCCGCGCCGTTCCCCCCGGTCGAGTCGTCGGTGGCGGCCTGGGCCGCAGCGGACGGCTGCTCACCTGAGCCGACGGTGATGAGCGAGGGACCCGTGAGGCGTTCGACCTGGAGCGACTGTGCCGACAGCACCGAGGTGCAGCTCGTGCGGGTGACCGGCAAGGGCCACGAATGGCTGCGGAGCGGCTCCTTCGACCCCCTGTCGGAGATGCTCACGTTCTTCGATCTGCGTTGAGGCCCGGCCTCAGCAGATCTCCTCAGCAGATCGGCAGAACCGGCGCGAGTTGGGACGTGGGGTGTCGGGCCCGGCTCCGCTGGTGGCTGGGTCGTTGGTCGGCGACGGCGAGACGGAGTGCTGCGGCGGTGTCGGAACCGGCTGCCAGCCCCATGTTGGCGCTCAGGAACCTGAGGTAGGTGGACAGCGTCGTGGTGAGGTCAGGGGGCTGGGCGACGCGGTGCGAACGGCACCACACGGGTGCGGCGCTCGCCAGGACGTGGGCCACCTGGTCGGTCTGCCACTCCAGGGCCACACGCCCCGAGGAAGGATCCGAGCGGACCGCCACGAGTACGGCGAGCGCGTCACGGTCGACAGGATGTGCATTGGCGAGGGCCCACCGCAGCACCTGACGCCTGTGCCGTCTGACGGTCGGGTGGGCGGGTACGGCGTGGGCTCGTCGCTCGGAGGTCGCTGCAGGCATGCCGCAATCCTCCAACGAGGGTGTGACAACGAAGGGGTGGGCGCGACATCGGGGTGCGGCGAGTGCCGCACCCCGATGTCGTCGGCCCCGGAGGGCATCGGATCCTGTTGGATCAGCCCACGAAGCTCGGAGCAGCAGCTCCTTCGTCGCCTGTCGACTTGACCTCGGTCGCTGCCGCGACATCAGCCACGGTCACCTGGATGATGCCCTGCGCGCACAGCGGCTGGGGCGGTGTCGGAGCTTCGCCCTGTTCCACGGTGCTCGCCGCGAGCTTCTGCGGGAAGAGGCTGTTGAGGAACGCCGTCACCTGCGGGATGAGGGCACCGATGTTCAGCTTGAACATCAGGTATGCCTTCCAGTCCGCGGGGTCGATCGGGGCCCCTGTGGTGATGCTGGCGATGATGAGCTGGCCCATAGCGTCGTCTGCCGCTCGCTGGTCGGCGGGGACGTTCGGATCGAGCGAGTCGATGAGCTGCTGGAACTCGGACTTGGGAGCTCCCTCTTCGTCACCGCCACCGAGCGAGCCGGCCAGTCCGGCGATCGCCTCGCTGATGCGGTCCAGGACCTCTTGCGGCGGGACGGTGTACCACTGGGCGAGTGAGATCGCCGGGATGTCCTGCTCGGCCTTGGTGCCGACGTAGGTCACCTTGAGGCTCGCGATCTGGCCCAGCCGGGTTGTCTCGGCGCCTTCGGCGTCCAGTCCGACGACCTGCACGTTGCCGGCCCCGATGCTGGGCAGCGCCTCGAGTGCGGACTGCACGTCGGCGGGCGAGATGCCCTTGTAACGGGTCTCCACGGCGTACTGATTGACCAGGCCCTGCTTGTCGGCCGGTGCCCAGTTCTCCGGGGTCGGGGTCACGCCGCCGAGCGGTACCGCCACCAGACCGGGGAACAGCGCGTGCTCGGCCGCCCAGATGAGCCGGGTCTCCTCATCGCCGACCTTGAGGGTGAAGGCGACGGGTCGGGGGTTGAGGCCCTGGCCGACGACCGGCAGGCCACCGCCGGTGCCGACGTTCGTCCAGTTCTCACCGAAGGTGAGCGACTGCACCTCGTTCACGCCAGGAGTGCCGGCCGAATCCTTGGGTGCGCCGCACACCTCGACGGTCGTCGTGTAGGTGCCGCCCTGCTGGGGAGCGGTGAAGCTGAACACGCCGTTGCTGATCGATGCGGTGCCGCCGGCGGGCTGCTCGACGATCTTGAGCGAGTCGGTCAGGAGCGGGGTCTTGCCCGGGGTGATCACATCGCCGAGGAGGTCGACGGTGACGGTCTCGCCAGCGTTGGCATCGATCTGCACGACCTCGGGGTTGAACACCGGTGCGTCAGGATCTCGTACGGTCGTCTTGGCGATGATGTTCGAACCCTGCACCTCGCAGGTGAGCTTCAGGTCGAAGTCGCCGGTGCCTGGGATGGACAGCTTGGCGTCGAGCTGCAGCGAGCCGACGCGGTAGGTGATGATGCCGCCGCCGGTGGTCTTGACCGTTCCGCCGATCGTGCCGATGGGGAGGGTCGCCTTCACGCCGGGAACCGGGGCGATGGTGACCGGGCCGGGGTTGGACCCGGCGAACTCGTTGACCGAGGCCGGCCCACGGACCTGCTGCACCACGTTGATGTCGGCGATGGTGATCGCGGGGATGAGCCCGGCGGCCTTGTCGATCAGCGTCTGGTCCATCGTCGCGGACCAGTTGAAGGCCGCATCGATGTCCTGCTCCAGCCCTGCGGTGGCGGGCACGTTGCCGCCTGTGACCAGTACGTCGACAGCGACGCGATCGGATCCGATGAGGCCTTTGGCCAGACCGAGCGTGTCGTTGGTGGCCTTGTCACGGCCTGTGCAGCTGGTCGCGATCTTCGCGTTGACCGGCTCGGCGCCCGTGGTGGTGCCGCTGCCGACCACGACGAGCAGCGCAGCCACCAGAGCGGTGACCAGCGCCGCTGCTCCGGTGCGGCGCCCCGCCGGGGTCTGCCTGGTGGATCGTTCTCGCATCGGACTGACTCTCCCTGTTTGCCGTGGCCTTGAACACGAGGACGCTCCAGCGCTCGAAACGGACGATGCCCGTTACGTGACCTCGTGGGAGGCGCCGATCCGCGTCGCCGCGGATCGCCCCCTCAAGCTGCCGCCGCCCCGGTCGGAGATGCGACACACCTCTGAGTAGTGCCCTTCGATGGACCCACGCAAGGAGAAGATGCATTTCGGGCACTTTTGCTGTTCTCATTCACGCGGTGTGTGGTTGCATCAATGCGCATTGCGTCATTTCGCGTGGTTGGTCGGCTTCGGCGTCGTTCAGTGGCACTAGCCTCGTGGCGATGTCGGGGACCGCAGGCAGATGATGCCGGAGCAGGAGCTGCCGTCGTCTGAGCGGGCGGGTGGCGGGGGTGCCGGCACCGGCGCGACCGGGACGCCAGCGGATTCGTCGTTGCACGGTGCAGAAGATGTGGTGCACCTGGCGGACCATCGCCCCGGTACGCGTTCGAACGGCAGCGCGGAGTCATCGGGGCCGGGGGCTCGCGGAGGTTCCGGAACGGGCCCGAATGGGCCCGACACCGTGGTCGACCTCCGGTCGACGAACCCTGCGACGCACAGATCGCCGGTTCCGGTCAGCTGGCCGGCGGGGGAGCGGAGGAGTGTCGGGGTCGCAGGCTCCCAGGAGCTCCGCCAACCCGCAGGACCGCGTGGTTCCGAGAACGATCGGGAGTTGCTCGAGGCACCCGTGGCGACCCTGTCGTCGCGAGTGGGCAGAGTCATGGTGCCGACCGTCATGGTCGCCGTGGTCACGGTGATCGTGGCGGTGGCGTCGTCGCTGGTCTCCTTGGGGGCCCACGGTGAGTCGAGCCAGTGGGCCGAGGCGGGGGACCTGGCTCGCTCGCGTGCGAACGCGATCGAGTCATCGTGGGCGGGAGTGGTCGGTCTAGTCGCCGCCGGTGTCGGCCAGCCCGTCACGCAGTCCGATCAGATCGACGCTCTGCTCGGCGACGTCGGTGCGGCCATGGATGTCTCGTTGCCCAGCGGCGCCGCCGACCGTGAGCTCGAGCAGGCACAGGACCGGTGGCGGTCGTTCAGCGAACAGGTCCGCGAAGCTATCGTCGCGAGCGACGCCCGCCCGGTGCAGCTGGGCAACCAGCTCGAACAGCTCGGTCTTGCCCAGACCGATGCAGGGTCGGCTACGACTGCGCTCGTTCGGGAGCTCGACCGGCTGGCCGAAGAAGCGGCCGCCCGCGCGACGCGGTGGCTGGTAGTAGCTGTCTGCTGCCTGCTGGCCGGCGTGGCGCTGGGTGTCGCCGCGGCCGAACGGGCGCGGCGTCGACTCCGATCAGGGTTGGACCTGGCGGTGGAGAGCCTGAGCAGGGAGATCGACCAGGTTGGCGAGGCCAGACCGTCGCCGGTCGTCCTGCGAGGATTCCCCGAGCTCGCGTGGCTGTCCGAGAAGATGCGACGACGAAACCGTCATCTCGAGGAGGTCGTGTCGTCGCTGCGACGGCAGGCGACGTGGAACGAGCAGAGCCGGCGCCTTTCCGAGGCCCTCGAACTGGCCGACTCCGAACGAGCCTGCCTTGTCGTGATCGAGCGCGCTCTGGCGGTCGTCGGCGACGGTCGCCCGACGCAGCTGCTTCTCGCTGAGCGCGGTTCTGCGACCCTGCGCAGCGTCGCATCCAATCCCTCGGCGCCTCCGCCGGCGTGTCCGGTCGAGTCCACGACAGCTTGCGTTGCGATCCGCAGGGGGCAGGTGTCGGTCTTCGACAGCTCCGAGTCGATCAACGCCTGTCCCAAGCTCGTCGGTCGGGAGTCGGGTCCTTGCTCGGCCGTCTGCGTGCCGGTGACCGTCGCCGGTCGACCTGTCGGTGTCGTGCACATGACCGATCTCGACGAGGCGCCACCCGGCGTCGACGTGATCGACCGGGTCGTGGACCTGGCGACTCGCATCGGAACCCGCCTCACAGCTCTTCGCACGCTCGAGAGCAGTCGTCAGGAAGCATCCACCGACGGCCTGACCGGGCTGCCGAACCGCAGAGCGCTCGAGGCTCACGTGGCCGAGTTGCTCGACCAGGACACGCCGTTCGTCATGGTCCTGGCGGACCTGGACAAGTTCAAGCTCCTCAACGACAACTACGGGCACGAGACCGGGGACAAGGCCCTTCAGCTGTTCGCCGGAGTGCTGCGAGACAACGTCCGTGGCAACGACGTCGTCGCCCGGCTGGGCGGCGAGGAGTTCGTGCTCGTCTACCCGAACATGTCCGTCGAGATATCGCTCGAAGCCATCGACCGCGTGCGAGCGGCGCTGGCACGTTCGCTCGAGGCGACGGCGCTGCCCCGGTTCACGTGTTCCTTCGGGATCGCCCATTCGAGCGCCGGTCGCGACGGTGATGCAGTGCTCCGTCTGGCCGACGCCGGCCTACTGCGCGCCAAGGACGAGGGGGGCGACCAAGCGGTGGTCGCCGATGCAGATCTGGCAGCGACGATCTTCTCCGACGACGCTCCGGTCAGAGCTCGCCGCCAGATCCCGTGAGGTTCAGTTGCCGTTGGTGCTCCAGTGCCACGGCTCGGACGGCAGGTTGTAGAAGCCGAAGCCGGCGGCGTTGGCCTTGAGCCACGCGAACGCAGAGCTGCCACGGGTCAGCGTGGATCCACCCTGGGTGAAGTCGATCGCCAGACCGCGCTCGTGCATCGAGGAGCCTGGTCGGGCTGTGGGCGGACTGCACGACGACGCCGGCATCTCGTAGATGGCGTAGTTGGAGCTGCCGCAGTTGTTGCGACGCACCGCGATCTGGCCGGCTGGATCGCGGTAGCCGCCACCGCTCAGGCTGATCCCCGCTGCCGCAGCGGCAGAGATCATCGCCGCAAGGTTGTTCGCCACGGACTGATGGATGCGGATGCCCCCGACGGTCACGATCTCTCCGCTGCCCGTGATCGACGGTGCCGTGCCCCCGCCGCCGCCAGCACCGCTGCCACTGTTGACCACAGCAGCAGCCCGCGATGCGCTGGCTTTCGCTCGGGCTTCGCGGGCGGCGCGCTCTGCGGCGACGGCACGAGCGATCTCGGCCTGCTTGTCGTTGATCGATCTGGAGAGTCCGGCGTCAAGTGAGGCCAGCGAGTCGGCCTCGGCGAGCGCGGCGTCGAGACGTTGCTCGACCTGCGCGGCGAACTGCTGCTGCTCGCTGTACGCGGCGTTGAGCTCGTCGAGGCGGGACTCGACCTCGGCCTCTTTGGTGCGTGCCTTCTCGGCTGCGGACTGAGCAGCGGCACGTTGGATCTCGAGATCCTCCTGCACCGAGCGGAACTGCTCGACGAGACCCTGATCCTTGCCGGCGCGCATGCTGAGCAAGGTCCGCTTGTTCACCGCGTCGTTGATGTCGTCGGACCCGATGGTGGCAAACGTGTCGCCGCTGCCGGCGGTGACGTAGGCCTCGACGGCCGAGGTCTTCATCTGAGCTGTGATGGCATCGAGTTCCTGCTGCTTCTGGGCCTGGGCGGCCTCGGCCGCCTGCTGCTCGCTGGTCGCCTGTGCAACGGCGCGTTCGGCCTCCTCGACACGGTCCTGCTGGGCGCTGACGTTGGATGACAGAGCCGACAAGGCGGACGTCACCTCGCTGTCGGATGCCTTGAGCGCGTTCACCTGTGACGCCTGTGACGTCTTCTGCTGGCGCACCTGCTCGCGTTCACGCTGGAGTTGCTGGAGGCTCTTGCCGTCCTGCTGGCGCGCGGCCTCGGCAGATCCCATGGTAAGCGGGAGCATCGAGACCGCCACGGCAGCGGCGACGCCGGCCGTCATCCGGGAACGGCGAGTGGCCCTCCGTGCTGGTCGGACTTCGTGTGGGGGTGTCATCACTCGGAGATTCGCCTCGGTCTCGGGTGGACTTCCGGTCCGCAAGCTCACGCTCCGTGAGCTTTGTAACGGAAATGCAAACTAACACGACCGGCGGAGTCGGATCCATCGACCCGATGGCAGGACCCTCAGGAGCCCCCTCCGCGGACCTGGCAGACCGTGCAGTGAACGGTCGATCGGGCATCGATCACCGACCGGCGCAGCGGCTCCCCGCAACGCCTGCACGGCAACTCGGCGCGGCCGTAGCAGTCGAGGTGGTTCTGGTGGTCCCCTTCGCCGCCGGTGGCATCCCGGTAGTCGCGCAACGTGGTCCCGCCGTGCTCGATTCCCTCTTCGAGCACGTCTCGCACCGAGTCACGCAGGCGCCCGGCGGCGGCAACCGTGATCCTTCGTGACGCGGGGTGCACACGTGCTCTCCAGAGGGCCTCGTCCGCATAGATGTTGCCGACACCCGCCACGATCCGTTGTGAGAGCAGCTGGGTCTTGAGCGCCGTCGTCGAACGGTTGACCATCTGACGCAGACGTTCGGGGGAGAAGCCCTCGTCGAACGGCTCGGGACCCATCGCAGCGAGCGTCGGGAGCGAACGGTGGTCCCCCATCGGTACGACAGCGATCCGACCGAAGCGTCGGGTGTCGTCGAAGCTGAGCGTCCTCTCGTCGTCCAGCCACCACCTGGCGCGCAGGTGCCGACGTTGCGTCGGAAGGTCATCGAGCCCCAGGCGTCCGGTCATGCCCAAGTGTACGATCAGCTCGCGTTCGGGGGCGCTGTCGCTGGGTGTCCGGGCATCGCTCAGGTCGATGACCAGGTACTTCCCGCGACGTCGGACCGAGACCAGCCGCGATCCGACGGTGTCGAGAGCGGGAGTGAACTTCGCCGACCCGAACGCCCATGCATCGGTGACCACCGAGCCGGCCAGCGACTCGGCGAGCTGTCGTCGGATGGTCTCCACCTCGGGCAGCTCGGGCATGCACGATATTGTGACATGCCGCCTACGGCGGCAGGCGGGGCGTTGTCGTGGCGCTGCGGCGGGTCCCGATACTTCGCTAGCGTGGGGCCATGGGCGTCGTTGCGGTCGTCAACCAGAAGGGGGGCGTCGGCAAGACGACGGTGACCCTCGGTCTCGCTGCTGCACTCGCGCACGCCGGCCGACGAGTGCTGGTCGTGGACGTCGACCCGCAGGCCAACGCCACGACGGGTCTGGGGGTGTGGAACGCCGCGTCGACCATCGACCAGTCGCTCGAGTCGGAGTCGCCCGGATCGGTCCGCACAGCCATACAGCCGTCGGTCTGGCCCGCCACGGGCTCGGAATCGATCGTCGACGTCGCTGCCAGCTCGCCCCGGCTGGCCCAGCGCGAGCATCAGATGGCCATGGACGTCATCGGCGCACAGGACCGCCTGTCGGTGGCGCTCCAAGGGGTCACCTCGTCCTACGACGAGGTGATCGTCGACTGTCCACCGTCGCTGGGTCTGTTGACCGTGAACGCCTTGTTCGCTGCAGATCGGGTGCTCATCGTGGCCGAGCCAGCAGCATGGAGCTCCGACGGGGTCGAGCAGATCCTGCGCAACGTCGGACGCATCGCCGAGCGGCGCGGCGGTCGCCCCGAGGTAGCGGGCATCGTCGTGAACCGACTGGGCAGGACCCGCGACGCAACGTACTGGGACTCCATGCTCCGCGAAACGCATCCTACGAAGATGCTCAGACCTGCCATCCGCCTACGCGCAGCGGTGGCAGAAGCGGCAGCTCAGTCGATGCCGGTACACGCGCTCACCCGTGACGGAGCCGCCGAGGCGGCAGCCGAGTTGGACGAGCTCGCAGCGGCTCTGGGGATGCTGCCACTAGCCGGAACGGCTCCGTCGCCACCACTGATGTCAGGAGAGCGCTGATGGCCTCGTACGACCCGAAGCGGCCCCGCCCTGGCGCTGGCGAGACGGAGGATCCGGCACCGGTGGAAGCCCTGCTGTCGCCCGCGCCCGAGTCGCCCGAGTCGCCCAGCGCTGCGGAAGTCGAGGTCGACCTGCGGGTCGTTGCCTCGAACGGCTCTTCTTCGAGGTCCGCTCGCGAGGTTCCGGTGGCGCCCGCACCTGAGCAGGGAACGGCGAACCGCGCACTTCTCGCTGCGGCCGCTGGAACAGGGGTGGTCGTGGCACTGCTGGTCGTCGTCCTGTGGCGGCGTCGGCGGCGCTCGGACTGAGGACGCCCCTGCCTGGTCGCTGAGGAGGGGCACGGTCGGTCGAGGCCGGTCTGCCGCTACTGCTCGGTCACGCCGGATCCGGTGGACCCCTTGAGTTGTTGCACCGACGTGCCGATGGGGTGGTCGTGCTTTCGTTTTGTGTCGATCGCGTGACAGAATCCCCAGCCGTGCCGGGCAGGCCTTGCCTCATCGGCCCACTACCGCCGACGGATCCACTCAATTGACCCCCTCCTCACGACAATCCACCCGCCTCAGTCGTCGCGTGCGTCGGTCCGCACGTCCGTTCGTCGGGACCCTCGTCGGGCTCGGACTCCTCGCTGGTCTCATCGGGCCCGCAGCGAGCTCGTCCGATCCCGTGGCCGACGCCCGTGCGCGACTTGCTGCTGCAACCGCCGAGCGCGAGTCGGCCGAGCGACGGGTGGCCGATGCCGAAGCGCGACTGGGAGCTGCCCGGACCGAGGCCGACCGCCTGCATGATGTCGACCGGCAACTCACCGAGGATCTTGCGGCGGCGCGCGCCGCGACCTGCGTGAGTACGCGATCGCCGCATACATAGACGGGGGCCAGTCCGAACTCTTCCGTGCGACCTTGAACGCCGAGCAGGCGCAGGCCCTGGCTTGGCAGTCGAGCATGATGCTCGGCCAGTCGGTGTCGGCTGAGGAGGCAGCGCAGCGCTACGAGACGCTCAAGTCCCGCAACGAACCCGAAGCGCTGGCAGCGGCAACCGAGGTGGATCGTGCAACATCCGCTGTCCAGGAAGCCCAGTTCGACCTGATCCAGACGGCGGCCTTCGAACGCGACGCTGAAGCGGAAGTTGCCCACGCTGTGGAATCGGCCCGACGCGAAGCCGCTGCTCGGGCAGCAGCTGAACGCGCCGCCCGCGCAGCGGCAGCGGCAGAGGCCGCCGCATCGGTGTCCGCGGCGAAAGCCCCAGAGCCCTCCGCTGCAGGGGCACCAGCGCCGAGCACGGCCCAGCCGCTCATCCCCTCGTCGGGACAGCGGGGCAACCCGACCGCGGCCGAATCGGCGACCCTCGCTCGGATCCGCAAGTGTGAGTCCCGGGGCAACTACTCGATCGTGAGCGCATCCGGTCGCTACCGCGGTGCCTACCAATTCGACTTCACGACGTGGCGTGGTGTGGGTGGTAGCGGCGACCCGGCCGCCGCCAGCCCTGATGAGCAGGACTACCCGCGCTTCTGCTGCTACGCCTTCGTGGCACACGCCCGTGGCCGATCTGCGGCCGCTGACAGGTCCAGGGCGGTCCCGGCCGCTTACCGTCCCATCGCTGTGTTTTCCCGCCACCGGATCGCCACGGCTAGGGTCGACTCCCGTCATGAGTGCGCGAGACAGAGGAATGCCGTGAACGCTCGACTTCGTTTGCCAGTCCTGATCGGCGTGGTGGCGCTCGTCGCCATGGCCTGTGCCGCCGAGACCCATCAGCCGGCCTTCACCGGCGACATCTCGAAGGGCAATCCCGCCGCCGAGGAGGCGGATGCCCCGAAGGTGAGCGGCGACGCTCCGGAGCCGGTCGACCTGACCGCTGCCGAGACGGCTCAGCTCCAGGCCGCTCTGGCGTCCTCACCGACAGGGTGTGACTTCCTGGACACCCGTGACTGCCTGCTTCCGTTCCCGAGTGACACCTACACCGTCGATGACCCCGCCACAGGTACCGGGCGGCGTGTCGCTCTGCCCCAGGGCATGCTGGCAAACGTCGACGGCCAGACCGTCGATCCCACCGCTTGGAACCGAAACGACGGCTTCAGCCCCAACACCCCGATCCTGGCGTACGTGCCCGGCATCGACCCCGACGCGACGGCGCTCCCGAGCGAGGGCGACATCGGGTTCTCGCTGACCGACGAGTCGGCGACAGTGATCGTCGATCTGGACTCGGGCCAGCTCGTGCCGCACTGGGCCGAGATGGACCTACAGCGCTCAGAGCGACGCCGACCGCGCCCTCATCCTCCGCCCGGCGATCTCGCTGCCCGAGACCCACCGGTTCGCGGTGGCGCTGCGCAACATCAAGAACAGCGCCGGTGAGAACATCTCCCCGTCGATCGGGTTCAAGGTCCTGCGTGACAACAACCCGACCACCAGCCCGGCGGTCGAGGAGCGTCGCAACTCGTACGAGCCGGTGTTCGCCGACCTGGCGACCGCTGGCGTGAACCGTGCGGACCTCTACCTCGCGTGGTGGTTCACGGTGGCGTCCGCCGACTCGCTCGCAGGCAACGTCCTCTCTATGCGTCAGGACGCGTTCGGCCGCCTCGACGGTGGCGCGCCGAGCTTCACGGTCACCGGCTCGAGCACCGATGACCTCGAGGAGGGCATCGCCAAGATCGTCGAGGGGACCTTCGACATCCCCAACTACCTGACCGAGGGCGGCGCTCCCGGTAGCGATCTCCGTCTGGACCCGGCGACGGGCCGACCGGTCGCCGAGGGCTCCTACACGGCCCGGTTCGTCTGTGCCGTCCCCGAAACGGCGGTCCAGAACGGCGAGGCGATCCCGGTCGTCTACGGCCACGGCCTGCTCGGCTCGGCGAACGAGGCAGACTCCAGCCAGGTCCAGCACACCGCTGCCGAGTTGAACGGCCTCTACTGCGCCACCGACAGCATCGGGCTCGCACGCGAAGACATCGCCTTCGCGCTCGAGGCCCTGTCGGACATCTCCGAGTTCCCCTCGGTCCCCGATCGACTCCAGCAGGCCTTGATCAACACGCTCTTCCTGGGGCGTCTCATGGTGCACATCGATGGCCTGGGCTCCGCTCCCGAGTTCCAGACGTCCGCGGGCGCCAACATGATCAACACCGAGACCGCCTACTACGACGGCAACAGCCAGGGGGCGATCCTCGGTGGGGCGGCCACGGCGATCGCCACCGACTGGACCAAGGCCTCGCTCGGGGTCGGTGGCATGAACTACTCGACCCTGCTGAACCGCAGCGTCGACTTCGACAGGTACTTCGTCGTCCTTCGCGACGCCTACCCGAGCGCGCTCGACCAGCAGTTGGCGTTCGGGCTCATCCAGATGCTGTGGGACCGTGGCGAGACCGGTGGGTACGTGCAACACCTGACCGACCGCGTCTACGACCGGACGCCTGCGAAGCAGGTTCTGATGACCGTCGCATTCGGCGATCACCAGGTGGCGAACATCACCACCCAGAACATGGCTCGCACGCTGAAGATCCCTATGTACCGGCCCGCCCTGCCGATCGGCTCGACGATCGTCCCCGAGCCGTTCTACGGCATCGACCCGATCCGGTCCTTCCCGTGGACGGGCTCGGCGTTGTTCTACTGGGACTCGGGAACGATGGCGCCGCCGCTCGGCAACATCACCCCGATCATGTCGGAGCGCTACATCGCTGGTTGTACCGGGGCCAACGCTGATCAGGCCGGGTCACCTCGCTGCGCCGACCCGCACGAGGACCCCCGGCGTCAGCCCCAGGTCATCGCCCAGAAGAAGGCGTTCTTCCAGCCCGAAGGGGTCGTCACCAACGTCTGTCGGGACCAGCCCTGCATCGCCGAGCAGCGCAGCACCTTCGACTACTGAGTCGGACCGACCACTGAGTCGGACGCCCGCGGGCCAACGGAGCGGTACGAAAGCTCACTGAGTCTCGACGTCGAATGCCTCCATATCGGAGTCGAGGAGCTCTCGGAGCTGCGCTCCTAGAGCTTGCCGGGTCGTCGAGCGAGTCACCCGGAACGGCCCTCGTCCGACCTGCTCGGCGATCTCCGCAGCAGCGGATCGTGCACGGTCGCGAACCTGATCGAGCTCCACGATCTCGTCGAGGAAGCCGGCCTCGAGCGCCTGCTGGGGATCAACTCGCTCACCGAGCAGGACCGCTCGGGTGAACCACCGTGATGACAGACGGTCACGGCACAGTTCCACGGCGAACGCAGGAACCGGCATGCCTATGCGGACCTCGGGAAGCCCCACCTTGTAGGGCCCTGATGCTCCGATGCGGACATCGGCGCAGCAGAGGAGGATCCCGCCCATCGCCAGGGCGTGGCCGGTCACGGCGAACACGACGGGGATCGGCAGCTCGAACAGCCGCAGCGCCAGATCGGCTCCCTTGCGCAACAGGTCGCGGGCCTGGACGGGACCCGCTGTCATGACCGAGAGGTCGAACCCGGCGGAGAACTTGCCGTCACGACCCACGACCAGGAGCACACCTGCCTTCGCGTCGAGGGCTTCGTCGATCGCCCGGTCGAACCCGTCAAGCATGGCGTGAGAGAGCGCGTTGGCCTTGCCGTCGTCGAGCGTGATCGTCGCCACGGCGCCGTCGATGCTGCAGGTGACGGGGCCAGGACTGTCTGCGGAAGTGGAGCTCATCAACGGCACGCTAATGGGAGCCGAAGCAGCAGCGGGAGAGTGCACCGACCGGCAGCCCGCAGCGTGGGCCCGTAGGTCCGCCGCCTGGGGCCGGCGAGGACGTGCGAGAATGTCCCACCGCGGCACCGGCCTCGGGTCCCCACTCATCTGATGCGCACCGCTACACGACAGTTCGTCGACATGGCCGGAGACGGCGAGCGACTGCCCCACCTCCCGGCACTGGACGGGTTGCGCGGACTCGCAGTAGCGGGTGTGCTCGCCTTCCACGCTGGCCTCGACGTGATGGTCGGCGGCTACCTGGGGGTCTCGACGTTCTTCACGCTGTCGGGCTACCTGATCACCTCGCTGCTGCTGCGGCGGGCCGACACGGGCGTCGATGTACCTGCCTTCTGGCGCAAACGGATACGTCGGCTGCTTCCCGCCTCGCTCGTGACGATCGCCGCGGTGCTGGTGGTGTTCACCCCGTTCGTCGCCACCGCGTCGCAGCGCGACAGCGTGAGAGGTGACTCGTTGGCCTCGCTGCTCAACGTCGCCAACTGGTGGTACCTGCTGGCCGACGACAGCTACGGGGCGCTGTTCGTCGACCCGTCGCCCTTGCTGCACTTCTGGAGCCTGGCGATCGAGGAGCAGTTCTACCTCCTGTTCCCCTTGTTGCTGATCGGGCTGTGGGCTGTCACCGGCGGGCGACGCAAGGGCATCGTGGTCGGCCTCGGCTCGTTGACCGCGGTGACGGTGGCGTTGCCGTTCGTGTTCGCCATGTCGGAGGACCGCGTCTACTTCGGAACCGACACGCGTGCGCCGGAGCTGCTACTCGGTGCGCTCCTCGCGGTCGGGCTCTCGTCGCGGCGGGTTCGTCGCCGACTGGCTCTGCGCCACTCCTGGCGCGGGCCGGTCGCCTGGGGTGGTGCAGCCGCACTGGCCGTGCAGATGTGGTGGTGGTGGTCGCTCGAGCAGTCGAGCGGATGGCTCTACCGGGGAGGTTTCGCTCTCTATGGCTTGCTGTCGACCGTCGTCATAACCTCGGCGGTCCTGCCGGTCGGCCCTGTCAGGGCATTGCTCGGCACCCCTTGGCTGCGTTGGCTCGGAACCCGTTCGTACGGCGTCTACCTGTTCCACTGGCCGCTGTTCCTGACCTTCCGCCAGGAGCTGCCCGACGTCGCTCCACTGCTCAACGCCTCTCTGGCGACGGCGGTCACCTTGGTCGTCGCCGAGTGCTCTTACCGGTGGTTGGAAAAGCCCGTGCGTCAAGGGGTCTGGCCCATCGGCAGACGGGCACCGCTGGTGACGCTGACGGCCGTGTCCCTGGTGGCCATGCTCGCGTTCACCCCCTGGACCACTTCGCCGGAGTCGGAGCGCATCGACTTCGACCGGTCGCTCGACTCTTTCGAACAGCGCCGCGCGGAGTCGCGCGCAGCAACCACGGCGCCGGAGAGCACCACGACGCTCCCCGCCACTCCTCCGGTGCCGCGGATCGCCACGTTCGGAGACTCCACCGCGTTGCAGACGGCGATCGGACTGGCCAACTACAGGCAGGCGACGACCGGGACAGGGGAGGTCCTCGGGGACGTGGCGCTCGGATGCAGCGTCAGTCGATTCGAGGCGAACCGCTTCGACGTGGTCGTGGAGGCCACCGATGCATGCCGGGACTGGCCACTCACGTGGCCGCAGGCCATCGACCTCGACCGCCCCGACATCGCCCAGCTCGTCACCGGTGCCTGGGAGGTTCCAGACGTCCGTCTGCCGGGTGCTCAGGGCTTCTCGTCCCTCGGTGACCCGGTCGTCGACGCGTTCGTCCTCGACGAGCTGCGCCTGGCGGCCGACACGCTGAGTCAGGACGGCGCGATGGTCCTCATGGTCCTCTGGCCGCCGTACGCGAGTTGGGCGGCCGACGGTCGCAGCGAGGGATACCGCCACCAGGCCGAACGCGCTCGTATGGACCGGCTCCACGAGCTCCAGCGCCAGGTGGCGGCAGAACGACCGGACACCGTTCGCATACTGGATCTCGCCGGCTGGGTCGGTGACCGCGCCGAAGACCGTTCTCTGCGGCCCGACGGCCTCCACTTCAGCGAGGCACAGATGACCGCCTTCTACGGGGAATGGATGGCTGCGGAGACCGATCGGATCTGGGCTGAGTGGTGGCGCGGGCACCGGTCCCAGGCAGCGACGGAAGATCCCTCAACGACTGCCCCGGCGACGGCACCTTCGACGACGGCACCCACGACAGCGCCGGCCGAACCGGCCGATTAGGGTTCGGTTCGAGACCCCCGACGGAGGACGACAATGGGATTCCTCGACAAAGCAAAGACCCTCGCCGATCAGGCGATCGCCAAGGCGGACGTGGCCATGAACACCGCCACGACCGGGGCAGGCGCTTCGAAGCAGGCAGACTCCTACCTCCGCGACCTGGGTGTGCTCGCCTTGCTCGAGTCCACCGGTCGCGCCCCTGCCGATCTGGCCGAACAGCGTGAGCGTTGCCTGACGGCCCTTGGCCAGATCGAGGCGCAGGGCCCGATCAACCTGGCAATGGGATCGCTGGCACCACCACCGCCCGGAGCTGCAGCTGGAGCGCCGCCGCCGCCCGGGGCTGCAGCTGGGTTCCCGCCGGCGCCCGGAACTGTCGCGCCGCCGCCCGCTCCCGCGAGCGTCGCGCCGCCACCGCCACCAGGCTCGGTCGCGCCGCCGCCCGCTCCCGGCAGCGTCGCGCCGCCACCACCTCCGACCGGGGGCTGACGCCCCGCTGCCCACAGTTGAATCCACCCGACCCCATCCACCCGACCCCGGCTGGTTCGTCCGCCAGCGTTGTCGTACCGTGGTCGAACTCCGTGAGGGCGGAGTGGCGAAGCGTCGGGGGAAGCTATGTCGATCAGGATGCGTGGCCGTTGTGGAACTGCGACTGCGGCGCTGGGTGTCCTCGCGGTCTTGTCGGGAGCGTGTGCTGTGGTTCCCGTGAGCGGGAGCGTGACGGTGCCGCAGCGGTCCAGCGACCGGGCGTGCACTGCCGCGGTGGTTCGCTCCTGCGCCCTTCCGTACCCGTCCGACGAGTTCTCCGAGCCTGATCCGGCCTCCGCCACGGGTCGGCGCCTGGTGGCGCCGGACGGCATCGTCGAACAGAAGATCCTCGATCGCATGGGCCCCGGTGCCTCCCTCGACGACGCGTTCGAGAACGCCGACGGCTTCTCGGCGGTGTCGCCGGTCATCTTCGAGATGCCGATACCCGTCCGGCCCTCGTCGGTCCCCGAGGACGGCGGTGACATCCTGGCGGTGTACGACGTGGCCACGGGGGAGCGAGTGCCCATGCGGGTGGGGGTGCCCGCAGACGCAGCGCGTCACGGTGGGCCCGACACGATCGTCATGGCGTGGCCCCGGGTCCGGTTCGAATACGGCCACACCTACGTGGCTCGCATCGCTGTCCGGACTGCGTTCTCACACCGGCGAGGCCGTGCCCCGTGCCACAGGCATGACCCGGCTGTCCGACGAACGGATCTCGTCGTTGCGCGACGACCTTGCCCGGGTCGACACCGTCCCGTGGGATGACGTCGTCAGTGCCACTCGGTTCACCGTACGCAGCCAGGGCAACGCAACCCACGAGCTCGACACGATGGCCGCCGCGACGCGGGCTCTCGACCATCAGATCCGCAACCTCAAGGTCGACCAGCCGTGGCTGGTGGGTGGCGCCAGTGCGGTCGTCACCGGAGAGGTCCTCCTGAGCGACTTCCGTGACGACGACGGCGTGGCCCGCGCCGCCAACGGCGACAGGCCCACTTGGGAGCGGTTCATCCTCGTGCTACCCGAACGCCCGGCCGGACCCGATGGGGCTCCGGTCGTGATCTACGGCCACGGGATCACCGCGTCCAAGGAGACGATGCTGTTCACCGCCGCGACCAATGCCAAGAGAGGTCTGGCGACGATCGGGGTTGACATACCGAACCACGGTGACCGCCAGACAGGCGACGGTGGCTACGTGACCGACATCGGTACGCCGAAGAAGTTCGGCCGACTCGCCTCGATGCCGTTGCAGGGGGTCATCGACCAGTTGTCCCTGATGCTCGCAGTGTCGGAGAACATGGGATCGATGGAGCTGACCATCCCTGCGACGCTCCAGCATCCCGCCAGGCCGGCCCCCAGGCTCGACACGGACACCATCTTCTACGAGGGCACGTCGATGGGCGGCGTGTTGGGAGCGGCTTTCACCGCTCTCGCACCGGAGCTCGATGGCTCGTTCCTCCAGGTCCCAGGTGTGGGGATCGCCCAGATCATCATGAACTCGTTGATCTGGCCCGTCTTCATGGGCGTGGTGCCGTCAGGAGCGACCACAGGCGATGCCTACGCGCTGATGGGTGGAGCGACGCTGCTGCTCGACCATGGTGATGCGACGAACGTGCTCGATCGGATCCCGCAGAACGGCACGCCGGTGTTCGTCGCCTACGGGGTCGACGACGGCGTCGTGCCGAACTTCGCCACCGACCGTCTGATGTCGCTGCTCGACCTGCCGCTGCTCTCTCCACAGCTGACCGACGTGAGCGTGCCCATCCGCCACACCGGGAGTGGGCAGATCCCGGCTGACGGCAACGGAGCGGTGCAGCTCTGGCACTTCAGCTCGCCGGAGCTGGCGTCGTTCAGTGCCCACCTGGTGTTCAGCCAGGCGCGTTCCGAGCGACTGCTGGAGCAGTGGCTCGACGGGCGACTCGCCGCCGAGGGCGTCACGGGCTGACTGATCCGAGCCGTGCGGTAGTTGCCCCTAGCGTGGTCAGGTGATCCTGCTCGACGTTGAAGGAGTGGCTGCCAGCCGCCCGGGCCGTCCTCTGTTCGCCGATGTCTCCCTCACGATCGCCGACTCCGACCGGCTGGGGATCGTCGGGCTGAACGGCTGCGGCAAGTCGACGCTGCTGCGGATGATCGCAGGCGTGGACCTGCCCGAGAGCGGAACGGTCAGGCGCGGTCGTGAAGTCCGGATCGCCATGCTCGACCAGAATCCGGTCCACGTCGGTCTCACGGTGCGTGAGGCGGTGGTCGAGGGCTACGACGACCGCTCGTGGGAGGCCGAATCGGTAGCCGACCGCCTGGGTCTCGGGCCCCTCATGGACCGCCAGGTCGAGCAGCTGTCGGGAGGACAGGCGAAGCGGGTCGCATTGGCGCGGGCGTTGGTGGCCGAGTCGGACCTGCTGATCCTGGACGAGCCGACGAACCACCTGGACATCGACGCGATCGCCTGGCTCGAGGATCGTCTGGCCGAGTACCGCGGTGGGCTGGTCCTGGTCACCCACGACCGGCACTTCCTGGACCGCATCACCACCAGGGTCCTGGAGCTCGACCGTGGCCACGGCTACTTGCACGAAGGCGGCTACGACGCCTACCTGGAAGGTCGGGCCCGTCGGGAGGAACGCGCTGCGAAGGCGGAGGATCGTCGGCGCAACCTGGCGCGCACCGAGCTCGCCTGGTTGCGACGCGGTGCTCCCGCGTGGACCTCCAAGCCCAAGGCCCGGCTGGTGTCGGCCCAGGCGATCGTCGATGGGCGTCCGGTCGCGGCCGCCCGCCCGGGGGATCTGCCGCTGCACCAGGGCACCCCGCGGCTCGGTGACCGGGTGATCGAGTTGCACGAGGTGGGTCATCGACATCGGGGTGGGAGCGAGCTGTTCTCGGGGGTGGAGCTCCTGTTGGATCCGCGTGAGCGGTTGGGGATCGTGGGTGCGAACGGCACCGGCAAGTCGACCCTGCTCGACATCCTCGCCGGCAGGATCGTCCCCACCTCGGGTCGTGTCGAAGTGGGCACCACGGTGGCGGTCGGCTACTACGACCAGGTCGGTCGCGAGCTCGATCCTGCCCAGCGTGTGAGGGACGCTGTCACCGGCGGTCACCGCGACGCTGACTGGGTCGATTCGGCGCTCATGGAGGCGTTCTGGTTCGACGGCGACGCTCAGTGGGCCCCGGTCGGTCTGCTCTCGGGCGGTGAACGTCGACGCTTGCAGCTGCTCCTGACCCTGGCCGAGCGACCCAACGTGCTGCTACTGGACGAGCCCACGAACGACTTGGACCTGGACACGTTGCGACAGCTCGAGGACTTCCTCGAGGAGTGGCCGGGTGCCCTGGTCGTGGTCAGCCACGACCGGGCGTTCCTGGAGCGCACGGTCGCCGACGTGATCGTGCTCGACGGATGTGGCACCGCCGCTCGTCGACCCGGTGGATACGCCGCGTACGAACAGGAGCGTCGTTCGGCCAGGTCAGGGCGTCGGCTCGGCGATGGTCCGGCTCCGCCGACCCGTTCGGGGGAGCCGTCCGAGCAACGCCGGCCGCCGCGGAAGTCGTCCGGCCGGAGTCCCTCGACGTTGCGTCACCATCTCCGCGCAGCCGAGCGTGACCTGACCGAGCTCGGCGAGCTCGTGGGGGAGTGTGGCGCGGCGATGCGCGACTCGGTGAACGACCATGTTCGCCTCGCCGAGCTCGGTGATCACCTGGCAGTGCTCGAGACGCGTCGCTCCGAGGCGGAGGAACGCTGGCTCGAGCTAGCGGCCGAGGTAGAGGAGCGAGGACTCGAGCTGTGAGGTCGAGCCGGCTCAGGCGCCGGTGACCCCCAGCAGTGGCTCGGGTTCGACGATCACGTAGCCGCCGGGTGAGAACTCGAGCTGCATGGCCTCGCCGGATCCGCGCCCGATGAGGGCTCCGGCCGACATCGACGAGCGTGGCGTGACGGTGAGCCCGGCCGTCCAGGCCACCACCGCATTCGGGTCGACCAGCGTGCGCGCCTCGGAGGTGTTGAGCACGACGGGCCAGTCAGATGCCAGGATCACCGTACCCGGGCCGGTCAGGGTCACGTTGAAGAGGCCGCCGGCGGCCACCGCCCCGATACCACCCTTGATCATCTGGATGTCGTAGCTGATGGTCGCGTCGAATCCGAGCAGTGAGCGTGACGAGGCCGAGAGCTGCTCGCCCTGGGCTAGCTCGAGCAGGTGGAGCTTGTGTCCTCCCCGCGAGACGAACAGCTCGCCGTTGCCTTCGCAGCGCATCAGCTTCATGCCTTCGCCCGTCGCGGCAGCCTTCAAGTACTTCCCGACTCCTCCAGAGCCCTGGTAGGCGAAGGTGACGTCACCCTGGTACACGATCATCGCCCCGCGGCTGACCAGGAGGGGTGTACCAGTCAGGGTTGCCTTGATGACCGCCGGATTCTGGCGGGTCATACGGCCGGTGGTCGGAGCCTCCTGGTGGTCGGTGAACAGCGTGGAGCTGGCCAGTCCGGATGGCATCGCCACCTGGGTTCCTGCGACAGGCTGAGTCGCCGACGTGTCGGGAGCGACGTGGTCGGTCCACGCGGAACCGTCCCAGTAGCGCAGCTGGGCGGGGACGGTCGGGTCGGGGTACCAGTCGGCGTCCACATGAACTCCTCGTTGTGTTCGGTGTATCGGGGCTGCTGCTCAGAATCGCCCGGTGCGCTGGCGGAACGCTCCGGCGATCTGGTCGTTGGCGAATCCGCGGGGTTCCTCTCCCAGCACGGCGAACCGGTACAGGGCCGTCTGGAAGACGCCGCTCAGCGCGGCCGAGAAGACGGCGACGACCAGCGCCCACAGTACGAACACCGCCACGGCGAAGACGGCGACAGCGGTGATGCCGGTGGCCATGCCGGCAGCCCCGACGACTGCTGCGACCAGCAGCCCAGCGAGAAGTGCCAGCGTGCTGACCAGGCCGATCCCCGCATTGCCCACCACGTTCTCGCCCCAGGTGCGCTTGAAGGCGCCGGCCGACCTGGTGAGGGCGTCGCTGACCCCTGTGCCTTCGATCACCAGGATCGGCAGAACCAGGAAGGTGACGAGCGTCCAGGCAATGCCGACCAGTCCGACGACCACCCTTCCCAGGATCCCCGAGCGTTCCTGGATCGCTTTGAGAACCATCGACACGGTCGCGCTGAGGATCGCCCACGGCAGGATGTGGCCGGCCCGCGACAGGGCGGCGGACAGTGCCGAGCCGAGGGTGGGCGAGCCGCCCGACATCCGCTCGTTGGCTGCGAGGATCAGCGCCGACTGGAAGAAGATCGTTATGTACGCCGCCACGAGGTATCCGACGAACAGGAACAGCCATCCGAGCGGACCCATCGAAGCGGAGCTCTGATCGGCTGTACCAGCGGTGCTCACACCGATCAGGAATGCGCTTGCCACGAACGGCGCCATGGCTATCACCGTCACGACCCCCGAGATGACCGGCAGGGCGAGAAGCTCCTTGTCGTGCGACAGCACGCTCCAAGACGACTTCACCAAGGATGTCGAGTTGGAGAAGCGACCCATGCCCAGAGTCTGGCCGACGCAGCGGACACCTGGTGCCATGTGTCCCTGCCTTGCAGCGAAATATTCCTACTGCCATGTTGTTCACCATGGCGATGGACACCGATACCGAAGTCACCGCGACGATCCTGGCGGTCAGCGAGTCGGCCATGGCCACCGTGCTCGGGATCAGGGCCGAGGAGCCCGAGCCGTCGGCGCTGGGCCTGCGTGTCGAGGTCACGGGGTCCAAAGGGTCCGAGTACGTCTACGACCTCTGCTTCAGCGAGCTGGCAGCACTCGAGGAAGACGACGTCACCTACGTGATCGGTGAGCTGTCGCTCATCATCCCGGCCAACTCGGTCGATCAACTTCGTGGTGCGGAGCTGGACCTACCGCGCAGCGCCGGGCAGGGGGGACTCGTCATCCGGAACCCCAACCGCGCCGATCCGCTCGCAGGGATCGAGATCGAGCTCACCGGTGACATGGCCGAACAGGTCGGACAGCTGCTGGAGCACTCCATCAACCCGTCGCTCGCGTCCCACGGTGGGTACGCGACCCTGCTGGGCGTCGACGACGACAAGAACGTCTACATCACGATGGGTGGCGGATGTCAGGGGTGCTCTGCCAGCGCGCTCACCCTCTCCCAGGGGATTCGCCGCTCGATCATGGAGCACATCCCCGACGTGGCCGAAGTGATCGACGCGACCGATCACACGGCCGGCGAGAACCCCTTCTACAGCTGAAGCATCGGACCGTCAGACCGATTGTGACGAGCGCACCCAAGCGAGCACCTCGTCGACTACGCCGTCTGCGTCCAAGCCGAGGCGACCGAGGATGACGTCCGGCTTGCCCTGAGCCAGGTACACCGAGGGCACACCCAGGACCCGCACCGCCGGTCCGCCCGTCGGGGCCAACTTGGAGAGAGCGTCGGCGATCGACGCACCGATTCCGCCGTCGCGCAGCCCGTCCTCGATAGTCACCACGAGCCGGTGTCCGGCGGCGTCGCCGAGCATCTCGGGGTCGAGTGGCTTGACGACGCGTGGATCCCACACCGTCACACTGTGACCCTGCTCTACCAGGCGGTCCGCGGCGGCCGATGCGGCGCCGAGCATCTTGCCGACCCCGATCAGACAGATCTCCTCGCCGACACGGACCCTTCGGGCCGAGAGGCCCGAACCGGTCGTCGACTCACCAGCGGGCGGCATCGTCTTGGAGAAGCGGATCGCCGCAGGGCCGTCGGTGCAGATGTCCAGCGCGTCGCTGAGCATCCGGGAGACCTCGGCGTAGTTGGAAGGGGCGAAGACGGTCATGTCGGGGACCTTGGAGAGCAACACCATGTCGAGCAAACCGTGATGGGACGCGCCGTCATCGCCGGTGATCCCAGCGCGGTCGAGCACGAAGACCACGGGTTGGCCGTGAAGGCCCACGTCCAGGTTCACCTGGTCGAACGCCCGTGTGAGGAACGTCGAGTAGACCGCCACGACCGGGCGCAGCCCACCCATCGCCATTCCAGCGGCAGAAGTGACGGCGTGCTGCTCGGCGATTCCGGTGTCGAACATGCGCTCGGGGAACCGCTCTCCGAAGGGGAGTAGCCCGGTCGAGTCGGGCATGGCAGCCGTGATGGCGACCAACTCGGGACGCCTCGCGCCCTGCTCGACGATGGCCTCCGAGAACGCGGCGGTGTACGAGCCGGACTTCAGCTCGGACGTGTCGTGCATGTTCTTGACCGGATCGTTCTCGGCGGGTGCGTAGCCACGACCCTTCTGGGTGAGGCAGTGCACGACCACTGGACCGTCGACCTCGCTCGCGTTGCGGAACGCCTCTTCGAGCGTCGCCAGGTCGTGGCCGTCGTAGGGGCCCAGGTACTTGACGCCGAGCTGCTCGAAGAACGCCGGTGGTTCGAAGATCTCGCGGATCGCCGCCTTGGCGCCGTCGACGCCCTTCTCGAGGTAGTTGCCCAGTGGAAGCTCGGCGAGCAGTCGCTCGACACGGGCGCTCTGACGACGGTAGGTGCCCGAGGATCGGAGCCGGGACAGGCTCTCGCCCAGGCTCGATGCGGTCGGTGCATAGGACCGACCGTTGTCGTTGAGAACGATGATTGCCTTGCGACCCGAGTGGCCGAGGTTGTTCAGGCCCTCGTAGGCCATGCCGCCGGTCATGGCGCCGTCGCCGAGCACTCCGACGATCTGGCGGTCGTGCTCGCCCCGGAGGTGCAGTGCGGACGCCAGGCCGTGTGCATAGGACACGACCGTCGACGCGTGGCTGTTCTCTATCCAGTCGTGGTCTGACTCGGCTCGGCTGGGGTAGCCGGAGAGCCCACCCTCCTGACGCAAGTCGGCGAAGCGGTCACAGCGCCCTGTGAGCATCTTGTGCACGTAGGCCTGGTGGCCGGTGTCCCAGAGGATGATGTCGTGGGGTGAGCGGAACACCCGGTGTAGAGCGAGGGTTATCTCGACCGCGCCGAGGTTCGACCCGAGGTGGCCGCCGTGGGTGTTCACGGCGTCGACGATGAAGTCGCGGATCTCGGTGGCCAGGCGCCCGAGCTGGGCCTCGTCCAGGCCGCGGAGGTCTGCCGGGCTCTGGATCGTTCGCAGGATGGGGCTGTCGGCATCGGTCATGAGCGAGCAACAAACTACCGCTGGCTGCCCGAAGCGTCAGGTCTCCCCTGGTCGACGGCTCTGATCCGTCGCCGTCTCGCGGCGACGACGAAACTCGGCGCCCCTGCGAGGCTGGCGCCGATGAACACCAGGTAGACCAGGAGCCCGAGCACGATCGCGCTCGCGTCCGACACCCCGAGCGCCCCGAAGAACAGGACGAACGCAGCCTCGCGGACTCCCAGACCCCCCAACGCCAGGGGAAGGTTCTGCAGCACGGCCGTGGGCGGGAAGAAGGCCATGGCCGCCAGCAGCGTGACCTGCGGCAGCTGCAGTGCTCGGGCACAGGCGTAGACCGAGACGCACTGCAGGAACTGGAACCCCAATCCTGCGGCGAGGACTGCTGAGACGCGCCTGGGGCGGTGTCGGAAGGCGATGATCCCCAGGTGGACTGCTGCCAGGTAGCGACGCCAGCCGCCGCTTCCGATGAGGCGTCCGCCACCGCGCTCGTGGCCGGCGGTCCACAGGATCGCGGCCAGTGCGACGACCGTGATCACGTTCGTGAGGACTGCGACGGTCGTAGCCGACCCCAGGTCCCGGAACGAGGGCACTGCTGCGAGGGCGACGGTCGACAACAGGGGTAGGACGATCCAGCCGGTCAGGCGTTCCAACGCGGTGGCGGCGAACGCGTCGGCGTAGTCGCCTGAGTCCTGCCCCTGGCGTACGACCCTCACCACATCGCCGCCGAAGGAGGTCGGCAGGGCGTTGGACACGAACTCGCCGGCGAGCAGGTGCGAGAGCATGCGCCTGAACGGCAGGTGGATCCCCATGGTCGTCGACACGGTCTGCCACCGGGCAGTCTGGAGTCCGTACGCAGCGACGTGAACAGCGATCGCCAGAGCCACCCAGCCGGCCGTGGCGGCGGTGAGCTCGGGAACGACGTCGTCGAGCGAGACGTCGGGGAGTCGCCAGAACAGCAGGCCGAGCAGCGAGATGCTCGCTGCGAGTCGCACAAGCGTGCTGCGCCAGTTGTTGGTGGGGAGCTGGTGCGGCAGGTGCTCCGCGTCGATCCCCGCGAGCGCTTCGTCGCGTTCGGCGTCCCCAGGAGGGTCGGATCCGCCAGGCACGGAACGATCAGCGTGCCTTGTCGAGGAACCGCTCCACGTCGACCAGCACGCGTGTGACCTTGCCGGCGGCGATCAGCCCCCGTTCGTCGCGGGCGGAGACGTGGAAGATCAGGCGCCTACCTTCGACCTTCTCCAGGTTCGCCTCGGCAGTCACCTTCCCACCGACGGGTGTGGGCGATATGTGCTCGAGCTGCACCCGCACTCCGACCGTGGAGCACCCAGGGTCCAACTCCGGATGAACCGCCGCGACCGCTGCCTGCTCGGTCAACGCGACGATCCGCGGCGTCGCCAGCACGGGAACGTCGCCCGAGCCCATGGCGATGGCGGTATCCGCATCGGTGACGGTCAACTCGACGACTGCGGAGACTCCGGGGCGCACTGGCACCCGAATACAGTAAGCACTCGCCGCCTGGCGGTCACACTTTCGGCCGCGTGGAGGTTACGGTCGACGGCTGGCCGCGAAAGGACCCGACGTGTCGAACGCCACCAACACAGAGCCACGGTCGTTGGTCGATCCTGCCCTGGTCCAACGAGTGCTGACGGCGGGTCTCGAACGTGGGGCCGATTTCGCGGAGGTGTTCGTCGAGGAGAAGCGCTCGTCATCGGCGTTGCTCGACGACGGGCGCGTCGAGGAGCTCACGTCTGGACGTGATCGTGGTGCCGGGATCAGGGTCGTGGTCGGTGAGTCGACCGGTTTCGCCCACACCTCCGACCTGAGCGAGCAGAGCCTCCTTGCTGCCGCTCGCACGGCGGCTGCAGCGGCACGGGGTACCGGCGCGGGCACCAGCGCGGTAGGCCTCCAGCAGGTCGATGCGCCTCACCCGAACCCGGTGCAGATCCAACCGGGGGACGTGTCCAAAGCCAGAAAGGTGGAGCTCCTCGTCACCGCCGACGAGGTGGCCCGCAGCACCGGTGCCGCGATCTCGCAGGTCTCGGCCCGGTACTCGGATTCTCGCCGCCGGATCATGGTCGCCAACAGCGAGGGTGTCCTGGCCGGCGACGATCAGGTGAAGACGATCTTCTCGGTGTCGTGTGTGGCCTCGGGTGATGCAGGGATGCAGACCGGTCGGGAGTCGGTCGGAAGGACGATCGGTTTCGAGCTCTTCGACGACTACGACATCGGTGATCTGGCACGGAACGCCGCTCAGCGGGCGCTGACAAAGCTCCAGGCGCGACCTGCGCCTTCGGGCGAGATGACAGTCGTGATCGGACCCGGCGGCGGCGGCGTGATGTTCCACGAGGCCTGCGGCCACGGGCTCGAGGCCGACCTGGTCAACAAGGGTGCCTCAGTGTTCGCCGGCCGGCTGGGTGAGCAGGTCGCCTCTCCACTGGTCACCCTGGTCGATGACGGAACCATGGGCGGCGAGTGGGGTTGCTTCGCGGTCGATGACGAGGGCCGCCCCGCCCAACGCAACGTGCTGATCCGTGACGGTGTGCTCGTCGACTACATGTGGGACGGGCTGCGGGCACGTGCCGAGGGTCGGGCGAGCTCCGGCAACGGTCGCCGGCAGAGCTACCAGCACCTGCCCATGGTGCGGATGACCAACACCTACCTGCTAGGTGGTGACAGCAACCCCGCCGACATAGTCGCCGACACGACCTCGGGCGTGTACATAGCGCATCTCGGTGGCGGGCAGGTCAACACGGCCACCGGCGACTTCGTGTTCGGGATGACCGAGGCCTACCTGATCGAGGACGGCCGCATCACTGAACCGCTGCGCGAGGGCAACCTGATCGGCAATGGCCCTGCTGTCCTGTCGGCGATCGACGCGGTGGGCAACGACTTCGCCATGGGCGCCCCGGGCACCTGCGGAAAGGACGGTCAGGGCGTTCCGGTCGGCGACGGTGTGCCTACGTTGCGGGTGACCGGCGGCCTGACGATCGGCGGCACCGCAGCCTGACGACGCGACCCGCGACCGCGGCGGTCCTCAAGCGACGCCGCGCCGTGTTCGGCGGGTCCATGCCACACGAGCCAGCACCGTCAGCGCGCACACCGTGAGGACGGCCCAGTAGCCGACCAGGGCGAGGTCGTCGGTGACCCACCCGAGTGACCCCCACAACGCTGCGTCGACAAGCGCGATCCACCACGTCTGCGTTGCGATGCCCGACAGGTCGTCACGGCGCAGCGCTTCGAACACCTGCGGCCCGGTGGTCACCAGGACGCTGGCGCCGAGTATGGCTCCGAGCCAGCCAGCGGACCACGCCACGATGATCGCCGCCCCGAAGGCTGCCGCTCCCACCAGGTCGATGGTGCGGGACCGGCGCACCAGCATCAGCGCCTGCCACCCGCTCGGGAACAGCGCGACCGCCGACACCAGCCAGATCGAGACGCTGGCCTGGATCAGGCCGTAAGCGAGCCAGGCGCCCTCGGAGAGGAGCTGGTTGAACGCCCCCATCGGCGACAGACCGTCATCGACACCTGTGCGCGCCAAGCGCAGCGGCTGTGGCACCAGCCGCACCAGGAAGACCATGGGCGCGGCCACACCCAGCACCGTCTCGAGCACTGGTGCAGCGTAGGTGGACCCTGCACGGACCGGGTCATCCCGGCCCGTGCAGGGTCACCGATCGATCAGGGTGTGGGCAGCGGCGAGGAGTTCTGCTCCATCCACGCCAGACGGGCCTCGAGCCACTGTTCGAGATAGGCCGGCTCGTCCGACGGGCCGGTGGTGTAGCCCCAACGGGCCTCGTCGTTGTCGATCGCAGGAAGCAGCGATGTGCTGACGGCAGACATCTGCTCAGGGATCGCGGACAGCGTGGGCAGCAGTTCGCGGAACCTCGCGTCGAGCTGCGCGGCGAAGGCCGGATCCTGGAGCATCCGGCGGGTCCAGGAGAAGTTGCGGGCGTACCAGTCCTCGGGAGGCTGGGGCTTGGGCGTCACCGTGCTGCCCTGCGAGCGGTCGAAATCCCACATGGGCCCGAAGTGGAACCGGTTGTCGTCGCGGTCCTTGTAGAAGAAGGTGCTCGACCAGAAGGCGTCGCCGTTACGGGTGATCTCCTGGAGCAGGTAGTGGTCGATGTACGCGTCGACATCGAGGACGCTGCGGTATCCGCTGACAGGGTCCGTGAAGGTCGGCGAGTACAGGGAGCTCTCGAGGCCGTTCACCGCGCCGCGGATGTAGTCGAACTGCTCCGAGGTGGCCGGATCGGGCTCCTTGACCACGACCGGCACGTTGTTGCGTGACGTGCGGAAGCCCGGCTCGTCGTTCTCTTCGAGGCGGCTGTCGATCTCGAGCAGATAGCCGCCCGAGATCGTCGGTAGGCCGACGTCGCCCTCGTCGAGCTCAGGGATGTCGACGCGGTCGGAACCTGACCGAACCTGTTCGGTGAGCTGGTAGACGCCGACGTACTCGCCCGTTGAGCACGACCTCGACGTGGCGGTAGGTGGGCGTCCAGGCCAGGTCGGTGGACTTGGAGATCGCTTCGGCCGTCGCAGTGCGGATCTGGGACTTGTCGAACCAGTTGGCGAGCAGAACCCAGTGGCGGTTGGAGGCGATACCCATCAGCGGGCTCTTCGTGTCCAGCTTCAGGCGGTAGGGCTTCTTGGGGAACTGCCAAGTGGAGTTGCCCCGGCCACGGATCTCGAGCGTGCCCGAGTACGGGGCGTAGCCCGAGCCGTTCGGATCGAGCGTCATGGATGCGCGCACGTAGTTCTCGCGGTCCAGGATCGGTGCCCGGTCCTGGGTGTCGATCCTGATGATCGGCAGCTTGGGAACCACGTACCAGGCAGTTACGGAGTCGCTGAACGAGCCGGCGCTGGCTCCCGGAGCGGCCTTGGCCCTGACCCTGAACCAGTACTGCGTGAACTCGGTGACGTCGTCGAAGAGGACGGTGTTGTCGAAGCTGGTCTCGATCGGCACCCACCCGGCGCCGTCGACCCGGTACTGGAGGTCGTAGCCGTTGGTCTGGCCCGGTCCGGTGGGGTTCCAGGTGACCTGGATCCCGCCGCTGGCGAGCGCAGCGTGCAGCCCAGCAGCGTTCGGTGTGGGGTTCGGGCTCGGCGGAGTCGTGCATGCCGCAACGAGTGCCGCAGCCAGGATCACCCCGATGAACGCAGGAATATGTCTCGTGTGAGACTTGGCCATTGGTCGCCCTCCCTCGACGACGGCCCCGCCGGGCCGATGAGCCACCGACGCTAACAGAAGTCGTTGCGGGATGCACATGTCGGACGATCGACGCACGTGGCTGTGGCAGGCTGACCGCGATGGACGGGCACCCATGACACCAGATGAGCTCCAGGGAGTCGTCGACCGGGTCGTGGGCATGGCCCGAGCGGGTGAGCAGGTCGAAGCGGTCGCAGCATGGAGCCGTGACACCGAGATCCGCGCTTTCGGTGGCGACATCGAGCACTTCGTGTCGGCTACGTCCGCCGGCATCGGAGTGAGGGTGATCAGGGACGGTCGCCAAGGTGTCGCCTGGGCAGGTGTGCTCGACGACGAGTCCCTGGGTGACTGTCTGACCGAAGCCCGTGACAACTCCGAGTTCGGCTCTGTCGACGAGGACGCCGGTCTGGCGGAACCTGACGGAGTCACACCTGTGGAGCTCGAGCTCCACGACGACAGGCTCGAGCGGACCCCGACCGAGGAGAAGATCCGTCTGGCGATCGAGCTGGAACGTGAGGTCCTCGGTGGGGATCCCAGGATGAAGGGCATCGAGTCAGCCGACTATGCCGATGCCATCGGCGTGAGCGCCATCGCCAGCACGACGGGTATCAGGCGCTCCGGTGCCGAGACCTCTGTCTATCTGGGGGCCTACGCGCTCGCCGGAGACGACGACGAGACCACCACGGGCTTCGGGTTCAGCGTGGCCAGGGCGGTCGAGTCGCTCGACCCCACCGGTGCTGCGCGCGCGACGCGGTGCACCGCTCGGTCCGCCTGCTCGGTGCAGGAAAGGCCCCGAGCAGGCGCCTGACGGTGGTGTTCGACCCCTACGTGGCTTCGCAGTTCCTCGGTCTGGTCGTCGAACTGCTCTCTGGCGACGCGGTGCTGCGAGGCCGGTCGGCGTTCGCTGGACGGGTGGGGGAGCAGGTTGCCGCTCCGCAGCTGACGCTCTACGACGACGCAGCCGATCCCCTCGCCCCCACCGCATCGGACACCGACGGCGAAGGCCTCGCGTGCCGGCGGGTTCCACTGATCGAATCGGGCGAGCTGGTGGGCTTCCTGCACAACGCATACACCGGTCGCGCGTCGGGGGCTGCGTCGACGGGGTCCGCTCAGCGGCCGAGCCCCCGGTCGGCTCCGTCGGTTGGCCCGCATGTGGTCAAGGTTGCCGCTGGGTCCCGGAGTGCTGCCCAGGTGGTCGCCGGGATCGACGAGGGTCTCATGGTCCTCGAGCTGGCAGGTCTCCATTCCGGGGTCAACCCCGTGTCTGGTGATCTCTCTGTCGGCATCGAGGGCCTGATGATCCGTGGGGGAGAGCTGGCAGAAGGCGTTCGAGAGGTGACGATCGGGTCGACGCTCCAGCGGATGCTCATGGACGTCGTCGACGTCGGCGACGACCTGACCTACTTCCCGTGGGAATCGACAGGAGTCACGCTCGCGATCGCCGACATGACGATGTCGGGTCTGTGAGATGTCCGTGGACGACATGGCAGACGACCTGTTGAGGCTCGCGGATTCGCTCGTCGCGGCAGCATCTCCGGGTGAACAGGTGGAGGTCGTGCTCTCGCGCGCCACCTCGACCACGGTGAAGGTCTACGGGCAGGAGGTGGAGTCGCTCACCTCGGCGGACTCCTCCGGAGCGGGTATCAGGGTCGTGCGTGACGGCAGGCTCGGATTCGCGGCACTGCGGGTCACTGGATCCCTCGGTGCTGGCCGACACGTTGATCGAGGCCCGTGACAACTGCGCGTTCAGCGAGCCGGACGAGTTCAACCGCCTCGCTGATCCCGACGGGGTCGCAGTAGTGGAGCGCGATGCCTGGTCGGATGCGGTGGTGAGCCGGTCGGTCGACGCCAAGATCGGTACTGCCCTCGAGTTGGAGCGCATGGTTCTGGGCGTGGACCCCAGGGTCACCAGCGCTCGCAGTACCGCCTACGGAGACGCCTGGGGTGAGTCGGCGATCGCGTCGAGCACTGGTGTGCGCTGGGTCGACCGTGGGGCCTCGTGCTCGGTCTCGACCCAGCCGTTGGCAGTGGCCGACGGTGAGACGCAGATCGGATTCAGCCATGACGCGCACCGGGACCCGGAGCTCCTGGACCTGGCCCGGGTGGCCGATGAAGCCGTCGATCGATCGACACGACTGCTGGGTGCGGTGAAGCCCGGCTCGGGTCGACTGACGATCGTGTTGGAGCCCCGCCTGTCGTTGACTCTGCTGGGCATCGTGTCGGGGATGCTCGCAGGTGACGTCGTGGTCAAAGGCCGGTCCCCGTTCGCCGACCGCGTCGGCGAGGCGATCGCATCCCCGGTGCTGCACCTGGTCGACGACCCCACGATGCCCGAGTCGTTGGGGGCCGAGGAGGTCGACGGCGAGGGACAGGCGTGTCGCCGCAACGATCTCGTGGTCGACGGGGTGCTCAGCGGGTTCCTGCGTGACACCTACACGGGCCGGCGTACCGGTCTCGGCTCCACCGCATCGGCGGTCAGGGGAGCGCGCAGTCTCCCGGGGGTCGGTGCTCAGGTGCTGGTGATGCGTGCGGGGTCCGACAGCCTCGAGGACCTGATCGCAGGCGTCGACAACGGCCTGCTGGTCAACTCCTTCACAGGTCTGCACTCGGGGGTGAACGCCGTGTCCGGCGACTTCTCGGTGGGTGCCGACGGGCTGATGATCCGCGACGGCACCCTGGCAGAGCCGGTCCGTGAGCTGACGGTTGCCTCGACCATCCAGCGCCTGCTGCTCGACGTGGAGGCGATAGGCGCCGACCTCGAGTGGTTGCCGTCCGGTCACGCCGCGGCGTCGATGGTGATCCCTGACGTCTCGGTATCGGGTGCTTGAACGGACAGGTTCTGTTCAGGGGTGCACCACCAGAGTCACAGGGCCCGAGATCGCGGCTGCGGCAGTCGCGGCGGCGGCGTCGCGGCCGACCGCCAGCACCACCGAGGACTCGTCGACGCGCAGCACCCTTGCTCTGACCGCGACGACCGAGGGTCCGGTGACACTCGACGGAAAGTCTGTCGACAGGCCGTCGGCGGTGTCCACGATCGGCCCGGCCGGATCCAGCGAGGTGAGCGCATCGGCCGAAGCGATAACGTCGACGCGGTCCCCCCGGGCGATGCCGTCCAGGGACTGCTGGAGCGTCACCTGCACCGCGGCCTCCTCCTGGGTGAGCTCGACCGCCCATTCGCCTCTGTGCTCGTCGGCCCACCGGTTCTGAAGCATCACCTCGCCACGGGCGATAGCTGTTCCCACCCGCCGCGGTTCTTCGGGCGCGGCGCGCGCGCAGCTCCGTTCGGCACCAGAGCTGTGGGCCATCGCTTCCACACGAGGTCGTCCGGCCCGACCGACTCGCCTGCGGCGACGTCGTGGTCCAGGACGAGCACGCGGGTCGTCTCGCCCCAGACAGACCGGTCCCGGTCAGCAGCGGAGAGCCGTTGGCCGCCCACCACGAATACGGCACACGCGACCGCCAGTGCCACTGCACGTCGCAGCAGCGCTCTCCGCAGCGGCGCTGATCCGGCGGCGCTTGCCCGGAGCACGGCCGTGGCAGCGTCGGCCTGTCGGCCGAGGATGCGTCTGGTGGGGTTTCCTTCCGTGGGCGCACAGCGGTCTGCGCTGGTGCGTGCCCGACGGACGACCACCGGCGCGACGATGTCGGGTGTCGGATCGATGGGCACGAGCAGTCCTCCTGCCACAGGTCCCGCTTCGGCGGGATGGTCGGGCGGAGGTCCGCGAGTCGCTCAGTCCTTCGCCGATGTAGGTGCCGTCCGCGTGGCGGACCCGCACCGAACTGCGGCGAAGAGGACGTCGGCCGGCTCGCCGTCGTCCGGAACCGTGAGAAGTTCGAAGCCGTCGTCGGTGACGAGCACGGTGTGCTCGAACTGGGCCGATCGCTGCAGGTCCCTGGTGGACGACGGTCCAGCCGTCGTCCCACATGTCCAGACGGTTCGATCCGACGTTGATCATCGGCTCCACCGTGAACGTCATCCCCGGAAGCAGGACCGTGTCGTTGCGCGGGTCGTAGTAGTGGGGGATCTGGAGGCTGGTGTGGAACTGGTCGCCGATCCCGTGGCCGATGAACTCGCGTACGACGCCGTAGCCGTAGGGGGCGACGCTCGCCTCGATCGCACGGCCGATCTCGTACACCGCGCGCCTGGGGGCGCACCACTGCTATGCCGGCATGCATGGCTGCGCGGGTTCGCTCGACCAGGTCGGCCGAACCGTCGTCGACATCGCCGACGAGGAAAGTGCACGACGTGTCGCCGTGCACCCCGCCGATGTAGGCGGTGACGTCCACGTTGACGATGTCGCCATCGGCGAGTCGCCTGGAGTCGGGGATGCCGTGGCACACGATCTCGTTGACCGAGGTGCACAGCGATTTGGGGAACCCACGGTAGTTGAGCGTGGACGGGTAGGCACCCGGCGTCGACCATCGCCTCGTGGCCGATGCGGTCGAGTTCGTCGGTGGTGACGCCGGGTCGGACATGGCGACCGACCTCGATGAGTGCGTCGGCGGCGACTCGTCCGGCGATCCTCATGGCTTCGATCTCGTCGGGGGTCCGAATCGCCCGACTCGCTCGGGCGGACGGCTCTCCCGTGGCCGCGTAGTCAGGTCTCTCGACCCCGGCGCGCACAGTGCGCAGAGGTGAGACGAGACCCGCGGTCACCGGAGGCGACGGCGGGTCGGGGAGATTGCTGCGGCGCTTGCGTTTGCCCATGGCCCGACGATTCTAGGCGGCACCGGTCGCCCCGCTGGCTCGGGCTGGTGGGGCAGCGGCACCCGGTCGGGACATTTCCTCAACCCGGTGGGTCAGGTGGTCGATGCCCTCTGCGATGGCAAGGCAGCGAGATGATGAACGAGTCGCCTCCGCGTGGATGGGGATCGGCGGGCAGTTGCTACTGCTCCTGGCCATTCCCCTGACGGCTCTCCTTCTGGTGACAGGGTACGGCGTGCGCTCCGGCGCGACCCAGGCACAGGCGGCTTCGGAGTTGACCGAGCGGACTGACGTGGCACTGGCCGCGTACGCGCTGGTCGAGGACCTCCAGGCGGAGCGCTCGGAGCTGATCCGCAACGACGCGACCACCAGGCCCATGCGACTCGAGGTCGAGTCCTCCCAGGCGGCACTCGAGCAGGCGGCCGCGAGGGCCGGTGGGGACCTCGAGACCCGGACGAACGACGCGCTGCGTCGGGTAGGGGCGGCGTCGAGCGTCGCCGGGAGGGACCTCGGCGGAGCGGTTGCGCTGCGCGTGTACTCGTCGGCAGTCGGTGACCTGCTCGATCTCGGCACCGTTGCGATCGATCCGCGAGGGGCGATCGACGACGCAGCTGCGAGCACGACGGACTACCTGGCCCGAGCTCAGGCTGCTGCTGCCGAGGAGCGCGATCTGGTGACGGTCCTCTACGACCAGGCCAGCCTCGACGCCCAGTCCTTCCAGGAGGTCATGGCACTGGCGTCGGCACAGCAGTCCTACATCGCGCTGGCGGCGGCCTCGGCCCCTACCGAGCGTGCCATTCAGATTCGTGAGGTCGGGTTCGCCTCAGCGGCGGCGGACACCCTCCGTCGTGCCACCTTCAGCGGGACCGATGATCGGACTGCTGCTTGGATCGAAGGGCTCTCCTCCCGCACCTCCGAACTCGCGACCTTCCAGCGTGCGGCGGAGCAGCGGCGCGGTTGCGGCGGTCGACGCTCTGGCCCGCGACAGTCGGCTCCTGTTCGTCACTGCCGCACTCTCTGCGATAGCCATCGCCCTGATCAGCGCGCTGCTGCTGCGCAGGGCGATCCGCTCGATCGCTCGCCCGCTCCAGGAGCTGTCGGTGCAGGCCGAGGACGTCGCCCGGACCCGCCTTCCCGACGCCGTGGCGGCCCAGCAGCAGGAGGGGGCCGAACAGGTCCACCTGCCGGCCCTGCGGGCCAATGGAGCTGCCGAGGTGCACGAAGTGGCGCAGGCGTTCAACGACGTCCAGGACACTGCGCTGCGTCTGGCCAGCGAGCAGGCCGCGTTGCGCAGGAACCAGGCCGAGGCGCTGACCAACCTGGGTCGGCGCAACCAGACGCTGCTCGCCCGTCAGCTCGACTTCATCAGCTCGCTCGAGACCAGGGAGACCGACCCGGTCTTCCTGGACCACCTCTTCAAGCTGGATCACCTGGCCAGCCGAATGCGACGCAACGCCGAGTCTCTCCTGATCCTCGCCGGATCGGAAACGCCTCGCCGTCGTCGCAAGCCGGCGGCGATACCCGAGATCGTGCGCGCCGCGATGAGTGAGGTCGAGGAGTTCGAGCGTGTCCGGATCGGCAACATGCGCGATGCGACCATCGTCGGACCGGCTGTCATCGACCTGATCCACCTGTTGTCGGAGCTCATCGAGAACTCACTCGCCTTCTCGCCGCCCGACACCACAGTCGAGATCGACGGGCGTTCTCTCGGTCAAGGTGGCTACCAGTTCGCCATCATCGATCACGGAGTCGGGATGAGCGATGTCGAGCTGGTCGCTGCGAACCACCGACTCCGCGGTCAGGACGAGCTGCGTGGAATGCCCACCCGCTACCTGGGCCAGTACGTGGTGGCCAAGCTCGCGTCCAAGACCGGGGCGCACGTCAGGCTCCAGCCCACAGCCGGTGGCCGAGGGGTGACCGCGTTGGTGATCCTGCCGACGTCGGCCTTGATCGGTGAGATCGACCGCAATGCAGTGGCGGCACCGTTGCCAGGGTCAAGGGCGGCACGTGAGAGCGGACCGGTACCGTTCGCGCCGGGAACAGCGGTCGAGCCGGTTGCAGATGCGGCGACGCTGGCCGAGTTCGGTACGTTCCCAGCCGAATCGGTAGAGCCGACCCCGGTCGAGTCGATCGCCTACGAGGCCGAATCGGTCGAGCCGACCCCGGTCGAGTCGACCCCGGTCGAGTCGACCCCGGTCGAGTCGACCCCGGTCGAGCCGACCCCGGTCGAGCCGATCGCTGACGAGGCCGCTCCGGTCGTGTCCCCTCGGGACGAGGTTCCCCGATGGTTCGCCGAGACCAGGCAGCAGGATCCCGGCATCGACCCTTGGGACGCCTTCCAGTCCGAGGCCGCCGACGCCGAGAGGCCGGCCCTCAGCGAGCCACCGCCACCGCCGTCGCCGACCTCGGTTCCGGAGCAGCCGGGGTGGTCCCCGGAGGCCGTGCCGATCTCAGCCGATGCCGTTGCACCCGCCGTCGTTCCCGGCGAGGCAAGTCGATCCGGTGGAGACGACGAGACGCGGTCTGGTGGGCTCACCCGCCGAGTGCCCGGTGCTTCCCTTGCGGATTCCCGTTCGGGAGAGGTCGTGGGTCAGGCAGCGCCCGCTCCGGGCCGCTCGGCCGACGGTGTCCGCTCGATGCTCGCCTCCCTCCAGGCAGGGCGCGGCCGCGGTCGCACCGACCCGGAGTCCGGCGACGGCCAGCCCACAGCAGGCTCCACCTCGACCACCACCGACGCCGATGGGGCGCCGGTACACACAGACACCGTCCACGACGGGAGGTTCCCGCAGTGATCACCGACATCCACGAGCAGGTCCAGCAGATCCCCTGGCTCCTTTCACGCTTCGTCGACCAGACATCTGGTGTGACCGACGCGGTGTGCGTCAGCTCCGACGGTCTGCTGATGGCGATGTCCACCGGACTCGACCGGGCGAGGGCCGACCAGTTCGCCGCGGATCGCGGCGGGCCTGACGAGCCTCTCGCTGGGCGCGTCGCGGTGCTTCGGCTACGGAGAGGTGGACCAGGTGATGGTCGAGATGTCGACGGGATTCCTGTTCGTCGCGTCGATCTCCGACGGCAGCAGCCTGGGCATCCTGACCGGCAAGGACGCCGACGTCGGGCTGGTCGGCTACGAGATGACGATGCTGGTCGAGCGTTTCGGGTCCGTGCTCACGCCCCAGGTGCGGGCCGGTCTCCGCTCGGCGCTGGCAGCTGCCTGAAGCCGTCGATCCGCATCTGACGATGGGTGACCTCGCCCCCCGCCTCCCGAGCGACCCGCCGGTCGACTCGTCCCAGGTGGTCCCGTCGCGCCCCGTCACGACGGACGAGAGCGGTGAAGGCGGCGACGAGTCGCTGGTACGTCCATTCGTCATAACCGGTGGACGTACGCGTCACGCCCGGGTTCACCTTCGTGTGGAGGCGCTGGTCGCCTGCACCGGCCTGGAGCCCAGAGGCGGTCTCCAGTTCGAGCACGCGTCCATCCTCGAGATCTGTCAGCAGCCGGTCTCGGTCGCCGAGGTCGCGGCACGCATCGGTGTGCCGCTGGGGGTGGCGCAGATTCTTGTCGGTGACCTGGCCGATGCCGGGTTGGTTCGAGTTCACGAGGCGACGCCCAACGCGACGCCGGCTCTTCTCAAGAGGTTGATCGATGCAGTACGAGCACTCTGATCCGGACCCGGAATCGATCGGCGGTGGGCCGCAGCCGGTCAAGTTCCTGGTCGCAGGTGGGTTCGGTGTGGGCAAGACGACGCTGGTGGGGGCGATCTCGGAGATCGAGCCGCTCACCACGGAGGCGACGATGACCGCCTACTCCGAAGGGGTAGACGATCTGTCGAAGGTGGATCGCAAGACCTCGACGACGGTCGCGATGGACTTCGGTCGGATAACGATCGACTCCGACATCATCCTCTACCTGTTCGGTACACCGGGTCAGGAGCGGTTCTGGTTCATGTGGGACGACCTGGTCGACGGCGCGATCGGTGCGGTCGTCCTGCTCGACACACGCCGTATCGAGCAGTGCTTCGCCGCGGTCGACTACTTCGAGAGTCGCGGGGTCCCTTTCGTGGCCGCTGTCAACCAGTTCCCCGACGCTGGCTCGTACTCGCTCGAGGAGGTCCGCGACGCCCTGGCACTGCCGGCGCACGTGCCGCTGGTGAGAGCTGACGCCAGATCCCGCGAGTCGGTGAAGATGGTGCTGGTCGCGCTCCTGGATCACCTGATCCAGCGGGCGGAAGCCTCTTCGGAAGTGGCTCAGGCACCGGCGTGAGCCACGCGGGCCTCTGGTCAGTCCTTGGTCCCGGACCCAGTACTGCTGGACGCCGTCTCCTTCGACCCACCCGTGCCTGACGAACCTGAGCTGTCCGACTTGCTGTCCGACTTGCTGTCCGACTTGCTGTCCGACTTGCTGTCCGACGCTCCGCCGCCGCTCGACGACCGCGAGCTGCCCGACCGGCTGTCGTTCTTGTAGAAGCCGGATCCCTTGAACGCGATCCCGACGGGGTTGAACACCTTGCGTAGATCGCCGCCGCACTGGGGACACTCGGTGAGGGCGTCGTCGGAGAACGACTGCTGGATCTCGAACTGGTGGTTGCAGTTCCGGCAGCGGTACTCGTAGAGGGGCATCGGGTGTTCTCCGGTGTAGCAGGGAGTCGACACCCCTGGCACTCATGAGTGTCGAGTGCTAATCCTACCGTCCCTTTGGTGAGCGGCCCAAGACAGGGTGGGGAACACCATGGCAGTGGATACGCTCGGTCGAGTAGTTCGAGCTGGAGGAACACCATGGCCAAGGTCACCAAGGCGGTCATCCCCGCAGCGGGTCTGGGAACCCGGTTCCTCCCCGCGACCAAGGCGCAGCCCAAGGAGATGCTGCCGGTGGTCGACCGACCCGCGATCCAGTACGTGGTCGAGGAAGCAGTCGCCGCCGGAATCGACGACATCCTGATCATCACCGGACGAAACAAGCGGTCCCTCGAGGATCATTTCGACCGCAACTTCGAGCTCGAGCACCAGCTGCGCAGCAAGGGCAAGCTGGGCGACCTGGCCGAGGTGGTCGAGCTGGCCGAGCTGGCCGACATCCACTTCGTCCGCCAGGGAGAGCCGCTGGGCCTGGGTCATGCCGTGTCCGTGGCCCGCAAGCACGTCGGTGACGACCCGTTCGTAGTGATGTTGGGTGACGACATCATGGCGGACCAGTCCGACGTGTTGACCGAGATGATCAAGGGATTCGACGAGCACGGGTCCTCGGTCGTCGCTCTCATGGAGGTCGAGCGTGAGGCCATCTCGGCCTACGGCTGCGCGGCGGTTCGCGACCCTGACGGACCGCTCTGTGTGGTCACCGAGATCGTCGAGAAGCCGGACCCCGATGAGGCGCCCTCGAACCTCGCTGTGATGGGGCGGTACCTGTTCACCCCGGCGATCTTCGACCAGCTCGACAAGGTCCAGCCCGGAGTGGGCGGCGAGATACAGCTCACCGACGCGATCGCCGGGCTGTTGGAGGTCGAGTCGGTCTACGGCTACGTCTTCTCCGAAGGACGCTTCGACATCGGCAAGAAGATCGATTACCTGCGCGCCACCGTCGAGCTCGCGCGCTCCGCCGCGCCGATCTGGGTCCGGAGTTCCGAGAGTTCCTGACGGAGGTGGCACGTCGGGAGGGCCTCGCCTGATCCTCCCTGGAATCGGCTGTCAGGCGGTTCGCTGGTCGACGTCGTCGACGTTATTGACGTTGTAGACGGCCGATGCGGGTGGATCACGTTGGCCGTGCGTAGGTCTCCGCAGTCGTCGATTCGAACTCATGGCCGACCATCGACTCGTCGCCGATGACCCCACGCGTCGTGGCCCGGCTCGACCCGGTATGCGTCGCCGGGACCCAAGTCGACCTCGGATCCTCATTCGCGCTGTTCGCTCACGTGGAGGCACCTCCGGGCGGACTGGCGGGATGCCTGAAACGGACACATTGGCGGGGTGTCTGGCGCAGACACGGGAGTCAGGTCGCGTCGCTGTGCGGTGACCTAGACTCCTTTGCCATGTCCGACCGGGGCCTCACCCATCTCGATCCTCTCGGCCGTGCTCGCATGGTCGACGTAACCCCCAAGGAGCAGACGCATCGTCGGGCGATCGCCCGGGGTCGCGTCCACATGTCGACCGAGACGACCTCGCTCGTCGCCCGGGGAGCGATCGTCAAGGGCGACGTCCTGTCGGTGGCGCGGGTCGCCGGAATCCAGGCCGCCAAGCGCGCCGCGGACCTGATCCCGCTATGTCACCCGGTGATGGTCGGGGCGATGCTCGTGAACTTCCGCATCGATGACACCTTCATCGAAGTCGAGTCCCAGGTGGAGACAGTCGACCGGACCGGCGTCGAGATGGAGGCGCTGACGGCCGCGACCGTGGCGTGTCTGACCATCTACGACATGTGCAAGTCGGTGGACCGCTCGATGGTCATCGGCGACGTGACCCTCTGGGAGAAGACCGGTGGTCGTTCGGGCACCTTCCGCCGCGACGGTGTCGCTGTGGATGAGCTCCTCGACGGGTTCGACGCCCCCATGTGAAGCTGGTCGGTTGTGAATGACGGCCGTGTAGTTCGTCAACCACTTGTAACATTCGTCGGCGGACCGTAGGGTGTTGACAACTCCCCGAGCCCTCGGGTGAGCCTTCCCCCCCTCCCAAGGACTCATCACACGCAGATGAACGTCACCACTCTGATCTTTCTCGGGCTGGCCGTCGTCTGGGCGATCGTGCTGCTGCCGGAAGTCATCCGCAAGCTCTCGGGTGCCCGCAGCTCCGACTCGATCCGATCCTTCAACCATCAGTTGTCTGTGCTGGATCGGAGCGGAAGCCGCAACAGCGCGCGCTCGTCGAACGTGATCGACCTGCGTGCGCGGCAGGCAGGTGTCCCGTCCTGCGGGCAGCAGAATTGCGGGCAATGGCGCCGTCCATCCTGTTTCCCCTGCCACGCGCAAACGTCGCCAGGAGGTGCTCGGCTCGCTCGGCGCTGCCACCCTGCTTTCGCTGGTGTGCACCGTGGCTTTCGGTGGTGCATTCCTGTACCTGTTCCTCGTCGCCGCTGGGCTGCTGGTGGCCTACGTGGTGCTCCTGGTGCAGGCCGGTCAGCCGACGGCTGCCAGCCGGCAGGTGTCGGCGGGATGGGGCCCGGTACATGGCAGTGACCCGTTGCGGACAGCAACCGTGGGTCACACCCGGCCTGCCGCTCGTAGCATCGCCAACTGAGCACCTCTCGCTGTCGGCCGGCCCTACCTTGCCGGTCACTGCGAAATCACTAGAATGCTCGTCCTGCCCGGGGGTGTAGCTCAGCTGGCTAGAGCGCTTCGGTCGCATCGAAGAGGTCGTGGGTTCGACTCCCATCACCTCCACCCGGAACCACGAACAGGGCCCCGACCTCATGGTCGGGGCCCTGTTCGTGGTTGGGCGTCGACTTCGCTCCACCATCAATTGTTAGGCGCGCCTATTGCATATCGCTAAGTGCTGCTTCTACTGTACGCCGACCCCACCTTCCTGAAGCTGGGCAGACAACACAGGAGATGACACTGAGATGATCACCCGTTCGAGTCGCCAGAAGGTCCTCGTGGCCGTCGGCGCAATCCTCGCGACCTTCGCTGCAGCGGCATGTGTGCCGGAGACGCCGCCGTCCACGACCACTTCCTCGGTCCCCACGGTGTTCACTCCGGCGGCCACGTTCTCGAGCACCACCGGCCTGGCCCAGGTCGGTTCCACCGTGACCGTCACGGGTGCCGGCTTCGATCCGGCGCTGGTCACCGGCCCGGTCGCGGGCGTCTACGTAGCCATCGGTGTCGGCACGGGTTCGGTACCGACCGCCTACACCAGCGCCAAGTACATTCGTCCGACGGGCCCCACCCCCGAGACGGCATCTGGCGCGAAGCTGCACGAAAGCGGTTCCTTCTCGGCAACGATCAGCACCCCGGCACTGTTCTCCGGGCAGGGCCAGGCCGTGAACTGCTACCTCGATGCCTGCAAGGTCTTCGTCTGGTCGGCCCACACCGGGAGCGTGCCGTCGTGGAGCTTCTCGGCTCCGGTCACCTTCTCGGCAGCGACCACCAAGCAGGTCGTCGTGTCGAAGACCGCCGACCTGAGCCCTGACGGCGAGACGGTTACCGTCACCGGCGCCGGTTTCGCCGCATCGGCCCCCGGGATCTACATCGGTCAGCTCCCGTGGTCCGAGGCGACCGCCCCAGCCGGCTGGAACCTCGACGCGTCCCTCTGGGGACCTACCAAGTTCCTGGCCTTCCCGTCGGGTCTTTCTGCCGCAGGCACGTTCCGCACCACGATCGACACGATCGCCGTGATCGGCGCGTCGAACACCGACTGCCAAGTGTCGAGCTGCTCGATCGCCACGGTGAAGGCGCACGGCCAGGCGGACCCGACCGGTGCGCTGACTTCATGGACTCCGATCTCATTCGCCGCTCCGGCCAACTGACGCCAGTAGCTCGGAGGAGCTGATCCAGAGGTTCCTACGTGGAACCGAAGTGCCGGGTGGTGTTGGTCGCCACCCGGCACTTCCGCGTACACCCGGGACCGTCAGCAGACGTCAACCAGTCGATGGGAGCCGCACGAGCGAAACCTGCCCGTAGTCTCAGCGGTCGTGGCAGATCGCAGAGGAGGAGCCCCGATCCTGCTGGCGGTCGCGCTCCCACTGGTGGTGCTGAGCATCGACTTCGCCGGGATCGCCGTCGCACTCCCCGAGATCGGTCGCGAACTGGGGGTGTCACCAGCGAGTGCCGGGTGGGTGGTCAACGCGTTCGCGATCGGGGCTGCCGGACCGCTGCTGGTCACCGGTCGCTTGGCCGATCGGACAGGTCGACGGCGGGTGCTGCTGGCGGGTGTGGTCCTGTTCAGCATGGCCACACTTGTGTGTGCCGCTGCCCCGGGGTTCGCGGTGCTGGTGTCGGGCCGGGTCGTCCAGGGCGTCGCGACGAGCCTCTTCATGCCGGCATCGCTTTCGGTCGTGAGTACGGCGTTCAGCGACCGGCGCGCCTGGGCGATCGGCGTCTGGAGCGCGATCGGAAGCACAGCCGCAGCGGCCGCTCCGGTCGTCGGTGGTCTGGTGGTGGAGAGCCTGGGCTGGAGATGGTTCTTCGTGGTCAACCTTCCGCTGCTCGCGGTGGCGCTGGCCCTGACGGTGCGAAGTGTTCCGGAGAGCCATGGCGATCGCGCACCGATCGACTGGACCGGTGCGGCACTGGCGACAGCTGGGGTCTCGGCCGTCATGGTCGGCCTCCAGGCCGCCGCGACCCGGGGATGGCGCGACCCGAGCGTGCTCTTGGCGATGTTCGTTGGCCTTGGGGTACTCGTGCTCTTCGTGATGCAGCAGCGAGGAGCTTCCAGTCCGCTCATCGCCAAGGCGCTCCGACACGCCCTCGGCTACCGGCCACCGCTCGCTGTCGCGTTCCTGGCCAACTGGGGATTCGGTGCGCTGAACATCCTCGGGACCTTCTGGCTCCAGGACGTTCGAGGACTCTCTCCGTCGACGACGGGGTTGATCTTCCTGGCCTACTCGGTCCCTTTCGCCCTTGTCGGAGCGTCGACGGGGCGGGTGGTGGATCGCTTCGGGCACAGGTTGCCGATGGTGGTCGGCATGGCCCTCGTCGCCGTGTCGTTCGTGGCCGTCGCCCGCGTCGGTTCCGAGTCGCAGCCGTGGCCGATCCTGGTTGCGATGGTGCTCTCGGGGGTTGGCCAGGGACTCGCCTACAACGTCTCTACCACCGCAGCCATGTCCGCCGTACCCGATGAGGACGCCGGGATCGCCTCGGGCGTCCTGACCGCGCTGCGCAACGTGGGTGTCGCTGCCGGCGTGGCGATCGCCTCGACAGCGACAGCGGCCGGCCCAGGCGAAACCGGGATCGCGGCAAGTGCCATGTCTGTCGCTTCGTGGGTGGTCGTGGCCGCGTCGGTGGCCGGCATGGCCGTGGCGGGCAGGTCGAGCGAACCCCAGACCGTCGGTCTCTCCTCGCCGCCCGCCTGAGCGCCGTCAGGGGCGGTCGAACGCTCCGGGACCGGAGACCCGCTTCGGCGGGATGTTCCACTGTGCTCGGAGCTCGTTCAGAGGAGTCGACGCGAGCGCGAAGTGGTCGACACCGCCCATCACGTCCGCGCTGCACTCGGTGGCACGCCAGAAGGCGTCGGCGAGACGGTCAACTGCTCCCGGGTCGGACAGGGTGTCCGCCCGGGCGATGGCGATCCGCTTGCCACCTACGGTGTCGACGCTCGCGTTCTGGAACAGCGCCAGGGTGAACACGAACTGCACGAACCCGCGGTCGCTGCCCATAGTCGACGCGATGAACGCAAAGACGTCGATCTCTCCCTCGGGGCTCGTGTCGTAGTCGGCGAGCACGTGGACCCAGTCGTGCAGAGCCCCGATCTCGTAGATTCCGCCGGCCTCGCCGGGAAGGGGGAAGCCGTGGAAGTCGTAGAAACGGGCGACCTCACGCCCCCAGGAGCCGTCCGGGTGCTCACGCAACGACTGCCATCGGGCGGCCAACGTCGGGTCGGTCGTGAGCGAGTAGTAGGCGAGCTTCGATCGGAGCAGTTCGCCGATCCGGCCTCCGAAGATCCCCTTGATCGTCTGCTCGGTGTACCAGGAGTTGCGCAGCAGGTCCGCGTGCAGGCGGACGAGATGGCCTTCCGCGGTGTCTCGCACTATCGCCAGGTGATCGGACCGCACCCCCGCATCGAGCAGGTATCGCTCGGCATGACGGGCCAGGCCGGGTGGCAGCGGGTTCATGCTCAGCTCCAGCACGATCACCATGTTGGCCAGCTGACGGAGCAGTTGGGGGTCCTCGATGCTCGAACGGACCGTCGCTGCCGGGATCGGGGACAGCTCCCTCACCCGGGGACCGTTCCCATGCGCCAGGTTGTCGATCACCGCCTGGATCAGGTCGAGCTGCAGCGTGTCGAGCTCGTCGCCGTCCCACGAGAGCGCACCGAGCACCCCCGAGATGAAGGTGGGGGCGAGCTCGCGACCGGGAACGACTATGCGACCCATCGGCCAGAGACGACGAGGTCGATCATCAGGCGGGTCGGTCTCCCCATCTGGGTCGTGCCAACTCGGGCGGGAGCGGCTGGACCAGGCAGAACTCGTTGCCCTCGGGATCGGCCATCACGTAGTGGTGATCACCCTTGAGCTCCTGGATCTCACGAACGTAGGAGCCACCGATCGCCAGCACCCGGTCCCGAGCGACGTCGATGTCGACCACCTCGATGTCCGGGCGTGCGACGAGCGCAGAGGGGCGGGGTGCGTCGCTCGGCTGGAACGCGAAGAACGTGCCGCCGGGGTCGGGGGTCAGTTGCACCCAGTCCGACTCCTCCTCGGCGATCGTCACGTCGAGGAGCCGACACCAGAAGTCCGCCACCGTCCGCGGGTCGTGTGCATCGATGACCACCGAGCGCATCCAGCCGATCGCGCCGGTGCCGCCGACCTGGTCCGGTTCCCCGATATCGCTCATGCCGTCGTCATTCCCGAACGGTTGATCGCCGCCTGGTCGGTGCCGAGATAGGACGCGACAACCGCCGGGTGCTCGAGCACCTCGGACGGGGGTCCGTCGGTGATCACGCTGCCCAGCTCCATGGCGACGAGGCGATCACACAGGCCCGACAGGAGCGGCATGTCGTGCTCGATGACGAGCATCGCCGCGCCGGTGTGGTCGCGGATGCGGCCGAGCAGCGGGCCGAGCGCCTCTGTCTCGCGTTGGGCGACGCCCGCGGACGGCTCGTCGAGCAGCATCACGACCGGATCCTCAGCGAGGAGGCAGGCCAGTTCCACGATCCGGCGTGTGCCGGTGGACAGCGCCGACGTCGGAGTGTGCGCGTAGCGGTCCAGTCCGAGCATCGAGACCAGGGAGCGGGCCTTGGCACGCGTCGCTGCAGCGGCCAGGTATGAGGCCGGCTGGCGTGTGGCATCCGCGACCAGCGAGCGGTTGTCGACTGATCGTTCGTGTGCGACCTCGATGGTCTCGAGGACCGTCAGCGACGGGAACAGCCGTGCTTCCTGGAAGCTGCGCCCCAGGCGGGACCTGGAACGCTCGTAGGGTGCCCAGTCGGACACGTCCACGTCGCGGAACACGATCGCTCCGCCGTCCAGGTCGTGGAAGCCCGAGATGCAGTCCATGAGTGTGGTCTTGCCGGCACCGTTCTGGCCGATCAGTCCGACGATCTCACCGGGACCGACCCGGACGTTCACGTCGGTCAGTGCGTTGACCCCGCCGAAGCGCTTCGTCACGCCGACGCACTCGAGCACGGGCGCAGCCGATCGGCGGTCGGACGCGGACGCGGGGACCGTCTGTGCCGGCACGTCGAGACGGGTCAGGTCGACCGAGGTCACGGCATCCTCGGTCTCCTCCTCCCTCGCGTCGGCGTCCCCGGCACCTTCGAGGAAGACGGAACGGAGGATGTCAGGACGATCGAGCAACTCGCGGGTGGGTCCTTCGAATCGGACACGGCCCTTCTCCATGAACACCGCTCGTTCGGCGAGGGTCAGTGCGACGTTGATCGACTGCTCCACCACGACCACGGTGATACCGGAGGCGTTCAGGCGTCGCACGACGTCGCAGAGCGCCCCTACGACCATCGGGGCGAGCCCGAGTGAGAGCTCGTCGATGAGCAGGACCTCGGGTCGGAGCATGAGGGTCGTGGCGAGTGCCAACTGCTGCTGCTCGCCACCCGACAGGTCCCCTGCCAGTTGGTTGCACCGCTGCTCGAGGATCGGGAAGAGGGCCCGGACGTCGCGCAGGTCGGTCTCTATCCGCTCGGCGTCGTCACGGAAGGTCCAGGTCGCCAGGCGTAGGTGCTCGTCGACGGTGAGGGTGGGGAAGATCGCCTTTCCGCCTGGCATCAGGGCGATGCCGGAGCGCACGATCCTTTCGGCGCTCATGCCACTCAGATCCCTGTCGCCCAGGCGTATCCGGCCCTTGGTCGGGATCAGTCCGCACATCGCCTTGAGCAGAGTCGACTTGCCGGCACCGTTGGTACCCAACAGCGCGACCATCTCACCCTGCTCGATGTCGAGGCGGGCCCCGAAGAGGACCTGTAGACGCCCGTAGGAGACGTCGACGTCGTGGGCGCCCAGGTACGGGACCTTGTCTGTCCGCAACGGTGGTGGTGTGGGAGATGTGGATGAGACGTCCGCTGGCTCGGAGTCGAACAGGCCAGCTGTGGCTGCGACAGCCGCAGCGTCGGGCCGCGCCGCAGTGGTTGTGGGTTCGGAAGTCGGGGTGGGCTCGGAAGCTGCAACGATCGGCTGCCCCTCGAGGTCCATGCCGTGACGACGGGCGAGGGGAGTGAGGACCAGGTCTCGCACCCGTGCGGCAATTCCGGCCAGACCGGACGGGATCAGCCACAGCACCAGGAGCACACCGGCACCGGCCGCTACCAGGCGGATCGTCGCGTCCAGGTCCTGCATCCCACGCATGCCCGCGGCGCCGGTGATCGCGCCGCCGATCGAGCCGAGGCCGCCGATCGTCGCCATGGAGAAGATCTCGACGGATTGGACCGGTTGGTACGAGCCGACCCGTGCGCCGTGCAGCACCAGCACGTGGAGCCCACCGGCGAGGCCGGCGAGGAAGCCGGAGAAGACGAAACCGCTGAGGGTGATCCAGCGCGTCGAGGCGCTGATCGCCTCGGTCGCCTTGGAGTTGTCACGCGACGCGATCAGCAGGCGTCCCGACCGGGACCGTCGGACGCCTCGGGCCAGGACCACGCCGAAGGCGAGCACGGCCAGACAGAACCAGAGCATCGCCCGATCGTCCTCCAGGTCCACCCGCGACCACAGCAGCGGGCGGGTGACCTCCTGGGGATCAGTTCGGGGAAGACGTTCGGGTTGAGGACGTAGCCGTCGAGCACCACTGCGAACGCCAGCGTCACCACGGCCAGGAACGGTCCTCGGATGCGAAGAGCGGGGATCCCGAGCAGAAGCGCAGCAAGTGACCCGGCGCCTGCGGCGACCGCGAGGGTGACGAACAGGTCGACGTTCCAGCGCATCACCAAGTTGCCGGCGACGATCGCCCCGACCCCCACCAGAGCGAACTGGCCCAGGCTGATCTGCCCGCCCCAACCGGTGAGAACCACCAGGCTGACCGCCACCAGACCCCAGATCGCCATGATCGACAGGGAGTAGGACGTGCCCGGACCGATCGCCAGCGGCACGAACACCGCTGCCGCGACCAGGCCGATCAGCCCGAGGGTCTTCGCGATCCGCACCGGTCGGAGTGCCGCTATCGCCGGTGCGATCGGCCGGATCAGCTCGGCGTCGCGCCAGCCGCCGTCGGCGTCGTGGGCGCGTGATGTGGGTCCGCGCTGGACCAGTAGCGCCAGGACGATGACCGCCAGCAGGACGACGTCGATAAGTTCCGGGCTGGTCGTGTTCCAACGGACGATCTGATCGATGACGCCCAGCCCGACCGCTGCGATGAACGCAACCGGCATGGACTCCATGCGGGCGACCACCGCGGCGGCGAGCGCCGGAAGGAGCACGGCCGGCCCGGCGATCGCAGCAGGGGTCGCACCCAGGAACGGAGCCTTGAGGACCCAGGTGAGCGCGGCGAGAGTTCCGGCGATCACCCAGACCAGGGTCGTCAGGTTGCGGACCGGGATGCCCAGCAGCCGGGCACGATCGGTGTTCTCAGCCGCCGCACGGATGGCGGTACCCGCCAGCGACCGGCGCAGGAACCAGGCGAGGATGCCGACGACGACAGGGACGACTGCGGCGACGAGCATGTGGTCGCCCGTGATGACGATCGGGCCGAGGGTGACGGTCGTCGACGTGAGCGGCGTCTCGAACGCTCCTAGCACCGGCGACTCGACCCCGAAGACCAGCTTGGGTATGCCGAGCTCGAGGCCGCCGAGCAGCTGGGCCAAGCCGATGGTGGCGACCGTCAGCACGAGCCGGGGCGCCTGCGCGAAGCGGCGGATCACCGTGATCTCCACCAGCCCGCCGATGACGGCCCCACCGACCAGGGCGAAGATGATCGCCACGAAGTACGGCCACTGCCACGTCAGGTAGAGGTTGAGCGAACCGAGGGCGGCGGCACCTCCGATGGCGCCCGCCGCGAAGTTCACGACGCGGTTCGCACGCCAGACCAGGATGATGCCGACCGCCGCCAGTCCGGTTGCCGAGCCGAGCACCGCCCCGATCGCGACCAGCCCTACCGGCGCGCCGTTGGGGAGCAAAAGCATCGCCAGTCCCCAGGCAGCTAGTGCTGCGAGCGCCCCGACGGCCCAACGCAGCGGGCGGGACGCCGCCAGCGTGCTCACCCTGCCACCCGTGGAGGGCCAGCGGGCCACTTGCCGATCGGGAATCGTTGACCGCCGTTGGGGTCGACGTACGCTCCCGGGTTGCGGGTCTGGATCGAGGTCTGGCGCGGATTCCAGATCACCTCACGCGTGTCGTCGGAGGTCGAGTGGTCCCCCGGCTTGAATCCCCAGGTCCCCGACGGCCCCGTCCTGGTCGGGTAGTCGAACATGCCCTTCTGGTACGACTGCGGGTTCAGGTTCGGTCCGGCCATCTGGATGCCGATCGCCAAGAGTTGCAGCTGGTTGTAGATCAGATCGACACCGATGGATGGCTCGTCCTTGCGGACCGCCTTGTAGGCCCTGTAGCCGAGGCTGCGTCCGGCCGGCTGGGTCGGCCCCGAGAACGAGACTCCGAAGGAGCGCGACCACTGGCCTGGCTCCATGATCGACCCGATCATGTCGTTGTCGATCAGTGCAACACCGGTTATGAGCCACTCCGGGTTGTAGTTCTGCTCCTTGGCCTTGGCCGTGAGGAACGTCAGGAACAGCGGGTCGCAGCCACAGACGACCGTGGTGACACCGGCCGCCTTGAGCTTGGCGAGCTTCTCGCCGGCCTGGATCGACATCTGGTTGATCTCGAGCCGGTAGCGCTCGTTGAGCGTCGGGCTCACGCCTCCGCTCTGGAGGATGCGCACGCCGGCCGCTACGCACTCCTGGTACCAGGAGTTCTCGGGAGCGATGATGCCGACCTTGCGGGGCTGACCCTTCAGCTCGCCGCCCGCCAGGTCCGCGTTCTGGTTGGCCATCTTCGTGACGTAGTACGACCCGACGCTCTCGACGATGGTGCTGCAGTCGGTGAACTGGCTCCACACGTACGGGCTGCGCTGCGAGAGCCACTCACGAGACATGAAGGGTGCGCCGATGTTGACCACACCACGTCGAGCGAGTGCGTCCGCGTAGATGGGTGACACGGCTGAGATGTCGGCGAAGGCCTTGATCTCCTGGCTGACCTTCAGCGCGTCGGCCTCGGCACCCTCCTGGCCGCCACCGGTCGCCTCCTTGAGCACGTCTCCCTTGCCGTCGTAGACGACCAGCTCCAGCTTGCGGCCGTAGAACTGGTAGGTCCGGTTGAAGTACTCGACCAGACCCTGCAGCGTCCGGGTGATGACCTCGGGGCTCTCATCGGGGATCTGGGCCTTGGCGACTTTGGACAGGGCGTCGAGCATTCCGTTCGAGAAGCTGCCGATACGGACCGACACCCGGATGGTGTCACCGGAGACACCGTTGGACGTCCCTCCGCCGTTGCCGCCGCTGAACGTCCGACAAGGCGGCGAGTAGGGATCACTCGGCACCTGGAGCTGGCGATCCGCGCAACCCGAAACGTTGGCGGGACCGGTCGATGCACCCTTGCCGGCTCCACCAGCGGCGCCGGCGCCCCCGCCGCCACCGGCTGCGGCGGCTGCGGCCGCTGCCTCGGCTGCCGCCGCGTCCGCAGCCGCCGCATCCGCGGTCTCGGTCGCTCCGGCCACCTCGGCGCCTTCCTCGGTGGCCAGGTCCCCACCTTCGGCTCCCTGCCCGCTACGCGTGAGCTCGGTCGCGTCGAGTGCCTCCACCCGCACCTCCCGCTGCTGGCTGGGCACCAGGACCGCGATTGCCAGGAACACCGCCATGAAGCCGACAAGCGGCCCGTAGCCCCGGAAGAGCCTGTCTCGACCTTCGCCACCGGGCGACGTCTTCGTCGTCGATTCGTCGCTCACGGAATCCTCCTGCTCGTACGGCGTGCCCGCAGCCGTTCACCCATGCTCAGTCCCACCGCACCCAGAAGGCCGAGCAGCCCGACCGCTGCTGCGGCCGCCCCGGCGTTCGAGTTCTCGAAACGAGACGGCACCAGTCCCGTGGTCGCAGTGGTCACCTCTTCGTGTGCCGCTGCCTTCGGAGTCGAAGCGGCGATCTCGGTCGTCTCGATCGGCGTGTCGAACGTCTCCAGAGGGACATCTGAGATCGTCAGGTCCTCCATCGGCAGCTCTTCGATCGGGAACTCCTCGATCGGGAGAACGTCGACGGGGATGTCCACCGGCGTCTGCGCCAGCGAGTCGATCGGAAGTGCGTCCAGGGCGAGAGCCGAGAAGTCGGTGTCGGCGGTCGACACCTCGACACCGCCAGCCTGGATGACGATCGAGCCGCTACCGGCGAGCACACCGAGGATCACGTCGAGCAGCAGCAGGGCTGACTCGTTCTTGCAGTCCTTCTCGAGCAGCTGTGCGGTCATCGCCTCCTTCAGAGGCTGGACTTCGCCCAGGAACGGGGCGATCACCTTCGCACCCCATGGGATGTCCTTGATGGAGAACTCCATGGGAGTCACCCGGGCTCGGCCCCCCTCGACGACGAGCTCGGGCATCTTGATCGTCGCGCCGAGCGGTCGGAGCAGTTCTTCGAGACCCTTCTTGAAGCCGGCGAAATCGGCCATCACCTGTTGATTCGTCCTGGGCGAGCCGAGAACCGTCGCTCGTTCGAAGATGAACCCGCCGGAAGTGGCGGTGCGTGCCCCGCTGAGCGCGGTCGCTTCCCAACGCACGTTGTGGAAGGTGAACAGCCCGCCGAAGATCTGGAGTTGATCGGCTGTGCTCACTGCGTGCGCTTCGCGGACGCCGTTCTTCGAGCTTCGTGGTCACCTCGGTCCTGCCGCCGGTGACGACCAGTAGGAACATGTCCGCGCGCTGCGAGCGTGTGACCGCACGTGACGACGGGAGCTTGGTGGCGGTTGCGTCCTGCTCCCCGGCGAGTGGGCCCGCTCCATGGGTGCCGAGCCCGGGCTGGTACGCGTTGGCGACTCTGGAGTTCGGTGCGGCCGGGTCGCCCGAGTCGACGCGGGTCTTCGGCGGGAACGTCGCCGGATTCAGAATGGGGGCCGAACCGTCGCACTGCTCGACGCCGAACAGCGTCGGGAAGACGCCGAGGTCGAGCGCCCTGGCTTCGGCGGTGCCCGTGGTGTCGCGGTAGTTGGCGATCGTGCGGCCGTAGGTGAAGCCGATGTTCGCGTTGCCCTGCACGATGTTGGCCGAGAACGTCTGGGCGGTCGCCTCGGCCTCACCGTTGCGGAACGTTGTCGCGGTCCTGGGCCCCTGTGGGCGCAGCAAAGGTTGCGGCGACCGCCGCGCAGGTGACGACCACGGCGAACGCGCCGCGACCCGGCGAACGGCGCTGCCCACGGCAGATGATCCCCATCGCCACTCCCCCTCGGTGCTCACCCTTGGCGATCACCCTCAGCATCCAAAACTCGCTGCGGCAGGATCGACCGGGTTCAACCCCCTGTTGCCCGGCCGACCCTCGCACGCAGTTGCGTGACATTAGGCACTCTCGGGGTTCGTTGCACGGTCACACCGTCGCTGGGCGCCCCGCAGCTACGATCCGGGCGCAGTCCCACCAGAGGAGGACCTCTCGGCGTGCTCTTCCCGACGATGACGTTCGCGTTGTTCTTCGTCGTGGTCCTCGGCGTGAGCTGGAAGCTCAACGACCGGCCGGTGCAGTGGAAGTTGTTCGTGCTGGCGGCCAGCTACCTGTTCTACGGCTGGGCGGACTGGAAGTTCTGTCTCCTGCTCGCCGGGTCGACAGTGGCCAATTGGGCGGTGGCCACGGCCGTGGCCCGTGCCGATGGCGCCCGCGTCGGCCGGGCCTGGATGACCTTGGGCATCGCCGCCAATCTGGTCCTGCTCGGGTTCTTCAAGTACTACGGCTTCTTCGTCGACTCGATGATCGCCGCGCTGGAACCGCTCGGTCTCGCCCCGACCGCTCTGCTTCTCCGCGTCGGCCTACCGATCGGGATCTCGTTCTTCACCTTCTGCGCCATCAGCTACGTGATCGACGTGTACCGCGGCGAGCAGGAGCCGGTGACCCTGATCGACTTCGCCGTGTACCTGTCGTTCTTCCCTCACCTCGTCGCCGGACCGATCGTTCGTGTCTCGGAGTTCGAGCCTCAGCTGCGGCGTCGCCGCAACCCGAACAACGTCGACGCGACCAGGGCAGCCCGACTGATCTGCCGGGGGATGTTCAAGAAGGTCGTCATCGCGAACTTCCTGGCGACCGCCATCGTCGATCCGGTGTTCGTCTCGCCGGCGCAGCACACCAACTGGGAGCTCCTCGTCGGCGCCTGGGCCTACGCGGTGCAGATCTACGCGGACTTCTCCGGCTACACCGACATCGCCATCGGTATCGCGCTGATGATGGGAATCAAGTTCCCCGACAACTTCGATCAGCCGTACTCGGCGCGGTCGATCCAGGAGTTCTGGCGTCGCTGGCACATGACGCTCTCCCGGTGGCTGCGCGACTACCTGTACATACCGTTGGGCGGGAACCGGGGAGGTCCTCATGCGGAGTACCGCAACCTGTTCCTCACGATGCTGCTCGGCGGGCTGTGGCACGGTGCCAGCTGGAACTTCGTGATCTGGGGCGCGTTCCACGGCAGTGGGCTGGCGGTCGAGCGATGGATGGCCATGCGCGAACCGAAGCCTGCCTACGTCGACCTCGGACCGGTCGAGTCGTTGCCTCCCGAGGAGCGGGGTCGCCGGACGGGTGGTGCCGGTCCGCAGCGATGGAGCGAGCGGCTCGGGATGTCGACTCCACCCGCCTCCGACGACCGCCCCGGCGACGAGGCAACAGCACCGATCCCGTACCGTCCCGACGAAGTGACCGTCGTGATGGACCGGCCGAGTGTGGCCACCCGCGCGGAGATGAACCCGTGGTTGGCCAGGCTCTGGGTCTTCCACTTCGTGGTCGCGGGCTGGATCTTCTTCCGGGCCCCCGACCTGGGAGTGGCCATCAGCTACTTCGTCTCGCTCCTCACCAACTGGGGTGTCGGATCGCTCGTTACCTGGACGGTCCTGTTGGCGATAGCGGTGGGGATGGCCGGCCAGTTCGTACCGCGGCGGATCGGTGGACGCGCTCGAGTTCCGGGTGTCGAAGCTCCCGCCCATGGCCATGGCCCTGGGCGTCGGGCTGTGGCTCGTCATCATCAACCTGCTGGGCCCCCAGGGCGTGGCTCCGTTCATCTACTTCCAGTTCTGAATCACGTGGACACAGAGGATCACGTGGACACAGAGGCAAGGCCCCGACAACGACATCAGCAGGTCGTGCGCGACGGTGACGGCCGAGCGCGCCCGCCCGCTCCTCGGCGCAGGAAGGTGCGCACGACCCAATCGGCAGACACCGTCTGGAAGGGCACCGTCGTCGCACTCGTCGTTTTCGTCGTGCTCGCGTCGGGGAACATGGTCGACTCGGCCCGGGGAATGCCTCTGGGTTGGCAGCGCAATGTGGCGATGGCCGTGAGCGGCGGTATCGACCGGGTGGCCAACCTCTTCTCGCTGAATCGCCCCTACGACTGGGCCGCGCGACAACTGGGCATCGCGACGGACGACGACGACTTCGAGTTCCCCGAGGCGCCGCGGGACCCGGCGCCGACGGAGACGACGACCACGCTGGCCCCGGTCCGTGTGCCCACCGCGACGGACCCCCTCCGCGTGACCGTGGCAGGCGATTCCACCGCCAAGTCGCTCGGAGACGCGCTCCTTGCCGCGACCGACGACCTGCCGATCTCGGTCACGAACGAGGGCACGGTGTCGACGGGGTTGGCCCGCTCGGACTACTTCAACTGGGGGGCGGAGCTGAGCGACCTCGTGTCCGAGCAGTCGCCCGAGCTCGTCGTGTTCATGGTCGGGGCCAACGACGGGCAGTCGATCCTGGACAGCGACGGCACGATCGTCGCCCAGTTCGGATCAGCGGAATGGGAGTCCGCCTACCGTGAGCGAGTCGCCGGGATCATGGATGTGTCAGGTGGCGACGGGCGGCGGATGATCTGGGTGGGGGAACCCAACGTCGGCACGGGCAACGTGCAACAGGCCGTCAAGATCGGCAACCGCCTCGCAGAGGACGAAGCCGCTACCCGGCCATGGGTGACGTTCGTCGACGTGGCCGACCTGCTCGCCGGTCCGGACGGCGGATTCGCCGAGTACATCACCCTCGCGGACGGGACCACGGCCCGCTGCTACGCGGGCGATGGGGTGCACCTGAGCGTCAAGTGCCTGGGTGTCGTTATCGATGAGCTGGTGCCGATGATCACCGGTCTCTACGAGCCGACCACGACCACGACGACCGGTGGCCGCGTTACGACGACAACCGCTGGTACCGGTCCGCGCGACTGAACTTCGCTGGCGGGCGCGGAAGGCGGCCGTCGTGGCGATCGGCTCAGCCCAGGCCGCGCAGGATCGGCTCGTGGAGCCACACCGCGAGCATCGCCCCCATGCACAGCCCGGGCCCGAAGGGGAAGCGGCTGTCGCCTCGGGTGGCGAGCGCAGCGAGGCCCATCACCAGGCCTAGGACCGAGCCGAACAGCAGCCCGTACACCGGCAGGATGGGGTGCATCCACGCGAGGAAGAGACCGAGCATCAGCGCCAGCCGGACGTCGCCGAAACCGAGCTTGCCCGGCGCGGCCAGGAACAGCACGAGGAAAGCGAGGAACGTGCCGACGGCTCCAGCGAGTGCAACGACTATCTGGCCGGGGGCCCCGATGGCGATCGAGACCACGCTGATCAGGACCAGTCCGATCGCAGCGCCCACCCATGGCATCCAGTAGGGGATGAGCCAGATCCGCAGATCGACGACTGCGATCGCGGTGAGCGCGATGGTGAGGAACAGGTACGGCACGGCCACCCAGCTCCCCGGCATGAGCAGCACCGTGACCAGCATCGCCGCGGGTAGTCCGATCTGCAGGGCCAGTGCCGTGCGTGGCAGAGCCACGCCACACGACGGGCATCCACGGATCCAGCTGACCCCGGGCGCGGCGTCGCGCCATGTGTATCGGTGATGGCAGCTGGGACAGCGAGCCTGTCGGTAGGACGCGCGGATCGCCGGTGGCGGGTCGTCGGTGCTGCCGACCTCGGTGGCGACGTCGCGTGGGGTCAGGGGCCGCATCTCCTTGAACCGGTACAGCGGCACCGTCAGCGCCCAGGCGACGGCGATGCCGACGAGCACCGTCGCGGTCGGTATGAGTGGGTTCACCAGTCCCCGATCGGCACCGCGGCCGAGATCCTGAAGGGCTCCGCCTGTTCAGTCGATCGTCAGCTCGGCTGCAGCTCGTCGATCGATCTTCTGGGCGGTGGTCAGCGGTATCGCCGCGACCACCAGGAGTCTCTCGGGCCACTTGTAGCGGGCGAGACGACCCTCGCAGTGCCCGCGGAGGTCCGCGAGCGTCGGCGGGTCCTCGGAATCCGCCGGCACGACCAGGGCGACTCCCACCTCACCCAGGATCTCGTCACTGCGTGGGGTGACGACCACGTCGGTGACGGACGGGTGATCGAGCAGGATCGCCTCGGCCTCCTGGGGGAACACGTTGTATCCGCCCCGTATGTACATGTCGGTCCTGCGGCCGCGCAGCTCGACACATCCTTCGTCGTCGATCAGGGCCAGGTCGCCCGTCCTGAGCCAGCCGTCGTCGGTGAGCGCAGCTGCGGTGGCATCGGGGTCGCCCAGGTACCCGTCCATGACCGCGCCGGAACGCAGCTGCAGCTCGCCGACCTCGTTGCGTGGCAGCTCGGAATCCCCTTCGTCGGCGATCCTCACCTCGACTCCCGGGCGTGGGCGGCCGACGGTGTGCAGCGCCTCGTGATCCGGCGCGTCGAAAGCGGTGCCGAGCCCCACACCGCCGGACTCGGTGGAGGAGTAGCGGATCGAGTACCCGGCACCGAAGCGTCGGCGGGCTTCTTCCACGAGCGTGGGTGGCGACGGTGCGCCTCCGGCGATGATGCCCTTGACGCAGGACAGGTCCAGCTGGTCCATGAGAGGGGACCGGAGCATCAGTGCCAGCTGTGGGGCGACCACCCCGACGGTCGGCATGCGCTCGCTGGCCACCAGTTCGAGCGCATCGTCGGGACGCCACCGCTGCATCACGTGGAGTGTCGCTCCGACCCTCAGGTACCAGGGGAGCTTCGTCGACATGCCCACGTGGGCGAACTGGGTCGAGGCCAGCATCGATGAACCGCCGCCCCAGGTCTGCTCCGCCTCGGGGCCCAGATCGATCTCCTGCACGGCCCGGAGGTGGCGCTCACGGAACAGGGCCGCCTTCGCCCGCCCGGTCGTACCTGATGTGAAGCAGACCACCGCGGGGCGCTCGTCGTCCGGCCCGGGGTCAGCGGGATGCTCGCCGTCGACCGCGAGCGGCGCGCCGACGCCCGCCGACGTCGAGCACCACGACGTCGGCCCGCAACGGCAACCCCTCGACGGTGTCGGGCCGTGCGAGAACCAGCTTCGGCCTGATCAGCTCGACGAGGTCGTGGCGCTCCGACGCTGTGATCGCGGTGCTCACCCCTGCGAACACCGCACCAGCCCGGGCGATGGCGACCGCGGCGACCAACCAGTCGCCGCCGGGCTGGAGCGCGACGACGACGATGTCTCCTTCACGGACCCCGTGCCCGATGAGGCCGGCGGCGAGTCCGTCCGTGTGGGTGTCGAGCTGCGCGTAGGTGAGGGTGCCGTCGGGGGCGACTACGACGCGCCGGTCCCCGAAGCGTCGCGCCGCTTCTCTGGTGATCTTTGCCAGCACGTCGCGAGAGTATGGCCGCGGCGGTACCGACACGGACCGATAGCTTTCGCTTCGTGATGCATCACAGCGAGCCCGGACCTGAGGAGCTGCCGGACCGGAGCTGGATCGGACTCGACGGCAGACGCGCAATCGTCACCGGAGCAGCAAGAGGGATAGGGCGGTCGACCGCGATCGCACTCGCCCGGTTCGGTGCCGACGTCGCGATCTGTGATCGCCTGCCCGACGAGCTCGAGGACACCGCTGTTGCAATCCGGGCAGCGGGTCGGCGGGTCGTGAAGGGTGTGCTCGATGTGCGAGACACCGGGGCTGTGGACCGTTGGGTCAGCGGGATCGAGTCGGAGTGGCCCTCGCTCGACGTGCTCGTCAACAACGCAGGTGGCGGGTTCGTGGCGGACGTGGCCGAGATCAGCGCCAACGGCCAGGCGGCTCTCATCGCGGAGAACTTCACGCAGGTCGTGGACGTCACGCGTCGTTGTCTGCCGTTGCTGCGAGCGGACCCCGCCGTCGGGGGAGCGTCGGTGGTCAACCTCACGTCGGTCGAAGCGCATCGCGCTGGTCCCGGTTTCGGCATCTATTCCGCGATGAAGGCCGCGGTGGCGAACCTGACCAGGACCCTCTCCTTGGAGCTCGCCGCAGATCGGATCAGGGTGAACGCCGTCGCTCCGGACATGATCCCGACTCCCGGCGACTCGGGCCTTGTCGAGGAGTCCGGAGCGCTCTCGGTGACCAGCTGGGCACCCACTCCGTGGCCCGACCTCGCAAGCTCCGCCGATGTCGCGGCGGTGATCGTGTGGTTGGCGGGGCCGATGAGCCGCTTCGTCACCGGCTCGACGGTGCACGTCGACGGAGGAACGTTCGCGTCATCGGGTTGGAAGCGACCGGTCGACGGCGGTCCGTGGGTCCTCTGAGGAGCTCCTCTGTGCGATCGCGCCGGTCTGCTGTGGGCCCGGACACGGAGGCCGTCTAGATTCTGACGACCCGTCAGATCGGCGGCGCGACCTTCGAAGGGACCACCATGACCGATTCGACAGCATCTGGTGCCGGGCCGCTGACGGGCCTGCGAATCATCGAGTTCTCGCTCCTGGGGCCCGCTGCTGTTGGACTGCACCTGGCCGATCTGGGAGCCGAGGTGATCAAGGTCGAGTCCCCGTCAGGTGACTACGTGCGGCAGATGACCTGGCCGATCATCGACGGTTCGTCCCTGCTGCACTGGCACATCAACCGCGGCAAGAAGTCGATCACCCTCGACCTCCGCACCGACGAGGCCAAGGACGTCTTCCGAGACCTGGTCCGCGGCGCCGACGCGGTGATCGAGGCGATGCGTCCCGGGGCGCTTGCCAAGCGCGGCCTCGGCTACGAGGACCTCAAGGAGATCAACCCGAAGATCGTCTTCTGCACGATCTCGGGCTACGGAATGACGGGGCCGTACGCCGATCTGCCGAGCCATGGCATCGCCTACGACACCTGGGCGGGCCTGGTGAAGCCCGAGTACGACGAGAACGGATTCCCCGGCATCCCGGAGCACCCGTCGGTCGGCATCCACGCGGGGCCGCTGTTCGGCGCGTTCGGCATCCTGGCCGGAGTCATCCGTGCCCGGGAGACGGGTGAGGGCAGCTTCCTCGAGATCGCTCAGTCCGACGCTGCCGCGGCGATGGACTGGTACAGGTCCGAGACCTGGAAGGCCTACGAGCGTCCCGAGAGCGAGGTCACCGGAAACAAGGCGGACAACTACGAGCGTCGTGCTCCCGGCACCGCCGGCATGCGCGACGGTGTGCGCTACCAGATATACGAGTCGGCCGACTCGCACGTGCTCTTCATGGCTTCGGAGCAGGAGTTCTGGAAGAACTTCTGCGAAGGTGTCGGTCGCATGGACCTGTTCGAGCGTTGGCCGGGTTCGAAGTTCGCGGATCACGCCAAGGGCAATCTGGAGCTGCGCAAGGAGCTCGTCGAGGTGTTCAAGACGAAGACGACCGCCGAGTGGGTCATCTGGTCGGGAGAGGTCAACACGACGATCGCGCCGGTCAACACGCCCGAGACGCTCGCCGACGATCCCCAGTTCAAGGAGCGGCTCGGCTTCATGCCCTACGAAGGCGTGGGCGCCGAGATGCAGCCGTACCCGGTGAAGTTCGTCGGTGAGGAGCTCGGCGTCCCCGCGCCCGCACCGACCGTGGGTGAGCACACCGACGAGGTGCTCACCGACGTACTCGGCTACGACGCCGACAGGATCACCGCTCTGCGAGCTGCCGCAGCCTTCGGTGCCCGAGATGAGTGAGGAAGGAACGCGGGGTGATCTCCGCTTCGGGACCATCCCGGCGATGCTTCGCGACGTCACCGCCGCGCACCCGGACCAGGAGGCGGTCGTCGACAGCTCGGCCAACCCCACAGTCCGCCTGACCTACGCCGAGGTGAAGGAGCGGGTAGATGAGATCGCCGCGGCCGTCGTCGCCGCAGGGGTCGAGCCTGGTGACCGCGTGGCGATCTGGGCGCCGAACTGCTGGGAGTGGATCGTCGCCCTTCTCGGGCTGCAGAGCGCCGGCGCCGTGCTCGTACCGCTCAACACCCGCTACAAGGGTGCCGAGGCAGCTGACATCCTGGCGCGCAGCAACGCTCGTCTCCTGTTCACCGTCGAGGGCTTCCTGGGCAACGACTACGTGTCGATGCTCGACGGTGTCGACCAGGATCTTCCCGACCTGGAGCAGATAGTCGTGCTGCGCTGCGGGGGAACAGCACCGGCTGGAACCGTGACGCTCGACGAGTTCGTGGCGACGGGCACCGACGTAGATCCCGCTGTGGTGAACGCGCTCGTCGGGTCGCTCACGGGCGACGACCTCTCCGACCTGTTGTTCACCTCGGGTACGACGGGTGCCCCCAAGGGCGTGCGATTGACCCACGCGCAGACCCTGCGTGCCTTCGGCGACTGGGCCGACATCGGCGGGTTGCGGCCGGAGGACCGGTACCTCTGCGTCAATCCCTTCTTCCACGCCTTCGGCTACAAGGCCGGAATCGTCGCCGCCTTCATGGCAGGGGCAACGCTCGTGCCGATGGCGACGTTCGACCTCGACGCGGTCGCGGACCTGATCGAGTCGGAGCGGATCAGCGTCATCCCGGGACCACCGACGATCTACCAGTCCCTGCTCAACCATCCGGGCTTCGACGCCGAGCGCGCTGTCAACCCTGCGTCTCGCTGTCACGGGCGCCGCGGCCGTTCCGGTGGAGCTGGTCGAACGCATGCGAGAGGACCTCGGCTTCGACACCGTCGTGACCGCCTACGGCATGACCGAAGCTTCGGGGTGCGCCACCATCTGTCGTCGCGACGACTCAGCGGAGACCATCTCGACGACGTCCGGGCGAGCGTTCCCCGGTGTCGACGTGCAGGTCGTCGACGACGACGGAGTCGCTCTGCCGGCCGGCGAGGCTGGAGAGGTGTGGGTGCGCGGCTACAACGTCATGTCGGGCTACTTCAACGACCCGGGCAGACGGCCGAGACGCTCACGCCAGACGGTTGGTTGCGCACCGGTGACGTCGGCGTGATGAACGAGGACGGCTACCTGACAATCACCGACCGCAAGAAGGACATGTTCATAGTCGGGGGGTTCAACGCCTACCCGGCCGAGATCGAACGACTGCTCCTCGGTCACCCCGACGTCGCCCAGGCCGCGGTCGTGGGGGTGCCCGACGACCGCATGGGTGAGGTTGGCTATGCCTTCGTCATACCTACCCACGGTTCATCGCCCGACCCGGGATCGATCGTCGCCTGGTCACGTGAGCACATGGCCAACTTCAAGGCGCCGCGGTTCGTCGAGGTGGTGGACCAGCTTCCGCTGAACGCGAGCGGCAAGGTGCTCAAGTACGAGCTGCGCGACAAGGCGATCGGCTCCCTCGACGACAAGGACGGAGCCAGACGATGAAGTTCTCCCAGGCAATGATCGGTTCCTCGCCCCTCGACTGGCCGCGACTCGCCGTGGCATGCGAGGCCGCTGGCTTCGACTCGGTCGCGGTGTCCGACCACGTCGTCTACCCGTCGAAGCTCGAGTCCAGCTATCCGTACACCCCCGACGGCACCCCGCTGTTCAGCCCCGATGAGGACTGGCCCGACCCGTGGGTCGCGATCGGGGCGATGTCGGCGGTCACCTCGAACCTGCGCTTCGTGACCAACGTCTACGTGCTCCCCCTGCGCAACCCATTCGTCGTCGCCAAGGCCGTCGGAACCGCCGCGTACTTGTCCAGCGGACGCGTCGGGCTCGGGATCGGCGCTGGTTGGATGGCCGAGGAGTTCGAGCTGCTGGAGCAGCCGTTCGCCCGGCGCGGCAAGCGGATGGACGAGATGGTCGACGTGATGCGCAAGCTCTGGAGCGGCGGCATGGTCGAACACCACGGAGAGTTCTACGACTTCGATCCCGTCGAGATGCGTCCTGCGCCGCCGGCCCCGGTGCCGATCTTCGTCGGCGGCCATTCGGAGCTCGCATTCAGGCGTGCCGCCCGGATCGGTGACGGATGGCTGGGGATCCACTACACGCCCCAGGACCTGATCGCGAACTGCGCCTTGCTGCAGCAGGCGAGAGAGGACGCCGGCACGGCCGATCGCCGGTTCGAGGTGCTCGCATCTCCCCTGGCTGCGCCCAGCACCGACCTGGTCGAGGAGCTCGAAGCGGCCGGTGTGACGACGATCATCACGTCGGCTTGGATGTCGTCGGGTATCGAGGCACCGCCGGTCGAGCAGGCCGAAGAGCTGATCGCGTCGTACGGTGAGCGATTCATCCGCTGAGCGTCCTCTCGGCGGACGCCTGTACCGCGCCTCGCTGAACTGCCTGTACCGACAAGACTGACCGGGTGAGCACCGAGCCACGAGAGGTCGGCCCGATCCAGGGGCGCGAGGTGTTCAGGCCCGATCCGTGGGACGCGGCTCCAGGAGCTGGCGCCGCCCAGCAGCCCCCACCGCCCCCACCGCCAGCTCCGGGTCCTCCGGCCCCACCGGCCCCACCGGCAGCCCCGGCAGCCCGGCAGCCCCGGGCCTTCACCCGGTTGCGCGGAGTGGTGACGACGCCTGGTATCCCGTATCGGCTTGGCGCGAGCTGCGCCGGAGCCGCGGACGAGACGTCGCCAACAGCCGTCCTGTGCCGGACTGGATGCGGCGGTTCTCGTGGGTGCTCGACGACGCCTTCGCTGTACCTGGACTGCCGGGCCGGAGGGTGGGGCTCGACGGTGTCGTGTCGATCGTGCCGGTCGCGGGTGACGCGGTCGGTCTGGTGCTGTCGATGGTGATCGTCGTGGCCGGAGTGGCGGCCGGGGTATCGATACCGACGATCGTGCGGATGCTCCTGCACGTCGGGCTCGAAGCACTCGTGGGACTCGTCCCGTTCGTCGGTCCGGTGTTCAACATGGCATACAAGTCGAACAACCGGAACGTGAGGTTGATCGAACGCGACCTGACCGACCGACGGGCGACGAGGCGGTCGAGCCTCGCGGTCATCGTGTTGTCGCTGGCCGTCCTGGCCGTGGGCGCCCTGATGCTCCTGATGCTGACCGTCGCGGGCCTGCTCATCCTCGTCTGGATGGTGTCGCGGTTGTTCTGAGGACCTCGATCCTCTGAATCCCCGCACGGGCGGGTGTGAGCATCCTTCAACAACCGTTCGACGCTGCCGACGGTTGGGTTGTGGCTCGGATCGTCCGTGGCCCCCTTCGAAGGTCGACGGAGCACGTGGACTCAGCCCGGAACAACGACGCCACACCCGCTTGGCAGCGCTTGCTGCGGCGAGTGGCGCATCCCGGTGTGTCGGGGCGCGTGCTGGGAACGATGCTCCTCCCGTTGCTCCTGCTGTCGATCCTGTCGGTCTCGATCACCGTCCAGCGGCACAGCGAGGCCCGGGCAGCAGAATCGGTGGCGGAGGATGCCGAGAACCTGGGCGATCTGCTGGATCTGCGTGCAGCCGTCTTCGCAGAGCGTATGGCCGAGGAGATCACGCTGCCGGAACGCCGGCCGCCAGCGGAGCTGGAGTCCCGCAGCACGTTCCTGCGGGACGTGGTCGACTCCGGTCGGCGACTTGTGTCGCTGACCGACGAAGCGCTCCTGGCGCTGGCACCGTCCATCCGGCCGTTCCATCTCGAGGAGCTCACTGCCGTTCGTGAGTCGATCGGGTCACCGAACACCTCTGACCTGATCGAGCAACGCTGGGCCCCCATCGAGCGCCGGCTGGGGAACAGGATCGACACGGTGCTCGCTCGACTCCGCATGACGGCGGCCGTAGAGCTCTTCGATCCTGGTCTGGCCAGGACCACCGACGCCATGGGGTCGGCGCTCGAAGTGCCCATGGCCAGCGCCAAGCTGATCGGCGCGCTCAGCAACCTGTGGGCCGCGCCGGCGGCGGACAGGGCACAGCTCCAGTCCGAGTTCGCGGCGGCACAGGAGCGCTTCGACGGGCTGTCGGGCGCGCTCGACAGGAGCACCGAGCCCGAGCTCAGGGCCTTGTGGGACCGGATAGGACTCGCCCCCGAGGCGCTCCGCAGGGGCACATGGCTCGGGTTGGCCGGGCAGCTGAGTGCACCTTCCGTTCCGACAGACACCCAGGTTCTCGTCGGGATGGGACTCCTCGACGGCATCGACTGGGCCGCACAGATGAACCAGGTCTCAGATCTGGCGGTGGATCTCGAGCTGGCACAGGCCGGCGTGGTCGAGGAGACCGCACTTCGTCAGGAGCGTCTGACGGCCCTGCTCACCCTGTCGGCCATCGCTGCATCGATCGGCGCCGCAATGCTGTTCGGTCGGTCGATCGTCGCACCTGTGCGCAGGCTGACCGACCAGGCGATCCAGGTGGGCCGGGGTGACCTCTCCGTGGAGCCCTTGGAGCTGAGCGGCCCGCCCGAGGTCGAGCGTGCCAGCGCGGCCTTCAACGACGTGGTGGACAACCTCGTGCTGCTCGAGTGCAAGACCAGATCGCTGGCGTCGTGCGACTTCGACGACCCGTCGCTCGCCGAGCCGCTGCCGGGTGAGTTGGGTGCGTCGCTGCAGCGCTCGGTCCGAGTCCTCTCGGGGTCGATAATCGAGCGTCAGCGACTCCAGGAGCGGCTGGCCCACCAGGCGAGCCACGACGCGCTCACCGGCCTGACCAACCGTGCAGGGCTCATCTCGCAGCTCTTCGACGCACACCAAGCTCGCCGGTCAGCGGTCGAACATTCGGAGATGGCGATCCTGTTCGTCGACCTCGACGGGTTCAAGCGGACCAATGACCGCTACGGGCACGCGGTGGGCGATGAGCTGTTGAAGGTGATCGCCAAGCGGCTGGCGTCGAACGTGCGCGACGACGTCGTCGTGGCCCGGCTGGGCGGCGACGAGTTCGTCGTCCTGCTGACGTCGGTCGACGGGCCCCAGGAGCCGGTTGCAGTGGCCCGGAGGCTCGTCGCAGTGGTGCTCGAGCCGATCGATGTCGACGGTCTGCGGCTGCAGGTCGGTGCCTGCATCGGAGTAGCGCTGACGGGATCGGGAAGGGGCGATGATGACCCCACCGACCTGCTGCGCTGCGCCGACCTTGCCGTCTACGCGGCAAAGGGTCGCCCCGGCGAGCACGTGACGCTCTACGACGACGAGATGGACCGACTCGTCACCGATCAGGAGGAGATAGAAGTCGGGCTCACGGCGGCGCTCAGCTCCTCTGACGAGCTGCGCCTGGTGTACCAGCCGGTGATCGACTCGGCGACCGGTGTCCCGATCGGATTCGAGGCGCTCGTCCGCTGGCGCCGTGACCACCGCGGTGACGTCTCGCCGGCGGTGTTCGTGCCTGTGGCCGAGCGGACCGCTCTGGTGGTCGACCTCGATCTCTGGGTGCTGGAACGAGGGGTCGAGAGCCTGGCCGCGTGGTCGCGGATCGAGGGCGGGCCACTCGCGGGTCTCGGCCTGTCGGTGAACGTCTCCGGTCGGAGCCTTGTCAACCCCGACTACGTGACGAACGCTTGTCGGGTGATCCGTGACGGAGGGATCGAGCCGGGGATGTTGACGCTTGAGGTGACCGAGACGGCCCTCGTGACCGACCTCGAGCTGGCCGCCGAACAGCTCAGGCGCCTGCGTGCCACAGGGGCGAGGATCGCGATCGACGACTTCGGGACCGGCTACACCAGCGTCGCACATCTGCGCGCGATGCCCGTGGACGAGATCAAGATCGATTCGAGCTTCGTGCACGGCCTGCCTGATCCGGAGCAGCACGACCTGATCCAGATGATCAACGAGCTGGCTCACAGGCTCGGGGTGCCGACCGTCGCCGAAGGGGTCGAGACGACGGAGCAGTTCGACGAGCTGGTGGCCATCGGTTGCGACTGGGTCCAGGGCTACCTGTTCGCTGCTCCGATGGAGCAGGACGAGCTGAGCAGCTGGGCCAACGAGCTGCGGCGCGGGCGCCCGGCCCTCTCGGCGGCACTGACCCGAGCAGCCCCCCGATAGCGTTGCGTGGGTGGCACCCAGCGACCCGGAAACCAGCTCACCGGAATCCGGCTATCCCAGCAACGGTGCCGATCAGGACCCCGACGGCCTTCGGGCAGCCGACGGGAGGGTTCCAGGGCGGCGTGGCATGGCCACCCGCGAACGCCTGCTGGAGCACACCAGTCGACTGCTCGCCACGACTACCTACCGCGACCTGAAGGTCGTCGACATCGCACGCGACGCCGGAGTGTCGCCCGCGACCTTCTACCAGTACTTTCCCGATGCGGAGTCCGCTGTGCTCGCCCTGGCGGACCGGCTGATCGGTGAGGGCGGCGAGCGGCTAACCCGGCCGTTCCGCACCGCCACATGGGAAGGCCGGTCTGCATACGAGACCTGTGAGGACCTGGCCGCGGCGTTCCTCGACTTCTGGGCGGAGCACTCGTCTCTGATGGCCGTCATCGACCTCGCCGCGCTGGAGGGCGATCAGCGGTTCCGGGACTCACGAACCCACCTGCTGTCGAAGTTCACGTTGCTGGCCGAGCAGGTGATCAGCGACCAGCAGCAGCTGGGCTTCGCGCCGGTGGACCTGAACCCCATGGCCACCGCGGTCGTGCTGGTGTCGATGCTCGCCCACGTCGCGGCGCACCAGTACGGCATCGGCGGAGCCGGTGTGCGGACCGTCGACCTGCGTGTCGCGATGGCCCGCCAGATCTACACGGGGGTCACCGGAAGGATCCCGCCGGCTCCCTCGTCTGGTCAGGCGGCCCACCCCACCGAGTAGGATCTGACGGGTCGTCAGATTACGAGTCGGAGTGACGGATGGATTTCGAGTTCTCACCGGAGCAGCAGGCGTACGCGGCAGAGGTCAAGGCCTTCTGCGACGAGCACGACGACATCGACATCTTCGACGTCACCCGCGAGAACATGGCCCAGATCGTGGACACGCCCAAGCGCAGGGCGTTCATGAAAGAGGTCGGCCACCAGGGCTGGCTGGGCATGACCTGGCCCAAGGAGTACGGCGGCACCGAAGGTGAGGGTGTCTACGAGTACATCCTCAACGAGGAGCTCGCCGGTCGCGGCGGACCACAGATCGGCAAGGGCGTCGGCATCATCGGCAAGACGCTCATCGCCCACGGCTCGGACTTCCTCAAGGAGAAGTTCCTGCCGATGATCCTGGAGAACGACGTCGAGTTCGCCGTCGGCTACTCCGAGCCCAATGCCGGCTCCGACGCGGCGTCCATGCGCCTCAAGGGCGTGAAGCACGTCAACGACGACGGTGTCTCCGGCTGGCTGCTGAACGGCCAGAAGACCTGGACCACCTCTGCGCACTTCGCCGAGTGGTACTGGTGCGGTGTGCGCACCGACCCGGACAACAAGCACCTGGGAATCACGCTCATGCTGATCCCGATGGACGATCCGGGCATCACCATCAACGGCATCTGGACCATGGGTGACGAGCGCACCAACGAGGTGTGGCTCGACAACGTCTTCGTGCCCGACGAGTACGTCGTCGGCGAGGTGAACCACGGTTTCCGCTACATCTCCCAGGCGCTCGACCTCGAACGCTTCACGATGTTCACCTACGCCCCGATCAAGCAGCGCCTGGACCTGCTGACCGAGTACGTGCGAACCGCCGAGCGCGACGGCGCGCCGCTCAAGGACGACCCGGTCGTTCGCACCCGCATGGCCAAGCTCCACACCGACGCCGAGGTCGCCCGCGTCATGGGGCTGAAGTTCGTCGCCGAGGCGGTCAAGGTCGAGGAGCTGGTGCGTCAGGGCAAGCCGTTCCAGCCGCCGACGCTGCAGGCCTCGGAGTACAAGCTCTTCGCGACCGAGCTGTCCAGGCGCCTGGCGGACGCGTCGATGGACATCGGCGGTCCGGGGACCCAGATGCGTGTACGTACCGAGGACGCCCCGATGGAAGGTCGTTCCGAGTCGACGTACCGCTACACCGTGATCGACACGATCGGCGGCGGAGCCTCGGAGATCCAGAAGAACATCATCGCCCGGCGCGGCCTGGGCCTGCCCAAGAACTTCTGAGCGTCGACACACCGATGGCCACAACGCCCGCGCTCGACGGAATCCGTGTGCTCGACCTTGCCTCGGTAGGGCCCGGCGCGCGTGCGTCGCGCACTCTCGCCGACTACGGGGCGTCGGTGATCAAGGTCGGGGCGGTCCCGCGGGCCGGCTCGGTGCAGATCACTCCGCCGTACTACGCGTACTCCGGCAACCGGGGAATGCAGCGAGCGCTGTTCGACCTGAAGAACGAGTCCGGTCGGGACGCCTTCCTCGCACTCGCCGACACGTCCGACGTGATCATCGAGTCGTTCCGGCCGGGAGTCGTCGACCGGCTGGGGATCGGCTACCAGGCGGTCTCCACCCGCAACCCGCGCATCGTCTACTGCTCCACCAGCGGGTTCGGTCAGAGCGGCCCCCGCAGCTCATGGGCGGGACACGACGTCAACTACCTGGGAGTCTCCGGATTCCTCGACTGCACGGGTCGCCAGGCGGATGGACGCCCGGCTCTTCCGGGAGCGACCGTCGCCGACATCGCGGCCGGCGGCATGCAGGCGGCCATGGCCGTCATGGCGGCACTGCTGCGACGCGAGCGCACCGGCACCGGCGAGCTGCTCGACGTGTCCATAGCCGACGGTTCGTTCGCTCTCATGTCGCTCTACGTCGACGAGTACCTGGCCACGGGTACCGAGCCGGGGCCGGGTCACTACATCCTGACCGGCCGCTACGCCTGCTACGACGTGTACACGTGCGCGGACGGCAGGCACCTTGCGGTCGGGGCGATTGAGCCGCAGTTCTGGCGGAACCTGGTACGGCTGCTCGGGCTGGAGCAGTACGCGGATTCGCAGCTCGACGACGAAGCGCAGGACGAGATCCGCGCGGCGATGGCAGCGGTCTTCGCGACCGCGCGCCCGTGACGAATGGGTTGGCGAGCTCGGGCCAGCAGACACGTGCGTGAGCGAGGTCAACAGCGTGGCCGAGGCCGTCGTCGACGAGCAGTTCGTGGCCAGAGGGGTCGTGGTAGACGCCGTCTCCGAGACCGACGGCCCGTTCCGGCAGTCCGCTCCGGTGTGGGCGGGCACTGACGCACCCGACGGGCCGTACCAGGTCCGCGACGGTTCGGTCAGCGACACAGCCCAGATCCTCGAGTCGGCGGGCATCGACCCCGCGACGGTCGACGAGCTCGTTTCCACAGGAGCGATCGCATGAGCGAAGCCACTCAGGTCGACGACCTGCCAGAACAGGTCACCGCCATGATCGGCGTACCGATGTACCCCGAGACCGCCACGTTCCCAGCCGAACGCAGCTACGCCTTCAACACGCTGGCGGCCACCCAGAACGCCAACCCGCTGTTCTGGGACGACGCTGTCGCCACCGAGCTGACCGCCGGCACGATCCTCCCACCGACGACGCTGTCGCTGTGGATGCGCCCTCACTTCTGGGAGCCGGGTGCGGCAGGGGAGCAGGTCGCACTGAAGGTCCACTTCGATCTGAAGGCGATCTTCGGTCTACCCGAGGCGGTGATGACCGACAACACGATCATCTTCCACGACCCTGTACGACCCGGCGACGTCATCTCCAACCAGCAGGTGCTGCGGTCGGTGTCCGGCCCCAAGACCACCAAGCTGGGTGCTGGTCGGTTCTGGGTGATCGACGTCGAGTTCCACAACCAGCACGAAGCGCTCGTCGGGGTCGAGTCCTACACCGGCTTCGGCTATGTCCGCGCCGGAAGCGAAGGAGGCGCCTCGTGAGCGCACCGGCCCCGGTCCTGTTCGGCCAGGTATCCGTGGGAGACGCCCTGCCTTCGCTGGCGGTCGACGTCACCCCGACCACGGTCGTCCTGGGTGCGCTCGCCAGTCGTGACTGGCGCCCCATGCATCACGACTACAAGTTCGCGACCGAACGCAACGGGGTCGCAGACATCTTCCTGAACACACCGAACCAGGCGGCCTGGTTCGAGCGCTACGTCACCGACTGGGCTGGCCCACGAGCACGGCTCGGGCGCATGACCTTCCGCATGAAGACCTCGGTCTTCCCGGGTGACCGCATGGAGTTCGCCGCGATCGTTGGTGAGGTCGGGACCGACTCCGTCGGGCAGGGCTGGGCGAGCCTGGAAGTCACCCTGATCGCGACAGCGACCGACGGCCGTGACCCCGCACCGCGTCTGGCGTCTACCTGCACGGTGCGTGTCGCTCTGCCGGCCGATGGCACCGACAACCCTTGGGCACGCCGCGGCGACAAGTGGCTTCCCTGACCCCTGAACGACTGACCGACCCCGACCCGATCCCGACAGACCGAGAACACCGAGAGAGACCACGATGACTCTGAACCTCGACTTCACCGAAGAACAGGACATGCTGCGAGACATGGTCCGCGGCCTGCTCGGGCAGTACGCCTCCAACGAGCAGATCCGGGCCCTCGAGGACGACCCCGTCGGCTACTCGGCCGACCTCTGGGCGCAGCTCGCCGAGCTCGACCTCATAGGCCTGCTCCTGCCGGCACAGTACGGCGGCTCCGAGATGTCGCTGCTCGAGGGCGTCATCTTCTACGAGGAGTTGGGCCGTGCCCTGGCTCCCACTCCCCACCTGGTCAGCGCGGTCGTATCCGCAGGCGCGATCGTGCGAGCGGGCTCCGACACCCAGCGCGAGGAGTGGCTCGCGAAGATCGCGAAGGGCGAGGCGATCCTCACACCTGCCTGGCTGGAGCCCGGTAACAGCTTCGGGCCCCGCGGTGTGCAGGTCAGGGCACAGGCCGACAGCGATGGCTGGTCCATCTCGGGGACCAAGCAGCACGTCTACTTCGCTTCCGCAGCGGACCGCCTCGTGGTGCTGGCCCGCACGGGTGACGCCGACGACGCGGTCGACCTCTTCCTGGTCGACCCCGAGGCGGACGGCGTGACGCTCACCCAGAAGATGTCGATCAGCTCCGACACCCAGTACCGCGTCGACCTGGACGCGGTGAAGGTGACCGAAGCCGACCGCATCGGCGCCGCCGGGGACGGGCTGGGCGACCTGGTCCGCTGTCATGGACGAGGCGATGATCCTCGCCGCGGCCCTTGCGAACGGTGGCGCCGAGTACGCGCTCGACATCACCGTGCAGTACTCGAAGGACCGTGAGCAGTTCGACAAGCCGCTCGGCGCGTTCCAGGCGTTGTCGCACTACATGGCGGACGCCAAGACTGCTCTCGACGGGGCCAAGCTCATCACCTATGAAGCTGCATGGGCGCACTCCAAGGGGCAGTCGCTCGCGAGCCTGGCCCCCATGGCCAAGTCGTGCTCGTGTGCCTCGTACAGGGACACCACAGCCATGGCCCAACAGATCTTCGGTGGTGTCGGGTTCACCCTGGAGTACGAGATCCAGTTGTTCTTCCGTCGCGCCAAGCAGCTCCAACTCAGCTGGAACGACGACCGTCGTTGCCAGGACCTGATCGCCGTGGCCATCCTCGACGGCGACGCCGCCTGACGCGAATCACCCCGCCGGGTGGGGCCAGCGGTGGACTGGTTCAGCCCGGACCACCGCAGATCGATGCCCAGCCGCTCATGTCCCTGCCGATCTGCGGCACCAGGAACAGGGTGACGAGCACCAGGGTGATCACGCCGATCACCGCAACTGACTGACGTCGCCGCTCCGGTTGCCGGGGCCAGATCATCACTCCCCACCAGGGGAAGGTCGCGACGCCCCATGCGATGAGCTGTCCGACCAGATCAGCACCGTCGATCCCGGTCGCATCGGGTAGCGGCCCATATTCGCCGAAGAACCCGAGCTTGCAGTTCGACAGATGGAACGCGACCCAGCCGATCAGCAGCCCGAGCGCTGCCAGGGACCACGCGACGACCCAGCCGATCACGACGGCGGCCCGGCGGAGCCCGGGCCGTGCAGCTGGTCCGGTCCGAGGCCGGGCTTGCGTTGCAGTGACGGTCGTAGTTGCTCCAGCACCGAGGTCCTTGTCATCCATGGCTCAGTTGTCGCACCGAGGTCGAGTGCTGACCATCCGGGGCCGCCCTCATTCGAGTCTGGGTGCATCCCCATCCGAACGGTGCTGGCGGGGTCGAGCGGGCTGGTGTGGCAGAACCGACGGGTCAGGTGATGACTCCGTCGGCGCGAAGCGAGTCGAGCTCCGAGTCGGACAGGCCTAGCTCTGTGCGCAGCACGTCGGCGGTGTGCTCGCCGACCCACGGCACCCGGGTCTCGGGTCCTTCGGCCACTTCGCTCATCTTCACGGGATTGCCGGGGATCAGGACAGGCTCGTCGACCCCGTCGACCCTCGGCATCTCGACCAGCATGTTGCGCCGAGCGACGTGGTCGTCGGCGATCACCTCGCCCGGGGTGAAGCACGGCCCGGCCGGGATCCCGGCAGCACCGAGCGCGTCACAGGCCTGGAGCCTGGTCCGCTCCGCAGCCCATGACTCGACCGCCGGTCGCACCTCGCTCTCGAGCTGTTCGGCCCACCCGCGGCGGGTCCCGAACCGCTCGTCGTCGAGCCACTCCGCTCGCCCGACCAGCTCGGCCAGCCGTTCGAACTGGTGCTCGCGCACTACCTGGACTGCGAACCACCCGTCACCGGCACGGAAGCCGGTCATGATTCCCTCCAGGGTGTTCTCGCGGACTCCCAGCGACCAGAAGTTGGTGATCACATCGGTCATCGCGAGCATCGAGTCCAACATGGCCACGTCCACTCGCTGGCCCTTCCCCGTCAACTCCCTGTGGCGTATCGCCGCTTGGATCCCGATGACGGTGAACAGGGCTGAGCTGATGTCGCCGAGCGCGCCGGCGGGGATCACCCGCGGTGGCTCGTCGCCGTGGCGGCTGTACTCGTAGAGACCCGACATCGCCTCGGGCACCATCGCGTATGCGGGCCACGACCGGTACGGCGAGTCGCCCAGGTTCCCGAACCCCGACACCGACACGTAGATCAGGTGGGGGTGGCGGGCGGCGAGCGTTTCGTAGCCCAGACCGAGGCGTTCCATCGTTCCGGCCTTGAAGTTCTCACCGACCACGTCGAACCCGCCGGCGAGCTCCATGAACAGCTCGCGACCCCGGGGCGACTTCAGGTCCAGGCCCAGCGAACGCTTGTTCAGGTTGTTTCGAAGGAACGTCGCGCCCACACGACGTCCTTGGGGATCCTCCATGGCCGGCAGCGCTCCGCGGCCCGACTCGCCGTGCAAGGGATGCTCGACCTTGACCACCTCGGCCCCCATACGGGCCAGAAGCTGGGTGGCGAACGGCAGGGCCTGCATCTGCTCCGCAGCCAGGATCCGAATACCGTCCAGAGGTTTGCCGTTGGCCGCGGCCCCGGCGTTCGCGACGTCACCGAGCAACATGTCAGACAGGTTGTCAGCTCGGAGCGTCCCGGCGGGAATCGACCCGGGACGGACATGGTCGGCATCACAGCGGTGGTCGAGCCCTGCGCCTCGCTACGCTGGCACCCCGATGACGATCGACGACCCCGAGGAGATCGCCGCTCGTGTCGCTGCAGCGCGACGGGAGCTGGGCATGGCAGATCCGCGACGCCCGGCGCTCAACAGGGCAGCGATCGCGGCGCTGCTGCTCGGATTGGTCGCACTGGGTTGCCTGGGCTTCCTGACCGGCGTACCGGCCATGATCGTCGCGGTGTTCGCTCTACGTCAGGCTGCGGCGAACAGCGGGGAGGGCCGGACCATGTCGATCATCGGGCTCGTCACCGGCGCGCTCGGCACAGCGTGGTCTGCCGCGTACGTGGTCTCGGCGGTCGCCTGAGCCGAAGCACGGCCCGGAACCATGACGCCGACCCGGTGGCCGTTCGCCGTCGGTTCAGTCGACCGGTTCAGTCTCGAGGACGTCCTCAGGGTCAAGGTCGGCGCCGCTGCGGAGCAGCTGATCCCGTGACTCGAGGTCGTCGACGAACTCCTTGGCAAGCAGCAGTGTGCGCGGCGGCGCGCCCCAGGCCAGCAAGAGGTCATCGGCCAGGTCGAATGCCAGACGACGTCCATCGAGCATGTCGGCGGTCAGCCAGACGGAGTCGGGAGGGGCGTTGGAGACGAGCATCGCCCCGTTGAGTCCTCCCGCCCAACGCAGCGTCCGCCGGAGGGTCTGGCTGCTGTCGTCGTCGCCCATCCGGCTGCCGGTCGAGAGGGCGCCCACCGCGACGGCCGCGTCGATCATCCGGTGCGGGTGACCCAGAAGCATCAGGACCTGCGGGAGGACCTTGAGCGTGTCGACGTCGTTGATGACCTGCTCCGGCCCGGAGATGTGGTTCTGCAGCAGCTCGTACTCCCGTGGATGCAGCCGCTTGGCATCGACGAACATCCGACTCGCTGCCACCAGACGCACGAGTGCGGCGAGCCCCTCGTCGAGTTCTGCCGCGGCGATCTCCCGATCCCAGACGGTTTCGCTGCGCTCGATCGCGGACGTCAGCACCTTGATCGCCTCGACCTGGAGCTCCGCTAGCAGCGCGCTCTTGGAATCGAAGTAGGTGTAGATGGTGCCGACCGCGCAGTCGACCCGTTCGGCGACCGCCTGCATGGTCAGGCCTGCCAGGCCCGATTCCTCGAAGATCTCGGTTGCTGCGGCCATGAGCTGGCTGTGGCGCGCTACCCGGTTCAGCGCACGACGGCCCATCGGTTTGGCGGTCATCAGGCTCTCCATGTGGCGTCAGGAACGGTTTCCCCCAATTCTGACACACCGTCAGGATCTCGTAGACTCCCAGGGCTCTCAGGAGCAGAAACCAGATCCGTGGCCTCCTGGCCACTTCTACATGCCCGACCTGCCTGGGGCGGGTCGCTCGAGGGGACGAACATGCGAGGGATCATCGGCGCAGCCGGCTACCTGCCGCACTGGCGGCTGCATCGCTCAGCCATCACCGACGTGCTCGGCGGCGCTGCCGGGCGGGGCACGAGAACGGTTGCGTCGTACGACGAGGACTCGCTGACCATGGCGGTCGAGGCGGGTCGTCGGGTTCTCCGGTCGGGCGCTGACCGACCATCCGCGCTGTGGTTCGCGACGACATCGCCCACCTACGTCGAGAAGACCAACGCGACAATTGCCCACGCCGCGTTGCGCCTGGATGCCGACGTGCTCGCAGCCGACGCGGGCGCCGGGCTGCGCGGCACCACCGCGGCACTGCGTTCGGCTCTGCGTTCGACCGACCCGTCCGTCCTGGTGATCGCAGGGGATCTGCGCACAGGGCCCGCCGGCTCACCAGACGAGCTCAACGGTGGTGACGCCGGTGCGGCGCTGCTCATCGGCGACGACGCTGACGGCGCCCGGGTCGTGGCCGAGTACCTGGGCGGGGCGTCGGCCACCCGTGAGTTCCTGGACCGTTGGCGGGCCCCGGGCGAGCTCCGGACCCACAACTGGGAGGAGCGATTCGGCGAGCAGCGCTACGGCGCGCTCGCCGCCCAGGCATGGGATGCCGCGCTCAAGGACTCCGGAGTCGATGCGGACCAGCTCCGCCGTGTGGCGATCTCCGGTCCGCAGGCCAGGGCCGCTGCAGCGCTCAGCAAACGGCTCGGGGCCGCGGGCGTGGACGTGGCCGACTCCCTGGGCGGACAGGTCGGCTTCACAGGTGCGCCGCACCCGGCGCTGCTCTTGGCCTCGTTGCTCGATGACGCCGAGCCCGGCCAGGTCATCGCTCTCGTGTCGCTCGCCGACGGCGCCGACGTGTTCGTCTTCCGGGTGACCGAGGCGATTGCCGGCCACCGGGAAGCGGTCGCCTCGGTGGCCGATCAGATTGCCGGCGGCGACGACACCTTGGCCTACGCCAAGTACCTGTCCTGGCGCGGGGTGCTCCCCATCCAGCCGCCGAACCGGCCAGAGCCCGCGCGCATGTCCGCTGCCGCTGCCGAGCGTCGCTTGGACTGGAAGTACGGCTTCGTGGGTTCTCGCGACCGTGAGAGCGACGCACTGCACCTGCCTCCGGCAAGGGTGTCGTTCGTCGGTGGCAACGTCGACGACATGGACCCGGCGCCCATGGCTGACGTCGCCGCGACCGTCGCCACGTTCACCGTCGACTCCCTCGCCTACTCGCCGTCGCCGCCTGTCGTGTTCGCGGTTGCGGACTTCGACGGTGGCGGTCGCCTGCCGCTCGAGCTCACCGATGTACGCCCGACCGATGTGTCCATCGGGATGACCGTCGAGATGACCTTCCGTCGGCTCAACACCGCCGACGGCATAGCCAACTACTTCTGGAAGGCCCGCCCCGTGCAGCGCACGGCCGGCGGCACCGACACCGACAGCGGGAGCGTCTGACATGGCCAGTCACGGCATAAAGGACAAGGTCGCCATCATCGGGATGGGCTGCACCCAGTTCAAGGAGCACTTCGACCGCAGCGCGGACGACCTGATGATCGACGCTGTCGAGGACACGTTGGCATCCGCCGGGGTGGCCAAGGACGACATCGACGCATGGTGGCTCGGAACTGCCCAGTCGGGCATGTCGGGTGTGACGCTCGCCGCGCCGCTGAAGCTCGACAACAAGCCCGTCACCAGGGTCGAGAACTACTGCGCCACGGGGTCCGAGGCGCTGCGCCAGGCCTGCTACGCCGTCGCTTCAGGCGCGTACGACATTGCAGCAGCGGTCGGTGTCGAGAAGGTGAAGGACTCCGGGTTCCAGGGCCTGAACGCCTTCCCGATCCCCAACGACGGGACGCAGCGCTCTGTGACCGCCGCCGCGATGTTCTCGCTGGTCGCACCCGCGTACGCACAGAAGTACGACATCGACCCCAAGGAGCTGCGCCGCACGCTGGCCCGCATCGCTTCGAAGAACCACGAGAACGGCGCCAAGAACGAGCGGGCGCAATTCCGCCGCGAGATGTCGGTGGATGCGATCTGCAAGATGCCCGAGGTCGCCGGCATGCTGTCGGTCTTCGACTGCGCAGGAGTGGCCGACGGCGCGGCAGCGGCGATCGTCGTCCGGGCGGAGGACGCCCACAAGTACACCGACAAGCCGCTCTACGTGAAGGCGCTCGCCATGGTCGCCGGAAGTGGCGCTGGACTGGGTGACCAGGACTACGACTACACGCATCTGCCCGAGTGCAAGGCCGCAGCCGACGACGCCTACGCGCAGGCCGGGATCTCAGACCCCCGTCGCGAGCTGGCCATGGCCGAGGTGCACGACTGCTTCACCCCCACCGAGCTGGTCCTGATGGAGGACCTGGGGTTCTCGGCCCGCGGCGAGGGCTGGCGCGACGTCGAGGCCGGCGCGTTCGATCTTCGAGGGGACCTGCCGGTCAACACCGACGGTGGGCTCAAGTCCTTCGGTCACCCCGTCGGAGCTTCCGGTCTGCGGATGCTCTTCGAGTGCTGGCTGCAGCTCCGCGGCGAAGCGCCTGCAGATCGTCAGATCGACACCGTCGATCGTGGGCTGGGGCTCACCCACAACCTGGGCGGCTACCCGGGTGAGATGGTCAGCTTCGTCGGCATCTGGGGCAACCGGAAGGGCTGAGCCGGCTCGGGGGTACTGAGCCTTTGCTTCACCCCCTCGGCCATGCTGCCGATGGTTCGGGAGTCGTGCACTCTGCGCCGGTGAAGGGATCATGCAGCTACCCGATCGAGAAGCACTGCTCCGCCACCTGGACGGGATTGGCGCGTCCAGCGATCCGGGAGCGGATCGTCGACGGATCGATGCCCGCGGCAGCGGTGTGCGTGCTGGCACTCGTCGGCTTCGACCGGGTGGCCGCCCAAGGCCGATCGGTCACCGACGCGACAACCGCCGAGGTCGTGCGCCGTCTCGACAAGCTGATCCGCTCAGGCGACCTGCTCGTGCAGCTCGAGCCGGGCTGCTTCGCCCTGGGGCTCCGGCTGTCTGCTTCGTCGGCCGGCTCGGTGGTGGAGCGCATGCGGGTGGCTTCGTCGATGCCGGTGGAGCTCGACGGCACTCTCGTCGCGCTCGACGCAGTCGTGGGTGTGGCGATAGCACCGGCCGACCCGTGGGCCCCGAGGCGTGGCGTCGACGCTGCTGGAGCGCGCACTCGCCGAGGCCCGGCTCCAGGTGGACCGCGGTAGGCGACCGTGAGCCGACTCGTCGGCATCGTGGTCGACGACGGCATCGAGCACGGCCGGGACCACGACGCCGACACCACGGCCCACGACCGGGCGAGCACCAGGCGTGCGGCCGCGGTCGTGGTGGCGCTGCACGCTGCTGCTCGTCCTGGCAATCGTTCCGCACCGGTCGCTGGCGTGACCTGGCGGGGGCGCTACAGCTGACGCTGTTCGACGACGCGACCATCTCCATGTCGTACGCCCGGACCGCCGCTGCGGGCGGGGGCCCGGTCTGGTACCCCGGTGCACCGGTGGTCGAGGGCATCACCAACCCGGGATGGACAGCGGTCATGGCCGCGGTGCACCGGCTAGGACTGCACGGTTCGGCTGGCGCGGCTCGTGATCGTTGCGGTGGGCCTGGTGGCGGTGTGGGCGACCGTGTGGTGCGGCGCACGTCTGCTCTGCGCCGCGGGCCTGCCCACCCGTCGTGGGGCGCGGCTGGTGGGCAGCGGTCGCTGCGGTGGTGCTGAGCTTCCCGCTGCTCTACTGGACCGTGCGTGGCATGGAGGTCGGCGTCGTGGTGCTCGCCACCGTCGCCACGCTCCTGCTGACCTGGTCGCTCGTGCACCGGGCGTCGACGCCGGCGGGCCGACTGGTGGCTCTCGGCCTGGTCGCGGCGTTCGCCGTGGCGGTGCGACAGGACACGATGGTGGTCGTCGTGGCCGTGTCGGGGTGGGCGCTCTGGCGCGGCGGCCGACCGGGTCGCCGGGTGGCGAACATCGCGATCGGCAGCGCGGCGGCGGCGACGCTGGCGCTCACCGCAACGCGGTGGTCGATCTACGGCGAGCTGCTGCCCAACACGTACCACCTGAAGGTGGAGGGCATCGGCCTGCAGACCCGGCTGGGTCGAGGCCTGCTGGTCGACGCGATCACCGCCGGGCCCTACTTCGTTGCGCCGCTGGCGCTGGTGCTGCGGGGTCGGCGGCCTTCCGTCGACGCTGGGCGCGCGCGGCGCTGGTGGTGGGTGCGAGCCCTGCGGTCGCGGTGGTGTGCAGCCTGGCTGCCGGCGAGCTGTTCGTCGGCTCGGGTGGGCTGACTCCGCTGGTGGACGCGGCCCTGGTGCTGCCCGCGGTGACGGTCGCGCTGGGTGCGGCGTGGGTGGCGCTGCGCCTGACGGCCTCGTCCGGTGGAGATCGTGCCGGCGCGCCGCCCTCGTCGGTCGGTGTCGTGTGGATCCTCGCGTTGCTGCTGGTCGTCACCTGCGTCCGCCTCCCGAACCTGGCCCGCGACGACGGCACCCGCTTCGCCCGCCTGGGTGATCACCTGGCGGCGGTGACGTGGCCCGACGCCGTGATCGCGGCCGGTGGCGTCGGCGGGGTGCAGTACTGGTCGGGGCGCCGCGTGCTCGACGTGTTGGGCAAGTCCGACGATCGCATAGCTCACTCCGCACCGGTCGGGTCTTCGTTTCTGCCGGGGCACGACAAGTACGACGCCGCCTACACGGTGGGGGAGCTGCAGCCCGATGTGGTTGCCCAGGGACTCACCGCGGCGCAGGTGCAGCCACATGGCTACGTGCCGGTGCGAAGCACCCTCGGGCCGCTACCGGAGGGTATCCCGTTCGACGGCGAGGTGGTCTGGTTCGTGCGGGCCGACTCGACCGAGGTTCGCTGGGATCTGCTGGAGCGCGTCGGCTGATCACGCCTCGGAGCGAGCCGCCATCTGGCTGCGCAGGCGCCGCGACCCAGGGCAGCACGCGGCCGGCCTCAAAGCTCAGCAACGTGACGCGGCTCCGGCGACCTGCTCGTGCAGCTCGAGCCGGGCTGCTTCGCCCTGGGGCTCCGGCTGTCTGCTTCGTCCGCCGACCCGTGGGCCCCGGGCGCGGCGTCGACGCTGCTGGAGCGCGCACTCGCCGAGACCCGGCTCCAGGTGGACCGCGGTAGGCGACCGTGAGCCGGCCCGTCGGGTGACCGACGCGGAGTCAAGCGTCGGTGCCGGGGTCGAGCCGTTCCATCCACGCCAGGTGCGCCTGGCATCTGGCCAGGGCAGTCGACTCTGTTCGACCACGGTGGTCGAAACCGGTCGATGCCAGAAGCGACGCGTGGCGCAGCTCGGGTGGGGCGTCGGACCGCAGTGCCGGGGTCGGCGTCCACGGAACGACGTGATCTGCCTCCAGGGTCAGAACGGTCAGGCGCGAGCCCCGGTCTGCGCACCTGCCCGCCAGCAGGGCGAGTCTCCGTTGGAGACTGGCTCGCCGGTCCCGTGGCAGGTAGCCGAGAGCCCACGACGACAACACGACGACGTGGCGGTCGTCGCCGACGAGATCGAACGCGTCATCGAGCCGGTCGACCAGATCGCCGCGCAATACATGGGGCGGTGCGGCCGCGGTCGCGTCGAGCGCGGCCTTCAGCCGCTCCAGACGGAGCAGTTGCTCGGGCCAGACGCACGCCGTCAGCCAGCGGGTGTCGTCGGAGTCTGTCGGATCGAGCGGGGAGAGGTCGATCCCGATTCGCTCGGCCACCGGGGGGATCGGCGCGGTGAGCGCCGGCCAGCTTCCGGTGCGCAGAGAGGTGCGGAGCCGGACCGGTGAGTCGGCCGGCCCGACCGCCTCGACGTCCCCACCACTGTCGAAGCTGATCAGGTAGCGGTCGACACCCAGGTTGAGTCCCGCGCTCGAACCGAGTTCCACCAGAGCCAGTTGCCGGTCATCGCCCCGACACATCAGGGCAAGTCCCGCTCGCCAGGCGACGCACCGGTTGACCTCGTTCGTCTGCACCTGACGCGAAGCCACGGTCGTTCGGATCCGCTCCCAGTGGTCGCGGAGCGTAGCGTCGAGCGCCGCTCCCAGATCGCCCGACAGACCCGCATCTCCACCCACCGACGGGTACCAGGGGGCCAGAGCGGAGTCGGGGTCCAGTAGCACGGCCTCGTGCAGAGCTGCGAGCAACAGCACCGGTAGTCGTTGGGCGACGGGTGCTTCGAGCAGGAGGCCGGCCACCTCCGGCCGATCGGCGATCGCTCGGCACAGACGCGCGTACATGGGGACCTGGGACTCCTCGGCGTCCGCGAGGGTGACGAACGACTCGGCGGCCTGGGAGCTGTCAGTCATCGCTCGGCCCATGGTCGACTCCTGTGTTCCCTGGGATCGGTCACCCGACGTCGGCTGTGACCGTACCGTTGGTAGGAATGGACCGTCGGTAGGACGGGGCGGTCGGCCCATCTGGGCGTCGCTAGCCTGACCCACCGTGCGACCGGCCCAGTGGGGCCCTGACCGATCGGGAGCGAAGATGGCGGCGATCATTCCGGCCGGCGAGGTCGTCTGGGGGTTGCAGCTCCCGGTCCAGTCGCAGAGCACGAACTTCGTACAGGCGTGGGAGTCGACCGCGGACGCTGCCGACCTGGCCGTGGTGGCCAGCGCCGCAGATGAAGCCGGTGCGTTCTACGTCGCCGTGTGCGATCACGTGGCTGTTCCGCGTCCCGCAGACGAAGCGATGTCGACGACCTGGTACGACACCGTGGCGACCCTCGGGTGGTTGGCGGCGCTCACCAGCCGAACCCACCTGCTGTCGCACGTCTACGTGTTGGCCTACCGGCACCCTCTGGCGACCGCGAAGGCCTTCCTGACCCTCGATCACCTGAGCGGCGGCCGCGCGATCCTCGGAGCTGGTGCCGGCCACCTGGCGAGCGAGTTCGCGCTTCTCGGGGTGGAGTACGACACCCGCGGACAAGCGGTGCAGGCTGCGATCCCCGTGATCCGCGCCGCGTTCGAGGACGAGTACCCCACCGTCGGCGGGCCTGGTGCCGAGGTCGGGGTGGGCATGTCGCCGCGGCCGGTGCGCCCAGGTGGTCCTCCCATCTGGATCGGCGGATCCTCGAAGGCAGCGATAACCCGTGCGGCGCTCCTCGGCGATGGCTGGTTGCCGCAGGGCCCACCGAAGATGGGCATGTCGAACGCATTGGCACACATCCGGGAGACGCGCGAATCGGCCGGTCTCCCGGCTGCGTTCGATGTCGGGGTCACCGCCGGGCCCGTCTACCTGGGCGAGCCCACCTTCGAGGTCGAACCCTTCTGCGCGACCGGCTCCGCCGAGCAGGTCGCCGAGCGGCTCCGCAAGTTCCCGCCCAAGGGCATCAACCAGCTCCAGATCGGCTTCCGCGGCAGGGACAGCGCCGAGATGGCAGATCAGATCGGGCGATTCGGTGCCGAGGTGGCGCCACTCCTCGCCGGTTGAGCTCACGCGCCCGAGGTCAGGTCCTCGACAGCGTCTGCGACGTCGTCGAGGTCGACCGAAGGCTCGTCGAAGCGTCTGATCTCGCGGAACGTGCGGTCGCGGCCGGCGTCATCGACGAACCATGCCGTCAGACGCTCGAGCACAGCTGCAGCCAGGACCGGTGGCATCACGACCAGCGATGCCGGGTCAGGACCGGCTGCGAGCAGAAGGCGTGACAGGTCGTACAGATCAGATGCGCGCTTCTCGGGACGCGTCGATGCCCGCAGCGGGATGGCGGTCACCTTCATCGCGACCAGACCCGAAGTCGTCGCGACCAGACGGCCGGGTGCCGCTGCCAGGCGTTCTCCGGACAACTCGTCGATCGCCACGACATCGAGGGCGGTGGCGCCGTCGTGTGCCCAGGTGAGCGAGACGATGTTCAGCTCCAGGTCGGTCAGCGGTTCGCCGACGGCGAGGAGCTCGGCAACCAGCTCCTCGCTCGACTGCGGCGCGACGTCGATCACATCGAGGTCCAACGAACCTTCGAACCGATACTGTCCGCCGCCCTGAGCGGTGAGGGCCATGTGGGCGATCGACTCGTGCAGGCCGGTCAGCCCAGCGCGCGACGGCATCCAGGTCGACCGTTGTGCGGTGTGGCGAACCGACCCTGCACATCACCGCCAGGCCGCCGATCAGGCGTAGCTCCGGGGGAAGTGACGCGAGCAGTTCGACCTCGAGGTGGGTCGTGCCGCCGACCCGCCCCGAGAGGAGGACAGCGGTCACGGCGAGACACCGGGGATCACGCCCCAGTCCTGGACGATCTCGCGCCCTCGTGCCGGGTCGGCAGCGAGGCGGACCGCACAGAGAACCGGGTGCGCCACGGTCCAGCGGTGATCGGCGTCGGGAGGGTGCTCCTCGTTCAGTGGGATCCAGGAGATCGGCGCCCGCCTGATCCAGCAGCGTGTGGGAGCGTCGCGGTCCACGAAGCTACGCAGCTTGCGCAGCGACGCGGCCGAACGCACATAGCAGCGAGCAGGTAGGTCCCCGGCGGCGGCGATGCGGGCGCCGCCGAGTGTCGCCGCCCGCTCGTCGACGCGGATCAGCTCGGTCGCCTCGACCCGTTGGGCCACGACCTCGATCGGGGCGCTGAGTCCGATCCAGTCGCCGTCGGGCCAGTTGGCCGCTGTCTCCCAGAACATGTCGGGTAGCAGTGGTCGGTGGGTCCGTGGCCCGATCAGGCCCGCATCCGAGAAGCGAGCGATCAGCTCGTGGGTCGCGCCTACGCTGCGCCCGATCGTCGGTGCCACCCGTCGGGCTGTGGCTGGCTCGTCGGGGTGCACGAGCGAGTGCAGGGCGACCTCGAGTCCGACCGTGGTCCATGTGTTGCCGGCCGGCCGTTCCCGATCGCCTCCCGGTACATCGGACTCGATCCGAATGCCTGGCGCCCAGATGCGCATGTGGCCCCTGCGATCCAGCCACCCCCAGCCTGCACCGCGCAGTACGTCACGGCCGGCGTCGCTCAGCCTGTCGGCGACCAGCACCACCGGGGTACGTCCGGCGCCATCATCGACGATCGAACGCAGATCGGCCGGGGTGGGGTGGGCGCGGGCGACCAGGAGCGGCACGTGGCGGGTGCCGTCGATCACCAGTGCGCCGTCGTCTGCTCTGGCCCCCAGGCCCAGCGACTCGAGCGACTCGACGATCTCGTCGAGCAACTCCGAATGTTCAGGTGTCCCTGCCGTTACGAACACAGAACACAGGGTACCAAGATGGGGCAGTCGAGACCCTCATCACTCGATTGCCACCCGTTCGTGCCGTCACGAACGCCGAACGCACCAAGCAGAACCTGAATCGTCAGGTGGCGGGGCTCTCGTCCCAGATGTCGATGGTGCCGCCGTAGTTGGCGACCCATACCCTGCCCGTGGAGCCGTCGTAGGCGATGCCGATCGGGTGGTACCCAGCGGGGACCTCCTCGATCAGCGACATGTCCGAGGTGCGGATCTTGGACACTGTGCTGTCGTCGTAGTTCACGACGTAGACGGCGGTGCCGTCGGTCGATATCGCCGCGGACCGGGGCTGGGAGCCGGTCGCGAGCCGACCGAGAACCTTGCCGGTGCTCGGGTCCACCTTCACCACCGAGCCCGCCTTGTTCAGCGTGACGTACAAGGCGCTGTCGTCGGGGGCGATGACCACGTGGCGGGGGCCTGCGCCGACCCCACGGATCCAGCTGACGGCGCCCGTTGCAAGGTCGACCCTGGCGATGTCTGTGCCGCCCATGACCGTGACGAACGCCGTGGACGAATCAGAGGTGACAGCGATGCCGCGCGGGTAGCGACCGATGTCGACGGTCCGCTCGACCGTCCCGCTCGCTGCGTCGGCGATCGTCAGGTCCCACGTGCACCAGTTCGACGCCAGCACCGTGGCGGCGTCGGGTGTGACGGCGACGTACTTGGGGACGGCCCCGGCGGGGATCACCTGGTCGATCTTCCACTTCTCGGTGTCGATCCGGTAGAGGAAGCTCGACGTCGTGCCGTCGCCGGGGGAGCACTGGTCGCTTCCCTCGCTGTGGCCCGGGCCGTACATCGAGTAGTTCGACACGTAGACCTTGTCACCCGCAGGTGTGAAAGCCGCCTCGACGGGAGATCCCTTGAACTCGCCGGGCTCGTCGATGCCGAAGTCGGTGAGGCGCACGGAGTCGGGAACGGTGGCGATCAGCTCGCCGTCGCTGTCGTAGGCGGTGACGGTGTGGGTGTACATCATGTTCTGGGCCGTCACGAGTCCGTGGCCCGATGCCACTACCGACTTGGGCGAGATCTCGCCCGAGACGGTGCGCAGCTTCGACATCCGCAGCGTTTCCGCCGGCGGGCGCGGTGCAGAGGTAGTGGTGGTCCGTTCGGTCTCGTCCCCGGCCACTGCCTCGCCCCCGGGTGCTCCAGCGTCGTCATCGGCCGCTGCCTGCACCTCGGTCGAGCCCTCGCCCGACGAGCTCGACACGCTGGTGGAGCCTGTCCCGACGCAACCGGCGAGGGCCAGCGTGGCGAGGATCGTCAGGGGGCTCAGTGCGGCGATCACGGCTGACCGTTCCCGTCCCGGCCGGGAGGGGCGGCTGGCCCGTGACGGTGCTGGCAACTGCATCGCCACAGGATCCCACGCCCGACCGACAGGACGAGGTACCCGGTACCTCGTTGCGGCGTATGGGTGGCTCCGCAGGGCGGCCGGTACGATCGGTACATGGCCGACGAGCAGTCCTCGACCCCTCCTCCTCATCAGATCCTCGACAGCGACGGCGAACCGACGCGGGATCGCCCGTGGATCATCAGGACCTACTCGGGGCACTCGAGCCCGAAGGCGTCCAACGAGCTATATCGCTCCAACCTGGCCAAGGGGCAGACGGGTCTGTCGATAGCTTTCGACCTTCCCACCCAGTGCGGCTACGACTCCGACGATCCGATCGCGCGCCCGAGATCGGCAAGGTGGGCGTGCCGATCAACAGCCTGGACGACATGCACGTGCTGTTCGACCAGATCCCCATCGAGAAGATGAACACCTCGATGACGATCAACGGGACGGCCATGTGGCTGCTGGCGCTGTACGTGGCGCTCGCCCGTGAACGCGGGGTCGACATCGCCGAGCTGAACGGCACGACCCAGAACGACCTGATCAAGGAGTACCTGGCCCGGGGTACCTACATCTTCCCGCCCGAGCAGAGCCTGCGGATCATCGCCGAGATGTACGAGTTCTGCCTCGAGGAGATCCCTTCGTGGAACGCCTCGAACATCTGCTCGTACCACCTCCAGGAAGCCGGCGCGACGCCGACCCAGGAGCTCGCCTTCGCTCTGGCCAACGCCATCTCGCTGCTCGACCTGGTCGCCGAGCGAGGCCACTTCACCGACGAGCAGTTCGAACGTGCCGTGGGTCGCATCAGCTTCTTCGTGAACTCGGGCATCCGCTTCGTCGAGGAGATGTGCAAGATGCGCGCCTTCGGCGAGCTGTGGGACGAGTACACCCGCGAGCGCTTCGGCGTGACGAACGAGAAGTTCCGACGCTTCCGCTACGGGGTGCAGGTCAACTCGCTCGGGCTGACCGAGGCGCAGCCCGAGAACAACGCCTGGCGCATCCTGATCGAGACGCTCGGCGTCACCCTGTCGCCGCGACGCTCGTGCGCGGGCTGTGCAGCTGCCGGCGTGGAACGAGGCGCTGTCGCTGCCCCGGCCCTGGGATCAGCAGTGGTCGTTGCGACTCCAGCAGATCCTGGCCTACGAGACCGACCTGCTCGAGTACCCGGACCTGTTCGAGGGGTCGGTCGTGGTCGAGTCCAAGGTCGCCGAGCTCAAGGCGCAGGCGCGCGAGGAGATCGACAAGATCCTGGCGATGGGCGGGGTCATCGCGGCGATCGAGTCCGGGTACATGAAATCGTCGCTGGTGCGTTCCATGTCGCAGCGCATGAGCGCGATCAACACCGGCGAGCAGATCGTCGTGGGGCTGAACCGCTGGACCGACGGTCTGCCGTCACCGCTAGTGGGTGGTGACGACGGTGGGATCTTCAAGGTCGATGAGACCGCGGCGAGCGCGGCGATCGCATCGCTCGAGCACACACGCACCACCCGCGACGAGGCTCGTGCCCAGAGCGCTCTCGCGGCGCTGAAGGCGGCAGCCATCGACGGTGCATCGATGATGGAGCCTTCGATCCAGTGCGCGATGGCCAGGGTCACCACCGGCGAGTGGGCCAACGCGCTGCGGGAGGTGTTCGGTGAGTACCGTCCTTCCACCGGCGTCGACGGTCAGCGCCTGGGGCTGGAGGGCGATCGCGTCGACGCGCTCCGCAAGCGACTGGACGACCTGGCCGAGCGCATCGGTCATCGGCCTCGCATCGTGATCGGCAAGCCGGGCCTCGACGGGCACTCCAACGGTGCCGAGGTGATCTCGGTATCGGCCCGCCACGTCGGCTTCGACGTCATCTACTCGGGGATCCGACTCAGCCCCGACGAGATCGTCCAGTCGGCCGTCGAGGAGGGCGCCGACATCATCGGTGCTTCGGTGCTCAGCGGGTCCCACGTGGAGCTGGCCCGGCAGATATTCGACAAGCTCGACGAGTACGGCGCCAAGGGGCGGATCTCCGTCGTCGTGGGCGGCATCATCCCAGCGCCCGACGCGATTGCGCTGCGTGAGCTAGGCGTGGAGCGGGTGTTCACGCCTTCGGACTACGAGTTGATCGACATCATGGAGTCGTTCGTCGACGTGATCGATGAGCGGGTCGCCGCGGGCGTCGCGGGCTGACGAGTGCAACGCTGGGAGACCGACGAGCTGGTCGTCGGCGCACGGGCGCTGCGCAAGTACGAGGTCTCGCGTCTGATCTCGATCTTCGAGGACCGTCGGCCGGAGGCCGCGGAGTGGCGTGCCCAGGTGCTCGACGCACTCGACGCGGCGAGGGGGACCACCGCAACCTCACCGCTCATAGGTCTGACCGGGACGCCGGGATCGGGAAAGTCGTCGATCCTGGCCCGCGTCACCGTGGATCTGCTGCGGGCCGACCAGGACCTGTCGCTGGCCGTGATAGCGGTCGACCCGTCGAGCCACGTATCGGGCGGCGCGCTGCTCGGTGACCGCACACGTATGCGCTTCGGTAGCGACGAGCGCCGGTTGTTCTTCCGCAGCCAGGCCTCGGCGACCGACCTCGGCGGCCTCGGCCCGATGAGCTTCCAGGTGAGCAGGCTGCTCACCCGGCTCTTCGACGCCGTGCTGATCGAGACCGTGGGCATCGGTCAGAGCGAGGTCGACATCCGTCACCTTGCCGACCGTGTGTACCTGGTGCTCCAGCCGCTCGGTGGAGACGAGGTGCAGTTCCTCAAGGCGGGCATCATCGAGGTGCCCCACGCGTTCATCGTCAACAAGTCGGACGAGCCAGGAGCATCGACCAGCTACCACCAGCTGCGTTCCAGTCTGTGGCTGTCGCGACCGTTCGACGAGGACGAGCCACCTGTGTTCCTGACCAGCGCTCGTACCGGTGCGGGACTCGTCGAGCTAGAGGCGGACATCGTCGCGGTGCTCGGTGCTGATCGGGCTGGGGGGTCGTTGACCGACCGCGAGCCGTACTTCCTGCGGCGCTGGGTTGAGGAGGAGTGGGGCCGCGTCGGACTCACCCACCTGGACGGCCCGCTCGGCGGGGCACCGGCCTACCTGGATCGCACGGGCGGATTCGACCACGCCCAGCAGGGTTTCGGTTCCGAGCTGATCGCCTCGCTGCGCGGTGCCGGCTGAGTCGAGCCTGGTGGGGGAAGGCTGGCCGACCGCTCAGCGGTGGTCACGGTGGTCACGGTGGTCGTCTTGATCGTGGTCGTGCCACGCGGCGAGTGCACGCGCAGCGACCAGCCGCACGCCGGCCCCTGTCGCCGAGGCCACGGCCACGACGTCGTCGTGTTCCGGTTTGGCGTCGTGGGGTCCGACCTTGATCCGCACCGTGCGGCCGTCGAGGGTCACATGCTCGGTCCGGCGCGGGGACTCGAACTTGTCGATGGTCAGCTGGCGGATACCCAACGTCGCTGTCCGTGAGGCGATCAGCTCGCGCAGCGAATCGGCCGAACCCGGCGCGCACAGGACCGACAGCAGGTGAGCTGGGCGGCCCTTCTTCATGACGATCGGTGTCACCCACGCGTCCTGTGCACCACGTTCGAGCGCCAGCTCGACGACGTGGCCGAGCAACTCCGGGGTGACGTCGTCCAGGTTGGTCTCGAGCAGCACCGCTGTCTCGCACGACGCGCCGGACATGCTGCTCACAGATGAGTCGGTCAGCACGACGCTCAGCACGTTCGCGTGGGTGCCAGGATCCGCGCTGCCGGCCCCGCGGCCGCTCGCGCGGATGACACCCGCGGGCAGCGCGCCCCACGAATCGGCCATCTCGCACAGCAGCGCGACCCCGGTCGGTGTGGCGGTCTCGCCGCGGTGCTCCATCGGCACGGTCGGGTGTCCACGCAGCAGTTCCAGCACCGCCGGAGCGGGAACCGGAGCCGCCCCGTGGGCCATTTCGACCAGACCCGTCCCCAGCCCGACAGGTGCTGCCACCACCCTGTCGACATCCAACGACTCGAGAGCTGCCCACGCCGCGACGATGTCGACGATCGCGTCGAGCGCGCCGACCTCGTGGAAGTGCACGCTGTCCACGTCGATCCCGTGCACCGTCGCCTCGGCGTCGGCCAGACGACGGAACGTCGCTCGCGCGCCTGCACCGACCCGCGGCGACAGCCCCGATCCCTGCAGCATCCTGTCGATCGCCGACCACGATCTGTGGTGGTGCGTCTCGGTGGTTTCGACCCGCACATGGGTTGCGGTCAGCGCAGCCCGGGTCACGGCTTCGACGTGCATCGTCCACCCGGCGAGGTCGAGCGTGTCGAGCTCTCGTCTGAGAGCCGATTCGTCGGCGCCCACGTCCAACAGCGAGGCCACGATCATGTCGCCGGCCACGCCCACGGCGGGGTTGAGCCAGAGCGTGCGGCTCACGGCACCTGTCCATCAGGCGACCGCGCAACGGTGGACAAGACGCGGTGCCCGACGATCCGACGTGCAGCAGCGGCCGCACCGAATCCGTTGTCGATACCGACCACGCTGATCCCCGGTGCGCAGGAGCTGAGCAACGACAACAGCGCGGTCATGCCCTGGAACGTCGTGCCGTAACCCACCGATGTGGGCACGGCGACGATCGGCGCGGCGACGAGTCCGGCGAGCACGGTGGGCAGCGCTGCCTCCATTCCGGCGAACGTGACGATGGCCGAGACGTCGTAGAGCTCGTCGAGCGATCCGAGCAGCCGGTGCAACCCGGCCACACCGACGTCGCGGAGCACGGTGGTGGGTACCCCGGCCGCTGTGAGCGTGCCGAGGCACTCCTCGAGGATCGGTGCGTCCGACGTTCCGCCCGAGACGAGCGCGACCGGAGCGATGGTCATGGGCGGCCGATGGCGCCAGGTGAGGGTGCGCGACCATCGCCCCTCGGGCGACAGGGCGCCCGAGCGCGTCGAGCTGCTCGTCGGTGCAGCGTGTGGCGATGACCGCGTCGTCGTGGTCGGCGCCGAGCAGGTGCCCGACGATCTCGACGCACTCGGCGACGCTCTTGCCCTCGGCGTAGACGGCCTCGGGTAGCCCGGTTCGTCGGGCACGGTCGAGGTCCAGGCGGGTGTGGGCCATGGGGGGAGGATGCCCGTGTCCACCCGGATCTCCGGTGCTCACGCGAGTGCCGACGACAACGCCGCGTTCAGGTTGCCGGATCGCAGGCCTGCCAGGTCGAGGGTGACGTAGCGGTAGCCGAGCGAGTCGAGCGCCGAGACGATCTCATCGGCTCGCTCCGCGGCAGCGATCAGGTCGCCGAGCGGAACCTCGACGCGGGCCGTGAGCTCGTCGTGGTGGCGTACACGCACATCGCCGAACCCCAGTGCCCTGACCGCCAGCTCCGCGTGGTCGAGTCGTCCCAGCAGGCTCACCGACACCGGGGTGCCGTAGGGGACCCGTGATGACAGACACGGCATGGCCGGTCGGTCCCACACCACCAGCCCCTCGGCCCTGGCCACCGCGCGGACCTCGGTCTTGGTCAGGCCTGCATCGACGAGCGGGAACACAGCTCCCCGTTTTGCAGCGGCGTGTTGCCCCGGTCGGTGGTCGCCCAGGTCATCGACGTTCACGCCGAGCACGATCGTGGCCTTGCGGTCCGCCGCGATCGGGAGTAGCTGGTCCATCAGCGCTGTCTTGCAGCGTGCACAACGGTCGGAGTCGTTGGCCAGGTAATCGGGGTCGTCCATCTCCTCGGTACGCACGGAGAGCCACTGGAGTCCCCAACCGTCTGCGAGCTCACGGCAGTGCTGGAGCTCACCCGTCGCCAGGGACGCCGAATCGGCGGTGACGGCCAGGACGTTCTCCGGCCCGAGCGCCTGCAACGCCGCGTGGGCGAGCAACGAGGAGTCCACCCCGCCGGAGAACGCCACCACGACGTTGCCCAGTCCGTGGAGCGTGTCGGCGAGGCGGCTGGTGACTTCGGCGGTCGGGTCGGTCACGGACGTCGATGGTAGGCGCAGAGCCGGCGGCGCTGTCTTCGACCTGCAGACATCAACGACGCGGGGCAGGATGTCGGCTGACGACGAACATTCGGGGGGCGGGCGTGACCAACCACGGGGACTGGCAGCTGGGCATCTACCTGGGTGGGTTGGCGGGGGTAGTTCCCGCGCCTGCCGATGTCGTTCCCGGAGCTCGAGTCCGCAGCCCGGGAAGCGATGACGCCCGAGCTCTTCTCCTATGTGAGCGGCGGTGCCGGCGACGAGCACACCCAGAGGTACAACGTGACTGCGTTCGAACGCTGGGGCCTCATGCCACGGATCCTCCGCGGCGCCGCTCAGCGCGACCTGTCGATCGAGTTGTTCGGGCGGCGCCTGGACACACCGCTGGTGCTGGCACCCGTCGGGGTGATCGGGCTGTGTGACCCCGACGGGCACGGCGACCTGTCGACGGCACGCGCTGTCCGCCGCGATGGGCGTCCCGATGATCGCGTCGACCTTGATGGAGGATCCGCTCGAGGACGTCGCAGCAGCGCTCGGCGACACCCCCGGCTGGTTCCAGCTATACCCGCCCAGCGACCGTGAGGTCTGTGAGAGCCTCGTGCGGCGTGCCGAAGCGGCCGGCTACTCGGCGCTCGTCGTCACGCTCGACACGCTCACGCTGGGGTGGCGACCCCGCGACCTGTCGATCGCCAGCTTCCCGCAGCTCAAAGGGCTGTGTCTGGCCAACTACTTCACCGACCCGGTGTTCCGGTCACGACTGGAACGCCCGCCCGAGGAGGACGTCGAAGCGGCAACCGGGCAGTGGGCGTTGACGTTCGGGAACCCTGGCATGACCTGGGAGGACCTGGACTGGATCCGTTCGCTCACCGAGTTGCCGTTGCTGGTCAAGGGCGTGCTCGACCCGGAGGACGCCCGCCGGGCGATCGACCACGGAGTCGACGGGCTCTACTGCTCCAACCACGGTGGCCGCCAGGCCAACGGTGGGCTGCCTGCGATCGACTGTCTGCCCGATGTGCTTGCCGCGGCCGGCGACGTGCCGGTCGTCTACGACTCAGGGGTGCGCAGCGGTGCCCAGGTGGTCAAGGCCCTGGCTCTCGGTGCGACAGCGGTAGGGGTCGGGCGCCCCTACGCGTACGGCCTTGCCGTGGGTGGTCAGGCCGGCGTCGAACACGTTCTCCGGTGTCTGCTCGCCGAGACGGATCTGATCATGGCCGTCGACGGTTACGGCGCCGTCGCTGACCTGAGCCCCGAGGCGATGCGCCGTCTGGACTGACCTGCTCTGCCGGTCAGCCGGGGTGTACCGGTCAGTCGACCAGTGGAGCGTCGTTGGGCCCTGCGTCGTCGCTGCTGTCGATCGCATAGTCGAACGGGAACATGGCCAGCTTGGCCATCGAGAAGTTCTTGATTCCGAACGGGATGCCAAGGATCGTGATGCACAGCACGATGCCGAACAGGATGTGGCCGATGGCGAGCCACAGGCCGCCGATGATGATCCAGATGATGTTCATCACGCCCTTGGAGAACCGGTGTCCTGGCGACTCGGTGAGGGTGCGGCCGAACGGCCAGGCCACGTAGCCGGCGAGTTTGAACGACTGGATGCCGAACGGGATGCCGATCAGCGTGATGCAGGCGAGCAGCCCCGCGAGCAGGTAGCCGATAGCGAGCCATACCCCGCACAGGATGAACCAGATGATGTTGCCGATGGTCTTCATCTTCAGGATTCCTCTCGTCGTTGCGCGAGCTGGGCGCGCAGATGCTGGGCTTCGTCCTCGATCTCGCTGAGTCGGTGCGCCATGCCGGTGAGCAGCGAGCGCGACAGCTGCGGGAGATCGTCGAGCAGGGTGTTGAAGCCGCGCCGGTCGAGGACTTCCAGCACCAGGTCGGTCGCCGCCACGACCGATGCGGTGCGAGGCACGGAGTCCAACAGGGCGACCTCGCCGAAGTAGGTACCGGGACCGATCGTCGCCACGACCACGCCATCCTTGATCACCTGCGCCTCACCCGACACGATCAGCGCGAACTCCTGGCCCAGATCCCCCTGGGAGATGATGGTGCGCCCCGCCGGCACGTGAACCTCGTCGGAGAGTCGGTCGATCTCGTCGAGCTCGGCGGACGTGCAGCCAGCGAAGATCGGCAGTGTACGGATTGGGGCGAAACGGTCTGGCGCGGGGGCTCACCCGGTCCACCCTAGCCAGGTGGTTCGACCCTGAGCCGCTGTTGCTGTGCAACCATTCCGACAGCCGAGATCGAGGTGGCGACCGATGGTCAAGCTGTTCGCACTGCTGCACCGCCGTGAGGGGATGACCCATGAGGAGTTCGTCGCGCACTGGCGTCAGGAGCACGGACCGCTGATCGCATCCGAACCGACGCTGGCCCGGCACCTGCACCGCTACGAGCAGCACGTCCGCCACCGGCCCGACGCGCTGTCCGGGGCCGAGGGTTGCGACGGTGTCGCCGTTCAGTGGTTCGAGTCGATCGAAGACTTCGCGGCCTTCATCTCCGAGCCGGCCTACGCGGCGACGGTCGCACCTGACGAACGCCGGTTCCTGGACATGGAGCGCATCGAGTTCGTAATCACCGACGAGGTCCACGTCGTGATCGACGGTGACGTGTCCTGATGGCCGAAGCACTCCCACCCCGACCACCAGTGTCGGGTTGGGCGGGCCTTGCGGTAGTCACCGGAGCCGCCTCAGGCATCGGTGAGGCGATCGCCCGCCGGCTACATGCGGCCGGTGCCGACGTGGCGCTGCTCGACCGTGACGGTGACGGGGTGAGGCGGGTAGCAGAGGAGCTGGGCGCACTGGCGTTGGTCGCGGACGTCGCCGACCGCGAGCGCGTTGGAAACCGCCATCGCCAGTGCCACCGAACGGCTCGGGCCGTTGCGGCACCTCGTCAACAACGCAGGGGTCGGCAACCTCAAGCGCCTGTCGGACTACAGCGAACGCGACGTAGATCTGATCTGGCGCGTGAACGTCTCGGGTGTGTTCTGGGGGCTCCAGGCGGCGGCGCGTTCGATGCCCGAAGGCGGGTCCGTGCTGAACGTGGCGAGCGTGTCGGGTTTGCGCCCCACCCGCGGCGAGGCTCCGTACTCGGCAGCCAAGGCGGCGGTGGTGGCGCTCACGCAGGCGGCCGCTCTGGAGCTGGCGCCGCGGGTGCGGGTCAACTGCATCTCGCCGGGGTTCATCCGGACTCCGCTGAACGAGGTTCTGGCCGCGGACGATTCCACCCGCTCGACCATCGAGACCGCCACACCCATGGACAGGCTCGGCACGTCCGACGACGTCGCAGCGCTCGCCGAGTTCCTGCTGTCCGACGAAGCCAGCTACCTGACCGGGCAGAACGTCGTGCTCGACGGAGGCTCCATGCTGACCTCGGCGCAGATGGACCCGGTGCTCGGTCCACTGCTCGACCGCTTCGGCTGACCGGCACGGCCGGGCACAGCCGACACGGATCTGCAAGCATGGTGCCGCGTTGCGCCCCGGTGGCTGATCCGGGGCACTGGGATGGTCCTCTGGCGGGAGGGCGGGGCGAAGGCGGTGTGATGGCGGAAATGATCCGTGCTGTCGGCACGGACCGGATGGGTCGGGGCGGATTCGTCCTGTCGACGCGTCGGCTCTGGTTGGCCGGAGCGATCGTGGTTCTCAACCTGGTCGACGTGCTGCTGACCAAGGCGGTGTTGCACCACGGAGGGGTCGAGGCGAACCCGCTCATGCACTCGCTGATGTCGGGGCTGGCCGCACCTGTCGGCCTGAAGATGGTCATTGCCGGGGTGGTCGGTCTGCTGCTGTTGCGGTGTCCGGTCGAGTCACGCCTGGGTGAGCGCTCGGTCGCGGCGGTGGTCGGCCTGTACGGCGTGATCGTCGTCTGGAACTCGGTCGTGCTGTCGGTGCTGGTCGCCCGCTGAGCTGCGCTCACCGGGATTCGTGCTCACCCGGGATTCGCCGGTCCCTCTGCTGCCCAGAGCGCAGGCCCCAGCCACACCTGCCACAGCCATGCGCCGTCGTGGGGGTGGTGCTCCCGTCCCCAGGCGATGTCCTTCTCCTCGGTCGGTGCGCCATCGGGGTCGGCGATCACACAGACACGGTCCGTCGCTTCGATGACGATCGAGCCGGGCACGGCGGCGCTCGCCTCGCGGAGGATCTGGTTGAACCAACCGGCGTAGCCGTCGGCGAACCACAGGGGGCTCTCCCTCCCCGGACAGACCCACGCCGGCCACGCAATGCGTGCACCTGCAGCCCCCGCCTCGTTGCCGCGCTCGATCAACTCGTCGAGGATCGCCCTGCGCACGGCCGGCGATTGCGGCTGATGGCGAACACCTGTGGGGTCGATGAACGTCGTTCCCTCCCAACCGCCGGCGAAGTGCACGACCCAGTCGGGGTGGGCGGACAGCGCCAGCTGCTCAGCCTCACGTTGCTTGGCGCACAGGGGGTGAGGTCGCTTGAGCACTTCATCCTCGTAGGCCCTCCAGCCGTCACCCGACAGCAACCAGCAGCCGATGAACCCCCGGCCGTCCGCGACCTCGATCCCCGCAGGGTGGAGCTGGATCGGCCCGGAGACGAAGGTGGAGGAGAAGGCGACCGAGTCGCCGAACACGGCGAGGCGGAGCCGGGCTGGGGGAGCGGTCGTGGTGGTCGCCTCGATCACCGGGGCGGACTCCGCCGGAGCAGGTGTGGGTGGCCCGGGTGGAGGTGATTGCGACTCGGGCGTCGCGGTCGGTGCCGCCGGCGATGTCGTCGGAGGCGGCCGAAGTGCAGCGGCAGCCGACTCCTCGGTCGAAACAGCCTGGATACCGGTGGGTTCCGGTGTTGTCACCACCACGGCCACGATCGCCAGCACCAGGGCGCTGGTCCCTGCGGCCCAGGCGCCCCGTCGCCGACCGACACCGCTCGCCCACCCTGAGCCCAGCCGCAGCGGCGACTCGACGAGACGCAGCGACAGGTCGGCCAACACCACCGCTGCCACGACGGTCACCGTGACGACGAGCCAGCGCGGCGGCGTCGGGCCACTGCCGCTCGATGAGGACCTGCACCGGCCACGACCACAGGTAGATCCCGTACGACCTGACGCCGATCCATTGCAGCGGCGCGGGCGAAAGCACTCGTTCGACGGGTGCAGAGAACGACCGCGGTCAGCACCAGGATCAGGGAGGCGGCCGCGGCAACTGGCAGTCCCCAGAGGTAGGTCGCAGGCTCCGACGGATCGAGTACCCCGACGAGAACGACCAGCACAGTCGCCGACGCACCGGCAGCGATCGCCCCCCGCCGGCCCATCACCGGTGTCGTCGCTCCGTCCACGACCGCTGCCGCCGCGCACCCCAGGAGAAGCGCCCCGGCCCGGGTGTCGGTGCCGAAGTAGACGCGGGAGAGATCGGCGCCCACCGACGCAAGCCGCGCTGCCCATGCGAAGGAGGCGACCGTTCCTGCGGCCGCGACCGCCAGCACCGCGCCGTTCTCGCTGCGACCCACGCGTCGCGCTGTCCAGACGGCACCCATCAGGAACAACGGCCACACCAGGTAGAACTGCTCCTCGATCGACAGCGACCAGGCGTGGCGCAGAGGAGACACCTGGGGCGCCCAGTACGAGACGTCGGCGAAGATCAGGTGCCAGTTCTGCCACCACGTCATCGTTGCCACGGCGTCGATGTCGAGCGATTGGGTCGCTGCACCGTCGACGCCGAACGTCACCAGGACCGCCACGACGACGGCGGCGACAGCGGGTGTCAGCCGGCGGATGCGACGGCCCCACCACGAGCGCAGCTCGGCGAGCCCGGACGGCGTGCGAAGCAGCAGGAGCGAGGTGATCAGGAACCCCGAGAGCACGAAGAACAGGTCGACGCCGATGAAGCCGCCTGGCAGCAGGTCCAGGTGGTAGGCGACTACTGCCGCGACAGCGATGGCCCGCAACCCGTCGAGGCCGGGTACGTGGCCCTGTCGAGTCTCGACGGCGCCGTCGGTCATGGGGATCCGAAGGTACTGCACCTCGGTGCTCCCGAAGGGGCGACCCGACAGGTGCTGGGGAAACTAGAACCTGTTCCAGTTTCTGCCTGACAGACCGTCAGACCCGGGGGTACGCTGCAGCCATGAGCGCAGCCTCGGACAGCAACGTCATCCGCACCCGTGACCTTCCCCCCGACGACCTGCCGAAGATCGTCTCGGTGGACGACCACGTGATCGAGCCGCCGAACGTCTGGCTGGACCGCTTGCCGGCCAAGTACCAGGACGCCGCCCCCCGCTCATTCCGCCAGAAGGGCCGCATGAACTTCGTCGGCGGTGTGTTCAGCTTCGAGCCCGATGAGGACGGCATGGAGGGCGACTGGTGGTCCTACGACGGCGGTCAGTTCCCGCTGACCCGTCTCGAGACCGCCGTCGGCTTCGAGCGTGACCAGGTCCAGGTCCTGCCGATCACCTACGACGAGATGCGCAAGGGCTGTTGGGACAAGGACGCGCGACTTCAGGACATGACCGACAACTGGACCGAGGCATCCATGTGCTTCCCGTCCAGCTTCGTGCGCTTCTGCGGCCAGCGCTTCTACGAGGCCAAGGACAAGGAGCTCGCCGACCTGTGCGTCAAGGCGTACAACGACTGGCAGGTCGAGGAGTGGTGCGCCGATTCCGGCGGACGTCTCATCCCGTGCATCATCGTGCAGCTCTGGGATCCGCAGCTCGCAGCGGCAGAGATTCGCCGCAACGCGGCGCCGTGGTGTTCCGGGCATGACCTTCTCGGAGATCCCGCCGTACCTGGGGCTGCCGTCCATCCATGACGAGGGTGGCTACTGGGACCCGGTCTTCGAGGCGTGCAACGAGACCGGCATGGTCATGAACATGCACATCGGATCGAGCTCGAAGATGCCGTCGACCTCGGCTGACGCACCTGCAGCTGTGGGCTCCACCCTGACGTTCAACAACGCCATGGCGTCCATGACCGACTTCATGTTCTCGGGAGTCCTGCACCGCTACCCGAACCTCAAGCTCGCGTACTCCGAGGGTCAGCTCGGCTGGATCCCCTACATGCTCGAGCGCGCTGGACACGGTGTGGGAGGAGAACAGCGGTTGGGGTGGGATCGGCGACAAGGTCCCCGAGCCGCCGAGCACCTACTACTACCGCCAGATCTACGGCTGCTTCTTCGCCGACGCGTACGGCCTCAAGAACATCGATCAGGTCGGTGAGGACAACGCCTGCTTCGAGACGGACTACCCGCACTCGGATTCGACGTGGCCCCACACGAAGGAAGTCGCGCTGAAGCAGATGGCGGACCTTCCTGCGGACATCACCCGCAAGCTGGTCCGGGGCAACGCGATCCGCCTGCTCAACCTCGATCTGGAGCCATGAGTTGTCGGATTCCACATACCGCCTGACCATCGGCGGAGAATCGGTCGAGGGTGCCGCCGGCACCTACGACATCGTCAATCCGGCGACCGAGGAGGTTGCGGGTCGCGCCCCCGAAGCATCGGTGGAGCAGGCCAACGCAGCTGTGGAGGCTGCGGCGGCAGCCTTTCCTGCCTGGTCGCGCACCAGCCCGCAGGAGCGCGCGGCACTCCTTAACCGTGCAGCCGACCTGATCGAGGAGCACCGCAAGGAGATCGTGCCGGTTCTCCAGGCCGAGACCGGGGCCACGGCTCGAACGGTCAAGACGATGCAGTTCTTCCCCGCTACGGGACGTCTGCGGCGCTACGCGACGGGCGCACTTCAGTCCAACATCGTTGCGCTGCCACCGGCGGTAATGCCGACGACCCCGCTCGCCCCCGGTGGGCTCATCTCCGCCGCGGTGCACCGCGCCCCGGTCGGCGTGGTCACGTGCATCACTTCGTACAACGTCCCGATGACCAACATGGCGGGCAAGATCGGCCCCGCACTCGCCATGGGCAACACGGTCATCGTCAAGCCGGCACCGCAGGACCCGCTCGGTGTGCTGCGGATGGTCGAGCTGATGAACGAGGCGGGCTTCCCTCCCGGGGTCGTCAACGTGGTGACCGGCCAGGACATCGCCCCGTCGGAGGCAGTCGTCGCCCACCCGGCCACCGACATGGTGAGCTTCACCGGTTCGACCGGTGTCGGCCAGCGGATCGGTGCGGTCTGCGGCTCGCAGATGAAGCGCCAGCTCATGGAGCTCGGCGGCAAGGGCGCCTGCATCGTCTTCGACGACGCCGACCTCAAGGCCTCGATCGGTGGCATCAGCTCGGTCTGGGGATTCCACTCCGGGCAGATCTGCACCTCGCCCACCCGTGTGATCGTGCAGCGCGGCGTCTACGACCACCTCGTGGGTGGTCTGCTCAAGGCAGCTGAGCACATGAAGATCGGCGACCCGGCCGAAGTCGACACAGTCGTCGGCCCCGTGATCTCCGGTGCGCACCGGGACCGGATCGAAGGTTTCGTCCGCACCGGAGTGGACGAGGGCGCGACTGTCGCCGTCGGCGGGCAGCGACCCGATGTCGAGCGTGGCTTCTACGTCGCCCCGACCCTGCTCGTCGATTGCACCAACGAGATGACTCCCGTCCGTGAGGAGTTGTTCGGTCCGGTCGTCGCGGTCGTTCCCTTCGACGACGAGGACGAGGCGATCGCCATCGCGAACGACAGCGACTACGGCTTGTACAGCTACGTGTTCTCCAAGGACACGGCCCGCGCCTGGAACGTCGCCCGTCAGCTGCGTTCCGGCAACGTCGGGATCAACACCCTCCAGCGCAACCACGAGGCCCCCTTCGGCGGGTTCAAGCAGTCCGGCGTCGGACGTGACGGCGGTGACTTCGGGCTGCACGCCTACTCCGAGATGCAGTCGATCGTCTGGCCGAGCTGAGTTTCCGGCTCCAGTGGAAGTTCCCGACGAGATCGAACTGACAGCGCCGCAGGCACGGGTACTCGGGTGTCTGATCGAGAAGCGGGCGACGACACCCGAGACCTACCCGCTGACGCTCAAGGCGTTGGTGACCGCCTGCAACCAGACATCGAGCCGGTTCCCCATCGTGGACTATGACGCGCAGTTGGTCGAGACCACGGCCTTGGCGCTCAAGAGCAAAGCCCTGGTGCGAGTCGTGCACCCGGCCCACGGTGAGCGGGCGACGCGCTACAGGCACGTCATCGACGAGGCGCTCGGACTGGATGAGGCCGAACTGGCGGTGTTCGGGGTGCTCCTGCTGCGCGGGGCACAGACGGTCGCCGAGCTGCGCACACGCACCGAACGCCAGCACTCCTTCGCCGGAGTGGGTGAGGTCGAGTCGGTTCTGGGTTCCCTGGCAGCGCGCCCGACTCCGATGGTCCAGCACCTGGAGCGTCAGGCGGGCCAGAAGGAGACCCGCTGGATCCAGATGATCGAAGCCGATCCGGAGGGCCGTGCGGCAGCGGTGCCGACGGGCGGAGGCGTCGCTGCGCGGCCCGCTCGGGTCGATGCCGATCGGGTCGAGAGCCTCGAGGTGAGGGTCGCGGCCCTCGAGGCGCAGGTCGCTCGTCTGCTCGACGAGCTCGGAATAGACGCTCGGTCCGAGTAGGCGCTCAGTCCGGGTAGGCGCTCAGTCCGAGTGGGCCCAGCGCCCGCCGAAGAAGCCGCTGCCGTCGACCCCGGCGAGCATCGACCGGGTCCGTGCTGCGGCGTCGCCATCAGGCGACCCGTCCATCACCGTGTGGAGCCAGGTGCCGACCTGGAGCGCGGCCTCGTCGGTCATCACGTGCTCCGAGTGGGCCTCGGTGTACGTCAGATCCAGACCGAGCTCAGCGAAAGCGGCCGCTCCCGCTCGTGAAGCCTCGATCGGGGCGAACCTGTCGCGGTGCGCGCTCGTCAGGAAGGCGGGCTTGCCCGCTGCGGCTCCCGGCTCGACGGCGAACCCCTCGAAGCTCGGAGGGAAGCTGCAAATGCCGAACGCCGCAGCAGGACGGTGCTCGACGCCGTCGGCGAACAGCAACGACAACGAGATGCCACCGCCCTGGCTGAAGCCGCCGACCACGGCGTCCTCCGCGCTGAGGCCGGACCCGGTCTCGAGTTCGCCGAGCAGGTCGTCGAGCAGCCGGACCGAAGCCAGGTACTGCTCCATCGCGATCTCCGCGGCCGTGTGGCCCGCCCGGTGCCAGATGCGTAGCCCTCGGTGCTCGAAAGGGGCCTGGGGCACCGCGACGGTGCAGCGCCGTTTCGGGTCGATCATGTCGACACGGTCGGTCAGCTCGGAGCTCGGGAGGCCGTAGCCGTGCACGAGCACCAGCAGTCGTTCACCGGCGTCGTCGCGGTCGAGCAGCTCATAGGAGACCCGGGACGGCACTTCGATCACCGCTGCAGAGAACCACACATCCCCGCCCGTGTTCCAACTGAAACTGGAACACGTTCTAGTTGTCGGGGTGGAGTGTCGGCTACCCTCGGCGCCCATGAAGGCGATCGTTTGGGACGGCAAGCAAGCCAAGGTCGAGACGGATGTCACGGTGAGAGATCTGCGGCCCGGCGAGGTCCGTGTGCGGATCGACGCGGCGGGGTTGTGTCACAGCGACGTGTCGGTGCTCAACGGCACGATCATGTTCCCTCCGCCGGTCGTGCTCGGCCACGAGGGCGCCGGTGAGGTCATCCAGGTGGCCAGCGACGTCACCAACGTCGAGGTCGGCGACCACGTCGTGTTGTCGACGCTCGGCAACTGCGGCCAGTGCGCCCAGTGCGACCGTGGTAAGCCGACGTTCTGTCGTGCATCGGCCGGCAAGCTCTCACGCCCTTTCACCAGGGGCGAGGGTGAGGACGCCAAGAAGGTGTTCCAGTTCGCGAACCTCGGGGTCTTCGCCGAGGAGACGGTCGTCAAGGCCACCCAGGCGGTGAAGATCCCCAAGGAAGTCCCGCTCACCTCTGCCTCGCTCATCGGCTGCGGTGTGCTGACAGGCGTCGGAGCCGTTTTCAACCGTGCCAAGGTCGCCCACGGCGAGTCCGTGGTGGTCATCGGCGTCGGCGGCATCGGGCTCAACGTGATCCAGGGTGCGGCGCTGAGCGACGCGCTGCCGGTGATCGCCATCGACACGAACCCGGCGAAGGAGTCCTACGCACGGCTCTTCGGTGCAACCCACTTCATCTGCCCCGACGGTCCGGACTTCGATCTGGTCGCGGCGGTCAAGGAGATCTGCCCGAACGGCGTCGACCACGTCTTCGAGTGCGTCGGGTCCACCGCACTCATCCGCACCTCGACCGACCTGCTCGACTTCGGCGGGACGCTGATCATGCTCGGTGTACCCAAGATGGGCGCCGAGGCGAGCTTCGTGGTCAACACGATGTACCAGGACAAGACGATCATGGGCTGTCGCTACGGCTCCGCCCGCCCGCAGTACGACATCCCGCTCATGGTGAAGCTGTACGAGGCAGGTCGGCTGAAGCTGGACGAGCTCGTGTCGCAGACCTACCCGCTCGAGGACTTCCAGCTCGCTCTCGACGAGCTGCACGAGGGCAAGCTCGCCCGCGGCGTGCTGACCCTGGGCTGACTCGCGATGCCGCTGCCCGGAGACCTCTCAGAGCTGGCCGCCCGCGTCTCCAACTGGGGTCGATGGGGCGAAGACGACGAGCTCGGCTGCGGCAACCTGCTGACCAGCGAGGCAGCCCGCCGCGGTGCCGAGCAGGTGCGATCGGGGCGGCGGGTCTCGCTCGCCGCCGAGCTCAAGGCCGACGGCATCCAGGTCGGCCAGCCTGCCCGCCGCTACAACCCACTGCTCACCGTCACGTCGCTCAACGAGCGTGACAAGTTCGCCCCCGGCATCTGGGAGGGCACCGACGACATCGTGATGATGTCGACCTGTGCCGGGACTCACGTCGACGCCCTGTGTCACGTCTCCTACGACGACCAGCTCTACAACGGTGTGCCCACCTCGGTGGTGACCGCACAGTACGGCGCCGCCAAGCTCGGCGCGGAGAAGCTGCCCCAGATCGTCACCCGTGGGGTGCTGCTGGACCTGCCGGTCGTCAAGGGTGTAGCCGGACTCGACGAGATCGACCCCGGCTACGCGATCACCGCCGACGACCTCGACGCCGCTGCGGACGCCGCCGGCGCCACGATCCAAGCGGGCGACGTCGTCTGTGTGCGTACCGGCGAGATGCGCCACTACCGGGCCGGTGACCGCCAGCGCTACGCCGTCGGCCAGGAGTTCAAGCTGCCAGGGCTGTCGGTGCACTCGATCGAATGGATGCGGAACCACGACGTCGCGGGGGCGTTCGTCGACTCCTACGCCTACGAGGCCTTTCCTCCTTCACAGCCGGACTGGTCGGACTGTCTGGCCGTGCACATGATCCAGCTGCGTGACATGGGCCTGCTCCAGGGGCAGAACTGGGATTTCGAGGACCTCTCGGTCACGTGCCAGGAGGAGGGTCGCGGGGCCTTTCTGCTGGTCGCTGCACCCGAGCCCCTGGTTGGCGCTGTCATCGGCCCCGGTCGTGCCCGTCGCCACGTTCTGATCGTTCGGTGGCTCTCGTCGGTGCGATGCCGCGTTGCCAGGGTCGGCCGCCTCACGCCACGCTTGTCCGGTGAACAGCGAGGATGGTGAGCGGACCTACAGCATCTGGTGGTTCGTCACCGTGTTCGTCCTGATCGGTGGGGTAGGACTGCTCTTCGTGCTGCGTGTGGGATCGGACAGTCCGACGATCGACGTCGGACCTGAGGCGACGCTGCCGGCACCGACCACGGCCCTGACCTCGACCACGGTCCTGAGCGCTGAGGCTGCTCCCGGCACGGACGAGGCGCCCGGCGCCGCAACGGCGCAGGAAGGGCTTCCTGACGGAGTGTCCCAGGTGATGACACAGGGTGGCGCGACCTCGTACGTGCTGACGGTGCCCGACGACGCCGGACCGGGGAGCGAGGCGAGCGTCGCGCCGATGCAGGTGCAGGTAGGCAGCGACGGGCGAACCGCGACGCTGAGGATCCTCTGCGGACCCTCGGTGGACGATGTCCCGGTGCAGGTCATGGTCACCGAGGGCGACACCACGGTCACCTTCGTTGCGATCAGCGTGGGTCCCCGCAACGGGGCCCCCTGCTCCGACGCTGTGGTCACACGTGAGCTGACGGTGGAGCTGGCCAACCCGATCGGCGGTCGAGCGGTGGTCGTCGTCCCGGCGGGTACGTCGGTGCCGTCGCTCGGTGGAGGCTGACGCCTACTTCGGGCGTAGTCGCCGGCCGGGCTTACCTACACTTCGTTCGGACGCGGAGCACCGCGACGAGCCGGGTTGGACGAGAGGGCCGATGGACTACGCAAGGACGCTGTGGGAGCTGATGGAGCGTCGTGTCGATGCCACTCCCGACGCACTCATGCTCGTCGACGAGGACATGTCGACGCTGAGCTTCGCCGAGTTCTGGTCCGAGGCCGAGTTGGTCGCCGCAGGCCTGCATGCAGCGGGCGTGGCAGCGGGCGACGTCGTGACGTGGCAGTTGCCCACCTGGATCGAGTCGCTGGTCCTCGTCGCCGCGCTGAGCCGCCTCGAGGTGATCCAGAACCCCGTCCTGCCGACGTACCGCGAGCGTGAGCTCGACATCATCACCACCCAGGCGTCCACGGCGCTCATGGTCACACCATCGGTCTGGCGGGGCCACGAGTACGAGGCGATGGCGACCGATGTTGCCCGTCGCCACGGCGCGATGCGCGTGCTCGTGGCCGATCGTGCGCTGCCCCAGGGCGACCCCACATCGCTTCCGGAACCCCGGCGTGCACCGCCGGGTGAGGAACAGTCGGTCCGCTGGCTGTTCGCAACATCCGGCACCACCGCGGAGCCGAAGGTGGTGCAGCACACGGACGCGTCGCTTCTTGCGGCGGCTCGCGGCATGAGTCGTCGACTCGGGCTCATACCCCACGACCGAAACGCGATGGTCTTCCCGGTCACCCATGTCGGGGGGATCGTGTGGATGCTGGCATCGCTCGAGTCGGGCTGTTCGAACATCGTCTGCGAGAGTTTCGATCCCGAGCGCGCGGTCGAGGTGCTCGGACGCGAGGGCGTGACGCTGGCAGGTGCCGGGACCTACTTCCACCAGGTGTACCTGGCGGAGCAGCGTCGCTCGCTGCACCCGATCTTCCCCGACGTGCGGGCGTTCCCGGGCGGCGGTGCACCCAAGCCGCCCAGCCTCGTCGAGGAGATCCGTTCGGCGTTCGGTGTGCCGGTGCTGTCGGGCTACGGATCCACCGAGGCGCCGATCGTCACGATGGCGTCCCCGACCGACGACGACGAGTCGCTCGCCCTGACCGAGGGCGCGCCGATCCCGGGGGTGGAGATACGGATCGTCGGGCCCGACGAGCGGCCGGTGGAGCCGGGATCCGTCGGCGAGATCCGCGTCCGTGCGCCGCAGATGATGCGCGGGTACCTGGACCCGGCGCTCGACATCGAAGCGTTCGACGACGACGGCTTCTTCCGCACGGGCGATCTCGGCCGTCTGGACGACCTGGGCCAGCTCGTCGTCACCGGGCGTCTCAAGGACGTCATCATCCGCAAGGGTGAGAACGTCTCGGCCAAGGAGGTCGAGGACCTGGCTGTCCTGCACCGCAAGGTGGCCGACGTGGCGGTGATCGGGCTGCCGGACCCGACCTCTGGTGAGAGGGTCTGCGCCGTCGTGCAGCTCGCCGTCCCCGAGGAGTTCGATCTGGACGAGTTGAACTCGCACCTCCTCGATCTGGGGATGATGACCCGCAAGCTGCCCGAGCAGATGGAACTGGTCGACGTGCTGCCGCGCAACAGCTCGGGCAAAGTGCTCAAGCACGTGCTGCGCGACGAGTTCAAGGGCTGATCCGTGGCCGCCGAGCCGACGGACCTGGTCGCGTCGGACCTGGCCGACGTCCTGGCGCTGAACCAGGCGCACGTTCCCCATGTAGGCCCGCTCGACGAGCGACGTCTGGCCGGCTTGCTCGCCGAGACGAGCCTCGCGTTGGGAGCCCACGACGAGCACGGCGAGCTCGAGGGCTTCGTGCTGGTCCTCGGCCCCGGTGCCGACTACGACTCACCGAACTACCAGTGGTTCGCGGCAGCGTCACGACGACTTCCTCTACGTCGACCGAATAGTGGTTCGGTCCCCCGCCCATCGCAGCGGACTCGGGCGCCGGCTCTACGCGGCGGTGTTCGACCACGCCCGTGCCGTCGCCGCGCCGGTGGTGACCGCCGAGGTGAACGTCGACCCACCGAACCCGGTGTCGAGCGCCTTCCACGAGTCGATGGGCTTCGCCGAGGTCGGCCGCCAGGAGACCTACGGCGGGTCTGTCACCGTCGCTCTAATGGCAGCGCCCGTGGGTTGACCGTGTCGAGCCGACCCGCACCGCGGCAGGGTCGGACGTATCCGCGGCCGTTCCAAGGGCGGCTGTTACGGTCGTCAGCGGTCCGGTCGATGGCCGATGTCGACCGGGCGAACGATCGCTCGACCCGGAGGTGGCCGCGATGATGTCCAAGAAGCTGGGCGCCGAGTTCCTCGGCACCTTCCTGCTGGTGTTGGGCGGCTGCGGCTCGGCGATCTTCGCCGCTGCGGCTCTGGGTACCACCAAGGAGCTCGTCGGAGTGGGTGGTGTGGCGCTACCCGCTGCCGGTGTGGTCAACAACGGCATCGGCTACCTGGGCGTGGCCCTGGCCTTCGGCCTGACCGTGCTGTGCGGCGCCTACGCGTTGGGTCACGTCTCTGGAGGGCACTTCAACCCGGCGGTGTCGGTCGGGCTGGCGACCGCAGGACGGTTCGCATGGAAGGATCTGCCGGCCTACGTGGTGGCGCAGTGCGTCGGGGCGATTGCAGCGGTGGCCGTCCTGTGGGGCATCCAGACGTCGCGTCCGGGCAGCTTCAGCATCACCCAGGGGGCGTTCGCATCCAACGCCTATGGCCAGGAGAACGGCCGGGTCTTCTACGACTTGCCCGGAGCAGCGATCGCCGAGGTCGTGCTCACGGCACTGTTCGTCATCGTCATCCTGGGCATCACCACCAAGGCTGCCGCCAAGGCCCAGGCGGCGATCGGGATCGGTCTCATGCTGACGCTGATCCACCTGATCAGCATCCCGATCACGAACACCTCGGTGAACCCGGCCCGCTCGCTCGGCCCCGCCGTGTTCGAGGGCGGCACCGCTCTGGGGCAACTCTGGCTGTTCATCGTGGCGCCCGTCGTGGGTGGAGCCTTCGGCGCGGTGATCTGGAAGGTCGCCACCGGCGGTGACGAGGTCCAGACGGGCGAGCTCGAAGCCGAGTCCATCGACCCCGAACGAGCCTGAGCCCCAGCCGGGCTGGAGTCACAGAGCCAGGTCGATCGGCACGGGTCGGCCTGTCTTGTGCCCGGTTTCGTAGGTGATCCGGGCCACCCCTAGGATCTGACGACCTGTCAGATCGCGGCACGGCCGCGGTCGAACGAACGCTCGTCAGAGGAGTCAGCGAACATGGGCATGTTGGACGGCAAGGTTGCGATCGTCACCGGAGCGGGGCACGGCATCGGCCGGGGCCACGCGATGGAGCTCGCCAAGCACGGCGCGACCGTGATCGTGAACGACCTGGGCGGATCGGTCACCGGTGAGGGCACCGGCCGTGACGCCGACCTGACGGTCGACATCATCAAGGCCCGTGGTGGCGAGGCTGCGTCGAACTACGCCGATGTGTCGGACTACGACCAGGCCGGCGAGATGATCGCTCAGGCCGTCGAGCAGTTCGGTCGTCTCGACATCCTGGTGAACAACGCCGGCATCGTCCGTGACAACTCGATCTTCAACATGTCGGTCGACGACTTCGACGCCGTGCTCAAGGTCCACCTGCGCGGCACCTGGATCCCCTGCAAGCACGCGGCGGTGCACTGGCGCGCTCTCAACAAGTCGACCGGGCAGAAGGTGGACGGTCGCATCATCAACACCGTCTCCGGTGCCGGCCTCACTGGCAACTTCGGTCAGACCAACTACGCGCCCGCCAAGGCCGCTATCGCCAGCCTCACCCAGACCCTGAGCCTTGAGCTCTACAAGATGGGCGTGACGGTCAACGCGGTCGGTCCGGCCGCGGCCACGCGGATCACCGGCACGATGCCGGGCGCACCCGAAGTCATCGAGGCCGACGACATCGCGGATGGCGAGTGGAACCGCATGGATCCTGCCGTCTCGTCGCCGCTGGTCGCCTGGCTCGCCTCCGACGAGGCCGATCACGTCACCGGCCAGATAATCCGTGCAGTCGCCGAGAACATCATCTTGATGAAGGGCTGGGTCGACGGGCCGACCATCAACAACGGCCAGAAGCGGTGGGACGCGACCAAGTTGGGCCAGCAGTTGGCGACCGACGTGTTCTTCACCCGAGCCCCCGGCCTGCGCTACTGAACCGCTCAGCTTCTGCACGCGGTGACAGGCTCGCGCCTGTCCCACCCGCCCCGTAGTCTCTGGCCGTGGCACAGCCCGACAACTCCTCCCCACGCCGCCGCCGACCGACCTCCACGTCGGACTTCGGTGTCGGCCGACGAGAGGGCCACGACGCGTCCGATTTCTACGCTCGTTTCCAGCCGCCGGAGCTCTCCGACGACGACACGATCCCGGCTGACCCTGCCCAGCGGGCGATCGACCGGGTGATCCACGGCTCTGCGGTGGACATGTCGACCATCGCCGACGGGTCCGTCGCTCTGGTGGTCACCTCGCCGCCGTACTTCGCCGGCAAGGCCTACGAGACCGAGCTCGATGCCGACCACGTACCCGCCACATACCTGGAGTACCTCCAGATGCTGCGCGACGTGTTCGCGGAATGCGTCCGCACGCTCGAGCCGGGTGGCCGCATCGCGGTGAACGTCGCGAACCTCGGGCGTCGCCCGTACCGCAACCTGGCGGCAGACGTGACGTCGATCCTCCAGGACGACCTTCGTCTGCTGCTGCGCGGTGAGGTGATCTGGGTCAAGCAGCGCGGCGCCTCGGGGTCGTGTGCCTGGGGGAGCTTCCAGCGTGCGACCAACCCGGTGCTGCGCGACCTGACCGAGCGTGTGATCATCGCCTCCAAGGGTCGCTTCGACCGGCCGGTCGCCACAGACGTGCGCGTGGGGCAGGGCCTTCCGTACGAGTCGACGATGAGCCGCGATGAGTTCATGGACGCCACCCTCGACATGTGGGAGATCGCGCCGGAGTCGGCGACCAGGGTCGGCCACCCGGCACCGTTCCCGGTGGCGTTGCCCGAGCGACTGATCCACCTCTACACATACCGCGACGACCTGGTCCTCGACCCGTTCATGGGTTCGGGGTCCACAGCGGTCGCGGCGCTGCGCACTGCCAGGCACTTCGTCGGATATGACACCGATGCCGACTACGTCGAGGCGGCGACCGCCAGGATCCAGGCTGAACGCGAGCGCCTCGCAGCGGACCCGCCGCGCATGGCAGCGATCTCCTCGGCGCGCACCGGTGCCTCCTCCGACCTCGAGGAGCGTGCGACCCGTGATGGTCTCGCCGCCAAGGAGCTCGCCCGGACGATGCTCGAGTCGGCAGGATTTCTCCAGATCGAGTCGGGGGTGAAGCTCCACGGTATAGAGGTGAGCTTCGCCGTCCGAGACGCCGACGGTCGGCGTCTCGTAGTGGAGTGCTCAGGTGCGTTCGCCTCCTCGCTGTCCAGGGCTCAGACGCACCGACGTGTTGTGGCGGTCCCTCGGCAAGGCCTCGGTCCTGTCGTCGCTGGTCGGCCCTGAAGGCGCCGACGGTCGGATCGACATGGTGTTCCTGAGCACGGACCTTCCGGGCCGCAACAGCACCGGTGGCCGCGCTCTGGCAGCGGTGCTCGCCGATCCGTCCAGCATCCTGGTCGACGCCGTGACGATGGACGACGCGGGGTCGACCGTCCTGGCCGAGTTGGCCAAGGGGATGCGGCCCGGGGCATCGGGTTGGACCGGGTCACGCTTCACCGGAGGCCCAGGGTGAAGGACCCCTACGACGACATCCTCGCCGACACGTCCGTCGGCGGGGTCGCCGGCGCCAGCCGGCTTGCCGACAGCTACAGCAGGGTCGCAGCGCGCTCCGACATGGCGCTGCTCCACCGCCCGACCGGAATCCGCGGCAGGCTCTGGAAGTTCACCGGCGAGATCGTCGTGCTGCGCACCGCCGACGGCCGCCAGCACACCTTCGAGAACCATGCGGGTGCCTTCGCCCATCAGGGAGAGACCGTCACACTGGTCCGGGCCCCGAGCCCGAGTTCGCAGGCTCCGGCCACCAGGACGTCCGCTGCAGGTGGGATCGTCGCGGTTGACCAACAGGCGCGAGTCGCCCGTGCATCCCGGCTCTGGGTAGAGGGTGACCACGACGCCAGGCTCCTCGAACGAGTCTGGGGGGACGAGCTGCGAGAGCTCGGAATCGTCGTCGAGCCGATGGGGGGCATCGACGACCTGGTGGCAGCCGTCGCCGAGTTCGGACCCGGGCCGACACGCCAACTGGCGATACTGGTCGACCACCTGGTGCCCCGCTCCAAGGAGTCACGTCTCGCGGAGCGTGTGCAAGGGGAGCACGTGCTGGTCGTCGGTCATCCGTTCGTCGACATCTGGCAGTGCGTCAGGCCCCGTTCCATGGGCATCGAGGCGTGGCCTACCGTCCCGATGGACGAAGAGTGGAAGGCCGGCGTGTGTCGCCGGCTCGGCTGGGGCGACCCCCGCGACGGTTGGCGCCGGGTGTTGTCCGCCGTGAGCACGTTCGCGGACCTGGAACCGCAGCTCGTCGGCGCGGTCGAGACGGCGCTCGACCAGTTGACCGCAGTGCAGGAAGACACATGACCGGCACCCGAACCGTCGCCGACCTGCTCGAGCAACGGCTCCGTCAGCTCGGGGTCGAACGCATCTATGGCCAGCCCCTCGGTGGCCTGGAGCACATCCAGGTAGACGATGTAGAGCTGGCGGTGCTGCTCGCCGATGCCGACGGTCGCCTCGGTCACCACGACGGCAGCGGTCGCCTCGGCGCGGCGCGGGTCGAGGACGTCGTGCTGCACCTCTCGTCCCAGCCCGGTGGTCGGGTGCCACTGCACAGCGTCCACAGCGCCGAGGAGATGCTCGAGGCGCTGGCAGATCCACCGGGGGTGACGACGCCCGGGGTCACCGCGCTCCACCTCGACCTCGACATGGGCGCGTCGGTTTCCGCCGATCTGATGGCGGGTCCCCGCGTGGAACCTCAGCCGGTGCTCACGCTCGACTCGTCCATGGCGACCCTGAACGTCGTGGCGGTCGTCGGGCCCGGCGTGGTGCGCAGCTTCGCTGTCGAGGAGCTCTCCGAGATGGCCCGCAAGGGCGGGATCGGCATCCTCAACACCTGGGGCGCCAAGGGGGTCGAGCGCTGGGACAGCCCCTTCCACTTCGGCACGGCAGGGCTCCAGGAGCGCGACTTCGAACTGGCCGGACTGGCCGAAGCCGACGTGCTGATCACGAGCGGGCTCGACCCGGACGAATCGCCGGTGGACGCGCTGGGCAGCTGGGTGGTCCAGGACGTGCACCCGCGTCAGCTGGCGGCGCTGTGTCACCGGTGGCCGCCGTCACGCACGCCTCCGGTGCGCCCTGCGCTCTACGACTCGATCGCAGCGGTCGTCGTTCCGCGCTGATGAGTCGGACCGGGTGCCGCTCAGCGGACCGCGGGCGGCGCTGCACCTCTCGGGAGCGCTTCCTGAGCGTGGAGTGGTGGTCGCCGATCCCGGTCCGGCCGGATTCTGGATCGCTCGGACCTTTCCCACGTCTCATCCCGGCAGCGTCTGTGTCCCCGCGACCGGCGGTCCCGGGTTCGCAGCAGCCGCGGCGATCGTCTGTCGGATCGAGGGCCGTCCGTGTCTGGCGGTGGCCGATCAGGTCACCGGCACTGGGGTCGATGACGTCTCCGGGGCACTTCTCGAGTTGGCCGAATCGCTGGGACTCGGAGTGGCGCTCCAGCTGTGGGGGCCCGACGGCTCGTTGCCGGACAGCGCCGGCCATGTCTCGTTGCTGGCTGAGCACCTGAAGAGCGATGTCGTGCGGATCGACGACGTGCCGGTGCTGACCGGCGACATCGACGACCTGGTGGCAGTTGCCGGGCCGGTCAGCGCTTGGAGCGACTTGACCGGCGGTGGGATCGACGAGGACCCGTCCGCGCAGAACTGGAACGCGTTCTCGTAAGCTCCTGGCCGTGTCCGATCGAGCCACGGCGCTGACTGCGTCACAGACCGAGCGCCGCGATCGCATGTTGAGCGCAACCACCGAGCTGGCCAGGGAGGGAGGCTGGGACGCAGTGCAGATGCGCGAGGTCGCTCAGCGTTCGGATGTCGCGCTCGGAACCCTCTACAGGTACTTCCCGTCCAAGGAGTTCCTGTTGGTGTCGGTGATGGTCGCCGACATCGAGAGCCTGGCCGACCGCCTGTCGGTTCGACCAGCCCGGGGCGACGACCCGGTCGAGCGGGTGATCGACGTTCTCAAGCGGGCCAATCGGGCCCTCCAGCGTGAACCCGACCTGACGATCGCCATGATCCGCGCCCTGGTGTCTGGCAACGAGGACATCCTTCCGGCGGTACTGCGGACCCGCTCGATGATGCGCAGGATCATCAGCGATGCCCTGGGCGTAGGAGCCGAGGTCGACCACGGGGACGGGCGCCAGGGAGCGGCCGTAGACGTTGCTGGGCAAACGGTTGGTGTTGTCGGGGTCGGCGAGCGGGCACCCGAGTCGATCGACGATGCCGAGGTCGACGAGCTGACCAGGTCGATCGACCTGCTGTCCGACGTCTGGATGGCGGCTCTCGTCTCGTGGATCTCAGGTGTCCACGCCTCCGAGGGCATCGTTGCGAAGCTCGAGACGGCCAGCAGGCGCCTGCTGGTCTGAGCGGGCATCACCGTCGGTCGGGTCGGCGTTCGACCTGGACGGCACTGCCGCGCACCGTCACCCCACCTCCTACACCGACCGCCGCCGACGCGCTCGCCCTTGCGCTGTGTCCGCCGATCGTGCCGGTCGCCGAAGCGACCTCGATCCGAGCCGGGCGCACATCTGCGAGTTCGAGCAGTCTGGTAGCGGCACCTGGATCGCCGCGGCGTGCGGCGTCGATCGAGGCCTGCAATGCCGACTCTGCCCGCTCGGTGTCGGACCCATCAAGGTGAACCACGGCGACCAGGTCGCGGACGGTGTCGCCCTCGGTCGTCGAAGCCCTCACCGTCAGGCGATCTGGTGCTGCGGTGGACTGCTCCACGCGCAGCGTGGCGGCTGACTGGAACTCGAGGGGCAACGAACCGGTGAGCCGGCGCAGCATCGTGGCAGCTGCCGAGAGGTTCGTGGCCCCCCGCAGCTCGACGATGCGGGTGCTGGCGCCTTCACCGCGGCCGACGCCGACGCGCACGGTCGAGCCGGTGGTTCCCCGGGCGCCCAGGCCCATGACGGCTGACGTACCGAGTCCTCCACCGGCGAACAGGTCGAGCTCGACCAACTGCTCGGTGCGAGTCGGTCGGGGAGGGGTGAGAGCGGCGGCACCGACGTCGAACCCGGGATCCACGCCGGTCGCCGCTTCCACTACGAGGTCGAGTCCGGAAGCGAGCCTGTTCAGCGGCCGCTGGATGCCCGTCGCCTCCTGTGCCGCTCGGTCGAGCACCAGGCGGGCGAGGAGGTCGTCGACATCGTCTGCTGCGACCTCCCAGGACTCGCGCTTGACCGTAGCCAGCCGTCCGCTGATCACGGCGGTGGCTCCGTTCGGGCCGCCGGTCGTGCCGTGCGCGCCGCCGACTGATACCTCGGCGGATGCGCCGACGCTGCCGGTGGCGCCGACACCGGCGCCTTCGCTCCAGGTGACGCGCCGTCTGCCCTGTCCCAGATCGGCGATGGTCAGCTCGCCCGTGGTGCTCAGCAGCGCCAGGCCGATGCGGACGTCGAAGGTGCCCGCGTACCGTTGCTCGCTGAGCGGCGCCAGGAGGGGGCTGTGTGGTTCGTGGCGGTCGACGCTCGCAGCGTTCGGTCTGCCTGGCGGAGCAGGCGGTCCCGCGGCGGCGGACGCCTTCGTCTGCTCGCCGACGTGGCGGTCGAGCTCGTCGGCGAGACGCGTGAGCGACCCGGCGACGGACGCTATCTGTGGCCTGTGCCGGCCGGTCCACTCGCGGTCGAAGCGCGCGGCATCGGGACCCCACCACGGAACCGATGAGCCCCTTCGGGACCAACGGGCCTCTATCAGTGCGAGCTCTCGGTGGCCGCGTCGCAAGGAGTTCGCAAGGGCCCGGAGCTCGTCGACGTCCGAACCGAGCAGCGTCATGGGCTCGAAGGTACGGACGGCCGGGTCCCGGTGTCAGCGGGGAGAGCTCCCCGGTCGGTACCTGAGCCGGCCGGTCAGCCGGTCAGCCGGTCAGTCCCAGGACTGAGAGAGCGTTCTCACGCAGGAACTTCGGCCAGACATCGTCCTTGAAGGCCACGTTCGGCATCTCGGACATGATCCGGTCATAGGTCAGCCCGGCGGGGAAGTAGCCCGCGTAGATGATCTTGTCGGCCCCGCGGGTGTTCGCGTAGCGGATGATCGCCTCGGGATAGTGCTTGGGGGCGAAGGCAGAAGTCGAGTAGTAGAGGTTGGGCCACTTGAGCATCAGCTTGACCGCCAGTTCGGTCCACGGGTCGGCCCCGTGACGCATGACGACCTTCAGCTCCGGGAAGAACCAGCAGATCTCATCGAGCAGCTCCACCTTCTGGGCCGCGAGGGGAACCCGTGGGCCCGGTACGCCTGCGGTGAGGAAGATCGGCAGACCGAGCTCCACGCACGTCGCGTACACGGGGTAGTAGGCGGCCGCGTTGATGGGTGTCATGTAGCCGGCCGGGAAGCTCGACACCGCCACGATGCCGTACTCGTCGTGGTACTGGCGGATCTTGCGTACTGCATCCATGCCTTCACGCGGGTCGACGTCGACCATGCCCAGGAAACGCCCGGGGTGTTCGCGGATGGCCCGGCGAGGTTCCTCGCGCACGGTGGAGCCGACGTTGATGAGGCCCTTCTCGACCCCGTAGCGGTCCATGTTGTCCAGGGTCACCGCGACCGGGTCCACCCCCTCGTCGATCTCGCCGGGGATGTCCTTGAACATGTACTGCGCAGGCATCTTGAAGTCTTCGATGGACTCGCTGTCTCGCAGGCTCGGCGCGAGGAACTTGTAGATCTCGCGGCGGTCGGTGCTGGGGAAACCGATCATCGTGTCGATGATCGCGACGTTCGTCGGCATGGCCATCCGCCCATCGTAGGGCCGCGAACTGGAACGTGTTCCAGTTCGTCCGCATGGTCGACCCGGCCCTGTCCACCCCCGATTCCTCCTTGGCTCTGGTCGGGCGGGCTCGTTGTGCGAGCTGTGTCAGGACGCGAAGCTGCCCCGGTGGCACTGCGAGCTGGCGACCGACCCGTGTACGAGGAGTGGCTGTGAGCCTGCGCGGCTGGTGGAGGTCGTCGTTCAGTGACGATCGGAGCGCGAGGACCCATGGCGCCCGGGTGTCAGGCAAGCCACCTTCGGCGAACGGAGCATCGTCGTTCCACCTGGGTTGGGCGCTACCAGGACCGTGCTGCGCGGTTTCGGTCGTGCTCGAGGTGCTGGAGCCGCCGGTAGTCCCGCGCTTGTACTTCTGGGCGCTCCAGGCCGACGTCGCGACGGCTGGCGGGAGGGTCGGTGGGGCGCACCTGGGTCTGCAGTGGCATCCCTCCCACCCGGACTCCACCGCGGTCAACTGGGGTGGCTACCACTCCTCGGGGGGCGAGCTCGACGGGTCCGTGTCCTTACTCCCGTCGGCCACCTCCAATCCCAACACCAGGGACTTCGTGTGGCTGGCGGGTCGTCGGTACCGTCTGTCGATCGAGCTCGTCGACGGCGGTGCCGAGGGCTCCGACGGCCCACCTGATGCAGCGCCGGCGATGTACTGGCGGGGCTCGGTGCGTGACACGGAGACCGGCGAGCTCACCGTCGTACGCGATCTGTACCTGCCCGGGGATCGGATCGTGGCGGCGACCATGTGGTCCGAGGTGTTCGCCCGCTGCGACGATCCCACCGTCGCGGTCCGTTGGTCGGCCCCCACAGCGCACACCCGGGATGGCGACCACGAGCTCCAGCGGGTGCAGGTCAACTACCAGTCGCACCAGGACGGAGGCTGTGCCAACACCGCCTCGGTGTCCGACGGAATCGGCCTGGTCCAGCGAACCAACACCCAGCGGGTCACGCCTCAGAGCACCTCGCTTGCCGTGCCCCGGGTCGCAGCGTCCGGAGCAGGAGCATCCTGATCCGAATCGTCCTGAGGTCGCGTGCGTTGTCCGCGGAGGACGAGAACCACGACCAGGGCGACGATCACGACCGCCAGAACCGCCGGTCCAGCCGCGTTGCGAACCATCGTCGCCGGCGCGCCTAGCGCAGGGATGCGTGCGACGACCCGGCCGACGTAAGCGTCGGCGGGAACGCTCCAGTGCTCGCTCGTTTCGTTGGCGTCTCCGCGTGTCTCGACCTGGACGCCATCCTGGAGGACCTGAGCAGACAGGACCCGATGGGTCATGCTCTCGCCGAACTCCGGGAAGTACTCGAGGCTGACCACGTCGCCGTCGCTGAGCTCTGGCGCCGGAATCTGCTCGACCAGGACGATGTCACCGATCTGGTACGTCGGGATCATGGAACCGCTGCGCACCACGAGTGGGCGGAACCCCAACAGCACGAGGACCAGCGCGGCTGCCACTGCCATCGATACTGCGACGACGGCTCCGACGACCACCTTGTCCAGGACGGCTGCCCCGCGGGAGCGGGCCGTGCTGCGGTCCAGTGCGACCGACGACGACGGCCCCGTCGACGGTTCCTCGGCTGCCCGCAGGAGCTGAGCGCTCCACGGGTCGAGCGCCGCTGAACCGGTGTGCAGCTCGAGTCCCAGTAGGTCACCACGTTGGCGTCGCCGGCGTGCGGCTATGACCGCCGGGACCTCGACCACCTCGCCGTCGTCCAGGTCCAGCCGCACCGTCACCTCGGCGCCCACGTGAAAGGCGTCGGAGGCGGAACCGGCCGACGACGGCCACGCCGCCTGGCGAGCCGTCGATCGTCGTCGCGTCGATACCGTCCACCCTGGCTGGGCGTACGAGTCGGATCCGGTAGCTGGTGCGGCTCCAGTTGCGCTCTACCAGCGACCGGACGGTGAACGCCCACAGAGCCGCGAGCATGACGAGGCTCAGTCCCACGGCCAGCCGTGAGGCGGAACGGCCGGGCTCGTTGCGTACCAGCCCCAGGGCTGCGACCGCGGTCAGCGCCAGAGCAGCCCAGACCAGAGGCCTGTTCGAGCCGCGCTTGCGCAGCGGCGTGATCCGCCGCCGGGCGACCGCGCCGAGCGATGCGAGCGAACCCGGCGCGTGGTACACCGCGGCCAGTGCGTCGGCACGTGCAGAAGTCGGCACACCGCACATCGCGCGTACCGACCACCAGCGCAGGCACGCGGCTGTGATCACCGCAACAGCGAAGGCGAACGTCGCCCCTCCGAACGCAGCGGTGGGGCCCATCAGGGCTGGAAGCAGGAGCCAGACGATCAGCGGGTAGGCATACAGCTCCCGGGCGAGCAGGAGCATCGCCAGGGCGCGTGAGCGGAGCGGGCCGCGCGAGGTGGCACCGACTGCATCGACCGCTGCGCCGCGTTGGCGGGCGAGTGCGTCGGGCCAGTAGCCGTCGGCAGCGACCGGCGCGGCGCGCACCGAGAGGGACTCGTCCACCTGGCGCCCCTGCAATCCGTTCGCTCGGCGGTCACGCAGCCACTCTCCCCAGACCCTGCCCGGCTCGATCCGATGCGACGCGAGCAGGTCTGTTCGTACCAGGGTCGCGTCGTTCTCCCACAGGTCGACCCCGTGGTTGCCGGCACGCCGCCGAAGGACCGAGTCGAGCAGCTCGCGCTGGTCGGACGCGTATCTGTCGCGGTTGAAGGGTCTGGAGGTGCCCAGGACCCATCCGGTCCCTTCGTCGAGCAGAGAGGCTGCTCGCACGCACCCTTCGCCGTTGGGAACAGCGCGCGCCGAGACGATCAGCACCGCGTCGGTGTCGGTCGATCCCGCCGCCTCTCTGATCGCTTCGTTGACCGTCGCGCCGCGGTGGATCCGGTCTGCCTCGACCGCGAGCTCATCGGGAACCTCCCGCTCGTCGCTGACGATCACCGTCGGACCTGCACGGCGGGCCAGCGCCACGGTCGATCGGGCTATCTCGACGGGTTCATCGCCGAGACGTACGAAAGTCGTGAAGGTACACGCGGCCTGGTCCCCGTCTGGATGTAGGTCTCTCGCGGGCGGCTCCTTGGAGCTCCGGGACCCGGTCGCCGGCTTGCGGGTGGCGAGAGCGAGCAGACAGGGAGCCGACCCCCACGCCAGCGTCACCGCGATCGCGATGCCGAGCCAGAGTCGACCTGGCTGGGCTAGTGCGACAGCAGCAACGGCGAGCGCGATGGTCATGCACGCGGCGAGCGCCCCGGCCGGATGGCCGAGGCGCTTCGCCAGGTGATGACGATGTTCGTCGGTGATCAGGCCTCTGCCTGACGCTGACGGGACCGTGCGACCAGGGCGATGGTCGCACCGGCGAGCAACAGCACCGTGCCGATGATCACCATGGGTACCGAGCTGGCGCCGGTGTAGGCGAGCGCCTTGCTGGCACCGCTGCTGGCGACTGCGGCGTCGTCAGGGGTGATGCTCGTCTGGACCACGACCTCTCCAGCCACCTCAGGGGTGGTGGTGCTCGACGAGGTCGACGAGGTCGACGACGTGGTGCTCGAGCCGGTGGTCGTCGACGTCGGCGCAACGGTGGTGGTCGTGGCCTCGGTCGTGGTGGTGGCCTCGGTGGTGGTGGTGGCCTCGGTGGTGGTGGTGGCCTCGGTGGTGGTGGTGGCCTCGGTGGTGGTGGTGGCCTCGGTGGTGGTGGTGGCCTCGGTGGTGGTGGTGGCCTCGGTGGTGGTGGTGGCCTCGGTGGTGGTCGTCGTGGGCTTCACCGTCGTCGTGGGCTTCACCGTCGTCGTGGGCTTCACCGTGGTCGTGGGCTTGACGGTCGTGGTGACCGGCGGCTTGTTCTCGCAGAACTGGATGTTCGAGATCCCAGGCGTGTGGCGGCCATCGCGCAAGCCCTCGTTGGAGAAGGTGCCCGACTTGGTGGGAGGGGTCAGGGTCGAGGTCTTGGACCCCGGGCCGCCCTTGACGACGATCGCCGAGATCGGCTTGGTCGAGGTCCACTTGCCGCCGACCTGGGAGGCATGGGTGATCTGCACCACGCCGTTGGTCCCGCTGGCGAACACGTAGCCGCTCCCTCTCCACTCGAACTTCGCTACGAGCTGGGTTCCCTCGGGGCAGGTGCCGCCTCCGCCGTGCGATGAGGTGGTGGAGAGCATCCCGACGAGCAGCACCAGGGCGCCGACGAGCATCATCGCCACGCCACCGCGCATCGAGGAGATGCCTCGACCCGGGCCGGATCGGTCCTCGTAGGCATCGATCGACGCGTCATCGATGGCCGTGTCATCGACGGCCGTGTCGTCGTTGGAGGTGGGGGTCTGGTCAGTCATCTCGTCTCCATGGGACAGATGGAGCGCGTCCTGCGTGCTCCATGAGGATCTGTCGGCACCGACATGGCGGTGTTGAGCAATTCGCCACCCGGGTTCGCCGAGTGGTGCTGGCGTCGGCCACGACGCCCCGTGGCGCGCCGACTACCGTCTTGGGCCATGGGGGAACGCCTTACCTACAACCTGGCCGACCAGTGGGAAGCCGTCGCTGACCGTGTCGGCGAACGTGAAGCACTGGTGTGCGGTGATCGTCGGCTCACCTACGCGCAGCTGGAGGAGCGCGCCAACAGGCTGGCCAACCACCTCGACGCCAATGGCATCGGACCGGGGGACTTCGTCGGCTGCTACCTGTCCAACGGCACCGAGTACATCGAGGCCCTGCTCGCCTGCTTCAAGCTGCGTGCCGTTCCGGTCAACATCAACTACCGGTACGTGGCCGAGGAGCTCCGTTACCTCCTGAGCGACTCAGGATGCATCGCACTCCTGTGCGATGCCGACTTCGTCGAGCGTGTTGCTCTGGTCGCCTCGTCGGTCCCGGCGCTGCGCCACACGTTGGTGGTGGGCGCAACTGGAGCGGACCTGAGCGATACCGGGGTGCCGGACCCCGTCGACTACGAGATCGCTCTCGCCAGGTCGTCCGACACCCGGCCCGTCGTCGAAGGGCGCGGGGACGACGACCTGTACGTCCTCTACACGGGCGGCACCACGGGCATGCCCAAGGGTGTCGTGTGGCAGATGCGTGACGCCTTCTTCGGGTGCATCGGTGGCGGTGACCCGTTGCGTCTCTCGGGGCCGGTGAGCTCGCCCGAGGAGAACCTGGAGCGGATCATCGACTTCGACTTCGTCTTCTTCGCGCTCGCGCCGCTCATGCACGCTGCCGCCCAGTGGGTGTCACTCATGTGGTTGCTGTGTGGAGCCAAGGTCGTGCTGCACAGCGGGCCGTTCGACGCGGTCAAGATCTGGGAGACGGTCGCACGCGAGAAGGTCGCCGTGATGACCGTCGTGGGAGATGCGATGGCGCGTCCTCTCGTGGATGCCTGGGACAGCGATGGGCCTTTCGACATCTCGACCATGTACTCGCTGTCCAACGGCGGGGCGCCACTGGCACCGTCGCTGCGTGACCGCCTGCGCGAGATCGCACCAAACGCCATGCTCGCCGATGGGTTCGGGTCGTCGGAGACGGGAATACAGGGGTCCAGGCGGCTCGCGCCGGGCGAGGACGCCGGCGACGTCACCAAGTTCGACAACGTCGAAGCCGGCACGGTCGTGATCGACGAATCCGGTCAGCTGGTGGAGCCGGGCTCGGGCACGGTCGGGCGGATAGCCCACACGGGCTACATCCCGCTTCGCTACCACAACGCGCCCGAGAAGACCGTCGAGACCTTCATCGAGATGGCGGGTACCCGCTACGTGCTGCCCGGCGACATGGCCACGGTGGCCGCGGACGGCGCCGTGATACTGCTCGGCCGGGGCTCGCTGAGCATCAACACCGGCGGCGAGAAGGTCTACCCGGAAGAGGTCGAAGGCGTGCTCAAGGCCCACCCGGCCGTCTATGACGTGCTCGTCGTGGGTGTATCTGACGAACGCTGGGGCGAACGGGTCACCGCAGTGGTCCAGCCCACGTCCGGCTCGAGAGTCACGCTCGACGAGCTCGACGAACACTGCCGGGGGAAGCTCGCCGGCTACAAGATCCCCCGCGAGCTGGTCCTGGTCGATGAGGTGGTCCGCTCACCCTCGGGCAAGGCCGACTACCGCTGGGCTAAGGCGACAGCTGCCGAGGCCGTAAACGCCTGAGGGCCAGCGGAGCGGCTCAGCGTGCGACGCTGCCCCTGTCGCCCCGAGCGGAGGACAGGACGAGCAACAGCACACTCACCACCAGGACGATCGTGGCCAGCACGTTCACCTGGGGTGGGAAGGCGATGCGAAACGCGTTGTTCACGTGGATCGGGAAGGTTATGTACTCGCCCTTGGTGAAGTCGGTGATGATGTAGTCGTCGAGCGACAGGGCGAAGCTCAGCAGGGCTGCGGCCATGATGCCCGGGAGGATCAGCGGGAAGGTCACCTTGCGGAAGGTTCGCCACGGACCCGAGCCCAGGTCCATCGAAGCGTCCTCCAGGGTCCAGTCGAATCCCCTGACCCGGGCCTTGACGGTGAGAGCGACGAAGCTCACGCAGAACATGATGTGGGCGATGATGATCGTGGAGAACCCCAACGTCACCTCCTGGCCCAGGAACAACTGGTAGAGCGAAGCACCGAGGACGATCTCGGGAGTGGTGAGGGGAAGCACGAGGAAGATCTCGGTGACCTTCGACCCGGTGAACCGATAGCGGGCCAGGGCGATTGCGATGAGCGATCCGAACACGAGTGCGACGGTGACCGAGATGGCGGCCACGACCAGGCTCTTCATGAAGGCGCTTGTCAGGTCGGCGTCGCTGAACGGCTGAGCCCAGTTGTCCAGGGTGAACTTGTTCCACGCCAGGTTCCGGCGCCCCCGCGGCTCGTTGAACGTGAAGACGACGATGTTGATCAGCGGTGCGAACAGCCATAGGTACGTGAGCACCGCGAAGGCGGTGAGCAGACGTCTCGGCCAGGGGCTGCCGACACGTTCGGCCTTGGCGGAACCCGAACCGGAGCCGAGGCTGTCGACTTCGACGAACACAGGTGGGGCGGCACCTTCGGACATCGTCATGGGGTCGACCACCTCCGGAGGCCGGGTCGCACGGCCTTCATACTGCGAGCCCTTCGGTGCCCAGGAACTTGGAGTAGATGAGGACCATCGTCGTGATGATCACCATCAGCACGATCGACAGGGCGGCCGCCTGGGGAAAGTCCACCTGGACCAGGAACTGGTTCTGTACGACGGTGCCGATCATCGAGGTCTTGGCCGACCCCAGGTAGCGGTTGTTCAGGTAGTCGCCCGCTGCGGGAATGAACACCAGCAGACTGCCGGCGAACACTCCGGGCAGCGACAGAGGCAGGACGACCTTGCGGAAGGCCCTCCACGGGGTCGACCCCAGGTCCGCTGCGGCCTCGGTGAGCCGGAAGTCGATCTTCTCCAGGCTCACGTAGATCGGCAGGATCATGAACGATATGAAGTTGTAGGTGAGTCCCCCGATAACTGCCCACGGAGTCGCCAGGATCCGCCCGTCCTCGCCGATCCACGGCAGCAGCTGGAGCATGCTCACCGCGGGTCCGTCGTCGCGCAGGATCGAAGTCCAGGCGATCGTGCGGATCAGGTAGCTGGTGAAGAACGGCACGACGACCAGACCGATCAGCAGGTTCCGGTGCCGTCCGCCCTGGGTGGCGATCCAGTAGGCCAGCGGGTAGCCGATGAGGATCGCTAGCACCGTCGCGGTTCCTGCGTAGACGAACGAGCGGACGAACTCGTCGCCGTACTCGCTGAAGGCCGAGGTGAAGTTGGACCAGGCCCAGTCGAACTCCGGGTTCGCGAAGCGGCTGGGCTTGGTCGAGAGCGAGGCCTTGACCAGGGTCAGGACTGGAACCAGGAAGAACAGCAGCAACCAGATGACACCGGGGCTGAGCATCCCCAGTGGGGCCCATCTGCCCTTGCGTAGCGCCTTGTCCTCGGCAGCGTCCGCCATCGCTCTATCCCCCTCTGTCGGATCGTTTCCCGTTGGTCTGTCTGGCTGCTTCGGCTCAGGCTCCTGAGATGGTCGAGAACTCCTCGTCCATCTTCGCCTCCTCCTCGTCGCTGAGGTTCGCGAAGGTGTGGAGCCGTTCCTGGGTCGCCTCGTCGGGGAACAGGTACGGGCTGTCGGCGAGCGCCGCCGCGTCACCGCCCATCTTGCGCAGCTCCTCCTGGACACCCTGGACCGGTGAGATGAACTGCACCGCGGCGGTGATCTGCGCGGCGTTCACGGGGTCGTAGACGAAGTTGATCCACTCGGCGACGTCCTCCGCTCCCGAGGCGCCCTTGGGGATGATCATCGTGTCGAACCACAGGGTGCCCCCGGAGTCCGGGACCACGTAGCGGATGTCGGGGTTGTTCGATGCCCAGCACGTCGCCGGACCAGGCGAAGCACGCCGCGAGCGTGCCGTCTTCGAGGGGGCCGACGTACTCGTTGCCGGTGAACTGGCGTATCTGACCGCTGTCGACCTGCTCCTGCAGCGTGTCGAAGGCTGGTTGGTAGTCCTCGAGCGTGTTCGCTGTCGAGATGTCGATGCCCTCGGACAGGGCGATGATGCCGATGGTGTCGCGCATCTCGGTCAGTGCGGAGACCTTGCCCTTGAGGGACGGATCCCACAGGTCCGCGACCGACGTCAGCTCCTTGCCGCCGGTCAGCGTTGATGTTGTAGGCGATTCCTGCCGTACCGGCCTGCCACGGGAGCGAGTACTCGCCCGTCGGGTCCGACGGCGGCTTCTGGAGGCTCGTCACCAGGTTCGACGAGTTCGGGATCTTGTCGAAGAGGGAGCTTCTCCACCCAGCCCAGGTTGATGAGTCGAGCAGCCATCCAGTACGTGGGGGCTAGCACGTTGGGAGCGATCGCCTTGCCCTGTGAGAGCAGGGGCTGGATCTTCGCGAAGTACTCGTTGTTGTCGTTGTACATCCTCGGTGTACTTGATCGAGATGCCCGTCTGCTCGGTGAAGTTCGCAAGAGTCGTACCGGGGCCGTCGACCGAGCCGTCCTCGGCGGTGTCGATGTACTCCGGCCAGTTGCTCGAAGTACACGCCGTCGGTGCTCTCCCCGCGGCCTCCTTCGCCGCCGTCGTCACCTCCGCAGGCAGCGAGGATCTGACGGGGTGAGGACCACGCCACCCACCGCCAGTCCGGTCCGGGTCATGAACTGTCGCCGTGTCACTGCGGTTGGCCATGGTCTGCTCCTCGGTGTCGGGTCGGTGGTTCAGGACGCCAGGGCATCGTCGGCCTGGCTGACGCCGGCCATGTCGGCGGCGATGGCCTCGGGTACCAGATAGGCGCACCTCGTAGGCCCAGGTCATGGTGATCGGTGACCCGACGCTGATGGCGCCGGGGTCGTCCTCGGGGCCGAGGTGAGCGACGAGGTCCGTTCCGGTGACGGTCGCGTACCTGGCAGCGAACGACGGGACCCTGGAACACCATGCTCGTGACCGTGCACTGCGAGTCTCCCTGCGGGGGTGTCGCCGTGCAGGGGCGCTCCGGCGGGTACGAGTCGTTCGGGTCGCACCATGAGCGTCGCCTCTGATCCGTCAGCGTGCTCGTGCCCCCCGGCAGGTACCTGGAACTGGTTGCCCGTCCTCGAATCCACGGTGACCTGGTCGCCGTTCTGGCGAGCGCACGGTGACGGGCAGGAGGTTGGCGGTCCCGATGAAGCCGGCGACGAACACGGTGGCCGGTCGGTGGTAGATCTCGGTCGGGCGTGCCGATCTGGTCGACCCGCCCCTGTGTCATGACCGCGATGCGGTCCGACATGGTCAGCGCCTCTTCCTGGTCGTGGGTGACGAAGATGAAGGTGATGCCTACCTCGCGCTGGATGCGCTTGAGCTCGAGCTGCATCGACCTGTCGCAGCTTCAGGTCGAGCGCGCCGAGCGGCTCGTCGAGCAGGAGCGCGCTTGGGCAGGTTCACCAAGGCCCGGGCCAGGGCGACGCGCTGCTGCTGGCCGCCCGAGAGCTGGTTGGGTCGGCGGTTCGCCATGTCGGGCAGGCGCACCACCTCGAGCAGTCTCGCCGACCCGGCGTACGGACCTCGGACTCGGATGTCCTGCGGTTGCGCAGCCCGTAGGCGACGTTGTCGAACACGTTCATGTGGGGGAACAGCGCGTAGTTCTGGAACACGGTGTTGACGTCGCGCTTGTAGGGCGGGGTCGTGCGAGACGTCGACGCCCGTCGAGCAGGATCGCGCCCGCCGGTGGGCTGCTCGAACCCGGCGATCATCCGCAACGTCGTGGTCTTGCCGCAGCCCGACGGTCCGAGCATCGAGAAGAACTCGCCCTCGCCGATGGTCGAAGTTGGCCGATTCGACCGCGACGTAGTCGCCGAACCGCTTGGAGACGTCATCGAGCCGGATGACCGGCTCGACGGCCGCAGAGGCGCCGGACGGCGTGCTGGTCGGTGATGATTCACCCATGCGTCGACGCCCCCCGTGACGATCGAATCCGTGGTGATCGGACACTATTGCAAGTGATTCGTGCTTTGGAAGAGTCCGCTGCAAGAGAACCACGAGTTCCGTGCACGGGCGCACCCTAGATCGTCGGGGTCAGCGGATGCAGCGATGTGCGCTCCTCAGCGCCTCAGAGGGCCGCGCGCCCGCTGACGGTGTCCGACGCAAGTGCAACGATGAAGTCCGTGAGCTCGTCTTCCGTGCCGTCTCAACCCGCCTCCTCATCGCCACCCGCCTCACCCGACCTGCCTGCCCCGGGAGTCGACCTGGCGGCCGTCGCCGGGGAAGTGCTGGCGGAGTTGGCTGGGGGGTCCGCCGTGCTGCGCCCGGACCAACTCGTCGCCATCGACGCGCTGGTCACCCACCAGCGGCGGGTGCTGCTCGTGCAGGCGACCGGGTGGGGCAAGTCGGCGGTGTACTGGATCGCCACGCGACTGCTCCGCGCGAGTCGGGCGCGGGCCCGACCCTGGTGGTCTCGCCGCTGCTCGCCCTCATGCGCAACCAGGTCGCGTGCCGCCTCCACGGCCGGGTATCCGTGCCGCCACCATCAACTCGTCGAACATCGACGACTGGCACCGAGATCGAGGCCGAGATCGAGGCCGACCTGGTCGACGTGCTGCTGATCTCACCGGAGCGACTGAACAACCCGCGGTTCCGTACCGAGGTGCTGGCGTCGCTCACCGGGGCGGTGGGCATGCTCGTCGTCGACGAGGCGCACTGCATCTCGGACTGGGGCCACGACTTCCGGCCCGACTACCGCCGCATAGCCGATGTCCTGGGCGGGCTCGACCCGACGGTACCCGTGCTCGCCGCCACGGCGACCGCCAACGAGCGGGTCTAGCGCGGACCTGGCCACCCAGATCGGCGACCGGACGCTCACACTGCGAGGATCGCTCGACAGGCCGAGCCTGCACCTGTCAGTGGCGCACCTGGGCACCGCCCGCCGAACGCCTGGCCTGGCTCGCCGGGTGGGCCCGCGCCCACGGTGGGCCGGGTCTCGTCTACTGCCTGACCGTCTCCGAGGCCGAGCGGACGGCGGAGTTCCTCGAGCGCGCTGGTGTCGCGGCCGCTGCCTACACCGGGGCCACGGCGTCCGATGAGAGGGAACGGATCGAGGCAGCGCTCGACCGAGGAACGTTGTCGTGCGTCGTAGCCACGTCTGCTCTGGGCATGGGCTACGACAATCCGAACCTTTCCTATGTGGTCCACGTCGGTTCGCCGTCATCGCCGATCGCGTACTACCAGCAGGTGGGCCGGGCGGGTCGCGGCAGCGTCGACGCACAGGTCGTCCTGATGCCCACCCGAGCGGAGCAGCGACGTCTGGTCGTACTTCGACGCAACGGCCATGCCGCCCGAGGGCGCCGTAGTCGAGGTCCTCCAGGCGCTGAGGACCGCCGGGCCCGTCGCGCTCACGGAGCTCGAGTCGATGGTCAACCTGCGCCGGGGCCGCCTCGAGGCGTTGCTCAAGGTCCTCGACGTCGAGGGAGCGGTGACCCGTGACGGCAGCAGCTGGTCCCTCTCGGATCTCCCCTGGGCCTACGACTCCGAGCGGTATGCGCAGCTCGCAGAGGCCCGCGCGCGGCCGAGCAGGCCGCGATGCGTCTCCTACCAGGAGCACACCGGGTGCCGGCTCCGGTTCCTGCGCGAGCAGCTCGACGACGTCGAGGCTGTCGATTGTGGACGGTGCGACAACTGCACCGGGACGCGCATCGAGACTGCGGTCGACGCCGCTGCCGCCGCCGAGGCGCTCGCCTTCGTGCGCTCGGCGCCCGTCGTGCTCGATCCCCGCAAGCAGTGGCCCCGCGGCCTCGAGGGCCGCTCCGGCAACATCCCCCCTGACCTGCGAGCCGAAGAGGGCCGAGCGCTCGCGTTCGCGAGCGACCCAGGATGGTCAGAGGAGCTGGCAGAGCGCTTCGCGCTTCGCGACTCCGCGCCGGACGAGGACCTGCTGCGAGCAGTCGCGGCAGCGCTCAAAGCCTGGCCCTGGGGGCGGCGCCCGACCTGGGTCACATGGGTTCCGTCGCGGACCCGACCAGAGCTGGTGCGGGGACTGGCCCGTCGACTCGCGGACGTCGGCCGCATGGAGATCGTCGACGCTGTCCGTCGGACCCGCCAGGACGCGCCACCTCAGGCCGCGGATGGACAACTCCTGCAACCAGGCGGCCAACGTGTTGGACGCGTTCGAGTTCGGCCGGGCCGACGGCGAGGTCCTGCCCGCGGGTCCGTGCCTGCTCATCGACGACACCTATCGCTCGGGGTGGACCGCCACGGTGGTCGCCGAGGGGTTGCGCAACGCGGGTGCCGGACCTGTGTTGCCCTTCGCCCTCTGGCGCCGGCCCTGAGCAGTTCGGAATCGGAGCTGCTGTCCGCCCGGTAGCCTGCCGGGCCGATGATCACCGTCTCAGGCCTGACGAAGTCGTTCGGTGGGCGCACCCTTTTCGAAGGCGTCACCTTCAAGCTGGTCCCCGGGCGCCGTGTCGCGCTGGTCGGCGGCAACGGGGTCGGCAAGACGACACTGCTCGAGATCATCGTCGGGGACCAACAGCCCGACGCCGGTGAGGTCCACATCGGCAAGGGCGCTCGCATCGGCTACCTACCCCAGGAGCTCACCGAACAGGTCGACGGCAGCGTGATCCAGGAGGTCCTCCGCGGAGCTGCTCACGTCACGGACCTCGAGGACCAGCTCACTCGGCTCGCACAGGACGTCGCCGAGACGGGTCCCCAGGGTTCGGACCCGGACGAGGACGCGCATCAACGCTCTCTCGAGGCCTACGGCGAGGCCCAGCACCGCTTCGAGACCATGGGTGGCTACGGCGTCGAGGCCGAGGCTCGGCGGGTGCTGGCGGGACTCGGGTTCCGTGATGCCGAGATGGACCGACCGGTCCATGAGCTGTCCGGTGGTTGGCGCATGCGGGTCGCCCTGGCCCGACTGATGCTGTCGGCGCCGGACCTGCTGGTGCTCGACGAACCGACCAACCACCTCGACGTCGAGTCGGTCTCGTGGCTCGAGCAGCACCTGGCCCAGTGGCCCGGGGCGATCCTGTTCGTCAGCCACGACCGCGACTTCCTAGACGCGGTCGCGCAGCGTGTGGTCGAGGTCGCCCACGGTCGCGCGATCGAGTACGTCGGCGGGTTCGAGGAGTTCGTCATCCAGCGCGAGGAGCGTCTGGCCGCGGCCGAGGCGGCGGCAGCAGCGCAACAACGACATCTTGCCTCCACCGAGAGATTCATCGAGCGCTTCCGCTACAAGGCGACCAAGTCCCGTCAGGTGCAGAGCAGGATCAAGGCACTCGAGAAGCTCGAGCGACTCCAGCCACCGCCGCGCGCCGAGCTGGTCGCCAGGTTCTCCTTCCCTGAGCCGCAGCGATCCTCGCGGGTGGTCGTCGAAGCGATCGACGCCGCGGTCGGGTTCGATGGACAGGCGGTTCTGTCGCAGATCGACCTGGTCGTGGAACGGGGCCAGAAGCTGGCGCTTGTGGGCCCGAACGGCGCTGGCAAGACCACCTTGTTGCGGCTCCTGCTCGGCGAGTTGGCGCCGATGGCCGGCGAGGTGATCATGGGAAACAACGTCGACGTCGCCGAGTTCGCCCAGCACCAGGTCGACGCTCTGCGGTTCGATCGCACGGTCCTCGAGGAGTTCCGTGCAGCGGTCGGCGAGGAGAAGGGTCGGAACCTGCGCAGCGTGCTCGGCAGCTTCGGGTTCCGCGGCGACGCCGTCGATCGCAAGGTCGGCGACCTCTCCGGTGGTGAACGCACGCGCCTGGCGTTGGCAAGGATCATGGTCGACCCGGTGAACCTGCTGGTTCTCGACGAGCCGACGAACCATCTGGACCTTCCGAGCTGCGACGTGTTGGAGGAGGCGCTGAACGTCTATCCAGGCACGGTGCTGCTGGTGACACACGACAGGTACCTGATCCGTTCCGTCGCCGACGCACTGGTCGAGGTCCGCGACGGCTCTGTCGTCTACCACCCTTCGGTCGACGAGGAGGTGCTTGCGCCCAGCGGGTCGACCCTGGTGGCTGGCCGATCCGGTGCAACGGCAGGGGATCCCGATGCAACGGAGGGGGACAGGCGCCGGCAGAACAAGGCACAGACCCGCAAGCTGAGCGCGGAGGAGCGCCAGACCCGCCAGCGAGCGACCAAGGAGCTGCGCAGCACGGTGCAGCGTCTGGAGCGCAAGATCGCCAAACTCGAGGCGCAGGCAACGACACTCGCGGAGCAGCTCGCCGACCCGGAGATCTACGACGACCACCAGAAGGTGCGAGATCTCGCCGACGCGCACGAGGCGGCCGAGGCCGAGGTGGGTGACCTTCTGTCCCAGTGGGAGTCCGCCCAGGCCCGACTCGAGGCGGCCCTCGCCGACTAGCCGGCGGCCGGCCCGGCCAGGTCGACCTCACGCAGGAGGATACGGGTCGAGCTCTCGAGCACCCCGCCGTCCCGGCGCCAGGTCGACACGATCCGGTCCAGCGCCGCCACGTCGGGACAGGCCAGGATCAGCACGTAGTCCAGGCTGCCGGTCACGTGGTAGGCGGTCTGGACCTCGGGCGTGTCTCGCAGGAGCGACTCGAAGTGCTCGTAGGGCGTCTCGGGGTTCAGGCGGAGCTCGGTGATCGCCCTGAGACCCATGCCCAACGCTGATAAGTCGACCTCGGCGTGGTAGCCGCGGAGAACGCCGAGGTTCTCGAGACGCCTCACCCGATCAGCGGTCGCGGTCGGCCCGAGCCCGATGCGTTCGCCGAGCTCGCGCCAGCTCAGACGGGCCTCGGTGCGAAGCTCGCCGATGATCACATGGTCAAGTGCATCGATCAGCGGTGAAGTCACGGCGATCCACCGTATCAGCGCATGAGAACCCTGCATCTGCCGCTCAATACGCATCCATACTCGGGCCATGACGTTCGCGAATGTGCTGCTCGGTCTGGTGATCGGGCTTCCGATGATGATCGCCTTCGGTCCGATCTCGGTCCTGCTGTTCGACCAGGGACTCGAGCGTGGGGTCCGGAGTGCCGCGCCCGCAGCGCTCGGGGTCGCCACGGCCGACCTCACCTTCTCTGTCATCGCTGCGATCGCGGGCGCGACCATCGCCACCGTGCTGGCCCCGGTCGAGCACCTGATGGTGCTCGCTGCTGTGGGAGTCCTGGTCTGGATCGCCTCGGCGATGGCCCGCTCCGCGATCATCGAGATGCGCCCGCTGCGCGACACCCCGACCCCTACAAACTCGGCACCCTTCGTCGGGTTGAACGGGTCGCGGCTGGCAGGTGCGTTCTACGGGCTGACGATGGTCAACCCGGTCACGATCGTGTTGTTCGCGAGCGTCGTCGTCGCAGGAACCGCCGGTGTCGGGACACCTGGTTGGGCGGTCGGGATGTTCCTGGCGTCACTCATCGCCCACGGAGGATTCGTCCTGCTCGGCGGAGTGCTCGGCTCGACCCTGAGCGCGGTGGCGACTGCGCGACTACGGCTCGCGGCGGCGCTGTTCATGGTGGGGCTCGCCGTGCACTTCTTGTTGCAGGCGTGAGGGCTGGTCCGCGAAGCGGCGCCCCGGTCGGGCGGGAGCCCGGACTCGTCAGTCGCCCCGGCGGGCCTCGCCGGACTCCGCCAGCGCCTTCGCCCACCGGTAGTCGGGCTTGCCTGCGGGCGAGCGGACCATATGGTCGACCACGTGGAGCTCACGAGGGACCTTGTAGCCGGCGATGTGCTTGCGGGCGTGCTCGATCAGCTCGTCGAGCGTGCACGTCCTGTCATCGCTCAGCTGCACGATGGCCGCGACCCGTTGGCCCCAGCGGTCGTCGGCTACTCCGACGACCGTGCAGTCGAACACGGCCGGGTGCGACTTGAGCGCCTGCTCGACCTCTTCGGGGAAGATCTTCTCGCCACCCGAGTTGATCGAGACCGAGCCGCGGCCGAGCATCGTCAGGTGTCCCTCATCGGTCCACTGCGCCGAATCGCCACTGACGGCGTAGCGTCGACCGTCGGCGGCGATCACGAACGTCTCCGCGGTCTTCGCCGGGTCGTTGAAGTAGCCGAGCGGGATGTTGCCGCCGCGACCCAGCTTGCCGGTACGGGTGTCGCCGGGCGGGATGATCCGGAGGTCGTCGTCGAGGATCACGACGTCACGGCCGGGGGCCACGGTCGGGCCGCCGCCGACGGCCTTCTGGCCCTTGCTCGCATACATCAGCCCGTTGAAGCCGGACTCGGTCGAGCCGACCGAGTCAGTCAGCACGATGTCGGGGAACCGCTCCATGTAGCGGTCCTTGAGCGACTGCGAGAAAAGTGCCGCTGAGGACGACACCGAGATGAGCGCCGACAGGTCCCAGCGGTCGGGCTCGGCGTCGAGTGCGTCCATCAGCGGTCGAGCCATGGCGTCACCGGTGAGCAGGACCGAGTTGACGCCCTCGCTCTCGAACAGGTCCCACACACCTTCGGCGTCGAACTTGCGGACCATGATCAGCGTGCTGCCGAGGAACCACTGGCTGAGCGTCGCGATCTGCGCGGCCCCGTGCATGAGCGGTGGGATGACGCAGAAGACCAGAGGGTTCTCGGTGGCTGCGGCCTGTTCGGCGCGGGTGTACTCGCTGGCCACCCGCTCGCCCGTGAGGGCGTCGATGCCCTGCCCGAGAGCGAAGAAGATGTCCTCGTGGCGCCACATCACGCCCTTGGGCATGCCGGTGGTTCCACCGGTGTAGATGACGTAGATGTCGTCGCCCGAGCGCTCGGGGAAGTCCCGCTCAGGCGAGCCCTGGGAGAGGGCCTCCTCGAACGGCACCGAGCCCAGTGCCGAGGTGTCCGCGCCAGATCCGTCCTCGATGTGGATCAGCGTCTCTAGACCCGGGGACCGCCCGGCGACTGCGGCGAGACGGTCGGCGTACTCCTGGTCGAAGACGCACGCCACGAGCTGAGCGTTCTCGATCAGGTACGACAGCTCGTCCTCGACATAGCGGTAGTTGATGTTGACGGGAACCGCACGGATCTTGAGGCAGCCCAGCATCGCCTCGAGCCACTGGTGGGAGTTCTGGGCGTAGATGCCGACGTGATCCGCGGCTCCGACACCCTGTTCGGCGAGGTAGTGGCCGACCCGGTTGGCCCGCTCGTCGAGCTCCCGGTAGGTGAGCCGGACGTCGCCGTCGACCGCGCAGACGCGGTCAGTCACGGCGTCCGCTGTGTGTTCGAACAGATCGGCGAGGTTGTACGGCACGCCGCTGAAACTAGAACAAGTTCTCTATTGGGTGACAGCAGTCACGACTTGGTGCGCGCCTTGGATGTCGACCTGCCCTTGCCGGCACCGGCACCTGACTTCTTCTTGCTCCGAGAGCCGTTGGTCGCGGTCGGAGTGACAGGGGCGGGTGCTTTGACGATCGTCGGGTCGAAATGGCCGGCGAGCTCGCGTAGTTCGTCGAACGCCGGGCGCACCTGCGCGGCGACCTCCCACACGTCGGGGACCAGGTCGGCGTCGGCCAGGAAGCCGATGTCGATGTGGTTCCGGTAGGACAGAACAGTGATGTTGAGCCCGGCACCGTCCATGATCGGTCCCATCGGGTAGGCGGCGACCAGCTCGGCGCCCGCCAGGTACAGGGGGAACGGCGGTCCAGGCACGTTCGATATGACCAGGTTGTGGATCGGCCTGTGCTGGTTGGCCAGGTTCATGGAGCTGTAGAGCCTCGACGCGAGTCCGAAGGTCCGCGGAGACGCCCACTCGGCCCAGTCGGTGAGCGTGCGGGCACCGATCGCGTTGTGGTCCTCCTTGGCTCCTTCGGTGCTGGCGCTGATCGTGTCGATGCGCGCTCTGGGGTCGTCCAGGTCGGTGGCGAGCGAGGCGAACATCGCCGAGACCTTGTTGCCTCCCGTATTCGTCTCGTCGTCGGTTCGGACCGAGACCGGGCACACTGCCAGCAGCGGCTCGTCGGGCAGCGCGTCGTGGAGCTGGAGGTACCTGCGAAGCGTCGCCGAGCAGAGCTCGAGGACAACATCGTTCACCTTCACCCCCAGCGCCTCCTTGATCGCCTTGGTCTCGTCGAGCGGGACCCGGGCAAAGGCCACCGACCGTCGTGAACCGATCGACTGGTTGAAAGGCGTGCGCGGAGCTGTCAGCGGGACAGCACCGTGCTTGGAGCTGTCATCGAACGCGTTGCGGACCAGGGCGCTGACCGATCCGACCGTGCGCGAGACCAGAGGTACCACGTCGCGCGCCCGGCGCAGCTTCGACATGGCGGCGTAGGAGATCAGCTCGACATCGTTGGGTACCCGCTCGGTCGGCAGCGGTGCAGGCTCCACCGGCGCGGCGTCGGGTGACAGGTCGTAGAGGGCGGTCATGATCTCGGCGCCCGAGGACCCGTCGATCGCCGCGTGGTGGACCTTGACGATGAAGCCGATCCGGTCGTGCTTCAGACCCTCGACTATCCATGCCTCCCACAGCGGGCGGGTCCGGTCGAGCGGGACCGACGCGATCTCACCGGCGACCTCTGCCAACTCGCGCCGGCCACCAGGGGCCGGGCAGGTGACGCGTCGCACGTGGTAGTCGAGATCGAAGTCGGGATCCTCGATCCACACGGGGTGGTGGAACTGGAACGGAACCTCGACGAGCCGTCGGCGGAACGGGTCCACGACGTGGAGCCTGTCGGCTATGTGCTGCTTGAAGCTCTCGAACGAGTAGCCGCCCGCCATGGTGGCGACGTCGTAGATGCCGACCATGGCGACGTGCATGTGGCCGGCGTCGGTCTCCAGGTAGAGGAATGCGGCGTCCATCCCGGACAGTCGTTCCATCGGTGGTCCTTCCGTGCCGGTGTGAGGATCCGGCGCCCGACATTCTTCCGCGGATGCGGCGTCCGCGGCGATGAAAGTTCGCGGCGGGGGAGTTGTAGCCGTCGTCGCCGGGCACAAGACTCGATCGACATGGCAGCTCGATCCCGCTCTCGTAGTCGTAGCAGTGAATCAGGACCTGAACAGAATGGCTCTCGGCTGCTCCGACAGGGCATCGTCCGTTCGGCTCTGGTCGCCAACGCCTACCGCCCGACCATGAACCCCGTGGCCATGGTCCCGTCGTTCTTCGCTTCCTGGCTGGCCACCGAGGCCGCGCCGGCCATGCTCGCATCCTGGGCAGCCAGCACCACCCTGGAGCTCCGTCGGCTCCGCCGCGGCTCGGCCGGCATTGGGGCGCGCGACATCGCCGGCCTGGTGCTGAGCGCTGGAGCGACCGTGGGCGCTGTGAACCTGATCCTCCAGGGAAGGCGGTCGGGCGAGGAGTACGACGCCGCGTTGAGCAGCCTCATCCCGTCCGGGGAGCTCGAGCAGCGCCCCGCGGCGTTGCGGATGGGGGCGATCCTTCCGGTGCTGAACGGCAACAGCCGTCGTCGACGTGCGCGGAACATCCGATACACCTCGACTGATCCGGGCCAGCCCGGGACACCGTCGCTCAAGCTCGACGTCTACATGCCGCTCGGCGATCCAGCTCCCGGTGAGCTGCGCCCGGCGGTGCTGCAGATCCATGGAGGCGCATGGGTGCTCGGCTCCAAGAACGAGCAGGGGATCCCCTTGCTGAACCACCTGGCATCGTGTGGGTGGGTCGGGTTCAACGTCGACTACCAGCTCAGCCCCCGTGCGAAGTTCCCCACCCATCTCATCGACTGCAAGCGTGCGTTGGTCTGGATCCGTGAGCACGCCGAGGAGTACGGCGTCGACCCGAACTTCGTCGTGGTGACCGGAGGCTCCGCGGGCGGTCACCTGTGCGCGCTGATGGCGCTGACCCAGAACGATCCGGAGTTCCAGCCCGGTTTCGAGGATGAGGACACTTCGTTGCAGGCGGCGGTCCCGTTCTACGGGGTCTACGACCTGACGAACCGCGACGGCGCCTACGACTCCATGTTCGTGCAGCTGATCGCTGACGTGGTCATGGGTGTAGGGCTCGATGACGCTCCGGAGAAGTGGGCGTCCTACTCACCGATCGACCGGATCACCGAGGACGCTCCGCCGATGTTCGTGATCCACGGCGACAAGGACGTGCTCGTCCCTGTCGAGATCGCCCGCAGCTTCGTGGCTCGCCTGCGTCAGATCTCTCGTCAGGCTGTCGTCTACGCGGAGTTGCGTGGAGCACAGCACGCGTTCGAGATCTTCCCCAGCTTCCGCGCTGTGCACACGGTGGAGTACGTCGAACGTTTCCTGAACCACATCCACACGGAGTACGCCGCCCGATCGGCGGACCCGTCGGTCGTGGAGACGAGTCGCGACGATGCCCCTGACGAGGTCCACTCCGATGCCCCGGCGGTCGCGGTCGGCCCCAGCTGACAGCCATCTGACCCCCTCATCTGGCCCGGCCCGACCCCGGCTCGACCTGGAGGATCGCAGGCGCGTCTTCTGACGCGAGATCGGGCCCGGACCGAAACGACGTGCGCTCGGTCCGGGCCCGTACTCGGATCGGCTGGGGGGATGCCGGCCCCGAGGTGGTCAGCCCTGCGGTGCGACCGCCTCGACCTCGAGGTCGATCTTGACCTTCTTGCCGACGACCATTCCGCCGGTCTCGAGCACGGCGTTGAAGTCCAGGCCGAAGTCGGTCCGGTCGATCTCGGTCGACGCGGAGAACGCGATGCGCTCGAGGCCGTAGGGATCGGTTATCGCTCCCTCGAACTCGGTCGCCAGTTCGACGGTTCGGGTCACGCCCTTGATCGTCAGGTCACCGCTGACCACCCAGTCGTCGCCGTCAGGCTTGACGTTGGTCGACACGAAGGTGATCTCCGGGAAGGATTCGACGTCGAGGAAGTCGGCACCGCGCACGTGGGCGTCGCGGCCTTCGTCGCGTGAGTTGAACGAGGCGGTCGAGATGGTCGCCCGCACGTACGACTCGGCCGGTTCGTCGGCGATGACGACGGTTCCAGAGACCTCGGTGAACTCGCCCTTCACCTTGGAGAGGCCGAAGTGCTTCACCGAGAAGCCGGCGTGCGTGTGGCTCAGATCGATCTGGTACTCGCCGGGGTCGGGGAGATCGCTCATCTTGGGTCCTTTGGGTTCAGGGGTAGGGATGCTGTCTGGGCAGTACCTTACCGATCGGTGTCTGAGCTGTCAACTATTAACCCCTCAGTTTCTTCGGTATGATCGGGTGATGGTCTCCGCGAGCAGCACATCAACCCTCCGAGGGTCCGAGCAGGTGGAACAACCGTGCGGAGTCGACGACCCCCGGATCCGCACCTTCGGACTGCTGCTCGAAGCTCACGCACAGCTGACCCGCGACCTCGACGCCGATCTGCAGAACAGCGACGGGATCAGCCTCCAGACCTTCGAGGTCCTGTTGCGAATCTCCCGCGCGCCGGAGTCGCGGCTGACCATGTCGGAGTTGGCGGGCGCTGTGTCGCTCACCACCGGCGGAGTCACCCGCCTGGCGGATCGCCTGGAGAAGGACGAGATGGTGCAGCGGTTGGCGTGTCCCTCCGACCGGCGCGTCGTGTACCTGGGGATCACCGACAAGGGCCGCTCGGTGCTCGAGCGTGCATTGGCCAATCACCTCGAGAGTCTGGAGCGCCGGGTTGCAGCACGGCTCACGGCGCCGGTGACCGCGACGCTCGACGAAGCACTGGACGTGCTGCGCCAGCCCATCGACTGAACGGTGGAGCAGCGGTTTGGCGTGGTAGAAGCGGGAGCGTGTCAGAGTCAGAACCGCTGTGGGTTCCACCGGCCGCCCGGTCAGTCGCCAGCCAGCTTCGGCGATTCGCTGATTCGGTCGGAGCCGAGCCCGACTACGTCGAACTGCACCGCTGGAGCGTGACCCAGCCGGACCGGTTCTGGTCCGCGGCTTGGGACCACCTGCTCCCGTCCGTCCCCCGGGCCGGCGCCGCTTTCGCGGGGCGAGGCGTGGCGACGGGGCAGGCCGGACCCTTCGACGTCGAGTGGTTCCCCGGCACCTCGCTGAACGTCGCGGAGCGGATCCTCGCCGGCACCTCCGACCCTGAGCGTGCTCCCGGTCCGGACGAGGACTTCCTGGTGGCCGTCGACGAGCGGGGCCGTCGTCGGGTGCTGAGTCGCCGTGATGGCGTCGCCGACGTCGCCCGCGTCGCCGCGGCTCTGACCGAGGCCGGTGTGCAGCCGGGTGACCGGGTGGCCGCCTGGATGCCGAACACGGTCGAGACCGTCGTCGCGATGCTCGGTGCGGCGGCCGTCGGTGCGGTGTTCTCGTCGTGTTCGCCGGACTTCGGTTCCGACGGCGTGCTCGACCGGTTCGGCCAGATCGAACCGACCGTGCTGATCGCCGCGGACGGCTACACCTACGGATCCAAGGACTTCGACCGCCGAGCCGAGCTCGCCAGGATCGTCGGAGCGATGGCGGGCCTGCGCCAGCTCGTGGTCGTTCCGTTCCTCGCCGACGCGCCCGATCTGGCACCGCTCGCCGGAGCCGACACGGCCGTCAGCACCTGGGAGGACTGGCTTGCGCCGCACACCGGCGCAACCCCCCGCTACGAGCAGTTGCCGTTCGATCACCCGTGGTACGTGCTCTTCAGCTCCGGCACCACCGGCGTACCCAAGTGCATCGTGCATCGCTGCGGTGGGGTCCTGCTCCAGCACCTCAAGGAGCACCGCCTACAACTCGACATCCGCCCGGGCGACCGCGTCGCCTACTTCACGACGTGTGGCTGGATGATGTGGAACTGGCTCATGTCCGTGCCGGCGTGCGGCGCTACCGCTGTTCTCTACGACGGCAACCCGTTCCACGGCGGGCCCCGGCGCCTGTGGGAGCTGGTCGAACAGGAACGCCTGGACTTCCTGGGCGTCTCGGCGAAGTACCTGGAGTCGGTCGAGCAGTCGGGGTTCCGCCCGGCCGCAGAGGTCGACCTGTCGACGCTGCGCACCCTGGCGTCGACCGGGTCGCCGCTGTCGCCGGAGTCGTTCGAGTGGGTCTACGACGCTGTCGCGCCCACGACAGGAGCCGACGGGCTGCACCTGGCTTCGATCTCGGGGGGAACCGACCTGTGCGGCTGCTTCGTGGCGGGTGACCCGACCAGTCCCGTGTATGCCGGTGAGATACGAGCGCGCAGCGTTGGGCATGGCGGTCGACGTGCTCTCCGACGACGGCGTGGCGCTCGCAGCAGGAGAGCGGGGCGAACTGGTGTGCACGGCACCGTTCCCGTCCATGCCGCTCGGGTTCTGGGGCGACGGCCCACTCGGCACCATCGGGCCCCGCTACCGCGCCGCCTACTTCGAACGCATGCCCGGTGTGTGGGCCCAAGGTGATTTCGCCACCCGGACCGCGCACGGCGGGATCGTCATCCACGGTCGCTCCGACACCACACTCAATCCCGGTGGTGTGCGCATCGGCACCGCTGAGATCTACCGGCAGGTCGCCCATGTGGCTCAGGTCCTCGAGTCGCTGGCGTTCGGCGAGCAGGTGGACAACGACGTGCGCGTCGTGCTGCTCGTTCGTCTGGCCGAAGGCGTGGTGCTCAGCGACGAGCTCGAAGCGGCGATCCGTCGACAGGTTCGAGAGGGCTGCACACCGCGCCACGTGCCGGCGCTGATCGTCGCGGTCGACGATCTGCCCCGGACCCGCTCCGGCAAGCTCGTCGAATTGGCGGTCGCGGACGTCGTCAACGGGCGCGAGGTGCGCAACACCTCGGCCCTGGCCAACCCGGAGGCACTGGGCGAGATCGCCGATGCGGTCGCCCGGGCGGAAGCCGCGAGCGGCACGTAAGCAGGCGGCCACAGGATCTGACGTATCGTCAGGGTCGTTCTCGAGTGGGACTCACGGGGGGAGCGTCCAACGATGGCGCAGCACACGATCGACCCGGCCGCGGCCGCAGCATTCCAGTTCCACGGCCAGGACATCCCGTGGCTCGTCGACCACTGGGCGGAGAACCGCGGTGATCACAAGTTCCTGATCTGGGATCCGAAGGACGGAGACGGTCGGTCCTGGACCTACGGCGAGTTCGCAGAGGACACCCGCAAGGTCGCCGCCGGTCTGGCCGGCCGCGGCGTCGGGGTGGGCGACATGGTCCTGATCCACGCCGTCAACTGCCCTGAGGCCGTGATCGCCTGGTACGCGTGCGCCCGACTGGGAGCGGTCGCGGTCACGACCAACACGCGCAGCGTGGCGGCCGAGATCAACTACTTCATCACCCACACCGGCTGCGTGGGAGCGATAACCCAGCCACAGTTCGCAGCGGCAGTAGCCGAAGCGGGGCCCGACCTGGGTTGGGTGGTGGTCACCGACGACAACTCCGGTGAGCCGGCTACCGAGGAGCAGTCGGGCCACGGGTTCGACTCGTTCCGGTCCCTCGAAGGCGACCCATCGGCCGTGCCGGTCCGCGATCACGACCCGATGCTGCCCGCTGGGATCCTGTTCACCTCGGGTACGACGTCCAAGCCGAAGGCGGTGGTCCACACACACGCGAACGCCCTGTGGGCAGCGAAGGTCAACCCGACCAACATCGACATGGGTCCCGACGACGTCTACCTGGCATCGCTGCCGTTCTTCCACGTCAACACCCAGAGCTGGGCCATCTGGACGACCCTTGGCGTCGGCGCGACCGTGGTGCTCCAGCCGAAGTTCTCGTCCAGTCGCTTCTGGTCTGTGATCGAGCGGTACTCGGTTACCCACATCTCGCTGATCCCGTTCGTCATCCAGGCTGCGTTCGAACAGGGCATCCCCGAGAACCACACGGTCAAGGTCGGCGTGTTCGGGCTCATCATGCCGGTGCTCGACCAGATGATGGGCATGCGTGTCGTCGCGGCCTACGGCATGACCGAGCTCGTCACCCACTGCATCCATTCGAACCCGTACGAGAAGTACCCCGACCTTGCCATGGGCAAGGTGTCACCCGGCTACGAGTACCTCGTGGTCAGGGAGGACGGCGCTCTGGCGTCGGTCGGGGAGATGGGCGAGTTGTGGATCCGCGGTGAGCGGGGCGTGTCGGTGTGCCTGGAGTACTTCGGCAACAGTGAGGCGACCGACAAGTTCTTCACCGATGACGGCTGGGCACGTACCGGCGACATCGTGATGCTGCTCGACGACGGCAACCTGCGCTACTGCGACCGCGACAAGGACGCGCTCAAGGTCGGCGGCGAGAACGTCTCGGCCCGTGAGGTCGAGGACGCCATCCGCGCTGCCGGTGCGCCACTCGTCGATGTCGCGGTGGTCGCCCAGACCCACAAGATGCTCGACATGGTCCCGGTCGCGTTCGCGATCAAGGGGGACCCGAACCTGGACGAAGATGCGACCACCGCTCAGATCATCGAGCACTGTCGGATGAACCTGGCTGACTTCAAGGTGCCTCGGGCGGTCTACTTCGTCGACGAGTTCCCGACAGCGGAGCTCGGCAAGATCTCGAAGAAGGACCTGCGCGAGCTCGCCGACACCTACCTCGACCGATGACCACCCGGACTTTGGCGCCGGAGAATGCCGATGCGGCGTCGACGCTCCGGAGAGCGCCGGTCACACTCCCAGCGCAACGGCGAGCGCGTCGACCACGTCGCCGACGCCCTGAACGGTGCTGAGCCGGGCGCCGGTGGCCGCTGCCAACTCCTGAGCGCCGGCGCTGTCGCCGGCCGGGGCGATGATCGCCAGCTCGTCGAGAGCGAGCGCGTCGACGACCGGATCGCCACCTGCTGTGACCCGGCAATCGGACAGGAGGACCGTCAGGCGTCGGGGAGCGTCGGTGCGGGCGAGCTGGGTGCGCGCAGCGCGCAACGCCAGTCCGATGTCGGTGACCCCCGAGCCCCTCAGCGCCAGCAGGTCGCCCACGACCCTGTCGGGCTCACAGGTCGAGCTCTGACCGACCAGCACCACCGCGTCCTGAGCGAAAGCGACCACCGAGCACCGCTGCGGAGCACGCAGCATCACCGCTGCGGCAGCGAGCGCCGCGATCGCCAGGCGCCCGCCAAACATGGAACCGGAGCGGTCGACCAACAGGCACACGGCACTTTCCGGTCGCTCCCAGGACGTGACCACCAGGGACGCCGGCTCGACGGGCATGCGGCCGCGCCGGGCGCGTACGAGCTCGTCCAACGACGCGTCGAGGTCCAGGTCGCCGTGCGGATCGCGCGGCGGGCGTCTCACCAGGCGGCCCGTCGGGCGTCTCGTCGTCCTCCCCGCTCGGGCAAGGTCGACGACGATCCGGCCCGCCAGACGGTGCGCCTGCTCGCGGAGCAGCCGATCGGTGGCGCCTGCCATGTCGGCGAGCAGACCCAGCGCATCGTCGGGGTCAGCGGCCAGCAACTCGTCGAACGCGGTCTCGTCCAGTTGGCCCAGCTCCGGTGATACGCGTTCGAACTGCTCATGGCCGGCCAGCTCCCGCCGGGCGACGGTCCGCCGAGCGGCTTCTGCGACGACGGCTTCTGCCTCGTCGCCCTCGACGACCCGGTCCGAGGCCCCGGCATCGGCGGGGCGACCCCCACCCGGGGGTGGGGTCAGGCTTTTCCCGGAGTCGCCAGGTCACCACCGGCCGGTGCTCTCTGTTGCACCTGCTCATCGGGCGACCCGACCTCAGCGTCGAGGGACGCGAAGTGTCGTCGCCACAACTCCTCGACGATCTCCTCGGCGCTCCGCGCGCTGCCTTCTCGTAGTCGGAGCCGGCCCGACAGCGCCATGAGCGACGCGTCCAATGTGACCTCAGCGCTCCAGGGCTGCACGGAACGAAGGTCGGCGAGACGGTCGGCCACCAGCACCAGGTCGATCGCGCCGCGAACGGACGAGCCGGTGCGGACCTCTGGATGGGAGCGACTGTCGCGGACCATCCCCACCGCCGCACGGGCGGCCGCTTCGCCGAAGCGGGCGGCGGCGTCGCCAGTTCGACGACACACGATCGTCTGCTCGTCCTCGCGGCCCTGGTAGTCCATCGACAGGCGACAGCAGCGGTCGTACACCGCGGCGGCGATCCGGGCGGTACCGATCGAGTCGAACGGGTTCATGGCCGCCACAAGCCGGAACCCGGATGCCGCCTCCACGTGGCCGAGGCGAGGCACGTGCACCTCGCCTTCGCTCATGACTGTGATGAGCACGTTGAGCGTGTCCTCGGGCACGCGGTTCAGCTCTTCGACGTAGAGCAGCGATCCCTCGCGCAACGCCGCCAACAGCGGCCCGTCGACGAACGCCTCGGGTCGGTAGCCGCGGTCGACGACCGCCGACGGGTCGAACGCTCCCAGCAGCCGGCCCGGGGTGAGCTCGGCGTTGCCCTCGACGAACTCGAAACCGGTGCCGCTGCCCTCGGCGACGGCGCGCAGCACGGTCGACTTGCCGGTGCCGGGCGGGCCCTCGAGCAGCAGGTGCCGTCCGGCGCCGAGCGCCGCGACGATCGATTCGAGCTCTCGGCGGCGTCCCACGACCGAGGCCGTCAGTCGGCCGAGCAGGTCGGCTCCGTAGGCGGTCACCGGATCCCCCCGGGATCTCGTCGATCAGGTGAAGTCGATGACGCCACGGAGGTTCTTGCCGTCACGCATGTCGACGTAGCCCTGGTTGATCTCCTCGAGCGGGTAACGGCGGGTGATCAGCTCGTCGAGCTTCAGCTCGCCTTCGCGGTACATGGACAAGAGGTTGGGGATCTGAGCACGTGGGTTGGTCGAACCGAACACCGTGCCCTTGATCTCCTTGTTCATCATCGAGAGCATGAACAGGTTCATCTGTGCGTCGGTCTCGACCATCGGCGCGAGCCCAGTGACGACGAGCGTGCCGTCCTTGGCGGTCAGATTGAGTGCAGGTTCGACCATGTCGCCGTGCACCACCCCGGCGCTCAGCACCACCCGGTCGCACATGTCGCCCCAGGTCAGGTCCGGCACGGCTGCCAGCGCGTCCTCGATCGATGAGTAGGTGTGGGTGGCGCCGAAGGCCATCGCCTGCTCGCGCTTGAACTCGACGGGGTCGACGGCGATGACCCGCTTGGCTCCCGCAGCGCGGGCGCCCTGCACGGCGTTGATGCCGATGCCGCCGATACCGATGACCGCTACGTTGTCGCCGGGCTTGGTGCCCGCCCGTTCGGTTGCCGAGCCGAACCCGGTCGCCACGCCGCACGACACGAGCGCGACGACGTCGAGGGGAAGGTCTGGCTCGACCCTCACTACGGAGTTCTCGCTGATCAGCGCGTATTCAGAGAAGCTGCCGATCTGGGCATAGCGGCCGATGGGCTGGCCTTTGACGTGGTGTGCTTCACGACCGTCGCTCATCATGCCGATGTCGAACAGCTTGGCGCCCTCGTCGCAGAGGAACTGACGCCCGGTCGAGCACCACTTGCAGCGCCCGCAGCTGGGGATGAAGGACATGGAGACGTGATCGCCGGGGGCGACGCTGCTCACGCCGGGGCCGACCGCCTCGACGACGCCCGAGCCTTCGTGCCCGCCGATCACGGGGAGCCCGAGAGGCAGGTCGCCTGTGACGGCGTGCTCGTCGGAGTGACACATGCCGGCGTAGGCCATCTTGACGAGCACGTCGCCCGCCCTCGGGTCGTCGAGCGTGACCTCCTCGATCTTCCACTCTGCGCCGATCTCCCACAGAACAGCCGCTCGCGAAGTCGTTGGCATTCAGAATCCCCCTGCTCGGTGCCGGTACGGAGCCGACCTGAGCCGGTTCTAGCCGATCCACCGGAAGACTGCCGGTCAGATCGGTCGGCGTCCGGTGTGACAACGACGCCCGCCTCGGTAGCATCGTGGACCAGTCGATCCCAGGAGATGACATGTCGCTCGACACCCGCACCAAAACCGAAGAACCGACGGCCGATACCGCCGTCGAGGCAGCGGAGACCTTCGTCGAGGAAGAGCTGCTCGTAGAAGAGGTGTCGATCGACGGCATGTGCGGCGTCTACTGAGAACTGGCCGCCGTACCGCACAAGGTCGGAGCGCGACCCGATGACCTCCGCCTCGGTGGAGCTCGATTCCGTCTACAGCCTGGCCTCGGGCGTGTCGCTGCGCCCCGAGCGCTTCGGCGCGCTCGCCTACAGCTTCGACACCCGCAAGCTGTCCTTCCTCAAACATCCCGACCTGGTCGCGGTGGTCCGAGCGTTCGACGGGAGCTGCAGCGTCCGTGAGGCCCTCGTGGGCGTCGGCGTGGAGGAGCGCAGGTGGCCGTCGTTCCTGTCAGCGATAGCGACACTGGACGACTCGGCGATGCTCGACCGGGTCGAAGAAGAGCGAGCGAGCCTGCGATGACACCGCCCCCGACCCGGACACCGGCCGAGGATCCAACGATGGACATGAGCAGCTTGCTCTCCGGGCGGCCGTCGGTGCAGTCCCAACCCGCCGCGGCGACGCGCAGCCTGGTCGAGGAGTTCAAGGAGGGTCTCGATGCCCCGATCTGCCTGACGTGGGAGCTCACCTACGCCTGCAACCTGTCGTGCGTGCACTGCCTGTCGTCTTCGGGTCGCCGTGACCCACGCGAGTTGAGCACCGAGGAGTGCTTCGCAGTCATCGACGAGCTCGAGCGGCTCAAGGTCTTCTACGTGAACGTCGGTGGCGGGGAGCCGATGCTGCGCCACGACTTCTTCGAGATCCTCGAGTACGCAGCGGCGCACAACGTCGGGGTGAAGTTCTCGACCAACGGCACCTTCATCGACGCCGACGCTGCCCGACGGCTCGCGGCGATGGACTACCTAGACATCCAGATCTCCATCGACGGTTCGAATGCCGATGTGAACGACGCAGTTCGCGGCACTGGTTCGTTCGCCGCGGCACGCCAGGCGATGGACAACCTGCGTGATGCCGGCTTCGGTTCTTTCAAGATCAGCTTGGTGGCGACGCGTCACAACGTCGACCAGCTCGACGGGTTCAAGGCGATCGCGGACGAATACGGCGCCCAGCTGCGAGTCACCCGGCTGCGCCCCTCGGGCCGCGGCGCGGACAGCTGGCACGAGCTGCACCCCACCCAGGCCCAGCAGCGCCAGCTCTACCACTGGCTGCTCGGTCGCCAGGACGTGCTGACCGGCGACTCGTTCTTCCACCTCTCCGCCCTTGGCGACCCGCTTCCGGGCCTGAACCTGTGCGGGGCCGGACGCGTGGTCTGTCTCATCGACCCGGTCGGTGACGTCTACGCGTGTCCCTTCGTCATCCACGACGAGTTCCTGGCAGGCAACGTGCGCGACGAAGGCGGCTTCACCGGCGTGTGGCGCGGCTCGGAGCTGTTCCGGTCGTTGCGTGAGCCCGGGAGCGAGGGCGCCTGCACGAGCTGCGGCAGCTTCGACGCGTGCCAGGGCGGCTGCATGGCTTCGAAGTTCTTCGTCGGGCTCGAGCTGACCGACCCCGATCCCGAGTGCGTGCTCGGCAACGTGGAGCCGTTGCTCGCCGCCCTCGGATCCGGGGCGTCGGTGCCCCGTTCACCGCTGGACCACTCCCGCCCCGGCGTGACGATCCCCTCGCCGGTGACGTTGCGACCGACCCGCCGAACCAGGGGCTGATCAGGCCGTGGCTCCCCAGTCTCTTTCGCACCGGTCTTCATCGCACCGGTCTCCATCGCCGCTGCTGGCACCGTGGCGCATCGGAGCAGTCGACGCACCGAACAGGGTCGTGTTCGGCCCCCATGAGACGAACCTGGGCCGCAGACGCGGGCTGTCGGAGCGCCACGCCGCCTACTACCGGCGGCGCGTGGCCGGCGGCGCCGGCGTGGTCGTCGTCGAAGAGGCCTCGGTGCATCCGTCGGACTGGCCCTACGAGCGGGCTCCGCTGGCGGCGGACTGCTCGCCGGGTTGGGAGCGGATCGCCCAGGTCTGCCAGGCCGAGGGCGCGGTCGTGCTTGCAGCGCTCGGTCACGCCGGCGGGCAGGGCACCTCCCATTGGAGCCAGCGCGAGTTGTGGGCGCCGTCGCGTGTGCCCGAGGTGAACAGCCGTGAGGTTCCCAAGTCGATGGAACCCGACGACATCGAGGCGGTCATCCAGGGGTTCGCCATGGCAACGTGCGTGGCGGTCGAAGCCGGCTGCAACGGTGTCGAGGTCAACGCCGGGCAGTACTCGTTGCTGCGACAGTTCCTGTCCGGGCTCACCAACCATCGTGGCGACGAGTGGGGAGAGGACCCCACCAAGCTGCTGCGCGAAGTGCTGAGAGCGGTGCGTGACACGGCCGGTGGCGCGGTCGTCGCGCTGCGCCTGTCGTGCGACGAGCTGGCTCCGTGGGCCGGCATCACCCCTGAGCAGTCGCCCGAGTTGGCGGCGTCGATAGTCGCCGACGCTTCGGCTCGAGTCGACATGCTGACCGTCGTGCGCGGTTCGATCTACTCGGTCGCCGCGACCAGGCCAGACGGGCACACTCCGCCCGGGTTCAACCTGGAGCTGTGCGCCTCGGTGCGCGCTGCGGTCACCGAGGCGAGTGGCGGTCGCGTCCAGGTCGTGGCGCAGGGCTCGATCGTCGATGTCGGCCAGGCCGAGTGGGCGCTCGACGACGGGGTAGCGGATGGTGTCGAGATGACACGGGCGCAGATCAGCGACGCCGAGCTCGTCGTCAAGGTCGCCGCAGGTACCCCCGATCGGGTGCGGCCGTGCACGTTGTCCAACCAGCGCAGCCAGGTGCGCGACAACCGCAATCCGATCGTGTCGTCGCTCGGAGATCCTTCGGCAGGACACGAGACCGAGGACACGCCGATCGAGGGCAGCGCGCTCCACCCGCTCGATGTCGTCGTAGTAGGTGGTGGTCCGGCAGGACTCGAAGCCGCCCGCGTCGCCGCGCTGCGAGGCCACCGTGTCGAGTTGTTCGAAGCATCCGCGGGGACCGGGGGGATCGTGCGCGTCGCTGCCAAGAGCCCCGGATGGCAGCGCCTCGCCCTGCTGGTCGACTGGTTGGATTCGGAGTGCCGGAGACTGGGTGTGCGGATCCACACCCAGCACCCGGTGCAGGCGAGCGAGCTGGCCACACCCGGAGCGCACGTCATCGTCGCGACCGGTGGGCGTGCGGGTGAGGCGACCTTCGACACGAGTCGAGCTGCGGTGGTGCTGCCCGCGGCTGTCGTGCTCGACGCTCCTGGGGGGCTCCCAGTCGGGCCGACGCTCGTGTGGGATCCCATCGGCGGGCCGACAGGAGTCGCGGTCGCCGAGTTGCTTGTCGCTGCCGGCCGAGAGGTCCACCTGGCGACCCAGGACAACGTCGTGGGCAACGAGCTCTCTCGTTCCGGCGACCTGGCACCCGCCAATGCCCGGCTCCAGCAGGCAGGCGTGGAGCTGCACCGTCGCAGCATCCTGCGTTCGGTGAAGTTGGGCGTCGCGGTGCTCGAGGACCGCTTCACCGGCGAACGCCGTGACCTTGTGGTGAGCTCGGTCATCGACGCCGGTCACCGGCTGCCCGACGACTCGCTGTGGTTGGAGCTGAGCGCACGCGACGAGCTCCACGTGCAGCGAGCAGGGGACTGTGTGGCGCCGCGGTCGATCCACGACGCAATCCTTGAAGGGCGACGGGCCGCTCTTGCGCTCGGCTGAGCGATCTGGGGCGAACTGCCCTGTTGACCTTGGCGCCGACACCGTTACCCTGAGACATCTGCAACTGCGTTCAGACAGTTGCCGTCGCAGGGAGGCATCGCAGATGACCGCCACCAGCATCACGCTCACCGACTCGGCAGGCACGACCACCAACGTGCTCGAACGCACGGTGCAGGACGCACTCGATCTGGCCCGATCGGCCGACTCGCCCTTCCGTCGTCACGACGACGTCGCGGTGGCCATGCCGGGGGGCATGTTCGGGCACGTGCACAAGGGCAAGCTCGTCAGCTTCGGGCTGGAACCGGTGGGCGACGTCCTGGTCGACTCCCAGCGAAAGGTCAGCGACCTGCTCGACGGCGACAAGGGCAAGGTGCTGTGGGGCCGGGTCGCGGCGGTGGCCGGTGGCGCGGCCGCGGCAGCGTCCTCGATCGCCGGTGTCGCCACCGCTGTGGCGTTGGGGCGGCGCCGCCACGCCGCCTGACCCGCCCGTCGCCGGCCTCGACGACCATCGAAGGAGTCGAGGCCGTGCCGGCCCGGGGATTTCGCGGTGCGGTCGTCGAGGTGCCTAGCCTGCGACCATGACCGAGCTGCTCTGGTCACCGCTGCAACTGGGGCCTGTGACGGTGCGCAACCGCATCGTCTTCAGCGCGCACCTGACCAACTACGCAGAGGACGGGCTGCCGACCGAGCAGCACGCGGCCTACTACGCGGCCCGTGCCGAGGGTGGCGCCGGGCTGATCATCACCGAGGAGCACTCGACCCATCCGACCGACTGGCCATACGAGAAGCTGATCCACGGCTTCCACCGGGACGTCATCCCGGGCTACCGGCGCATTACCGATGCGGTCCATCGACACCGGGTGCCGATCTTCGCCCAGATCAACCACAACGGCGGCCAGGCGAGCTCCATGTACTCGCGTCTGCCGGTGTGGGCGCCGTCACCTGTTGCCGACCCGCTGTTCCGTGAGGTCCCCAAGGCCGTCGATCACTCGGAGATCGCCGAGATCGTCGCGTCGTACGCGCTCGTCGCGGGGCACTGCGCCGAGGGCGGCTTCGACGGCGTCGAGCTCCAGTGCTCGCACTCGTCGATCGTCCGGGGGTTCCTGTCGCCGGCGACCAACCGCCGCGGAGACGAATACGGCGGGTCGCTCGTCAACCGCGCCCGGCTCCTGTTGCAGATCGTCGCCGCGGTGCGCGCCGAGCTAGGCCCCGACCTGGCGCTCGGGGTTCGTCTGTGCGGTGACGAACTGATCGAGGGCGGCACCACAATCGAAGAAGCAGTCGAGGTCGCCCGCATGGTCGAGGCGACCGGCCACGTCGACTACATCAACACCTCCATCGGGGTTGCCACGGCGTCGCTGTTCATGATCGAGGCGTCGATGCACATCCCGCCCGGCTACGCGATGTTCATCCCTGCGGCAATCCGTGGGGCGGTCCGACTGCCGGTGGTCGGTGTCGGTCGTTTCAAGGACCCGCTGCAGGCAGAACGTGCGCTGGTCGAGGGGCAGTGCGATCTGGTCGGTGTGGTTCGCGGTCAGATCGCCGATGCGGACTTCGTGCGCAAGGCCCGCGGGGGGTTCACCGACGACACCCGCCTGTGCCTGTCGTGCAACCAGGAGTGCGTCGGCAGGATGGGGCTCAACCGCTGGCTCGGTTGCATCGAGAACCCTCGCACCGGCCGGGAGTCGCTCGGTGTCGGCGAGGCGCGACCGGTTGCTCTGGGCCGGCGAGTCCTGGTCGTCGGCGCCGGGCCGGCCGGGATGCAGGCCGCGATCGCGGCGGCGCGCAACGGCCACCACGTCACCGTGTGTGAGCGGGACGCCGTCGCCGGAGGCCAGGTGCGGCTGGCCGCGACCGTGCCCAACCGTGCCGAGTTCGGGGACCTGGTGCGAAACCAGCTCAACGAGTGCCAGCGCCTGGGCGTGCGCTTCGAGTTCGGCGTGGACGTGAGCGCGGATGAGGTCGTCCGCCGCAACCCCGACACCGTCGTGATCGCGACCGGTTCACGACCAGGTCGTCCCTACTGGGCGCCGGGCGACGCGGATTGGATCGTCGATGTGCGAGACGTGATCGAAGGTCATGCCCGTCCAGAGGGGCGGGTGGTCGTGATCGACGAGCTCGGTTTCCACCAGGCCACGTCGGTCGCCGAGTTGCTCGCCGATCGTGGATGTGAAGTCGAGGTCATCACCCCCGGCATGGTCGTCGGTCAGGACCTGGGTGTGACCCTGGACATGGAGAACTGGTGGATCCGAGCCGAGGCGAAGCACATCGTGCAGACCACCGACTGCGTGCCCATGTCGGCGGCGACCGGCGCATCCAGCGGCGACGGTGAGCGCGGCCGCAAGGGTCCCCACACGGTCACCTTCCAGCACCATCCGACAGGGGCCGACCGTGTGCGCGACGTCGACTGGTGTGTACTCGCCGTGCCTGGCGACCCGGTCGATGAGCTGTACAGCGAGCTGCTCGGCGCGGGAGTTGACGTGGTGCGTGTCGGTGACGCGATCGCTCCACGTCGGGCACACGCGGCCGTCATCGACGGCGAACGCGCAGGGGCGGCGATCGCCAGCGCCGATGTTGCGAGCACGGGGGTACCGTGCACGCCGTGACCCGACTCGCTGTCGTGCCCGTGCGTGACGCCACGCTTCCCGCAGGGGGAGTAGAGGCCGTTGCCGACGCCGGTGGCCGGGCACTCGTCGTCGGCGACGGTGCCCGGGCCGCAGCTCGTTCCCTCGGCGGTGTGGCGACAGAGCTTCGCTGCTGGGACACCCCCGGCTATGCCCCCGGTGCGTGGGCCGGAGCGATCGCGCCGCTGGTGGCCGACGAGACGCTGCTGGTGCTGCCCGCTTCGCCTGACGGTCGTGACCTGGCACCGAGGCTCGCTGCTCTTCTCGAACGCCCGTTGTTCGCCGCCGCCATGGAGCTCGGTGACGACACCGTGACGACGATCCGCCACGGCGGCAGGGTGCTCGCCGAGCACCAGCTCGGCGGTCCCGCGGTCGTCACCCTGCAACCCGGCGTGCGTGGCGTCGAGCCCGCTGGCCCGGACGGCCCCGAGCCCCAGATGGTCGAGGTCGCACAGGGCGCCGACGTGGCACGGCGACCGCGACGGTCATCGAGCTTCTCGCCCCGGACGTCACGACGATGGACCTGTCCGAGGCACCACGGATCCTGGGCGGAGGCGCCGGACTCGACTCGGCCGACCGCTTCGCCCAGTTGGCCGAAGTCGCCGCGGCGCTCGACGCGTCGATGGGGGCGACGCGGGTGATCACCGACCGTGGATGGATCCCCCACAGCCGCCAGATCGGCACGACCGGAGTCGTGGTGGATCCCGACCTGTACCTGGCTTTCGGCATCTCGGGGGCTGTGCAGCACACGGCAGGGCTGGGCGACCCCGACCACGTCATCAGCATCAACACCGACCGTCACTGCCCGATGATGGAGCTTGCAGACCTGGCTCTGGTGAGCGACGCGAACGCAACGCTCCGGGCGCTCGCCGGACGACTCGGTGTGGCGAAGTCGAGCGTCGGCGCTGCCAACGCTGCCGGCACTACGGGCGGGAGCACGGAGGGCACCGATGCCTGACTTCGACGTGATCGTCGTCGGCGCCGGCCCGGCCGGTGCCGCCGCCGCGATCGAAGTGGCCCGAGCCGGGCGCACGGTCTGTCTGCTCGAGCGGGGTCCGTTCCCGGGCTCGAAGAACATGTACGGCGGCGTCATTTACGGCCGGATCCTCGACACGCTGATCCCGAACTGGTGGGAGCAGGCTCCTGTGCAGCGCTGGGTCACCCGCCGTTCCACGATGATCATCGACGGCGAACGGGCGCTGACCGTCGACTACCGGACCGACTCGTGGGGGCGTCCGCCGTACAACGGCGCGACCGCCTACCGCCCCGATTTCGACGCCTGGCTCGCGGGCGTCGCCGAGTCCGACGGCGCGACGCTCGTCTGCTCGACCACTGCAACCGGCCTGTTGCAGGAGGACGGGCGCGTGGTCGGGGTGCGCACCGACCGCCCCGACGGTGACCTGACTGCGTCCGTCGTCATCGCGTGCGATGGCGTCAACTCGTTCCTGGCGAAGGAAGCCGGGCTCTACACCCACACCGACCCCGCCAACTTCACCGTCGGGGTGAAGGAGACGCTCACGCTTCCCCGCGACGTGATCGACGACCGCTTCGGGGTGCGAGGGGACCACGGCGTCGACATCGAGATCCTGGGCTGCACCGGCGAGGTGCCCGGTGGTGGATTCCTCTACACCAACCGCGACAGCCTCTCGATCGGGCTGGTGCTGAGCCTGCCGCAGCTGGCCAAGGGCGACCTGCGGCCCGAGCAGCGCTTGGCGAGGCTCAAGGCGCACCCGGCGATCGCTCCGCTGATCGAAGGCGGTGACGTCAAGGAGTACTCGGCTCACGTCATCCCCGAGGCCGGCTACGACATGATGCCTGAGCTGGTCACCGACGGAATGGTCGTCGCCGGCGACGCCGCCGCCATGTGCCTGGCCGCGGGCATCTGGCTCGAGGGCGTCAACTTCGCGATCGCCAGTGGATCAGCAGCCGGGCGGGCGGCGGTCTCGGCGGTACGCCGGGAGAACGCGTCTGCGGCCGGGCTCGAGGGATACCGGGCGCGGTTGGAGTCGAGCTTCGTGCTCAAGGACCACCGCAAGCTGCGCGACGCTCCGCACCTGGTGATGAGCGACCTTGCCCAGCACCAGCTTCCGGCGCTCGCGTGCGGTGTCATGGAGCAGATGTTCACGGTCCGCAACCCGGAACCCAAACCCGGTGTCGCGCGGATCCTGTGGTCCGAGATCCGCCGCAACCGCGTCAAGCTTCGCGACGTCGCTTCGCAGACGTGGCGGGCAGTGAAGAGCTACGGGTGAGGATGATCCGATGAGCGTCGACTCCTACCCCGAACTGAGCTTCGAGACCCGCATGTCGTCGGTCGAGTTCCGAGTGCACGAACGCGCCCACATAGTCGTCGACGACCGCAAGTGCCTGGACTGCTCGGTGCGCGGTTGCGTCACCGCCTGCCCGGCGAACCTCTTCGTGCCGACAGCTGACGGCGGCATCCTGTTCAACTACGAGCAGTGCTTCGAGTGCGGCACCTGCTACCTGGTGTGCAACGAAGAGGGCGCGATCAGCTGGAACTATCCCGAGGGCGGCCACGGCGTCGTCTTCCACCGGTCATGACCGTACGGGCAGAGGTCGTGCGGTCGTGATCGCTGTGTGCGTCAAGTGGGTCGACATGCGCCCCGACATCGACGCCCTGCACGGCACGGTCGAACCCGCCGTGTTGGGAGCAGGGTTCTCAGACGCCGACCAGGCCGCGGTCGAGGTGGCGCTTCGTCTGGGCGCAGCGCGTGGCGGCCAGGTCCTCGCCGTGTGCATGGGGCCGGTCGCCGCCGACGAGGGGCTGCGGGAGCTGTCGGCGACGGGTGTCGACCGGGTGGTGCGCATCGACGGCGACGGAAGCGAAGCGAGCGCGGCGGTTGCCGAGCAGCTGGCCGCGACGATCACGGCCGAGCTCGCAGCTGGGCTCGCAGCGACGTCGACAGATGCTGCTGGCGGTTCGGGTGGCGATTTGCTGGTGCTCTGCGGTGATGTCAGCGTCGACCGGGGATCCGGCTCGGTCCCGGCGTTCCTCGCCCACGAGCTCGAGGCGGCCCAGGCGCTCGGTCTGATCCAGGTCGAAACAGACGTGGCGTCGCCGGCCGGTGAGATCGAGGTGCTGCGTCGCCTGGACGGCGGCCGCCGTGAGCGACTGAGCGTGTGCACGCCGGCTGTGCTGTCGGTCGAGGGCGGCGTGGTCGAGCTTCGGCGGGCGTCGCTCGCTGCGGTGCTGCGCACGGCTGATGCGGAGGTGCCCACCATGCCTGGTGCCCACCGTCGTGTCGCCGACCATCCGAGACTGCGACCGTGGAGGCCCCGGGCCAGGGTCGTAGCGCCTCCCGCCGGTGCCACTGCGCTCGATCGCATCGTGTCGCTCACCGGCGCGCTGGTCGAGCGGACCCCGCCGATCGCCCGCGAGCTGGACCCCGAGGACGCCGCTGACGCGATCCTCGAGCAGCTGCGAGCGTGGGGTTACGTGCACGAGCCCCCGGACAGCTGAACAAGTGGCGTTGCACCTGGCCGGGCTGACGTGGCCCGAAGTGCCCGCCGATTCGCTGTTGGTCGTGCCGGTCGGCAGTTGCGAACAGCACGGACCGCACCTGCCGATGGACACGGATCTGAGGATTGCCGTGGCGCTCTGCGACGCGCTGGGCGATGCGCGTACCGATGTGGTGGTAGCCCCCGTGCTGGCGGTGACGGCATCGGGTGAGCACCAGTCGTTCCCCGGCACGCTGTCGATCGGCACCGAGGCCACCACGCAGGTCGTCATCGAGCTGGTCCGCTCGGCGCTTCCACCCGCGGGTACCGCTCGACCGTCGCCCTTCCGTGCAGTCGTGCTGGTCAACGGCCATGGCGGCAACGTCGAGGCGCTCGCAGCTGCGCAGCGCCTCCTGGGCAGCGAGGGGCGTCACGTCACTGTGTGGCACCCCAGGATCGCGGACGGTGACTCCCATGCCGGCGCGACCGAGACGTCGATCATGTTGCACCTGCATCCAGATGCGGTTCGTGTCGATCGGATCGAGCCGGGCGCGACCGCCCGTTGGCGTCACATGGGCCCGACTGTCATGGAGCACGGCTTGGCTGCGGTCACCGCCAACGGGATCCTGGGGGACCCCACCGCCGCGACCGCTGAGCACGGCGCCGAGCTCGTCGGTCAGCTCGTCGACGACCTGCGCCGCTGCGTCGAGCGCGAGCACGGCTCGCGATGACAACGGATCCGGCGCCACCCCCCGGACAAGAGCAGCTCCTGAGCCCGCTGAGATCTCGGCTGCGGCGGTTCCTGGTCGACCCGGGCAGCCGGCGATTCGGGCCCGGTGGGAGGGTGATGTTGGCAGGATCACCTCGGCGTCTGTTCCGCCTGAGCGAAGCGGGCGCGGCGATCGTCGACCGGATCGGCACAGGCCGAGCCCTGGTGGACAGCCCAGCTCGCTCGGAGCTCGTGGACCGGCTGCTGGACGCGGGCGTTCTCCACCCCTACCCGACGGCCGCCGAAGGAGCGGCAAGCGTCGCTGACGTGACCCTGGTCGTCCCGGTGCGTGACCGAGCGGGCGGGCTCGAGTCGTTGCTCGAATCGGTGCTCGTCGCTGACGACACTCCCGTCGCGATCGTCGTGGTCGACGATGGTTCCACCGACCCCGACGCGGTCCGAGCGGTCGTCACGGCGGCAGCGACCGCCGACGGCGTCGCGGTGGAACTCGTGCGCAACGAGCAGCCGCGTGGCCCGGCGGCGGCGCGCAACACGGGCCTTCGACGTGTCGCGACGTCGCTCGTCGCCATGGTCGACTCGGACTGCCGAGTCGAGCGCGGTTGGTTGGCTCCGCTGCTCACTCAGTTCGCAGACCCCCGTGTTGCGCTGGTCGCTGCCCGCGGGTCCGCAGCAGGGAGATGTCCCGTGTGGGTCTCGGCGGGGTGCTGGCGAGCTACGAGACCCTGCGGTCGCCGCTCGACCTGGGCCGGCACCGTTCGCGTGTAGCGCCGTCGACCGTCGTCCCCTACGTGCCGAGCGCCGCGGTCGTGGCGCGCGCCGGCGTGCTCGCTGAGCTGGGTGGGTTCGACGAGCAGATGTCCACCGGCGAGGACGTCGATCTGGTCTGGCGACTCGTCGACGACGGCCACCGTGTGCGCTACGAGCCGAGCTCGGCAGTCCACCACGATCCCCGGACGGCACTGCCGCGGCTGGCTGGCGCAGCGGGTGGGCTACGGACGCTCGGCCGCAGCGCTGAACAGGCGCCACCCCGGCAGCGTCGCCCCGATCGTGATCGGGCGGTCGAGCGCAGCCGTGTGGGGGGTGTTCGTCGCCGGCGGTCCAGCACCTGCAGCGGCAGTGGTTGCCGTGACGACGGTCGGTGTGGTTCGTTCCATACCGGACCTGCCAGCCAGGGCCGCGGCGGGAGTGGCGCTCAGCGGGCACCTGGCCGCCGGTCGCCAGCTGGCGCGGACCGTGGTACGGGAGTGGTGGCCGATCGCCGTCGGACTGAGTGTGTTCAGCCGACACGCTCGCCGGCTCCTGGCTGTCGCTGTCGGCGTGTCGGTGGTCCAGGCCTGGCGCTCCGGCGTGGATCGGGACCGTCCGGAGATCTCGCCGCCGGCTTTCGCAGCGCTGGCGATCCTTGACGACGCCGCGTACGGCGTAGGGGTCTGGATCGGATGCATCGAGCAGCGCTCCTTTCGGGCCCTCCTTCCCAGGAGGTGAGCCCGGAGGCCGCTCAAGGAGCCAGGGTGCACTTGTCGATGCAGCGGAGGTGACTGCGCCGAGCCGATCCCGTCCACCTCTCACGATCGCGGCCGCGGGGCTGATCGCCATGATGGCCATCGCTGCGTGCACGGCCCCATCACCTGGTGGGACCGGCGGGACCGGGGGCTATCCGGGATCCCCCGGACTTGGCGGATGCCCGTTGTTCCCTGCCGACAACGTCTGGCGAGCCGACGTTTCGCAGCTGCCCGTCCATTCCCGCTCCGATGCCTGGCGGTCTTCGATCGGATCGAGCGGAACGCTGTGGCCCGATTTCGGGGCCGGGCTGTGGAACGGTGGGCGGATCGGGATCCCGGTGACCGGTGTCGATGCAGGCCAGAGCCGGGTTCCGGTCAGCTTCTACTACGACGACGAGAGTGACCCGGGACCGTACCCGATCCCGGCCGACGCAGCGGTCGAGGCTGGCTCCGACCACCACGTGATCGTGGTCGATCGAGGCGACTGCCAACTGTATGAGACGTTCGACTCGACCCGTCAGGCGGGCGGGTCCTGGTCGGCCGGTTCGGGGGCGCGTTGGGACCTGCGTTCGAATGCGCTGCGCCCCGAAGGTTGGACGTCCGCCGATGCCGCCGGTCTGCCGATCCTGGCCGGACTTGTCCGCTACGAGGAGGTCGAGGCGGGTCGAATCGACCACGCCATCCGTTTCACTGCACCGCGAACCCAGCGTGGCTACCTCTGGCCGGCGCGGCACTTCGCCAGCTCCGACTCGGATCCGAACCTGCCGCCGATGGGAGCGTGGTTCCGGCTCCGAGCCGACTTCGACACGTCGACGTTCGGTCCGCAGGCCCGGGTCGTCGCCGACGCACTCAAGCGCCACGGCATGGTCCTGGCGGACAACGGTTCGCCATGGATGCTCACCGGCGCACCCGACGAGCGTTGGAACAACCGGGGCCTTCGTGACCTGACCCGGATCACGGGCTCGGATCTGGAAGCGGTGGATGTCTCGTCGCTGATGGTGGAGCCCGACTCGGCAGCGGTGCGCCCGACCAGCTGACGTGCAGCCAGGTGGGGTCAGTGGTCGGCCCGCGCAATACTGCGCATAGATGCGAGCCCTGCACATCCACCACGACGCAAACTCGCTGCCGGGGTTGATCGGCGAAGTGCTCGCAGACCGCGGCATCGCAGCTGTGCCCCATCAGGTCTGCTGCACGCCGGGCTCACCCGTCGGCAGGCCCGACTTTCCCGACCCCACCGAGTTCGACCTGGTCGTCGTCTACGGGTCGCGATGGTCGGTCTACGACCCGGCCGTTGCGCACTGGGTCGATCCTGAGCTCGAGTTGTTGCGAGCGGCCGATGCAGCAGGGGTGCCTGTGCTCGGCATGTGCTTCGGCGCGCAGATGCTGAGCGCTGCGCATGGTGGAGCTGTGCGCCCCGGCGTCGGTCCCGAGGTCGGTTGGCTCCGCATCGAACCGATCGGCAGTCCCGAATCCGGCGGGCTGCCGGCGATCGAGTCCGGGCCTTGGTTCCAGTGGCACTTCGACGTCTTCGATGTTCCCCCCGGCGCAGAGCTGCTTGCCACCTCGCGGATCGGCCCCCAGACGTTCCGTCTGCGGGCGAACCTGGCGACGCAGTTCCACCCCGAGGTCGACCGCGATGTGGTAGCCGGCTGGTTCGTCGACGACATGGACCAGATCGTCGACCTGGGCATCGACCCCGACGATCTCCTGGCCGAATGCGACCGTCACCGCGTCGCGGCGCTGCTCCGGGCCGACCGTCTCGTGGAGCAGGTGCTGGGCTGGCGGAGCGGTGCCCGGTAGCGGCCAAACGAGAACCTGTTCTAGATTCATCGACCGTTGCTCCGGGTCGCCCGGAGCCCGAAGTCCAGGGGGTTCACGTGAACGACGTCGCAGACGACGGTCTGCTCCACGCGCCGCTCGTCATCGAGTACGGCTTCATGCGGACCACCGGTCCGGTCATCGGGGCCTTCCTGACGGCGCTGCGCGAGCAGCGGGTCCTTGGCATCCGCGGCGAGGATGGCCGCGTCGTCTGCCCTCCTGTCGAGTACGACCCGACGACCGGCTCGCCGCTCACCGAGTTGGTCGAGGTGGGTAACGAGGGAACCGTCACCTCCTGGAGCTGGGTGTCGAACGTGCGTGAAGGCCAGGCGCTCGACCGGCCCCACGCCCTGGCCCTGATCGAGCTCGACGGTGCCCACACCTCGATGCTGCACGTGATCGACGCCCCCGAAGCCGGAGCCGTCTCGACCGGCGCCCGGGTCAGGATCCGCTGGGCCGAGGAGCCCCAGGGCCTGATCTCCGACATCGCCTGCTTCGAGCTGACCGGAGGTACGGCATGAGCCCGACCGACGACGCCGACCGCAGCGTCTCGACGTTGCCAGACGGGCTGTGGACCCAACCCCTGCCGAGCGGGATCGATCTGGGTGACGTCGATGCCGTGCAGCGGCTGCGCATGCCCGCAGCGATGGTCTACGACTACTCGCCGGGCCTGGCCCGAACCCGCTTCCTCCGCGGCCTCCAGGAGAAGAGGATCCTGGGTGAACGCTGTCCCGAGACAGGCGACGTCTACGTTCCCCCGACCGGCGTCGCTCCCGTGTCCGGGCTGCTGACCACCGAGCAGGTTGAGGTCGGCCCCAACGCGACGATCACCTCTTTCTGCGTCGTGCACATCGGCTTCGGTGTGAACGCCCCGCCGACCCCGTTCGTCTCGGCGCTCTTCCTGCCCGACGGAGCAGCGGTGTCGTTGTACGGCACGGTCGGCGAGATCGACCACGACAAGGTCCGCATCGGGATGCGGGTCGAACCCGTCTGGGTCGACGACGACCAGCTCACCACCTCGATGGAGAACATCCGGTACTGGCGCCCGATCGACGAGCCGGACGTTCCCGCCGAGCAGCTGAAGGGACACATGTGATGGCCGGGCCTTCACGCAGGGTCGCCGTGGTCGCCACGGCACAGACGACACACCGACGGGCCGCGACCGAGCTGAGCGAGGTGGAGATGATCCAGCCGGTCATCCGGAGCGTCCTCGATCACGTCGGTGGGATCTCCTCGGTCGACTTCACGGTCTCGGGTAGCACCGACTACCTGGCCGGTCAGGCGTTCAGCTTCGTCATGACTCTCGACGCTGTCGGTGCCTGGCCTCCGATCCAGGAGAGCCACGTCGAGATGGACGGTGCCTGGGCGCTCTACGAGGCGTGGCTGAAGATCCAGTCCGGCCACGCAGACAGCGCACTGGTGTACGGCTACTCGAAGGCTTCTCCCGGCGATCTGCCCAGCGTCATGTCTCGCGGGCTCGACCCCTACTACTACGGCCCGCTGTGGCCCGACTCGATCGCCTTGGCAGGGCTCCAGGCCCGGGCGATGCTCGACGCCGGGGTGATCACGGTCGAGGAGATGGCCCAGATCGCTCACCGCAACCGCACCGCTGCGATCAACAACCCTCACGCCCAGCTCAAGGGCTCGGCATCGGTCGACGAGCTGCTCGCGGCGGAGATGCTCAGCGACCCGCTGCGACGCCACGACTGCCCGCCGATCACCGACGGGGGTGTCGCGGTCGTCATCGCTGCCGAGGACAAGGCCCGCGAGTGGTCAGACCGGCCCGCGTGGATCACCGGAATCGACCACCGCATCGACAGCCACAACTTCGGTGCCGCCGACCTGACCCGTGCGCCGTCGATAGCCGTGGCCGCCCAGAAGGCTGGCGTGGCCGACAAGGCGATCGACTTGGCCGAGGTGAGCGCTCCGTTCAGCCATCAGGAGAGGATCGTGCGCAACGAGCTCGGTCTGCGCGACGACGTGACGGTCAACCCGTCGGGCGGTGCGCTCGCTGCCAACCCGATGTTGGCCGTTGGGTTGATCCGCATCGCCGAGGTGGCCAACAGGATCATCGACGGCTCCGCCGGCCGTGGCGTGGCGCACGCCACCGGCGGTCAGCTGCTGCAGCAGAACCTCGTCGCCGTGCTGGAGGGTGAGTGATGGGTGCCAATCGGGTAGCCGTGGTCGGAGTCGGCCAGACCAAGTACGCATCGGTGCGCGGCGACGTGTCGCTACCGGGCCTGCTGCGTGAAGCCGTATACCGGGCGTTGGCGGATGCGCACATGACGATGGACGACATCGATGCCATCGTCGTGGGCAAGGCCCCCGACTTCTTCGAGGGCATGATGATGCCCGAGCCGTACCTCGCCGAAGCCCTCGGCGCGGTCGGCAAGCCGCTATTCCGAGTGCACACCGCAGGGTCGGTCGGTGGTTCGACCGCCATCGTCGCCGCGTCGCACGTCGAGTCAGGCGTGCACGAGCGGGTTCTGACCGTCGCGTGGCAGCAGCAATCGGTGTCGGAGGCCATGTGGGCGCTGTCGTTCCCGATCCCGTTCCAGCAGCAGCTGGTGGCGGGCGCGGGCGGCTACTTCGCGCCGTTCATCCGCGAGTACATGCGCCGTTCCGATGCCCCCGAGGACATCGGCATCCTCGTGGCTCTCAAGGATCGGTTGAACGCGTCGAAGAACCCGTACGCGCACCTGCACGAGACCGACATCACCTACGACTCGATCAAGGAGTCGTTCATGTTGTGGGAGCCGATCCGCTACGCCGAGACGTGTCCGTCGTCTGACGGCGCGATCGCGCTGGTGCTCGCCGGCGAGCAGGCGGCCGAGGCGTCCGCGGCTGCGTCGGGTGCGCGTCCGGCGTGGATCCACGGCACGGCCATGCGCTCAGAGCCGGCCACTGCCAACGGCCGCGACCAGATCAACCCCGACGCAGGCCAGCTCTGCGCAGCAGATGTCTATCGCCAGGCAGGAATCACCAACCCGCGGGAGCAGATCGACATGGTCGAGATGTACGTGCCCTTCTCGTGGTACGAGCCGATGTGGCTCGAGAACCTGGGGTTCGCCCCCGTCGGCGAGGGCTGGAAGCTGACCGAATCGGGTGTCACCCAGATGACGGGCGACCTGCCGGTCAACTGCTCCGGCGGCGTGCTGTCGACCAACCCGATCGGTGCCTCGGGGATGATCCGCTTCGGCGAGGCGGCCATGCAGGTGCGCGGCGCTGCTGGTGACCACCAGATCGACGGCGTCGACACAGCGCTCGGCCACGCCTACGGCGGTGCTGCGCAGTTCTACGCGATGTGGGTGGTCGGGGCCGACAAGCCCTGATCCGACGCCGGCGGCCGGGCCGGTACCATCTGCGGTGACCAGCCACGACCCAGCGCCACGCAGGCATGGGGCAGTGCCAGCATCCGTGAGGTTCCGTGAGCGGACCGTTCCAGGCCCCAACCCAGTCCCCGATGCCGACGCCGACGCCGACGGTGTCGCCGGATGCCCCACGACCCGGTCGTGCGATGATCGTGAGCGGCATCGTGGTGATCGTCGTTTCGGTGCTGGGCGGAACGATAGGCACCGCCATGCTCGGCTCCGGTATCGGGTTCTCGCAGTTCGAGCGTGACGTGGCCTTCGACGGGCCCGGTGACCGGCTCGTGCCGGGGACCTTGTCGTTCAGCGTGCTCGAACCGCTCGACGAGTCGAACGCCGACATGACGGTCGGTGTGGCGCTCAGCGACGACTCGACGCCCGAGCCGGACTGCGCGCTCGCCGATGTCGACGGTGCAGCTGTGGCCCTGCAACCCGCTGCGTACGACGAACAGCTGCTCGACATGAACAGCCGTTACCCGGGCTATGACGTCATCTCGATCGCTCGGCTGGAGCCCGGTGAATACGAACTGAGCTGCGAGTCGGCCACGGAGCCGTCGGCAAGCTCGGGGTTGAGCTTCACCGTGGGCCGTGTGATCGGAGTCGAGGACGTCACCTCGATGCTCGGCCCGCTGGCCTGGATGCTCGTGGTGTGGTCGGTCGCGGGGCTCGCGTTCCTGGTCGGTCTGGTGCTGTTGATCGTGGGTCTGGTGCGGCGTTCCAGAGCGAACCGTCCGCTCCCACAGGGCCCATACGGCCCGGGGCCGTTCAACCACACGCCGTACGGTCCTGGTGGTTACGGTCCTGGTGGCTACGGTTCGGGCGGCTACGGGCAACCCCCGTACGGGCCTGGTGGGTACGGTCCTGGTGGGTACGGTCAGAACCCGGTGCCGCCGGCGGGTCCGCCGCCAGCACCACCGCATCACACGCCGCCACCGTACGAGCCTCCCCGATACGAACCACCGGCGGCGCCTGGTTCTACAACTCCGGACGCGCCTGCGCCGAGCTCCCCCGAGGGGTCGGTCGGCGGCTGGACGATCCCGCCCAGCAAGCAGCAGTGAGCCTGGTGGCTCAGTCCTGGGCGTCTGCGAAGGGGTCGGTTCCGTACTTGCGCGAGGCGGTCAGCACGGCGTCGGCCGGGGTGCACACGGTCGGCTCGTAGCGCTCGGCGGAGTTGTCGACTCCCTCGGCGTAGAACTGCGAGGCCCAGCGGCGGAACTTCATGAACGGGCCGTCGGTGTCGGACAGCGCCGGGCGCACGATGTGGGCCTTGTTCTGCCAGATCGGTCGGTCCTCCTCGACCTGGGTGCCGACCTCGTCCACGAACGCCTGGCCAACGCTCGAGTTGAAGGCCTCGTCGTCGCTCAGCTTGCGGACGGTGAAGCTGAAGCGCATCTCGCAGTGCTCCTCGTCGATCGGCACGTTGCAGCCCATCAGGACCGTGTCGATGATCCCGGAGAAGCGGATGCAGCTGAAACCCGGCCCGAACGAGTCGGCGTCGATGCGACCGTCGACGATGCCACGAGGTGTTGGGAACTTCTGGGCCGAGCGCATGCGGGCGAGCGGGCCGTCGGTCTCGTAGGAGTTGAGCACCGGCACCTCTTCGGTGTGGTGCACGTAGCGGAAGTGGGCTGCGTCGACCCCGTTCTCGGCGAGCTCCTGCCACGCCGCGTCGATCTTGTAGACGCGGGTGATCATGGTCGTGAAGTTGTCCGGGTCGTTGAACTCGGGGATCTCGGGGATCTCCCACATCGGCTCGGCCTGCTCCGGGTGGTACCAGGCCAGGATCAGCCCGTTGCGCTCGATCGTCGGGTACGGCTGCACGCACGCCTTCTTGTTGACCCTGTCGGAGTAGGGGATGAGCGTGTTGCCGCCGTCGCAGTCGAAGCGCCACCCGTGGAAGGGGCAGACGAGGTCGTTGCCGGCGACCGTGCCGCCGTATCCGAAGTGCGCGCCCAGGTGTGGGCAGAAGGCGTCGCTCACGTGCGCCGCGCCCGACTCGTCGCTGCCACAGGGCCTGGTGGCGGCCGAAGTACTGCAGCGGTACGACCTGGCCGACCTCCAGATCGCTGGACCAGGCGACCTGGAACCAGCCGAAGGGGATCGGGAAGGGGGTGCGTGGGGACACTTCGACCTCCAGGTCAAGAAAGTAGAACGTGTTCTAGTTTAGGGCAGAACCCGGTGTGATGTCACCCGGGCACACGATCGTCCTGTTCCGCCGGTACGTTGGGCCGATGCTCCGGTCACCCAGCGCTGCGCTCGCGATGCTCGTGGCGACGGTGGTGCTCGTTGCAGGGTGCAGCAACGGCGGCGACCAGGCGTCACCGACGACGGGTGCTCCGTCGGGCGACGGCGACGAGCGGTCGTTCTGCGCGAGCGCCCGGTCGATGTCGGGAGCGGGCGGGATCGACCTGGCCGAGGGTGCCGACGAGTCCGTCGAGGCCGTGCGCACGATGTCGGAGCAGGCCCCACCGGAACTGGCAGGGGACTTCGAGGTGTTCCTCGCCGGGCTCGAGCGTGTGTCGCAGCTCGAAGAGGACGACCCGGCCGCCCTCCAGGCGATCGTCGAGCTGGTCGGCGACGGCAAGTTCGCTTCAGCGGTCGACCGGATCCGTGATGCTGTGCAGGAGGACTGCGGCGTCGACATCAACGTGTCGACCGGCCCGCTGCAGGAGTGAGCTCGGGCCCGTCTCAGCGAGGGTCCCGCCACATCGTCCACATCGGCGGGCAGTCCGGATGGATCTGCAGCTCGCCGGTCACCTCGAACCCGAACCGGTGGTAGAAGGCCAGGTTCTCCTCCTTCGAGCTCTCCAGGTAGGCCGGCATGCCCTCGTCGTCACAGCGGCTGACCATCGGCTCCATCAGCGCCGACCCGATACCCTGCCCCCGTCGTGCCGGGTCGGCCCCGATGATCATCAGGTACCAGTGGGGCTCACGTGGGTGGTGCCGATCGATCACAGACAGGGTCCGGATCCGCTGGAGGACGGACCCCGGGCCCACTGCCCTGGTCATCGGTAGCGCCATACGGAGGTTTTCGCGCGCCGTCATGCGCCACGACCCGGGTGCGGTCCACAGCGCCGCACCTGACAGGTGGTCGTTCGTGAGCACGTTGCCCGTGGCCACGCGGCCCTTGAGCAGGCGGGCGAACGCGGATCCCAGATGACGCTCACGTCGCAGCGGGTCCGGCGTGACCCACTGCCAGACCGGATCGTCCTGGAACGCCGCTCCCAGCACCTTGCCCAGGGCCCGCCACTCGTCGGCTTCGGCCGGGCGCGCCTGGCGTGCAGCGGTGCTCATCCGGGCTTCGGGCCACAGCGCCCGGCGGCCGATCCGAGCGATGCGATCCGCTTGCCCTCACGCAGGTAGTGAGGGTCTATCCCCGAGGTGGTCAGTGCGAACGACACGCCGTTGGCCGGGTCGGCCCACACGATCTGGCCTGCGGCGCCGTTGTGGCCGAACGCCCGGGACGAGACCGTTGCCCCCATGCCCCGGAAGTTGCTGAGCCCGTCGTCGCCGGCGACTATGAGCCCCAGTGAGCGGTTGGACGCCACCCCGGTCATGGCGTTCGGCAGGGTGCAGCGGATGTGCCCGGTGCCGTCGGCCAGGATCGCCGGATCCCACATCCCGCCGGGGTTGTGCAGCAGCGCCTGGTAGTAGAGCGCCAGGTCAGCAGCAGTGGCGATGCCGCCTCCGCCGGGCACACCGACGGCGCGGATGGGGGCGTGGTTGAACGCCATCAGCACTTCCGAGGTGACCTCCTCCAGCAGGGACGGATCGAAGTCACCGATCAGCGCCGAGAGCTCGTCGTAGCTGACCGGGTCACCGACGACGCTCAGCTCGGCTATGTCCTCCTGGTCCGATTCGGGTACGCCGAGACCGAACGATCGCAGCCCCAGCGGTTCGATGATCCGACGTTCGACGACCCTTCGGTAGTCGTCCCCCTCGACCGCCTCGATCATCTCGGCGACGACCCAGTGCGCTGCTGTGGGGTGGTACTCGAACACCGTGCCCGGCTCGGTGGTGGCGAACCATCGCGAGAACGCCTCCAGGCGGGACTCGCGGGTGTCCCAGCGGGGAGGGCCGAGAGGCGCGTACGGGAACCCGGCGGTGTGGGTCATGAGGTGCTCCAGGTTCACCTGAGCCATCCACTCCGGGGTGCGACCCGAGGTGCCGAACCCGGGGATCAGGTCCATCGCCCTCGTGGCGGTGCTCAGTGAGCCCTCGGCGATGAGTTGCCACACGACCCCGGCGATGAGCGCCTTGGTGGCAGAGAAGACGTTGAACCGGGTGGTGGTCGTAGCGGTGCCGAAGCTCTCGAACACGGCCAACTCCCCGTCGACGGCGAACGCGAACTGACAGGCCGGCATGCGGCCCTCCTCGACCTGGCGGCGCACCTTGTCGCGCAGAACTTCCAGGGCTTCCGGGTCGAGGCCGACAGCGATGGGATCGACGGTCGGCTCGTATGCGACGACGGGGCTCACGGCGGGCAACCTACCGCCCGGAGCAACTGCGGAGTGTTGCGCATGCGACGGGCTAGGTTGTGCCGGTTGTCGAATCTGGAGGTACCCCGATGAAGGTGGTCGTCAACTACGACCTGTGTGAGAGCAACGCCGTCTGCATGGGGATCGTGCCCGAGGTGTTCGAAGTTCGTGACGACGACATGCTCTACGTGCTCCAGGAGGAGCCCGGCGAGGAGTTCCGCGAGCGGGTCACAGAGGCTGTGCGGCGCTGCCCCAAGCAGGCCATCTCCGTCGAGGACTGACGCCGTCGCCAGCGAGCACGCCGGATTCCGCTGGAGCATCGTGAGTGATCAGACAGTCGTCGTCGTCGGCGCGTCCCTGGCCGGGGTAACCTCCGCGGCGACCATTCGCGACTCGGGCCACGACGGCCCGATCGTCGTGCTCGACCCGAGCCCTGAACTTCCACCGGACCGACCACCGCTGTCCAAGCAGGTGCTCGCCGGCCTCTGGGAGCCCGAGCAGGCCACGAGCCGAGCCGCCAGCCGCATGATCGCCGCTGGGGTCGACCTGCGTCTCGGGGTGGCCGCGGTGTCGCTCGACGCCGGGACGAGGACCGTCACGACTTCCGACGGCGACCGGATCGACGCCGCGGGAATCGTCATCGCCACCGGTGCCTCGCCGCGCCGCCTCGGCGACCAACTGGCGGGTGTGCACGTGCTGCGCACATTGGAGGATTGCCTGGCGCTGCGTGCAGAGCTCGACGACGACCCGGCCCGCGTCGCGGTCATCGGTGCCGGATTCATCGGCGCGGAGGTGGCCGCGACCTGTCGCGGTCGCGGGCTCGATGTCACGATGATCGAAGCAGCACCGTTGCCGCTCGGACGGGTGTTGCCCGGCGACATCGGCGGGTTCATCGTGGACCTTCACCGTGGACACGGCGTGGACGTGCGCCTGGGCGTCGGGGTCGACGCTCTCGCAGCTGACGACGAAGGTCGGGTCCGCGTGGTGCGAATGGCCGACGGGACCGACGTCGAAGCCACGGTCGTGGTCGTAGGCATAGGTGTCGTTCCTTCGATCGCCTGGCTCGAGGGGAGCGGGCTCGTCCTCGACGACGGCGTGAGCTGCGACGAGACGCTGTTGGCAGCACCTGGGATCGTCGCCGCGGGCGACGTCGCATCGTGGCCGAACCGACGCTTCGGGCAGGTGATGCGCGTCGAGCAGTGGGAGAACGCAGTGGAGCAGGGCGAACACGCCGGGCGCCGTGTGCTGGCCGAGATGGGCCTGGGCGAGTCTCCAGGTGCGTTCCGGCCGATCCCGTGGTTCTGGTCCGATCAGTACGACCGCAAGCTCCAGATGGCCGGACGCCCGTCGGGCGAAGACGTCATGGAGGTCGTCGAGGGCTCGATCGAGGAGCAGCGCTTCGTGGCACTGTTCCGTCGCGGCGACACGGCGTGCGCTGTGCTCGGGGTGAACCGTCCGCGTCACGTCATGCAGGCCCGGATGGCCATGGTCGAGTCGCTCGACTGGGCGCCGGTGAGGGGGCTCTTCCAATGACCATGTTCTGGGTGCTCATCGTCGCGACCGTCGCCGTTGCAGTGGTCGATTGGTGGGCGGTGGCCACTGAGCAGCGCCGGGCGGAGCTGGTCTTCAAGCCGCTGACGATGATCGTGCTGATCTCGGCCGCGTTGGCGCTCACAGATCCGGCGTCGGAGAGGTCACGGCTGTTCCTGGTGCTCGGGCTCGTCTGTTCGCTTGCCGGCGACGTCTTCTTGATGTTCGAGGAACGGTTCTTCGTCGCCGGGCTCGCCAGCTTCCTGGTCGGACATGTCATGTACGTCGTAGCGCTGACCTCGCTCGACGACCTGTCGATCCCGTTGTTGGTCGTGGGCGTGGCGGGTGTGATCATCGCAGGCGGTCTGGTCGGTTCGCGGATCGTGCGAGGAGCCCGCGAGCACGACCAGCTACTCACCGTTCCGGTAGCCGCCTACATCGCGGTCATATCGACGATGGTGGCCGTGGCGGCAGGGACCGCGGTACCCGCAGCGATCGTCGGTGCGCTGCTCTTCTACGTGTCTGACGCGGTGCTCGGCTGGGGTCGATTCGTGCAACCCGTTTCCAACGGACGCGTGATCGTGCATTGCACCTACCATCTGGGCCAGATCGGGCTGGTGCTCGCACTCGTGAGTTGACGCTGGGGAGGCCGAACATGTCGATCGCCGAACAGGACCTGCGCGAGCGCGCGATCTCTCACCTGCCGCAGGTGGTGGAGCTGAGACGGGAGCTGCATCGCCACCCCGAGCTCGGCCTGGAGCTGCCGCGTACCCAGTCAGCGGTGCTCGATGCGTTGGACGGATTGGGACTGTCGATCACGGTCGGTGAACGGTTGAGCTCCGTCGTCGCCGACCTCGAAGGCGCCAGACCCGGCCCGACCGTGCTGCTGCGCGGCGACATGGACGCCCTGCCGATGACCGAGGACACCGGGCTCGACTTCGCCAGCCGGACCGGCAACACCATGCACGCCTGTGGTCACGACGCTCACACGGCGATGCTCGTCGGCGCCGCGCGGTTGCTCTCGGAGCACCGTGACGAGCTCGTTGGAACGGTCCGCTTCATGTTCCAGCCGGGCGAGGAGGGCAGCGGCGGTGCGGCGATCATGATCGACGAAGGTGTGCTCGACGGGGTGAGCGGGGCGTTCGCGTTGCACGTCGCACCCAACGTCCCGTCCGGCATCGTCGCCTGGCGCTCCGGCGCGACCCTCGCCTCGGCCGACGAGATCGAGATCGTGTTCACCGGCAGGGGTGGTCATGCGTCGACACCTCAGTGGGCGGTCGATCCGATCCCTGCGGCATGCGAGGCGGTGCTCGCACTGCAGTCCATGATCACGCGATCGGTCAACGTGTTCGATCCGGCGGTGCTGACGATCGCCCAGGTCAGCGCAGGCACGACCCACAACGTCATCCCGGAGACGGCTCGACTGTTCGGAACGCTTCGAGCGGTGTCGGAGGAGACCCGTCACTCGGTGTGGGAGCGGATCCGCACCGTCGTGGACGGCGTGGCGGCCGCGCACGGCTGCTCTGCCACGGTGCGCATCGACGAGGGCTACCCGGTCACCGTCAACGACGACGTCAGCGCCAGGTTCCTTGCCCAGTCGGCCGATGCGGCGCTCGGTACCCCGCGGGCGTTCGAGATGCCGTCGCCGGTCATGGGGGCCGAGGACTTCTCCTACGTGCTCCAGAGGGTGCCGGGAGCGATCGGGTTCCTGGGTGTGTGCCCGCCCGACGTGGCCGACCCGTTCGGTGCACCGGCCTGCCACTCGAACCGGATGATCCTGCACGAGGAGACGATGGCCGACGGAATAGCGGTGCACGTCGGCGTGGCCACCAGGTTCCTCGAACGCGGCGGAGCGGTCCTCGACGACTGAGCGCCCAGCTCTGCCGCGGCCCCACGGCATCAGCAGCTTTCAGTGGAACTGGTCGTCCATCCACGCGATGCGAGCGAGCAGCCAGTCCCGCACGAACGTCGGTTGGTCGGTGCGGTGCAGCAGGTACCGCCAACGGGCGGCGTCGTTGTCGACCGCTGGTCGCAGCGCATCGCCTGTGGGTACGAGCCCGTTGGCGATGCTCGTGAAGACGGGCTTCAGCTCGTCCCACCGCTGGACCATCTGGCCGACGAAGGTGGGGTCCTCCAACGCCCGTGGCATCCACGGCCCACGGGTTCGGGCCCACCAGCCCTGCGGTGAGGTCTCGATGTTGTGGTTGCTGCCCAGCGAGCGATCGAAGTCCCACACCGGACCGAACCGGAACCCATCCTCGCCGCGGTCCTTGGTCAGATAGGTGCTCGACCAGAACGCGTCTTCGTTCCGGGTCACTTCCTGCACCAGGTAGTGGTCGATGAAGGACTCCATGTGCACGTACGGGCGGAACCCAGTGAGGGGATCGGCGAATCCGGCCCCGAAGAGAGCGGTTTCGAACTCGCTGATCCGACCGCGGATATAGCTGAGCTGCTGGTCGACCATGGGCTCGGGATCCTTGACGACGATCGGGACCCCGCGTGAGGTCCGGAAGCCGGGCTCGTCGTTCCACTCGAGCCGTTGGTCGATCTCGAGAAGGTAGCCGCCGGTCACGGCTTCATCGGCGGTGTCGCCGGGACCCATCCGTGCGATGTCGACGCGATCGCTTCCCACTTCCGTGTGCTGCGTGAGCAGGTAGACCCCGTCGTAGCGGCCGTTGAACACGACCTCGACGTGGCGCACGGTAGGTGTGTAGGCCATCTCGGTTGCCCGGCTCAGCTCCATCGCGGCGTACGTGCGCAGCTGTGACTCCTCGATGTAGTTGGCGAGCAGAACCCAGTCGCGCTCTGCGGCGATACCCATGATCGGGCTGGCCGCGTCGAGCTTCACCCGATAGGGCTTCTTCGGGTACTCCCAAGTGGTGTTGCCTCGCCCGCGGATGCCCATGGTGCCGCTGTAGCCGTCATATCCGCTGCCGTTGGGGTCGATGCGGAAGCCGCCGCGCACGTAGGTCTCGGTGTCGGCGACGGGTGCACCTTCGGTCGTGTCGATCCGCACGACCGGAAGGACGAGGTCGACGTAGAAGATGCTCACCGGCTGGCTCCAGGCACCCGCAGGGCCATTGGCGGTGGCGGCGCTGCGAACACGGAACGAGTGGTCGACGCGGTTCGTGTGCGGAGAGTAGGAGGCCGTCGCCGTCACTGCATGCGGCATGTCCAACCACGGGCCTCCGGCGACCCGGGCCTCCAGGTCGTAGCCACCCGTCACATCGGGTGAAACCTCCCAGGTGAGAGAGATGTGACCGATGTCGAGTGAGGCGTTCAGACCGTTGGGCGTGGCACCGGTCGGCTCGGCCGGTGCCGGCGCACAGGCAGCGGAGAGGAGGACGAGTACGGCAAGCGACACTGTGGCCCACGTCGGGCGACCCAGAGTGGGAGCGCGTCCTCCTCGGGCATCTCGGACTGGTCCCATGCGTCTCCCTCCTGTCCCTTCAGGTGATCATTCTCCTCACAAGGAGTGAACGCAAGGCATGTAGGGACGACGACTGCCCGTGGCCGGCCGCTCCGAGGTCACCAGTCCAGCGAGAAGCAGCGGTCTGACATCGACCCGGTCGACCACAACGCCCAGACGCCGCCGAGCATCCGTCGGGAATGCTGGGACCACTCGAGGGTCGTCGGTTCGGTCGTTCGGCGCACGGTCTGGGTGAGACCGCCCTCGTAGACGGTGTAGCCGCCCCATGCGGCGGGGAAGTGACTCGTTGCGGCGACCTCGCTCCAGTCGAGCCCGGCGACGCGTCGATGGCGGTTGCGGTGTGTGTGTCCGGATGAGACGAGCACCGCGTCGCTGGCGGAGCGGACCGCGCGTGCGAACTCGCGTGCGTTCGGTCCGGGGACGCCGTGGGGCCAGTACAGCGGCACCCGGAACCGCTGGGCCTGGTGATGGGTAGCGACGAAGGTCCCTCCGTCGGCGTCGGCGGCGAGCTGCGCGACCAGTTCGCGGTGACGAGCCAGGTCGCCCCAGCCCGAACCCGGGATGGTCGAGTCGACCATGACGATCCGCAGTCCGTCCACGTCGAGATGCTCGACGCCTCGGGTCAGGTGCAGCCCGCGTTCCGCCGCCCCCTCGAACGGGTCGAAGCGTCGGAGCTCACCCGTGTCGTGGTTGCCCGCGACCGCCAGGACCGGCACCGCCGAGCTGCCGAGCAGCGAAGCCGCCAGGTCCCAGGTCTCCTCGACCGTCTCCTCGCAGATGTCTCCCTTCACGACGATCAGCTGCGCGCCCCATTCGATCGCCTCCTCGATGGCGCCTCGGGCGCAGCGGAACGCACGGTCGTCGTGGGGCAGCGTCGTCGCCCGTTCGTGAGGAGTGGCCCGTTCGTGCTCGCCGTCACGATGGGGGATGTGCGCGGCTGCTCGTTCCCGCAGTTGCGCCGCGCGGTGTGTCTGGTGGCCCAGGTGCAGGTCGCTGATCGTCGCGAACCGGAACAGCTCGGCGCCGGCGGGGCGGCGACCGGTCCGGAACCGGGCGGACGTCACCACGTGGGCGGCGCGAGTCGCGAAGCGTCGCCTCGTAGTGGGTGCGCGGTTCGAGGCCCTCGACGGTCGCTGCGCCGGGTCCACCGGGGTGATCGATGGCTGTCGTGTGGGAGCCCACGGCAAGGGTGTGGCGGCCTTCGGGCAGGTCGGCCCACACGAACTGCGCCGAGGTCTCCTCGGCCGCGCTCACCTCCAGGCCGACGCCCAGGGTCGATGGACGCAGGACGTGCTCCAGGTCACGTTCAGCTCGAGGCATGTCCCAGGATGCCAGGACTCCGAACCAATTCGGCGCGCATCCTCTCGGCCGCTCTCACGGTGACCCACATGCGCTCGACGTGCTGGGTGACCTGCATCGACCCGGCCAGCTCGACGAGTTCGCCCAGGAAGTCGTCGACCTGCTCGGCGGTGGAGGCGTCGGTGAGAAGGCGGACCCCTTCGAGCATGCGTGGGAGACTGTTTGAAGGGAAGCGTTCGACCACCTCCTCCCAACGCGACCTGACCGTCTTCCAGGCGTCGACTCCGAGGGTCGGATGGTCGAGTGCGCGGCGCAGCAGATACGGGGCGTTCTGGGTGCGCACCTCGGTCATCGCCAGATCGAGAGCGTGGTCGAACAGCTGGGGTTCGTCGGTGTCGACAAGGGAGTAGAGGCGTCGCAGCTCCTCCTGGGGGGTCCCGGCTTCACGCCAGCGCCGTTCGATCTCGGCGTGCTCCGCGGGGGTCGCCGACGCCGCGATCACCGATGTGGCAGCTGCGCCCAACGCGGCGTCGTCGGTGCTGTCCCACAGCTCTCGCGCCCTCTTGCGAAGCGCCGGGTCGGCGCCGTCCACTCCAGCGAGGGTGAACAACACGCCGCGGAGGTCCCGTTCACGTTCATCGAGGGCGGTCGCGGACTCGAGCGGTGCCAGCACAGGTTGGGCCAACTCGCGCACGAGCGCCCGGGCGTCGGCGCTGTGGTCGGGCCCGGCGAGACGAGCCAGCTCACGCAACGCTCCAGCCAGGCGCCGCCAGACCGATGGGTCGGTCTCGTCGCGCGCGGCGCGGCGGAGCAGATCGATGACTTCGCCGGTGGAGATCCGCCCTGCGAGCATCCCGGCCCAGGTGTCGTCGACGAGGACGAAACGCTCGAGCGGCGCGGGGGACCCGTGGTCGAGCAGGCCGATCCGTAGCGCCGGGTCCAGCTCCACCCGGTAGAACCCGGCACCGCCGACGTTGACCTGCACGTGCTCGGGCACGGAGCTCAGAACCAGCTCGACGGGGTTCTCGAGCAGCAGGTGGCGCTCGGTGCGTTCGCCGTCACCGGTGCCGATGGCAACGACCATCGGCACGGGCCAGGGCTCGTCGTCGACGCTCGACGCGGCCGTTGTGAGCGCGTCGCGCTCGAAGCCGGCCCTGTGCTGGGCTAGGACCAGATTCTCGCCCGACGACGTCGCGCGCACGACGGGATGACCTCCACGCATGATCCAGCTGTCCATGATGCGGCGGACCGGCTCGCCGGTGACCTCCTCGATCGCGTCCCACAGGTCGCCCGTGTCGGTGTTCGAGTACGCATGGCGGCGCAGGTAGGTGACGATGCCGAGCCGGAACCGTTCGGCGCCCAGGTACTGCTCGAGCATCCTCACGACCGACGCGCCCTTCTCGTAGGTGAGGATGTCGAACATGCCCTCGGCGTCAGAGGCGGTGACCACCTCGTACTCGATCGGGCGGGTCGAGCTGAGTGTGTCGGTGTCGAACGCCGCGGCGCGTGCCAGGCCGAAGGTCGTCCACACGTCCCATTCGGGGCGGAACGAATCGGTCGCGGTCACTTCCATGAACGTCGCGAAGGCCTCGTTCAGCCAGATGCCGTTCCACCACGACATCGTGACCAGGTCGCCGAACCACATGTGGGCCAGCTCGTGGTTGATGACGTCCGCCACCCGCTGGAGCTCCGGCTGGGTCGAGCGCGCCGGGTCGACCAGCAACAGGACCTCGCGGAACGTGATGCAGCCCAGGTTCTCCATGGCGCCGAACGCGAAATCGGGCACCGCTACCAGGTCGACCTTGTCGCCGGGATAGGGGAGCTCGTAGTAGCCCTCGAAGAACTCGCAGCGCCGGCGGCGGCGACGTCGAGCGCGAAGTCGCACAGGTGCGCGGAGCCGGGCGGATGCACCACCCGCAGCGGGATCGGCCCCGCGATCCCTTCGACCATGCGGACCGCGGTCGCTTCGAGCGGGCCGATCACGAAAGCGACCAGGTAGGTCGACATCGGGATCGTGTCGGCGAAGGCCACCCGCACCAGTCCGTCGCCGAGCGGGGTCCGGCTGATCTCGGCGGTGTTGGCGACGACCAGGAGCGAGTCGTCCACGTCCAGAGTGACCGAGAACACGGCCTTCATGGCCGGCTCGTCGAAGCAGGGGAACGCTCTGCGAGCGTGAGTCGACTCGAACTGCGTCACCGCGATCGTGTGCTCGACGGCGTCACCGCTCGGCTCGCTCGACGCGAACGTAGAGCGGTAGAAGCCGACCAGTTGATCGTTCAGCTCGCCGTCGAAGACGAGGTGCAGGCGCGCCGTGCCCGCTTCGAGCCCGCGCTCGACGGTGATGGCCGCCAGCTCACGATCGGGGTCCAACTCGACAGTCGCCCGTTGCGATCCGCGGTCGTCGACGACCCGGGCGTCGGTGATGATCAGGTCGAGGGAGTGCAGCGTGATGCTCGACGTGGGAACAGCCACGTCCAGCTCGATCGTGACCTCGCCGCTGAACCGGGCTGTGGGCAGGTCAGGCACCAGGCGCAGGTCGTAGCGGCTGGGGCGCACGTCGCCGGGAAGTCGAAGTGAGGTGTCGCTCATGGCCCGGTTCCCAAGGTTCCTCCCCCTGCGGCGGCGCTGTTTCGGCTCTGAGCGTACGCCCAGCCGGTCCTGTACGGTCCAGCGGATGTACGAGTGCTTCGAAGTCTCCATCACCGACAAGGTCGCGCACGTCCAGCTGAAGCGACCCGACGACCTCAACACCATGGTCCCGGCGTTCTGGAGCGAGCTGCCGGCGATCGTGCGTCAGATCGATGCCGAGCGGTCCGCTCGGGCGATCGTCATCTCGTCGACCGGCAAGCACTTCTGCGCCGGCATGGACCTGTCGGTCTTCTCGGGCGGCTCCGGTCTGGCCACCAACGGCGGCGCGACCGAGATCGGCCGCCAACGCTCGCACCTGTTCCTCATGGTCCAGCAGCTCCAGGACAGCGTTCACGTGCACTCGAGCAGGTGCGCATGCCGGTGCTGGCAGCGGTCCAGGGCGGAGCGATCGGAGGAGCGGTCGACATGATCTGTGCTGCCGACATGCGCTACGCGCAGTGCGGATGCGTTCTTCTGCATCCAGGAGATCAACATCGGGATGACCGCGGACGTGGGCACGTTGCAGCGCCTGCCGAAGATCATCCCCGAGGGAGTCGCCCGTGAGCTCGCCTACACCGGTGACCGCATGCCGGCCCGGCGCGCGCTCGAGGTGCGGGCTGGTCAACCAGGTCTTCGACGACCACGAGTCGCTCGTCGACGGAGTTCTCGACATCGCCGCCCGCATCGCCCGTCGGTCACCGCTGGCGATCTGGGGCACCAAGGAGATGATCAACTTCACCCGCGACCACAGCGTCGCCGATTCGCTCAAGTACATGGCGGGCTGGCAGTCGGGCATGTTCCAGCCGACCGACATGCTCGAGGAGTTCTCCGCCAAGGCCGAGAAGCGGGACCCGTCGTTCGAGGAGCTCCCGACCCGCCCGACGGGCATCTGATCCCTCACCAGCTTCCAGGCAGCCGAGACAGGGGTCGTCGGCGACGGCGCGTGTCGATGTGGATCCCTGGAACCGAGGCCACCTGCCGGGGTGCGCGACCCGTTCCCCGCTGTCGTGGCCGCGCGCGAGGCTGGACCACGTGACCGACGACGACCGCCGCCTCGTGACCATCCGTGGACTGCTCGCCAAGGCCGAGGCCACCGAGTTCCCCGACGAGGCCGAGGCCTTCTTCGCCAAGGCCTCGGAGCTGATCAGCCGCTGGTCGATCGATGAGGCGATGCTGTGGGCCGACTCCGACGAGTCGACCCGTGAGCGCCCCGACGAGCTGCGACTGGTGCTCCACTCGCCGTACCTGCCCCAGAAGGCGGTTCTCGTCGGCGTCGTCGCCAGCGGCGCACGGGTGTCGTGCGGTCAGGCTCGTGTCAGCTCCCCGCACCGGCACCGAGATCGTCTCGGTCGTCGGGTTCCCGTCCGAGCTGTGCTGGGTCGACACGCTGGTCACCAGTCTGATGGTTCAGCTCACGTCGGCGATGCTCGCCCGCAGGCCCGCCGGCATGACGGCGTCGGGGTCTGCGTCCTGGCGGCGCAGCTTCATCATCGGTTTTGCAGAAGAGGTAGGCCAGCGCCTCGAGGCAGACCGTGCCGACCGCGGCGGCTGAACATGACGCCGTCCGCTCGTGGTGGTGGCGCCGGAGGAGTCGCCGCGGCGGCAGAAGCCGCCTCGACTGCCCTGGTGCTGGCGTCGCGCCAGGACGATGTGGACGACGAGCTCCGTCGGCGGCACCCGCACCTGCGCTCTTCCTACGCGTCGTCGGGTCGCTCGGCCGAGGGGCGCAGGCACGGCCGGGCCGCAGGCCGCGAGGCCTCGATAGGGCGCCGCGGGCTCGGTGCCCGAGGGGCGCTCGGTCGTCGAGTGACCGGCCGTCGAGCGTCGACCCCTACCAGCAGGGGCTCTACCAGGCCGAACACCAGGCCCTGCCCGACGGCGGTCGTCGGTTCCGACGCTTCGCCGATCTGGAGCGCTACGTCGATCAGGTGATCACCGGCGCATGGTGGGAACGGTCGTTCCCCACAGCACCCATCGACGTGCACGGTGTACCGCCGCTCGAGCGGAGCGACCTTCTCGGCTGCTCACGTCACGCCAGCTGGCGATGAGGCTGCGATCTGGATCCGTGACGGATCCTGGGACGCAGTCACGGTCGTGCACGAGCTGGCCCACGTGGCCACAGGCAACGACGGCGGGGCCGACGGTCCCCACGGATCGGAGTTCGTCACGAACCTGCTCCTGTGCTGGCGCGAACTTCTCGGCGTGCAGGCCTACGGAGCCTTGCGCTCGACCCTCGGAGCGAACGGGATCCCGTTCCACCAGGACCGCTTGGGCTGATTGTCCCGCAGGGTGTAGGCCGCCGCCTTGTTGCGGCGCCCGCGGATCGACAGATCGCCGACCGCCGCCCAGTCCCCGGTCGCTGGCCGAACCCTTGACGGTGGACACCGAAGCGAGCACACCGTTCGGGGTGTGCTTGGCCTCGTCGCAGAGCCGTGACGCCAGGTTCACGACGTCGCCGATCACGGTGTACTCGAAGCGTTCGGGGGTGCCTACGAACCCGGCCAGCACGTCGCCGCTGGCGACGCCGATCCCGGCCGAAAGGACGTCCTGGTCGAACGCCAACTCGCGTGGCAGGGCCGCGGCGGCACGCAGGGCGCGGTCGGCGTGGTCGGGCTGGACCTGTGGGGCACCGAACAGGCAGAGCGCGGCGTCGCCCTCGAACTTGTTGATCCAACCACCCTCACGGTTGACCACGGCGACGACTATCCGGAAGAAGCGGTTGAGCATGCGCACGACGTCCTCGGGTGGGTGCGCCTTCGCTGTAGCGGGTGTAGCCGCGGAGGTCGACGAACAACACGGTCACCTCGCGCCGCTCTCCGACGACGGGCCCGCCGACGTCGAGCGCCAGGTCGGCCAGTCCGGCTTGGCCCACCTGGCGACCGAACAGGTCGCGCATCGCCTCACGTTCGCGGATATCGCGGGCGGTGACGTGTTCGCGCAACGCTTCGGTGGGCCGGTAGGTGTGCGCCCCGGCATCGAGCAGGACCCCGGTGGTGTCGGTGAGGAAGCGGCGCCAGGTGGGGGCGTTCGCGGCCAACTCCCGGGCGATGGCGGCGGGGACGGGCCCGTAGCCGGGTACGTGCCCGGGGTTCTGGGCCATGCCGAGCATGGTGGGCAGGTCGATCACGACCGCGGCGTACCGCCACCGCTTGCCCCGCCGTGGTGCCACATCGGCTGACTGGTCACCCAACCCGGTGGCCAGCAGGCCGGCGGCGGCGATGACCGCGTCGGCGGTCAACGCCGACAACGACGGCACACCGGTGTCCGGGGCACCGCAGAACGGGCACACATCCGTGGGCAGCAGCGGCCCCCCGCCCGGCCCCGGCCGTGCCGGCACCGGCCATCGCGGTCGCCGGCACCGGCGCGGCCGGCACGGCCGCGGCGCGCCTGCGCACCGGACGTGGCCGTCGGCCTGCGCCGTCACTGCCGGTCGCCGTCGGTGTCGGTGGTGGCGTGGGTCAGGAGGCGGGCCATGGCTTGCGGGCAGCAGAACCGGGCCGACGGGTCGTGTTTGCGGATGTGGCGCAGGCGGTCGCGTTCGGTTTCGGCCCAGCGGCGGAACTGGCGGAACGCCCACGCCATGGTCTCCCAGGACCCGTCCACACTGATCCGCCCGCGCAGATCGGGCTCAGGGTCCAGGCGGGCGCCGCGCTCACGGCGGCGGGCCTTGATCCTGTCCGCGACAGCCTGTGGAGTCCAGGCGGACGAGTTCGGTGGTGATGCGCCGCCCCAACCGGGCCGGAGTCCACCGATCAGCACCCTCGGTTGGGCGCAGGCCGCCGCGACCGCGGCCGCGGCCAACGGCTGGGGGTGTCCGGTGGTGGCGTTGCGGGCGTACCACAGGTGCAGCCGGGTCCAGGTCCCGGCCAGCACCCCGGCGGTGACCGGCGCCAGTTCGATAGCGGCGCTGCGGGCGGCGCAGATCTGGCCCATCGCCGAGAACGGGGTCACACACAACGCCGCCCCGACCTTGGCGCAGACGGCGTCCTCGGCGATGTTCCCCGTCGGCTTCGACGACGGCTCGGGTAGCGCAGGTTCCGGGGTCGGCCCGGCAGCCAACGCCAAAGCCAACTCCGCCTGGGCGCCGCACCCAGGACGCGCATCTGTGACCAGGCGGCCATGTGATCGATCCGGTCGCGGGCGTCCAACAGGCGCCCGTCGACCTCGGCCAGCAGCCCCAAACGTGCCGGGCCGACCGGTGCGGATAGCGCCGCCGCCAGCGCGGCCGCGGCCCCAGGATCAGAAACCGCCGGGACGGGGCCGAACACCGCGAACGGGTCCGCATCAAACGCCGCGGCATCAACCGGCTCACCTGCCATGGTCGCTGCACCCCCTCCCCGGTGGGCTCGAAACGGACAAACAGACGCTGGATGAACGCTGTGCAGGTCCTGTTTTGCGGACCACCCCATTGCTAGAACGCCTATACGACTAACCTAGCACCGGCCCCGACACAACACAACCCCTTGACTGGCCAAATTCGAACAGAGTTGCGAGAGCCGGCCGAGTGATCACCCCGCCCGAGCCGACGACCGGATGACCCGCACCACTTCATCGCCGGACGCCAGCACCTGAGCAGCCCACCTCACCACGGCGCAACGGGTCGGACGCCCTGCCGCGTGCCGCTGGTTCAGGCCTCGTGCGGTTGGGGGGAGACGATTCTCGGGCCGTCCACCGTGATGCCGCCGAAGTCTCTTGCGTTGTTGGTATGCGAAGACGTCGGCCCGCGCTTCAATGGCGGTGGCGAGGTGAACTGCGTCGATTGCAGGTAGGTCGTGGGTGGCAAGTATGCGTACCTCTCCGTCCAACGCGATCCTCAACGTCGCGCCTCGTAGTTCTCCTGAATCCACTCGGTTGGGTCGAATGTGGGGGAAGCCACCACCTCTGGCAGTTCCGCCGAGACCGGATTCGTGATGCGAACGAGCAGTTTGGCCGCTGCCCGTCCTTAAGCGCTGGGGGCGCCTGCTTCGTCCCATTGTTCTCGCGGGCCGGCCTCAGGATCACCCATCCTCGGCAACCGCCAACGCGGGGCACACCCGCAGCAGGTGGTCGAGCTCCACCGACCCTTGTCGAAGCAACCGGGTGGGTCGCGATGAGGCATCCACCACGGCCGAGGCCCGGCCCGGATCTCATCGGGCCGGCATCGAGGTAAACCGCCACCGCATCGCCCAGCTGGTCCTCGGCATCGTCGCAGGTCAGCGGCACGGGCATGCCCGGAGTAGTTGGCCCCGGTCGCCGCCAACGGGCCGGTCATGGCCAGCAGCTCCAGCGCGACCGGGTGCAGCGGCATCCGGACGCGCCACCGTGGCGCCCGGATCGACGTCCCACAGCCAGCGAGGGCTGCTGCGCGCACGACCAGCGTCAATGGCCCCGGCCACAGGGCCGCCGCGAGGTCCCGGGCGGCGTCGCAGAGGCCGTAGGCCGAGGGCATCCACCACGCCCGGGTTGGCGATCAGCACCGGCAGCGGTGCCTCCGGAGCCGTCCCTTGGCCGCGCGCAGGGCCGCTGTCGCCTCGGGGCGGAAGGCGTCGCAGGCCACGGCGTAGGCGGCGTCGGTGGGGATCACCACCAGCGCCCCGCGGCGGACGGCGGCGGCGGCGGCCGCCAGATCCGATTCGGCGATCCTCGGGCACGGCGCACTGGTATCTCTGGCTCACGAGGTCATCATGGCCGCTGGCTACACTGTGCGCCATGACAACCGTGCCGTTCTGGGGCCCCGACTTCTCCGCGCTGGCCGCCGAGGATCCGGAGATCGCCGACATCCTGCTCGCCGAACTCGACCGCGCCCGCTCCGGGCCTGCAGCTGATCGCCAGCGAGAACTTCACCTCGCCGGCGGTGCTGGCCGCGCTCGGGCTCGACGCTGAGCAACAAGTACGCCGAGGGCTACCCGGGCAAGCGCTACTACGGCGGCTGCGCGGAGGTGGACAAGGCCGAGATCATCGGCATCGAGCGGGCCAAGGAACTCTTCGGCGCCGAGCACGCCAACCTCCAGCCGCACAGCGGGGCGAGCGCCAACATCGCCGCCTACGGCGCCTTCCTGATGCCCGGCGACAAGGTGCTGGCCATGAGCCTGCCGCACGGCGGGCACCTCACCCACGGCTCCAAGGTGAACTTCTCCGGCAAGTGGTTCGACATCGTGTCCTACGGCGTCGACCCAGGACACCGAACTGATCGACTACGACGAGGTGCGCGACCTCGCCCGCGAGCACCGGCCCAAGATGATCATCGCCGGGGCCACCGCCTACTCGCGGCTGATCGACTTCGCCGCCTTCCGGGCCATCGCCGACGAGGTCGGGGCGATCCTCATGGTGGACGCGGCCCACTTCATCGGCCTCGTCGCCGGCAAGGCGATCCCCAGCCCGGTGCCCGTACGCCGACGTGGTGTGCTTCACCACCCACAAGGTGCTGCGCGGCCCGCGCGGCGGCATGATCCTGTGCAAGGCCGAGCACGCCGCGAAGATCGACAAGGCGGTGTTCCCGATGATGCAGGGCGGGCCGCTCGATGCACGCGGTGGCGGCCAAGGCCGTGGCGCTCAAGGAGGCCGCCGTCGCCGGGCTACCAGCAGTACGCCGCGCAGGTGATCGACAACTGCCCGGGCGCTGTCCGACGGCGCTGGAGGCCGAGGGGATGCGCGACCGTCAGCGGCGGCACCGACACCCACCTGGCGCTCATCGACGTGCGCGGGCTGGACGTCACCGGGGCCGCAGGCCGAGGAGCGCTGCGACGCCGCCGGCATCACCTTGAACAAGAACGCCATCCCCTACGACCCGCAGAAGCCGATGATCGGCTCGGGCATCCGGGTCGGCACCCCCAGCGTCACCACGCAGGGCATGGCCGAGCCGGACATGGCCGAGATCGGCGCGCTGATCGCCCGGGCCATCACCGAACCCGGCTGCCGCCGCCGACATCGCCGAGCAGGTGCGCACGTTGGTGGCCCGCCACCCCGCCTACGATCGGACCTGAGGGCCGATCGCGGGGTTACGCTACATCTCGTGCGCGAGTACCTGCTCTGCCTCTTCGCAGCGGCAGCCGTCACGCTACCTGACGATGCCCGTGGTGCGGGCGCTGGCGATCCGGGCCGGCGCCATGGCCGAGGTGCGCGACCGCGACGTGCACTCGATCCCGATACCGCGCTGGGGCGGCCTGGCGCATGATGCTCGGGCTGTTCGCCGGCCTTCCTGCTGGCCAGCAAACTGCCCATGATGCGGTCGGTGTTCGAGACCTCGGACATGCCCCGGGCGATCCTGTCCGGCGTGCTGGTGATCGTCGCGCTCGGGCTGATCGACGACCGGTGGGGCCTCGACCCGCCGGTCAAACTGGCCGGGCAGGCGCTGGCGGCCGGGCTGATGGCCTGGCAGGGGGTGCAGATCGTCTGGCTGCCGATCGACGGCACCCTGGTGCTCGATCCCGCTCACCAGCACCGCCCTGACCACCTTGGTGATCATGGTGACGATCAACGCGGTCAACTTCGTCGACGGGCTCGACGGCCTCGCCGGCGGCATCGTGGCGATCGCCTCGCTGGCGTTCTTCGTCTACGCCTATCTGCTCAGCGTCGACTTCGGCTTCCAGCGGGCCACCCTGGCGACGCTGCTCACGGCCCTGCTCACCGGCATGTGCCTGGGCTTCCTGCCGCACAACATCCACCCCGCCCGGATCTTCATGGGCGACACCGGGTCGATGCTGATCGGCCTGCTGCTCGGCGCCGCCATGATCACCCTCGTCGGACGGCTCGACCCCAGCGCGGTGCAGGGCGTCACGCTGTTCCCGGCGCTGCTGCCCATCGTGCTGCCGCTGGCGGTGGTGGCCGTGCCGCTTGATCGACGTCGTGCTGGCGGTGAGCCGCCGAGCCCGGGCAGGGCGTCAGCCCCGTTCAGCGCCGACAAGGGCCACCTGCACCACCGCCTGATGGAGATGGGGCACTCGCCAGCGACGGGCCGTCAGCCTCATGCACGGCTGGACGGCGCTGATCGCCTTCACCGCGGTGTCGCTGGCGTTCATGTCGGTGGCGGTGTCCTCGACGCTGTTCATCATGGGCACCCTGGGCATGGTGCTGCTGGTGCGGCACACCCCGCGAAGCCGACCACAGCGGCCTGCCGCCACCGCCCACGCGTGTAGTTTCGCACCACCATGGAACAGCCCCGCCCGAGTCCGCGGCCGACCGCCCGGCGGTCCAGCGACGTCGCCCTGCTCGTACGCACCCCGACTGTCGATCACGATCGTCGTCGGGCCTGCTCGCCACCATCATCGGGGGAGTGCTCGAAGGGTGGCAAGGGCGTTCTGGCCGGGGTGATGGGCACGATCGTCGTGGTCGCGTTCTTCGCCGGCGGGCATATCATCGTCGGGCGGGTGTTGCGCAACAACCCCGCAGTGGCACTCAACGCCGCCCTGCTGGTCTACGTCGTGCAGATCGGCTTGCTGTTCGTGCTGCTGGCGCTACTG
>JBAOHV010000003.1:0-23206 GCA_037045265.1 Microthrixaceae bacterium | reverse complement strand
TCGAGGCGTGCGTGCGGGTCTTCGAGCAGACCGGCAACCGCGACAACAAGCTGCGGGCCCGCATGAAGTGGGTCGTCGACGAGCTCGGCTTCGAAGAGCTGCAGCGCCGCATCTTCGCCTCGCGCAAGTTCCTGATGGCCAGCTCGTCCTGGCCGGGCGGCATCCCCACCCAGGTGACCGAGCGGCGGCGACGCGCCCGCGGGCACCGGCGGTGGCGAGGTCACCCCGGTGGGCCAGGGCCAGCCGGTGTTCCTGCGTGGCACCACCCCCGAGCAGCGCTGGGCCGAGTCCAACGTGGTGCGCGGCATCGCCAAGGGCACCGTGTCGGCGCTGGCCTGGTCGCGGCTCGGCGACGTCACCGCGGACGCAGTTCCGGGGCATCGCTGCGATCAGCCGCGACTTCGACGCAGAGGTGCGCATCACGAACCGCCAGAACTTCGTGCTGCCGGGGCCTCACCGACGAGCAGCTGCCGTCGCTCTACGAGCGCCTCGCTGCGATCGACATGGCCGAGCCGGGCGCCGAGCTGTCCCGCGACGTCGTGGCCTGCCCGGGCGCCGACACCTGCAACCTGGCCGTGACCCAGTCCCGTGGCCTGGCCGAGCGCCATCAGCGACGGCGCCTCGAGGCCGCCGGCCTGGCCGAGGTCGAGCGGCGTGCGCACCAACATCTCGGGCTGCACCAACTCCTGCGGCCAGCACCACATCGCCGACATCGGGTTCTCCGGTGCCGAGCGCCGGGCCCACGGCCAGCTCCGCCCCCGGCTACACAGATGCTGCTCGGCGGCTACGTCGGCGACGAGACCAGATCGAGTTCGGCGACCGAGGCGCTGCGCCTCCCGGCCAAGGCCGCCGCCGCAGGCCGCCGTGCGGGTCGTGCGGCCGCTTCGCCGACCGAGCGCGAGCTCGGCGAGACGTTCCAGGGCTGGCTCGACCGTGTGCGGCGGCGCCACGGCCGTCGCCGAGGGCCTCGCCGACCTCGACGAGTTCCCCACCCCGGACGACGGGCCCGACTTCTACGTCGACTACGGCGAGACCGGCCCCTACGAGAACGAGGCTCGGCGAGTCGGAGTGCGCACGTCTGATGTCCCGCACCGACCCGGCACCGCCACCAACGAGTCCCCCGAGCCGCTGCCCGGCCCGTTCAGCGCCACCGAGTTCAGCGACGACGAGCTCGCCGAGCTCGAACGCCGAGTTCGAGTGCCGCGCCGGCATCCAAGATCGTGCAGTGGGCGGTCGACCACTTCGGTCCCGCACCTGGCCATGGCAGCGTCGATGACCGACGCCGTGCTGATCGACCTGGCCGTCAAGGTCGACCCCGGCGATCGAGGTCGTCTTCATCGACACCGGCTACCACTTCCCCGAGACGCTCGAGCCCGTCGAGACGGTCCGCCGCCGCTACGGGCTCAACCTGCGGATCATGACCGTCGCCCCCCACGACGAGGAGCTCTGGAAGGTCGACCCGGAGAACTGCTGCTCCGCGGTGAAGGTCGGCCAGCTCGACCGAGCCCTCGCCGGCAAGGACGCGCGTGGATGTGCGGGCTGCGCCGCGGACGAGGCCGAGACGCCGCGGGCCAGCGCCCCGATCGTCGGCCGCGACCTCCGCGGCCTGGTCAAGGTCAACCCGCTCGCCAACTGGACCGACGCCGACGTCGCCGACTACATCGCGCGCCACGACGTCACCGTGAACCCGCTCACGCTCCAGGGCTACCCGTCGATCGGCTGCATGCCCTGCACCCACGCCGGTCGCCCCCGGCGAGGACCCCCGCTCCGGGCGCTGGGCGGCACGCGAGCAAGACCGAGTGCGGCCTGCACCTCAGCTGAGCTGAGCTGAGCCCCTACGGGTCAGATCGTCACGGCCGATGCTCGCGGGGCAGCGTCTCGGGCGTGGCGGGACGGCCGTCGGAGCCCACCGGGTGGTCGTTGTCGAACCACTCGGGACCCGGGCCACATCCAGTCGTCGGACAGCCACCAGGCGGCTCACGTCCGCGCCGGGCGAAGCCCTCGGGGTGGTGGTAGTTCCGGTAGCCCTCGCCGCTGCGGGGACGGCCCGGCATCTGGAAGCCGTCAGCCGGAGTGCCGGCCCCGCTTGGAGAACGGCCCGAACTTCGGGTGGTCGGAGTCGGGCACCACGCCAACGTGGTAGTCGCCGATCTCGAACTCCTTGATGTACTGCACGGTCCACATGCCGTAGATGTGCCACATCAGCGACATCGACGCCTCGTTGTCGACGTGCGCGTAGCCGTACACCCAACGGGCCTCGGGGAAGTACTCGTCGACCGCGGCGCCCATCTCGTAGGCCATGGTGATGCCGACCGCGTTGCGGCGGAAGTCCTCGTGCACCCACAGGTCGAACAGGAAGATCTCGTCCTTGGCCAGCTGGATCGGCAGCAGCCCGCGCTTGCCGTCACCGGGGATCGACGACTGGCTGGTGAGCCACATCTTGCCGATGGCCCGGTCGGTCGGCTTGTGGATGGCCAGGATCACGACCGCACCGCGGGCGAACGGACCCTTCATGAGCTCGAGTCGCTTGGCGGGCTCCAGTTCGACGAGGTGTCGGTCGGTCGGGTCGAAGACGACTTTGAAGTAGAAGTCGTCCCCCGCGGAGATGATCTCGTCCGCTATGAGCGGAAGCGGCCGGACGACTATGGCGCACTCCGAAACGCGCGGTGTCACCCCGTCGAGACGCGACCCCACCCTCTGTCTGACCTGATCGACCAACGACATCGTGCCCCCTCGGCTGTCCGTGGTTGGGCGTACCCTAGGACATCGGCCTCGGGCCGATTGACACTGCCCGCCATAGCCATCACCATGGCGGTCGTGAGCGGAACGACCGACGCAGGAACGACCGACCGGCTCCCCGGCGATGAGATCCTTCCGACTCGGCTGATGGTCATGGGCCTCGCCCACCGCGATGGGACTGTGCACGGCGCCGAGCTGTACCGCGTAGCCGAGGAGTGCGGGATCGCCGTCGAGACCGTCCGCTCCTGCCTGCGCCGCCTGATCGCCGAGGGTCTCTTCGATCGCGAGGGAGAGGGCCGTGAAGCCGTCTTCAGCGCGACCGCCGCGGGCCGAGCCCACATCGACGTCACCGAGCAACGCCACCTGCTCGCCTACGCCCAGGACGCCGCGGGTAGGGGGTGGGACCGGCGCTGGAGGCTGGTCTCGTTCGCGATCCCCGAGGCGCGCAGGAGCGCTCGTGACGAGTTCCGCGACCACCTCCTCGCCCTCGGCGGCGCCGTGCTGCAGCCCGGGGTCTACGTGTCCCCGCACCGTTGGGAGGCGGACATCCGCGCCGAGGCGACACGCCTGGGTATCGACGAGAACGTGGTGACTGCCAGCACCGACGACCTCGACGTCAGCGGTGAGGTCGACCCCAGGGCGATCGTCGCCCGCCTGTGGCCGATCGACGATCTGGCGCGGCGCTACGGGGACTTCATCGACACCTACCGCGGCGTACCGGACCAGCTCGAGGCCATGCGTCGACGCGGCGAGAGGATCAGCGAACACGACTTCCTCGCCGGTGTGCTCCAACTGGCCATCCGCTTCAACTCGTGCTTCGAGTCCGATCCGTTGCTCCCACCCGAGCTGCTGCCACGCCCATGGCCCGGCCGCGAAGCACGCGACGTGCTGGCGCGGTGCCGCAAGCTCGGCGTGCTCGCACGCGAGGAAAAGGCCGGCCCCACGTTGTTCCGGGTGTTCGACGACGCGATCGCCCACCTGCCCTGAACGACTCGGGTCGAACAGCGGTTGGAGTCAGGTCGGGTAGGCGTCCGCGGTGCGGCCCGCCCCACCGCCGCTGCGACGTCGTTCCCGCTTCGCCCGGTACATGCGCCTCGTCTGCGAGCCGGATCAACTCGTCCGCTCCCAGGCCCGGGCGGGCCAGGGCGGCTACCGACGCTGAGGCGCAGCGGTATGTCGTCGGGGGCAAGTGCATCCACCGCATGTGGTGCAGCCGGGCGATCACCACTCGACAGCGATCTCCGGCGACTCCAGGTCGGGACACACCAGCACGAACTCGTCGCCCCCGACGCGAGCGATCAGGTCGTCCTTCGCGGGTGTTCGCCGCGCAGCACAGCCGCGACGTCGACCAGCAGCCGGTCACCGGTGGCGTGCCCGTAGCGGTCGTTGACGTGCTTGAAGTGGTCCAGGTCGCAGTACAGCACGCCGAGGTCCCAGCGGTGATCCGAGCCTGCCGCATCGCCGAACGCTCGTGGCGGCGCGAGCGGCTCGCGTCGAAGCTGGCGGTACAGCTCGGCCCGGTTGATGAGCCCGGTGAGCGCATCGGTCCGCGCCTGCTCGTGCAGGTGCGCCTCGGCCAGGCAGCGCCGAAGCGTCGGCCATCAGCGTCGAGGCCAGCACCACGACCAGGTCCACGTTCGCGTCGTCCCAGCTTGCTGCCACTGCGGATCCGAACGCACAACCGGAGCGACCGGCCCACGGCGCCCGGGGCGACAGCGGCACCTCAACCACCGCCTCGCTGCCCAGCGCGACCAGGCGGTCCCTGGCCGGACGACTGCGTGAGCGATCGCCGAGGTCGCTGCTGAAGCGCAGCAGCTTGGGCCGCGGTCTCCTCGAGCGGCCACACCGCGGCTCGTAACGGCTCCCGACTGCCGCGTCGGCCACCGAGGCCCGTCCGCACCACCGGCCAGCGGGCGCCGATGCAGCAGGTCCGGCGTCGGGCTCCTCCCAGGCCAGCTCGACCAGCTCGGCGCCGACCATCACCGGCCAGCTCCTGCAGGTACCGCTCGACCAGGGCGTCGACCTCGGTCCCACGGACACCGACGAGCACTCCAGCGACGCCATCCGGATCAGCTGCTCGATCCGCCGCCTGACGGCCCGATCAGCTCCTCGCGGTCACCCGTGGCGACGCATCAGCCAGCACCAGCCATGCGTCCGTCGGTCCCGTCGCCCGCCTCGCCCTCGACGGTCAGACCGTTCACCTCGCACTCGATCCAGCCGCCGTCGTCGATCGCGGACCCGGAACAGCGCCGGCAGGTGGTAGCCGGTCGGTACGGCTCGCCTCGGAGACCGCACCCGCGGCAGCCACCAGGTCGTCGGGGTGCACGAAGTCCCAGATCGCGCGGACCGACCACGTGCGTCATCGGTGCGCACAGCCGCAGCACTCGCCGCTAGCCGAGTCGCTCGCCCAGCCGGACCGACCCCGCACGGGTCGACCACGACCATCATGATCCGGGCAGTGCTCGCGCGCTGCGAACCCCGCCAGTGCGGACTTCGTCGATCCGGAACGGTCGTTGCTACCCCATTGCGTCACCCGATCTGTGCATCGGCAGCCATCGGACGGTCGGGTTGAAGATTCTCGAACGTGGCTGAGATCTCCGGCGGAACGGTCAGACCAGGTGGTCGACGAACCGCTCGAGCTGGCGCAGGTTCCGGCACTCGAACGCTCCGTCGCAGTGGGTGGCGTACTCCCCCACGATCGAGTCGCCGGTGTCCCAGTAGGCGCGTGGGCTCCGGGTTGAGCCAGTAGACGTGGCGTGCCTTGGCCTGGATCTCCTTGATCACCCAGCTGTTGGAGGCGTGGTAGTTGTTCCGGGCGTCGCCGAGGATGATCACCGTGGTCTTGGGGCCCACGTCCCGCCCGTAGCGCTGCCAGAACACCTCGAACGCGTGGCCGTAGTCCGAGTGCCCGTCGACCCAGACGACGTCGGCCTCGCTGTTCACCCGGTGGATGGCCTCGACGATGTCCTCGGTGCCCTCGAAGAACCTGGTCACCTCGTCGATGCCGTCGATGAACACGAAGCTGCGCACCTTCGAGAACTGACCCGAGATCGCGTACACCAGGTGCAATGTGAACCGAGCGAAGGCGGCGACCGACCCGGAGATGTCGGCGATCACGAATATCTCCGGCTTGGCGGGCCGCGGGTACTTGAACTTCGGCTCCGCCGGCACCCCGCCGTAGCTGAGCGAGTGACGCACGGTGTTGCGGAAGTCGAGCGCGCCCTTTCGACCGTGGCGCCGTTTGCGGGCCAGACGCACTGCGAGTCGCCGTGTGAGCGGCTGCAACGCCTTGCGCAGCGCGGCCATCTCGTCGCGGCTGGCATGCATGAAGTCGATGTCCTCGGGCAGCGGCTTGCGCAGCGTCTTGGCCATCGCCTCCACTCCGCGGTCGGCGACCAGGCGACGGCGGATCTCGGCCTCGACCTCCTTGCGGAACTCCTCGACGCGATGCTCGAACTCGTCACGTTCGAGGCGTTCCTCGAGCGACGTCAACGGCTCGGGTGCGTCTTCGTGCGCCGACTCCATCAGCCGTTCGAGCAGGCCGTCCAGGTCCAGGTTCCGCAGGGTCCGGTACAGGTAGTAGGTGCCACCGACGGGTCGGCCGGGCTCCATGCCGGCGAACCGCTTGACCGCCTGGCGGGCCATGGCGCGCATCATCGCCTGATCGCCCTTCTGGAGCGACCGATAGAGCATCTCGGCGAGCTCCTCAGGGGTCATCCCCTCGCCCGCGCCCGAACCAGCCTGACCCGCCGCGTCGCCAGATCCCTCGGGGAGCTCGGGCATGTCGTCGGCGTCGGGCAGGATCATGTCGACCGCGTCAGGGTCGATGGACCACTTCGCGCCGCGCATCGAGAAGTAGACCTCGAAGACGGTCTCGAACGCCCGCCAGTGTGCGTGGTTCTTGACCAACGTGGCGGCCAACGCGTACTTGAAACGCGTCACGGTCGTCGAGGGGGATGTGACGCACCGCCTCCATGGCATCCAGGTTCTCGGTCAGGCTGACCGGCAGCCCGGCGCGCCGCAGCTCGACGATGAATCCTGCGAGCAGGTCGACCAACGGCTGGCCGACCTGGGCGATCTCGTCAGCCGTCGGAGGAGCTGGCGGAGCTGCGCCGGGAGGTTCGGTGGTGCTCATGGCCGCCGACTCAGGAGTCCTTGGCAGTGAGGATCCCGACGCCGGGGTTGAACGCCTTCTCCTCGGCCGCCAACTCCTTGACGACCTTGGCGATGTCGCTCTGGTACTTCAGCAGGATGTTCACGGTGCTGCGGGCAGTCTCCGCGTCGATCTGCTCGACCCCCAGCAGCACCAGCGTGCGCGCCCAGTCGAGCGTCTCGGACACCGACGGGGACTTCTTCAGCTCGAGCTGACGGATCGAACGCACGACGCGTGCGACCTGGTCGGCGAGCGACTCGGTCAGCCCCGGCACCTTCGTGAGCACGATCTCCTTCTCGCGGTCCATCTCGGGGTAGTCGACGTGCAGGTACAGGCAACGCCGCTTGAGCGCCTCGGACAGTTCGCGGGTGTTGTTCGAGGTGAGGAACACCATCGGGATCTGCCGAGCTGTCAGCGTGCCGAGCTCGGGTATCGACACCTGGTAGTCCGAGAGGATCTCGAGCAGCAGCGCCTCGGTCTCCACCTCTACGCGGTCCACCTCGTCGATCAGCAGCACCACCGGATCCTCGGCGCGGATCGCCTCGAGCAGCGGGCGTTCCAACAGGAAGTCGTCGGAGAAGATGTCGTCGGAGATGTCACCCCAGGCCTCACCGTCGGAGTCGGACTTGGTCGCCTGGATGCGCAGCAGCTGCTTCTTGTAGTTCCACTCGTACAGCGCCTTGGACTCGTCGAGCCCCTCGTAGCACTGGAGCCGGATCAGCCGAGCTCCCAGGACCTCGGCGACCGACTTGGCCAACTGGGTCTTGCCGGTACCCGCTGGCCCCTCGACCAGGATCGGCTTTCCGAGCCGGTCGGCCAGGTAGACGATGCCGGCGATGCCCTCGTCGGAGAGGTAGTCGACGCCCCGGAGCTGGTCGCGCAGACTGGCGACGGACTCGAAGCGCTCTCCTGCTACGGGAGCGGCGGCCGGAGAGAGACTGCCCGAAGATGCAGCGGTCGTGGTCATCGCACGAGGTTACCGAGCGACTTGACCGCCCGGTCAATCGACTTCACAACGCTGCCTCCGGGGCCGGAACTCCGTTGGCGAACGCCGGTCGGCGCCGTACGCTCGCCGGTCATGACGGCGCAGCTGGTGGCTCGGGGGCTCACCGCCGAGTTCGGCCCCCGTACCGTGTTCGACAGCGTCGACCTGGTCGTGGCCCCCGGCTCGGTGACCGGCCTGGTCGGGGCGAACGGCGCCGGCAAGTCGACGCTGCTGCGCCTGCTGGCCGGACTCGACCTCCCCACCGCCGGAAGCGTGGACGTCCAACCGCGGGAAGCGACGGTCGGGCTGCTCCCCCAGGAGACAGAGCGTCGCGACAGCGACACCGTCGCGACCTACTTGGCCCGCCGAACGGGGGTGGCCGCGGCGACGGCCGAACTGGAGGCAGCAACCTCGATGCTGGCCGACGGGACAGACGGAGCAGACGATCGCTACTCGGCGGCACTGGAGCGCTGGCTCTCCCTCGGCGGCGCCGACCTGGAGAGCAGGGTGGCACCCGTGGCAGCTGACGTGGGGCTCGACGTCTCCCTCGACCAGCCCATGACGACGCTGTCGGGCGGCCAGGTCGCCCGCGCAGCGTTGGCCGCTCTGGCACTCAGTCGCTTCGACGTGCTGCTGCTCGACGAACCGACCAACGACCTCGACCTGGCCGGACTCGATCGCCTGGAACGATTCGTGGCCGACACCGCCAGCGGGATCGTGGTGGTCAGCCACGACCGCGAGTTCCTGGAACGCACGGCGACCCAGGTCCTCGAACTCGACCGTCATCAGAACTCGTGGCGCCTATACGGCGGCGGCTACGAGTCGTACCGAACCGAACGGGAGCGTGAACGCCGACATGCCCGACGAGCGCTACGAGGACTACGCCGATACGGTCGGGATCCTCTCCGAGCGGGCACGGACCCAGCGTGGGTGGGCCGAGAAGGGCGCTCGGACGGCCCGTACGGATCGCTCCCAACGCGACAAGTTCATCCGCCATCACAACATCGCCACCTCCGAACAGCTCGCCGCCAAGGCTCGTCGCACCGAGAGGGCGATCGAGAGGCTCGAGGTCGTGGAGGAACCCCGCAGAGAGTGGGAGCTGCGCTTCTCCGTCGCCGGCGCACCGCCTTCGGGTCAGGTCGTCGCGGCCGTGTCAGCCGCTGTGGTGCGCCGCGGTGGATTCACTCTCGGCCCCGTGACGCTCCAGGCCGACCGCGGTGACCGCATAGCTATCACCGGGCCCAACGGGTCGGGCAAGTCCACCCTGTTGGCGCTGCTGACCGGCGCGCTCGACCCGGACGAGGGTCGAGCCACGCTCGGAGCAGCCGTGCGCGTCGGGGGCATCGACCAGGCGCGCGCAGCGTTCAGCTGCCCTCGGCCGCTGCTCGATGCATTCATCGACAACCTCTCGGTCGACGACGACCGGTCTCGGTCCATCTCGGAGACCCGCACCCTGCTCGCGAAGTTCGGGCTGGGTGGCGACGCCGCATCCCGTAGCGCCGCCGACCTCTCGCCCGGCGAGCGCACCAGGGCCACGCTGGCGTTGCTACAGGCCCGCGGCACCGAACCTGCTGGTTCTGGACGAGCCGACGAACCACCTGGACCTGCCTGCGATCGAGCAGCTTGAAGCTGCGCTCGACACCTACGACGGCACCCTGTTGCTGGTCACCCACGACCGGCGGCTACTCGAGACCATCCGCACGAACCGCCACTTCGAAGTCATCGCCGGTGGAGTCACCGAGCTGAGCATCTGACTCGTTGAGCTACCGTCCGAGGCACCCAGCAGAGGGTCTGGCCCGAAGGAGGAGCTTCAGATGGTCAAAGGGTTCAAGGAGTTCATCATGCGCGGCAACGTCATCGACCTGGCGGTCGGTGTCGTCATAGGTGCCGCCTTCAACGCGCTGATAACCCAGCTGACCAAGTCGTTCATCGAACCCCTGATCCGACTCATCGGTGGTGGAGGCAAGGTCGCCGGCACCTTCACCGTCAACGACGTCGCTTTCGACTGGGGAGCATTCGTCAACGTGGCGATCACGTTCCTGCTCACCGCAGCCGCGCTCTACTTCTTCGTCGTCGCTCCGTTCAATGCGCTGCGCGAACGACGCGAGCGCGGCAACGAAGCCGACGTAGAGCTGTCGAACGAGGAGAAGATGGTCGCGCTGTTGGAGCGGATCGCCGATCAGGGCCCGGGATCGGCGGCCTGATCCGGTGACCCGACGGGGCTGACCCCCACTGGCAGCCCCAGGCAGGTCGCCAGCAGTCCCGAACGGGAATCGGCCGAGTAGCGCTCGAGCGACAGGTCGGAGCTCTGGTCATCAGGCACCGGGTCCATCTCCACCCCGGCATCGGAGGTGGTCACATCGACGTGGTCGACGGCGCCGTCGTGGTTCCGGTCGAACCCGATCGCGACTCGGAGCAGCCCGGCCATGGCGCGCACCCGGGCGCGGTTGCGTTCGTCCAGAGCCGCGAACTCGGGGTGCTTGTGCTCCGCGGGCTGGCTCTTGCGGTGGTAACGCGCCACCTGTGCGATCAGCTCGATCTCCTGATCGGTGAACCCCATCAGGTGCTGGGAGTTCCTGATGACGTAGTAGCTGTGCTTGTGGTGTCCCGAGTGCGAAACGAACAACCCGACGTTGCAGAGCATCGCAGCGGCCTCGAGCAGTTCGCGGTCCTCGTCGTCGAGTCCCAGGCGTTCGCCGAGGGCATCGTGCAACTGCAACGCCAGCCTGGCCACCTGAAGCGAGTGGTCCGGGTCGTCGTCGCACAGCTCCATCAGGTGGAACACCGATGCCCGCCTCAGATCGGACAGGTGGTGGAGCGTGCCGCCCCTCCTCCTGTGCAGCGCGTCCAGCAGCACACCCTCGCGCAACGCGTACTCCGAGATGGTCAGCTCGTTCGCCCGTACCGCCAGCGCGACCTGCTCCAGGACGACTCCCCCACCGACGAGGATGTCCGCACGGGACGGCTCGACCCCCGGGAGCCTGCGGCGCTCATCGGTGCTGCGAACCGACGCCAACTCGTCGATCACGGCACTCAGCTCGGCGGTGGTGATCGTCGCAGCGTTCAGCGACAGCGGGGCAGGAGCCTCGCGACGACTCAGGACCATGGCAGCGAGGGCTTCGGCGGTTCCCGAACACCCGACAGCCAGGTCGTGGGTCATGTTCGCCGTGTCGTGAACCACCGACGCGAGCACGCCGCGCACATAGGTCCGGCACTTCTGCAACGCTCCCGGCTCGACCACTCCATCGGGGAAGAAGCGACGTGTCATGCGCAGCGAGCCGACCTTGAGCGACCTGGCGTAGTCGGGCACGCCCTGTCGACCGAACAGCACCTCGGTGGACCCCCCGCCCACGTCGATGAGCACCAGCTTCCGGTCGAACACCGGGAGTGCCTGCAACACCCCGAGCTGGATGAGCCGCGCTTCCTCGTAGCCGGAGATGACCTGTACGTCGACACCGGCCTCGTCACGCGCCCGGCGAAGGAACTCCTCGGCGTTGGCCGCTTCGCGGACAGCCGAGGTGGCCACCGCTGTGCACGGGCGCATCGAAGGAGTCGGCCAGGGACCGGCATCGGGCCAGCGCAGCCACGCCTCGGTCGATCGCGTCGGACTCCAGGCGCTTCATCTCGCCGCTGCCCGAGCCCAACCGGACCATCTCCTTCTGGCGGGTGACGACCTCGAAACGACCGTTGGTCACCACCCGGGCTATGAGCATGTGGACCGAGTTCGTGCCGATGTCGTATCGCGGCCAGCGTGTCGGGCATCGACATGCGCGCAGTGTAGATCGGGTCCAGCCAGGTCAGGTCCCGCAGAACGTCCGGTACGGACCGAAGTCGTCCGGCGCGCCCAGCTCGTAGCCCTCGGTGTCCGGTCCCGCCACGAACGGTTCGCGTAGAACGCCCACCAGCCGCTCGAACGGCGCCATGTCACCGGCGGTAGCAGCGGCCAACGCCGCTTCGACCAGGTGGTTGCGGGGAACGTGGACGGGGTTGGCCAGGTCCATGGCTCGGGCGGTCGCCGTGGGGTCGGCTCCGAGCTCATCACGGCGCCGGTCCCAGCGTTCACACCAGTCGTCGAATCCGCTCGGATCGTCGAACAGAGCACGCGAACGCGGTGCGATCACCACGGACCGCCTCCGACAGAGAACGCATCAGCCGTGTCATGTCCACCCGCTGTTCGGCCATCAACGTCGTCAGGTCATCCACGAGTCGGGCGTCGGCATCCTCGACATCGCCGTCGCCGGACCCGGGGGCGATGCCGATCTTCGAGCACATGCCGGTGATCCAGTGACGGCGGTACGTGGCGACGAAGCCCTCGAGGACCTCGGTCGCCGCCGCGACCGCGCGGTCGGGGTCCGAGTCGATGACCCCGAGCAGCGACTCGGCGAAGCGTGCCAGGTTCCACAGGGCGATGGTGGGCTGGTTGCCGTACGCGTAGCGCCCACCCGTGTCGATCGAGCTGTAGACGGTTGCCGGGTCGTAGCGGTCCATGAACGCGCACGGGCCGTAGTCGATCGTCTCGCCCGAGATGGCCATGTTGTCGGTGTTCATGACTCCGTGGATGAACCCGACCTGCATCCAGCGCGCGACCAGCGCTGCCTGGCTGTCGGCGACGGCGGCGAGCAGGGCCAGGTGCGGGTTGTCCGCATCGGCGGCGCTCGGATGGTGTCTGGCGATGGCATGACCCGCCAGGCGGCGCACGAGGTCCGCTCCACCGACACCAGACGCGTACTCGAACGTCCCGACCCGAATGTGACTGGCCGCCACCCGGGCGAGCACGGCGCCCGGGAGCATCTGCTCGCCGTGCCACCTCGGCTCCGGTCGCGATGACCCCCAGCGCCCGTGTAGTGGGTATGCCCAGCGCGTGCATGGCAACACCCATCAGGTACTCACGCAGCATCGGGCCGACAGCGGCGAACCCGTCACCACCGCGGGCGAACGGAGTACGGCCGGACCCCTTCAGGTGCAGGTCCCAGCGGCGGTGTCCCGGGTCGACGATCTCACCGAGCAGCAGTGCCCTGCCGTCACCGAGCCGGGGCGAGTACCCGCCGAACTGATGGCCGGCGTAGGCGAGCGCAACCGGGTCTGACCCCTCGGCCACGGAGTTGCCCACGAGCAGGTCGACACCAGCCGGGGACCGCAGCTCCTCCGGGGCCAGGCCCAGCTCGTCAGCGAGGCCGTCGTCGAAGGCGAGCAGGCTCGGCCCGGGGGCGGTCGTGGCCCTCCACGACATGCACAGCTCGGGCAGTACACGGGCGAACGAGTCGTCGAGCAGCAGCTTCGGAATCACCCGGGTGGTCACCGCGACAGGCTAACGGCCGCTGCTGCGCGACCATTGTCGCGACATGCCAGTCGATCGACCGTCCCCTGAACGCCATGTGCCGGACACCCCGACATCCACCCAGGTGGACCGGGCGCTGCCCGGTTGGAACGACCGATGGTCGGCAGTGTGGGACGAGACGAGCGACGCCGAGGACCTGGTCCCTTGCCGGGTCACCCGCATCGACAAGGGCGGCATAACGGTCGCCACGAGCAGCGGCGACCAACTCGTCGTGGCCGCGAAGGCCGTGCGCCGCGTGGTCGTCGGCGACTTCTGCGGGCTCGACGCGGATGCTGGTCGCATCGAGTCGATCCTGCCCCGCACGACGGTGTTCGAACGCCGCGCGCCAGGTGTCGCCCGAGACCAACTCCACCTGGAGTCACGTGCGGTCGCGGCGAACATGGACCTTGTGCTCGTCCTGCAGCCACTCGACCCCGGCGTGAACACGTCGCGACTGGTACGCGAGCTGGTGCTCGCCTGGGAGAGCGGCGCTGTGCCGGTGGTGTTGCTCACCAAGGCGGACCTCGTGGACGAACCCGCCATCGAAGCGCAGTTGACCGCAGCCCGCCGTCATGCACCAGGTGTCGATGTGCACGTCGTGTCGACCCGTACCCGCCGCGGACTCACCGCGCTGGAACGAATGCTCGGCCCGGGTCACGTGGTGGCACTGCTCGGCGCATCCGGTGCCGGCAAGTCGTCACTCGTCAACGCGTTGGCGGGACATCGGGTCCAACTGACCGCCGAGGTCCGCGACTCCGACGGTCGAGGGCGACACACCACCACCGCCGGCCAGATGGTCACCTTGCTCGACGGAGCGCAGCTGATCGACACCCCCGGGATCCGCGGCGTCGGGCTGTGGGCCGCCGACGACGGGCTCGAGGCGGCGTTCAGAGACTTGGTCGACTTCGCCCAGGATTGCCGCTTCGATGACTGCACCCACGCCCACGAGCCGGGCTGCGGCCTGCTCGCCGCCATCGACGATGGCCGGGTGCAACAGGAGAGGGTGGATCTCTGGCGCCAGCTCGTCGAAGAGATCGAGACCGTCGAGTCGGGCCTGGAGGAGCGCAGCTGGGCAGAGAGGCGCGACCAGAACCAGAGATCCCGGCGCCGGGTACGGCGCCGGGATCAGAGGCTGGATGACGATTGAAGCCGTCCGACGTCAGGGAGCGAGTGACGACTCCAGGTCGCCACTCGAGTTCACTCCACTGTCAGCTCGGTCTCCATCCCGGAATCGCGGTGCCCAGCGATCTGGCAGTAGAGCTCGTAGGTGCCGGGCGCCAGCGATGATACGTCGAGCGTCGCAGACTCCCCTGCGGCGAGCTCGGGGGTGGCGAGTCCCTCGACGGTCAGGTCGTGCACGGTGGTGCCGTCGTTGGTGACGTCGAGCGATCCGCCCGATGCCACCGTCGCCGGTCCGGGGGTGATCTTGAACTCGGTCAGCGACACCGCCAGTGCACCTGATCCGCCACCGCCCGAGCCTCCCTCGGGGATCGCCCTGTGCTCGTCGATCGAGCGCACGGCCAGCGATAGGGCGAACACCGCCACCAGAGCGGCGGCGAACGCCAGGATGAACGCCAGAAGTGCGATGGTCTCGAAGGTGATGCCGGGGCGGCCGCCCTTCTTCGCTGTGCCGTTGTCGGCGTTGCCGCCGTTGTCGGCTCCGGCCGACTCGGGGATCTCGGTGATGCTCATCAGTCCTCCTCGACAACGAACACGGTGACCATTCCGAACATCCCGTGGGCGCTCTCGGCGTGGGTGAGGATGTGACAGTGGAACGCCCACAGGCCCGGGTTGTCGGCGACCACCGATCGCGTCCCATCGCTCGCCGGGAGCCACGTTGATCACATCGCACTTGTAAGGCTGGGGGAGCATGGAAGCCGTCGCGGGCGAAAACCTCGAAGTTCATGCCCGTGCAGGTGCACCGGGTGGGCCATGTTGCCCTCGTTCATGAACCGGAACCGGACCCGTTGGCCCAACTTGGCCGTGTATGCCGACGTGGCAGGGAAGCCCTTGCCGTTGATGGTGAAGCCGCCGAGGGCGTCGTTGAAGATGTAGACGTAGTCCAGGTCGTGCTGGGGCTCCGCGGCCGGATCGGCCGGCTCGACGATCAGGGCGCCCAACAGCCCGCTGCCGACCTGCACCGCGGCGTTGTGGTGCGAGTGGTACATGGAGCTGCCGGCCGGGTTCGGCAGTGAACTCGTAGGTGTAGGTGGACCCGGGCGTGATCGGGGTCCTGGGTGATGAACGGCACGCCGTCCTGGTCGTTCGGGACGAACTGGCCGTGCCAGTGGATGGCGGTGCTCTCCTGGAGCTCGTTGGTCAGGATGACACGGGTCCTCTGACCCTCCTTCATCCGCAGGGTCGGACCCGGCACGGTCCCGTTGTAGGCCATGGCCTTCTCGATCTGGCCGGGGGTCACCTCCCAGTCGACCTCGCTGCAGGTGAGGCGGAACACACGGGTGTCACCGTCCATCTCCCACTCGAGCTCCTGGCAGCCGAGCCCTTCGGTGATGGGTTCAGTGATGTTCTTCAGGAAGAGGTCGACCCCCTCCTTGTGCATGGCGTCCATCTCTTCGTAGCTGACGGTCGCCTCGGTCGTGCTCGATCCGGAACCCTGGGCGTGCTCCGTGTCGCCAGTGGATCCTGCCGCGAACGGAGTCCGTCGGCCACGCGGCCACGGCCGGCACGGCGATGAGTGCTGCGCCTCCGACGCCTCCGGCCGCCAGGCCCATGAAAAAGCGCCGATCGATTGTCGACTGACCCGGCTCGTCGCCGTCGGTCTCTGCGCGGTCGTTCACGCACACTCTCCTGTTTCTCGTCGTCTACTGCACAGTCTTCTGCTGGACAGCAGTGTTGGGCTTCGGTCGACTCCGGCTAAGAGTCGAAGGTCCCGAACTCCTTGTGACTGGGTTCACATGGCCGACTGGCCCAGTGCGGCCCGGGCAACCGCCTCGGCGGCGGCCACCACTTCAGAACCGTACCTTCGTCCCGGCGAACGGCCAAGCCGACCTATCGGACCCGAAACGCTGACCGCAGCCAGCACCCGGCCGTCGTGGTCGTGGACCGGAGCGGAGACCGACACCACGCCCGCTTCTGCGCTCCCCGACCGTCTCGATCCAGCCCCCGCGCGTCCTGCTCGCCCGACAGAGCGCGCCCCGCGGAGCCACGATCCATCGGGAGCACCGCGCCCACAGCAACGATGGTGCGCAGGCCATGGGACGACTCGATCGCCGCCACGCAGACCCGTTCGTCGCCGTCACGCACGTAGAGCTGCACGGACTCCCCCGTCGCCTCACGCAGTTCCTCCATCGCAGGCCGAGCCACTTCGGCGAGGGGGAACTGCACCGCGGGCTGCTCGACCGAGTGCCACCAGGTGGAGTCCGAGGGCGAATCGTCCGTCACCGGTGCGCCGCAGCATTCCGTGCGCCTCGAGCGCGACCGCCAGTCGGTGCGCCGTCGCCCGACTCAGGCCTGTGCCCCCGCAGATCTCCGCAAGGCTGCTCGGCCCTTCGACTACCAACTGCAGGATCGAGAACGACTTGTCGATCACCCCGACACCACTTACAGTGTGTTCCACAAGTCGAGAATCTAATCCCATTATTTGGGACATTTCAAGAGCCTCGACACGAGCGCAGTGAGGACGCCATGAGCGACACGACCCCGAGGACGCTGGCTGAGAAGGTCTGGGACCGCCACGTGGTGCGATCCTCCGAAGGCGAGCCGGACCTGCTCTACATCGACCTCCACCTGGTTCACGAGGTGACATCGCCACAGGCCTTCGACGGGCTCCGCATGACGGGGCGACGCGTCCGCCGCCCGGACCTGACCGTCGCCACCGAGGACCACAACGTCCCGACCGAGAACATCGACCGACCGATCGCCGATCCGGTCTCACGCAAGCAGGTGGAGACCCTGCGGGCCAACGCCGAGGAGTTCGGCATCGTCGAGTATCCGATGGGCTCACCGCAGCAGGGGATCGTGCACATAATCGGCCCGGAACAGGGCCGCACGCTTCCGGGCATGACCATCGTCTGCGGCGACTCCCACACGTCCACCCACGGGGCATTCGGAGCGCTCGCGTTCGGCATCGGAACGTCAGAGGTGGAGCACGTGCTCGCCACCCAGACCCTCCCCCAGGCAAGGCCCAGGACCCTTGCGGTGAACGTCGACGGCGAACTGCAGCCAGGTGTCACCGCCAAGGACGTGATCCTGGCGATCCTCGGTGTGCTCGGCACCAGCGGCGGGATCGGCCACATCGCCGAGTACCGCGGCTCGGCGATCCAGGCCCTCTCCATGGAGGGCCGCATGACCGTGTGCAACATGTCGATCGAAGCGGGCGCGAAGGCGGGCCTCATCGCCCCCGACGAGACGACCTTCGAGTATCTGAAAGGCCGCCCGCACGCTCCATCGGAGGAGCTGTGGGACGCAGCGGTTGCCGACTGGCGGACCCTGGCAAGTGACGAGGGGGCGAAGTTCGACAAGGAGGTGTTCCTCGACGCCTCGACGATCGAGCCGTTCGTCAGCTGGGGAACCAACCCCGGACAGGTCATACCGATGTCGGCGAACGTGCCATCGCCCGACGACTTCGACGACGAGGTGGAGCGCAACGCCGCCACCCGGGCGCTCGACTACATGGGCCTGAGCGCCGGGACCCCGTTCAAGGCGGTCCCCGTCGACACGGTGTTCATCGGCTCGTGCACGAACGGACGAATCGAGGACCTGAGAGCAGTCGCACGGGTGGCGCAGGGTCGCACGGTCGCCGCCGGCGTCCGCACCCTGGTCGTCCCCGGATCACATGCCGTGAAGGCACAGGCTGAAGCCGAAGGCATCGACGAGGTCGCTCCGCTCCGCCGGCTTCGACTGGCGCGAGCCGGGATGCTCGATGTGTCTGGCGATGAACCCGGACAAGCTCACCCCTGGCGAACGCAGCGCATCCACATCGAACCGCAACTTCGAGGGCCGCCAGGGCCGCGGGGGTCGCACCCACCTGGTCTCACCGGCAGTGGCCGCCGCAACCGCCATCGCCGGCCACTTCGCCACACCCGACGACCTCTGACCCAGCCCGACCGCCAGGAGAACCTCATGGAACCCGTCCGAATCATCACCGGAACCGCAGTACCCCTCGACCGCTCCGACATCGACACCGACCAGATCATCCCGAGCGATTGGCTGAAGCAGGTCGAACGCACCGGCTTCGAACGTGGCCTGTTCTCGGAGTGGCGCGACGAACCCGACTTCGTCCTCAACCGACAGGAGCACGCAGCGCGCGTCGATCCTCATCGCCGGGCCCAACTTCGGCACCGGATCGAGCCGCGAGCACGCCGTCTGGGCCATCCAGCAGTACGGCTTCGCCGCCGTGGTCTCCCCCGCTTCGGCGACATCTTCGCCAACAACTCGACCAAGAACGGCCTGGTCCCGGTCCAGGTCGAGCGCGGAGCTTGGACGGCGACTGCTCGATGCCGTGGAGGCCGACCCCACAACGGTCGTGGTCGTCGACGTGGAACGTCGCCTGCTCGAGGTGCCCTCGCTCGACATCAGCGAGTCCTTCCCGCTGTCCGATGCCGTCCGGCACCGCTTCCTCGAGGGACTCGACGACATCGGGCTGACGCTCGCTCACGACGACGAGATCACCGCGTACGAGGCCGACCGGCCGAAATGGCTGGCATCGACGAACTGAACGTCGATCGGGATACGGCTGTTCACTTTTGCGACCACCGGCGCGACGATCCTTCCAGGCTGCAACCAAGGGGGAGGAGAACACATGGAACTCGGAAGGGACTCCATGTCGGGATTCGGCGGACCGGATGCCACCGGGCCGTCCTACAACGGGGGTACGCCACCGGACCCCCTGCCACCACGTCCTGCATGGGGCGACCCATGGCCGCACGAGCACGGTGAGCACCCGAGCGGCGTCAGCGTGCCCGACCACGCCGTCGGCGTGCACCATCAGGAGTTCACCCACCTGATCGGCGACCCGGTCGTGGTGGACGGACGACACGACCACAGCGCCAAGGTGAGGACAGCGGGTGCTCTTGGCCTCGACGGTCGCTGCAGTCGCTGCCGCGGTGGCGTTCCTGGCGCTCTAGCCGGGCGGCACCACTGCCCCGGGCGGCATCGTCACGCGGCCCGGGGCCCAGTCCTCGCGGTCCTCGGCGCGACGAACCGACGGTCGGAAGGTGACGCTGATCCGCGGTCCACCGTGGCGCGCCCGTGGCACGCTGTGCTCCCAGTCGCGCTGGCACGCACCACCCATGACCAGCAGGTCACCACCCACGGGAGCGAACGCGTGGCCGGCGCCACCGGATCGCGGGCGAAGCAGGAACCGCCGCGACGACCCCAACGAGACGATCGCGACCGGAGGGTCCTTGCGGGCCCGACCCACACGGTCGGAGTGCCAGGCCACCGCGTCGCCACCATCGCGGTACCAGTTGAGCCAGATCGCCCCCATCTCGACCCGGTACCGACGCGCCAGCTCGGATGCCATCCGGGTGACGATCGCCGGCGTGCGGGGTCCCCCCGAACGCATGCCCGCCGACAGTCTGGGCTCATCGACCATCTGCCCGTACATGGGTCGCCACGCGCCATGCCAGATCTGTGCACGGGTCAGTCGGTCGTACAGGTCCATCTGGCCGCCGAGCCAGCCGTGGACCTGATCGATCCAGCAGTCGGCATCGAGCCAGGTCCGGTGCACCGGGGCACCACGACGCACCTCCAGTTCTCCAGCGCCGAACAACGAGTCCTGGACCTGCGCCACGCCCCCCATACTAGCCGAACACTTGTTCGGTCATAGAGAATTCTGCGACCGGCGGGAACCGCGGCCAGCTGGCCGACGTCGTAATGGTTGTTCACCGCTCCACGGGAGGGAAGATGTCCCAGGTCAGCTCAACCAGACGAACCAGAACAGCCGGGATCTCTCGGCAGCGCCCGACACGACGAAGCAGAGTCGCCGGCTCCGTCACGGCGGCGATGGCCGCAACGGCAGTACTTGCTGGCTGCACGATCGACTCGGGTTGGAGCCGCGACACGGTGGAGCCGCTCCCCGTCGACCGACTCGTCGAGCTCGCCGCCGTCGCCGACTGCGACGCTCTCGTGGAGGCGGCACGACCCTCGCTCAAGGCGGCGGTCGAGTCCTCATGGCCTGAGGATCCGGGCAACTGGACCGACTCGCTGCCCTGGTCGCGCTCCGACGAGATGACAGCTGAGGCTTCCTCCGGTACGGATGCCGCCCGTTCGCCGGACGCGCCCAGCACCATCGCCGGGGCTGGCGAACTCCCAGCGGCGGACATGGACGCTTCCTCCGGCGCCGAGCAGGTGATCGGTACGAACAACCAGGAGCGGGGAGTCGACGAGGCTGACCTGGTCAAGACCGACGGCCGGCGCCTGGTCAGCGTCGTCAACGGCGTACTTCGGGTGGTCGTTCTCGACGGCTCCCCCGAGATCGACGGCACCCTCGACCTGAGCTCGCGCGGCGCCACCGACCTGTTCCTGCCGCGGCGACTCGGCCCTGGTGCTCGGGACCGCCTACGGCAACGACGGGTACGACAGGGTGTACGACAGCCCCTCGATACCCGGCCCTACGGTCGACCCCACGGCGATCGAGGAAGGTCCGACCACGACCGCGCCGAGCACGACCGAACCCACCACCACGATCACCGAACCCACCACCACGACCACCGAACCCACCACCACGACCACCGAACCCACCACCACGAGCACCACGACGGTTCCTGTTCCGCCGCCGTTCACGACCTCGACGACGCTCACCCTGGTCTCGCTGGCCGATCCTTCCGAACCTGTGGTGACCGCCAGCGCCGAGGTCGAAGGCGAGCTCGTCACGGCCCGCGACAGCGCCGGGAGAGCCCGGGTCGTCGTACGCTCCGACTCCTCGGCGATGGACGAGCTCTGGTCCGCGACCTCTCGTGACTCAGCAATCCGCTCGGTGGAGCAGGTCTCGTCCGATGACCTGCTGCCGCGCATCTCCTCCGAGGGTCAGCTCGCCACGATCGGCGGGTGCTCCGACGTCATGGTCGCGAGCTCCCCCACGATCGCGTCGGACGACTGGAGCCCCTCGCCGCAGCTCAGCACCGTGACCGTGCTCACCGTCGGTGACCAGCTCTCCGATCTCGCACCCGTGAGCTTCCAGGGAACCGCCGACACCGTCTATGCATCCTCGGACGCGCTCTACATCGCCTCACAATCGTGGGACGAAGCGGGGTCACGGACGAACATCCACCGGCTGGACCTCACAGGCGACGGGCCCGCCACCTACTCCGGCTCGGGCCGGGTGTCCGGCACGCTCGTCGATCAGTTCGCACTCTCCGACCGCGATGCCATGTTGCGGGTCGTAACCACCACACAGGAGATCACGACCCGGCCGATGCGAGAGGTGGACAGCGTTCGGCAGACATCGCGATCGCACCGATGAGCGAAGCGAGGCTGACGGTGCTCGACACCGAAGGCACCCTCGACGAGGTGGCCAGCCTCGGCGACATGGGCATCGGCGAGCAGGTCCAGTCCGTCCGCTTCCTCGACGACATCGCCTACCTGGTCACCTTCCGACAGGTAGATCCGCTCTACGCGGTGGACCTGTCCGACCCCCGGGCGCCTCGGCTGCTGGGCGAGCTGAAGATCCCCGGGTTCTCCGAATACCTGCACCCCGTCGGCGACGGACTGCTGCTCGGCGTCGGCCGCCAGGTCGACCCGTCGAGCGGCATGGACCAGGGCCTCAAGATCTCTCTGTTCGACATGGCCGACCCGACCCGTCCGGCGGAACTGGACCAGATCGTTCTACCCGGTGCGAGCTCGGAGGTGAGCAACGACCACAGGGCATTCCTTTGGGACCCGAACCGACGTCAGGCGGTGATCCCGACCGAGCTCTCCGGCTGCGACGACTTCGGCCGATGCGCCAGCACCCCGGGAGGAGCAGCACTGGTCGTCGAAGCGGGCCGCGACGGCCTGTCGGAGAACGGCCGGATCGTCCACGACACCGGCGACGGCTGGTCGCTGCAGCCGACCCGGTCGGTGGTCGTCGACGACGATCTGTGGACCGTGTCGATCGCAGCCTTGGGTCGCACCGACGCCGACTCCCCGACCGGCGTTCAGCTGCTCCCCTTCTGAGCTCCGAACGGACGGGGCCATTCAGGCCGTGACTGCGGCGACCGACACCACCCCGTCGGTCGCCAGCAGCGCCTGCTGCACCTCGGCGGGAACCGGACGGTCGGTGGCCAGGACCATGAGGGCCTTGGCACCTTCAAGTGACGAGCCGACCGCCATGTCGGCGATGTTGACCCCGGCGTCTCCCACCAACGTGCCGACCTTGCCGATCATGCCCGGCCGGTCCGAGTTGCGCACCACGAGCAGGTTGGCCGCCGGCGGAACGTCGACCACGTGATCGTCGATCAGCACGATCGACGGGCTGGCTTTCAGACCCACCAACGTCCCGGCGATGCTGTGCTCCGAGCTGCGGATCGTCACCAGGTTCACGTAGTCCCGAGCGGTCGTAGTCGAGCTGGGACGCACCTCGAGTCCCTGCTCCTCGGCGATCTGGGGGGCGTTGACGTAGGACACCGGATCGCTGGAGATCGCGGAGAAGAACCCTTTGAGCACCGAGAGCGTGAGGATCCGGGTGTCGTAGTCGGCGATCTGACCCTGGTACTCGATGTCCAAGCGGTCAGCGCCATGACCGCTGAGTCCCGCGAAGATCCGCCCGAGCTGCTCGGCCAGTCCCAGATAGGGGCGCACGGTCTCGGCGGCCTCGGCAGCAGACACGTTCACCGCGTATGGCACGAAGTCGCCGGCGAGGGCCAGTTCGACCATGTCCGCGATCGTGTCGCCCGCCTTGTCCTGGGCTTCGTTCGTCGACGCCCCCAGGTGGGGCGTGACCACGACCTGATCGAGCTCGAACAAGGGCGATTCGGTCGTCGGCTCCTTGTCGAACACGTCGAGCGCCGCACCGGCGATGGAGCCCGATGCGATCGCCTCGGCGAGCGTGGACTCGTCGACGATTCCGCCG
>JBAOHV010000002.1:0-183521 GCA_037045265.1 Microthrixaceae bacterium | reverse complement strand
CAGCGAACAACTTGCTGATGACGTCGTCGCGCGTCCGGGGAGCGCCAGGCTCTCGTGCACGGGCATCGCTCATCACGCGCGCCTTCTGCTTGGCTTCGTTGGCTTTGGCCGCGGCCCAGTCGGCCTTCGTGCGATAGCAAGGGTTGCGGGTAACACCCTGGTAGACGGCGTGTGCATGGGTGACCATGTGGTCCTCCGGTGGTTGAACACCAGAAGACCGTGCGCCTGCGCGGCGCGCGGGGAAGTTACGCGGCCTTCTTCTCAGGGCTGTACTTGGCCGGCAGGGCCGGAAGGTATCCGTTCCCGGCGCAGCTCGACCGGCACGGCGTGCTTGATTAGTGTGACCGCGGCTTGCCGATGATGGTGGTCAAGGTCTCTTCGGTCTCGCCGATGCGGACCTGCAGTTCTGCCGTTACGAAGATGGATTAGCCACGGACGGCCATCGTGTTGCGGCAAGGCGTCGGGCGACCGATGTGTCGCATGGACCTTCCGCCAAACCCGCGCCTGCATTTCCTGGATTCACGCATCCGCGAATCGGCCCGGCGGCCGATCTTCGCGCCGGTCATGTGGGCACTCAGCAACTACCGCGTGCGAAAGACGGTTTGAACAAGCGTTCGTCGTGGTCTGCGAGCGAGCTGGTTGCCTGCCCCAGCCTCTGCTTCGGATCAACTGCACGACTTGCGTTGTGCCGCGCACGCCATGCAATCATCGCGAGCTTCGCCGGAGCAGTTACATGACATGGATCGATGTGCTTTTCGTCGTGGCGCTGTTGCTTGTTGTCGCAATCGCGTTGAAGGCACGCGGTACACCAACTGGACAGAACCCTCCTCAGTCCCTCCCCATTTTGTCCCTCAAGATCGAGGGCTTGTGCAGCGCCATGCACAAACGCGGACTGGCGGCGGGCCGATATGACGCAGCGGATCTGACGTCGGCCGAGCGTGGCCCACGAGGCATGGTTGCGGCATGGGAGTTGATGGAATGGTCCGTCCCTGGCGCTCTTGAAAAGGGTCGGTCTGGCTCGTTGGTCGAAGCGCTCGGGCTGATGAACTGCGCGACCGCCATCTGCGGCACATTTCTGCGGCTTGGTATTGGAAAAGGCCCCGTCCCCGATTCAGCTGGATCTGGCGTCTGACGTGTGCTTCGAGATGTTCCTCGGCGGAAGGCAAGACATCGAGGGCGCGTGGGTCATGGACTTCGCCGAAGTGCTGGCCGCTGACCGAAGCCAATTCGGAAGCGTCGTCGACCAGGCAATCCTGGCAATGTCGATGCCGCCAGCGGACAGCGAGGCGATGACGATCGGCCGACTTGTGAGGGAACGTCTTGCTGCCGTGCAAATCCGCTACGACGACTTCCAGTCCACGCGGGTCAACTGACCCGGTACGTCGTCACGCGCGTCGCTGATGACGGCAGTCCGACAATCGTAGGTCGCACCCACACAACGCGGCGTTCCTGGCGGCCCTGTCCCACGTGCGCCAACCGGAAATGTCCTCGCCGATGATGTGCCGTGACCGCGCGCCCGGAGCCATCCTGTGGTTCGAACTCCGCATCCGCCGCCGGCGGCGCGATGCGGACATAGTCGTAGAGCTTTCGTGCGCGCGCGACCGCGGCATCCCGTTTCTTCGGGCCGAGACCCTGTACTGCGGCGACAGCTTCGGTGTGGTCCGTATGCACTTCGCGGCGGACATCCCGCATTCCCAAGTAGCAGAGCGTTTTCACGAGGAATTCGAGGTGAGGCTTCATGTGGGCGCGCAGCTGCGGCGCGTCGGGCTTGCCCATGGAGATGCGACTGGCTTGATCGCGTCGACGAACGTCCATGCAGACTACGCTCTTCGTCGGAGATCGGGATGTCGGAAAATAGAAAGTTGTCGGGCTTGTGGACTTCAATCGCGGGCGGCGGCTCACTGACGGCAATCACCTCGATGAGCCGGCCGGTCGGCGTGACGACTTCTCGAAGGTAATAGCCGCAGAGGGGCAGCACATCGTGCTGGACGGCACATCGAGTTGTGCCGGCGGACGCGGGACATGGACGAAGATCGGATCTGCGCTTGGCAACCGGCAGAAACTCGCCGGTACCGGATGTTCGGAACTGAAATCCGTCTGCATCAGCAAATCGACCAGTTCGGGAGCGAGCTCGTAGATCTGGTGCGGCCCACCTTCGAGCAACACTTCCGACACCATGAAAAGCACGCCATGTGGTGCTCCCTCGCGATGCATCGCAGCTTCCAGTCTGGGACCCGTCTCGGGATTGAGCAGCATCGCCTTGACGATGTGGTGCACGGGGAGATCCCGGATCGGCTGGATCAAGGGCAGCAGCTGGGCGTTGAGAAACGGGGTCGTGGCTTCCGAAGCAACGCGCGTGGGGCGAGGCAGCTGGGGGTAAGGTCTGGGTTGGACTTTCGTGTTCATGCCTGGTCCCCGTGGATCATCGTCTGGTTGAAGGGAAAACGTGTGCCTCAAGCGCCGACCTTCTGCAAGCGCCGGCCGAGAAGGCCTGTCGCAGGGCTGTGCCACGCGGTCAGCGGGTCGGATCGCAGCTGAGCGACACCCCAAGTGCGATCGCCAGCAACCGGGCCAGCGTGGACTTCTCGGAACCACCAATACCTTCGCAGAAGAACAGGCGGAACATGCACGTCTCCGGTGGGTTGTGAGCCATGGTGCCGCGGTGCGCGCCGCGTGGAATATGCGCAAATTATCGCCGTGGCGTTCCCAGAAGCATCCCAAGAGATGCACCGGCTTTGTGACTCCAGCCGTCTGGACCTGGCGTCGATGCTGGAAATGAATGTTGGTACGCGACGATCGACGGCTCAGGCCGCACGGCACACACGGACGCGCTCGATCTCCTGATCCCTGAACTCGCGCATGACGCGGGCCATACGGACGCACTCGATGTCGTCGGGATGGGACTCGCACTCTGCGATGACCTGGTCCATCCGCTCAACCCAGCGGAGCAGCTTGCACGTGTTGCGCGCGTCGTTGTTGGTCACCGGCGTTCTCCCTTCGATGGGTGCAGGATGATGCCTTGGGGATTCGGTTGCATCCGATCGATTCGGAACGTGTCCTGCGAAATTTCTCAACCAGCGTGCGGCGCGATCGATGGCAACCGGTCATGGCTGGCGGCGGCGATCTGAGGCGATGGAAGCTCGGTCTCGCACTGCGACACGGACAGGTCATCGAGCGCCGCGAGACTCACTGCGCTGCTGATGGCGCAGCAACCCGGTGGACCAGGTGGGCGTGGCCGCGCGATGCGCGGACAAACCCATGCGTCTTGTCGTGGATCCAGATCTCGCCGGTCTCGAGATCGACGAACGCCCACTTCGCCGGGCAGCGCGTCTGAAGGGACACGGCGACGGCGTCGGGTATCTCGGACACCACACGACCATCGCGCAAGCGGCGGGCGGGGCAATTCACGTAGCCGGTGGCGCCGCGTTCGCCGGCGAACTGAGATCGACCACCGGCAGCACGCCGGCCACCGCTTCCAGCAGGTTGACGAAGAACGTGTCGAGCAGCCGTTGCGTGTCCTCGGCGTTGTCCATGGCGGACTTGATCGATGGGGAGCCGAGATTCATGACCGTGCCGTCTTCGGTGACCGCCATCTGCGCCAGGACGACCGGCGCGCCCGACGACTGATCAAGCACCCACCCAAGGCGGATCACCAGCGTGTCGCGCCCGAACGCGCGCAGCCAAGCGAAATCACTCAGCAGTCGGAACGCGACACCCAGACAAGTGGCTGTCTGCCGTTCGATGTCGACGCGGTAGTCGATCTTCTTCCAGGCCTCGCCCGGCTTGTAGGCGAGGATCTTGTGGCGGGCGGCGTGCATGCGGCCCTGCAAGCGCTCGCAGACGAACAACTGTTCGTACAAGACCGGCGACATGCGCCCGATGGGGGCTTCGTGTTCAGTCATCGCTCTCTCCTGGAAACGGTGCGACCGACGCCACAAGGCTGGGTGCAGCCAGCAGGATGCAATGGCTCACTTGGCTGAGCGGGGCCGGTTGATGGCGCTATTTTGAGGCGCGATCCCGCAGCACCGACGCAGATGGGGCCGGGTTGCTGGGGTTGTTGCGATGGGGCGATCAGCGCCCTGGCGCAACGAACTCAGGTGGACTGGCTGGGGAGATGCTGGCGCGACAGCGCGATGATCTCGGCGAATCGGCGGCGTGCGGCATCTCGATCGTAGCCAGCCGGCAGGATCGGCCGCTCGGCGTCGATGGCGCTCCGAAGGCACGGCAGCACATCAGACACCTCGACCGGCCGTTCGTGCAGGCGGCAGGTTTCGGAGAGGCCGGCGATCAAGGCGCGATCGATTTCCGGCATCTCCATCACCTTCGGCCAGACGAGGGCAATGCGGTGCTTCTGCTCTTCGGCGTGCTTGAAGCCGGCGCGATAGGACAACTCGCCGACCAGAGCGTTGAGGCGACCACGCGTAGCTACGTCGTCTTTGCCTTGCGCTGTTTCCATTCCCTGATCCATTGCTTCTCCTCCCGATTCAACCGCCGCAGCCGTTGCACCAGGTCAAAGGCCTCCCAATCTTCCTTCGCCGCCTTGCGGGCGGACACCGCCCATCGGCGGAAGCTCGCCACGGTCGCGCTGCCGTGTGCCTTGGCACCGAGCGGCAGTTTGGGGTCGGGCGTGCGCCACTCCACAACGGGGTTGTGCGCTCGGCGACCTACGGAAATCGCCAGGCGCTGTTCGCCGGATTGATTGACGTAGACCATGTTCATTCGGATCTGCAGGGGATCCGTGCCGGCGCGCTCGCTGGAACCAGCGGCAGGCTTGCTTTCGCGACCAGGTGCTGCGATCAGCATGGTTTTGACTCTCAGCTGGCGAAGGTGCCTTCACCGGGCCTCTGTTGTGTTTGATCGGGCTCACCGAAACACCGATGGGCCTTCGTGGCCGCCAATGCTGCCCCAACGCTCGGTCGTGGGGCCGAGTTCGATGGTCGACCCCGCGATGGAAATGACCTCTCGGCGGTCGACCGTCCAATCGAGAGCACGGCCGCCGTATCGGAGACACGCGGCTCGCGCGGCCCGGCGCGCGATCGCCGGGAGCCGGAAGAATCCGATGCGCAGCTCCCACCCATCCAGGCGGTCCGACGCTTCATCGTCACCGATCTGGAACAGGAGCACGTCGAACACGTCGTCGCCGACGCGCGGTTGCGATGCCGCCTGCCGCACGCTGCGGCGACGCGGCGCGTTCACTCGTTTGCCCACGGCATCGGTGTCGGGACAAGAGGCTGCAGGATCGGGTACTCGGCATGGGCGCTTCTGCGCGGACAGAGTTCGATCATCACGACATGCCGCGGCCGGTGCTCGGCCCGAAGCCCGGAGCAGGCCGGGACAACGGAGCAGGGATTGAAGGCAGACCAGGAAGCCGCGCGATTGCTGGGCCAGCGTCCCGACGATCATCTCAACCGAACTCGGTTCGAGAACGGCCGGTTCGTCCAGGGTGAAAACGGACGGCGCGATATCAGAGGTCGTCAGTTCGCGGCTAAGGCCCCTGTGCTCACGATAGAAGTCGTGATACGACAAGACTCTGGAAGGGGTCGCCGCATTGGCGAGCAGCGTCTTGCCCGATGCGCGTAGTCGCCGACCAGGAGGACCAGGTAGCCCCGCCATGCGAAGCACCACGCCAGCACCGCAGCGAGACGGACAAGCATCCTCTTTCGCAGGGAGCGTGGGTTGAGGTGTGGGAACTGGAACGCGCGAACGGTCAGCGTCGGTCGCGTGTCGCCAGCGGCAAGCTTGTACGTCGTTGTCTTGAACATGCAGTGATGCCCTATGCAGTCGTTGTCAAGACCGATCTGCGTTTGCCGATGAATGTGCTGTGTAATGCATTACGCCGAGGTAGCGCGCTGCTCTGCCTCGTGCCCCATGCCGGACGCTGCGCACGCTTGAACCTGCACGTCTTCCAGTAAGTTCGCGGGCGCGGCGCACTCCACCTCATCATCACGAGAACAGCAGGCAGACGTTGGGGTTGCCGGCCAGATCGGTTCCTTTGTGGCTGGAGCGGTTGGTGTAGAAGCAGAGCTCGCCGGCGGTCTCGTCGAGCCCTCGCAGCAGGACGTTGCGCAACGACGGCCGCCCGGTCGCATCGACTGTGGCCAGCGCCATCGAGTTCGGTTCGGGCACGCCCGCGTCCTCGGCCTCGACCATCCAGAGCGACAGCTGGGTGACCGGGTCCGGGTCCAGCTCCTCCTCGGACAGAGTTCCCCAGTCGTAGTCGAGTCGGCGGTCGAGGGCCATGGGTCGGTTCTACCAGCTCGATAGGGTCGGACCCACTCAACTGGGCCCAGCCGTCGTGGGAGCGTCCAGCGCGGACACGGAAGAACACCTCGTCCTCGAACAGCCAGGCGTCGGCTTCAGGAACATCTTGCCGTAGCGCTCGAAGTACATGAGCTGCTTGGAGAGCAGGAACGATGCCCCGGTCGAAGTCGGAGTCGTAGCCGCCGTGGGCCTCGGCCTTGGCCCGCACGGACACGGCGCTGCTCGCTTGGAACCGCCGGTACGATCGTGGCGACGGAGCGGTCAGCTGGGTCTCCTCGATGCCCTTGATCTTCGGCCACCTGGCTGCTGCGGGGCCGTCGAGCAGGTCCGGCAACGGCTGACCTCGCCGAATGGACGGGTCAGCACGCGGCTCGAGCGTCGTGCGGACGAAGGCCGACGATCTGCGTCGTCGTCCAGGCCGAGGCCCTCCTCGATGCACCGGGCCGTACACTCGCGGCACGGTGTGACGGATGTCGATCTCGGGCCGGACGTCGTCGCCGAGCGCCGCCCGGATGAGGCGTCCGGAAGAACTGGTGCGTGTCGGGGTCGAGCCGGCCGACGATGCCCCAGTCGATGACGCCGATGCTTGACCGTCGGGCATGCAGCAGCAGGTTGCCCGCGTGCACGTCACCGTGGAAGTTGCCCCAACTGGATCGCTGTCAGCAGGAAGCCCCTGCACCACCTGCTCGACGACGGGCGCGCGGGTCGTAGCCGTACCCGTGCCCACGGCGGTCGAGGTCGTCGATGGGCACGCCGTCGATGAACTCCATCGTGAGCACCCGGACCCGACGACAGCTTCGAACAGCGGCCGGGGGACGTAGATGAGCGGCAGGTCGACGAGCTCGAGCAGGCGGCGGTAGTGGGCCATGGCCCGGGCCTCGTTGCGCAGGTCGAGCTCCTCGCCCATCTGGGCCCGGAACCCGTCGAACATCTGCGAGCAGCGAGCCGGCGGCCTGTTCACCGGTGCTGCGGGCGACGAAGCTCGAGCAGGGGCTGGAGCAGGTCGAGGTCGATGGGCCACCTGCTGCTCGACGCCGGGACGCAGCACCTTGACCGCGACGTCCTACGGCCGTCGTGGGTCGTGGCCTGGTGCACGACCGAGATCGAGGCTCGCCCGATCGGAGTCTCGGGATCGAAGCTCCGAGAAGGCCTCGTCGAGGCGGCATGCCCAGCTCGGCCTCGACCGATCCGCCGCACCTCGTCGAACGGGCACCGCCGCGACCGGTGTCCAGACAGGAGCGGAACTCGGCCGCGACCTCGTCGCCGAACATGCCGGGTGAAGAGCCGATCAGCTGGCCGAACTTCATGAAGGTCGCGCCGAGCTCCTCGAACGTCTTGCGCAGCGGCCGTGCGTAAGCGTCAGGTGCCAGGTGACGGGTGAGGGCGGAGCGCGCCGCGAGCGGCGCGAAGTGCTTGGCGGTCACCATGCCGATCTGACGCGCCCGACGGGCCACTTCTCGTCGTGATGTGGCGGGCAGCTCGCGGGGGAAGACCCGCGGTGCCGTCTCGAAGTGCTCCTCGGTCAGAGCCGCCCCCACGTCCAGATCGTCGATCGTCGCCATGTCGTCCCCCAGGTTCTTCAGCGGTCGAGCTCCAGGTCGCCGGCTTCCCAGTCCTGCACCCCACCCAGGTCGTAGACCTTGGTGAAACCGGCCTCGACCAGCTGCTGGGCGGCGGCCAGGCTCCGCCTGCCACTGCGGCAGTAGACCACCGTCGGGCGGTCCCGGTCGAGCGGCCCGGTCCGAGTCAGCCAGAGCTCGGGGTCCTCGACCGGGATGCTCTGGGCGCCGACGAGATGCCCTTCGCGGTACTCCTCCAAGGTGCGAACGTCGATGACCAGCGCGCCGCCGGCCTCGATCAGCGCCTTGCCCTGCGCCGAGTCGATCGTGGTGACCTGGCCTGCCACCGCCTCTGGCACCGCAACCGCCTCCTCGCCCCCACACCCCGGCGCCGACAGCACGATCAGGACCAGCGCAGCGGCCACCATCGTGGCCGACTTCAGGGATCGTCTGTGCGGCCGGGAGGGATCCATCGTCGAGACGCTACCGAACCCGACGGGGCGCGAGACTTCGACCCGTGCCAGAACCGGCCGAGCGAGGCATCGCACGAACCCACCTGCCGGTGACCGAGGTGCTCGACGAGCTCCTCTCCGCTCTCGGGGGCCCGGGAGCAGCCGTGCTCGTGGCACCTCCCGGTACCGGCAAGACGACGGGCGTGCCCCCGGCGCTCGTCGCACAGCCTTGGGCCCGGGGCGGGCGGATCGTGGTGGTCGAGCCTCGTCGTCTCGCCGTGCGGACAGCCGCGGCACGCATGGCCGAGATGGCCGGCGAGTCGGTCGGTCGGAGCGTCGGCTACTCGGTGCGCGGCGAACGACGGGTTGGGCCGGGCACCCGGATCGAAGTCGTGACCGAAGGACTCTTCCTGCGCCGCATCCAGCTCGACCCGACCCTCGAGGGTGTCTCCGCCGTCCTGCTCGACGAGTTCCACGAGCGTTCACTCGACGTCGACCTTGCCCTGGCACTCACCCTCGACGTGCGCTCCGCCTTGCGACCCGACCTGCGACTGCTCGTCATGTCGGCCACCATCGACCCGGAGCCCGTCGCCGCCGTGCTGGGCCACGGCGGTGACCCTGCCGCGGTCGTGGCCGCTACCGCGCCGCTGTTCCCCGTCGAGACCGCGCGACCGGCCCGGCTCGGCACACGACCGACTCGAGGATCGGGTGGCGACGGTGGTGCGTGAAGCGCTGCGCGACGACACCGGCGACGTGCTGGTGTTCCTGCCCGGCCGCGGCGAGATCAGGCGGACCCGAACGATCCTCGACCCGCTCGAAGCGACCGCCGTCCCCGGCGGAGTGGTCGAGTTGGCCGAGCTGCACGGCTCGCTCTCCCCCGACGAGCAGCTGCACGTCGTCAGATCTCCGGAGCCGGGCCGGCGCCGGGTGATCCTCTCGACGAGCCTGGCCGAGACATCGATCACGGTTCCGGGGGTGCGAGTGGTCGTCGACGCCGGTCGGCGACGCACCCAGCGCGTCGACCCCGACACCGGACTGCCGGCGTTGCGCACGGGCCCCGTGAGCCGCGCCGGTGCCGACCAGCGCCGCGGCCGGGCAGGGCGCCTGGGTCCGGGAGTCGCCTACCGGCTCTGGTCGGAGAACGACGACCGTCACAGGCCGGCGGACGAGACCCCCGAGATGCTCGACGGAGACCTGACCGCACTCGTGCTCCAGCTGCACGCCTGGGGTGTCGACGACCCTGGCGAGCTCGGCTGGCTCGACGTCCCGCCACCGATCGCGGTCAGATCGGCCAAGAAGCTGCTGACCGAGCTCGGCGCGCTTGCCCCCGACGGCAGGCTGACTGCCCTCGGACGGGCGATGGCCGGGATCGGCTTCCACCCGAGGCTCGCCGCGATCGCGGTCGAGGCGCGACGCAGCGGACTCGTGGAGCTGGCGGCAGATGCGCTGGCGGTGATCGAGACGTCGCGCTCGGACAGCATCGACCTGGCCGAGCGGGTGCGCACACTCGGCGGGACCGATGCCCGGCTGAGGGGCCAGGAGCGGGACCCGGGCGGGCTGTCGCACGCCAGGCGGCTGTGGCGTCGCACCCTCGAGGGGTCCGAGGTGCCCGAGGTCGAGCAGGCCCGACCAGGGCCGGATGAGGCGAGAGACACGACGACGGACTCGCGTGTCTGGCCAGGCTGCTGTTGGCCGGCTTCGCCGATCGGGTGGCTCGCAGGCGCGAGCAGCGAGCGCAGCGACGCAGCGCAGCGCGGTCGCGGACCCGGGGGCGGGCGCTGTCCGACAGCAGGTGGTGTTCCAGCTCTGCGGTGGGGGCGAGGTAGCCCTGGACCCCGATGATCCCCTCACCCGCGCGCTGGCTGGTCGTGGTCGATCTGGATGCCGGCGCGCCGGGAACGCCCGGCCGGGTGCACCTGGCCGTACCGGTGCCTGATCGGGTCGTGTCGGCACTGCTGGTGCCGCGCATGTCGACCGAGGCTGTCGTGGGCTGGGACCAGCAGTTGGGCGACGTTGTCGCGGAACGACGCCGACAGCTCGGCACCATCGTCGTGTCGAGCGAACCGCTCAGCGACCCGGATCCGGCCGCGGTGTCAGCTGCGTTCACCGAAGGGATCACCCGTAGGGGGATGTCGCTGCTGCCACGCTGGTCCGAGGCCGACGACCTGCGCGGACGCGTCGCCTGGATGGCAGCGACGCATCCCGACGACGACTGGCCCGACTGGTCCGAGGACACGCTCGTCGCCGGGCTCAGCGGTTGGCTCGGGGTACAGCTCGGCAAGGCGCGCCGCGCAGCCGACCTGCAGCGGATCGACGTGGTCGGGGCACTGTCGGCGACCCTGGACCACCAGCAGCGGCGCAGCCTCGACCTGGAGGCTCCGACGCACTGGTCGACCGGCGTCGGGCGCAAAGTCAAGCTGCGCTACGGCGAGATCGATGGCGATGCCACGAGCGTCGTGGCATCCGTGTCGATCAGGGACGTGATCGGCATCGACGAGCACCCGCGGATAGGAAGGGCGCACATGCCCGTCACCCTGGAGCTGCTCTCACCGGCAGGGCGCCCCGTTCAGCGAACGAACGACCTGCCCGGCTTCTGGCGCGGGAGCTACTCGGCCGTGCGTGCCGACCTCCGCGGTCGCTACCCGAAGCACCCGTGGCCCGACCGGCCCTGGGAGCCGTTCGAGCGTGCCTGAACTCGCCAGCGGACGATTCGGCCCGGCTCCGACTTCTCGGTGCGATTGCCGTCACCCCTCGACAACGATCGCACCGAGAAGGCGACGGGGTTGGTGCGACCAAAGCGAGGGGTCAGGCGGACCTGAGCCACTTGCGCCCGACGACGAGGCGGCGGTCGAGCTGCTCCAGGGTCGCCTCGGAGATCCTGCGGATGCCGGCCAGGCGGTTCAGCTCGGCGTTCACCTGCGGGTGGCTCCAACCAGTGATCCGCACCAGCTCCCGAGCCAGATCGGCGTTCGCGTCCCGCAGGGCCACCTTGCGCTGGCGCAACGTCATGGCCTGGCCGCCCGCCTCGGCGGGTTCATCGCCGCGGGCAGCTCTTGCGCCACCACCCGGCAACGGCGGAGGCAGCAGCACCAGGTCGACACCGGGCTCGTCGCGCGGGTCACGGGCGGAGCCGTCGGGGTCGTCGCCGAACACGCCGTCGTCCTGGTGGGTGTCGTGCTCGCCTGCCGGCCCGCTGCTGCCCGACTCGCCCAGCGAGACCGAGCCGATGACCGCGAACAGGCTCATCTGCTCGTCGTCACCGGCGTCGATCGCGTCCAGTTCGGGTTCGTCGGGCACGACCGAGGGTTCCCCGTCGGCTCGTTTGCGGAGGCTGTGGCGGCGCTGCTCGGTGAGAGTCGCGGCGAAGTGACGCAGGCGCGGGTCGTCGGGCAGGAAGAAGTACGCCTTCTGGCGCGGCACACCACGGGTCCAGCGCACGACTCGGCCGACGGCCTGGCGGAAGAACAGCTCGGTGGTGGTGGTCGTGGCGTAACACCGCCATGCGCAGCCGTGGGATGTCGACGCCCTCGGAGACCATGCGCACCGCGACGATCCATGGCTCGATCCGGACGCGAGAACGCGGCGATCTTGCTCGGATGCGCCCGGGTCGTCCGACACCGCGACCACTGCACGGACACGGTGTCGGCGGGCCAGCAGCTCGGCGATGCTCCTGGGCGTGGGCCTGATCCATGGCGATGATCAGCCCGCCGGCCTCAGGGTGGGCGCGGCGCAGCTCGCCCAGGCGCTCGTGGGCCTGGTCGAGCACGGTCGGCAGCCACTCGCCCTCGAGCGACAGCGCCGTGCGCAGACGTTGGTTGGCGAGCTCGCGTGGCAGCTCGTCCTCGAAGGTCGCGGCGACCGTCTCGCCGTCGGGCGCGACCCACTCCATGAACCCGTTGATGCGCGGGAAGTAGACCGGGCGCACGACACCGCTGTCGGCGAGCGCTTCGCCGTAGCCGTACTCGTAGTCGGCGCGAGCTTCGTCGAGGTGGTAGTCGACGAAGGGGATCGCCGAGGTGTCGGAGCGGAACGGGGTGCCCGACAACGACAGGCGCCGCGCGGCACGTGTTCGAACGCGTGCAGCACCGCGCCGCCCCACGAGCGGTCATCGGCGGCGTGGTGGATCTCGTCGAACACGACGAAGGCGCCCCGGCGCCAGCGGCGCCAGGGCGGCGGCGCGACGTCGACGACCTGCTGGTAGGTGGTCACGATGCCGTGCATGTCGGCCGGGAGAGCACCGTCGCGCGCGGCCCACTCGGGGTCCAGGTGCAGGCCGAAGCGGGCCGCTGCTTCGGACCACTGGTGCTTCAGGTGCTGGGTCGGGGCGACGACGACCACTCGGCGCCCGGGGGACTCGCCCAGGTCCTGAACCGCGGCGGTGAGCGCGAAGGTCGTCTTGCCGGCGCCGGGAGTCGCGACCGCCAGGAAGTCGGCCCCGTCCTTGAGCGACAGGGCGTCGAGCGCCTGCGACTGCCACGGCCGCAACCGGATGCGGGTCGGGCGCAGGGATGCGGCGCTGGCTGAAGTGGCGTCTGCGGTGCTCACGGTCGACCGGAACGGTGCACGTCGGGGTCCTCGGCGGGATCGGGGACCAGCCAGTCTAGGACCGGCGCCGACAGCTCAGTCGTCCACGAGAACCCGACGCACCGACAACCCCAGCCGGCGGCGTTTCCGGTCGAGATCGAGGACCTTCACCATGAGCTGTTCTCCGGGTACGACCAGTTGGTCGGGCCGGTAGCCGGGTACGTCGGAGAGCTCGCTGACGTGAACGAGCCCTTCGGCACCGCCGTCGTCGAGCCGCACGAACACCCCGTAGTCGACCACGCGGACCACCGTCGCCGAGACGACCGATCCGACCTGCACGGCAGCGAACGGGTCCGGCTGCGTGGCCCGCAACGACAAGGAGATCTTCGGCTTGCCCTTGTGGACCTCGAGCACGACGACGTCGACCTCGTCGCCTACCGAGACGACCGCCTCAACCGACTCGAGCCGACCCCACGTCAGCTCGCTGCGGTGCACCAGTCCTCGCACCCCACCCAGGTCGACCACAGCGCCGTAGTCGGCGGTGCTCACGATCCTGCCGTGCACCTCGGCACCCGGTTCGAGCGAGCGCAGGAGCTCCTTCTCGGCATGGCGGCGCTGGCGGCGCAGGTGGGCGCGAGCCGAGACGATGACACGCTCGTCCTCCCGGTCGACCTCGACGACAGCCACATCGAGCTCGGTGCCCACGAGGGCCGCCAGGTCCACACCGGGGGACTCGCCGGCGAGCGAGGCCGGCATGAACGCGCGCAGTCCCAGGTCGACCACCGCTCCCCCCTTGGTGAGTCGGAGAACCTTGCCGTGCAGCGACGTCCCCGCCGCATGGGCGTCGGTAACTCGCTCCCAGGCCCGCTGCTTGCGTGCCCAGGAGACCGACAGCACCGCCCGCTGCAACGGGTCCTCACGGGCGAGCTGGGCGGCCTCGACCACGTCGCCGACCTTGACCGCGTCGTCGAGCTCGCCGGCGGGCACCACGCCGGTGCGACCGTCGGCCAGGCGGACCTCGACCTCTCGGTCGCCCACGACAGAAACGGTCACCTGGACCAGGTGACCGACGTCGACCGACGGACCCGTCCGGGCGGGCGAGGACGGGGTGTGGTTGGGCACCGTCGGGGGCGGGACGGCCGCGCCTGCTGGTGCCGACTGCCCGATGACCGGGTGTGCCGGCAGCTCCCCGGCCCGATCGTCGGGCCGGGCCGGCGCTGGTCGCTCTGGTCGCTCGTCCATGGTCTCTCTCACCCTACCGTCCGGCCCCCGCTCGCCGTCTCCGACGGGCACCCGGCCGCGGTCAGCTACCGTGGCGCCGCAGTCGGAACAGGGGGCACCAGATGGAACCGTACGGAGCGGACGAGGGCGTCGCCGTCGGATCGATGCTGTTCACGCTCGTCGATCCGGAGCCCGGCGCCGAGGTCGCCTACAACCGCTGGTACGAACGTGACCACCTGTACTCGGGCTGCATGGTCGGCCCCTGGTTGTTCGCCAACCGGCGCTGGGTCGCCACCAGGGCGCTCAAGGACCTGCGTCTGCCCGCCGACGCCCCGGCCGAACAGGCCGTAGCCGCACCGATCGACCGTGGCTCGTACCTGGCCACCTACTTCATCCACAGGGGTCATGAGGCCGAGCACTTCGCCTGGGCCAACCGTCAGGTGTTCGAGCTCTACGAGAACGGCCGCGGTTTCGACCAGCGCATCCACGCCCACACGTGCGTGTACTTCTTCGTCGGCGAGGACCACCGCCACCCCGACGGCGTGCCCGCACACCTCGCGCTCGACCACCCATACTCCGGGCTGGTGGCTGTGCACGTCGACCGGGCCGAAGGCGTGGCGCACCCCGAGTTCGCCGGGTGGTTCAGCACGGCCGCTGCACCGCTGCTCTTCGCCGACGGGGTAGAAGGCGCTCCGTCGCCGGTCGACCAGGTCCTGCACTGGCGCCCCGTCATCCCCAAGGGCTCCGAGGGGGACGCCCCGATGGAGCTCGGCACCGGGCCCGGCACCCGGCAGCGGAGTCTGCAGATGATGTACCTGACGTCCGAGCCGACCGCGGCGTGGGACAGGATCCAGCGTTACGTGGAGCTCGTGAACGGGTCCGGGCTGGCGACCGTGCGCTTCGCCGCACCGTTCATCCCGACGATCCCCGGCACCGACATCTACACCGATCAGCTCTGGTGAGCTGGTGAGCGAGACAACGGTCGGGGGCCCGGGCTGCTGAGCCACCGCGAAGAGCACGACGAAGAGCGCGCCGGAGTGCTCGCCGGCGCGGCTGCGTACGGCGTGTGGGGCCTGTTCCCGCTGTACTTCAGGCTGCTCGAGCCCACGTCCTCGATCGAGATCCTCTGTCACCGGATCATCTGGAGCTTCGCCGTGCTCGCAGCGGTGCTCGCCGTCCTCGGCGACCGTGGTTGGCTGCGTGAGCTGTTCAGCGACCTCCGACGTCTGGCCAGGCTGGCGCTCGCGGCGATGCTGATCGCCGTCAACTGGGTCGTGTGGGTGTTCGCCGTCACCCACGACCGCGCCGTCGAGGGCGCCCTCGGCTACTTCATCTGTCCGCTCGCCACTGTCGCTCTCGGCGTCGGCGTGCTGCGGGAACGCCTGCGGCGACCGCAGTGGCTCGCGCTGGCTCTCGGCACCGTCGCCGTGGTCATGCTGACCGTCGCCTACGGACATCCGCCCTGGCTGGCGTTGACGCTGGCAGGCACGTTCTCGGCCTACGGCTTCTGCAAGAAGCACATCGACATCGGAGCGACGCGATCGCTCGCCGGTGAGACGGCTCTGCTCACCCCGCTGGCGATCCTGACCATGGCGTTCCTCCTGGCCAGAGGGGAAGCCGAGTTCGGACAGGGAGGGGTGCGCATGAGCGTGCTGCTCGCAGGCACCGGGATCGTCACCGTCGTGCCGTTGATCCTGTTCGCCACGGCGGCGACCCGCATCCCGTTGTCGGCGCTCGGACTGTTGCAGTACCTGACCCCGGTGACGCAGTTCGTGCTGGCCGTGTTCGTGTTCGACGAGGTGATGTCGCCCGAGCAGTGGTTCGGCTTCGCGCTGGTGTGGGCGGCACTGGCGCTGCTGTCGATCGACGCCGTCGTGGGTCTGCGCCGCCCGCCGGCACCGATCTGAACAACGGCGCGGATCCGATGCGGGCGAACCCTCAGGACACGCTGCGGTGCTGGTCCTCGAGGAACCCCAGCGTCCTCGTCCAGGCCAGCTCGGCCGCTTCCGCATCATGGTGCGTCGCCACACCCGACTCGGCGAACCAGTGCCGGGTCCCGGGGTAGCGGTGGATCTCGACGTGCTTGTCCGACAGCAGCAGGCGGGCCTGCATCTCGACGAGATCGTCGTCGCTGACCAGCTCGTCGGTCGCGGCGAAGTGACCGAGTACCGGTGCCGCGAGCGTGTCGAAGTCGATGTTCTGCGATCCGTAGTAGGCGATCACCGCCCGCACCGAGGCCGGTTGGCGCGTCGCCGCCCACAGCGCCCAGGACGCCCCCATCGAGAAGCCGACGACCGCGACAGGGGTCCTCGGGGCTGGCGCTCTGCGCTCTGAGAGCAGCGATGCTGTCGAGCACCAGTGCTGCGGTCAGGTTCGGGTCGGAGTTCGCGAGCAGACGGCTTGCCGTCTCTGCGTCACCGGGCATCCCGCCCGCCAGCAGGTCCGGTGCCATGGCCGTGTAGCCGGCATCGGCGAGCTGCTCGACGGCGTCCTTGGTCGACCGGGTCAGGCCCCACCACGAGTGGAGCACGAGCACGCCAGGACCGGGCCCCTCGTCGGGTTGCACGAGGTACGCCGACCCCGATGACCTGGCCTGTTCCATGACGAGAGGCTGCCACGGTTCGAGCCGACCACGCGGCCCGTGCCAGCATGTCCGGCGTGGCAAAGGTTCTCTCCGTGCTCAACCAGAAGGGTGGCGTCGGCAAGACAACGGTGACCCTGGGGCTCGCATCGGCCGCCCAGCTTGCCGGCGATCCGGTCCTGGTCGTCGACCTCGACCCTCAGGGCAGCGCCGGTTGGGCGATGGGTGTCGAGGCCAGCGACGACCACCTGTCGGTCGGCGACGTGCTGCGCACCGGCGACCCACGCGTCGCCGAAGCGGCCACGGTCACCTCTGGTTGGGGTGAGGGCGTCGACGTCCTGCCGGCGAGCCGCGAACCTGATCGAGCGCGAGGCGGACGAGCACGACAGCGCCGTCGGCGCTGCGGCTGCGGTCCACGCTGGAGCCGCTGGTCGGGAACTACCGCTACGTGTTCATCGACTGCACGCCGAGCCTCGGACCGACCACCCGTGCAGGGCTAGCGGCCTCCGACGGAGTGCTGGTGGTCGTCGAGCTGTCGGCGTTGTCGTTCCGCGGCGTGGATGTGGTGCTCAGCACGATCGATGAGCTCTGGCAGGAGCTCAACCACGAGCTGGGCGTCGGCGGCGTGATCGTCAACCGGGCGCCTGCCGTGTCGACCGAAGCGACGCGCCAGGCCGAGGAGCTCGAACAGCTGGTGGGCACCGATGTGCTCATGCGCCCGTTCATCCCTCAGCGCACCGTCATCAACGAAGCCGTGGGCGATCGCACCCCGCTGCACTCTCTCGGCTACCGGGCCAGACGTGTCGCCGACGTGTTCGACCAGCTCTACGAGCAGGTCGGTCAGCTCGACTGACCAGCGGTGAGCCTGGCCGACAGCACCGCCACCGATCCGGCGATCGCTGCGGCCAGGAGGAACACGGCTGCGAGCGGCGGCCATGTGAGCGTCGTCGCCCGCTCGCCGACGGTCACGACGACTCCGGCGATGCCGGTCCCGAGTGCGATTCCGAGGATGTCGGTCATCTGCAACGCGGAGGTTGCCGCGCCCTGCTCGCCCGGCTCCGCCAGCGCGAGCGTCAGCGTCGACATCGGCGCGTAGGCGATCCCCATGCCCAGCCCGGTGAGCCCACCCGCAGCCAACCACGTCCACAGAGGCACCACCGGCGCCAGACATGACACCATCACGACACAACCGGCCAGGACCGACAGCACGCGCCGAGGCGGACCAGGCGCCGCGGGCCCCATTCGGCGTACGTACGGGCCTGCAACCACGAGCCGGCGGTCCACATGAGCGACGAGCCCGCCAGCACGAAACCGGCGTCACGGGTGCTCGCCGAGCGCACAGAGGTCATGGCGAGTGACACGAACGCGTCGGCCGAGAAGAAGGCCCAGGTGAGCAGGCCACGGCTCAGGACGGTCGCAGCCAAGCCGCGGCCCGCCCGGAGTGTGCCCGGCGGGGTCAGCGCACGGAACGCCGGCACCAGCACGAACGAGCCGAGCACGGCGATCGGCACTCCGACGATGGGCGCTTCGAGAGAGAGACCGCCGACCAGGAGCCCCGATCCGAGCACCAGTACCAGCACCGAGCGGATGGCGGTCGCCTCCGATCGGGCCCGCTCACCGACAGGCGCGGGGGCGACGGTCCGCAGAGCCGGCACCGCCAGGACCGACACGACGACCGTGACCGGCACGAGCCCCAGGAACACCCAGCGCCACCCGAGGTGGTCGGCGACGAACGACGCCAGGAGCGGCGACACGAGCGATGGAACCACCCACGCCGTCGACATGACGGCGAACACCTTGGGGCGCAGCATCTCGGGGAACCCCCGCCCGACGCACACGTAGCTGACCGCCGGCACCACTCCCGCCCCGACGCCCTGCAGGAGCCTGCCGGCGACGAGCACCGACATGGACGGCGCCAGGCCGCCGACCACGAGACCGACCAGGAAGACCGACACGCCGACGGCCATCGGTCCGACCGGCGCGACCCTGTCGACCGCTCGTCCACCGACGACGACGCCGACCAGGTTCCCCAGGTAGAACGCCGAGAACACCCAGCCGTAGAGCCAAAGGTCGCCCAGGTCGTCCTCGACGGCCGGCATGACGGTGCTGATCGCCATCGCCTCGGTGGCGACGAGGGTGACCAGACAGACGAGCCCGACGAGCAGCAGGCGGTGCTCGGGGTCACCCAAACGCGCCGGAGGGGCGCCGCGATCGATCACGTGCGCCCCTCCTAGCGGTGTTCGACAGTTCGGCCCGGCGTGCTCAGCCGGCCAGGTTCTGCGCCGCGAAGTCCCAGTTGACCAGGTGATCCAGGAACGTCGAGATGTAGTTCGGGCGGGCGTTGCGGAAGTCGATGTAGTAGGCGTGCTCCCAGACGTCGATCGTCAGCAGTGCCTTCGAGCTGTGCTTGAGCGGCAGGTCCGCGTTGGCGGTCTTCATGATCTCGAGGCCGGAGCCAGAGTCCACGAGCCACGCCCAGCCCGACCCGAACTGGGTCGTCGCAGCCTCGGCGAACTTGGCCTTGAAGTCGTCGTAGGAGCCGAACGCCGAGTTGATGGCGTCGGCGATCTCGCCGGTGGGGGCGCCGCCGCCACCCGGCTTCATGGAGTTCCAGTAGAAGGTGTGGTTCCAGACCTGGGCGGAGTTGTTGAACAGGCCACCATGCGCTCTTGAGGATCACGTCCTCGAGCGAGGCTTGCCTCGAACTCGGTCCCCTTGACCAGGTTGTTGAGGTTGGTGACGTAGGTCTGATGGTGCTTGCCGTAGTGGTACTCCAGCGTCTCGGCGGAGATGTGGGGAGCAAGCGCGTCCTGTGCGTAAGGCAGTGCGGGAAGTTCGAAGGCCATCGGTTCGGGTCCTCTCGGCGTCGTCTGTTCGGTCGTCATGACCTTACCCACCTTGCCGGGGCCCGTTCGCCGACGCGGCACGACCCCCGACAGGGGGTCCGGGGGCCGCGTCGCAGATTCGGTCGTAGCAGCTGTCAGATGAACAGACCGATGATCTTCAGGATGGTCATCAGGGTGTCGAACTCCGCTGCGGTGCAGCCGGTCGACAGGACGGCCACCACCGCCGCGAGCGCTGTCATCGCTCCCGTGTTCCGCAGTCGTGCCGCCTGATGTGCCGTCAGTGTCTCCATTGCTGAATCTCCCTCATTCGCCTGGTCCGAGGACCGTAGCAACTCAGACTGAGGATGTGAACAGGTCGGACGTCACCCGAAGTCCGAGTCGAGCCACTCCTGCACCACGGTCAGTCGGCCGTCCAGCCACTCCGCCCTGGCGTCGGGGGCCGGCGGCGAGTCGGCCGGGATGTCGTCGTGGTGTGCGCTCCACTGCGCGACCCTGAGCTCGCCCGGCCACCCACGGTGGGCGACGAACAGCACGTCGGCGTCGGCGTCCGCCTCGAGCTGGTCGGCGAGTTCCCGACCCCCTAGCGCGCTGATCACCAACAGCGCACCGTCGGAGCGCCCGGCGATGGCGTCGCAGCCGTCCAGACCGTCGGAGGGTCTGGACAACCGTCCGAGGGTCAGCGGAAGTGCGGCTCGTCCCGCTACGGGCGCAGAGACCAGGCCAGGGGGCACCGAAAGCGCCCGACGGCGGTACACGTTGACGATGACGTGGGCCAGCACCAGCGCATCGGCTTCACCACCGGGGCGGGCGAACACCACCACCGTCCGTCGGTCCTCGGGTGGTCGGTGGTCGAGCACCAGGTCGTCGGGAATGGTCTCGGCCACGAGGGCGGCGCCCAGCAGCACCGCGCGGTCTCGCAACAACCCGCGCACCAGCCAACCCAGAAGGAGCGTGTGAGCACGGACCAGTCGCTGTGATCCAGCTCCGCCGAGCAGTGGGGATCCGACCCACAGCACCCCCAGCGCGACCATCACCACCGCCTCTCTGAGCAGCCCGACCACGGCGGCGACACAGCGCATGAGCACCGGTCTCGTTGGCGCGACGGCGGCCATCAGTGCCGCCACGACGAGCACCAGCGGCGCGGCGAGGAGCAGGACCGCTGCCGTCGCCACCGCCAGGATGAACGTGGCCGCACCGGTTCGGGTGTTGGTCGCGGCGCTCGACATCGGCGACGATCGTCGCACAGCCAGATAGGTTCGGACCATGCCGCACAACCAGCGGGTGGCGAGGCGCCACAGCGAGGTGCACCGCAGCGACCGGGCTGGTTGGCTGCGCGCCACGGTGATGGGCGCCAACGACGGCATCCTCTCGACGGGCGCCCTGCTGCTGGGTGTGGTGGGCGCCGGCGAGGCTCGGGCGATGGTGCTCACGGCGGGCCTGGCCGGGCTGGTGGCCGGGGCGGGTTCGATGGGCATCGGCGAGTACGTATCGGTCAGCTCACAGCGCGACGCCGAGGAGGCCGACCGTGCAATCGAGGAGCGGGAGCTGCGCGCGACCCGCGCGGCGAGCACGCCGAGCTGCAGGGCATCTACGAGCGCCGCGGCCTGGGGCCGGACCTCGCCGCTCAGGTCGCCGAGGAGCTGATGCGACGCGACACGCTGGGCGCCCATCTGCGTGACGAGCTCGGCCTGACCGATGAGCTGCGCGCCCGGCCTCTGCAGGCGGCGTGGTCGTCGTTCCTCAGCTTCACCGTCGGCGCGCTGCTTCCGATCGCAGCCGTTGCGGTGAGCGCGGACTCCGCCGCGGGCGATCGTGCTGGTGGTCACGACCCTGGTGGCGCTGATCGCGTTGGGTGCCCTGGGCGCATGGATGGGTGGCGCATCGATGACACGCGGCAGCGACGCGTGTAGGGGTCGGTGGAGCTGTCGCGCTCGCACTCACCTACGGTGTCGGACTGCTGATCGGCACAGCCGTCTGATCTGCAGTCCGACACCCTCAGCGGTGTTGGAACCGATTCAGCAACCGGAGCCGTTCCAGGCCGACCGGCCGCCGTTGTTGTACACCCAGAGTGCGACGGCATCCTGGACGTACCAGGGGGCGTGGCTGGCTCGGGCGTAACCCAAGTGGCCCGAACGGGCCGATACGTTGCGCCAGGTGCTGTCCAGGAACTGGTAGGCACCCGAAGCGGAGCTGCGGGGGTTGTGTGCGCCGTAGCCGTCGTCGTGGGGGAAGGCGCCACGGTCGGACTCATGGCGGCGCACGCAGGTGAGGAACGGATGGCGCTGCACCGAGCGGCGCTGCTGGTCGATCGAGGCGAGGACCTGGTTGACGATGTCCTGCTTGTGGCGGTCGACCTCGACCTGGCTCACGTGGCCGTCGCCGTCGAAGTCGGGGACCCATGCCTCGACCGGACCGGTCGGGAAGCAACCGGTGGCGGCGACGGCGAGGATCGCGGCACCGGCCAGCCCACCGAGCACTCGCGAGCGGCGGGTGCGGCGCCTGGCCGGCGCCTGGGGACTACTACAGCGCCGGGGCCGGGCCGCGGTGGCAGCTCGCTCACCTGGGTCGGCTTCGACGGTGGTAGCGCCGGTGGCGCGCGAGTCGTTGATGGATGAGATCTGGTTCATGGAATCGCCCTTGCGTTCGTGAATGGTTCCCAGCTGCCGTCTGTGACGACCGAACGAGTATTACGGACTTCGGGCGAATTTGTAATACTTCAGTCGGAGTTTGTGACCGAGCGCACAATCTCCGGGTGGTCGCGACTTGCATCGACCGACACCTCGCGACTAAACGGCCCGCTCAGCGACAACTCAGGAGCAGAATCCCTGCAATTCCAGCGTTCGCGACCGTGTGGTCAGCGAACCCACCGTCGGGAAAGCGCGGTTCCATCGGCCCAGAAGGCCCGCGAACCAGCTGTGTGACCTAAGTCCGAACGCGGCTCAGGCGGGCCGCGAGGCCCGCCTGAGCATTCGTCCGACCCCCTCGGGAGTCAGGTTGTTACGGAGTCATGACCGTCAGGGAACGACCACCGTCCCGTTGTCCCAGACACGCAGCACCAGACCGGCTCCGCCTGCCTGCCCGGGGTTGCCCGCCGCACCGACCTTGCCGGACTGACCTGCAGTGCCGTCGTGGCCCCACGAGTCACCGAAGGTTCCACCGGAACCGGCTCCACCGCCGGCGCCACCTGCTCCACCGGCACCGCCGGCAGCACCGGTCCCGGCGACGACTCCACCGGTACCCGTCCAGAGAAGCTGTCCACCGCTGTAGCCGGCCGTACCCGAACCCTGGTGGAACAGGGCCACAGACGGACCACCGGCGCCGCCACCGCCACCGGATCCACCCGAGCCACCCGAACCACCGGCGCCACCGCCGCCGGAACCCGCCTGCAACGAGGTGTTGGCGTTGCCGCCACGACCGCCCACTCCGCCGGTGCCACCTGCACCGCCGGTGCCACCAGCGCCACCGGCGCCACCGACCGCCGATGTCAGATCGGAGTTGAGCACGGTGACGCTCGCGTCGGCAGCGAAGACGGCGAAGGATCCGCCGCCGGTAGCGCCACCGGTGTTACCGATGCCGGCGCCACCGCCGCCACCACCGGCGCCGCCGCCACCACCCCACGTTCCCCAGCCAGTGCCACCGCCGCCACCGGCGCCACCGCCACCCCCACCAGCGTTACCGGAAGCACCGGTCCCACCCGTGCGACCTGTCCAGGTCTGGGCCACCGAGAGCGGCGTGTTCGCCGCCGCTGTGCCGCCGGCGCCTGCCGAAGCAGATGCCGAAGCTGCGTTGCCGCCGATGCCGCCGTCGGCACTGCCGAAGCGGCCGTCACCACCGGCGCCACCGGTGGCTCCTGCGCCACCACCAGCCGATCCGGCGGTTCCGTCATGGCCACTGATCGCGTTGCCGTTGTAGCCGCCACGGCCACCGCCACCCGAGGTCGTAGTGCCTGATCCACCGCAGCTGGCGCCACCGAAGTTGTTGGAGCTGTTGTAGTGGTTGCCAGGATTCCCGCCGCACCCACCGCCACCTGCGGACGCGGTCGTCGCGTTGGCCGAACCCGCGACACCAGCCTGAGCGGTGACCGCCGAGTCCTTGACCGTGGCGTTCGAACCTCCCACCACCCGGATGCCGTAGGCGCTCGCACCTGCACCGCTCGCCGTTCCGCTGTTCACCACCAGGTCGGACAGCTCGACCTGGCTGGAGGACTGGACGAGCACACCGGTCGTGTTCGCCCCGCCCGAGCCGGTGATCGAGAGATCCGACAGGCGCGAACCCGCCGGGGCGGAGTCGACCACCACGGTCGCAGCGACGGAGGTCGTACCGGAACGGGACTGGAAGTCGGCGCTGTACCCGCCGCGCACGACCAGATCGGAGGTCAGGGTGAATCCGGAGTACGAAGCGCCGCTGGCCACCTGGACGACGCCCTTACCGGAACCGTTGGCGATCGCCACACCCTGGCCGATCGTGGCGCAGGGGGTCGCGGGTGCACCGCAGGAGCCGCTGTCGGAACCACCGGCCGCTTTGACGAAGACGGTGTCGGCCAGGATGCCGTCGAATCCGTCGCAGTTGGTGTCCTTGGCGGTCCCGTCGAGCGCATCGGCTGCACCTGGGAAGGTCGCGGCGTCTCCGTCGGCGCAGTCCGCCGGCGGCTGGTGGCCGTCGCCGTCGTCATCGACGTACGAGGTGATCGACACGCTCACGGGTGCAGACGCCTTGCCCCCTGCGTCGGTGACCACGAGCGTCGCCGTGTAGCTGCCGACCGCGTAGGTGTGCTGCGGACTGGCCGACGTCGAGCTACCACCGTCGCCGAAGTCCCATGCGTAGGTGAGGGCGGAACCCTCGGGGTCGACCGACGAGCTGCTCCCGAAGCTAACCACCAGCGGCCGGGGGCCGCTCTGCGGGGTGGCGCTCATCGCGGCGGTCGGAGCCTGGTTGACGTTGACCACCGTCGTCACCGTCGCGGTGTCGGTCGTGCCGAAGTCGTCGGTGACCGTCAGCGTCGCGAGGTAGGTCCCTGCAGCGCTGTACGTGTGCGTCGGGTTGGCGGTCGCCGCGTCAGGAGTGCCGTCACCGAAGTCCCAGTTGTACGACGAGATCGTTCCGTCGGAATCGGACGTGCCGGCGGACGAGAAGCTGACGACCAGCGGCTCGGTGCCGGTGGTCGGCAGCCCGGAAGCTGCTGCGACAGGTGCCTCGTTCGACTGGATCGTGATCGTCTGGGTCGAGGTCGAGACGATCGCCCCCGCGTTGTCGGTGACAGTGAGCGTCGGGGTGAACGTGCCGGCGGTCTGGTAGGCCTTCGACGGATTCGGTGCGGCTGACGTGGTGCCGTCGCCGAAGTCCCACAGGTACGAGGCGATGGTCCCGTCGGGGTCCTGGGTGCCGGCCGACGAGAACGTGATCGCCAGGCCGACCCGCTTGGTCGTGTCTCCAGCAGAAGCAACCACCGTGGGCGCCACGTTCGGGATCGGATCGACGTCGATCACCAGCTCCGAGGTGCCGGTCGCACCCTCGGCATCGGTCACCGTGAGGGTGGCCGTGTAGGTGCCCTCTGAGCTGTAGGTGTAGGTCGGGTTGGCGCTCGTCGACGAGTTGCCGTCGCCGAAGCTCCAGTGGTGGGCGACGATCCCGCCGTCGGGGTCGCTCGAGGAGTTGGAGTTGAACGCGACCGTAAGGGGGGCCTGTCCTCCGGTGACGTTGGAGCCGGCCACAGCGGTGGGCGCCTGGTTCGCGTTCACCTGTACGGCGACGGTGGTGGTGTCGACTGCACCGTTGTCGTCGGTGACGACCAAAGTCGCGGTGTACGAACCCGGGGCCGAGTACTGGTGTGAGGGGTTGGCGACGTCAGCGGTACCGCCGTCACCGAACGTCCACGCGTAGCCGGCTACGGAACCGTCGGCGTCTGTCGAGGCGGAGCCGGTGAAAGCCACGGTCAGCGGCGACTTGCCCGCCGTCGGGACAGCGGTTGCAACAGCCGTGGGCGCAAGGTTCGGGTCGACCTGGATCGTGGTGGTCTCGGTGTGGGTGGCGCCAGCGCTGTCGGTCACCGTCAGGCTGACCACATGCTGGCCGACTGTCGAGAAGGTGTGGCTCGTATCGGCCAGGCTGGAGGTCTCGCTTCCACCGAAGTCCCACAGATAGGAAGCGATCGGTCCCTCGGCGTCGGTCGAACCCGAACCGGTGAACACCACGGTGAGAGGAGTGCGACCTGTCGCTGGAAGGGCCCCGATCACCGCAACCGGGGGTTGGTTGACCGCTGCCACCTGGATCTGCCTCGTCGCGACCCGGGTCTTGCCGGTGTTGTCGGTGACCGTCAGGCTGGCCGTGTAGGTGCCGTTGGTCGTGTAGGTGTGCGACGCGTCGGGGGTCGTCTCGACCGGCGAGCTGTCACCGAAGTTCCAGCTGTACCCGGTGATCGTCCCGTCGGGGTCGCTCGACCCAGCCGATGAGAAGCTCACCGTGAGCGGCGCTGGACCCGACGTCGGATCTGCGGTGAGCACCGCGATCGGGTTCAGCCCGGTCGTGGGAGTGGTCGGAGTGCACGCGGCCGAGATCAGGCCGACAGCAGCTAGCAGGCACAGGAGTGCCGGACGGAACCTACGCATCTTGTTTCCCCCTCGTCCCCGCTTCGCCTTGCGGGACAACAGAGGGTGATTCTGATGTACGGCACCACGTCGACGCAAGGACCGATCAGTCGGTCAGACGGCGACTGGTTCCCCTATCGCGGGATCACCCGAGGCCTCGTCGGCCGGCCGAGGACGCTTCACGTCCCAGATCACGTGCAGCTTCTCGAGCAGGACGAGCACGTACCAGGTGGCGTCTATCTCCCACCACCTCAGGCCCTGACGACACACGTAGGCGGCCTTGTGGTGGTTGTTGTGCCAGCCCTCACCCATGGTGAGGATCGCCAGCGCGCCGTTGTTGCGACTGGTGTCCTCGGTGACGAACCGACGCGACCCGAAGACGTGGGCCAGGGAGTTGATGAGGAACGTCGAGTGCCACAGGGCGACGGTCGACAGCAGGAACCCGATGAGGAGCCCGGGCAGACCCGCGATCAGGAAGCAGGCGACACCGAGCGCCCAGGGAGCAATCCAGTCGTGACGCGTGAGGAACACCAGTTCGGGGTACTTCTGGAAGTCCTTCATGGCGCCGTCGGGCATGGCCGAGGTCTCGTCGCAGAGGATCCAGCCTGCGTGGCTCCACCAGAATCCCTTGCGCGGGGTGTGCGGGTCGTCCGCGGTGTCGGCGAAGCGGTGGTGCAGGCGGTGATGGCCCGCCCACCACAGCGGGCCCTTCTGCACGGCCATCCCTCCGCCGAACGCCAGCACGAACTGGAACGCCCGACTGGTCTTGTAGGACCTGTGCGAGAAGTAGCGGTGGTAGCCGCCGGTGATGAAGAACATCCGCCCCCAGTAGGTCGCCGCGAAGAGGATCCAGACCTTGGCGGGAACGCCGGTGAAGATCGCCAGGAACGGCAGCAGGTGGACGACGAAGAACGGGATCGAGGATCGGGGGTTGATCCGACCGTGGGGGAGGTCGTGCATGGTCGGCAGAGACTACCGGCCCCCCGTGGTGGACCCCGAACTGGCGCTGTGGAGCAGCTCGTCTATCACGCAACTGCGGGCCATCGACCGTGCCAATGAGTCACAGCGCCGCTCGTGGTCATCGTCTCCTTGCCTGGTGCGGAGATGGACCACTGCTACGCCGAGGGCTGTGTCCGCGTGTGCGCTGACGTCGGCCGCGGCTACGACGTCGGCTTCCACCAGGCCCCTCTCGAGCGCATCGGCCGCAGCGTCGGCCATGACCGTGGCGATGCTGCAGGGATCGATCAGGGTCGGCCACCAGCGACCCACAGCAGCGCCGTCAGCCCCGGGCGCGCCGCATCCGTCGACATGCACCACCCCGTCGCCGACGTGACGCACGGACGTTCCACCGACGGTGACGTCAGCAAGGTCGAACATCCAGCGCAGGCCGACCGGCACCGGGTCTCCGGCCAGGACCGCCACCACCAGCGCCCGCAGGGTGCACGGCGACAGGTCCGGCTGGTGCTCTGCAAGACGAGAAACGACTACGGATGGACCGTCCACCGGCCACAGGGTCATCGAGACGCCCGGGACCTGATGCGCTGAGGCCGCCGCCAGACGGAGACGTTCAAGGGAGAACATAGTTAGGTATACCTAATAGCTGATGTTGGACATGTCAAGAGGGCGTGGGGTGGCCGATCGGGCTTACCTTGGCTGTCGTGTCCGAGCTCTCCTCCCCCGACTGGACCCGGCGCGACGCCGCTGTCGTGTGGCACGGCTTCACCCAGATGGCGACCTATGCGGACAACTCGCCCGTCATCGTCGAACGGGCCGAGGGTCGAGAGCTCATCGACGTCGACGGCAACAGGTACCTGGACGCGATCAGCTCTCTGTGGGTGACCACTCTCGGCCACGGCGTGCCCGAGCTCGACGCAGCCGCGATCGAACAGCTCGGACGCGTCGCCCATTCGACGCTGCTCGGCAACGGCAACCGTGCAACGATCGAGTTCGCCGAGGCGCTGGCACCGCGCCTGCCGATGGACTCACCGCACCTGTTGTTCGCGTCCGACGGCGCGGCCGCCGTGGAGCAGGCGCTCAAGATCGCCTTCCAGTACTGGACCAACCAGGGCGTCACCGGACGCACCCGGTACCTGGCGTTCGGCGGCGCCTACCACGGCGACACGATCGGGTCGCTGTCTGTCGGTGCCGGCGGGTTCGGCACCGACATCTTCGACCCGCTGCGCTTCCCGGTGCTGCGCGCCCCCGGCTTCGACGACCCAGACTGCATCGAGATCGCGTGCGAGCTGATCGCCCGTCACTCCGACGAACTGGCAGCAGTCGTCGTCGAGCCGCTCGTGCAGGGCGCGGCCGGCATGCAGCTGCGCCCGGCAGAAGAGTTCGCCGCGCTGGGAAGGGCGTGCACGAACCACGGTGTGCTGCTCGTCTGCGACGAGGTCGCCACCGGATTCGGCCGGACCGGCGCCCTGTTCGCGTCGGAGCTGTGCAGGCTGGCCCCGAACCTCATGTGCCTGGGCAAGGGCATCACCGGCGGCTACCTGCCGATGGCCGCCACCGCCGCCGACGAACGCGTCTACTCGGCGTTCCTCGGCGAGGACCTGGGCGAACGAACCCTCTACCACGGCCACTCCTACAGCGGTAACGCCCTCGCCGCCGCTGTCGGGCTGCGACACCTGGAGCTGTTCGACGACTGGGCGGTGCTCGACAACGTCAACGAGCGCTCACAGCAACTCGCATCACTGTTGGCCGAGCACGTGAGCCCACTCGCCGAGGTGGGCGTCGTACGTCAGCAGGGACTGATGGCAGGCATCGAGCTCGCGCCACCACCCGGGGCGAGCCGCTGGGGTCGGAGGGTCAGCGCCGGATGCGTGCAGCGCGGGGTGCTGATACGCCCGCTCGGCGACGTCGTGGTGGCCATGCCGATCCTGACGTCGACTGCAGAGGAGATCGAGCGGGTCGTCGCCGTCGTCGCGGAGTCCATCGCCGACGTTGGTGCACGAGGGTGACCACGTGGGCACGACGGATCGCGCTTCACAACGCCGCGACCCGAGACGTCGGCCGGTGGCGCACCGTGCGCACGCTCGACTCCGGTGCGCCAGCCACGACGGTGAGCGCCGACGGCCGCCGGGTCGCGACGTTCGCGTCGAACGACTACCTGGGGCTGAGCCAGAACGCTGCTGTCGTCTCCGCCGCCCACGCCGCCCTGGATCGCTACGGCACCGGCAGCGGAGCGGCGCGGCTGATAGTCGGCGGGCGTCCGATCCACGACGAGCTCGAGGCAGCGCTCGCACAGTGGTGCGAGCGCCATGACGCACTGCTGTTCCCCAGCGGCTACCAGGCGAACGTCGGGGTGATCGGTGCGCTCGCCCGTTGCGCTCCCGGTCTCGTCGTGTTCTCCGACGAACTGAACCACGCGTCGATCATCGACGGGTGCAGACTGGCCCGCGCCGAGATCCGTGTCTTCCGCCACGCCGATGTGGACCACCTCGGGGAGCTGTTGGCCGAACACGCGCCACCGGGCTCCGAGCAACCGTCGATCGTGGTCACCGACTCGGTCTTCTCGATGGATGGCGACAGGGCACCGCTCGATGAGATCGCCGGACTCTGCGCTTCCCACGACACGCTCCTGGTGGTGGACGAGGCGCACGCCGTGCTCGCCGACCGGCCCCCGCCCGGGTCCGTCGTCGTAGGCACCCTCTCGAAGACCCTCGGCTCGGCCGGTGGCTTCGTCGCCGCGGACCGGGAGCTGGTCGCGCTGTGTCGCAACACGTCCCGCTCGTTCATCTTCACCACCGCCGGGACTCCCGCCGACACAGCAGCCGCGCTGGCCGCGCTCGAGGTCCTGCGCTCGGACGAGGGGGCCCTGCTGGTCGACCGTCTCCGCGCGAACGTCGACCGGCTGGCCCCAGGGCACGACTCACCGATCCTGCCGATCCTGCTCGGCGACGAACGCCGCGCGATCGCGGTCGCAGATGCCCTGCTCGAGCGCGGCGTCCTGGTACCGGCGATCCGCCCACCCACGGTCGCACCCGGGACGTGTCGGTTGCGGGTAGCCGTCTCGGCCGCCCACACCCACGAACAGATCGACCTGCTGCGCGAAACGCTCGACGACCTGGGAGTGACGTGGTGAGCTCACGCCCCGAACATCTGGTGGTCGTCGCGGGAACCGGCACCGAGGTAGGCAAGACCTGGGTGGCATGCCACCTCGCGGCAGGCCTGCGATCACATGCCACGACCGTCGCCGCTCGCAAGCCCGCACAGTCCTACGACGAGCTCGATCCTCTCGACCGGACCGACGCGGCGCTGCTCGGCGCCGCGTCCGGAGAGGACCCGATGACGACCTGTCCGCCACACCGCTGGTACCCGGTGGCAATGGCACCGCCGATGGCGGCCGACGCACTCGACCGCGAGCGGATCGACCTCTCCGATCTGGTGGACGAGGTGGCGTCGTCGTGGAACGACGACGCCAGCCGCGTAGGGCTGGTCGAGCTCGCCGGCGGGCTGTGGTCACCCATCGCGCACGACGGTGACGGACTGGACCTGACACGGGCTCTCACCCCCGAGACCGTCCTGCTCGTCGCTGACGCCGGACTTGGCACCCTCAACTCGATTCGCCCCGCCGTCGCAGCGCTCGCGGCGATCGCGCCGACCCTGGTGTTCCTGAACCGCTATGACGCCACCGTCGAGCTGCACCGCCGCAACGCCGAGTGGCTGGACGCTCGCGAGGGCGTGAATCCCATCGTCGAGCTCGACGTGCTGATCCGGGCGATCCGGGAGATAGCCGACCCACCGGTAGCGTGACGTGATGGACGTCGACGTCACCGTGTACTGGCGCCCCGGCTGCGGGTTCTGCTCGATGCTGCGCCACAAGCTGAAGCGCACCGACCTGACCTACCGCGAGGCTCGACATCTGGTCGGATCCTTCCGCCGCCGCGATCGTGCGCTCGTACGCGAACGGCAACGAGACGGTGCCGACCGTCGTGATCGGCCAGCCAGGCTCCCCCGGGTCCGTAGGACTGGTCAACCCGTCCGCACGCAAGGTCCGGGCAGCTGTCGAGAGCCACGGCGGTGACAGCAGCTGACCTGCCGGTCCGCGCCGGCCTCACCCTGCCCGGACATGAGATCGAGGAAAGGTTCTCGACCTCGGGCGGGCCCGGAGGTCAGCACGCGAACCGGTCGGCGACGCGCGTCGAGCTCCGCTTCGACATCGCCGGCTCGCAGGTGCTCACGGATCACCAGAGAACGAGGCTCACCGACCGCTTCGGCGACGAGATCCGCGTCGTAGCCGACGACGAACGGTCCCAGACGCGCAACCGGTCGATAGCCCGCCAGCGTCTGGCCGCACGTCTGGCGTCCGCGCTGGCCCCCGTCCGGCCCCGGCGCCCGACCCGCCCCACCCGAGGCTCCCAGGTCCGGCGCCTGGACCAGAAGCAGCAACGATCCCAGACCAAACGGGATCGACGTCGTCCCACCCGCGACGACTGATCCCTAGGCTCGGCCCACCATGGCCAACTCCACCGCGCTGTCCCTCGTGAGCATCTTCGCCGCGGCCGTCGTGGCGCCGTTGCTCGCGGAGTTGCTGCGACGTTGGCGCATACCGAGCGTCCTGTTCGAGCTGATCCTGGGCATGGCCATCGGCCCGGCTCTGCTCGGCTGGGTCGAGGTCGACCCGTTCATCGGTGGACTCAGCGAACTGGGCCTGGCGGTGCTGTTCTTCCTGGCGGGCTACGAGATCGACTTCGCCAAGCTGCGGGGCGCGCCCATGAACCGGGCGACAGGCGGCTGGGTGCTCAGTCTCGTCCTCGGGCTCGTGGTCGCCACAGTCCTGGCGCTCGAAGGGGTCGTGCTGTCCGGGCTGCTGGTCGGGTTGGCGCTGACGACGACCGCCATCGGCACGCTCCTACCGATGCTGCGGGACCGCGGCCTGCTCGACACCCGCTTCGGCCTGTTCATCACCGCGGCCGGTGCAGTGGGCGAGTTCGGACCGATCCTGGCGGTCACCCTGCTGCTCACCGGGTCGAACCCCTTCACCGAAGCAGCGCTGCTCGTCGTCTTCGCTCTGCTGGCGGTAGCCGTCGCGGCAATGGCGTCGCGACCCCAACCGCCGAAGCTGGTCGAGATGCTCCACCGACACCTGTCGACCTCGACCCAGCTGCCGGTGCGGATCGTCATCCTGTTGGTCGTCGCGCTCGTCGTGATCGCCGCGGACCTGGGACTCGACAACCTGCTCGGCGCGTTCGCCGCCGGCATGATCACCCGCCAGGCGCTCAGCCCCGTGCAGTCCCGGGCGCTGACCCCGCGGCTCGAGGCGATCGGGTTCGGGTTCCTCATCCCGGTGTTCTTCATCGTCAGCGGCGTGACCTTCGACCTGGACGCCTTGTTCGGGTCGACGTCGACGATGCTGCGCGTACCGATGTTCCTGGCGCTGCTGCTGGTGGTGCGAGGAGTGCCGGCGCTGATCGTCTACCGGGGACTGCTGACGACCCGGGAACGGTCGTCGCTGGCGTTCCTGCAGGCGACCGCCCTGCCGTTGCTGGTGGTGATCGCCGAGATCGGCCTCTCGACGGATCGCATGACCTCGCAGAACGCCACGGCACTGGTCGGTGCCGGCATGTTGTCGGTGCTCGCCTTCCCGTTGATCGGCTTCGCGATCCTCGGGCGACCCAGGGTCGACGAGCCGGACGACGACCGGCCGGGGCTCAGACGTTCCGGCGGTACTGGCCGCCGACCTCGAACAACGCCTCGGTGATCTCACCGAGGGTGCAGCACCGCACGGTGTGCATCAGCTCGGCGAACACGTTCCCACCCGACATCGCCGTGGCGCGCAACCGAGCGAGGGCCTCGGGCCGCTCCTCGGCGTGACGTTCGCGGAATGCATGGACCGCCTCGATGCGGTCACGCTTCTCGGTGTCGCTCGAGCGGGCCAGCTCCACCTCGACGTGCTCGTCGCCGGCCTCCGGTCCGAGGAACGTGTTGACGCCGATGATCGGCAACGATCCGTCGTGCTTGAGCTGCTCGTAGAGCATCGACTCGTCCTGGATGCGACCCCGCTGATAGCCGGTCTCCATGGCTCCGAGTACGCCGCCACGCCGGTCGATGCGGTCGAGCTCGTCGAGAACGGCGGTCTCGACCAGCTCGGTGAGCTCCTCGATGATGAAGCTTCCCTGCAGCGGGTTGTCGCACATCGACAGGCCCCACTCGTTGGTGATGATCAGCTGGATCGCCAGTGCGCGCCGCACGGACTCGGCGGACGGCGTGGTCACCGCTTCGTCGTAGGCGTTCGTGTGCAGGCTGTTCGCGTTGTCGTACATGGCGCAGAGCGCCTGCAACGTCGTACGGATGTCGTTGAACGCCATCTCCTGGGCGTGCAGGCTCCGGCCCGAGGTCTGCACGTGGTACTTGAGCTTCTGGGAACGCTCGCCGGCGCCGTAGCGGTCCCGCATGGCGATCGCCCAGATCCGGCGGGCGACCCGACCGAGCACCGAGTACTCGGGGTCCATGCCGTTGGAGAAGAAGAAGCTGAGGTTCGGGGCGAAGTCGTCGATGTCGAGCCCACGGGCGAGGTACGACTCGACGTAGGTGAAGCCGTTGGCGAGCGTGAACGCCAGTTGCGTGACGGGGTTCGCGCCGGCCTCGGCGATGTGGTAGCCGGAGATCGACGCCGAGTAGAAGCGCCTGACGTCGTGTTCGACGAACCACTCGGCGATGTCGGCCATGACACCCAGGGAGAACTCGGTGGAGAACAGACACGTGTTCTGACCCTGGTCCTCCTTGAGGATGTCCGCCTGCACGGTGCCGCGCACCCGTTCGAGCACCCACGCCGGGTCCTCCTGGGGGTGCTGGTCGATGGCGGTGTTCAGGTACATGGCCAGGATCGCCGGTGCAGGGCCGTTGATCGTCATCGAAACCGATGTCGTCGGGTCGCACAGGTCGAAGCCGGAGTAGAGCTCCTCCATGTCGTCGAGCGTCGCCACCGACACGCCGGAGGTGCCGATCTTGCCGTAGATGTCGGGACGCTCGGCAGGGTCGCGCCCGTACAGCGTGACCGAGTCGAACGCCGTCGAGAGCCGGTTCGCCGGTTGACCCTCGGCGAGCAGATGGAAGCGCCTGTTGGTGCGCGACGGGCCACCCTCGCCAGCGAACATGCGGGCCGGGTCCTCGTCGGAGCGCTTGAGCGCAAACACACCCGCTGTGAACGGGAAGTGCCCCGGCAGGTGCTCGGAGCGCAGCCAGCGCAGCAGTTCCGCGCGCTCGCCGAAGCCCGGCAGCGCCAGGCGAGGCACCTCGGTCCCGGCGAGCGACGCACGCGTCGCGCGATCCTTGCCGCGGTGCTCGTCGGTGAGCTCCTCGTAGGCGTCGAGCAGCGCCATGTCGGCCGGGTCCACGCTGGCCGCGAGCTCTTCGACCAGAACCGTCAGATCACCCGGGTCGCGCTGATCCGCTCGCAACTGTTCGAGCGTGGCGGTCGCCCTATCGAGACCGCGGACGGCATCGACCGAGACCGCCGTACGGCGGTGGTACCCACGCACCGAGTCGGTGATCTCGGCCAGGTAGCGACCCCGGTCGGCAGGCACGACCTGGGCGACCGTCGTCGAGGCCCTGGTGGAGGTGGCCGGCAACACACCCTCGCCGGCGTGCAGGCCCTTGTCGACCAACAGGCCGCGCAAGTGCTGGTACAACGCGCTCACGCCGTCGTCGTTGAAGCGCGAAGCGATCGTGCCGAACACGGGCATGTCGTCGGGCGAGGACTCGAACTGCTCACGGTTGCGGATCAGCTGGCGCGACACGTCACGCAGCGCATCCTCGGCGCCTCGTCGCTCGAACTTGTTGATCGCCACGGCGTCGGCGAAGTCCAACATGTCGATCTTCTCGAGCTGCGACGAGGCGCCGAACTCGGGGGTCATGACGTAGAGCGACACGTCGGAGAACGGCACGATCGCGGCGTCGCCCTGACCGATTCCGGGAGTCTCGACGATGACCAGGTCAGCGCCCCACACCCCCGCAGCGTCGATCGCCGACGACAGGTAGCCCGGTACCTCGGAGCCGCTCGCCCGCGTCGCCAGCGACCGGAACAGCACCTGTGGCGTGTCGATCGAGTTCATCCGGATCCGGTCGCCGAGCAGCGCCCCGCCCCCACGCCGTCGTGTCGGGTCGATCGCCAGCACGACGACGCGGAGCTTGTCCTCCTGATCGATGCGGAGTCGCCGGACCAGCTCGTCGGTCAACGAGGACTTGCCCGACCCGCCGGTACCGGTCACCCCGAGCACCGGCACTCCCCGCGCCTGGGCCAGCCGGTGCAGCTCGTCTGTGATCGCGCTGTCGAGCGTCCCTGCTTCGAGGCTGGTGATCGCGCGGAGCCAGGGCGTGGCGCGACCCCGATGCCAACTCGTCGATCGGCACCTGCGCCGCGCCGCAGCGTCGACGTCGCAGGCTTCGATCATCGAGCGGATCATGCCGACCAGGCCGAGCCGCTGACCGTCGGTCGGGGTGAAGATCCTTGTGACCCCGGCCGCATGCAACGCCTCGACCTCGGCCGGGATGATCACTCCGCCGCCACCGCCGAACACGCGGACGTGGCCCATTCCTTCCTGGGACAGCCGATCGACCAGGTAGGTGAAGTACTCGACGTGGCCACCCTGGTAGCTGCTGACCGCCACACCGTGCACGTCCTCGGAAACGACTGCGTCGACGACCTCGTCGACGCTGCGGTTGTGGCCCAGGTGGACTACCTCGGCGCCCTGGGACAACAGGATGCGCCGCATGATGTTGATCGACGCGTCGTGACCGTCGAAGAGGCTCGCTGCTGTGACGAAGCGGACAGGACGGCTGCTCATGGGGGCACGGTACCTGCCAGACCCCGACGGAGACTCGCGTACACTCATCGGGCCCCTCCGCGGAACGCCGCGGACCCGCCTCCGTAGCTCAGGGGATAGAGCATCGGTTTCCTAAACCGTGTGTCGCAGGTTCGAATCCTGCCGGGGGCACGAATCTGACAGCCCGGCGTGCTTGTTGGAACCCACACGACTTTGCCGTGGATCTGATAATCTGACTTGGTGCCTGACGTGACCGCCACAGACGCTGCCCGGAACTTCGCCGACCTCCTTGACGCCATCGAGCACCGCGGCGAGCACTTCACGATCGTGCGCCGCGGCAAGGCGATCGCACATCTGGAACCGATGAATCGCGGCCTCGGGGTAGATGTCAAGGCGCTCCTGCGTCGGCACCGCCCTGACTCGGGCTGGGCAGGAGAACTGGCTGAGGTCCGAGACCTCATCGAGGTTGATGACCGAACATGACCCGCCTCCTGTTCGACACGACATTCCTCATCGATGCCGAGCGCGGTGGCGACGACCTTGACGCCGTCTTGGACGACGCCGACGACGTCGCCATCGCAGCCGTGACAATCGCCGAACTCCGAGTCGGCGCCCTCCTCGCCAGCCGAGGGCGCAAGGCTGCACGCGTGCGGCGTACGTCAATGACATCGTCGCCACCGTGCCGATACTCGACTACGACATCGACGTGGCGGAGGCCCACGCCGAACTGCTCGTCGCCGTGCGAGCCCAAGGAAAGCCACGCGGGGCACACGATCTGATGATCGCCGCGACCGCAAAGGCGTTCGACCGGACAGTCGTGAGCGCCGATGGGACCGCGTTCCGCGACCTTCCGGGTGTCGAAATCCGCTCACACCGTTAGATCTGGTCAAGCTCGAGCGGGCCGACAGGTACCCGAATCGGGATCAAACTAGCGGCGTGTCTTGACGTTGCGAATGCGTGCCTGCCAGAGGACTGTGGTGGTGCCGACGGATCTGCGAATCTGCTTGAAGCGCTCGCCAACCCAGCCCACGACGACCACGAGATGCTCACTCGCTGGATCGGCGGTCCTTTCGGTCGACGAGGACGGCGGCGGGCTATCCCTGGTCGTCCGCCGTGTCCTCCGTCATCGTGTCGTCCTCGGTCATGGAGTCATCGGTCATGGAGTCATCGGTCATGGAGTCATCGGTCATGGAGTCATCGGTCATGGAGTCATCGGTGACTGATTCGGTGGTCGTCGGCGAGTCTCCTGGCTGGTCGCTCTCGTCGTCGCCGCAGGCAGCGGCGACGAGCGGCGTTGCGACGAGCAGCGCGGCAGCTATTGCTCGGCGGGTGGTGGGTTGGTGGTGCATGGATTCCTCCTTGGTTGTGGGACTGGAACGATCGACGTCAGCTGCCTGGAGGTTCGGCTGCGAGCGCCGCCGAAGGTCGCATCAGGCCACCTCGAACTCGACCCGGTGGTACCCGGAGGCACCGTCGGGCGCGGGTGGCGCCGACTTCTCGACCTGGACCGTGCCGTGGGCGTCGACGGCGCGCACCCGGACCTCGTGCCGTCCCCGGGGTCGCGATCCAGCGGTAGGTCCACTGCACCCACGTGTGCTCGCTGGCCACCGAGGCGAGCCGGCACTCGACCCACTCGCCGTCGTCGATCGATACCTCGACCACGGAGATCCCCACCGCCGGCAACCACGCCACGCCACCGAACACGGTGGGGCCCGGTTCGATCGTCGTCCCCGCCGACGGCACGTCGATGCGGGAGGCCAGCTTGATCGGCCCCGTCTTCGACCAGCCGCGCGGGCACCCAGTAGCCGTCGGCACCGTCCCACGTGGTGAGCTCGACCTCCGTCAGCCACTTGGTGGCCGACACATAGCCGTAGAGTCCCGACACCACCAGGCGCGCGGGGAACCCGTGCCTGACGGGCAGTCGTTCGCCGTTCATGGCGTAGGCGACGAGAGCCGGCCGGTCACCGTCGAGCACGGAGAGGGGGAAACCACACGTCCAGCCGTCGACGGACGTGGAGAACACCTGCTCCGCCGAGGCCCTGACACCCGCTCGATCGAGCAGGGTGAGCAGCGGCACGCCCTGCCAGACAGCGTTGCCGACGAGGTCACCGCCGACCTCGTTCGACACGCACTGGAGGGTCACCGCCTCCTCGACGCTGTCCAGCGAGAGCAGCTCCTCGTAGCTGAGGAGGAACGGGTGCTCGACGAGGCCACCGATGCGGAGTCGCCAGTCGGCGACGTCGACGAGCGGAGAGCTGAGGGCGGTGTCGATGCGGTAGAAGTCGGCGTTCGGAGTCACGTAGGGCGACACACCGGCACGGCCGGCCTCGGCCTGCCCGGCGTGGCCGGGCAAGGCACGACGACGGATCGGTCGGGGCAGCGGGATCGCCCTCGCCGCGGCGATCACGTCGCCCTGGGTCAGCGCCCGACCCGCGGCGACGAAGCCCGCGCTGACCACAAGCAGGCCTCCGCTCGCCAGGGCGAAGCGCCGGCGAGACCACTCGATTGCTTGCGACCGTTCGGGCGCGCCCACACCCTCATCGAGCGCCGGCGGGTGGGTCTGCAGCCGACCGGCGACGAGCAGCCCAGCGGTAGCGCCGACGCCTGCGAGCACCGAGACGACGCAGACGACGAGGGCGGTGAAAGTGCCGACCCGTTCGTCGGTCGCCTGCGCCCAGGCCCCGAACACCCCGAACGCGCCGAAGGTCGCCCACGGAACCCAGGGTCGGCGGAGGGCAGCGTGGCCGCTGGCAGCGCCGAGCAGCACGGTGATCACGATCGTGCCCGCGACCAGTGCGGGCTTGTCGTTCGTGCCGAAGACGGCGACCGCCAGGTCTTTGAGCGAACCGGCGAACCGGTCGATGAACCGTCCTCCGACGGCGAGCAGCGGCGACGGCGCCGCGTCGAGGGCCGCCGAGACGAGCTCGCCGGTCGCAAGTGCGAACCCCGCACCGAGCGCCGCCGGCGAGCACTGCTCGCGCCGACTCGCCGCGGTCCTCCGCTGTCCTCCATGGGAGACACTCTCGCCCACCGGTCGAACGGCCTTGCGACGGAAGTCGAAACGATCACGAAACTCGCACCTGCGACCCTGGGCGCCCGTGACGCCGACCCGTACGCTGCCACCATGAGCCCCATCGCGCCGTTCGACGCGCCAGCGACCACCGTGCTGGTGGTCGACGACGAGCCGATGGTGCGCGAGGTGGTGGCGCGCTACATCGCACTCGACGGCCACGAGGTGCACGAGGCTGCCGACGGCGACGAGGCACTCGCCTGGCTGGAGCGGAACCGACCGGACCTGGTGGTGCTCGACGTGATGCTCCCTGGAACAGACGGGCTCACCATCCTCCGGCGACTACGCGACTCCTCTGACGTCCCGGTGATCCTCCTGACCGCCCGCGCCGAGGAGGTCGACCGGCTCCTCGGTCTGGAGCTCGGAGCTGACGACTACGTGGTGAAGCCGTTCTCGGCACGCGAGGTGGCCGCCCGGGTGCGGACCGTCCTGCGCCGCACCCGAGGGGTCGACCCTCCGCCGACAGCACCGACCACGATGACCTTCGGCACGCTCCGCATCGACGTGTCGTCACGAACCGTCAGCATCGACGGCGCCGAGGTGGCACTCACGGCAAAGGAGTTCGACCTGCTTGCGCTCCTGGCCGGGTCGCCCCGTCAGGTGTTCTCACGCAACCAGCTCCTGGAGCAGGTCTGGGATTCCTCCTCCGACTACCAGGACCCGGCGACCGTCACGGTGCACGTGGGCCGGCTCCGCCAGAAGCTGGAGCAAGACCCCGAACACCCCCGCTGGATCGCCACGGTGTGGGGCATCGGCTACCGCTTCGAACCGGAGGCGTCGTGACCGGTTCCATGGACACCGGACTCGACGCCGTGACGGCGCACCCGGTCGAGACGATCGCCGGCGCCATAGCGGTGCTGCTGGTCACCGCTGGCATCGGGCTGGCGCTGCGTAGCGCCACCGTCCGGCTGTGGAGCCTTCGGGCGCAGCTGCTCGCCATCTCCCTGGCCGGCACCGTCGTCGGAGCGCTGGTCGCGTGGCTCCTGGCCATGGCGATGATCCTCGACGAAGCCCAGCTCGTGCCGACCCTGGCGGTCCTCGTGGTCACGTTCGTGCTCGCCGCCGTGATCGTCACCATCGCGTCGTCGCCGCTGGGCGCCACGGCGCACCGGCTGGCCGACACGGTTGCGGCGATCGAAGGCGGCGATCGCCAGGTGCGGACCGGCATCGACCGCCGCGACGAGCTCGGTCTCGTGGCCGACGCGCTGGACCAGCTCACCGTGCGCCTTGCCGACCTGGAGGCCGAGCGAGGACGCCTCGATGCTGGAACGCGCCCACGATGCTGTCGAGCGTCAGCCACGACCTCCGATCGCCGCTTGGCGGCGATGTCGCGCCGCGGTCGAGGCGATGATGGACGGCCTCGCGCCCGACCCCGATCGCTACCTGCGGTCCATGCAGGCCGACGTCGAAGCACTCACCTCGCTCGTCGACGACGTCTTCCTGCTCGCCAGCATCCAGGGCGGACGACTCGACCTCGATCTTGGCTCCGTCGACCTCCTGCGAGTGCTGCGACGAGGCGGTCGAGGCTCTTCGCCCCACGGCCGCCGCCTACGGCATCGACCTGGCCATAAGCGGCAGCCGCGCAACCGTTTCGGGCAACACCCGGGCCATCGGGCGCGTGATCAGGAACCTGCTCGACAACGCCATTCGCCACGCACCTCAAGGCTCGGTGGTGGAGATCGCCGTGAACGGAGTAGGAACGCCGCGGGTCACCGTCAGCGATCAGCGGCGCGGGTTTCCCCGACGACTTCGTCGATCCACGCCTTCGACGTATGGGCGCGTGCGGACGGCTCACGCAACCGGTCCACCGGCGGATCGGGCCTGGGACTCGCCATCGCGCATGGCCTGGTCGACGCCCACGGCGGCCGGATCTGGATCGAACCCGCGCCCGGGGGACGGGTGGCGTTCGAGTTGCCGCACGCCTGACCATGCCTCCCGAGGCTGTCGGCGTGCTGGTCAGCAGGTGACGAACGGGTCCCGTTCAGAGCGAGCGGCACCAGATCGGTAGCGCCCGTAGCTGGATCCGCGTGGCCGACAGGTAGCGTGGCCCGGACCGCCCCAGCATCTCAGGAGTCTCCACGTGCTCATCCTCGGCATCCTCGCGTTCGGCATGATCGTCGGCTGGCTCGCCCAGCTGGTCCTGGGCATGGGCACCCGCCCGAACACCCAGTCGCTCATCGCCGGCATCGGCGGATCGTTCGTGGGTGGGCTCCTGTCGAGCCTCCTGGCCGGTGACGGCCTGGCGATCCGCCCCAGCGGGCTGATCGGGTCGTTCGTGGGCGCGGTCGTCGTGCTGGCCATCTGGGGCGCGGTCGAGAAGCGCTCCGCGAAGTCCTGAACATCACCGACTCCGTGCGCGTCGCACTGGTGGCGCTGGTCGCAATCGGAGCGACAGCCTGCTCGTCCGGCGATGACGCCCGTCCCGGATCGATCTCCGCTCCGCGGACTGGCTCAGCCGTCGAATCGCCCACTGCGACCAGCAGCACGCTTCCGACCCCGGCCAGCTCAGCCGGCCTGGTCGCCATGGCCTGCGACGGCGACCTGGGCTGGTCGGTCGTCGGCCCGCTGGCGACCGACCTGACCTCGGTGTCGGGGCTCGCGGCAGGTCGACGTGACCCCGCTGCGATCTGGGCGATCGAGGACAGCCTGGAGCCAGCCGATCTGGTGGCCATCGGCCTCGACGGCAAGGAACGGGCACGCATACGTGTGGACGCCGGGCCGATCAGCAACCTGGACTGGGAGGCGGTGTCCACCACGGTCGGAGCTGACGGCGGCCCGCTCGTCGTGATCGGCGACATCGGCGACAACTTCGCGTTCCGCAACAGCGTCAGGTTCCTGGTCCTGGACGAACCGGCGCTCGGCGACTCCCCCACCAGCGCGGTCACCCCTCGCTCCGTGGAGGCGACCTACGTCGACGAGAGCGGCGCGCCCGTTCGCCCCAACGCCGAGGCGATCGTCGCCGACGGCGACGACATCTGGGTGTTCGACAAGTCACCCGGAGCGCCGACCACCCTCTACCGAGGCTCACTGGCCGACGAAAGCACCGAGCTCACGCCCGCAGCGACGCTCGACCTGGACGGCGAGGCGGTCAGCGACGCGGCGCTGTCCCCCGACGGCGCGGTGTTGGCGCTGCGCACCAACCGGGCGATCCGGCTGTACCCGGTATCCGACGGCGAGTCGCTCGCCGACGCGCTCGACGGAGAACCGTGCAACGCCCCGGTGCCGCCCGAACCTCAGGGCGAAGCGGTCACGGTCCTGGCCGGCACAGCCGGTCTCCTCACGGTCAGCGAGGACGAACGCGGCGGCGCGGTCGACCTCCACCGGATCGCACCGCGCTGAACAGGACCGGCGGTGCCGGTACTGCGCATGGCACGATGCTCAGATGGGTGAGCATCTCGACGCGGTCGTCGTCGGTTCCGGGCCGAACGGTCTGGTGGCGGCGATCGAGCTGGCACAGGCCGGCTGGAAGGTGCAGGTCATTGAGGCCGCTCCCACGCCCGGCGGCGGTACCCGCAGCGCCGAGCTGACCCTTCCGGGTTTCGTCCACGATGTCTGCTCTGCGGTCCATCCACTCGCGATCGCTTCGCCTGCCATGCGCGACCTGGGCCTCGAGCACGAGGGGTTGGAGTGGGTCCACCCCGATGTGCCGCTCGGACACGCAGTCGCTCCCGGCCGCTCCGCTCTGCAGCACCGATCGCTGACGACGACGATCGACGGCCTGGGAGTCGACGGCCCCACCTGGCGTCGCACCTTCGGGCCCTCGGTCCGCTCCGGTGAGAACCTGACCGACGGGCTACTGGCCCCGCTCGACCTACCACCGAGCCACCCGTTCGCGATGGCTCGCTTCGGTCCGGTCGGCCTCCAGCCGGCCGCGTGGCTCGCGCGTCGGTTCGACGGCGACCTGGGGCCCGCTCTGCTGGCCGGTCTGGCGGCTCACTCGATCCTGGACCTGGACCGGGTTCTCACCGGCGGGGTCGCGGTGATGCTTGGTTCGCTCGCGCACACTGTGGGGTGGCCGGTCGCCCGCGGGGGATCCCAGCGGATCGCCGATGCGATGGTCGCCCGGCTCGAGCAGCTGGGCGGCGAGGTCGTCTGTGACGAACCCGTCCGGTCGATCGACTCGCTCCCCTCGGCGCGCGCGGTGCTGTGCGACGTCGCACCGACCGGGCTAGCCAAGCTCGCCGGTTCCCGCCTTCCCGCCCGCTACCGACGGAAGCTGACCCGGTTCCGCCACGGGCCGGGCGTGTTCAAGCTCGACTGGGCGCTCGACGGTCCGGTGCCGTGGGCTGACGCGGAGCTGATGCGTGCCGGGACGGTGCACCTGGGCGGCACCTTCGCCGAGGTACGCCGCAGCGAGCACGACGTGGTCAATGGCCGCCACCCAGACGCACCGTTCGTGCTGCTCGCGGAGCAGAGCAGGTTCGACCGGACCCGCGCACCGGGTGAGGCGGAGACGCTCTGGGGGTACTGCCACGTGCCGCACGGCTCCGACGTCGACATGACCGAACGGATCGAGTCCCGCATCGAGAGGTTCGCCCCCGGGTTCCGCGACAGGATCGTCGCCCGCCACGCCGCCGGCCCAGCCGCGTTCGCAGCGGAGAACGCCAACTACATCGGCGGAGACATCGCGGGCGGCGTCACCGATCTGCGCCAGTTCGTCGCCCGCCCCACCCTGTCGCGGCGGCCGTGGGCGACGCCCGTCGCGGGGCTCTACCTGTGCTCGTCCTCCACCCCACCGGGTGCCGGCGTGCACGGCATGTGCGGACGTTCCGCCGCCCGATGCGCGCTAGAAGACGCTGCCCGCGGCCTGATCTGATCTGATCGCCCACCGAGTCGAACGCGACCGCCTCAACACCTGCCCGGGCCGGCCGATCGAGGACCATGACGATGATGCGCCGTTGGCGATCACAGCGGGTGCAGACCCGTCGGAACCGTGCACAACTGCACGACATGGCCTCGTTCGAGGCGAGCCGCGCAGCGCTCCGACGAGCAGTGCTGCGGACCGCTGTCAGCAACTGAATCCGGTTATCACGCGGCGCGGTAGCGTCGCCGCAGTGAGCCCGCAGGAGACCCGCCCGTCCCCGCTGCCCCTGCTGGGTGTCGTGGCAACCCTGGTCCTGTCCAACGTGATGGCGAACCAGGTGCTGCCGTCGTGGGCGTACATCCCGTGGAACTGCGCGGTTGCTCTGGTCGTGGTGCTGCTGGCTGTCCGACTGGACCATTGCACCATCTATGACCTGGGCCTTGCGACCCGCCGCCTGCCATCCGGCCTGCGTTGGGGTGCTGCTGTCTCGGGCATCGTCCTGGCCGGCTATCTGATCGCGATCGCGCTGCCGTTCACCCGCGACCTGTTCCACGACGACCGAGCAGACGTCGACGCGTCGACCGTCCTGTGGCGCACCCTCGTGGCGATCCCGTTCGGCACCGTCCTGATGGAGGAGATCACATTCCGAGGTGCGCTGCCGGCGATGTTCAGGCGTCGCACTGCGAACAGCACCCACCCGGCTCTGCGGGCCGATGTGTACGCGGCGCTGCTGTTCGGCGCGTGGCACGCGCTGCCGACCCTCGACCTGTCGGCATCGAACGACACCCTGCGGTCACTGCTGCCCGGACCGCTCGGCGTGATCGCCACCGTCGCCGGCGCGGTGGTTGCTACTGGTCTCTACGGCATGCTGCTCTCGCAGCTTCGCAACCGCTCCGACAGCCTGGTCGCGCCCGCGATGCTGCACTGGTCGACCAACAGCATCGGCTACGTGCTCGCCTGGCTCGTACAGCAGTAGATCCCACGACAAGGACAAACCGATGACCGAGATCGCCTACGTCGAGGCACCGACCGACGCCACCTCGACCGAACGCACCGCTCTCGGCGAGTCCGTTCGCCGCCAGATCCCCCGCGAAGCCCTGGGCGAGTGGGCGGCACCCGGGGATCGGAGGGACCCGATCGAGATCCTGGAGGAACAGGGGGCCACGAGGGTTCCTGAGCTGCTGCCGGTGCGCTACGGGCGCATGGCGGTGACGCCGTTCACCTTCTACCGGGGCGCGCCGGCGATCATGGCCCACGACCTTGCCGCGGGTGCGTCGACACCGCTGCGCACCCAGCTGTGCGGCGACGCCCACCTGTTGAACTTCGGCGCCTACGCCACACCCGAACGACGCCTGATCTTCGACCTCAACGACTTCGACGAGACGCTGCCGGGCCCGTTCGAGTGGGATGTCAAGCGCCTCTGCGCAAGCCTGCTCGTTGCCGCGCGATGCTCCGGTCAGGGGGAGAAGGCCGGCCGCCGAGCGGCGTTGGCCGCTGCGAGCGCCTACCGGGAGCACCTGCGTGAGCTGGCCACCCGCGACGTGCTCGAAGTCTGGTACGAGCGCATCGAGCTGACCGACGCGATGCAGACCTTCACCGGCATCGTCGCCCCGAAGAAGCTGGCCAAGATGCTCTCCAAGACCCAGCACCGGACCTCGGCGCAGGTTCTCGGCAAGCTGACCGAGATCATCGACGGCGAACGCCGGATCCGTCATCAGCCTCCGCTGCTCCTGCCGCTCGACTCCGACGAGTGGCACGGCATCGCCGAGCAGGTGCTCGACCGCTATGCGGCGACCCTCGACGACGACCACGCGATGCTGCTTCGACGCTTCGAACTGGTCGAGATAGCCGTCAAGGTGGTCGGCGTGGGCAGTGTCGGCACACGTTGTCTCATCGCGCTGCTGCACGGACGCGACGAGGACGACGTGCTGTTCCTCCAGGTCAAGCAGGCCGAGGAATCTGTGCTGGCGCGCTTCGCCGGTGCGAGCGAGTACGAACAGCAGGGGGAACGGGTCGTGAAGGGCCAACGCCTCATGCAGGCCGCCAGCGACCTGTTCCTTGGCTGGACCGTTGGCCCGCTCGGCCACCACTACTACGTACGCCAGCTTCGTGACATGAAGGGTTCGGTGGCGGTAGACGGACTGCCTGCAGAGGCCCTGGTGCGTTACGGCGAGCTGTGCGGTCGCACGCTGGGGCGAGCCCATGCCCGCTCAGCTGACCCGCGGGCGATCGCCGGCTACCTGGGCCAGGCCGCACGTTTCGACGAGGCGATGCAGACGTTCGCGATCAGCTACGCCGACCAGACGGAGCTGGACCACGCGCTGTTCGTCCAGGCGATCGCGGATGGACGCATCCCCGCCGCCAGCGGAAGTTGAACGTCAGCTCGATGTGAGCGACTTCATCTGGAACGCGACGACGAGCTGGATGATGCCGAAGATCACCAGTCGCACACCGATCAGGAGGGCGAGCACCCAAACCGTGATCTGGGGCCAGGCGATCGCGAGCACGCCGACGACGACACCGATCGCTCCGAGAACCGCGAGCAGGCCCCAGTGGCGGATCTGTTCGCGCTCGGAGAACGCGAGGACCACCTGCACCAGACCGGTGACGATGACGCTGATGCCGACGACGACCGCCAGGAACCACAGCGACTTGCCGGGGCGCAGCAACACGATCAGGCCGGCGATCAGGAACATCGCGCCGAGCAGGTAGCCCACCCACGAGTTCCGGCGTTCGCCTGCGGTCACCAGCTCGAACAGGCCGTTGAGGAACAGGGCGATCGCCAGCAGGATCGCCAGCGTCGCGACGGCCGCCTTGGGGCTGAAGATGAGCCAGGTGCCCACCACCGCGCTGAGCAGCCCCATGACGAGCCAGACGATCCAGGCGTGCTTGGGGATCCCGACCACTTCGACGTCTGCGTCCATGGCAGCGACGCTAGTTGTCGCCAGGTTCACCCACGGGGACGGTGAAGGCGGCTCGCAGCTCGCGGAACTGCGACACCCGTGACGAGACCTCGAAGGTCCACTCCCCCGTGTAGGGAAGCTTCACGTAGCCGGTCGAGTGGCCGTTGGTGATCCTGGTCAGCTCGGCCACCAGGGGACCCACGTCGCGGGCGGGAAGAGACATCTCCAGGACGAACTCCTGCGCGTCGGCCATCAGCCGACCGTCGGGACCCAACGCGGTGATGTGGACCTCGTTGGTGCCCCGGGTTCCGGGCTGGACGGTCAGCTCCACCTCCCCGTCGCCGAAGGACACACTCTGGGCGAACGGCCCGCCGGACGGCGCGTCGGATCCGGCCGAGATGGCAGCGGCCTCGGGCGGCACCTGGGCCAACACCGCCCCTGCCAGGAGCGCTACTGCCAGCACGACGATCTCGACCCGTATCGACCTTCCGAGTCGTACGAGGTCAGCGGTCGGCAACACCCTGAACCGGTTGTACACGGCGATCGTCGCCGCGCCGATCAGCAGCACCGCCTTGACCATGCCCAACCGCCCGTACGTGGTCGTGGTCAGGCCGTCGAGACCGACCCGGTCGACGACGAGCGCCGCCCCGGTCGCGGCCAGGGCCACAACGGCCACCACCCCCCACGGCGAGAAACGCCGCGCAGCGTCGCGCACGGCTTCGGGCTCTGCTCCTTGTGCCCGAGCACTGCGTTGGAGCATCACGAGTGCAACCGCCCAGCCAACCGCCGCGGCAACGTGCACGACCGTGAGTCCGGCCGAGAACCACACCGGCGGCAACGAGACCGCGTGGCCCTGGGCCGCGACGGTCACCGTCACCGCTGCCGCCGCTGCCACCTCGACCTGATCCCCACCCGACCACCAGGAGACGGCCAGTCCCGCGACGGATAAGACAAGGGCGAGCACGCCCAGGCGTCCGCTCTCGGTGGCGAGCACGATCCGCAGCGCGTCGCCGACATCGTCGCCTACCGCCAGGACTGCTCCGCCCGACAGCAGGAACGTCCCGACGACGACCGGCGCCCACCGCCAGCGGGGTCGGCGGCCTGTCAGTGCGCATGCGAACACGCCTACCAGCCCGATGAGCGCCGACACGGCTCCGAGCACACGCACCGCCGACGCGAGTGGTGGCGCTCCGCTGGTGAGCGTGACAGCGGGCTCGTCCAAGCTGCGGTCGCGCAGGTGGAACAGGTAGCTGCCTCGCAACGGGTGGCCGTCGGCAGACACGACCGACCAGGTGACGGTGTAGGAGCCGTCGCGATCGAGATCGGGCACGGTTGCGCGCAGTACGTTCGGCGCTCGGCCGCCGAGACCACGCCGTCGACCTGCTCGCCCGCGGGATCGAGCAGCGTCACCCCGTCGGGAGCGCTGCTGACCCCCTCGCTGAAGGTGAGCACCAGCTCCGACGGTGGCTCCCCCACCACGCTGTCCGACGCCGGCAGCGAATCCGTGAGGACTGCATGGGCGCCCGCGCCAGGGGCAACCGACCCCATGGCGAGGAGCACGAGCGCGATCGAGACGACCAGCGTCGACACGAGCAGTGCCGGGCGACGGGGAGCGACCACTCTCCTCATGTGGAGGCGACGCCACGGTCACGGCGCCGGCCACGCCAGCGGGCCACCTTCCGGTACGCGACGACGGCGATCACCACGACAGTCACGAACGCGATCGCCGGCACGAGCACCGCAAGCACGGTCAACACGAACGACACCACGTCCTCGACCGCCGATGCGATCGGGTTGCCGACACCGCCGGTTCCAGCGGTCAGGACCGGCCGCACGGAGCTCCTGGCAAGATGCACGCTCTCGCCGAGCACCATGCCGACCGCTGCGGCGGCCCACGGCCAGGACTGCGACAGCAGGTTCTCCTGTGCAGCGAACACGACAGCACCCGACATCGGGGCTATCACCGTTCCCGCCGCGTGCAGGACGTGGTCCACGACCGCCACCTTGTCGCCGACCAGGTCGACCACGAACACCAACGCCAGGATCGCCAACGCCCAGTTCGAGCCGAGCTCGTCGAACGGCTCGGTCAACGTCACAAGGCCCAGCCGCTGCGCCACACCCAACCCCAGCAGGGGGATCCACGCGTTGAGACCGGAAGCCGCCCCGAGGCCCACGGCGCCCAACAGGTTGGCGAACAACGACAGCTCCACAGCGCACAGTGTGGCTCATCGCGACAGGCGGGCCGGAGCGGCCGACCGGCGAGACCGTGCACATCCTGGGCCCATCGACCCAGACAGATCCACCCATTGCGACCACCGATCGACCAAGGGCACCATTTCGATCTCACCCGAGGGGGCGCAACGGTGCAAACGACCACAGGACGACCGACCCGTACGGCGATAGTGCTCGGAGCCGGCGGCACGGTGGGCATCGCCTACCACGCAGGGGTGTGCAAGGCACTCGCTGACGCCGGTCTGGATCCCGGCGGCGCCGACCTGATCGTCGGCACCTCCGCAGGAGCGATCGTCGGCGCGATCCTGCGGGCCGGCCACGACCTCGACGAGGTGTGGGACCTGGCCCACGCGGACGAGCATCCGTTCATCGAGGACGAGCCGTTCTTCCGTCCCGACGTCGTGTTCCGTCAGGGCTGGCGCACCCCGATCGGCCTGGCACGACGCCTGGTCGGATCGGCTTGGGTGCTCCAGCGCTCGGTGGTGCGCTGGCCGGCGGTCAACCCGCCGATGCCCTTGCAGCGCTTCTACCGAGCCGGGCTGGGCTCGGCGACCGAGCAGCGCCAGGAGTTCGCCGACTGGGCCGGCGAGGATTGGCCCGATGGCGACCTGGCGCTGTGCGCGTTCGACGTCGTCACCGGCCGCCGGGTCGTACTCGGTCCACCTGCTGACAACCGGCCCGCACTGCCAGACGCGATGAGGGCTTCGTCGGCGGTACCGATGCTCTACCCACCCGTGCGCCTGGGCAGACGCATGTTGGTCGACGGCGCGGTGAGCTCGTCGACGAACCTGGACGTCGCGATCGAAGCCGGCGCCGAGCTGATCGTCGTCGCGGCACCGCTCACCTACGAGCCCGACGACGTTCCGTCACCACACCTGCGTGCGTCCAAGGAGCTGTTCCAGCGCATGCTCGACTGCGAGCTGCGCAAGGCGCGCGACGCCGGCGTCGAGGTGCTGGTGGTTCGGCCCGACTCCCAGGAGGCACAGGTCCACGGACTCAACCTGCTGCGCGCCGACAGCGGCAGCCAGACGGCGACGCTCGCCCACGAGCGGACCACGGCGCTGCTCGCCTCGCGCGAGGGCCTCGCCTTCCAGCGAGCCTGGAAGGCAAGGCCGCTCAGAGCAGTTCGGTGAAGAAGTCGTTGCCCTTGTCGTCGGTGATGATGAACGCAGGGAAGTCCTCGACCTCGATGCGCCACACCGCTTCCATGCCCAGCTCCGGGTACTCGAGCACCTCGACCAACTTGATCGCGTTCTGAGCCAGGATCGCTGCAGGCCCACCGATCGAGCCCAGGTAGAAGCCACCGTGCTTGGCACACGCGTCGCGCACCTGCTTCGATCGATTGCCCTTGGCGAGCGAGATGAAGCTGCCTCCGTTCTCCATGAACAGGTCGACGTAGCTGTCCATGCGCCCCGCCGTGGTCGGACCGAAGCTGCCCGACGGCATGCCCTCGGGGGTCTTGGCCGGACCCGCGTAGTAGATGGGGTGGTCTTTGACGTACTGGGGCAGGCCCTCACCTCGGTCGATGCGCTCCTTGAGCTTCGCGTGGGCGATGTCGCGGGCGACGACCATCGGGCCGCTCAACGACAGGCGGGTCTTGACCGGGTACTGCGACAGCAGGTCGCGGATCTCCGACATCGGTCGTGTCAGGTCGACCTTCACCACGTCGGCGTGCAGGTCGTCCTCGGTCACCTCGGGCAGGTACTTGGCAGGGTCGGTCTCGAGCTGCTCCAGGAACACACCGTCGGCGGTGATCCGGCCGAGCGCCTGACGGTCCGCAGAGCAGCTGACGCCGATACCTACCGGGCACGATGCGCCGTGCCGGGGAAGGCGGATCACCCGCACGTCGTGCACGAAGTACTTGCCGCCGAACTGCGCACCGATGCCCGACTCGGCTGCCAGCTGGAAGATCTGCTGTTCGAGCTCGATGTCGCGGATGGCATGGCCGAGCTCGTTCCCTGTGGTCGGCAGGCCGTCCAGGTATCGGGCGCTCGCGTACTTGACGGTCTTGAGGTTCATCTCGGCCGACGTGCCACCGACGACGATCGCCAGGTGGTACGGCGGACACGCGGACGTGCCGAGCGTCTTGATCTTCTCGCCGACGAAGCGCATGAGCGACTCGGGGTTCAGGAGCGCCTTGGTCTCCTGGTACAGGAACGTCTTGTTGGCGCTGCCTCCCCCCTTGGCCATGACGAGGAAGTTGTACTCGTCGCCGTCGACGGCGCTCAGGTCGATCTGGGCCGGCAGGTTGGTGCCCGTGTTGCGCTCCTCGAACATGGTGATCGGCGCGAGCTGCGAGTAGCGCAGGTTGGTGTCCGTGTAGGTGCGGAACACGCCTCGGGCGATCGCCTCTTCGTCCCCGCCGGCCGCACCACCGGGTGTGCCGTCGGCCCCATAGGTCCAGACCTGCTGGCCCTTCTTGGCCATGACTATGGCAGTGCCGGTGTCCTGGCAGCTCGGCAGGACCATTCCGGCCGACACGCACGCGTTGGCCAACATGGTGCGAGCGACGAAGCGGTCGTTCTCGGTGGCCTCTGGGTCGTCGAGGATCTTGCGCAGTTGCGCCAGGTGACCCGGCCGGAAGAGGTGCGAGATCGCCCTCACGCCTTCTGCGACGAGAAGGGTGAGCGCCTCGCGGTCGACCTCGAGCACCTTGTTGCCGCGGTACTCCCCAACCGACACGAATTCGTCGGTCAGCTTGGCGAAGGGGATGTCGCCCTTCTGCTGGGGGAACATCTCCTGGAACTGGAAGTCGACCATTCCTCCACCGTATGCACCGCCATCGGGCGGGGCACACTCAGGAGTCGATGTCGGCGCCCGATTCGGTCGGTGAGAGCTGTGTGAGCACCGAGCGCTGGTGACCTGTCGCAGCGAAGGCCCGAGACAACAACGGCGAAGTCGCCCTCAATGAGTCCGGCAGCCTCTCCTCGTCGGGCTCAGCCTCGTCGACCGGCTCGATCTCGTCGACCGGCTCGATCTCATCGACATTCTCAACCGCCTCCGCCTCCGCCGTCGCCGGCACAAGCTCGGTGGCCGGTTCGGTGGCCGATTCGGTGGCCGGCTCGCTGGCGGCCAACTCCTGTCGCAGCACGTCGAAGAGGGCGAGCGTCTGCGCCGATGCGTCGGATCCCGACGAACGACGTCGGTGTCGCTTCGGCGACGTGTCGACGCGTTCGGTCTCGACGGGGGTGGCGAACATCGGCGCCTGGTCGGCGCGCCGATCGGCCATGTCCCATCCCCTGGGAACGGTGAGACGGTCAGCGTGCAGCGCGCAGATCTCCTGGTTGCGTCCGACTCGCTCAGCTACATCGTCCAGCCACACCGAGCAGGTGATCGGGTCGTAGCTCAGGCGCGCGACCGCGGGTCGATCACACCCCGGCCGCATGCACACCCTGACCATCACCGGAGGCTACAGCCGCTCGGTGCGCACGGGGCGGGCAATCCCGCGCACGGAGAGCTCGGTCACGTCGAGCTCGGTCTGGACGACCGCATCGACCATCCCCGCCGCGAGCCCGGCCGCGAACTCGACGGGGTCGACCGCGCAGCGGGGAACGTCGGTCCAGTCATCGGCCACGACGGTCAGCACCCGCACCCCACTCCCGGCGGTCTCGATGCGCAGCTGGTCGGCCAGGGCCCGAGCAGCTGCCTGGGTGACCGTGTGGTGGGCGTCGCCTTCGCGCCGGTCGGTCCGTGGCGCGGAGGTCACGAACACGCTCCGGGCACCGGGGACACGCATCAACGGCACCACGAGCTGGGACAACACGTACGGTCCGCGCACGTTCAACAGGTAGTGCTCGTCGAGCGCCTCGACCGGACTGTCGGTCACGCGTCCCGGCGCCTGTATGCCTGCGGCGTGGACCAGCAGGTCGACCGGCCGGTCGAGCAGTTCGATGAAACGGACCGCATCGGCGACGTCGTCGGCCTGTGCGAGGTCACAGCACAACGTGGCGCAACGGGCACCCGGACCGAGAGACCTCACCGTCGCGTCCAGTGCATCCAGGTCGCGTCCGATCAGACAGACACCAGCCCCGCGGGCACTGAGCTCCGCCGAGATCGCCGCACCCAGCATTCCGCCGGCCCCTGTCACCACTGCCAGGCGACCGTCCAGGCGCCGGGGTAGCTCGGCGGCGTCGCCCGACGTGTCATCGGGCGCGTCGAACAGCGGGCTGCTCGGCTCTCCGAAGGGAGCGTCAAGGGAGTCGAAAGGGTCTGTCATGGGCGTGGTCAGGACTCGGATCGGCACGCGGGCGCCAGAGCTGAGGGATCTGCCACGTCGATGGCCAGAGCGCGGTGGTCACTCACGCCCGTGTCGATCACCTGGGAGCCGGCGACACTCAGCCCCGACAGGGCGATCCAGTCGATTCGCAGTTGCGGCGCGTGCGCCGGGTAGGTCGGTGCCGACTCGACAGGCGCGAGCCCCGCCTCGCCCAACAGCGGTACGGCGAGGTCGGGACGCAGGTTCAGATCGCCTAGAACGCACCAGGGCTTCGGCCGGCATCGCAGCTCGCGGAGGATGGCCTCGAGCTGCTTCGGTGCAGTGTGGGGACGGCCCTTCCGGCGGTTCTGCAGGTGTGTCGACGCGACGCTCATCTCGGTTTCGCCGATCACCACCCGGCTGAACAGGGCGACGCGCGCTTCACCTGGCCCGGGTAGATCCAGAACGAAATCGTCGAGTGTCCGACCCCTGACGAGCAGCGCGTGCCCGTAGAGTCCTCCCGGCCCCAAGCGCCGCGTGGGCACGAAGCGTGCAGTCATGCCCGCCCGCCGCGCCGATCGGCCCGCCTGATCGGCCCACCAGGACCGGAACACACGGTGGTCGACCTCCTGCAGCGCGATCATGTCGGCGTGCAAGGACGCAACCGCCGACGCCATCGCCGCGTTGCTGGTTGGTCGACCCGGTCGAGCGCCGTGGTGGACGTTGAAAGTTGCGATACGCACCACGGCCAATCATGGCCGATCATCTCAAGGCGCCACCTGAACACTCCGACAATCAACGGTGTGAGTGGGAACCTTGTTCGTCGCGTGTTCGCCGCTGCGCTGCTCTGCACCGCGCTGTCCCTCAACGGCGTCCTGTTGGATTCACCGCAGGCCTCGGCCCAGGAGTCGTTCGCCTTCACCGGGGGAGGCTGGGGGCACGGCATCGGTATGAGCCAGTGGGGTGCTCGCGGCTTCGCCGCGAGCGGCTGGAGCCACCAGCAGATCCTGACCCACTACTACCAGGGCACCCAGGTCTCGACTCGTACCGTCAGCGACGACCTGAAGGTCCTGATCGGTGAGAAGACCGGCTCCTTCACTCTGGTCGCCGGTGGGACCACCACCGTCGCTGGGATCGGAACGGTGGGCGCCGGTGCGACGATCACGTTCACCCGCACCGGCAACGACATGGCGGTCACCGGCGCCCTGACGGCGACCGTCAGCGGCCCGCTGCTCGTGCAGTTCGCCGGCGCGGGCGACCTACGGGTGACTCCGTCGGGCAACTCCTACCGCTACGGCATCCTGGCCATAGGTCCCGACAACGCCGGTGGCCTACGAGCAGTTCTCGGCGGGCTGACCATGCAGCAGTACCTGTACGGACTCGGCGAGATGCCTTCTTCGTGGCCGCTGGAGGCCCTGAAGTCGCAGGCCACCGCCGGACGCACCTTCGCCCAACGCCGCCGCGACGACCGGAGCAGCGCCGACTTCGATCTGTACGCATCGGTGCTGCACCAGGCATACACGGGCACCCGCTACGACGTAGCTGCGTGGCGCGCCGCGGTCGACCAGACGGCGGAGCAGGTGATCACCTACGACGGGGCCATGATCAACGCCGTGTACTCGGCCTCGTCGGGAGGGCACACCGAGAACAGCGAGTCGGTCTGGGTGAGCGCAGAGCCGTACCTGCGCGGCGTCGCCGACCCCTACGACAGCACCGGTGGCAACCCGAACGGCTCCTGGACCCGCTCCTACACCGGCGCGCAACTCGGAGCCTGGTTCGGTGTGGGCACAGCCACCGGAGTGCAGATCCTGGGGCCTCTCGGTGTTTCGGGTCGGGTCGACAAGGCCACCATCCGGCTGGTCGGTACGGCTGGAACCCGCGACGTCTCCGGAGCGCAGTTCCGCTCGACGGTCAACTCCAACTCACCGAACCATGCGCTCATGTCGACGAACTTCGCTGTCAGCGGTGCCGCCGGTGCACCGCTGAGCGCACCGGCCCCGGTTCGGCTGCCGAGCGGGGACTTCCACACCGCCTACGCAGACGGCCGTTCGGTCATCGTCGGCGGCACTGCGTCGGACCCCGACGGCGCACCGCTGGTGCGGGTCACCTCGACGATGGGCTCCCAGCGGGCGGTCCGCGAGATGCGTGCCACCAACGGCGGCTACCTGTTCGTCTGGTCCGGCTCGCCGGGGACACGCAACGTCTGCACCACGGTCGTCGACGTGCCCACCGGCCAAGAGGTCTCACTCGGCTGTCGCGACGTGGTCGTGAAGTAGGCAGCGCTCTCGAAGTAGCCGACGCGGTCGAATCGACGACCGCTACCGTCCCCCGCATGCCACGCCTCAGTGAAGTACCACGCTCCGAGGTCCACTCGTTCGGGGAGGTCATGTACGGGCTGATATTCGGTGACCGCGACCCCGTCGAGGAGCCCGGCACCGCGTCGGGAACTCCCGGCGACTGGTGGACGGTGACCGCTCTGTCGCCCGACGCCTTCGACCACATCTGCAACGGCCTCATCTACTACCGCTCGCCGAACCGCAAGCTCGACCCGCGGCTGCGCGAGCTGGGCCAGATCCGCGCCGGCTGGGGCAGCGGGTCCCGGTTCGTGTTCAGCCAGCACTGCAAGGCGATGCGCGACAACGGGTTCAGCGACGAGCAGGTCGCGGCGATCCCCCATTGGCAGGTCGCCGACTGCTTCAACGACGTCGAACGGGCGGTGCTCGCCTACTCCGACTGCCTGGTCCAGGACCACGGGCGGGTACCAGACGGGATCTTCGCCGCGCTCAAGGAGCACCTCTCGGACGAGGAGATCCTGGAGCTCACCTACATCACCTGCACCTACGCGATGCACACGACGATCTCACGGGCGCTCCAGTTGGAGCTCGACAACCATCCCGACCCCGTCGTCGAGGCACCCGACCCGGACGGCAACTTCGCCGGGCTCGAGGTCTTCGAGGAGAAAGCCGACTGAAGGACCGAGCGATCTGCGCTCAGGCCAGGAACGCCGGCACTCTGTCCTTCGGGCGGCCGATGATCGCGCGGCCGTCGCGCACCAGCACCGGCCGCTGCAACAGCTCCGGGTGTTCGGTCAGCACGTCGAGCACCTGCTCGGCGGTGGCGACGTCGGTGTCTCTCAACCCGAGCTTGGTGAAGTTCGCATCGCGGCGCACCAGATCCGTCACCGGATCCTCGAGTTGCCCGATCAGCTCGCTGAGCTGCTCCCGCGTCGGATGTTGCGCCTTGAGCATGTACTTGACGAGCTCGTAGTCGACGCCAGCGTCGTCGGCAGCGGTCACCGCGTGACGTGAGGTCGAGCAGTTGGGGTTGTGGAAGATCACGACGTCGCTCATGACCACGAAGCTACCCACCCCCGGCGACCCGATCAGCCGAGCCGGAGCACCCGACGGGCGTTGTCGCGCAGGAACTTGGGCCACACCTCGTCCTTGAACGGCACATCGGGCAGCTCGCCGAAGATCCGGTCCAGGGTCAGCCCCATCGGGAAGTAGCCGCCGTAGAGGACCTTGTCGGCGCCACGGGTGTTGGCGTAGTCGATGATCGCCTCCGGGTAGTACCGCGGGGCGAACGCCGAGGTCGAGTAGTACAGGTTCGGCCACTTGAGCATGAGCTTGACCGCCAGGTCCTCCCACGGTTCGGCCCCGTGACGCATGACGATCGTCAGCTCGGGGAAGAACCAGCACACCTCGTCGAGCAGCTCGACCTTCTGGCAGGCCATCGGCACCCGTGGCCCGGGCACGCCGACGCACATGAAGATCGGCAGGTCGAGCTCGCAGCACTTGGCGTAGATCGGGTACCAGCGCTTGTCGTTGATCGGCACCTGCGGGCTGCAGCCGGCGGGGAACCCCACGACCGCCTTCAGCCCGATCGTGCGGTGCAGTTCGTCGATACGTCGCACCGCGGCCATGCCGTCGTTGGGGTCGACCCCGACGGAGGCCATGAATCGTCCGGGGTGCTCCTCGAGCGCCCGCATCTGGTTGGTGCCCCCGGAGCCGATCAACGCGGCTTCGATCCCGTGGTGGTCCATCAGCGCGATCGTGTGCGCCACCGGGTCCGACCCGGCCTCCATCGCCCCCGGCACCTTCTTGAACATGTACTGCGCGGGGAACTCGAACTCCTCCTTGGACGCTTTGTCCTTGAGGTTCGGCGCGAGGAACTCGTAGATCGAGCGCACGTCATCGAAGGGCAGGTCCATCATCGTGTCGATGACACCGATTCCGCTGGGCATGGCCATGGGCGGCAACGGTACCGGAGCTAGAACGGGTTCCATGCGCCGCCCGAACGTCCTGCTGATCACCCTCGACCAGTTCCGCGCCGACTGCCTGGGCGTCGCCGGCCACCCTCTCGTGCGCACACCGAACCTGGACCGACTGGCAGCGGACGGCGTGCGCTTCACCCATCACTTCGCGAACTCCGCGCCGTGCGGTCCGTCCCGGGCCTCCCTGCTGACGGGGCTGTGGCAGTCGAACCACCGGGTCACGAACAACGGCGCTCCGCTGTCCGATCACCTGCCGATGCTGCCGCGCATGCTCCGCGACCACGGCTACGACCCGGTGCTCTTCGGCTACACCGACACGACGCTCGACCCGGCGACGCTGGCCCCCGACGACCCCCGTCGCACCAGCTACGAACAACCGATGTCGGGCTTCTCGACCGGGGTCCTGTTGGACGACGACATCGGGCCGTGGATCGACTGGCTCGCCGCGTCTGGTTACGACACACCCGCCGACCACCGATCCATCTACGAACCGGCCAACGTCGACATCCCCGAAGGCCGCGGCGCCACCTGGCGACCCGCCCGATACCGAGCCGAGCACACCGAGTCGGCGTTCATGACCACCATGGCACTCGAATGGCTGGACCGACCCGGGAGCACCGACGAGCCGTTCTGCCTCCACCTCTCCTACCTGCGCCCCCATCCCCCCTACCTGGTGCCTGACCCGTACAACGACATGTTCGACCCCGCCGACGTGCCCGCACCGACACGTCACCCGAGCGTTTCCGAGGAGGTGGCGCTGCACCCGTTCGTCGCGGCAGCACTGAGCGTCGTCCCCTCACCCGCCGATGACCTGGACCAACGCCAGCTGCAGGCCACCTACTACGGCATGATCGCCGAGGTCGACGCGCAGGTCGGCCGACTGCTCGACGGCCTCGACGAGCGAGGTCTGCGCGACGACACGATCGTCGTGCTCACCTCGGATCACGGTGAGCAGCTCGGCGACCACTGGCTGGTCGAGAAGCTCGGCTTCTTCGACCAGAGCTACCGGATCCCGCTGATCGTCCGCTGGCCGGCCATGGCCGGGCGGCCAGGCCGGGTCCTCGACGCGTTCACCGAGAACGTCGACATCACCCCAACCCTGCTCGACCTTGTCGGCGCGCCGCCGTCACCCTTCTGCGACGGCGCATCGCTGCGGCCGTTCCTCGACGGTGACCTGCAGGGCGCCGAAGCTCCCGACGGCTGGAGGGTCGCCGCGCACCACGAGTACGACTTCCGTGACCCGACCTCGACGCTGATCCAGGATGTGTTCGGCATCCGTGACGACCAGTCCGCGGTGTCGGTGTGGCGCGGGCGTCACCACAAGTACGTCCAGTTCGCCGGCGGATTGCCTCCGCTGCTGTTCGACCTTGCCGCCGATCCGGGCGAACTGGTCGACCTGAGCTCCGACCCGGACCACCTGCCCGTCGTACTGGAGTGCGCACAGGCTCTGCTGAGGTGGCACCTCGAACACACCGATCCGAGGCTCGCCAACACCCGGGCGACCCCGGCCGGCACGGTCACCCGCAGTTCCGACCCACAGCTACCGCACAGATAGGGTGGGCCGGTCCGCCGGTGGCCACGGCTGCCTCGAACCCGCGACGTGATCGATGGCCCGACGCCCCAGCCTCCAGCGTCCGCGGCCCATGCAACTGGGCCGCCGCCTGGTCGACCTGCTCGGGCCGACCGGCGAGGCCGCGCGCCAGAGCCTCGTCGCGCTCGTCTTCAACTCGTCGACCAGCCTGCTCGCCGGCGCGCTGCTCGGCTCGATCATCGCGACGTTCGAGGATCTGCCGGGCCTACTGGTCATGGTGCCCGCCGCGATCGGCCTCCGGGGCAACATCTTCGGCGCTCTGGGCAACCGAGTCTCGACCGCGATCCACACCGGCACGTTCCGGGTGTCGGCCAGGCGCGAGTCGGTTCTGACCCAGAACGCACTGGCGTCGCTGTCGCTGACGATCCTGTTGTCGTTCCTGTTGGCCGGGTTCGCCAAGGTCGTGTCGCTCGGCTTCGGTGTGGACGACACGATCCCGGTCCTGCAGCTGGCACTGGTGTCGATCCTGGGCGGGCTCTTCGCCAGCCTGGTGGTGCTCGCGGCGACGATCATGTTGTCGATCGGCGCAGTGCGACGCGAGTGGGACCTCGACAACCTGGTGGCACCCACCGTCTCGACGCTCGGCGACGTGGTCACCATCCCCGCTCTCTTCCTGGCGTCGAAGCTGATCGGCGACGGGAACGTCACCGCGACCCTCGCCTGGCTGACGATCGCGCTCACCGTGGCCACGCTGCTGGCCACCGTGCGCTCACGTCTGGTCCAGTTCCGCCAGATCGTGCGGGAGTCGCTGCCGGTGCTGACCGTGGCGCTGCTGCTCTCGACGCTCGCGGGCATCGCCGTCGAGAAGCGCCTGGCGATGTTCGCCGCGCTGCCCGCGCTGCTGATCCTCCAGCCGGCGTTCGTGTCGAGCGCGGGCGCCCTTGGTGGGATCCTCTCCAGCCGTGTCGCGACGAATCTGCACCTCGGTCTGGTGGAACCCGAGATGCAGCCCGGTCGCGAGGCGCGCCGCGACGCACTGCTGGTCCTCTTGATCGGGTTCCCCGTCTTCCTCTTCAACGGGGTGGGCGCCGACCTGGTCGCACGGGCGCTCGGATCGGCCAGCCCGGGTCTCGTGCAGATGGTCGCGGCTTCGCTGATCGGAGGACTGGCAGCCGTGCTGTTCGTGATCGCGCTCGCCTACTACGGCACGATCAGCGCCTGGCGCATCGACGTCGACCCCGACACCTACGGCATCCCTGTCGTGACAGCGTCCGTCGACTTCGTCGGCGTCGTAGCGCTCATCGTCACCGTCGTGGCGCTCGGCATCGCCTGACACGTCGCGTCGGTACGATCATCGCTGCACCCGGAGGTGACCGTTGTCAGACCATCCCACCGCACCAGGCCATCCCACCGCACCAGGCCATCGCACCGCACCAGGCAGAGACGCGCCGACGGTCCCGTCCATGCCGGTCGCCCCACCGCCCTACCAGCCGCCGTCGGGGCCACCGACCGCACCGGTCCCACCCGTCGGAGGCTGGACCGTGCCGCCCCCGCAGGTCCCGGGCTTTCCGCCGCCCGCGCCGCAGGACACCGCGGGCGCCCCCCGCCGATCCCGAGCGTGGATCGTCGTCGCTGTCATCGTCCTTCTCACCCTCGTCATCGGCGGTGCGGCAGGAGCGTTCGTGATGCTCACCGGATACGGTCGTCTCGAAGTGCACATCGACACCTGTGAGATCTCCGCCGACGGCGTCCTCACCTCCACGGGCACCGTCGACGGAGCGAGTGGGACCGGCGCCGAGGTAGCCGTCGAGTTCATCGACATCGACACGCGTCAGGTCATCGACCGCGACACCACGAGCCTCGACCTGGGCACCGCGCCCGGAGCAGACCCGTGGAGCCTCGACGGGCTGGCCGGCGACGAGGTCGATCAGGTCACCTGCAAGGTGACCGCCACCACCTGAGTGGACCCGTCCAGCCCGACCAGTCAGGCGTTGCCCAACAGATCCGTGACCAGAGCGGCGACCGGGCTGCGCTCGGACCGCGACAACGTCACGTGGCCGAACAGCTCGTTGCCGGTGAGCGTCGAGACGACCGAAGCGACTCCGTCGTAGCGGCCCACGTGGAGGTTGTCACGCTGTGCGACGTCGTGGGTCAGCACCACGCGGCTGCCCTCACCGAGGCGGGTGAGGGCGGTGAGCAGCACCATCTTCTCCAGGTTCTGGGCCTCGTCCACGATCACGAACGTGTCGGTCAGCGTCCGGCCTCGGATGTGGGTCAGGGGCAGCACCTCGAGCAGTCGCCGTTCGATGACCTCTTCGATCACCTCGGGACCGGCGATCGACTCGAGCGCATCGTTCACCGCGGCGGCCCACGGGTTCATCTTCTCGTCGGCGTCACCGGGCAGGTAGCCCAGGTCCTGCCCACCGACGGCGTAGAGCGGCCGGAACACGATCACCTTGCGCTGCTTGCGCCGTTCGAGCACGGCCTCGAGCCCCGCCGCGAGAGCCAGTACCGACTTGCCGGTGCCCGCCGGGCCGCCGAGCGACACGATGCCGACCGAGTCGTCGCTGAGCAGGTCGAGCGCCACACGCTGCTCGGCGGATCGCCCCCGCACGTCGAACAGGAGACGTTCACCTTCGACGAGGCGGGCACGACCGTCGGAGCACTTGCGAGCCAGCGCCGAGCCTTGCGGCGAGCGCAGCACCAGCCCCACGTTGACCGGTGCCGCCGCAGCACCCGGGAGCTCGAGCACCCGCTCCGAGTACAGCCGGTCTATCTCGTCGATCTCGACGTCCAGCTCCACCAGGCCGGTCCAGCCGTGGTCGCTCTCGGCCAGTTCGTTTCGGTACTCCTCAGCTCCCAGCCCGGCGACCGACGCCTTGAGACGCAGTGGCAGGTCCTTGCTGACCAGCGTGACGTCGAGCCCCTTGTCCGCCAGGTTGCGACCGACGGCGAGGATGCGATGGTCGTTCTCCGACGACGAGAACGCGGGCGGCAGGCTCGACGTGTCGATGTGGTTCAGCTCGACCCGGGCGGTGCCCCCCGCCGCGTTGACGACGATCGGCTCGGTCAGAGTCCCGTGTTCGGTACGCAATCGCTCCAGGTAGCGCATCGCTTCCCGGGCGGACCAACCCAGGTCCGGGTGAAGGCGCTTGGCCTCCAGCTCCATGAGGACCACGAGCGGGATCACCACTTCGTGCTCCTCGAACTTCCCCAGTGCTGCCGGGTCCGCCAGCAGCACCGATGTGTCGAGAACATAGGTGCGGGTGTCGATCAGCCGAACGTACCCGCGCCGCCCGTGTAGATCGCGGCATGACGAGACAGAACCGATGAACAGTGTGTGAACGACCCATCTGACGACCCGTCAGGCGCGGACTAGCGTCGCCGACCATGAACCTCGACCTGACCGACGAGGAGCGGGCGTTCCGTGAAGAGGCCCGCACCTGGCTGCGCGAGAACCTCCCGACCGAAGAGCGCCCCCCGGAAGGCCAGCCCATGCGCGAGTTCGACCTCGCGTGGCAGCGCACCCTGTACGACGGCGGCTGGGCCGGCATCAACTGGCCCACCGACTACGGCGGCCGCGGCCTGACCGACATCCAGCAGATGATCTGGTACGAGGAGTTCGCCAAGGCGAACCCGCCGTTCACGCTCAACAACTCGTGCACCTTCGTCGGCAACCTGCACGGCGGCCCGACGATCATCGTCAACGGCGACGAAGAGCAGAAGAGCACCTACCTGCCGCGCATCCTGCGCGGCGAGGACGTCTGGTGCCAGGGTTTCTCCGAGCCGGGGGCCGGTTCCGACCTGGGTGGGCTCAGCACACGCGCCGAGATCGACGGCGACCACCTGGTGGTCAACGGCCAGAAGACCTGGACCAGCTACGCCCACGTCGCCGACGTCCAGGAGCTGCTCGTCCGCACCGACCCGTCAGCCCCCAAGCACAAGGGCATCACCTGGGTCGTCTGCGACATGCGCACCCCCGGCATCGAGATCCGCGAGATCCGCACCATGAGCCACGTCACCGACTTCTGCGAGGTCTTCTACGACGACGTGCGCATCCCCCTGGCGAACGTCGTCGGCGGGATCAACAACGGCTGGCGCACCGCCATGTCGACGCTCAGCTTCGAGCGCGGCACCGCCTTCATGGCCGACCAGGTCGAGCTGGCCGCCACCGTCGAGCGCCTGATCGACGAGGCCCGAACCCGCATCGGCCCCGACGGACGCCGTCCCGCGATCGCTGATGAGGAGATCGCACGGCGCCTGGCCACCGCACGAGCCGAGGTGGCAGCACTGCGCGCCATGACCATCACCGGCATCTCGCGCACCGCCCGCGCCGGCGTGCCCGGCCCCGAGGGCTCGATCGTGCGCCTCTTCCACGGCGAGCTGCACCAGCGCGTCTACCAGCTGGCGCTCGACATCATCGGCCCCGACGCTCTCCGCCTGACCCAGGTCGACGGCGAGGGCGTGTGGACCGGGCCCTACCTGCAGTCGTTCGCCTACACGATCGGCGGCGGCACGACCGACATCCAGCGCAACATCGTGGGCGAGCGCGTGCTCGGCCTGCCCCGGGCCTGAGGAGACGACCGATGGACCTACTCCCCACAGACGAACAGGACGAGATCATCGCGACCGTCCGCACCCAGCTCGAGCGAGAGTTCGACCTGCACACGCTGGCCGCCAGCGACGGTGCTGCGCAAGTGATCGACGACGCGACCTGGCAGCGCTGCGCCGAGCTCGGCTGGTTCGGGCTCGGCTTGGCCGAGGCGCTCGGCGGTGTCGGCTACTCCCTCGCCGAGGAGGCGCTTCTCTTCGCCGAGCTCGGCGCGCACGCCACACCCGGACCCTTCCTTGCAACCGTGCTGTCCGCGCGCCTTGCCGCGCTCGCCGGCGCCGAGGAGCTGCGCGACACCATCCTGGCCGGCACGTCGAGGGTGGCGCTCGCCGAACCGCACGGTGACGCCACCGCCACCGCCGGGGCGACCGTGTCGGGCACCTTCCGGGTGACCGACCACGGCGGCGCGGACCTGGTGCTCGTGCTCGTCGGTGACGCCGCCTCGATCGTGTCCGCGTCGGACCTGGTCGCCGAGCCGATGGCCTCGCTCGACCTTCTGGTGCCCACCGCAATAGGCACCGTGTCGGGCGTGACCGCGCTCGCCCACATCGACGACGCCGCCGCGCTGCGACTCAGGGCCACCGTGCTCGTTGCGGCCGAACTGGCTGGGATCGCGACGGCTACCGCTGAGCAGTCCACCCAGTACGGCAAGGACCGCGAGCAGTTCGGCCAGCCGGTAGGTGCTTTCCAGGCCTACAAGCACCGGTGCGCCGACATGGCGGTACGCGCTGAAGCCGCCACCAGCCTGGTCCGCTACTCAGCGCTCGCCGTGCGCGACGGCCTGCCCGACGCCGGGTTCCACGCCGCTGCCGCACGCTCGGTAGCCGCGCGCAACGCCGTCGACAACGCCCAGATCAACGTGCAGAACCACGGCGGGATCGGCTTCACCTGGGAGCACACCGCCCACCGCTACGTCACCCGTGCCCAGGTCCGCAGTCGCACGGTCGGCACGCTGCGCGACTCACTCGACGACCTGCTGGGCCAGTCGAGCCCGGCCTGACGGTGCCAGACTCGACACGTGATCATCGGACACGGCGCCTATCGCGACGGAAGGCGGATCGACCACGATCCCGACGGCAGCGGGAACCAGGACTTCGCCGAACTGGTCGAGGCATGCGGCGTCGAGTCTGACTTCATCTGGGTCGGGCTCCTCGACCCCGAGCCGCGCGAGCTCAACGACGCGTCCCGTGCATTCGGCATCCACCCGCTCGCCACCGAGGACGCGCAGCTCAGCCACGAACGCCCCAAGGTCGACGTCTTCGGCGACACCCTCACCGTGGTGCTGCGCCCGGCCCGGTACCTCGAGGATGTCGAACAGGTCGAGTTCGGCCAGATCACGGTCATGGCCTCGCCGCGTCACCTGCTCGTGGTACGTCATGGTGACGCCGTTCCCTTGACCGACCTGCGGGCGCGCATGGAGGCGGATCCGGAGTGGCTCAAGCTCGGCCCGGGTGCAGTCCTGCACGCGATCGTCGACGAGGTCGTCGAGGCCTACGGCCCCGTGCTGACCGGCATCTCCGACGACATAGACGAGGTCGAGGAAGCGGTGTTCTCTACCACCCGCGAGAGCCCGACCCAGCGCATCTACGAGCTCAAGCGTGAGGTGCTGGAGTTCGGTCGCGCCGCGGTCCCGCTGGAACCGGCGCTGTCGAAGCTGACGATCCTCGACCATCCGGTTCTCGACGACGAGCTACGCCGCTACTTCGCGGACAGCAACGACGAGGTGCGCCATGTGATCGACCAGGTGCTCACGGACCGGGAGCTCCTGAACGGCGCGCTCGAGGCGAACCTGACCCAGGTCTCGGTCCGCCAGAACGAGGACATGCGCAAGATCTCGGCGTGGGTCGCGATCCTGGCGGTGCCGACGATGATCGCCGGCATCTACGGCATGAACTTCGAGGAGATGCCCGAGCTCGGCACCCGCTACGGCTACTACGTCGTGCTGGCCGTGATCGTCGCCGCGTGCGTCGCTCTGCACCGGGTCTTCAAGCGGTCCGGATGGCTCTGAACGTTCGCGGGGCCCTCTACCAGATCGGCCACCGGATCGGCCACCGGGCAGCGACGGTCGCGGTGGGTATCGGGCGCACAGCGCTGCACTGGGCCTACGTCGGACCGGACGACGCCAGGCGGCTCGGCTTCGGTTCGTTCGGACAGCGGTCGATGCTCCAGCAGCCGTACACGCTGCTCATGGGAGAGACCGCCATCTCCGTCGGCGACGACACGCTCCTGTCACCCGGGATCACGCTGGCAGCGTCGCCCGAATGGGAGTGGACCCCCACCGACGGACCGATGATCTCGATCGGTTCGCGTGTCTGGGCGGCTCGGGGCCTGAGTGTGATCGCGCACCGCCGCATCGAGATCGGCGACGACGTCTGGTTCGGCCCGGACGTCTACGTCACCGATGCCTCCCACGAGATGGACGATCCCGATCACCCGATCGGCCAGTCCATGCAGCCCGCACGACCCGTGACGATCGGCTCCGGGGCGTGGCTCGGCACTGGTGTCGTCGTCCTCCCGGGCGTGACGATCGGCCGCAACGTGGCTGTCGGTGCGAACTCGGTGGTCGCCCACGACCTGCCCGACGACTGCGTCGCGGTCGGCTCCCCAGCGAAGGTCGTGCGCGAACTGCGGCGCCGCTGACTGTCACCGCGGCCGGCTATCATCGAACATGTGTTCGATGAACTTGAGACTGCTGCGGCCCCCGCCACTGCATGTGCCTTGACCGCGTCATGCGTCGATGCCGCCAACGACGCTGTCGCCGTCGCGGCCCGGCTGCCTGTCGACGGACTCGACGGCCCACAGCTGCGCGAGCTCAGCCTCCAGCTCGAGCGGATGCGCCGGGCACTCGACGCCACCCAGCTCCATGCGCTGGCCGAGCTGGACCGTCGCCGGCACACCGATCTGCGCCGCGGAGCCGCCACCTCCAAGTGGCTCGCGGACAAGGCATCACTGCCAGCGGGCGTCGCTCGCGCGGCTGGCGCTGGCCAGACGACTCGTCGACGACCCAGCGCTCGGCGTCGTTGCGGACGCGCTCGGGCAGGGCTCCATCGGCTGTGATCATGCGAAGGTGCTCGCCGGTGCGGTCAACGAACGCAACGCCGGTGCGCTGTCGTCCGTCATGGCCGACCTGATCGAAGCTGCTCCGGCGATGGTCTTCGACGTCTGGAAGGCCCATGTCGAGCACCTGGCTGCCATGGCCGACCCGGACGGGTCGCACGACCCCGACGGCGACCTGCTCTCGAACAAGCTCACGCTCTCCCCGTCGACCGATTTCATGCGTGTCAGGGGCGAGCTCGTGGGCGAGCACGCGATCTGCGTCACCGACGTGCTCAACGCCGTCGCCGACGACCTGTTCCACAAGTTCGCCAGCGACGCCGAGCACTCCGAGGGAGCAACGTCGGTTCCGCCCCGTTCGACGCTCATGGCCCTCGCCCTGGAAGAGGTCTGCCGGCGAGCCATGGGCACCGACTCGTCCTCGACCCGCAAGCCGTCCTCCGAGGCGACGATCGTCATCCACGCCAACCACTCGGACATCGCCGGCGACCACCTCGGCATCTGGGCGATTCACCACCACATCCTCGGCCCGCTGCCGGTCGCCCGGGTACCGAGCTTCCTGTGCGACGCCAGCTTCAACACCGTGGTGCTCGACTCACTTGGGCTTCCCACCGACCTGGGCCGCGATCACCGCCACCCGTCGGCCGCTCAGCGACGCGGACTGCTGGCGCGAGATGGCTGTTGCACCTTCCCTGGCTGCGACGCGCACCTCGGCTGGCTGGACGCCCACCACGTGCGTCGCTGGAGCAACGGCGGGCCGACGGACCTCGACAACCTCACAAGTCAGTAGTGCGTCCCCTCGCGAACGCCAGGCAAGCCTTGTCATCGATGCTCAGCGATGGCAGATCCGGTTCGCACTCGACCTTGGGGTTGGGGCCGCCGCCCGCCAAGGTCTCCGTCGGATGTAGCTGTCTACGTGAGTTTGAAGGAGTACGTGCCTGGGCCGCCCGTGGGCCAGCCGGTGTCGAGGTAGTAGTCGCCTTCCGGGAGGGTGATCTGGCGGCTGTTGACCATCTGCACGACCTGTACGCCGGTTGCTGCGTTCTTCAGGTTCATGTTTCGCTGCGCGCCGAGCCGGGTGAATTGCAGGGTCTGTCCGCCGGCTGGGATCGAGAAGGTGTAGCGGTCGACAGAGCCGACTCGTTCGACGTTGCCTGCGCCCGCGGATGGCACTCCGTTTGAGACCACTGATCCAAGGGCGTAGGCGAACACCTGCGGGGCTGGCACTTCGTACAGGTTGAACGAGTAGGTCCCGGTCCCGCCGGTCGGCCAACCGGTGTCCAAGAAGTAGTCGCCCTCCGCCAGCGTCACCTGGGCGTTGTCCACGAACGTCGCGACCTGCGTCCCGGTCGCCGCGTTCTTGATCGCCATGTTTCGCTGAGACCCCAAGCGGTTGAACTGCAGCGCCATGCCGCCGGCGGGAACCGAGAAGGTGAACCGGTCGGAGCTGCCGATTCGTTCGATGTTGCCCGCACCTGCGGCGGGCACACCGTTGGAGACCACGGTGTCGAGCGTGTACGCGAACACCTGCTGGGCTGGCACTTCGTACAGGTTGAATGAGTAGGTGCCGGTCCCGCCGGTCGGCCAACCGGTGTCGAGGTAGTAGTCGCCCTCCGGCAGCGTCACCTGGGCGTTGTCCACGAACGTCGCGACCTGCGTCCCGGTCGCTGCGTTCTTGATCGCCATGTTTCGCTGGGATCCCAAACGATTGAACTGCAAGGCCTTGCCGCCCGCGGGGATAGCGAACCAGTAGCGGTCGGAGCTGCCGATCCGTTCGATGTTGCCCGCACCTGCGGCCGGTACGCCGTTGGAGACCACGGTGTCGAGCGTGTACGCGAACACCTGCTGGGCTGGCACTTCGTACAGGTTGAACGAGTACGTCCCCGGACCTCCTGTTGGCCATCCCGTTTCCAGGTAGTAGTCGCCTTCGGGCAGTGTCATCTGGGCGTTGTCAACGAACGTCGCGACCTGCGCCCCCGTCCCCGAGTTCTTGATCGCCATGTTGCGCTGGGACCCCAGGCGGTTGAACTGCAGAGCCTTGCCGCCTGCAGGAATTGAGAAGGTGTAGCGATCCACGCTGCCGCTCTGTTCGATGTTGCCCGCACCTGCCGCGGGGACGCCGTTGGAGACCACGCTGTCCAACAAGTACTCGAACACTTGCGGCCCGGGGACCTCGTACAGCTCGAAGGAGTAGGTGCCGGGCCCGCCGGTCGGCCAGCCGGTCTCGAGGTAGTAGTCCCCCTGTGCCAAGGTCAGTTGGCGGTTGTCCACGAACTTCGCGATCTGCTCCCCGGTGGCGGCGTTCTTGAGCGCCATGTTTCGCTGGGCACCCAGCCGGTTGAACTGGAGAACCTTGCCGCCTGCGGGGATCGAGAACGTGAAGCGGTCCACGCTGCCGTTCTGCTCGATGCTTCCGGCGCCCGCGGCTGGTACGCCGTCCGAGACCACGTTCCCGATCGAATAGCTGAAGACCTGCGGCGCTGGGGCCTCGTACAGCTCGAACGAATAGATGCCAGAGCCGCCGGTCGGCCAGCCGGTCTCGAGGTAGTAGTCGCCCTCTGGCAGGGAGACCTGTTGGTCGTGGATCAGCTCGGCTACTGCCGTCTCCGATTGGGCGTCCCTGATGACCATTCTGCGCAGCGATCCCAATGGGTTGAACTGCAGCACCTTGCCTCCCGCGGGCACCGAGAACGTGTACCTGTCCACGCTTCCGGCTCGTTCGATGTTCCCCGCACCCGCCGCCGGGACCCCGTCCGAGACCACCGATCCGATCGAGTAGGCAAACGTCTGTGGTGCCGGCGCTTCGTAGAGCTTGAACGAGTAGGTTCCGGGGCCGCCCGTCGGCCAGCCGGTCTCGAGGTAGTAGTTGCCTTCGGGCAGGGTCACCCGGGTGTTGTCGACGAAGGACGCGACCTGCTCTCCGTTCGCCGCGTTCTTGATCGCCATTGTGCGTTGTGAACCCAGCCGCTCGAACTGCACGGTCTTGCCGCCCGCAGGAACGGAGAACGTGTGGCGATCGACGTCGCCGAGTCGTTCGATGTTGCCGGCGCCCGCTGCGGGTACGCCGTTGGAGACCACGCTGTCGAGCGTGTAGGCGAACTCCTCAGGATCTGGGAGTTCGTACAGATCTAGTGAGTACGTGCCGGCGATCGGAGCCGTGACCTCAAGGCGGTACTCCCCCGCCGCGTACGGGCCGAGTACGCGGTCCTTGCAGTCCGCCGCCGTCGCGACGACGTCGTCCGTGTCGGCGTGGACCAGGCGGTATGAGGCTCCGCTGAGGCAGGAATCGTGGGTGAGCACGACCCGACCGGCGGATTCGAGCTCGAACAGGAACTCGTCCTGCCCCGAGACCTGCTCGATCACACCGGCACCCTCGGTCGCTGGGAGGTCGACGCTCGGCACGTCGACCGGCAGGGCAGCACTGAACACCTGGGCGGCGGGGGTGTCGAGCTGCAGCTCGATGTTGTCGAATCCAAGCGAAGTGGCGAAGAGCCCCTTGAAGCCTGCGGGCGCGAAGCTCAAGTCGAAGCCCGGCTGAGTGTGTGGGATCGTGAGGTCGAGTCGGTACCGCTTGAACGCCGTGCCAGTCGCCGTGGTCCCAGCCGCGTCGAACGTGAGGGTTCCGTCGATCGAACCAACGAAGGATGGAACCGGGTTGTCGAAATCGATGGACCCGACCACGGCATCAACGACCTTGACATCCAAGTTCTGGTCGATCGAGTCGCTCGTCACCGGACCGAACGCATAGACGTCCATGGAAGCGTCGACCGCGGCGTGTCGGCCAACATCTCGGGTGTAGAGCCGATAGCCGGACCCGTCGAAGACAGGTCCGGCGATCTTGGTGGTAGCGGCATCGTCGAGGTACCGGGTGCTGGCGAAGTTCGAACCGACTGCCCCCTCGAAGTCCTCGACAAGGTCCCCTGCACTGTCGAATCCGTGCGCGGTCCCGTCGACCAACGGCTCGGTCACCAACGCTGCGCTCGCCGCGAAGCTCTCATCGGCAGTAGAAGCGACATCGAACACACAGTCCTCGAACTGCGGACCCGGCAGCACGCCCTCGTCAACGCACACCGTCTGGGCGGCCTCAACTTCCTGAGCGGTGAAGTCGGCCAAGGTCAGGATCTGCGACGGGAACGTCAGATCGGTGAAGTCGTCGGTCGACTGCCCGGGACCGTAGGTGAACAACTACTCCTCGTCATCGATCCGCCACGAGTTCGCGTACGAACCGTGCAATGTCGAAGCGCTGGCCGGCACGCTCAAAGGGGTGCCGTCTCGGTACTTCAGATCGTCCGCCGGGTCACCGTTGGAGTTGCCGAGCAGCCCCCGAGCATCGGTGGCTGAATCAGGAACATGGAAGCCGACGCTCGCGCCACGCTGGATCATCATCAAACGATCGCCATCTCCGGGCCAGGTCACAATCCAGCCCGACCCCGAACGAAGAATCGACGCGCCCTCACCCAGGTCGAAGAACGTGCCGTCGGCTGTCGGAACCAGCTCGCCGTTGACTCTCAGAGCGGTACCCGAGATCTCGACCGTGTCGTCCAAGAGTGTGAAGGCGGTGGATGCAAGAGTCGACACCTGGTCGCCTCGGCCTACGAACCGGGCCTGTACGTCTGCGTCCAACGACGGCACCTCAAGCAGGTGGAACTCGCCGACCGCCTGCAAGTCGTAGGTGAGACCATCCATCGTGACAAGGTGAGGATCGCCCCAAGCACTCCACCCCAACAACGCAGCAAGCGAACCGAAGAGAACCGCCGCCATCGCTGACATCGAGGCGAAGCCGCCTTCGGCGGCGACGCTTGCTGCGAAGAGCCCGAGACATGCGGGATTGGCAAAGCACGCGCCGGCGGCGAGTACGCCGGCGGCGAGCAGGCCGACCACGATGGCGAACGCCAGAGCCGTCTCGAAGTCGATCTCAGCGGGCAAGTCGCGGATGTCGTTGAGGATCGGCTGGAGATACCGCTCCGACACGTACTCGGGGAAGTTCTCGGTGATGATGTCCCAGAACTCGCTGTCGGGTACGTCGTAATCGCCGTCGTTGTCGTCGTCACTGCCACGCGGCCCGATCGGAATCGGCACACGATCAGCTGGATCGGGACGCCGGTCAGCCTCTGGCAGCTCATCAGTCCGCCGGTCATCGAGATCTTCCTCCACCACATCGGGCGGAAGCTTCGTCGACCCGGGGCACGGCAGTACCTCATCCTTGGCCTTGTTCCGCACCGCCAGGACCCCAGCACTGCCCCCGTACTCGACGTCGAACCGTCGAATCACGATCTGCCTGGTCACACCCGGGTCGTCGGGGTAGTCGTCGCAGTTGCGGACAATAATGCGATACCAGTCCGTGTCTTTCGTCACGTCACCCTGCTTCACCAGCCGGCCGTCGCTACGGGGAATCCTGTCGACGTAGCGCTGAAGTTGGTCCCTTGCCCCGTCCACCGCAGTCGACGTCGCCCACAGCACCTGCTTCAGCTCCACCAGGTCAAGCGAGGACTCAGGATCATCTCGGTTGTACTGCAACGAGTCGACGTAGCCTTCGCCACTCGCGTACGTCGGCTCCCACTGAACATTCGGCGAAACACCCTCCCCCGAGTGACCCCAGCCCTTACTTGACCTCATCAGGAAGCGAACCTGGGCCACCGCCTCCACACCGAGAAACGCCGAAGGGTTCTTGCACTCGCCACGCTCGTAGACGGCGCCTTCTCGGAATGCCTTCGCGTCGAAGCACTTGGACAGCAGCCGGTTCCGGGTACTCAGGTCCTTGAGGCCGATGCAACGCATATCACTGCCAATAGAGGTGTCGTCGCTGTTCGAGCTGCAATCAGGCGCTGACGCTGGCTGCTCCTGCGCACCAGCAGACGACACCGGTACGCCCGGCAGATCCATGCCGAGCACCGCAACCGCCACCGCCATGCTGACCACAACGACCGCGACTCGCGACCGTGCACCCATGCTTGCTCCCTCTCCCACCTGCGTGCGACCCGAACGGAATCGCCCCTTCGGCCGGTACCGTAGCCCGCATGACGAAGCCCTCAGGACGTACTCAAGTTCGAACCGGTGAGACGTGAGCGTCGAGGTCACGGAAAACTCGCTGGTTCGTGCGTGGCGGCGCGAGCACGGTGGCGAGTTCTGGATCCAACTCACCACTCCGAGCGACGATCTCGAGGTGTTCGGGGCGGCGATTGCGATCCCCAGCGAGGCTCACGACGGCGTCATCGTGCACCTCACCGGCAGAGTCCCCGCCGGGTTCGTCGCGTTCATCGAAGGCGCCCGCGACAAGGACCACCTCATCGAATGGGCGCACACCGTCGCCCAACGTCTCGACGACGCCGGCATCACCGGGAAACTCGCTGCTGCTCGGTCTGCGGGGTTGCCGCGCTGGCTGGACAGCGTCGAGCGGCCCCAACCCGGGGCGTTCATCACCTGGTCCTATGACGCCGAACACTCCACCAGCGACCCTTCCCAGACCGCGCCGCTGTGGAAACTCGACGCCGACACCACGCGCGTCGTTGCTGAGTTGTGCGCCAGCTTCGTCGCCGGCGCCGGACCCCGCACCCGGCTGCGCCAGGGGGCGTTCTCCTTCGAGCTCAGTGACCAGACGGCCATCGCCGACATGCTCGACACAGCGATCATCTCCGACGGCATCCAGGCCGGCGCGCTCTGTTACAACAACCCGGAGCGCGCCCTGCGCTCCGTAGCGTTCGTGAACCGGGCGGAAACGTCTCTCCAGGAGATCAGCACTCGCAGCTGGCACGACCGCATCGAGACACTCACCGACGCCATCTGCGCCCGCCCCGACCTCCTCGACTACGCCATCATCCGCTCAACCTCCGTGGTCCCCGGAGGCTGGTCATCCACCGGTGATCTCTTTCCCCTGCCACACCTCAGCCCCGGCGAATTCCGCTACTACCAGCACCTCACCACCCGCTACGTCATCGACGCCCACGGCGTGCAAGTCCTCACCAGCCGTCAACTCGCCGGAGTCCGCCATCCCGACCACTGGAACGTTCGCGACCTCGGCCACGACCGTCACCTCGTCACCGCACCCGACCTCGCCCCCTGGTACGCCTCCCCCTACCCCGACCCCGACGTTCTGACCGCACGCGCGACGACTTCACCGACATCCTCCTCACCGCAGAAGTGATCGCCGCCCACCCGCCACCCTGGCGTCACCCAGACCCGTAAAGCGAAGGCTGTTGCCCGGGTCAGCGAACCTCCAGCTGACCCGGATCGGCCACCAGGACGCAGCTGACCATGATGACCCCCGAGGATCGTGGTCCTGGGCACCATCGTCGACATCAGGGCAGCGAGGAGTCGCCGCTGCGGCGGACGGCGTCGGGGCACGCTCGGCAAGTTCGGACCACAGATACTTCCGTTCTTGACGCCGGCCATCACGCCCTTCGGGGTGCAGTAGCTCGCCACCCCGCTTCGTACGCCACTGCCTCGGCGAGTTCGCCGACGTAGCGGCCGACCGAAACCTCGGCGTCCAGTGCGGCAGCCCGAAGGTCGAGCCAATGATCGTCATCGACGTCGACGTGGACGAACCGGCGAAAGGGTGTCGGCTCACCTTCGCCCGGCGATCGGCGCCGACGTGACGCCGGTGTGCCGGTGACCTGGCCGGCGGCGAGACCCTCGACCTCGATGCGGACCAGGTCGCCGAGCCACAACACGAGCCGCAGCCGCTGCCGAACCGCTTCTCGCTTGACCGTGGCCCACGCCTCTTCGTCGACATCGATGCGCACCGGCCGACCCCGACGTGGGCCGTCTCGGCGAGTCCCGAGCCGCTCGACCCGACGTTGCTGATACGCCAAGCGCCTCTCCACCGCCCGGGCTTCCAGCTCGGCAGCGACCCGCTCCCGCTGCAGCGCGTCCACATGTTGCAGCAAGCCGCTGCGCCGCTCGATCAACTCGTTCAATCGGGCGACCTTCGCCTTCTCGTTCACCAGCCGATCCTCCGCCTCGGCCAGCTCCTCCTCCGCTTCGACGACATCGCGGTCCAGTCGCTCCCGGCGCAGCCGCTCGCCCTCACGATGGCGGGCCTTCATCTCCGGCGGCGTCCGCCACCGCTGCTCCCAGCTCATGAGGCGGCTCGGTTCCGGTGCTGCACCCGCTTCCACCCGGTGCTTCCGCTAGTTCCGCTTGCGGAACTAGCCAGTCTGTGCCGTCCCATGACCACGTCGGGAACGACGACTCGACCGCACACGAACCGTCGCGGCGACGACGCTCCGGCCTTCGCCACGACACCGGTCCGAGCTCCACCAGGGCGGCGGTCCGAGAGCGCTGGGGTCGGTGCGGACGAGGTCGCTCGGTGGAATCTGCCCGGCACGAGCGACGCGGCTCGCAGCACCTGAGCGGCCCACCGGCGCACCACCGAGCGCAACCACAGGTCCGGTGCACTCGGCGCAGACGTGGCGCCGCAGCGAACGACACCAGCAGCGGCCGTTCGGGCGCGCCCGTCATCGAGCACGGCCCAGCCATCTGGACGGACACTGTCGCCGGGCGGGCCCGCGCCGGGTCGAGCTGGGCTGCCGATACTCCAGTCTTGGTGCAGCGCGATGGGGGGTTCCATGGGTGTCTCCTCGTCTCGGAGCCGGAGCGGACCTCGCCCCGGGCCCGCAGGCGCGGGCAGAGCGATGAGATGACCGGACCCTGAACCGGTGTCTGAACTCCACCCTGACCACGGGCGCGTCCCGGCGTTCGCACGGCGGTCAGGGCTGAACACAACCCTGACCGCACCTGACCCCAGGAGCCCGGTGGCTCGGTGTCGGCTGGCCGGCGGTGCCGTTCCTCGACAGGAGTCTCGACCGGGACGGTCACGGATTGTCGGCTGACGGTCAACTCATCGACGGGTGTCTCGACCGGAGGCGTTGACCCCTCGACGGGTCTCTCGACCGGGACCGGGCGCTCGACATTCCTCGGATTTCTCTGCCGTCACCGGTGCGGTCCGCGCGCTTGGGAGGGGCATGAGAACAGTCCCGGCGACCGCAGCCGACGTACCCGAGCGGCCGTCGGCCGCGGGGTTCGAAGTGGCGCAGTGGGTGACGGCGTCGTGTGCCCGTCAGGGAGTCGCTCCGAAGGTGACCGACGCACACGTCGTGGCCCGCGTCGCGGTGCTGTTGAGCGGTCGACGCGCCGGGTCAGAGCCGCCAGACGGGCTCGACTCGGGCGGGGTCCAACGCCCGCGCACCGCTGACCCCGGGACCGATCACCGCGTGGTCGAGCACCGCGGCGACGATGACGTGACGCCGATCCAGCCCGAGTTCGGCCCATTGGCCTCGTAGACCTTCGCCGTTGCCCACGAGGCCGGTGAGCGCGTCGGCTGCGGGCTGCCCGTGCCAGACGGCGTTCTGCGGCGTTGATGCGTTCCTCGATCGGGTTGCGTGCTGCGAGCCATTCCCGGGCGGGGATCGCCTTGGCGGCGTAGAGCTGGGCGAGCTCGTCGAGTTGCGCCCGGTCCGCTGCGATCTGCTCCGCCATCGCAGCGGTCTCGGCATCGGCCTGGGCGCTGCCGGTCAGCGCCTCGGCCAGCTCCGGGGTGTCGAGTCGGTACAGGACGGCGTCGGTGATCAGATCCTCGACTGGCTCCGCGACCACGGTCAACCGGCCACAGCCACCATGGTCAGGTCCCGAGAGGCACACGTAGCGGCGCGATGTCTGGCGTCGCGACGAGTACAACCGGACCCCGCACTTGCCGCAGCGCAACAATCCCGACAACAGGTACCGCTGCGGCACCCGCCGCCCGGACGCCGCCTTGGCCCGGACACGAGAAAGGATGCGGTCCCGGTCCTCCAGAGTGATGATCGGCTCCCACACCGCCGGGCCGACGATCTCACCCCGGTGCTCGCGTAGCCCTGCCATGCGAGGGTTCGTCAACATCGTGCGCAGCGACATCGTGCGCCACACACCACCGTTGACCGTGCGCACGCCCTCGTCGTCGAGCCACTGCACCAACGACCGGTACGACTCCCCGGCGATGAACCGAGCCAGCCAGGGTGCGGATCACCTCGGCCTCGTCCGGACGGTGCGTGATCCGGTCGTCGTCGAACCCGAACGGCCGGTTCGACCCACCGTGCGGCAACCCGGCCGCTGCGTTTTCGTCGAACTTGCGTCGCAACCGACGCGACTTCGACGCCGACTCGTTCGCCGCCACCGCCGCCAACATGCGCAACACCAACAACCCGTCGCCATTGCCAAGGTCCAAGTCGCCGCCGGCCACGAACCGGACATGACCGCACCCCGGCGGCGGTGACAACCTCGAGGAATTGCTCCAACTCGATCGGCCGACGAGTCAACCGGTCAGCGTGATACACCAACACCGCATCCCGGCGACCCTCCGCAATGTCGGCCAACATCGCCTCGTAGCGGGGCCGACGCTTGCCGGAGAACGCCGAGATGTCGTTGTCCACGTACTCCTCAGCGATCGTCCACCCCAACCCGCCAGCGAGCTTGCGGCAGTCCTTCACCTGGCGCTGCACCCCCAACGCCGTGCCGTCCTGATCCGACGAAATCCGTGCGTACACCGCCGCCGCTGTCACATGTCCCATGAGGGGTCATACTAACGAGTGACCAGTAACATGGTCATGCTCTGCCGACGACACCACCGGGTCGCCCATCGACAGGGTTGGTCACTGCAGCTCGACTCCGACGGCTGGACGCGCTGGACCGCCCCCGACGACCATTCCTTCTGGGGTCAGCGCCACCATCGACGACGAGCCGGGCCAGTACCCGGGTGAGGCGTGCCAGACTCCCAATGATGTGGCGGCGACCTACTCTGGCGCTGCTCCAGGACCAGAAGGGAAGCAACCCATGACCATCCTCGATCGGTTCCGCCTCGAAGGTCGGGTCGCGCTGGTCACCGGTGCCGGCCGCGGGATCGGGCGTGCATCAGCCATCGCTCTGGCCGAAGCCGGCGCTGATGTAGTGGTTGCTGCCCGAACCGCCGAGCAAGTCGAACAGGTAGCCGATGAGATCCGCGCGATCGGCCAACGGGCGGTCCCCGTCGCCTTCGACGTGATGGAGCTCGACCGCCTGGGCGATCTCGTCGACACGGCGGTCGCCCAGCTCGGCGGCCTCGATCTGCTGGTCAACAACGCCGGCGGGTCGATGCCCAAGGCATTGCTCGACACCAGCATCCGCTCATTCGAACGAGCGCTGACGTTCAACGTCACCACGGCGTTCGAGCTGACCAAGCAGGCCGTTCCGGCGATGCTCGAGCGCGGTGGCGGGTCGGTGGTGAACATCTCGTCCGCCGCTGGCCGCGTTCCCGATCGGGGGTTCGCCGCCTACGGGACCGCCAAGGCCGCCCTGACACATCTGACCCGCGAGATGGCCTGCGACCTGTCGCCGCGCGTTCGGGTCAACGCCATAGCGGTCGGATCGGTCGCCACCTCGGCGCTCGAGATGGTGCTGACAGACGAGTCGACTCGTACGGCGATGGAGCAGTCGACACAGCTGCGGCGGCTGGGCGAGCCCGAGGACATCGCAGCAGGGGTCCTGTACCTGTGCTCACCGGCGGGTTCCTACCTGACAGGCAAGGTGCTCGAGATAGACGGCGGCATGCTCACGCCGCCTCTCGGGCTGGGACTGCCCGACCTGTAGGAGCTAGTGGTGGTTCATCCGCACACCGAGTGCACCCACGACCAGGCCTGCTCCGCGAGCCACGCCGATCAAGGCCACCCTGCCGTGAGGTGAATCGCGTCGCAGCGAACGCCGTAGCGGCATCGCCAGCGCCCTGGCGCAGCGCCGCGCCCCGCGGACCACGAGTCGCGGGCGGCTAGCAGCCGATGTCTCCAGGTTGATCACAGCTTCGCTGTTACCCCACCAGAATCGTGACTTCATGAGCGCCCACAGAGTCACCTCGTCCATGGGCTCGTACTGGTGCACCCGCGCCCGTTCGCTGTGGAATGAACGCATGCCCAGTGCGATCGCACCGCGGAAGAACACCATGTCCTCGCCGCCGATCCGCCCGTACTCAGGGTCGAAGCGGTGCTCGGGGTGTGCAGCCAGCCACGCAGTGTCGATCAGGCAGTTGTTGGTCTGACCGGTGTCGAGTGGGGCGCCATCCGGGATCACCTCGTGATCGAAGTCGAACACACGCTGCTTCTGCAACCATGCAGGCGCGCCAGGGGGCAGCATCACGAGCAGCGGACCCGACACCGAGTCGGCGCCGGTCGCCTCACGGGTGTCGAGCAGCGCGTCGATCCACTCGACGTCGGGAACGCAGTCGTCATCGGTCATGACTACGACCTCGGCGAGCTCGGCCCCGCCCTGCAGCGCGGCGTTGCGTGCGAGCGAGATGTTCTGATGACCGCATCGCCGGTAGTGGACCCCCAACGGGAAGCGGTCCACGAACGACTCGACGACCGGCTCCGCGTCGCCACCGGGGTTGTCATCGACGACCACCACCCCGAGCTGGAACCTGTCCGCTGACCTGTCCGCGATCTCGGCCAGGCGTTCGAGCAACCGGGCCAGAGGCTCGTTGCGACGGTAGGTGCACACGCATGCCGCGATCTTGAGCGCCGTGGATTCCACGGTTCGAGCGTACCGGGGACTGCCGACGGTCAGATCTGGTCGAGCGGACGCCGATCCTCCACATCCGGCTGACGTCCGATACGCAGGGGTGACAGCTCGGCGTCGACCAGCAGCGTTCGCTGCAGCTCGACCGTGCCCGGGGGGCTGCTCGCACCGACCTGCGAAGCCCACGACTCGTAGCCGGCCCAGCTCCGCCAGTCGGGTACCGCTCGCAGGACCACGACCTCGTCGTCGGCGCGCATGGCGGTTCGCCACAGCCCGACCAACTCCAGGTCGAAGCGATCGGCCAGCCCGTGACGGTCGGCCGCGACATCGTCAGCCAGCGCTACAGCGCCGTCGACCTCGGTGCGCACGATCTCGTGCACATAGGCAACCGCGGCGGTGCCACCGCTCTCGCACCAGTCCTGCACCCCGCGCGACTCGTCGTGAGCCACCAGGATCCTGTCCAGTCCACCGGTACGGAACGACGCAGCGCGCTGCCACCACACCTCGAGCATCGGGTCACGATGTGACGCCCCGACCAGTTCGACCGAGAAGTTGTGTGCCAGGTCTTCCCACGAGTCGTACTCCCACAGGTTCACGACCTGGGGCCACCGGCCGGTCGACCCGACGGTCGAGAACACCCCGAAGCACCGTTGGCGGCGCAGCGGGCCCGCCTCGGGGCACCAGTTGGCGGTCATGTGGTGCTGGTAGCGGGCACGTTCGGTACCGACCACGTCGACCAGCTCGTGGATGTAGACCCGGGGCACCCTGGCGAGCCTAGGTGCGCCGTGACATAGGGTTCCCCACCACCGAACGACGAACCCAGGGGGGCCAGTGGGTACCGACAACTCCGCAGCCGACGAGACCGAGCCGGCAGTCCTGGTCGAGCGCCAGGGTCACCTGATGATCGTGACGCTCAATCGCCCTGAGCGTAAGAACGCCATCAACGGCGAGATGCTCGTGCGCATGCTGGACGCCTTCGTCGAGGCCGACACCGATCCAGACGTGCGGGCGTTGGTGCTCACCGGCTCCGGCGGGGACTTCTGCGCTGGTGCCGACCTGAAGGAGATGGCCGGCGGCCACCAGGGCGACCTGCAGCCGGGCCAGATCGACGTGCAGGCCCGACTGGCGCAGGACCCGGACCTGCCATGGAAGGCGCTCCTACGGACCTGGCAGCCGAACGTGCCGCTCATCCTGGCAGCCGAGGGCGCCGCCATCGCCGGCGGCACTGAACTGCTCGGTGCAACCGAGATCCGCGTGGCCGGCGAGTCCACGAAGTTCGGCATCTCCGAGGTCCGCTGGTCCCTGTACCCGATGGGCGGCTCGGTGGTTCGGATCCCGCGCCAGATCCCCTACACCGTCGCTTGCGACCTGCTGCTGACCGGCCGCCACATCAGCGCCCAGGAGGCACTCGACCTGGGGTTGATCGGCTACGTGGTGCCAGACGGCGAGGCCCTGGCGAAGGCGATCGAGATCGGCCAGGAGATCTGCTCGAACGGGCCGCTGGCGGTCAAGGCGATCCTACGGACCCTGCGGGAGACGAACGGCATGCGCCAGGACGAAGCGCTCGAACACGAGTTCACCTACGGCTGGGACGTGTTCGGCTCCAACGACGCGAAGGAAGGACCCCGCGCGTTCAAGGAGAAGCGCACACCGAACTTCACCGGAACCTGAGGGGGAGATCATGAAACTCGGACTGCAACTGGGCTACTGGGGGCAACTGCCTTCGCCCGACTGGGTGGACCGCGCCGTCGCTGCCGAGGAGCTCGGCTTCAACTCGGTGTGGACCGCCGAGGCATGGGGTTCCGACGTGTTCACACCGCTCGCCTACCTGGCGGCGATGACCGAACGCATCTCTCTGGGGACTTCGGTCGTACAGCTCGCCGCACGCACACCGACCGCCACCGCCATGTCGGCGATCACGCTCGACCACCTGTCCAACGGCCGGTTCATGTTGGGCCTGGGAGTCTCTGGACCCCAGGTGGTCGAAGGCTGGTACGGCAGGCCGTCGGACAAGCCCCTGGCCCGCACCCGTGAGTACGTCGAGATCATCCGGCGGGTCGTCGCCCGCGAGGAGCCGCTCAACTTCCAGGGCGAGTTCCACCAGCATCCGTACTCAGGTCCGGGCAGCGTCGGACTCGGCAAGCCGCTCAAGTCGATCGTGCATCCGCTGCGTCGTCGCATCCCGATCTACCTGGGCGCCGAGGGGCCCAGGAACGTGACCCAGACCGCCGAGATCGCGGACGGCTGGCTGCCCCTCTACTACTCGCCCTACCGCCAGGACGTCTATGCCGATCAGCTGGCCGGCGCATCGGAGGACTTCGAGATCGCCGCGCTCGCGGCGTTCATCCCCACGGCCGACGATCGACCCGGGACGATCGAGGACGCCCTGGCCGGTACCAGGGCGATGCTCGCGTTCTACATCGGTGGAATGGGCGCCAAGGGCCAGAACTACCACACCAAGCTCGCAGCACGGATGGGACTGGGCGAGCAGGCCGAGAGGATCCAGGACCTGTTCCTGGAGGGGCGGGGCGACGAAGCCGTCTTCGAGGTGCCCGTCGAGTTCGCGGACGAGATCTCGCTGGTCGGCACGCCTGCACGCATCGCGGACCGGGTTGCGGCATGGAAGGAGTCGCCCGTGACCGAGATCCTGGTCCACGCCGCCGACCGGGCGACGCTCGAACAGGCCGCCGACATCATCTTGTCGCCATGAGCTGCTAGAACCCCTCGACGATGAGCATCACCCCTGAGACCGATGACGCAACCGTCGAGAAGTGCCTGGTCCTCGGCCATGGCTTCCATGACGACGAGCGCTCCACTGTGACCACGATCCTGGCTCGGATGGACTCGCACCTGGCCGGCCAGTCGGCCGATCAAGTGCGCTTGGACCTCCACATGAAGGAGCCGGGTCAACGTGGCCGCAAGGTCACCCTGGAGTGCCACATGGTCGGGCTGAGCCCGCTCGTCGCCACCTCGGCCGACGAGGACACGAAGGTCGCCATCGCGCACATCCGCGACGAAGTGCTACGCCAGCTCGAGGATCAGAAGTCCAAGCGCCTCAAGCACTGACCGTTGCGCCCGCTCCTGCGGTGACGGCCGGCGCGACCTTGGGCCAGGCGAGGTCGCGCTCGGCGACCAGACCGAGGTCGAACAGCTCCCCATCGCGGTGATGCGGGGCGAGCACCTGCATGCCGACCGGCAGACCGTTGACCGTCCCCGCCGGGATCGACACCGCCGGGTTGCCGTAGATGTTCGAGATGATCGTCAGCCCACCCATCGTTACCAGGTCCGGGACCTTGTCGACGACCGCGTCGATCAGCCAGTTGGCCGTGCGGGGGAAAGCACCGTTGATCACCCTCAGCGATCCGAGCAGCCCGCGGAAGACGACCTTCGCAGCGGCGGACGACACGGCCTCGTCGAGGAAGCTGGTCGTGGGGCTGCTGGTGGTGGCGTCCGCGGCGAACGCGGGGCCCGGGTTCGTCGCGGAGATGATGTAGTCGACCTTGTCGAAGGCCGCGGCCATCGCCTCGTTCGCCTCGAGGCGCTGAGCCTCGGCGACTGCGGCCACGTGCAGGTTGTACAACGACTCCGACAGACGAACTCCGAGAGCGATCTCGTCGGTCAGATCGTCGGCTCGTGACGGCCACAGCCGGCCGAGCTCGGGCAGAAGCGTCGAGAGGTTGCCCATGGCCCACTGGGCGGCGAGGTTCGGCAGCGCGAGCGAGATGTCGACCGGCACCATGCCCGCGGCTTCGATCAGCTCGGCGGCGCGCTCACGCAGTTGCTCCTCGACCCCGGGCTCGAGCTTGACGCCCGCGATCGACGGCAGCACGGCGACACGCTTGCCCTTGAGGTCGGTCGAACCGAGGTTGCGCTCCCAGCCACCCGGATTGGGGAGGCTCGACGGATCGCGGCTGTCGACTCCCGCGCAGACGTCGTAGTAGCGAGCGGCGTCACGCACCGAGCGCGCCAGACAGCCGAGGACGACCGTTCCCGGCCGGAACGCGGGCATGGGGACCGCGGGACAGCCGGCCGTAGGTGCCCTTCATGCCGAACAGCCCGGTGTAGCCGGCGGGGATCCGGATCGACCCGCCTCCGTCGCCGCCGGAGGCCGACGACACCAACCCACCGGAGACCGCCGCTGCGCTGCCACCCGACGATCCGCCGACCGTGCGGCCGTGTTGCCAGGGGTTGTGGCACACGCCGTTGAGCTTGGTGATCGAGACGTTCAACCCGCCGAACTCCGACGACGTGGTCAGTCCGACCGGAATGGCTCCACCTTCGCCGGTGAAGCGATCGACCACGGCGCTGTTGTTCGGGGCGATCCGGTCCTTGAACAGCAGCGACGCGCCGGTGTCGGGCCAGCCCTTGACCTGCTCCAGCTCCTTGATGCCCACGGGTACCCCACCGAACGGCTTTGTCAGGTCCGCCTTCTCAGCGGCGGCGAACGCCCGCTCGGGGTCCAGATGGGAGAAGCAGTTCAGCTCGCTGCGGTCGATCGCCGCGAACGTGGCCTCCAACTCCTCCTTCGGGGAGCGTTCCCCTGCTCGGAATGCGTCCACGAGGGACGAAGCGTCATCGAGCCACGGCGTATCGGTCATCGGAAGATCTTTGTCGAGCGCCGTTCAGAACGCCAACGCCGGTAATCCGTCGATGTCCCCCGACGCTGGAAGAATGGTCCGATGCCACGCCAGACCCAGTTGTTCGACGGTGACTTCGCGCGAGAAGTCGTCGAGGTCCCCGTCTCGTCGGAGCTCGGTGAGTCGTTCCTTTCCTACTCCCTCTCGGTGATCACCGCGAGGGCGATCCCCGATGTCCGCGACGGGCTCAAGCCGGTGCAGCGCCGCATCCTGCACGCAATGGCCGACATGGGCCTTCGCCCGGACCGCCCACACCGCAAGTGCGCGGGCGTGGTCGGCGAGACGATGGGCAAGTACCACCCCCACGGCGACGGGGCGATCTACGACGCGCTCACCAAGATGGGCCAGGACTTCAGCCGGAACGTCACGCTGGTCGACCCGCACGGCAACTTCGGCAGCCTGGACGACCCGCCGGCCGCGTACCGCTACACGGAGTGCCGCCTCAGCCCGGCGGCTATGGACATGCTCGCTGAGATCGACGAGGACACCGTCGACATGCGTGCCACCTTCGACGGTGAGCGTGAGGAGCCGCTCTGCCTGCCGGCACGGCTGCCGAACCTGCTGGTCAACGGCACGTCGGGCATCGCTGTCGGCATGGCAACCAACATGGCCGGCCACAACCTGTCCGAGGTGCGCGACGCCATCAAGCTCGTGCTCACCAAGCGTCGCCCCAGGCCCACCGTCGAGGAGCTCATGGCGGTGCTGCCCGGGCCCGACTTCCCTTCCGGAGGGATCATCGTCGACGACGGCATCGCCGAGGCGTACCGGACCGGCCGTGGCAGCTTCCGCATCCGTTCCAAGGTCGAGATCGTCGACCTGACCCGCTCGCGTCAGGGGCTGGTGGTCACCGAGCTGCCGTTCCAGGTCGGACCGGAACGTGTGGTCACACGCATCCAGGAGCTGGTGCGCAACGACAAGCTCCCGATGGTCACCGACGTGAAGAACACCTCGGACCGCCACACCGGGCTCCGCATCGAGATCGAACTGCGTCCCGGCGCGAACGCCAAGGCGGTGCTCACCGAGTTGTACCGCCAGACACCGCTGGAGGAGACCTTCGGCGTCAACAACGTGGTGCTGGTCGACGGTCGCCCGACGACCCTCGGCCTGTACGACCTGTGCCACCACTACATCGAGCACCGTCTCGACGTGGTCCGACGCCGTACCCGTTACCGCCTCGAGAAAGCCGAACGCCGGCTCCACCTGGTCGAGGGACTGCTCATCGCCCTCGATGCGATCGACCTCGTCGTTTCGATCATCCGATCCTCCCAGGACGTCGCCGAGGCGAAGGCGCGGCTGATGCAGGAGCTGTCTCTCAGCGACGTGCAGGCAGTCCACATCCTCGACATGCAGCTACGGCGGCTCACCGCGCTCGCCAAGCTCGAGCTGCAGGCCGAGGCCGACGAGCTGCGCGGAGCGCATCGAGGAGTTCACCAAGATCCTCGGCTCGGAGCAGCGCCAGCGGACCATCGTGGGCAAGGAGCTCGACGAGCTGGTCGACCGGTACGCGACTCCCCGGCGCTCGGTCATCGTCAGCCCCGAGCACCTCGACGACATCACCCTCGAGGAGGTCGCCGCCGAGGCCAAGGCCGAGCGCGACCGACGAGCCGTGCGGCGTGGCCCTGTCGCAGTCCGGCATGGTCGGCCGCGAACCGGTCGAGGGGCCCAAGCCCGCCACGTTCGGCCGCCACGACGTGCTGGTGCAGCGCGTGGCGACGACCACCCACTCCCAGTTGTGGGCGCTGACCTCCCGGGGTCGTGTCCTGCCGACCTCGGTCGAGGCGGTGGCCGAGGTGACCGGCCGGTCCAGGGGGACCACGGTCGGCGATCTGTTCGCCCTGGACAAGGGTGAGACGGTGCGCCTTCTCGTGCCCGCCGCTCCGAGCAGCGGGGACGGGCCCGCGCCGGTGATGATGGTCAGCGCCCAGGGGGTCATGAAGCGCATCGGCGTCGAGGAGCTGACCGGGACCCCTGCCGGAAAGCCGGCCATCAAGCTGAAGCCGGGCGACACGATCGTCGCAGCGTTCCCCGCACCCGACGGCACCGATGTGCTCGCCGTCGCCTCCAACGCCCAGGCGATGCGCTGCGAGGCCTCCTCGGTAGGGGTGCAGGGCCGTGGAGCGGCCGGTGTCGCCGGCATGAAGCTCGCCGACGGTGCAACGGTCGTGGGGGCCGGCCTGGCTGGGCCCGATGCGGTGGTCCTCACCGTCTCCGACGCGCAGACCGCAAAGGTGACCGACGCCGCCGAGATCCCGACCAAGGGCCGTGCCACCGCGGGACTGCGCATCACCCGATTCCGCTCCGAGAAGCGCCTCGATTGGGCCTACGTCGGTCCGGAACACGGACTGCTGGTGGTGGTCGGCACCGAGGATGCGCCGTCCAAGCCTGACCCTTCGCCCGAGCCGCTCACCATTCCCCACACCGCCAGAGACCTCGTCTCGAAGGCGACACGGCGCCGCTACCTGGCGGTGGGTACCGGCCGGTGGTGACCCTGTGACCCGCCGAATCGGAGTCGACGCGGTGGTCGTGGGTGCCGGCACAGCCGGCGCCAACGCCGCGCTGCAGCTCGCCCGCCGTGGCCGGCGCGTCGCACTGATCGAGCAACGCCCGCTCGGCGTCGCAGGCGCACGTTGGGACAACGGCGTGGTTCCCTGGCACTTCGAACGCTCCGGGCTCGACTTTCCAGAACCGTCCGACGGTAGGCCGGCACGGGCGAGCAACACGGTGGTGGTCGGTCCCCGTGGCTCGGGCTTCAGGATCGAGCAGAGCCCGATCCGTGGCGCCGACATGCGCGCTCTTGTGGAGTCTCTGCAGAAGCAGGCGCTGGATCTGGGCGTGCAACCGTTCGACTCCGCACGAGACGTCACCCTCCGAGAGCGACTCGGCCGGGCGACGGGCGTCTCCGCGCTGATCGACGGTATCGAGACCACGTTCGACTGCGCGCTGGTCGTCGATGCCAGCGGACGCAAGGGTGTCATACGTGACCAGGTCCCGGAGCTCAGGGAGTGGTGTTTCCCTGTCGGTCAGTCGGGCCTCTGCTCGGCTTCGCAGTACGAGCACCGCGTCGTCGACCCCGACGGCGCCCGACGCTTCCTGGACTCCCACGGCGCCGAGCCGGGCGACACCATCACCTTCCTAGGCTTCGCCGGGGGCTTCTCCGCCCTCGGCGTCGGTGTCTCGGCGGACCTCAGCTCCGTCGGCGTCCTGACCGGCACCTTGGGCGACCGGCGATGGGGTACGGGCAGTTCGCTCCAATCGCTGGTGCGCGGCAGGCACCGCTGGATCGGCGAGCCGATATTCGGTGGCGCCGGCCTGATCCCGCTGCGGCGCCCCTACTCCCGCTTCACCGCCCCCGGCGTCGCTCTCGTCGGCGACTCCGCATGCCACATGTTCCCGGCGCACGGCAGCGGCATCGGGATCTCGCTGGTGGCAGGAACGATGCTGGCCGAGGCAGCGACAAGCGGCGACGACTGCGGCTCCGCCGACTCACTGTGGGCCTACCAGAGTGCGTTCCTCCGTGAACACGGCGGCACCCTCGCCGCCTACGACCTGATCCGCCGCATGGGCAGCCGGCTCGGCTCCGAAGGAGTAGCGGCGATGTTCGACGCGGGGCTCATCCGTGCCGAGTCGACCCGCGCGGGGTTGGAACAGAGGTGGTGGACCCCGCCCCCCGCTCAACTGGCGGCGTTGGCACCCAGGCTGCTCGGGCGCCCTCTGCTGGCGGCCAAGGTCCTCCCCACACTGTCGCGAACCGCTCTCGCCCATCGTGTCTACGCCGGCTACCCGGACCGCGCCGACGAGTCCGCCCTGCGGCGCTGGGACAGCATGCAGGAGCGGATGTTGGGTCGCGCCGCTGTCAGAGACGCGTGATTGACTGGATCAGAGATGGCCACACCCCCCAAAGCTTCAACCAACCGCACCGCGCACACCTACGACGAGAAGAGCATCCAGCTGCTCAAGGGGCTCGACGCCGTCCGCAAGCGTCCGGGCATGTACATCGGCGGTACGGGCCCGGAGGGTCTGCACCACCTGGTCTGGGAGCTGATCGACAACGCCGTCGACGAGGCCGCGGCGGGTTTCGCCAACCTGATCGAGGTCACCCTCCACCGTGACGGCTCGGTCGAGGTGGCAGACAACGGCCGGGGCATCCCGATCGGGCGCAAGGACGGCAAGCGCACTGCGCTCGAGGTCGTCTTCACCGAGCTGCACGCCGGCGGCAAGTTCGGCACCGGTGCCTACTCGTCCTCCGGCGGACTGCACGGCGTGGGCGCTTCGGTGGTCAACGCCCTCGCATCCAAGCTCGTGGCCGAGGTCGACAAGGACGGCGCCACCCATCGGCTGACCTTCATCGACCAGCTGCCCGGAAGGCTGGACGCCAAGGGCAACTTCAAGGCCGGGTCCACCCTCGAGGTGGTCAGGAAGATCCCCCCCAAGCGCACGGGAACCCGGGTTCGCTTCTGGCCCGACCTGGACGTGTTCGACCCTGGTCTGTCCATCCAGTACGAGCTCGTGCGCGACCACTGCGCCCAGGTGTGCTTCCTGGTTCCGGGGCTCAAGGTGAGGCTCTCGGACAAGCGCGCCGGCGGGCCGGCGGAACCCGAGGAGTTCGTCGCCAAGGGAGGCCTGGCCGACCTGGTGGAGTCGCTGTCGATCGGCGAGACCGTCACCGAGGTCGTCACCCTGCACGGGATCGGCACGTTCGAGGAGAAGGTCCCCGTCGACGGACGGATGACCCTGGTGGAACGCACGTGCACGGTCGACGTCGCTCTGCGCTGGGTCAAGGGGTTCGACACCGTGCTCACCAGCTTCGTGAACACCATCCCCACTCCCGAGGGCGGCACCCACGTCGCCGGGTTCGAGAGGGCGATGACGAAGGTCGCCAACGACGTGCTGCTCAGCGGCACGAAGAAGCTCGCCAAGCTCGCCAAGTCCGGTAAGGACAGAGCCGAGAAGTCAGACGTCCAGGAGGGCCTGGTAGCGGCGGTCAAGGTGACCTTCCCCGAGCCGCAGTTCAAGGGCCAGACCAAGCAGGAGCTCGGCACTCCGCCGGTGCAGTCGATCGTCTACGAGGTGGTACGGGACGGCTTCACCAACTGGATCGAAGGCGGCGGGCGCAAGACCCACGTCGCTGCCGTACGGGACAAGGTCGCCCAGGCGGTGCTCACGCGGGTGTCCACCAAGGCCAGCCTCGACCTGCGACGCAAGGCCGCCACCCTGGCTTCGGGCGCCATGCCCGACAAGCTCGCCGACTGCCGCAAGCACGGCCCCGACGCCGAACTGCTCATCGTCGAGGGCGACTCCGCCGCAGGGCCCGCCAAAGCCGGCCGCAACGCCGAGTACATGGCCGTGCTCCCCCTGCGGGGCAAGGTCGTCAACGCCGGCAAGTCGACGCTCAAGCAGGTCATCGACAACGCCGAGGCCCAGGCGCTGTTCACCGCCATCGGCGCAGGATCCGGCAAGGACTTCAACCTCGAAGCCGCCCGCTACGGCCGAATAATCATCCTCTGCGACGCGGACGTCGACGGCAGCCACATCCGCTGCCTGCTCCTGACGCTCATCTACCACTACATGCGCCCATTGCTCGAGGACGGCAGGGTCTACGCCGCCCAGCCACCGCTCTACACGGTCAAGGTCGGCGACGATGTCGTGCACGCGTTCAGCGACGAGGACAAGTTCCGTCTCACCGAGGAGCTGACCAGGGGCAACCGCAAGGCCGAGAACCTCCAGTGGGTTCGCTTCAAGGGCCTCGGCGAGATGGACGTCGAGGAGCTCGCCGTCACGTGCCTCGACACCGACACCCGCATCCTGCGGCGGATCACCATGGACGACGCGGTGGAGGCCGCCGACGCGGCGGAGCTGTTCGAAACACTCATGGGAAGCGACGTCGCCCGCCGCCGCCAGTACCTGCTCGAGCACTCCGACCTCATCGACCGTGAAGCGCTCGACGTCTGATCGGCTACCTTGCCGTGGCCGGTAGTCGAGTTCAGGGGGCGTTGAGCAGGCGATGTCGGACGCGGGACGACTCATAAGGCTCGACGGCCCGAGGCTCGGCCACATCCCGTCCTTCGACGGGTTCCGCGGCCTGTTCGTGGTCCAGGTGGTTCTGTACCACGCCCTGGTCACCGACTTCCTGAAGGGCTCGCCGATCATCATCGACTGGTTCTTCGTGGCCAGCGGTTTCCTCATCTGCTCGCTCCTGCTCGACGAGCGCAGGGCCACCGACAACACGGACCTGCGGCGCTTCTACCAACGACGGGCCCTGCGCCTGTTCCCGGCCATGTACCTGATGATCGCCGTTTCGACGGTGCTGTTGATCATCGCGGTGAACTTCGTTCCGGCCGCCCGCGAGCAGCTCGGCAGCTGGTGGATCGAGCCGCTGGCTGCAGCCACCTACTGCTACTACATCGTCGCGGCGTTCATGCCGGGAACGCTCGACGGGGTGCTCGGACACACCTGGAGCCTCACCGTCGAGGAGCAGTTCTACTTCGTCTGGCCGCTGCTGTTCCTCGCGACCATCCGTCGCCGGGCCCGCAGCGCCGACATGACCCTGATCCTGGGCGCTATCGCCTTCATCGCCCTTGCGATCACGATTCGGGTGGCGCTCCAGTCGGAGATCGTCTCGCTCACCCCCGACGGGGTCACCTACACCGACGAGAACGACCCCACGTGGCAGGGGATCATCTACCGTCTCGCGTCGGCGCGGCCCGACATGATCGTCTACGGGTGCCTGCTCGCGTTCGTCAACCGAGCCATCCCGCGTCCGCTGACCGATCAGCGCCGCAAAGCCATCGCGGTCCTGGGAGCAGTCGGCTGGGTCGGTTTCCTGGGGTTCATCGCTCTCGGCAACCGCGTCGCCGGCTTCGAGCTGTTCGGCGGGCCGGTGTACCAGATCTGCCTGCTCCTGCTGGGCCCGATGATCCTGGACCTGTACGTGCGCCAGCAGAGCGCAGCGTCGAGGTTCTTCTCGTTGGCGCCGCTGCGCTGGCTCGGGGTGCGCTCCTACGGCATCTACCTGTGGCACGTGCCCGTGTTGTTCATCTTCCTGGCGGCGATGGACGGCGTCTACGGGGTGCGCCGGCTGCTGCTCGGGCTGATCGGAACGGTGTTCGGCGTGCTCGCCGGCATCGCGTCGTTCCGATTCATCGAGCAACCGTTCCTGAGGATCAAGGATCGGCGCTACCGCCGTCCCCAGGACGTGACCGCGTGAACCTCACCGAGCGGCTCGCAGCACCCACGCAGCGCCGTCTGGGCTGGAACCCCGCGCTGGACGGTGCACGCGGGGTCAGCGTCCTGTTGGTCATGTCGTTCCACTTCCTGGTCCAGATGACCGACAAGCTGGACGGCACACCGATCCTCGTCGACATGTTCTTCGTGTTGTCGGGGTTCCTCATCACGACGCTGCTGTTCGAGGAACGAGCCGCCAAGGGCAGCATCTCGCTGCGGGCGTTCTACCTCAGGCGGGTGTTCCGGCTGTTCCCCGCCGTCTACGCGCTGCTGGGTGTCTTCACCCTGTTCGCGCTCGTCGCCGGTGGCGAGAACCGGGGCAGGCTGCTCGCCGAGGCGCTCACAGCCGGGCTGTACGTGTACGACCTGTTCGTTGCCTGGGTCGGCGTCGAGGGTCAGGTGCTCATCCAGCTGTGGACGCTGTCGCTGGAGGAGCAGTTCTACTTCGTGTGGCCGCTGATCCTCATCGGCGCGATGGCCGCGGGCCGACGGCGAATGCCGGCGCTGATTGCCGCGATGTGCGCTTTCGTGATCCTCATGCCAGCACTGAGGCTCGGACTCGAACCCGAGCTGGGTGCCCGCAACCTCGAGTCCTTCGTGTTCGGTCTGACCATCATGCGACCTGACTCGCTGGTGCTCGGCTGCCTTGCGGCCATCCTCTTCCGGGCCGAGTCGACGCTCGACTCCCCTGCCTTGCAGCGCTGGCTGCCAGTCGCTGGTCGCGTCGCCCTCGCCATGTACGCCGCCAGCTTCCTGCTCGGCGGCTTCACGCCGTTCGAGCCGTTCATCAGCGTCTTCTACAACCTGACGGTTCTCGCAATGCCGTTCTTCGTCCTCGACATGGTTCGCCGACCCGACTCGCAGGTGGCCCGCTTCCTGTCCCAGCCCCGCTGGACGTGGTTCGGCAAGCGCTCCTACGGCATCTACATCTGGCACCTGCTCGTGTACTTCCCGATCCAGGCGTTCTTCAACGATGTGTTCGCCGGTCGCACGAAGCTGGCGACCGTCGCAGCGTTCCCCTTCTCGGTCGCTGTGACGATCGGAGTCGCGGTGCTCTCGTGGAACTACATCGAGACCCCCGCTCTTCGCGTCAAGCAGCGGTACTCGCGCAACGACTGAGCTCGACGGTGACCGATCAGCCAGACGTGGACGTGGCGATCGTCGGCGCCGGCATCGTCGGGGTGGCGACCGCTGCCGCGTTGGTCCGCAGGCACAGGGCGATGACCGTGGCGGTGCTCGACAAGGAGGATGCACCCGCCGAGCACCAGAGCGGGCACAACTCCGGGGTCGTGCACTCAGGGCTGTACTACTTGCCCGGATCCGCCAAGGCACTGCTCGTGGCCGACGGGCGGGTCCGCCTGGAGCACTACTGCCTCGAGCGGGGTCTGCCCTATGACCGCTGCGGCAAGGTCGTGGTGTCCAACAGCGCAGAAGAGACGCTGCGGCTACTTGCGCTGGAGCGGAGAGCCAACCGCAACGGCGTGGTGACCGAGCGGATCGACTCGCGGCGGCTGCACCAGATCGAGCCGCACGTTCGCGGCGACGCTGCGATCTTCGTGCCCGACACCGCAATCACGGACTACGCGGCCGTCGCCCGAAGCCTGGCCGGGGACCTCACCGACTCGGGAGGGCTCGTGATCACGGGCGCCCGCGTGGGCAGGGTGGAGGTGCGATCCGGCTGGGGCGTGCATCTGCACGCAGGCGACAGGACCGTGAGCTCACGGTGGTTCGTGAACTGCGCCGGGTTGCACAGCGACCGAGTCGCACACGCAGCAGGAGCAACCACCGACATATCGATCGTGCCCTTCCGGGGCGAGTACCACGAGCTCACAACCTCGGCGCGCTCGTTGGTTCGCAACCTCATCTACCCGGTGCCCGATCCGCGCTGGCCGTTCCTCGGCGTACACATGACCCGCATGGTCGACGGGTCGGTTCACGTGGGGCCCAACGCGGTCCTGTCACTGGGACGTGAGGCGTACGACGGCGGCATCGTGCCCCGCGATGTCGCGGCGATGGCCCGTGACAGCGGGCTGTGGCGACTCGCCGGTCACTACTGGCGTACCGGGGCCGAGGAGCTGGCACGCTCGCGCTTACGGCGGCTGTTGCTGCACGACGTGCGCCGACTGCTGCCGGAGGTCGGTGCAGACGACCTGGTCCGCTCGTCGACAGGGATCCGGGCTCAGGCGCTCGGCCGTGACGGCTCACTCCTGGACGACTTCGCGTTCGCCACGTCGGAACGCGGCGTGCACGTGATCAACGCTCCTTCGCCGGCAGCGACGGCGTCATTCGCCATCGCCGATCGGATCGTCGACGAACTGGAGCGGATCAGATGATCGCGACCAGATGATCGCGACCAGATGAAGCGGAGCGGAGGACCACAGGGGGGATGGGTCCTCCGCTCCGACAGATCAGGACTCGCCTGACGCTCTCGAGCGCCAGATGGCCGTGTCAGGCCGCGGGTGCCGCCTTGGCAGCCTTGATCGGCGAGCGGTCGAGGAGCTGGTCGGTCAGGGGCTGGGCAGCCTTTGCGGCGGCGAGAGCGACCGTCTTGTTGGTGGTCACCAGCTTCGACGCGAACTTGGCCTGGTTGTCGATGATGTCCTTGGGTGTGGGGATCTGCTCCGCGAAGGGCAGTGCCGGCACCGTGGGGACGTAGTCGACGACGAAGTCGACGACGGTCGAGACCGCGTTGGCCACCGGGGTCTTGGTTCCGGCGATCGCCTCGACGATCTGCTCCTGGATCTCGGTCATGCGATCGAGTACTTCGGTCATGGCGGTTGTCCTTCCCTGGGGGGAGTGCTTGCTGTTGCGCTAACTCTAGCAAGCACTGCTCACGACGGTCAACGAATCGCTACCCAGAGTGAGCGATGTCACATCGGTCGGAATGTTCCCGGGACCTACCGTGCTTCCCTCCTCGACACCCACACGAAAGGACGCTCAATGGGACTGCACCTTGGCGATGTCGCCCCCGACTTCACCGCAGCCACGACCGACGGAGAGGTCTCCTTCCACGACTGGAAGAAGGGCTCATGGTCGGTGTTCTTCAGCCACCCGGCCGACTTCACCCCCGTCTGCACCACCGAGCTCGGCCGCACCGCAGCGCTGAACGGTGAGTTCCAGAAGCGCAACACCAAGCCGATCGCACTGTCTGTCGACTCCGTCGACGACCACCACAAGTGGGCTCCCGACATCGGCGAGTTCGGCGGCACCGAGCTGAACTTCCCCATCGTGGCCGATCCGGACCACAAGATCGCCGAGTCCTACGACATGATCCACCCCGGCGAGGGCGACACCTCGACGGTTCGCTCGGTGTTCATCATCGACCCGGCAGACAAGGTCCGCCTCACCCTCACGTACCCCAAGTCCGTGGGCCGCAACTTCGACGAGATCCTCCGAGCCCTCGATGCACTCCAGGCCACCGACGCCAACCCGATCGCCACACCGGTCGACTGGCGACCCGGCGACAGGGTGATCGTCCCACCGACGATGTCCACCGAGGAGGCACGGACCAAGCTCTCCAACGTCGAGGAGATCAAGCCCTACCTGCGCTTCGCCGACGCACCCTGACCGGCGGGAATCGCGAAGCACTGTGGCCCGGCTCGCGCCGGGCCACAGTCGCGTCCGGACTTGTTGACCGAGCTCGCATGCGCCGACACTGTCGGTCGTGACGACGACGGGGCGCAGGGATCACACGACCGTTCTGGTGCTGGCATGCGCCTCCGCCGTGGCTGTGCTCATCGCGAACATCTCGGGGATCGCGACCGGCGACGACGGCGTCGGCTACAGGGCGATAGCGGACTCGCTGCTCGCCGGCGACGGCTACGGGTACTTCCTCGAGGACCCGGTGACCATCTGGCCACCCGTGTGGCCCGCCCTGATGGCCCTTGTCGCCCTGCTCACACCGCTCGACACCATGGGAGCCGCGATCGCACTGAACGCGGCGGTCGCGGTCGGCGTCGTCCTGACGGGCAACCACCTGCTCCGCATGGTGCTGGACGACCGGCGACTCGTGATGGCGGGGACGTTCGTCCTGGCCCTCGGGCCTGCCACGGTCGGGCTCGGCCACGTGCTCATGACCGACATGGCCTTCGCCCTGGTGACGCTGTGGTGGATGGCCGCCCTGATGCGATTCCGACGGAGCGGCTCCGTAGCTGTGTTGCTGGCTGCGTCGCTGCTCGTGTGGCTGGGCTTCGGCCTGCGATACGTCGGCCTGGTGCTCATCCCGGTCGGCGGGCTCTGGCTGCTGATCGGGCCGAAGCGGGGCTGGCAGGGCCGGGTGCGCGACGTGGCCGTCTACGCGGTGGCGGCATCCGTGGTCCCGATCGGCTGGATGATGCGCAACCACGCCATGGACGGGACATTCACCGGCGAGCGGAATCCGTCGGCGCGTGGGCTCATCGACAACGCCATGGACGTGGCCGCCACGCTCGGACGTTTCCTCTTGCCGGGGCCGGGGAACGGCCTCGTGAAGATATGGGCGGTGGTCGGCATCGTCGTGTTCGCAGCGGCCGCAGTCGTCACCTGGAGGGTGCTCCGCTCCACACCCGGTCCGGTCCTGGCGAGACTGTGGTCGTTCGCCGCGCGACCTCTCGGGCTCGTGCTGTTGTTCGCCGGCAGCTACCTGCTCTACATGCTGTACGTCCGTACGACCACGGCTCTCAACCAGCTCGACACCCGGCTGTTGTTCCCCGCTTACCTGCCGCTGGTCGTATGTGCGCTGGCCTTGCTCGATCGGGTCGGGCGCCCGGGGGTGCTGATCGCCCGGATCTGGGCTGTCGCCAACGTCACGGTCGGGCTGATCGGCATGGTCGCGTTCGCGGCAGGTCACCCGTACTTCGTCGGCAACTACGAGTCCGACGTCTTCGCAGTCGTGCGCGGGAACGAGGCGATCGCAGCCCTCCCGGCCGACTGCAGGCTGTACTCGAACCTGCCCAACGCCCTCTATCCCAGCTATGAGTCGCTGTGGAGCCCCCGCCGCACGGCGCTCGAATCGACGCGACGGATCGGCGACCTGGAGCGGATCACCGCCACCCTCGATGCAACACCCTCGTGTCTCGTCTGGATCGACGAGCCACCGACCTACGGACACCTCTACACGCTCGAGCAGCTCCACGAACGGCTCGAGCTCGAGCCCGTGTCGAGCGAAGGGGACGTCTCCACATACCTGATGCACGCCCGCTCGAACTGACTTCCAGCGGTGATATCCGCCACATCGAGCGGCGGATGATCTTCACTGGTGGTCGTGCATCCACGCTTCAGTGTGGTGATACCCGTTCGTAACCGGGCAGAAGTCGTCGGCCGCGCCGTGTCCGACGTGCTCGCGCAGACACTCGCCGCTGTCGAGGTCGTCGTAGTCGATGCCGCGTCCAACGACGACAGCGTCGAAGCAGCCCGGTCCGTGGCCGATCGCAGGGTCCGCGTGCTCACCGGCAACGCCGGCCTCGCCGAGAGCACCGACGTCGCAGAAGGCGCGCCGCGTCGGCATCGAGGCCGCACTCGGACGATGGGTGTCGGTGTTGGACCCCGACGACGAGGTCTCACCCGGATGGCTGGCCCGCCTCGGTCGGATCGCGGAAGCCACTGGCGCCGTGCTCGTCAGCTGCGGAGGCGAGCAGACCCACGTCGACGGCTCGACCACCCGCATCGAACACGGCTGCTACCGCAGCGGCTCGTTCGTAGCCCGCCGCGCGCTCATGCACAGCGATCCGGCACACGACGTTCTGGCCGGAGGCGGCGACCTGGCCGCACTCGGATCCGAGCTCGAAGCGCTCGCAACGGCCGATGGCCGGGTCGTCGTCGCCACGCCGGAGCCGCTCGTACGCTGGAACGAACCCTCGGGCGAGGAGCCACCGAGCGGTGACCCGCTCCGGTTGCGCTGGGCGCTGCAATCCCTCGACGCGATGGCGCGAACGCCGATCCCCGACGCCGCTCTGATGGTCCGCAGCGCGACCGCCGGCGCCATCGCCGCGGTGCGCCTCGGCGATCACGACGAGGCCCGGCGGCTGTTCCGCCTGGCGCGCGGCATCGCTCCGGACGAGGCGAAGCTCTGGGCCCGCTGGGCCGTGTCCTGTGTGCCGTCGCTGGCCTCCCGGGTCTGGACCGAACCAGCCAACTAGAGTCAGCCGGATGAGCGGCGCTGCCCAGACGATGCTCCAGACCGCAGCGGCGGGCGCCATCGACGCCGTCAAGCTCTACGGCGAGGGCGACACCGAGATACGAGCACTCGACGGGGTGACCGTCTCGTTCGAGCGCAGTCGGTTCACCGCGATCATGGGTCCCTCCGGGTCGGGCAAGTCGACCCTCATGCACTGCCTCGCGGGACTCGACGAGCTGTCCGACGGGAGGGTGTTCATAGGCGACACCGACCTCGACACGCTGTCGGAGTCGCAGCTGACCGAACTTCGCCGTGACCGCATCGGGTTCGTCTTCCAGGCGTTCAACCTGATCCCGACCCTCTCCGCGATCGAGAACATCACCCTGCCGATGGACCTGGCAGGGCGTCGACCCGACCAGGACTGGGTCGACCAGGTGATCGACACCGTCGGTCTGCGCGCGACCGGCTCGGACACCGACCGAGCCGAGCTCTCCGGCGGCCAGCAACAGCGCGTCGCCGTCGCCCGGGCACTCGCCAGCCGCCCCGAGATCGTCTTCGCCGACGAGCCGACCGGCAACCTCGACTCGCGCTCCGGTGCCGACCTGCTCGACTTCATGCGCCACGCCGTGGACCACCTCGGACAGACGATCGTCATGGTCACCCACGACCCGTCCGCCGCGGCGCACGCCGATCGGGTGGTGTTCCTCGCCGACGGGCAGATCCGTCGACGAGATGATCGAGCCCACCGCGGCGCGGGTCCTCGATCTCATGAAGCAGCTCGGCGATTGAGCGACGATGCTGAGGGTCACGCTCAAGGACCTCCTGGCACGCAAACGCCGACTGGTCACCACCGGCATCGCCATTGCGCTGGGCATCGCCTTCCTGACCGGCACCCAGCTGCTCTCGGCGTCGCTACGGGACTCCATCGATGACCTCATCGGTGACGTCTACCAGGGGATCGACGCGATCGTGCGTTCACCGAAGAGCCAGGAGACGGCCTTCGGTCAACCCGTCCGCGACACGGTACCGGTATCGCTCGTGGAGCAGGTCGCGGCGGTCGACGGAGTCCGTGTCGCCGAAGGCTTCGTCGAGTCCACCGGACCACAGATCGTCGACTCCGACGGCAAGATCTACGGGGCCTCCGGGTTCGGCCCTCCGACGATCGTCTACAACTGGATCGACGACGAGGAACTGCGCACGGGGATCCTGGTCGAGGGACATGAGCCGACCGCTGACGACGAGGTCGTGCTCGACTTCAGCACCGCAGATGCGATCGGGGTCGCCCCGGGAGACACCGTCACGCTGGTCAACCAGCAGGATGGGCGCGAGCAGTTCACCCTCGTCGGGATCGTCGGGCTCGGCGACGACGGCACCAAGTCATCGGGCGCTCGTCCGATGTTCTTCACCACCGCCACCGCCATGCGACTCGTCGACCAACCCGACGCGTACAACTTCGTGGCCGTCGGTGCCGACGCAGGTGTCTCCCAACAGGAGCTCGCCGAGCAGATCGCGTTCGCTCTGCCCGCCGAGCAGGTCCTGACGGGCGATGCTTTCGTCGAGGAGACCGCTGCAGCCATAGGTCAGTTCGTCGACTTCCTCAACATCTTCGTCAGCGTGTTCGGCTACATAGCCCTCTTCGTCGCCGTCTTCATCATCTACAACACCTTCTCGATCCTGGTCGCCCAGCGAACCCGCGAGACCGCCCTGCTGCGAGCGATCGGCGCCCGGCGCCGCCAGGTGCTGGCAGCGACGATGCTCGAAGCCCTGGTGGTCGGCCTGGTCGCCGCCCTGGTCGGTCTGGCGCTCGGAACCCTGCTCGCGGCGTTGCTGCTGAAGCTCGTGGCCCAGGCATTCACCGTCGCCAGCGGGGTCCCGCCGCTGACCGTCGGCGCAGCCGTGGTCGCCCTCACCGTCGGTGTCGTGGTGACCGTGCTCTCGGCGTACGTGCCGGCGTTGCGTTCGTCCAAGGTCCCTCCTGTCGCCGCGCTGTCAGAAGCTGCGATCGATCGCAGCGACATGTCGGGGTCACGACGCATCTGGGGCGCACTGCTGGTCGTCGTCGGCATTGCACTCATCGCCCTCGGCCTCGTCGATCCCGACTGGTTGGGCTCGATCAACTCACTGGTGCCGGTGGGGCTCGGCGCCGCAGTCGTGCTCCTCTCTGTGGCAGTGGTGCTCGGACCGTCGCTGGCCGCTCCGGCCAGCCGGCCGCTGGCCAGGATCTTCTCGCTGCGCGGCGGACTACCAACCCGCCTCGCCGGCGAGAACGCGGCACGCAACCCTCGACGTACCGCCGCCACGGCTGCCGCGCTGACGATCGGCGTGACCCTGGTCGTCGTGATCGCGATCCTGGCCGCTTCTCTCAAGGCGACCGCTGACGCCACCATCTCGTCCTCGGTGAAGGCCGACTACATCGTGGCGACGTCGTCGGTCACCTCGCTGGGAGCCATACCGGCTTCACTGCAACCCCGGATCGCCGAGATGGACGACGTCGCGGTGGCTAGCGCCATGCGGTTCGGCCCCATGACCATCCTCGACGAGAAGGCCCGGGCGAAGGCGTCATCCAACACCACTACGACTCTCGAGGGTCAGACCGGGGCGGAGTCGGATGCGCCGGCGGGCGAGTCCACCTTCGTGCTCGGCATCGACCCCTCGACATGGTTCCAGGTCATCGACGGCGGCGAGCTCCACGGATCGCCCGAGGACCTGGTGGAGAACACGATGGCCGTCACCGAGGCCTACGCCGAGGAGCGCGGCTGGAGGATCGGCGACGAGATCCCTGTGCAGTTCGCCGCGACCGGCGAGACCGAGCTCACCGTCGCGATGCTGGTGGGCAGATCGCTGGGCCAGGGCGACATCTACCTCCCGATGGAGACGTTCGCCGCCACCCAGCTGCCGATGTTCAACGCGGACGCCTACATCTACGTGAAGGCCGCCGACGGCGCCGACGTTGATCGGCTGGGCAAGGAACTGGTGAGGATGGTCGAGGACAACCCCGCTGTCGCGGTCCAGGACCTGGCGGAGTTCAGCGCCGCGCAGACTGCTCCCGTCGACACGTTCCTGGCCATCGTCTACGCGCTGTTGGGACTGGCGATCGTGATAGCTCTCATCGGGATCGCCAACACGCTGTCGCTGTCGATCCTCGAGCGCACACGGGAGCTCGGGCTCCTGCGTGCGGTCGGCATGTCAAGACGCCAGCTTCGACAGATGGTGCGTGTCGAAGCTGCGATCATCGCCATCTTCGGCACGCTCATCGGCCTGGCCATAGGCATCCTCTTCTCACTGGCACTCACCATTCCGTTGTCAAAGCAGTTCGACGATCTGTTCCGCTACGACCTACCGGTCGTCCATCTGATCGCCATCGCCGTGGCCGCCGCGGTCGCCGGCCTGCTCGCCGCCTGGCTACCCGCACGTCGAGCAGCGAAGATGGACGTTCTCGACGCGATACGCGTCCACCTGAAGGGAGACGTCGTGTCCCTGGACCCTGCATCGTTGCCGAGCGCCACCGTCGAGTTCCTCTCCGAGCACCACCTGGCAACGCTCACCACTCTGCACGCCGACGGATCGCCGCACGTCGTTCCGGTCGGGTTCTCCTTCGACGCCTCCGAACGGCTGGTGAGGATCATCTCGTTCGAGGGATCCCAGAAGGTGCTCAACGCCCGACGCGGTGGACGTGGTGCCGTGAGCCAGGTCGACGGAGGCCGGTGGATCACACTCGAGGGTGAGATCAGCGCGACCACCGACCCTGCCCGGGTGGCGGCGGCGGTTGCCGGCTACGCCGAGCGCTACCGCGAGCCATCCGAGCGGCCGGACCGGGTTGCGCTCGAGATCAGCGTGGATCGGATCCTGGGCCGGGGCTGACCCGCACCGCACGTCGCGCCGCGACCGCAGCGACCGCTAGCGAGGCCGCCAGCGCCACCAGCGCGACGACTACAAGCCCCACACCGATCGCGTCCATCCCTGTGAACGCGACGGCGACCCCGCAGGTGAGCACGACTCCACCGCCGACGCCGAGCGGACCGGCCGCTGCTCGGCGTGCAGCGCGGTGACTGACCGGCCGTTGCGACCCGACCCACGCCTGCCACAACAACGCCGCCCCTGCCAGGATGAGGACCACTGCGGACACGAGCGCTTCCACGGGTCCGCGACAATACGACGTGCCCGCACTGCGTACCGAGATAACCGAGATCGTCACCGGGCTCGCGATGCTCGGCGCAGAGACGCTCGACGACGCGATGTCGGCACGCCCCTGCGAGCTCGTCGGCGTCGACGACCCCACCTGGGAACGGTTGGCAGGGGCCCGCCACGACCGTGCCCACGACCGTGACTTCCTGGCCGCATGGAACAACGGACGGGCCTTCCTGGCGGCACGCGACGGACTACGCGGCCGCCGTCCGATCGTGATCGAGTGGAAGGGAGGCCACCGCGACCCGGGCGACACGTCGGTGCCTTCCGATCTTCGTGTGGACCACGTGTACCTCGTGAGCTGCAAGTACCTCTCCAAGGTCCTGCACAACGCTTCGCCGTGGGCCTTGTTCTCCCACCACCTCGTCGGTGCGCTCGCCCGGCGCAACGAGGGTGACTGGTTCGATGCCGTGGCACCACGAGAGCACCAGGAGCTCTACCGGCTGGTCCGCCAGAGATACGGAGCCGACCTGGGACTGCCCGAGGCCGCGGGCAGACTGAGCACCGCCCAGCGACGGCTGCTGCGTGCCCGGATCCCCCGCGACTGGGACGAGGGATGCCAGGCCGCCTACGCCGCGCTGGTCGAGCAGACGTCCGGCGAGTCGACCCGACGCTGGGCAGAGGGGCTCGGTACGGCACGGGACCGCGAGATGATGCTGTGGCGGCTTCTGCGGCTCACCCCGGCGCCCTACTTCGTGCTCGGGACGTCGGCCGCCGGCTCGCTGAGGCTGCGGGTCGACACACCCTGGGACTTCACCCGGGCACACAAGGTGCACCGACTCGACCTGCTGGCAGGCACTGGTGGCCAAGCGACCGTCGAGTGGTCGGCAGTGGTGACCGACAGGTCCACCGGGGACGACCGATCCGTACGTGGACACGTCGAGGTGCGCTGGAGCCACGGCCGCTTCGGTGGCCCTCCAGAGGCGAAGGTGTACCTGGACACCCCACACGAGCGGGTGCCCGGCTATGTGGCGCTCCGGTGACGTCTGCTACTTCAGAAGAGCCCCCGCGTCGACCGGCAGGGTCACACCGGTGACCCAGCGGGCCTCTTCGGAGCAGAGCCACAGGACGGCGTCGGAGATGTCCCCCGGCTGGAGCCATGCGATGTCCATGGGCTGCTGGGGACGCAGGAACTCGGCCGCCTGGTCGAAGCCGGCGTCGGGGTCGGGTGAGACCAGCTTGGGGAAGCTGTCGTTGAGGATCATCGGCGTTCCGACCGAAGTCGGGTGCACGGTGTTGACCCGGATCTGGTTGGGAGCGAGCTCCAGGGCCAGGCTGCGCATGAAACCGACGACCCCGTGCTTGGCGGCGTTGTAGGCGGGACATCCGTAGAAGCCCTTCAGGCCAGCGGTCGACGACGTGATGACGATCGCACCACCCTCGTTCTGCTCGATCATGCGGCGCATTCCGGCACGCACCGCGTTGAACACGCCCGTCAGGTTCACGCCGATCGTCTCGTCCCACTGCTCCGAGGTCAGGAACTGCGTCGGACTGGGTGAGTAGATACCGGCGTTTGCGACGATGACATCCAGGCGACCGAACCTGTCGACTCCTTCGCGCACCACCTCCCGCAACCGGGCCAGGTCCCGCACGTCGCCCTTGGCCGCGTGCATGGCGCCACCGGCGGCCTCGACCAGGCGGACCGTCTCGGCCAGGTCCTCCTCGGTCGCCAGCGGGTAGTAGCAGTCGGGGAGGTCCTCACAGATGTCGACACCGATCACCTTGGCCCCCTCGGCTGCGAAGCGCACGGCATGCTCGCGACCCTGCCCCCTGGCCGCACCGGTTATGAACACCACCTTGTTCTCGTAGCGTCGATTGCGGTCGGTCATGTTTCCCCCACTGGCAGGCCTGCTGGATCGTCAGATCGTGTCCTATTGGCTATCACGCGCCGAGCGACAGTCCCTTGTAGCCGTCGATGAAGCCGACCGCCCGGAGTGCATCGGCCCAGGGCGAGCTCTCTGCCGATCCGTCGTCGATCCGCTCGACACGCAGTCGTCGCACCCGACCTCGGTGGACCATGTCGGCGAGCGCGCCGACCCATCTCGTGTCGTCGTCAGCAGCGGGAAAGGTCAGCAGCCGCCGACCGCCGCGCTCCAGGTAGGCACAGGCCCATCCGTCGACGAGCACCACATACGCACCTGCCGCGGGGCAGGGTGTCCAGGACTCTCCGGCCAGGACACAGCTGCCCCGTAGGGCTGCGCGGGGTCGGTGGCAGCCAGGACCACCACGTCGGAGCTGTGATGGTCACCGTCGGTCACCCGTAACAGGTCGACAGCTCCGGACTGGGCGAACTGCGCCGCACCGAGGCCGTCTACGAAGTAGCCACGGCGCAGCTGCCCGCTCTTCGAGAAGCTTGAGCATGGGGTACACCCCGGCGAAGCCACCGTCGGTCCCTTCGGCCAGAGCCATCTCACGGGTCAGCACGCCGTAGCGGTCGACCAGCTGCAACGCCCGCCGTGTCATGACCTCTGTGGTCGATGGCCCGCCGTCGAAGAGCGGCGCCGTCGACGACCAGCGACCCGCGGCCGCCGGTGGGCCGCTGGCGGTGACCCGGCCCAGTCGTCGGCTGGTCGCTGCACCCGGCCGACGGGACCGCGCGCCGGACGCACGGCGACTCGCTCCTCCGGCGATCCTCGCTCGAAGGGGCGCCAGGGAGTCGTTGGTCACCTCGCCCGCCCAGACCAGGTCCCAGAGAGCCGCGAGCACCGTCTCATCGTCGTAGGGAAGACTCGCGTCTGCGACCGCGGCGACGATATCGGCCCAGAACGACGCCCCCTGCCGGAGCAGGTGCGCTCTGAGCACCGCGTGGTGGGCATCGTCGAGCCCCAGCTCGTCATGTGGTGGGGGTGCGTCGACCAGGGCCCCGACCTGGTTCCTGAACACCAGCCTCACCCTGCCGTCGTTCGCTCCGATGGACCCGGCGCCGATCCAGACGAGCTCACCGGCCGTGCACAGCTGGTCGAGTTCCGACGGGTGGTAGTCGGCGACACGCATGGCGAGCACATCGGCCTCGAGCACCGATGCCGGGATCGCCGCGCCCTGGAGCACCGAGACCGCCTCGGCCATCGCATCGACGCCTCGACGTGTCGAACCAACGCCCTGCCAGCCGATCAGGAACCGCGCCAGCGCCGCCGTATCGACCGGGGCCACCTCGTCGCGCAGAGCGGCCAGAGAACGGCGACGGAGCTGGCGCAGGACGTCGGTGTCGACCCATTCGACCCCCGTGCCTGCGGGGCGGAACTCCCCCTCGGCGACCCTCCCGGCGGCCACCAGCTCGCCCAGGACCAGACGCAGCGCATCGGGGGCCGCTCCGAGCCGGGTAGCGACCGACTCGATCTTGAACGGACCGTGTGTGCGGGCGTGGCGTGCGACCAGTTCGCGCGAGGGGCGCGTCGACAGGATCGGTGAAGACGGTCGGCAGTCCGACAGGGATCGCCGCACCCAGCGCGTCCCGCAGCCGGGCGGCATCCTCGGCCGCTGCGAGACGACGCTCGCCGCCGACAGACACGGCGATGACACGACGCTGGGCGGTCAGCTCCTCGAGCCAGGCGTCCAGGTGCGTCCTGGCGTCGGGACGCAAACGGACACGGAGCTCGTCCATCGTCAGGGGGCCCAGCACCCTAAGCAGGTCGTGGAGCTCGTCGGTGTCCCGAGCGCCACGTCCGTCGACCAGGTGCTGCAACTCGAGCTCCACCTGATCGAGCACGGCGGGGTCGAGCAGAGATCGCAGCTCCTCTGCGCCGAGCAGGTCGCGCAGCAGCTCGCGGTCGAGGGACAACGCTGCTGCACGACGTTCGGCCAACGGTGCGTCGCCCTCGTACATGAACACGGCGATCCAGCCGAACAGGAGCTGTCGGGCGAAAGGGGACGCCGAAGCTGTCTCGACGGCCACCACCCTGGTGTGCCTGCGGCGCACGTCTGTGAGCACTTCGCGCAACGCCGGCAGGTCGAAATCGTCGTTGCAGCACTCGCGGGTCGCTTCGAGCAGGATCGGGAACGCCGGGTAGCGAGCCGCGACCGACAACAGGTCGGCAGCGCGTTGGCGCTGCTGCCACAGCGGCGTTCGCTGGCCGGGCCTACGCCGGGGCAGCAGCAGGGCGCGCGCGGCTGCCTCACGGAAGCGGGCGGCGAAGGTCGCCGTTCCCGGTAGGGCTGCGACGACCTCCGCGTCGACGTCGTCAGGGTCGGGGACGATCACGTCGAGCGGAAGGTCCTCGACCGCCTCGGGCAGTCGCACGACGATGCCGTCATCGCTCCAGAGAACCTCGGCCTGTTGGTCGTCAAGTCGGTTACGCAGGATCGTGGCCCAAGGGGCGTGCACCCGCGCCCCGTACGGCGAGTGGATGCAGACCCGCCAGTCGCCGATCTCGTCGCGGAAGCGCTCGACGACGATCGTGCGGTCGTCGGGCACGACCCCGGTCGCGTCGGCCTGCTCATCCAGGTACGCCATGAGGTTGGCCGCTGCGAGCTCGTCCAGGGCATGGTCGCGGCGCAGGATCTTCGAGCGCTTCGGCAGCGGGCACGGAGCGCAGCTTGCGCACGAGCTCACCTGTCGCTCGGCCGAGCTCTGCCTCACGTCCCGGACCCCCACCACGCCAGAACGGCATCTTGCCCGGCTGACCGGGAGCCGGCGTCACGACCACACGCTCGAACGTGATGTCCTCGATCCGCCACGTCGAGGCTCCCAGCAGGAACGTCTCGCCGGCGCGTGACTCGTAGACCATCTCCTCGTCGAGCTCACCGACACGGGTGCCGTCCGCCAGGAACACCCCGAAGAGCCCCCTGTCGGGGATCGTGCCGCCAGAGGTGACCGCCAGGCGCTGGGCTCCGGAGCGACCCCGCACCGTCCCGGCGACCCGGTCCCACACGACACGGGGGCGCAGCTCGGCTGAACTCCTCGGACGGGTAGCGCCCGGCGAGCAGGTCGAGCGTGTTGTCGAACTGCTCGCGGGAGAGCTGCGAGTAGTTGGCCGCACCGCGACAGAGCTCGTAGAGGTCGTCGACGGACCACTCGTCGAGCGCACAAGCGGCGACGATCTGCTGAGCGAGGACGTCGAGCGGGTTGGCTGGCACCACGGTGCGCTCGATCAGGCCCGCCTGCATGCGCTGCACCACGACTGCCGCCTCGAGAAGGTCCGCTCGGTGCTTGGGGAAGATCCGGCCCCGGCTCGGTGCTCCGACCTGGTGTCCGGCACGACCGATGCGCTGCAGCCCGGAAGCCACGGATCCCGGCGAGGCGACCTGCACGACCAGATCGACCGCGCCCATGTCTATCCCGAGCTCCAGCGAGCTGGTCGCCACCAGGGCGCGCAGATCACCTCGCTTGAGCTCGTCCTCGATCAACAGCCTGCGCTCGCGCGACAGCGACCCGTGGTGCGCCTTGACCAGCTCCTCGTCCCCGCCGGCGAGCTCGTTCAGCTGGGTGGCCAGACGCTCGGCAAGACGCCTGGAGTTGACGAACACGAGGGTGGAGCGGTGCGCCTGGATCAGGGCGAGAAGCTCGGGATGCATCGACGGCCAGATCGACCCGGTCGGCCCGCCCGGTTGCGACATGTCCTCGACCGGCACGACGACGGACAGGTCGAGCGTCTTCGGCGTTGCCGAGTCGACGATCGTCACCGGGCGTCGGCCCCCGAGGAACCCGGCCACGACCTCGAGCGGTCGCTGGGTGGCCGACAGGCCGATGCGCTGCACGGGCGGCCCCCCGGCGGCCGTGACCAGGTGGTCCAGACGTTCGAGGCTCAGGGCGAGATGTGCACCGCGCTTGGTCGGGGCGAGCGTGTGGATCTCGTCGACGATGACGCTCTGAACTCCGACGAGCGTCTCCCGTGCGGCAGATGTGAGCATCAGGAACAGCGATTCGGGTGTCGTTATGAGCACGTCCGGCGGGGTTCGACTCAGGGCCCTCCGTTCCGTCGCCGACGTGTCGCCCGTGCGGACCCCGATGGTGGGGGCCCTGAAGGCCTGCCCGAGGCGCTCTGCTGCCAGCTCTATGCCACGCAGCGGGCTGCGCAGGTTCTTCTCGACGTCGACCGCGAGCGCGCGCAACGGCGACACGTAGAGGACGCGCACACCCGGCCTGGTGACCTCTCCGGGCCCCGCCGGTGCACCGCCCAGCCGGTCGATGGCCCACAGGAAGGCGGCCAGGGTCTTGCCGGACCCCGTCGGGGCGCACAGCAGCGTGTTCTGACCGGCCGCGATGGTGGGCCAGGCAGCGGCCTGCGCGGCGGTCGGCTCCGGGAACGAGGTGGCGAACCACTCGCGAACCGGTGCCGAGAACAGGGTGAGCGGCGACGGGTCCACCCCGGCGACTGTACCGAGGGGGCATGGGCCTAGACTCGCCTCCGTGGCCGGCGATCGCTCAAGAGAGTTCCACCCCGCGTTCGAGGAGTACTGCGAGGCGATCTGGGAACTGCGCGAGGACGATATCGACGTGATCCAGGCCCGCATCGCCGAGCGGCTGGAGGTCTCGCGCCCTGCAGTCTCGGAGATGATCCGCCGCATGGAGTCCGAAGGCCTGATCCAGGTCGATCGCACGATCAGTCTGACCGCCACCGGCCTCGAGCTCGCCGAGCGGGTCGTTCGGCGTCACAGGCTGGCAGAGCGCTTCCTCACCGACGTGTTGGGGCTGTCCTGGGCCGACGCGCACGTCGAGGCAGGCAAGTGGGAGCACGTCATCTCCGAGCCGGTCGAAGAGGCGCTGTCACGGGTCCTGGGTGACCCGACCACCTGCCCGCACGGCAACCCGATCCCCGGCGCCGACTACTTGGCGCCGGACACGCAGCCTCTGCGAGACGTCGCTGTGGGGTCGCGGTTCACCATCACTCGCATCCCCGAGGAGCTCGAGTTCGAACCGGGGATGCTCGAGTTCCTCGAGCAGCACTCGCTCCAGCCGGGCCACACCGGCGTGCTAACGGTGCTCTCACCGGACGGCACCGCCACGGTAGAGGTCGACGGCTCCCACGTTGGTGTCCCGGCGTTCGCCACCCAGCGGATCCTCGTCACTGCCTGAACCACCCACTCGGCGCCAGCTCACCGCCCATGCGTGGCACGTACTGGTCGAAGTAGATGCGCGAGACCAGCTCCCGTCGGCTGCGGACCTCGGCCTTGTCGAAGACGGACTTGAGGTGGTCCTGCACGGTGTACCGCGACATGTTCAGCGACGCAGCGATCTCCTTGGTGTCCACTCCCTGCAGGACGAGCTGGGTGACTTCGCGTTCACGCGCGGTCAGCTCGAACGCCGAGACCACCAGCGGCACGATCTCCGGCGGCCGCGCCTCCTCGATCGTGACCACGACGTCGCCGGTCGCTCCAGCGGCGTTCGACAACGGCGACGCGTGCAGCACCAGCCATCGTCCACTCGGCATGCGCGCCCTGGAGCGGGGCAGGACGTCGACCAGCCCAGCCGCGTAGCGTCGCGCCGTGGCAACCATCGACGCGATGACCCCGGAGGAGTCGGACATGTTGCGCTCAGAGGTCAACTCAGCCAACAGCGACTCCGCTCCCATGCTGATCTGCACCGGCGTGTCGTCCGCTCCGATGATCAACACCGCGGGGCCGTAGGAAGGCCCGGTGTCAGCGCAGCTCCCCAGTCGTGTCAGCAGACCGGAACGCAGACCGGCGGCGAAGATCTCCGACAGCGACCCGACGAACGCGACCTCGTCGTCGGTGAAGGGGGTCTCACCGGCGCCACGGAACAACGCCAGGCTGCCCCAGCTCCACCCGCCCTGTCGGGCCACCATGCGGAGCTCGTCGCCGTAGCCGTAGGTCGGTCCGATGAAGTCCGCCAGCCGCGGTGAGACCGACAGGTCGCCCCCGGTCTCGGTCCACATGCCGAACGCGCACCGGTCACGCTCTGCCAGCTCGATGAACGACGTCGGGTCGGCGCCGCCGTATTCCATCAACGCCCACGCATGGTCGTTGGCGTCGTCCTCGTGCAGGTCCCCGAACTTGAAGGTTCCCGTCAGTAGGCGGGTCGCCGGGTCGACCGTGGCCGCGCATGTCGCGACATGGGGAACCGCCCGCGACAGGGAGTCCTCGAACTCCGACAAGAAGGTCGCCGTGTCCAGTCCAGCGCGTGAGACCACCTCGACGTCGCGGCGTACCCGTTCGAGCGTCAGCTCCGATGCCATGGACCAATTGTCGATGGTGGTGGCCGCTGTGACCATCCCACATGTGTGGGGGGATGGTCACACCCAGCGGAGAGGACAGGAAAGTCCCCGCGTGCACGGGATGGTTGCGGAGGCGCGGGCGGGCTCAGGGTGATGGACATGAGCATCACCAAAGCACCAGACGCCCCATCCACCCCACCGACCCCGAGACACCAGCCGATGGAGATCGCACCGGAGACCTTCGTCATCCAGGCGACCCAGGGAGAGGGCACCGCCCCACAGGCCGTGCACATGAACTCCATGCTGATCCGCGGCAGCGAGCCGGTCGTGGTCGACACGGGCTGTCCGGCACATCGCGAGCAGTACCTGGAGGACCTGTTCTCCCTGGTCGACCCCCAGGACGTGCGCTGGGTGTTCATCAGCCACGACGACGTCGACCACTACGGCAACTTGCACGAGGTCATGGATGCCTGCCCGAACGCCACGCTCGTGGCCACCTGGTTCCTCTGCGAGCGGCTGGCGGGCGACCGCCTGGACGTTGCGCCGACACGCTGGCGTTGGGTCGGAGACGGCGAGTCGTTCGAGGCCGGCGACCGCACCCTCACCGCTCTGCGGCCCCCGCTGTACGACTCACCCACCACACGAGGCCTGTACGACCACAGCAGCGGCGTCTACTGGGCTTCGGACTGCTTCGCCACTCCGGTCGAGCGTGGCACGGCCTTCGTCGCCGACCTGGACCCCCAAGCGTGGGCGGCAGGGTTCGCGGCGTTCCAGGCTTGGAACAGCCCCTGGGTCTCGTTGGTCGAACCCGACGCGTTCGCCGCAGAGTGCCGCCGAGTGGAGCAGCTCCGCCCGAGCGCCATCGCGACAGCCCATGGCCCGACGATCGAAGCGAGCCACGTCCAGCGCGCCTTCGAGATGCTGCGGGCGATGCCAGGCGTTGTGGCCCCGGCCCAGCCCGACCAGTCGGTCCTGGACGCGATCACGTCGGCCATGGCTGCGGGGGTGGCTCAGTGAACGCGACACGACGTAGGACGATCCTGGCGAGCCTCGGCTCCATCGCCCTCGTGACGGCTGCCGGTTGCGGCACCGATGCCGACAGCACGACGTCCGGAGTGGTCACGACCACCTCGGCCGCGGTGCACGAACACGATCCGGTCGAGGTGACGGCGGTCGACTTCGACTTCCGGGACCTCCCCGAGACCATCCCCGCCGGCACACGCCTGACACTGCGCAACGAGGCTGCGAGCGAGCTGCACGAGCTGGTCGCGTTCCGCCTCGACGACAGCGAGAGGCGGTCAGTCGAGGAACTGCTGGCGCTACCGCCTGCAGAGCTGGGTCAGGTGCTCGGAGCAGCACCACCACGCACGGTGCTCCTGGCGGCGCCGGGCGGCGAGCAGGTCGCAGCGGTGGGCGACGGCACCCTGGGTGAGCCGGGCCGCTACCTGGTGATGTGCTCGATCCCCACCGGTGTCGACCCTGCGGTGTACCTGGCCGCCGCGGCCGAGTCCGGCAACGAGGCGCCACAGGTCCCGGGCGGTCCCCCTCACTTCGTGCAGGGGATGGCGGCCGAGCTCATCGTCGAGTGAGCACCTCGGGCAACGCCTCGCTGTGCAGCAGCGTCAGCCGCTTGGTCGACCGGGTCAGGGCCACGTAGAGGCTCTGGGCACCGCGGGCCTCCTCGGCCAGGATCCTGGCGGGCTCGACGACGATCACCGAGTCCAGCTCCAGGCCCTTGGCCAGCGTGACCGGCACCACGGTCACCTGACGGTCCAGGCCCTGGCGTGTAGCGCGGCCGTGCTCGACCCCTGCGTCGTCGAGCGCGGCCGCTGCCCGGTCGGCGAGCGACTCGGGCGTGATGACCGCGATGTTGCCGGCACCGATCGCCTTCAATTCCTCGCGCACCGTCTCGGCGAGCTGCACGTCGAGCATGTGCTCGCCGACGCGGAGCACCAGTGGCTCGTCACCGGTGTGACGGATCGAGGTGGGCGGTGCCAGCCCCGGCGCCGCCAGCGGCAGCACCCGGGCGGCCAGGGCCATGATCGGGCCCGGCACCCGGTAGCCGACGGTCAATTCGGCGTGACGCGGCGAGCGACGATCCGGCAGGTGTGCCAGCACCGAGTCCCAGCTGTCGTGGGGCCACGAACCCGTCGCCTGGGCGATGTCTCCCACGATCGTCATGGATCCGTTCAGGCTGCGTCGGTCGAGCACCCGCAGCTGCATCGGCGTCAGGTCCTGGGCCTCGTCGACGACGATGTGACCGTACGTGCGGATCGCGTCCGTGTCCTTGTGGTTGGGTCGCGGGCCCAGCAGCTCGAGTGCCTCATCGAGCAGCGGAACGTCGTCGTGGGTGAACACGATCTCGGTCGGGTCCTGGCGCCGCCCGCGCCGCAGCAGCGGCCACTCGCCCGGCCCGAGGTGCTTCGACGCGGCTGAGCGCAACAGGCCGGGTGAGCCGAACAGGTCGTTGAGCAGCTCCGCCGGAGTCAGCACCGGCCACATGCGCTCGAGCGCCTCGCGCACCGTGGGGTCTCGCCGGGTGCGCTCACGGACGACCTGGGCGCTCTGCTCGTCACGGGCCGATGCGGCCAACGCGTCGAACAGCATCTGCTCGACGTGGCGACGCCCGGCGTTGTGGGACCGCACCCGCCGGCGGGCCTGTTCGATGATCTCGGCGGACGCGGCCGGTGTGAGAGTGAGGTGCTGCACGCCGAAGGGCACCCGCAGCGTCGTGCGCAGCGGACGCTGACGGTCACGCACCGCGTGGCGGATCACACGGATCATGCGGCGGTCGCCCTTGACGTGCGCCGTGTCGACCTGATCGTTGCCACTGACCCTGACATGGGGGATCAGGTCGGACAGCACGGCGATCTGCACTCCGGCCTCGCCGAGCGACGGCAGCACCTGTTCGATGTACGACAGGAACAGACGGTTCGGCCCGACGACCAGCACGCCCTGCCCCTCGAGCGGGAACCGGTGCGAGTACAGCAGGTAGGCGGCCCGGTGCAGCGCCACGACGGTCTTGCCAGTTCCTGGTCCACCCTGTACGACCAGCACACCCGGGAGCTCGGCGCGGATGATCCGGTCCTGTTCGGCCTGGATCGTGCCGACGATGTCGGACAAGCGGCCCGAACGCGACTCCTCGAGCGCGGCGATGAGCGCTCCGTGGCCCTGCACCGTTCCGTGGTCGAGCGCCGCTGTTGCCGAGCCGAACAGCTCGTCGTCGATCCCCAGCAGAGTGCGGCCGCGGCTGGCGAAGTGGCGACGACGGCGCAGGCCCATGGGGTCGACGCCGGTGGCGCGGTAGAACGACTCGGCGAGCGGTGCACGCCAGTCGACCACGACGGGGTCGCTGCGTTCGTCGGCCACCGCTATGCGCCCGATGTAGAAGGTCTCCTCCGGGCCGGGGCCGGGATCGGTGTCGATCCGTCCGAACACGAGCGAGCGGTCACCGATCTCGAGCTGACCCAGACGCACACCCACCCTGTCCCAGACGACGTCACGCTCGAAGCGGTTCTGGAACGTGCCCCCCTGACCATCGACGACACCTTCGCGCATGGACTCCACGATGCGCTTCGTGCGATCGAGGCAGTCGTGGGCGTGATCGATGTAGGCCTGCTCGGATTCGAGCTCGGGGTGGTTGGCCACTCGCGCTCCCAGGGCGGAAAAGGGGGAGCGGCAAGTGTAGCCGTTGGCGCTACTGGCCCAGGTCCTCGCCCAGCTCCTTGAGCGCACTGCGCAGCGCCAGTCGCAGGCGTCGCGCCTGCTCGGGTGACAGGTGGGCGACGACGCCGGTACCTGCAGCGCCGAGCTCCTCCACGGTCAGCTGCACCCTGACCCGGGCGTCGTCGTAGTCGTCACAGATCGAGACCGCCCAGCTGACCCCCACGATGTCGTCGGCGTCCTCGGTCGGCGGGGCGTCCACCGGGGCGTCGTCGATGCTGCGTCGCATGGGAGTCGATCGTAGGCGCGTGCTTGACTTGGGACGATGCCCGCCGACCGACAAGCCTCCCCGTTCCTGCGAGCGCTGCGGGGGGAACCGACCGAGGTCACCCCGGTGTGGTTCATGCGCCAGGCCGGGCGTTCGCTGCCCGAGTACAGGGCGATCCGCGGGACCGGCACGATCCTGCGAGCAATAGCCGATCCCGACCTGGCGACTGAGATCACGCTCCAGCCGGTGCACCGCTACGGCGTCGACGCGGCGATCCTCTACTCCGACATCATGACCCCCACCCACGCCATCGGATTCGGGGTCGACATCGAGCCAGGTGTCGGCCCGGTGGTGGCCCAGCCGTTCCGTGGACGGTCCGACCTTGCACGATTGCGACCACTCGACCCCGAGGCCGACACACCGTACGTGCTGCAGACGGTGCGCAACCTGGTCGCCGAGCTGTCGGTTCCGCTGATCGCCTTCGCCGGCGCGCCGTTCACCGTCGCCAGCTACCTGATCGAAGGTCGTCCGTCGCGCTCCTACGTGCGCACCAAGGCGTTGATGCACACCGATCCCGCGCTGTGGTTCGACCTGATGGACTCGCTGGCCGACCTGGCGATCGACTCGTTGCGCTCCCAGGTCGGCGCCGGGGCGACAGCGCTGCAGCTGTTCGACTCGTGGGCGGGCGCGCTCTCACCGGCCGACTACGAGCGGTTCGTGCTACCGGCGAGCCGCCGGGTGCTCTCGGCGTTCGAGGACTCTGGTGTGCCACGGATCCACTTCGGGGTGAACACCGCCGAGCTGTACCCGCTGATCGCCTCGGCCGGCGCCGACGTCGTCGGCGTCGACTGGCGCACACCGCTCGATGCCGCCCGCTCCCGGGTGCCTGCGCACGTCGGACTGCAGGGCAACCTGGACCCGGCGATCGTCGCGGCCGGGTGGGGACCGACCGAGCAGGCCGTGCTGGACGTGCTGCGGCGAGGAGGCGGCAACCCCGGGGGACGTGGCGGCCACGTGTTCAACCTGGGTCACGGCGTGCTGCCCGAGACCGATCCGGAGACCCTGGAGCGGGTAGTCGACCTGGTGCACTCATATCGGCCCGATCGGGGAACCGCCCGATGAGCGTCGGAGTCGTTCTGATGGCCTACGGAACTCCCGCCTCGGCCGACGACGTCGAGGACTACTACACCCACATCCGCCGCGGCCGGCCACCGACTGTGGAGCAGCTAGACGAGCTCCGAGCGCGCTACGCGGCAATCGGCGGCGTGTCACCGATGGCCCGCCACACCGCGGCCCAGGTGGCCGCCATCGACGCTGCACTGCAGGCGTCCGAGCCCGGGCGTTTCGAGGTGAGTCTGGGCCAGAAGCACGCGGCGCCCTTCGTCGAGGACGCCGTCGAGGAGCTCACAGCCCTGGGAGCGGATCGTGTTGTCGGCCTGGTCCTGGCGCCGCACTGGTCGTCGTCGAGCATCGGCGTATACCACGACCGGGCCCGCCGGGTCACCGAGGAGCACCGCATCCGCTACGACGGGATCGACTCGTGGAGCGACGAGCCTGCATTCATCGACCACCAGGCCCGCGCGGTCCTGCGTCGGCTGGCGGAGCTGCCCGAGCGCACCAAGGTGCTGTTCACCGCCCATTCGCTACCGCTGCGGGTCCTCGACGGCGACCCGTACCCCGACCAGCTGAGAGCGTCCGCCACAGCAATCGCCGAGCAGGCCGGGCTGGCGCGTTGGGCGGGCTGGAGCCTGGCGTGGCAGTCGGCGGGCCGGACCCCGGAGCCGTGGGCCGGCCCGGACGTGCTCGAAGTGATCCGCGAGCTCGCCGCGACCGGCCGCACCGACGGAGTGCTCGTCGTGCCCCAGGGCTTCACCTCGCAGCACCTCGAGGTGCTCCACGACCTGGACATCGAGGCCGCCGGCGTGGCCGAGCACCTCGGCCTGCACTTCGCCAGGACCGACGTCATCGACGACGACGCCGACGTGATGAGAGCCCTCGCCGGACGCATCTCGGCGATTGCCGACAGTTTCCCCCTGAGCACGGTTTCCCCATGAGGCACATGGTCGTCGTCGGCGCAGGCATCACCGGGCTGGCTGCCGCGTGGCAGGCCAGCCACGCTCCCGGCTGGTCCGTCACCGTGGTCGACTCCGATCCCCGAGCCGGAGGCAAGATCCACACATCGGCCATCACGCTCGACGACGGCACCGAGATGGTCATCGACGAGGGCGCCGATGCGTTCCTTGCACGCGTTCCAGACGCGGTGGAGCTGTGCGAGGAGCTCGGCCTGGCCGAGGAGCTGACGTCTCCGGCGGTCGGTCGGGCGAAGGTGTTCCTCGACGGCGAGCTGCGGTTCCTGCCCGAACTGACTGTGCTGGGTGTACCGACCGACATGGACGCGCTGGCCGCTGCCGACGTGCTGAGCCCGGAGGGGCTGGCTCAGGTGGCGGCCGAGTGGCAGCACCGCGGCCCGGCACCCGACGGCGACGTGGCGATCGGGCCGTTCCTGACCGAGCGGTTCGGCGAGGAGCTGGTCGACCGTGTGGTCGGCCCCCTGGTCGGGGGTATAAACGCGGGCGACGTCCGCGAGCTCAGCCTCGACGCCGTCACCCCCCAGCTCGCCGAAGCAGCGGCCGACGGCGACAGCCTGGCGGCCGCGCTCGTCGCTCGACGCCAGGCAGCGCCACCCTCCGGTCCGGTGTTCCACACGCTCCCCGGCGGCACCGGTCGGCTGGTGGACGCACTCGTGGATGCGCTCGCCAGCCGTGGCGTCGTACTCCGATTGGCTTCACCGGTGGAGAAGATCAGCCGTGCAGGCGACGGCTGGGCGCTGCGCGTCGACGGTGACGCGGTGCAAGCCGACGGGGTCGTGCTCACGACTCCCGCTCCCGTCACTGCGTCGCTGCTGGAGACGGTCTGCCCCGACGCGGGCCGGGAGCTGTCGACGATGACCCACAGCTCGGTCGCGCTCGTCACGCTCGTCTACCGACGCGAGGACGTTCCCGTGGACCTGGACGCGTCCGGCCTGCTGGTTCCGCCGTCGCAGGGCTTGTTCATGACCGCTGTGTCGTGGGGATCGACCAAGTGGGCGCACTGGGACGACGGACGGCACGTCGTGCTGCGCGCATCAGCCGGACGAACCGGCGACGATCGCCAGGCCGGCATGGACGAGGACGAGCTGGTAGCGGCGATCCGCGCCGATCTGAGCACCACGATGGGGATCCACGCCGATCCGGTCGTGGTGCGTGCATGCCGCTGGGCGCTCGGGTTCACCCAGTACCGGGTGGGCCACCTGGACCTGGTGGCGCGGATCGAGTCCGCTCTGGAGCGCGACTGCCCGGGGCTCACCGTGGCAGGTGCTGCCTACCGGGGGCTGGGGCTACCCGCCTGCATCCGCCAAGGGCGTGAGGCTGTGGCTGGTCTGATCAGCTCGTAGCGTGCGGGTCGACGGGGTTGCGGACCGCACCCTGCACCTCGATCTCACCGGCGGTCTCGAGGACCAGCGTCACGGTGAACGCCCGGTTCAACTTGAGCTCTTCCTTCAGCCCGACCAGCTCCAGGTGGGTGCCGTCCTCGGCCAGGTTCACCGTCGTCGCCGGAGGGAGCTCGACCGAGTCCGCTCCCGCGATGCGGGCGCTCTCTGCCAGCTCCGGATCGACGGTGATCCCGATCAGACGGTCCTCGACCGTGCCACCCTGGATGCTCGCGTACAGCGGGACGACGACGTCGGCGCCGGTCGTCTCTTCGGAGTTGGACCAGAGCCATGCGACGGTAGGGATCTCGTCGGGGATCGTGGCTGTGGTCGTACTCGTCGCCGCCACGTCCTCGGCGGACTCGGTGCACGCGCCCAGTCCGGTCGCCGCCAGCACGGCTGCTGCCACTGCAGCGGCGTTGCGGAACGTGGTGCGGGTGCTCGACATTGGGACTCCTCCGACGGATCTACGTGCTCGGCGTGCAGGATAGGTCAGGCACGCTCGCGGACGTTCACCGTGAACTCCCCACCGGCGTTCAGGTCGCACTCACCGCTCAAGGTCCCGGGTGTTGTGAAGCGCATGCTGACGACCTCACCGGGTCCGACGTAGAAGATCCCGGCGTACGCACCGGTCGTGTCCAGGTTCCGCACACGGATCGATTCGCCGACCCGGACGTCGAGCGTCTCGGGCATGATCTCGACCGCCTCGCCGGCCAGGCGTCGTGCTTCGGTCCCGAGCGGGATGACGAAGTCGTGGTCGGCCTCGTCGTCGTCGGTCTCGACGACTTCGAGCTTCGGGGAACCGCCATCGGATCCTGCCGAGTCGTCGCCACGGAACACGACCAGGAACGCGACCGCGGCGGCCAGGATCACGAGTGTGATCCCGACCGCTGCGCCCACCAGTCCCGCGCTGTCTCACGACTCGCGGACCTCGGCGGTGAGGGTCATCTCACCGGCCTTCTCGAAGGTGACGGTCACCTCGACGGTGTCACCGGGCACCAGCGGCTTCATCAGGTCCATCACCATGACGTGGTAGCCGCCGGGCTCCAACTCGACGACCTCGCCGGCGGGCACCTCGATGCGGTCGACCTGCGACATCGTCATCATCGTGCTGGAGTCATCGTCACCGGCCATGGTGCTCTCGGTCCCATCCATCCCAGCAGTCGTCTCGGTGGTCTCGGCCGGCTTGGTCTCGTGGAGCTCGACCATGCCCGCCAGGTCCGCGGGGACCGAAGCGCCGATCAGCGCGTCGTCCTCGGCGCCACCGGTGATCGTCATGTAGATCGCTGTCTTGTCACTGGCCGCCAGGTCCTCGGCGGGGCGGACCCACTGATCCGCCACGGCCAGTGCCGCAGCCTCGGTGGTCGTTACCTCGGCGGTCGTCGTGGTCTCGTCGGCGGCGTCGTCGGAATCACCGCAGGCGACCATGCCGACAGAGGCCAGGGTCAATGCGAGTGCACCTGCCACATAGCGAGACTTGCGGCGCAGCTTGGGATGATGGGGCTTGGGGGTCATTCTCTTCTCCTGGTTGCAATTGGTTGCACTTGGTAGGGATCTGTTCACTGTTGATCGGCGAGCATCGCTGCCAGATCGGCGGCGAGATCGTCGCTGGCCGTACCGAACGGCCACTGCAGCACGATGTAGCCGCGATCGTCCACGACGTAAAGGTCGCCGGTGTGGGACACCTCGACCTCGCCGTCGTCGGCGGTCTCGACCGAGTAGCGGGCACCGAACGCCCCGGCGACCGACTGCAGCTGAGCCGGATCGGTGATGCGTGATGCGGCACCGTCGGGGATGAAGGTGGCGACGTAGGCGGCCAGCTTGTCATCGACATCGCGGTCGGGGTCGACGGTCACCATCACCACACCGACCCGATCAGCCTGCTCGGCCGGGAGCTGGGCAAGTGCACGTTTCACGTCGCTCATGGTCGTAGGGCAGACGTCCGGACAGCTCGTGTAGCCGAAGTAGACGACCCGCAGCTCGCCGGGATCGGCGGTCACCGCCACCGGCTCGGCCATACCTACGACGGGTATCTGCAGCTCTGAGACCGAGGGGGTGGGCTCGTGGGTGTAGCCCGTCATCTCCCGCTCCACCGTGGTGGTGGTCGAACTGCTGTCGTCGCCGCAAGCCGTGGGCACCAGGGCGAGAACGAGCCCAAGGGCTACACCGAGCGACCGGGCCGCCTTCACAACACCTGACCACCGCGCATCAATGGCAGTATCCATGATTGTGATCATCCTCTCCCATCCATCGCTTCCATAGGGCCAGAGGCCTCTATTCGCCGAGCTCCTGCAGGTAGGCGACGAGCGCCGCAACCTGGGCCTCATCGAGCTTGCGCTCGGGCATGATCCCGCTGAAGCCCTTCACCAGCTGGGCGTTCGGATCCACGATCGCAGTGCGCAGGTACTCCTCGTCAGCGACGACGACGGTGCCGTCGGACAGTTCTACCCGCGAGTCGGCCAGACCCTCCCACGGCGGGGCGATGGACTCGTCACCACTGCGGTGACACGAGGTGCAGCCCATGTCCCGAGCGATCTCCTGACCTTCCTTCGCTACGGCCGACAACTCCACGGTGGTCGTGGTCGGTGAGGCGTCCTCGCCGCCACAACCGGCGAACGCCAGGGCAGCGCCGGCGAACAGAGCCGGTAGGACCAGAAGTCGGTGGATGGCGTTCATCGCCGGACATGGTTCCACGAAACGTGCTGTTCCCGTGGTCGTGGCACTGGTGAAAGGATGCCGGTCCGTGGAACGTCTCCGCCCAGTACCGATCGCTCTCGGTCTCGTCGCCGGACTCCTGATCTGTGCTTCGCTCCCACCGTGGGGTTGGTGGCCGCTGGCCCCCGTCGGCGTGGCGTTGTGGCTGCACCTGCTGGGATCGGGTTCGCGGCTCCAGCGCTTCGCCGTCGGCTGCTGCGTCGGGATCGGCTGGTTCGCCCCGTCGACGCTGTGGATGTGGGCACTGACACCACCGGGCTATGTGGTCAGCCTCGTGCTCGGCTGGGGTCCGCTCGTCGGCCTGGTGAGCATCGCCGTCGGGTCGGACCGCCGCCGACTGTTCACCCTGCCGGCCGCGATAGTGCTGTTCGAGTGGCTCCACGACCACGCCCCGTTCGGTGGTGTGCCGCTGTCGTTGCTGTCGATGTCGCAGACCCGCGCCCCGCTGCTACCGATCGCGACTGTCGGCGGGACTCTGCTGCTCTCGGCGGCCGTCGCGGCCGCCGGGTCAGCGCTCTACCTGGCTGTTGTCGAACGGCGCTGGCGCGAGCCTGCAGCGGTGGCCGGTGTGCTCGCCCTGCTGACCGCATCCGGCCTCGTGTGGCCGACCGGCGACCCGGTCGACACGGTCCACGCCGCCGTGGTGCAGGGTGGCGGCCCCCAGGGGACCCGTTACAGCGCGGATCAGGGACCGCTCGTCGTCCAGCGCCACCTCGATGCCACCGCGACCATCAGGACCGATTCGGGCATCGACCTGGTGATCTGGCCGGAGAACGCGATCAACGTCGAGGGGGCGTTCACCGACACAGCATGGGGACCCATGATCTCCGCCGAAGCAGTCAGGCTCGGAGCGACGATCGTCGTCGGTGTGGTCGAAGACTCACCGGACGACCCGGAGGGGTTCCTCAACTACGTGTTGGTGTACGAGCCCGACGGCTCCACTGGCGCCCGATACGACAAGGAACGGCGGGTCCCGTTCGGCGAGTACGTGCCGATGCGGCCGCTGTTCGAGCCGATCGCCGGCGACGCCCTGCCAGCACGTGACCAGGTTCCCGGCGACGGTTCGGCAGCCATCGACACCGAGGCTGGACCCCTGGCCGTGGCGATCAGCTGGGAGGTGTTCTTCCCCCGCCGAGTCCGCGAGGGTGTCCGCGACGGTGGCGAGATCGTCATCAACCCGACCAACGGGTCGAGCTACTGGCTGACCCAGGTCCAGACACAACAGCTGGCGACCTCGACCCTGCGGGCCGCCGAGAGCTCCCGCTGGCTGCTCCAGGCGTCACCGACTGGTTTCTCGGGCATCTTCGACGAGCGGGGCCGGCTGCTCCAGAGGACCGATATCTCCGAGCAAGAGGTGCTCTACGTGGACGTGCCACGGCTGACCGGCACCACTCCAGCCCAGGCCCTCGGTGCCCTACCCGTGCTCCTCGTGGCGGCGGCCGCCCTGGTCCTCGCTCGCATCGGGCGCCGCAGCGAGCAGCAAGATGACCACTCAGAGTGATGGCCATTTGACCGATCCCGCTTCGCCCCACGAAGCTTCGGGGTCATGCAGAACGGCTCCTTCCTCCCCCGGTCCGCAGCAGGATCACCGCGCCGGGCACCGGGACCGGACGACCCGTTGCGCATCGTGTACCTGACCTACCGTGGCAAGCCCCACGTGGGCGGCCAGGGTGTGTACACCCGCCACCTGACCAAGGCGCTCGTCGACCTCGGCCACCACGCCGAGGTCCTGTCCGGGCAGCCGTACCCGATCGTGGATGAACGTGTCCCACTGATCGAGCTGCCCAGCCTGGATATCTACAACGAGTACTTCCCCATGCGCATGCCCGCGTTCTGGGAGCTGAAGGATCGCTGGGACTGGGCCGAGGTGACCGCCTTCTCCACCGGCACCTTCCCCGAGCCGCTCTCCTTCTCGTTGCGCGCCTGGGACCACCTACGCCAGCGCGCCGGCGAGTTCGACCTGGTCCAGGACAACCAGTGCCTGGGCTACGGACTGTTGATGATGGAGCGCATGGGGCTACCGGTCCTGGGCACCATCCACCACCCCATCACCATGGACCGTCGCCTGGAGATGGAGCATGCCGAGACGCCGTGGCAGCGTTGGTCCAAGTCGCGTTCGGTACGCGTTCACCAAGATGCAGACGCGGGTCGCCAAGCGCCTGCGTCGGGTCATCACCGTGTCCCGCAACTCCTACGACGACATCTGCCGCGACCATCAGGTGTCGCCCGAGAAGCTGTTCATCGTGCCGGTGGGTGTCGACCCCGACCTCTTCGTCCCGATCCCGGGCATCGAGCGCAAGCCGAACCAGATCATCTCGACCGCGTCGTCGGACGTCGCGATGAAGGGTCAGCGCTACCTTCTCGAGGCCCTGGCCAAGCTGCGCGCCGATCGCCCCGAGCTCAAGCTCGTCATGGTCGGCCGCCTCAAGGAAGGCTCTGCCGCTCAGCGCACGATCGAGCAGTTGGGCCTGCAGGGGGCGGTGGAGTTCGTCTCCGGCATCAGCGACGAGCGGATCGTCGAGCTCTACAACGAGTCCGCTTGCGCCGTCGTACCGTCGCTCTACGAGGGCTTCTCGCTGCCCGCGATCGAAGCCATGAGCACCGGCTGTCCGCTCGTGGCCACCACCGGCGGCGCCATCCCCGAGGTCGCCGGGTCCGACGGAGAGACCTGCTACATGACGATTCCCGGTGACAGCGAGTCGCTCGCCGCCGGCATCCGTCGTGCGCTCGACGACCCGACCGGCGCTCTGCGCATCGGCTCTGCCGGCCGCGACCGTGTAATCAACCGCTGGAGCTGGCGCCACACCGCGGTGCGCACCGTCGACCACTACCGGGCGCTCCTCGACGACGCGGCCGCCAACCCGTGGAGGGGCTGACGTGCTGACCGTCGACTACGACCTGCTCGGCCTGCGAGCCGATGACCTGGTTCTCGACATGGGCGCAGGCGCGGGACGGCACTCTTTCGAGTGCTTCCGGCGCGGTGCCCGGGTCATCTCACTCGACTACGACTTCAGCGAGCTAGGCGACGTGCGCAAGCTCTTCTGGGCGATGCGCGAGGCCGGCGAAGCGCCAGCCGACGGACTGGGCGTCGCGCTCAACGGCGACGCGCTGCACCTGCCGTTCCCCGACGACACCTTCGACCGGGTGATCTGCTCCGAGGTCTTCGAGCACATCCCCGACGACACGGGCGCCATGGCCGAGATCCGCCGCGTGCTCAAGCCAGGCGGGGTACTAGCCGCGACCGTTCCCGCCTGGTTCCCCGAGAAGATCTGCTGGGCGTTGTCCGCCGAGTACCACGCGCCGCTGGCCGCTGGCGGTCACGTGCGCATCTACACCGAGCAGCTTTTCCGCCACCGACTGAGCGGCGCAGGGCTCGAGCCCGGAGCGTCTCACCGGGCCCACGCTCTGCATTCGCCGTACTGGTGGCTCAAGTGCCTGATCGGCCCCACCAACGACGTGCACCCGCTCGTGCAGGCCTACCACCGCCTGCTGGTCTGGGACATCGCCAAGGCCCCCGCTCTCACCCGGACCACCGAGCGTCTCCTGAATCCGGTGCTCGGCAAGAGCGTCGTCGTCTACTCGGCCAAGCCCACGACAGGCGGTTCCGGATCCACGGCGACCGAGGCAGACGCGCGACCGGAGAGCGCCGGCCGTGCCAAGGTGAACTTCGCAGCGCCCGCCCCCGAGACCGCCGGCGTCCGTGGCTGAGGCCGCCCCGTCACTCGTCGACATCGACGAGCTGGTCACCGCCGAGCAACTCTGTGCGACCGTCGACGCCATAGCCGAGTGGCAGCTACCCACCGGCATGGTTCCCTGGTTCCCGGGTGGCCACGCTGACGTGTGGAACCACACCGAGGCGCTCATGGCTCTGATGCTCGGCGGGCACCGATCGGGCGCCGAGCGCGGCCTGGAGTGGCTCCAGTCGCTCCAGCGCGAGGACGGTTCCTGGCACCAGTACTACGTCGCGGACGGGATCGAGAATGACAAGCTCGACGCCAACTGCGTCGCCTACGTGGCTGCCGGGGTCTGGTTCCACTGGTTGACCTACCGCGACCGGGGCACGCTCGAAGAGCTGTGGCCGATGGTGCGCGACGCGACCGACTTCGTGCTCGCGCTGCAGCAGCCCCGCGGGGAGATCATCTGGGCACGCCACGCCGATTCGACCCCGTTCACCTTCGCGTTGCTGACCGGCTCGTCATCGATCTGCCACAGCCTGCGTTGCGCCATAGCGGTCGCCCGTGAGCTCGGCCACGAACGCCCCAACTGGGAGCTCGGCGCGGCCCGACTGGACCGGGTCATCCGTGAGGACCCCGACGCGTTCGCCCCGAAGCACCGCTGGGCCATGGATTGGTACTACCCGGTTCTGTGCGGCGTGATCCGCGGAGAGACGGGCCGCGAACGCCTGGACCACCGCAGCGAAGCCTTCACCATCGACGGCTGGGGCATCCGCTGCGTGTCGGACCGCCCGTGGATCACCGCGGCCGAGACGTGCGAGTGCGCGATCGCCCACCTGGCCGTCGGTGATCGCGCCGGTGCCCTGCGTCTGTTCGGGTGGGCCCAGCGACTGCGTGACCCCAACGAGCGCTACTGGACCGGGATCGTCGTTCCCGAGGAGGTCAACTTCCCCGGGGGAGAGCAGTCCACATACACCGCAGCCGCGGTCGTGCTGGCCGCCGATGCCCTCGGTGGCGAGTCCGCCACCGCGACGCTGTTCACCGACCACGCCGCCCTGCCCGACGTATCGGGCTGAACCGCGGGAGACTCCTTCGATGACCCCTCGCCCCCACGTCACCCTGGCGGTCGCCGCCGCGCTGCTTCTCGGCGCCTCCATCTTCGGCGCTGCCGCTCCGGTGGGAGCGACAGTCGCTGCTTCCTCGCAGGCCGAGCCGAGCGTTCAGACGACCTCGACCCTGCCGACCGACAACCGGGACCTCGGCAACAGCCTGCCCAAGCCGAACTCGGGTGCGACACCCGTCAACTCCGGAGAGCCGGGGGGCTCACGCCAGGCAGCACTCTTCTGGATGGTCCTGGTCGCGATCGCCGTGATCGTCGTGTTGGTGTGGCGCTCGTCGGCACGGGCCCGACACCGACGCGAAGAAGCCGGTCTCGACCCGGTTTCGCTGGCGAAGGCGGCTGGCGTAGGCCTTCGCACCGATTCTCAGACCCGTTCCAGCACCCGCAGCGAACCGGTCGAACCGACCTCGACGAAACGTCCGGACTGAATCGCCGGCAGGTAGATCTGCTCGTAGGGCGGGCGGCCCCCGTCGGCCGGATCGGGGAAGACGTCGTGGATCGCGAGCAGGCCACCCGGCGCCACATGCGGTGTCCACAGCTCGTGGTCGAGCGCCGCGGGCTGCTCGCCGTGGCCGCCGTCGATGAACACCAGCGCACAAGGGGTGGACCAGACGCGCGCCACCGTCGGGGAGTCACCTACGACCGCGACGACGTGGCTCTCGACCCCGGCGCGGTGGACGGTTCGACGGAACCACGGAAGCGTGTCCATCACCCCCAACTCGGGATCCACCAGGTCAGGTTCGTGCCACTCCCAACCGGGCTGGTTCTCCTCCGAACCCCGGTGGTGGTCGACAGCCACCAGCACGGTGTCGCCCTCGGCGGCCGCTGAACCCAGATACACCGTCGACTTGCCGCAGTAGGAGCCGACCTCGAGCAGCGGGGCGCCCGGCACTCGGCGTGTCGCCTCGAGGCCGGCCTCGTACAAGGCCAGTCCTTCGTCGGCAGGCATGAAACCACGCGCCGCTTCTGCCGCCTGACGCCTGACCGGATCCATCACTGGTTCGCCGTTCAGATCGGCAGGTCGCCGTGCATCATCTCGAGGTCTTCCTCACCCGGCTCCTCGCCGTGGTGGGTGACCTTGAAGATCCAACGGTCGAGGATGACGTAGCGCCCCAGCCACACGATGCCGAACCCGGCGAGCTGGGCGAAGAACACCGCCACCTTCTCGATCCAACCGTGGCTCTCGATCATCCAGTCGACCAGGAGCGTGAGCCCCGTGGCGAAGCTCACACCGAGCATCGCGGCAACCCAGAAGACGATGACCTGTGTACGCAGGTTGTCCTTGGAGGTGTCCTTCCACACCCAGTGCTTGTTGGCGAAGAAGTTCGGGACCGTCAGGATCGCGGCGCTGGTGATCGACGCGGCGACCCAGTTCGTCTCCTGCACGCCGTTCACCGTCTGGGTGTACGCGAGCGCACCGAGCAACTGGATGAGCACCTGGCCGAGCGGTACGAAGACGATGGAGACCCCGGCGTAGCGGAGCTGCTTGCGTCCCTCGGGCGAGCGGGCATGGGTGAGCACCGACGACGGCGAGATATTCACTGCGCAGACTCTACCGGAGCACCGAACGACGGGCCCCATCATCGGGTGACCTCCAGCGGGGCGGTCCACGGCCGATGATTGTGCCATGAGAACACCTGGAACCCGACTGCTCCTAGCCGCAGTCAGCTCACTCGCCGTAATGGCGGCATCGTGTGGCGACTCCGCCGACGGGGCGGTATCGACGACGAGCGACATGGCCACCACCCGGGAGGACGTCCCAGCGCCCGGGGCCGCGGTGAGCGTCGAGATGGTGGACACCGAGGCCGACGTGGACAAGCCCATCGCCGCCGTCGCCGCACCCGAGGGCGACGCGATCATCATCGCCGAGCGGGCCGGCCTGATCGTCTCGGCGTTGCCTGACGGCGACCGGCTCGTCGTGACCGACGAGCCGGTGATCGACCTGACCGACGATGTCGAGTCGACCGAGGCGGAACGGGGCCTGCTCGGAATCGCCTTGTCGCCCGACGGCGCCCACCTCTATGCCAGCTACACCGACGGCGAGGCCGCCAGCCAGGTGGACGAGTTCACCCTGGAGCAGCGCGACGGCGCGTGGTTCGCCGACCCGAGCAGTCGCCGCAAGCTGATCCAGGTCGAGCAGCCCTACTGGAACCACAACGGCGGACACATCGAGTTCGGCCCCGACGGGTTGTTGTACTTCGGGCTCGGCGACGGCGGTTCCGGCGGCGACCCGGAGGGACGCGCCCAGGATCCGTCGACCGCGCTCGGAAAGATGCTGCGCTTCGACCCGGCATCACCGCCCGATGACCCTGAGGACGCCGCCTGGGCGAGCGGATTGCGCAACCCGTGGCGCTTCACGTTCGACCCGCTGACCGGCGATCTTTGGATCGCGGATGTCGGCCAGGACAGCTTCGAGGAGATCAACTGGATCCCCGCCGCCGATGTCGAAGCAGATGGCAAGAACTTCGGATGGGACCTCTATGAGGGCACCGAGGAGTTCGACGACGCGGACCCCGCCCCGGGTGGAGCGAGCGACGGCCCGTTCGTCGAACCGGTTTTCACCTACGGCCGGGACCGGGGCTGCTCGATCACCGGAGGAGTTGTGTACCGCGGCGAACGCATCCCCGGTCTCGACGGTCAGTTCCTGTTCGCGGACATCTGCGAAGGAGGTGTCCGGGCGCTCGGCCGTGACGGCGACTCGTTCGTCGAGTCCCAGCTCACCGATCACCCGTGGGAGATCGTGTCGTTCGCGACCGACAGCAACGCAGAAGTGCTGGTGATCAGCCTGGGCAAGGGCATCTTCAGACTGATGCCGGTCTGAGCGACGACTGGCTCTACGGTTCGTGGATGCGCCTGCTGCTCGCCCGGATCTGGCTGTTCCTCTTCCGTTGGAAGACCGTCGTGCAGGAGCCGATTCCGGATCGATGCGTCGTCATCGCAGCGCCGCACACCAGCAACTGGGACTTCCCCGTCACCATGGCCATGGCCGAGGTGATGGGGGTCCACATGCGCTGGCTCGGCAAGGCGCAGATGTTCAACAAGGTCCTCGGACCGTTCTTCCGGGCCATGGGCGGCATCTCGGTGCAGCGCTCGAGCCCACAGGGCCTGGTCGGCGACCTGGCTGACGAGTTCGGCCGCCACGACCGGCTGGCCCTGGTGGTTCCAGCAGAAGGAACCCGCAGCCCGGTCGAGTACTGGAAGTCGGGCTTCTACCGGATCGCTGAGCTGGCCGATGTGCCCATCGTCTGCGCGTACGTCGACAAGGCGAGCCGCAGCGGCGGCTTCGGCCTGGTGCTGCATCCGAGCGGCGACCTGGTGGCCGACATGGACCGGATCCGCGACTTCTACGCCGACAAGACCGGACTGAAGAGCGACAGGTTCCTGACACCGCGCCTGCGCGAGGAAGAAGGGGCCGGCGACAGCTGAGCCGGTTCAGGCGGCAGCCGGTTGTTCGAAGCTACGGCCCATGTCGGACAGCTCCGCCACGATCCGTTCACGAACCTGCTGCTTGAGCTGCGCCACGTCGTCGAGGGTGAGGCCCTCGGTGCTGATCGGCTCGAGCACCCGGACCTCGGCTGTCGAGCGGCCGAAGCGCCAATCGTGCTTGGGCAGCGCGGAGGCAGCTCCGTGCACGGCCAGAGGAAGGATCGGCACCCCGGCCTCTATCGCCAGGCGGAAGGCGCCATCCTTGAACGCCAGCAGATCGCCCGTGACCGACCGGGTGCCCTCCGGGAAGATCATCACCGAGACGTGCTCATCCAGGCGCTTGCGGCACTCCTGCATGGCCTTGGCACCGCTGGTGGAATCGCCGCGGTCGAGCTCGACATCACGGGCCATGCGCATCAGCCAACCGACCACCGGGATGGCGAAGTTCTCCTTCTTCGACAGCCACTTCATCTCCCACGGAAGGTGGCTGATCAAGAGGATGTCCACGAACGACTCGTGGTTGGAGACCATCACGTACGGGTTCCGCGGGTCCGCCGGCATGTCGCCGCCCACCTCGAACCTCCACATCGGATTCAGCTTCTGGTGAACGACCGGGAGCTTCCTGAACAGATAGCCGGTCCAGTAGCGGGGAGGGTCGAACGGCGCCGTGACGACCCATACGATCGCCATCATCGGCAGCCAGAGCACCACGCAGGTGCCGAAGACGAACCAGGACCACACCGACCAGAGCGTTCGAGACAAGTTCCGCATCGGGGTGTAGGACCAGCAAAGGGATCGAACGGTTTCGTCGCTCTGCGACAGAATGCCGCAATGCCCTCCGAAACGGTCAGCCTCGTCGTCACCGACCTCGACGGAACGCTGTGGCACACCGACGACCACGTGCCGGAGCCGGTCAGGGCCGCGTTCGCCGAGGTCCAGGCGCGGGGGGTGCCGCTGCTCGTGGCGACCGGCCGCCGACTGGGGACGACACTGGGCCCCCTCGACGCACACGGCCTGAGCGCCCCGGTCGTGGTGCTCAACGGAGCGCTCGGGGTGCTCCCCGACGGCACGCGCTTCCACCGGGCGCACTACCCGGACGAAGAAGCGGCAGCCGTGCTCGAGGCGTTCCGTGCAGTCGACCTCGACCCGGTCGTCTACATCGATGATCCGGCCCACGAAGTGGTCCTCGGGCCTTCCCCGTCGACCAACCCCCTTCACGTCGCGGCGCTGGCGTCCTCGGCCCGTCATGGAGACACGCGTGAGGCCATCGGCTCCGGCAACGTGCTGGGGTTCAGCCTGATCGGCGTCGAGCACGGGATAGCTGTCCGCGCGGCGGCATCGATCGGCAAGTCGGGCGTGACCCACCTGGACCGCTCACTGGACCACCCGGGGATGGTGTCACTGACCGTCGCGCCGCGCCTGCGTTCCAAGTGGGACGGGGTGCTGGCCTACTGCGAGCACCTCGACCTAGACCCCGCGGGTGTTCTGGCCCTGGGTGACGGCCCCAACGACGTGGAGCTGCTCGACGGCGCGGCGGTCTCGCTGGTGCCCCACGGCTCGCACCCGGCGGCGTTGGAGCGGGCCGACCACGTGATCGGCCCAGCGCGAGACGGCGGCTGGGCCCAGGTGCTCGACCACCTGGGTCAGTCCCCGCTGTAGCGGTAGACGTTCGTCTCTCTCTGCACGAACCCGATGCGTCGGTAGAGCCGGTTCGCCGCCTCGCGACTCGGACGTGACGTCAGGTCGACGGTGCGGGCGCCGCGGCGGGCCGCCACGTCGAGAGCAGCCCTGTTCAGGACCTCGCCCACCCCTCGTCCCCTTGCATCCCCGTCGACCACGACGTCCTCGATCCATGCACGTACGCCGGTCGGGATGCGGAACACGGCCAATGTCATCGACCCGACGATGCGGCCACCCAGCCCCGGGCCGTCGCCGTCGCGGGCCAACAGCAGGTGCGTCGCGTCGGACCCGACGATCTCGGCCAGCTCATCGACGCTAGGCGGCGGCGACGATGAAGACAGCTGCGGGATCAGCGCCTCCATCGCCTGGACCAACTCGTCTGTGACGGACTCGCACTCTTCTACCCAGATCATGGGTGGGAATGCTAGGACGCCGCCGATACGGTGAGATCGTGGCGCATCTCAACTGGTCGTCTACCCCTTCGGGCAACGCACCCGTGCTGATCGCCGCGTTCGAGGGGTGGAACGACGCCGGCGACGCCGCCACTGCTGCGGTGTCGCACCTGGGCCGTCACTGGGGAGCGGAGGACTTCGCGTCGATCGACCCCGAGGACTTCTACGACTTCACCGCCACTCGTCCGATCGTGCGCCTGAGCGACGGCGTCACCCGCTCCATCGACTGGCCCACCAACACGTTCTCGTGGGCCCACCCCGAGGAGACCGGTGGGGTCGTCCTGCTGCGCGGGGTCGAACCACAGCTCAAGTGGCGCACCTTCTGCGCTCAGGTGCTCGAAGTGGCAACCGCCCTCGAATGCTCGATGGTGCTGACCCTGGGAGCCCTGCTCGCCGAAGTTGCCCACAGCCGGACAACCGCTGTGTTCGGGAACGCCTACGACCCGGCGCTGATAGACCGGCTCGACCTGGAGCCGTCGCACTACGAAGGGCCGACCGGGATCGTCGGGGTGCTGCACACCGAGTGCGCAGCTGCCGGGATCGACTCCGCCTCGCTGTGGGCCGCCGTGCCGTCGTACGTGCCCTCCGCACCGTCACCGAAGGCCGCTCTGGCGCTGGTGGAACGGGCGACCGGCCTGCTCGACACGTCCGTGCCGACGATGGAGCTGACCCTCGAGGCCGCCGCCTACGAGCACGAGATCAGCCAGCTGGTCGACGAGGACGAGGCGACCGCCGAGTACGTCCGTCAGCTCGAGGAGCAGCACGACCAGAACGAGCTCGCCGTGCAGTCGGCCGACGACATGGTCGAAGAGGTCGAGCGCTACCTGCGCGACCAGTAGCCGGGCACGTCAGGTGTCCGGATCGGCCAGCTCGGCTGCGTCTGCCAGGTCATCGATGACCGTGTCCGTCGAGAGCTGGTCACCCGACGCGTAGGCCGCCCGCCCGATCAGGTGGGCGCCGACGGGTGCGGTGGCGAGCTGCAGAACCACGACCAGCACCAGGAACATCACGTCGGACGCCCCGCCGACTCGGACGGCTGCCCCTATTGCAACCATCACCAACGCCAACGTCGGCGCCTTGGTTGCAGCGTGCATGCGGGCGAAGACGTCGGGGAGACGAAGGACACCGATCCCACCGATCATCGCCAGCGCCGCTCCGGCGACCACCAGCACCGACGCCACGACGGTCATGCTCCCCTCCGCTCGACGAAACGGGCGACCATCGACGTGCCCAGGAAGCCGACTATCGCCACCACCAGCATCACCTCCAGGTACTCGCCGCGACCCTCGCCGCGCTGCCAGCACCGCTGTGGCCAGCACCAGATAGGTGAGCAGCAGGTCGGTGGCGACCACGCGGTCAGCCGTGGACGGCCCTCTGACCAACCTGACGAGAGCGGCGATCGACCCGATGCAGAGGAGCACGAAGGCGATGTTCGCAGCGGCGCTCACGGGGTGGTCTCCTGAGCGATGGCCGAGCGGTCGGCTGCGGTGCCCAGAGCGCGCACGACCCGATCCTCCAGGTGACGCCCGTCGGCCCGGACCGCTTCGGGGTCGCCCGTGACCAGGCAGTGCACGTACAGCACCGGCGGGTTGGACGGGTCAGGTGTGTCGGGGCCGGAGACCTCGATGGTCAGGGTCCCCGGTGTGAGAGTGATCGTGTTCGCCACGACCGACACGACCAGTGGAGAAGCGGCACGCATCGGGACCGCCACGATCCCCTGGGACAGGACCGGCCGCGGGCGCAGCACCTGTGCGGCGACCTGGAGGCTCGCCATCACCAACGCGCCGGCGAACCACAGGGCGAACCGCAACAGCGCCAGCGGTCTCACCCTGGCACCCGACCCGACCGGCTCCGCTGACCCCAGCCGCAGTGGGAAGAGCGCGACCAGCGCGCCACCGAGGACCAGGCCACCCACCACGTCGACCGCCGAGGGCTCACCCCAGAGCATCACCCAGACGACGGCCAGCCAGACGACGAGCAGGCAATGGACCGCCAGGTTCCGCGTCGGGCGCTGGTGTGGCCTCATCCGAGCACCGCCGTCGTGTAGTCACCGGGGTGCACCAGGGTCTGCGCCGCTCGTTCGCAGAGCTCGTAGATGGGACCGCCGAACAGGGCGACCCCGATGGTGAGACCGACAAGTGCGACTGTCGCGCCGCTCATCAACCACGGCACCCTGAGCCGCTCCCCGGGCGCTGCGGAGACGAGGCGCAGCGTCGGGTCCTCGGGTGAACCCCAGAACACGCCGTTCCAGATCTTCACCATGGAGAACAGCGTGAGCAGGCTCACCACCAGCGCCACGCCGACGATGGCGTAGCGACTCGCGTCCACGCCGGCCTCGAGGATGGCGAGCTTGCCCACGAATCCAGACAGCGGCGGGATGCCGGCGAGGCTCAGGGCTGCGAGAAGGAAGAGCCACGCGACGAGCGGTGTGCGGCGGAGCATGCCACCCACGCGGTCCAGCGCCGTCGCCCCGGCGCTCTCCTCGACGAGCCCGGTCACCAGGAACAACGACGTCTTGACCGGCACCTGATGCACGATGAAGAACACCGTGCCGGCCAGACCCGACACCGTGAAGAGCCCGAGGCCCATGACCATGTAGCCGATCTGGCTGACGACGTGGAAGCTCAGGATTCGCTTCATGTCGTTCTGGGCGATCGCGCCGAGCACCCCGACGGCCATGGTCGCCCCGGCGAGTACCAGCAGCAGCGTGGACGGTCTGGTCTCGGGGAAGAGCAGCGTCTGGGTGCGAACGATCGAGTAGATGCCGACCTTGGTCAGCAGGCCCGCGAACACTGCGGTCACCGGAGTCCGCGCGGTCGGATACGAGTCCGGCAACCAGAAGAACAGCGGGAAGATCGCGGCCTTCACCCCGAACACCAGGAGCAGCAGCACACTCAAAGCACTGCGAACGCCGTCGGGAAGTGCCTCGGTGCGACCTGCCATGTCGGCCAGGTTCAGCGTGCCCGTCGCGGCGTAGATCCAGGCGACGGTGGCGACGAACAGCGTCGAAGCCAACAGATTGATGACCACGTAGGTCATGCCAGCGCGCACCTGTTCGAGCTTCCCGCCGAGCGTGATCAGCACGTAGCTCGACACCAGCGTCACCTCGTAGGCGACGAACAGGTTGAACAGATCGCCGGTGAGGAACGACATGGCCACCCCGGCGCTGAGCACCAGGTACACCGGGTGGAAGACAGGTTGGTCGTCGTCGGCCCCGGGCTGACCGATCGCGAAGACGAGTACCGCCAGGACGGTGGCGACGCTGATCACCAACAGCAAGGCCGAGAACAGGTCCGCCACCATGGTGATGCCGATCGGAGCCGGCCACGCACCGATCTGGGCGACCTGCACCCCGTCGGCCTCGACTCTCGCCAGCAACACGACCGCGTCGACCAGGACCACCGCGAGCGCGCCGAGTGCGATCAACCGCTGGGCGAGGCGATGACGGTACGCGACGACACATGCTCCCGCCGCTGCGAGCGGCACCAGAACCGGAACGGCGAGAAGCGCGTTCAACGCTCCCGCCTCCACCGACGCGCCAGCCAGCGGTCTGCCACACCGACGATCCGTCGGTCCTCGACGTCGTCGCCCACACGGTCGTCACGGCTGAGCACCCAGCTGCGGCGGGCGAGTGCCAGGAGGAACGCCGTGACACCGAAGCTGATCACGATCGCGGTCAGCGCCAGCGCCTGGGGCAGCGGGTCGGCGACCTTCTCACCCTGTTCGAACTCACCGACGAGCGGCGGGCGGCCTGCACCTCCGACCACCATCAGGAGGAGGTTGGCGGCGTGCGCCATCAGCACGAGGCCGAGGATGATGCGACTGAGGCTCCGCCCGAGGAGCAGGTACACACCGGCACCGAACAGCACTGCCACGACCACGGCCGCGGTGAGGCTCATCGCGGTTCTCCGTCTGCCGCGCCCAACTGCTCGAGCAGCAACAGGACCATGCCCACGACAACCAGGTAGACGCCGCTGTCGAACACCAGGACGCTCGACAGCTTCACCGTCCCTACCAGAGCCAGGTCGGCCTTCAGCGAGTTCGACTGCAGGGCCTGCTGGCCGGCGACGAGCGGGACCACCGCAGTGAGAGCAGCGAGCATCAGACCGGCGCCGAGCAAGGTCGTGGAGCGCACACGTACCGTTGCGCGCACCGCCGCGTCTCCGCCTGCCACGTAGCAGAGGCAGACGGCGCTGGACGCGACCAGCCCACCGGCGAACCCGCCGCCGGGGCGGTCGTGACCCGCCAGCAGGAAGTACAGCGAGACGACCAGCAGCGTGTGGAACACCAGCTGCACACCGACGTCGAGTATCTGCGACCGCCTCACGACGGGTCCGTCCTGGACCGCTGCACCAGTGCCGCGACCCCCAAGGACGCCACGACCAGCACGGTGATCTCGCCGAGGGTGTCGAAACCCCGGAAGTCGACCACGATCGCGTTCACCACGTTGTCGGCACCCGCGTCCGAGCCCGCCCGGGACAGGTACTCGGTCGAGATCGGCTGTTCCGACCTGGCGCCCGTCGCCGCGAGCGTCAACACGAAGGCGAACACGGCGGCCGCAACAGCGACGAACACCCTGGGGATCCGGACGGGGGAAGGACGGAACTCGTCGGGCAGGTGTCTGAAGACGAGCACGAAGACGGCTACTCCGAGGGTCTCGATCAGCAGCTGTGTGATGGCCAGGTCGGGGGCTCCCTGGACGACGAACATCGCCGCCATCCCGTAGCCGACCGCACCGACGAACAACACGGCGTCGATACGGCGCCGGGCAGCGTGTGACCGCGATCGCGGCGGTGATCATCACCACCGCGATCACCACCTGCACCGGCGACTGCCGCGGCAACCAGGTCCGGCAGCTCGAAGCCCCCCGCCAACGGAACCAGCGGGCCGACGACGACCGTGAGGAGGATGACGCCCAAGTAGACAGGAAGCGACCCGTGCTGAACCGCAGCGGTCACCACGTCGGCCACCTCGAGCACGCCCTTCACGATGGCGTCGTACGCTCCCTGCCGCGCTTGCGAAGCGCGGCGCCCTGGACTGGGCGCGTTCGATCCTGCGCCGCTCGACGAACAGCAGCGCCCCGGTGCAGATCGCCAGCGCCGACAGAACCAGCGCGGTCGTCGGGCCGTGCCAGAGGGCCAGGTGTACAGCGGGATCGCCGAGGCGTAGCGACTCGGTCGCCGTGTCCACCAGGGACTCGAGCGAGGTCGGGACGAGCCCGCTCAGGAGCCCCAGAGCAGCGAGCGCCACGGCTGGTGCGGCGAACCGGATCGACGGAGTCGGGGCACGGTCGATGACCGCTTCGGGGCGCTGGGAACCCTCGACCGGTCCGAACGCCCCCCAGACGAATCGTGCGCTGTAGGCGACGGTGAGCGCCGACGCCCACCACCACCGCGGCCAGCAGCCAGGGCCCCCAACCGGCATGCACCTCGCCTATGGCGGTCAGCGCCGATTCCTTGGCCACGAAGCCGATCAGCGGTGGGATGCCGGCCATGGACAGCGGCCGCCAGTGCCACGGTCGCGCAGAGGAGTGGCCAACGCCGCCCGAGCCCCTCCAGGTGACGGATGTCGCGGGTGTGGGTCTGGTGGTCGACGATGCCGACGACCATGAACAGCGCCGCCTTGAACACGCCGTGGGCGAGTAGCAGCAGGCATCCGGCAGCTGCCGCCGCGGTAGTTCCGACCCCGAACAGCAAGGTCATGAGGCCGAGCTGGCTGACCGTGCCGTACGCCAGCAGCGGCCTTGAGGTCGTGCTGACGCAGGGCCCGGTAGCCGCCGATGAGCATCGAGGCCCCACCGGCACAGATGACGGCCGGACGCCATACGACCGACTCCGAGAACGGCCCGCGAGAACCGGGCGATCAGGTAGACCCCTGCGGTCACCATCGTCGCCGAGTGCAAGAAGGCGCTGACCGGGGTCGGTGCGGCCATCGCCCTGGGTAGCCATGAGTGGAACGGCGCCTGGGCGGACTTGGTCAACGCCCCGACCAGCACCAACAGGAGCGCCACGTCGACCGCACGCCCGGACGGGGGATCGCTGAGCAGGACTGCCAGCGGACCACGTGCCCGACTCCTGGCCGAGCACGATGAACCCACCGAGCATCGCCAGGCCACCCATACCGGTGATCAGCAGCGCCTGGCGCGCCCCGGAGCGTGCAGCTGAGCGACGGTCGTCGGTCCCGATCAGCAGGTAGGACGCGACCGAGGTGAGCTCCCAGAACAGGAACAGGGAGAACAGATCCTCGGCCATGACCAGCCCGACCATCGCCGCGGCGAACAACAGCATCGTCATACCGAACCGACCCAACGCCCGGTCGTCCTGGTCGTCGTGGTCGTCCTGGTCGAAGTATGAGCCGGCGTAGGTGAGCACCATCGCACCCACCCCCGCGACGAGCCCGACCATCAGGACCGACAGTCCGTCGAGGCGCAACCCGAGCGTCAGCCCCAACGCCGGCACCCACTCGACCGATCCGCTGGGGCCGTGGCCGTCCACCACTGCGGACCAGTTCGCTGCGGCCCAGACGAGCACGGCCAGCGGAGCGAGTGCCGCCAAATGGAACGCCCTGGCCCCGATTGCCCTCACGAGAACGGGCGTCGCCGCCGCGGCGACGGCCAGCATGAGCAGTGGGGCGAGCGGATCGGTGAGCAGAGGAACCCCCTCTCGGGACGCGGTCAGGACGACGCCGACCAGACTTCCCGGCACACCAGATCGTGTCGAGGCTAGCGGAGGAAGCTCACCCGCTCGGATCCAGCACGTGCATGAGAGCTCGACGGATCTCGTCCTGGTGCTCGGCGTCGGTGACCTTCTGCCCGGCGGCGTCGGTCACGTAGAAGGTGTCGACGACGTCGCCGCCCATGGTGTGGATCTTCGCCGACGACACGTCCAGGTCCATGTCGGCCAGCGCCCGGGTGAGTTCGTGCAGCAGACCGAACCGGTCTGGTCCCACCGCCTCGAGCACCGTCGCGAAGGACGCGGTGTCGTTGTCGAAGCGCACCCTGGGCGGGAACTGGCTGACCCCGACTGCCCCCCGGCGCCGCACCGATCGCGCCCTCTCGTCCAGGCGCGCCTGGATGGCGAGACGTCCTTCGAGCGCCCGGACGATGTCCTGTTCGACGGTGTCCCAAGGGACGACATCGGATCCGTCGAGGGCCACCCGGAACTCGTCCAGGGCGACACCGTCCTCGGACCACGCGTTCGCCGCCATCACGTCCAACCCGTGCAGCGACAGCGCACCCGCGATCCGGAAGAACAGCCCGCGCCGGTCCGGACCGACGACCGTCAGCCGGTCGCCCTCGGGCGCGGACCTGGAGGCCTCCTGCGCACATGAGCTCTCGCTGGCTCTCGGACGGGAAGCCGCCGTTCTCACCGGGGCGTGGAGAATCCCCGATCAGCGCCTGCGCCACGCGGGTCGCGAGCTGATCGACGAGCTGTGCCTTCCACGGGCCCCACACGGTCGGACCCGTGGACAGACCGTCTGCTTCGGAGAGGGCCCGCAGGAGTGCAAGCCGCTCGGGGGTGCGGACCACGTCGACGACCATCTGAACCGTCGCGGGGTCGTCCAGGTCGCGCCTCGTCGCAACATCGCTCAGAAGCAGGTGGTGGCGGGCCAGGAATGCGATCGTGTCGGCGTCGCCGTCGTCGAACCCCATCCTGGTCGCGATGGCCCCCGCCATCCTCGCACCGACCTCGCTGTGGTCGCCGGGAAGCCCCTTGGCGATGTCGTGAAGGAGTGCGCCGACGACGAGCAGGTCGGGGCGCGGGGTGCGGTGCGACACGGACGCCGCCTCGGCGCTGCACTCGAGGAGGTGGCGGTCGACGGTGTAGCGGTGGAAGACGTTGCGCTGCGGCAGGCTGCGCACGGCCGCCCACTCGGGCAGCAGCCGCTCCCACAGCCCCACCTGGTCCAGGGTCTCGATCACCGGGATCGACGCCGGCCCGTTCAGGAGCAGCTCCACGAACAACCGCCGTGCTTCGGCGGGCCACGGCTCCGCCATCGCAGGCGTGGACGCCAGGAGTCCCAGTGCGGCGGGATCGATCCGGCGGGCGGACCGGGCAGCCCCGAGGGCCAGGTGGAACAGCGCCGACGGGTCCTCTTGTGATGCCGAGTTGTCGGCGAGCGCCACCCGCCCGTTGCGCACCACCACGCCGCCCTCGAGATGGCGTTCGCGGCGGAGGCGGTCCTTGAGACCTCCACCGGACCGCAGGTCGATGTAGTCCCAGCTCTCGTCGCTGACCCAGGCGATCGACCGGCCGGCAGCGGCGACCCGCGCCATCAGCGCGTCCGCATCGGCATCGCCGGTGCGCGCGGCGACCTCGTCCTGGTCGCTCAGCATCAGCCGGTCACCAGGCTTGGGCGAGATCCGGTGCAGCTCGACACGTACCGCCAGCAGGGTGTCGTGGTGCTCGGCCAACGACGCGGCCGTGGCCGGATCGATCTCGGCACCTGCGGCGACCGCCCACTGCAGCGCGTGTACGTCGCGGAGCCCGCCACGACCGTCCTTCAGATCCGGCTCGAGGTCGAAGGCGACCTCGCCGGCGCTGTGGTGACGGTCGCTGACCGAACGGCTCAGGACCTCGAGCCACCGCCGTCCTCGCCGACGCCAGGCCGAGCGCGACTTCTCGATCAGCTCGTCGCTGAGCAGACGGTCCCCCGCCAGGTGTCGGGCACTCAGCAACGCCGTCGCCGTCTCCAGGTCCTCGGCCGCCAGCGTGAGCGTGTCGCGCACGGTGCGCACAGCGTGGCCGAGCTTCAACCCTTCGTCCCAGATCGGGTACCAGAGGGCGTCGGCGACCGCGGCGACGTCATCCACGCCACGGTCGTACACGAGCAGGAGGTCCAGGTCGGATTGCGGGGCCAGCTCTCCCCTCCCCTGGCCCCCGACTGCCACCAGGGCGATCCCCTGACCGTCGACCGCCGCCCGGTCGACGGCATGGTCGAACAGTGCGATCAGCCAATCGTCGACCAGAGCGGTGTACGACCGACAGAACGCTCGACCAGCGAGCGTTCTGTCGGCCAGGATGTCGCTGCGACGCAACGAAGGTGGCATCGGGTTCCGGCGACGCTCAGATGGCGTCGCTTCCCCTTTCGCCGGTACGGATCCGCACGATCTCCTCGACCGCGGTGACCCAGACCTTGCCGTCACCGATCTTGTCGGTGCTCGCCGCCGAGGCGATCGAGTCGATCACTCCGGGTACGTCGTCGTCGTCGACGACCACCTCGACCTTCAGCTTCGGCAGGAAGTCCACCTGGTACTCGGTGCCACGGTAGGTCTCGGTGTGACCGCCCTGGCGGCCGAACCCTCTGACCTCGCTGATGGTGATCCCGACGACGCCGGCGCTCTTGAGCGCCGTCTTCACGTCATCGAGCTTGAACGGCTTGATGATGGCAGTGACCAGTTTCATGTGTGTGTCCTCTCGTTCTGTCGGTGGTGGTGACGATCCGCTGCGGTCCGGTTCACGCCCGGCCCATGGTGACTTCGCCGAAGTTGTACGCCGACTCGGCGTGCTCGGCGTTGTCCAGGCCTGCAGCCTCGGTCTCTTCGGAGACACGCAGACCGATGGTCGCCTTGATCGCCAGCAGGATGAGGGCGGTCACGACTCCCGAGTACACGATGGTCACGCCGTTCGCGATCGCCTGCTCGGCCAGCAGCTTGGCGCCGCCGCCGTAGAACAGGCCGCTCATGTGCTCCGCACCGAAGTACTCGGCGTCGGCGAAGAGGCCGATCAGCAGTGAGCCGACGAGCCCGCCGACGAAGTGCACGCCGACCACGTCGAGGGCGTCGTCGTAGCCGGCCTTGAACTTGATGCCGCACAGCGAAGCAGCAGATGACACCGGCGGCGAGCCCGATGAAGATCGGCGACATCGCCGGAGACGTAGCCAGCGGCAGGGGTGATGGCCACCAGGCCGGCGACGATGCCCGAGGCAGCGCCCAGGTTCGTGAAGTGGCCGTCCTTGATGCGCTCGACGACTGCCCAGGCAAGACCGGCGGCAGCAGCGGCGAGGAAGGTGTTCATGAACGCCTGCACGGCGGTGCCGTCCGCAGCGAGCGACGAGCCGGCGTTGAACCCGAACCATCCGAACCAGAGGATGCCGGTGCCGATCATGACGAGCGGCATGGAGTGCGGCGGATGCCCCTCGGTCGGCCAACCCTTGCGCTTCCCGAGGACCAGAACCGCGACCAGGGCTGCGATGCCTGCGTTGACGTGGATGGCGGTGCCGCCGGCGAAGTCGAGCGACCCACGCACGCCGAGCCAGCCGCCGTAGACCCACTTGAACACCGGCGCGAACACCAGGAGCATCCACACCGGGGCGAACACCGCCCAGGCGGCGAACTTCATGCGGTCCGCCACCGCGCCTGAGATCAGCGCCGGGGTGATGACCGCGAACATGCCCAGGAAGATGACGAGCAGGAGCTCATCGACACCCGCCTGGGTAGATAGGTTCAGGTTCCCCAGGAAGGCGGCGTCCAAGCCGCCGAACCAGGATGCGTCGAAGTTGCCTCCGGCGATCGAGTACCCGACGACCACCCAGAGGATCGGGATGATCAGGAGGCACCAGAAGTTCATCATGAGCATGTTCAGCACGTTGCGGCTGCGATCCATGCCGCCGTAGAAGAACGCAAGCCCTGGAGTCATGAACAGTACGAGTGCCGCTGATATCAGCACCCAACCGTCTGCTGTGAGCGTTTCTGCCATCTGTCTTTCGGACCCTTCTCGCTCGGGGCACAGCGGTTGCGCCCTGTCGAGGAGGCAACGTACGGAGGTCGTGTTTCGGCGATGTTTCCCCCCGCGAGCCGTTCGGTTACGGCTGCGCGACGGGTCCGGCGACAGCTCGTAGGATCAGGCCATGTCCGTCCACGCCGACTGCCGGCACTACTCGCGCCGCACACTGCAGCGAGACGAGGTGGTGCAGCGGTGCCGTCTCCAGGTGGCCGACGAAACCCCGTTCTCGTGCCCGGACGACTGCCTGTTCTTCGAGCAGCGCCCGGTCATAGACGGCGGCTGGACCTTCACCGACGGAGCTACCTGAGCCCTTCGGAACGCCGACGGCTCAGGTGCACATGCGCCTTGGCGGCACCCCATGCCAGCGCGGCATCGCCAAGCGCCGGATCCAGTTCGGCCAACGACGACGGCGACAGGCCGTACAGGTCCGCGGGGAACGAGCGCTCGGCGAACTCGTCGCGCTCCGGCGCCACGACGCCGAGGCCGACCAGAACTTCGGTGGGGAAGCTGACAGCTTCTCGGACGAGGGCGAGCGGAGTGGTTCGCTGCGCATCGATGTCGGTGTCGAGCAGATCACGGACCTTCGCCACTACCTCGGCCCGACACACGAGGGCCGCGGCAGCTACGCCGGCACGATCCTCGCCACTCAGTTCCACTCCGGCTGCGCTGCAACGCTCGGAAACACAGCGCAGCACCCACCTGTCGAGTGCCGCGTCGATGCCGTCTGCGAGTGCCGTCGCGTAACGGGCCAGCGCGAGCTCGTCGTCGGTCTCATCGGTGTCGCCGGGATCAGTCGCCATCGTCGCGCTCAGCGGTGACTGGCGGCTCGAGCTCGGGTGGAGCGGGCATGTCCGCGACCGGTTCACCCAGGGACTGGTCGAGCACCCCGGGCAGGTCGTCACCGCTGCAGACCAGTGCGATGTAGCCGTCGACGATCACCGTCTCCGGTGGGCACGGCAGCAACCGCGCGCTCAGAGCCGCCATGCGCGGCGGGTGACCCATCCGCTGGAGGTAGGGGCTCTCGAGCACCAGCTCCTCACCCTCGACGCGGAGCTTCGCAGGCTCGTCGTCGGGTCCCACGACCAGCCGGCCGTCGACCACCCGGACCTCGACGCCCAGCTCCTCTCCCACCGCGTCCGGGGCGAGCAGCAGCCGGAACGACCCCCGTCGGATCGAGCTGACACCCAGCGACCTCGCGGCCAGGTCGGGAGCGACCTCGAGGTCCTCGAGCACGTAACGGGCGCGGGCGACTTGCACGCCCGCCACGTCGGTGCCCGAGAGGTCCACCGCTACCTCGTCGACGGTGCCGCCCAGCAACGCCGTGAGGACCACCGGCCGCCACCACGGCCCGCCGAGCCGCACGCTGGCGTCATCGACACCCTGTTGGGCGAGCATGTCGGCGGCGCTGCGTTCGATGACCCGACGGCCCACGAGCTCGATGCCCAGGACGCCGAACACGGTCACCGAGACCAGGAGTGCCGCGATCACCACGGCCGCAGTGCCCGACCGGCGTCGACGCCGGGGAGCACGCTCGCCGTCGGTCATCCTCGGCTCAAGCGCCGATCCGCTCGAGAACCAGCTCGGGCGACTCGATCATGCCCACGTAGAACGGGCCGAACTCGCCGTACTGGGCGGATGCCACGTCGTAACGCATCGTGTAGACGATGTCCTTGACGTCGTCCGGTCGCTCGCAGAACAGCGTGACACCCCACTCGTAGTCGTCCAGACCGGTGGAGCCGGTGATCAGCTGGACGACACGACCGGCGAACTTGCGCCCCGAGGAACCGTGTTCGTACATGAGCTCCCGCCGGCGTTCGAAGTCGAGCTCGAACCAGTTCGCTCCGACGTTGCGGCGTTTCGACATCGGGTAGAAGCAGAAGACGGGCTTCCCCTCGGGTGGCAGTTGCGGATAGAGCCGAGCCTGCTGGGTCTCCTCCGGGATGCCCTTGGCGTACTCGGACACCTCGGTCAACGACACGTACGAGTCGACCAGCAGCAGCCCCGAGTCGACCAGGGCGGTCTGCAGGTCACGCAGGCGCCACTGGTCCGACGAGAGGGCCAGGACCCCAAGGTCGGCCTTGTGGCCCAGCAGACGCGGCCGCGACGACCTGATCGCCGCCTTCACGGGCCGACGAGAGGGCCTTCAGTACCTCGTCGCGGTCGCACAGCGGCCCCACCTGGAAGAACAGGTGCAGAACGGCCAGGCCGATCGAAGGCACGGACGGTTCGGGGTCTCTGCCGTCTGTCATGGGGCGAGTCTACGACGGCATCAGAAGAGCGCTGCCAGCTCCGTGAACCCGTACACCAGCGCTACGACCACGACGAGCACGCCGAACCAGCGGCGGACGTGGTGCTCTGCCGCGCCGATCGTCATGTGCGCGCCCAGCTGTGCCCCCGGCACCACTCCGGCCATCAACGGCAGCGCGAATCGCCAGTCGATGTGGCCCAGCACCAGGTGCGCGACAAGGGCGGGCACCGAGAAGATCGCGACGGCGACCAGACTGGATGCAACAGCTCGCTTCATCGGTATCCGCAACGGACCGGTCATCGCCGGCACCATCACGATTCCGCCGCCCACACCGAGCAGCCCCGCCACGAAGCCCGACGCTGCTCCCACCAGGCTGATCAGCCACAGCGCCGACCGGGGCCCCTGCGGCTCGGCCTCCTCCGATGGAGGTCGGTCCGCTCCCCGGCCGACAGACACACCCGACCACAGCATCAGCACAGCTGTGAGCACCATCAACGGGCGCCCGCCGACCAGGTCCGACACCCAAGCGCCGGCAAGAGCGAACACCGCCCCCGAGACGCCGAGACCCAAGGCCAGGGTCCAGTCGACCAGACCCGCCTTCGCGTAGCGGATCGATCCGGAGATGGCACCCGGCAGGATGGCCGGAACAGTGGACCCGACCGCTTCGATCGGTGTGGCCCCCAGCACACGAACGGCCGGCGTGGTGACCACCGCGCCGCCGATGCCGAGCAGGGCCGAGAGCGCCCCCGCCACCACACCGACGGCGAAGGTGGCGAGGACGGCACCCATTCAGGACGTGAAGACGATCAGAAGTCCATGTCGCCCATACCGGCTGGCATGCCTCCGACGCCAGGCTCCGGGGCGTCGGTGATCACGGCCTCCGTCGTGAGGAAGAGCGCCGCGATCGATGCAGCGTTCTGGAGCACGGAGCGCGTCACCTTGGCGGCGTCGATGATCCCAGCGGCGACAAGGTCCTCGTACTCGCCCGTTGCCGCGTTGAGCCCCTCGGACGGGTTGGTGAGGCGTCGGACGTTGTCCACGACTACTCCGCCCTCGAGTCCGGCGTTCTCAGCGATCTGGGTGATCGGCCCGGACAGCGCCCTGGCGATGAGCTTCGCCCCGGTCGCCTCGTCGCCGTCGAGGGTCGCGGCGAGAGCCTCGACCGCGTCCTGGGCCCGCAGGAGGGTGACGCCACCGCCGGCGACGACGCCTTCCTCGATCGCGGCCTTGGTCGTCGACACCGCATCTTCGATCCGGTGCTTCTTCTCCTTGAGCTCGACCTCGGTCGCTGCTCCCACCTTGAGCACAGCGACTCCACCCGACAGCTTCGCCAGCCGCTCCTGGAGCTTCTCGCGGTCGTAGTCGGAATCGGTGTTGTCGATCTCTGCCTTGATCTGCGCGATGCGACCGTCCAGGTCGTCCGAGGAGCCGGCGCCCTTGATGATCGTCGTCTCGTCCTTGGTCACGATGACCTTCTCGGCGGAGCCCAGCAGCTCGAGGCCGACGCCCTCCAGCTTGAGCCCGATCTCCTCGGAGATGACCTGGCCACCCGTCAGGATCGCCATGTCCTGGAGCATCGCCTTGCGACGGTCCCCGAAGCCGGGGGCCTTGACGCTGACCGACGAGAAGGTGCCGCGGATCTTGTTGACGACCAGCGTCGCGAGGGCCTCACCCTCGACGTCCTCGGCGACGATCACCAGCGGACGGCTCGCCTGCATGACCTTCTCGAGGACCGGCACCAGGTCGCGGACGTTGGTGATCTTGTGAGCAACGAACAGGAGGTAGGGATCGTCGAGCACAGCCTCCATCCGCTCGGTGTCGGTGGCCATGTACGGGGAGATGTAGCCCTTGTCGAAGCGCATGCCTTCGACAAGGTCCATGTCCATGCCGAAGGTGTTGGACTCCTCGACGGTGATCACACCGTCCTTGCCGACCTTGTCGATCGCCTCGGCGATCAGTCGGCCGATCTCGGGGTCCGCCGAGGACACACCTGCGACCTGGGCGATCTGGTCCTTCGAGTCGACCTCGATCGACACCTCTCGGATGCGGGCCACTGCGGTGTCGACCGCGGCCTCGATCCCACGCTTGACACCGACTGGATTGGCGCCTGCTGCCAGGTTCCTAAGTCCCTCGCGGACCATGGACCACGCCAGCACCGTCGCGGTGGTCGTGCCGTCGCCGGCGACGTCGTCGGTCTTCTTGGCGACCTCCTTGACGAGGCTCGCGCCGATGTTCTCGTAGGGGTCCTCGAGCTCGATCTCCTTGGCGATCGAAACGCCGTCGTTGGTGATCGTCGGCGCGCCCCACTTCTTGTCGAGCACGACGTTGCGACCCTTCGGGCCGAGCGTGACGCGCACGGCGTCGGCCAACTGGTTCATGCCGGACTCGAGCTTTCGGCGGGCGTCGTCGTCGAACGAGATCGTCTTGGACATCGGGAGCCTCCGTATTGGGATCTGACCTGTCGACCTGGCACTCTACATGGACGAGTGCTAACCGTTCAGGCGCGGCGGACCATGCCCCCTCACCCGCGATGGATCAACCTCCGGCGACCGCCGGGATGATCGAGACCGTCTCACCGTCAGGTACGGGAGTCGAAGCACCGTCCAGGTAGCGCACGTCGTCGTCCGCGACGAAGACGTTGACGAACCGACGCAGGTTGCCCTCGTCGTCGAAGAGTCTCTCCTTGAAGCCGGGATGGGCACCATCGAGAGCACCCAGCACCTCGCCCACTGTGGCGCCCTCGACCTCGACCTGAGACTGGCCTCCGGTGAGGGTGCGCAGGGTCGTGGGGATGCGGATGGTCACGCTCATCGGGGAGTCCTCCTGTGCCCGGCTGTGAGCGGGCGATCGTATCGTGACGTCAACCCGCTCGACAGCCGGGCGCTTCCCGCGCCTGAACAGCCCGATCCGCAACCACTACCGTGGGCTGGTCCCGGGTCCGGGTCGATCGCGCCGGAGGAGGGCTGCTCATGAGCATCACGTCGCTTCAGCTCGACAGCTCTTCGGCGCACATCCGCACCTTCCACCACTTGGAGTTCCCGCTCGAGCGCATCCTCGCAGCGAAGGGATCCACGACCGTCTCGGTGTGCCTACCGGCACGCAACGAGGAGACGACGGTCGGGAGAATCGTGTCGGTCCTGCACGACGAGTTGCTCGTGCGAGGGGTGATCGACGAGATCGTCGTCCTCGACGACCACTCCGAGGACCGCACCGCTTCCCTGGCGCGGGAAGCCGGCGCCCGGGTCGCCGATGCAGCGGCGGTCCTGGCCGACTACGGCAGCGGACACGGCAAGGGCGAGGCACTGTGGAAGTCGCTGCACGTGACCGACGGCGAGATCGTGCTCTGGTGCGACAGCGACATCACCGAGTTCGGATCGCGGTTCGTCACCGGCCTGCTGGGGCCACTGCTGTGCGAACCAGGTGTCGACCTGGCGAAGGGCTACTACCGGCGACCCCAACGCGAACGTGAGGGGGGAGGACGGGTGACCGAGCTCGTCGCCCGGCCGCTTCTCTCGCTCTACTACCCGCACCTCGCAGCGCTTCACCAGCCGCTCTCGGGCGAGTACGGCGGCCGACGCGAGGTCCTCGAGCAGCTCCCGTTCTTCTGTGGCTACGGCGTCGACATCGGGCTGCTCATCGACCTGGCTGACCGGGTCGGGATCGGCGGACTGGTCCAGGTCGATCTGGACATCCGCATGCACCGCAACCGTTCGCTCACCGATCTGGGACCGCAGGCCACTGCCATCATCCAGACGGTGCTGTGCCGACTGGACCCGGAGCTGACACCCACGGTCACCGAGCTGATCCGCCCCGGCGTGGCACCCGCGAAGGTCGACGTGAGCGAACGGCCGCCGATGGTCGAGGTGCCCGACTACCGGGCGCGACGGGCAGCCTCCAACACCAACTGAGCCACCCCGGACAGGCAGCCTTCGACGTCGGCCATGGCACGGTCACGCCCGTGGACCGCTGTCAGCGAGACCGTCGCGATCCGACCGTCCATGCCGTCGAATGACTCGCCGACCACCGCCACGATCGGGACGCCGGCTTCCGCGGCGATCGCCGCCACTCCACCGACGACCTTGCCGTCGAAGGACTCCTCGTCGAGGAAGCCCTCACCCGTGACGACCAGATCCACACCCTCCAGGAGGTCGTGCAGACCCAAGTGGTCGGCGACCAGGTCGAATCCAGGGACCAGGTCCGCCCCGGCACAGGCGAGACCACCGGCCAGACCGCCGGCAGCACCCGCGCCCTCGAGCACGCTCACGTCCACGTCGTAGCTGTCGCGGTACACCTCGACCAGGCGCTCCAGTCTCCGGATCAGCAACTCGACCTGAGAGGGTGTGGCCCCCTTCTGCGGAGCGAACACCCGGGCGGCGTCGACGAATCCGAGCGCGACGTCGCAGGCGACCTCGATCCGGATCCCCCGGTAGCGGTGCAACGGTGCCATCGCCCGCAGGGCTCCCAGACCGCCATCGGTGGTGGCCGACCCACCGACTCCGATCAACAGGTGCCGCGCTCCCGCGTCGACGGCGGCCGAGATCAGCTCGCCGACCCCGTAGGTCGACGCGGCGATCGCGTCGTTGCCCTCGGCTCCGCCGACCAGTGCCAGACCGCACGCCTGGGCGGTCTCGATCACCGCTGTGCGGCCCGAGGAACGCCAACGTGCGTCGACCACGTCTCCCAGCGGTCCCGTGACGGCCGTGGTGCGGTTGGCCCCGCCGAACACGTCGAGGGTTCCCTCCCCTCCGTCGGCGAGCGGACACGTCGTGACCTCGTGACCGGCTGCCCGAAGCCCGTCGGCCAGGGCTCCGGCCACCTGCGAGGCGGTCGCGGTGCCCTTGAACTTGTCAGGTGCCACGAGGATCCGCACGGCATCGAAGCGTAGGGGCCTGCTCTATCGTCGGGGCGATGCCTGACAAACAGGACCGCCCGGTCGTCATCGCATCGAACCGTGGACCGTTGACCCACCATTTCATCGAGGGACGACCAGTTGCACGTCGTGGCGGCGGCGGCCTCGTCTCCGGGCTCGCACCGCTCGTCGAGTCCGGCCGGGCGACGTGGATCGCAGCCGCGCTCAACGAGGCCGACCGTGTGGCGGCACGTGAGGGGGTCACCAGCGCAGGGGACCTCTCGGCGCACCTGCTCGACCTGGACCCCGAGGATCACCGCCTGGCCTACGACGTGATCAGCAACGAGACCCTGTGGTTCGTGCACCACGCGATCTTCGACCGGACACGATCGCCCTCCTACACCGACGCCTGGTGGGATGCCTGGGCTGCGTACCGCCGTGTGAACCATCGTTTCGCCGATGCAGTGGTCGAGCTCGCCCCGGACTCGGCGGTGGTGCTCGTGCAGGACTACCACCTGACGCTGCTGGCCCCGGCGGTGAGGGAACGGCGACCTGACCTGTCCCTGGTTCACTTCCACCACACTCCGTTCGCCGGAGCGAACGGCGTACGCGTGCTGCCCCCTGCGGCCCACGACGAGCTCCTCGGTGGGCTCGCCCGCCACGACGCCTGCGGATTCCACACCGACGCCTGGTGCGCGAACTTCCTCGAGTCGGCCTCCATGTGGCCCCGGGACGCGAGCCCGCGGGTGTTCGCATCGACGTTGTCGAGCGACGCGGCTGCGCTGAGGGCGACCGCTTCCTCGCAGGACTGCGTGACCGCCATCGAGGCGATCGACGAGTTGGTCGGTGATCGCCGTCTGATCCTGCGGGTGGACCGCATGGAGCTGTCCAAGAACATCGTCCGCGGATTCGATGCCTACGACCTCCTGCTCGAAGAACGCGCCGATCTCCGCGGAACGGTGGTCTTCCTGGCCTGCTGCTATCCGTCACGCGAGACGGTTCCCGCGTACACGCTCTACCGCGACGAGGTCCGCGCAGCTGCTGCACGTGTCAACGACCGCTGGGCCACCACTGACTGGACACCGGTGCACCTCGAGACCGACGACGACTACCCACGGTCGGTCGCGGCGCTGACCCGCTACGACGTTCTCGTGGTGAATCCCGTCAGCGACGGGCTGAACCTGGTCGCGAAGGAGGGGCCGCTAGTCAACCGCAACGACGGTCAGCTCGTCCTCTCGACCGAGGCGGGTGCGTACCACGAGCTGTCCGACGGTGCCGACGGAATCCACCCCTTCGACCTCTCGGCCACCGCACGGGCGATCGGCGCGGCGCTCGACCGGTCACCCGCCGATCGACCGCGAGCGGGCTTCCCGACTGGCGACGGCAGCCGCGGCGCGTACACCCGCCGATTGGCTCGCCGACCAGATCGCCGCTGCTGGCTGAGAAGTCAGCCCAGCAGTTCGCTCAGCACCCGGAGGGCGCCGGACGGGCCGTCCACCAGCAGGTCGGCGGCGGCGGACACCTCCGACGACGTCTCTTCACCGAGCACCGCCACGGCGAGGGTCCGCCGACCCTGTCCGGCCATCTCCGCAAGCGCCCCGAACGCGGCTAGGTCGCCGACGTCGTCGCCCATGAACACCACTGGTCCGTCGTGACCGCCGGCCAGCCAGTGCAGCACCGTTCCCTTGTCCGTGTGAACGTCGGGGTGCAATTCGACGCTCATCTTCGCCGGGCGCACCGACAGGCCGGTCCGGCGACCGAGCTCGAGCGCCAGTTGCTCGGTCTCGGGGCCGGCCTCGGGGCGCCGCCGATAGTGGAGTGTCAGCGACATGCCCTTGTCCTCGACCTGCACGCCAGCGGCAACGGCGTCGATCGCGCCAGCGACGGCAGCTGCAACGGCGTTGCGCCAGCGCGACGAGTCAGGGTCGCTCACGAGCTCACCGGACCTGAAGGCCTCCAGACCGTAGAGCCCGACGGACGTCACCGAGTCGGGTACCCGGGCTCGCAGGAAGTCGAGCGGGCGGCCCGAGATGACAGCTACCTCACGTGCCCGGGTGCTCAGCTCGGCGAGAACCTCGATGGCGCCGTCGACCGCCCGGGCGGCCCCCGGGTCGTCGACGATGGGCGCCAACGTCCCGTCGAAGTCAGTGGCGACGAGAGCGTCGGCGAGCGAGGCCCTGATGGTACCGATCAGGGTGTCGGGGAGCTCAGTCAGCGGTCGTGGTCGTGCCAGACGAGCCTGAACCGGAGCCGGAGGGAGCCGACGTCGTCGTGCCGCCTCCCCCTGCGACTGTCGTCGCTGAGGCGTCAGTCGCCCCTGAGCTCGCCAGCACGTTCTGCACGTCCGGGCCGAGCACCACGACCACGTTGGTGTCCGTCGGCACATCGGCCACGTTGCGGGCCAGCTGGGTGCCCTCGGGGAGCGGCTGGGCCGCCGACTCGTCCAGCCCGAGGAGCTTCGCGATGGCGGCGGCGTCGGCTTCGTAGCCGGGCGCGTAGTACACAGACGTCGTCTGGACCTGGGTCGCCACGGTGGCGGCCGTGGCTCCCGTGTACCCGCCAGCGACGCCCAGGAACTGCTGAGCGCTGGCCGCGTATCCGTTGATGCCGGCACCGTTGAGAACCACGACCTTGAGCGCTGAGGGGGCGACACTCGTCGCCGGGGGCGGCTCGGTGGTGGTGGTCGTCGTCGCGTCGGTCGACGAACCGCCGTCGGACTCTATGGACAGCGAGGTGTCGGCCTTGTCGAACCCGACTCCGCCGCCCTTGATCAACAGGACCGCACCGAGCGCCACAGCGACGAGGACCAGGATGGTCCCTCGCGTGACGGGGTTGGGGGCCGGGGCGCTTGGCCGCTGCGGACGCGGGCGCTGCGTCGTGGTCATGGCGATGACCCTACTAGCAGCGCCCCCGTCGAGTCAGTGGTGCTCAGCGGACGAACTCGACGTGGGCGGAGCGGAGCCCGTAGACGAACGCGTTCGGCATCTCCTCGACCGAGCCGGGAACGACGCGGAACCCACGGACTCGTTCCAGCAGCTCCTCGAACAGGAGACGGATCTCGAGACGGGCGAGCGACGCTCCCAGGCAGAAGTGGGTGCCGAAGCCGAACGACAGGTGGTGGTTGGGTGTGCGAGTCACGTCGAAGACGTCGGGATCGTCGAAGTGGGACGGGTCGCGGTTGGCCGACGAGAACATCAGGACGAGCTGCTCACCGGCGCTGATCCGACTGCCTCCGACCTCGACGTCACGGTTCGCCACCCGACACATGTTGTGCACAGGGGTGACCCACCGCACGAACTCCTCGACCGCGACCGACATGTCGGCACCGCCACGCAGGAGCTCCCACTGCTCGGGCTGACGAGCCATCTCGACGATGATGCGGGCGATGACCGTCCGGGTCGTCTCTGCCCCACCGTCGAGCAGTAGCAGCGAGTCCGAGATCGCCTCGTCGACGCCGAACTCGTGGCCGGGGATCTCCGCCTGGGTCCAAACCGTCATCACGTCGTCGGCCGGACAGCGCAGCTTCTCGTCGTATAGCTCCGCGGATGCCGCCGCGAACTCCATGGCCGCGGTGATGCCTTCCTCGGTCAGGTACCGCGGGCCGCCCCCCATGGCGATGGTGCGCTCGGACCACTCTTGGAGCTTCGGGCGCATCTCGAGCGGGAAGCCGAGCAGCAGGGCGATCATCTCGGCCGGCAGGGGTGCTGCCACCTCGTTCACGATCTCGACCGGGCCTCCGTGAGCAAGGGCATCGTCGACAAGACGGGTGACGACCTCGCGTATGTGATCCTCCCAGCCGGCCACCACGCGGGGGGTGAAGCGACGAGTCACCAGGTTGCGACGCTGCTGGTGCAAGGGATCGTCGAGCCCGATGATCGCCGGGTCCGCCGCCAGGTTCGGCCGGTAGCCACCCTTCTCGGTGTCGGAGTTGATGAAGACGTCCTTGCGCTTCTCGATCGAGACGATGTCGTCGTCAGCGCGAGATCCCCCACAGCTCGTTGGTGGCGTCCCAGTATGCAGGCGCGTTCTCCCGCATCCAGGCGTACGTGGGGTATGGGTCGTTGACGTAGAAGTCGCCGTCGAGCAGATCGATGTCGCGGGTGGCGGTGCCTCGGCTGTCGCCCATGTTCCCCCTGGTCGTGGACGTGCGGTGCCGTGCAGGATGGCACACCGGCACCGACCCCGGCGAGGACTGGTGAGAGTTCGGTGGGAACCCTCGACTCGACGTACCGGTACGTCCGTCGGCGCCGTACGGTGAACGCATGTCCGCCCACATCCTGGTCGCAGACGACGACCGCGCCATCCGCGAGTCGCTGGAGCGACTGCTGTCGCTCGAGGGCTATCGGGTTGCGACAGCGGTGGACGGGGCCGAAGCACTGGAGACCGCCCGCCGTGGAGCGGTGGACCTGCTCGTGCTGGACCTGATGATGCCGGTGGTCGATGGCTTGACCGTGTGCAGGGTCCTGCGCTCCGAGGCGGACCGAACACCGGTCCTGATGCTCACAGCCAGGACCGAGACGTCGGATCGTGTCGCCGGGCTCGACGCTGGCGCCGACGACTACCTCGCCAAGCCGTTCGATCCCGCGGAGCTCATGGCCAGGATCAGGGCGCTCATGCGCCGATCCCGGCCGGCAACCGACGCTGATCAGGTGCAGCTCCAGGTGGCGGACCTCCGCCTCGACCCCAGCGCACGACGTGTGTGGCGCGGCAACGACGAGATCGAGCTCTCACGCACCGAGTTCGACCTGCTCGAGATGCTCATGGTGAACCAGGGCCTGGTGCTCGGTCGCTCCCGGATATACGAGGAGATCTGGGACTACGACTTCGGACCGGACTCGAAGAACCTGGCTGTCTACATCAGCTACCTGCGACGCAAGCTCGACGACGGGCACGAACCCAAGCTGATCCACACGGTGCGCGGCGTCGGCTACACGCTGCGGGCCGACTGAGCTTCCATGAGCCTGCGAGCCAAGATCGTTCTGAGCTTGGTCGCCCTGTCCACCGCGGCGACCCTGGCCATCGGCGTGTTCGCCTACAGGACGACCGCCGAGCAGATGGGCGATCAGATCGACCACTCTCTCGAGATGACAGCGTCCAACCTCGCCGGGTCCCGGGCTCTGCGGGCAATGGGTGCCCAGGAGGCGGGGCGCAGGGACCTCGTGGCCGACAGCGACACCATGTTCCAACTGCTCGACCGACAGGGCGACAGGTTCGGGACGATCGGATCAGAGCTCCCCGTCAGCGCCCTCGACCGGGCCATCGCCGGGGCGAGCGAGCCCCGGCAGGTGACTCGCGATGTGGTCGTCGACGGCCAGCGGGCACGGATGCTCACCGTCGGCGGTGACCGCGGCTCCGGACGGCGCGGTGCGCTGCAGGTCGCGCGCCTTCTGACCGAGTCGGAGCACCTCCTCGAACAGCTCCGCTCCCGGATACTGCTTGCTTCGGGAGCTGTCATCTTCGTCACGGCTCTGATCGGCTGGCTGTTCGCACGACAGCTCACCCACAGGCTCGTCGAGCTGACCGGCGCGGCCGAGCAGGTAGCGGCCACTGGCCGCCTCGACGTCGCCGTGCCGGTGTCGGGAAACGACGAGACGGGCAGGATGGGAGCAGCTTTCAACCAGATGCTCACCGCGCTGTCACGTTCCAAGGCCGATCAACACCGCCTCGTCCAGGACGCTGGCCACGAGCTACGCACACCTCTGACCAGCCTGAGGACGAACATCTACACGCTGTCCGTCGGCGCCGGGCTGTCGACGGACCAGCGGGAGCAACTCCTGGCCGACCTCCGCAGCGAGACCGAGGAGCTGACCAGGCTGATCGACGAGGTGGTCGAGCTCGCCACGGACCGTCGCGACGACGAGGTCCGGGAGTGGGTGCTGCTGGGACCGCTGGTCGACCGTGTCGCAGCCCACGCTGCCACACGCACCGGCCGCGAGGTGGCCGTCCAGTTCGACGACTCGGTCGTACCCGGTCAGCCGCTCGCACTCGAACACGCCGTCGGGAACATGATCGAGAACGCACTGAAGTTCGACGACCGCGGTCCCGTGCAGGTGACTTGTCGCCAGGGACACGTCGAGGTGTCGGACCGCGGACCGGGCTTCGGAGCAGCCGACCTGCCGTACGTGTTCGATCGCTTCTACCGCGCATCGTCCTCGAGAAGCCGGCCCGGGTCCGGGCTCGGCCTGGCGATCGTCGCAGATGTAGTCGAGCGCCACGGTGGCTCGGTCGACGCCCGCAACCGTCCCGATGGCGGTGCCATCGTCGGGTTCACGCTGCCGGCCGACGGCGCAGCTCTCACCGAACCTTCACCTTCGCCACACGAAGGCTGAAACCTGGAGGTCGAAGGTTGACGTGTCGAGAGGCGCTGGGCCCTCGGCCTTCGAGCAAGGAGAACGAAGATGGACAGGATGCGAACCAAGGCTGCTGCCGCGGCGATGACGGTCGGGCTGCTCGGCGGAGGTGCCGCCGGGTTGATCCTGGGCGGGACCAGCACAGTGGGCGCCGAGGGCGAGTCCACCACGACGACGGTCGAACAGCCGGCGGACAGCAGAACGGCGGTCAGTCCAACGAGAACAGCGGTCAGTCCAACGAGAACAGCGGGAGCGAACATCGACGTGGACCGGGTCGGCGTCACGCAGCCAAGATGATGCTCGAGCCCGCTGCCGAAGCACTCGGCATGTCGGTGGCCGACCTGGCCGTCGAGCTGCGTGACGGGCGCACGATCGCCGAGGTCGCCGAGGAGAAGGGCGTCGACAAGCAGACGGTGATCGACGCGATGGTTGCCGACTCGACCGAGCGGATCACACGGTTCGTGAACGAAGGCCGCGGCGCGAACAAGGGCGACTGAACGCCGCTCAGGTCCCGGTCACTCGTAAGCTCCCCGGCGGAGGGAGGGCGAGTGACCGGGACACCGAAGGGCGAAGCGACGCGTCGCCGCATTCTCGAGGCAGCGTGGGCGCTCAGCGAGCAGAAGGGCGCAGAAGCCCTGCTCGGCGGGGTCACGCTGCCGCGAGCTGGCCGCTGCGGTCGACTTGACGCCCTCCGCCATCAGCTACCACTTCCCGACGATGCGCGAGCTGGGCCTGGCGATGGTGCGCTACCTCGACGAGGACGACAGCGCAATACCGATCGAAGTCGTGGACGAGCTGTTGCGGTCCGCCTGCGACGACGGCCTGGCAGCCGCAGCCCATGCGGCGGCAAGCATGAACTGGGCGGCGGTCACCTCCCCCGGTCAGGTGAAGTTGGAGCAGCGGATCCTGCGATCCATCGCCATCGCCCCTGACGACGAGGTGGCACGGCCATTGGTCAAGGAGATCCTCGAACGCTGGACCGCGTCTCTCGGTGGCATCTACGCCCGGACGCTCGAGGTGTCAGACCGCCAGTTGGTCGAGCCGTTCGAGCTCGTCGAGGTGACCGAGGTGATCGAAGCGATCGCCGAGGGGCTGCTGCACCGCTGGATGGTCGACAAGGAACGGATCCGGCCGGACCTTGCAGCGGACATGATCGTCGGGCTGCTGACCGTGATCACCACACCGAAGCAGAGTCCGACCGCCCTCGGGGAGCTGAGCGCCGGACTGGATCCCGACCGATTCCGGACGGACGGAAGCGAATCCGAGCTGGCAGAGCGCGCCGCGTCGATGTTCCACGATGGGTTCGAGGACGTCACGCTCACCCAGATCGCAGTCCACCTGGGCATCGATCTGGCGGACCTGACCCCCTGGGCGGTCACCGTTCGCCACCTGGCCGCGCGGTCCTTCGCCCGTCACGTTCCGCAGATCACCCTGGCCTTCGGCCGCCGTCAGGAGAAGGGACCCGAGGTGGTCCTCACCGACGGCGTGTACGAGCTGGCTCGTTGCACCTCGGCGGATCCGCACTGCGCCGCTCGCGCTGCTGCACGAACGACAGTCGGCTGCGATGAACAGTCCGGCTCGGGAGCTCGACATGAGGCTGCTGGTTCCACTCGGCGCCTTGTTCGAGGATGCCGTGGGTGACCTGACGGATCTGCCCGGTGATGCAGCTGTTGCCGATCTCCTGATCGACACCGTTCTCGGTCAAGGGGCGACACGCCAACGCACTCCGCCGGCGGAGCTCACCTCGCTCGCACTCAGGTTCCTGCCAGGTTTTTGACACCCGCGCGGTAAATCTGGTCGGCGAGGCGACGTTCTCGCCGCGAACCTCGCCCTGGCGCTGACAAGTCAGACCGCGGTTGGTCTACTGGTCACAGGTCGGCGGTTCTGGCCCCATGTGCCGCCGACCTAAAGCTCGCCTCGTTCAGGCGCCCTACGGAGTTCCCACCAGCGTGATGTCAGACCGGCCGTCAGCGGCCACTCGATGCCGGGATCGCTGAGATCGGCACCGCTTCTGGAACCGAGCGACTCGGGTCGGCCGCTCAGGTCGGTCGAGATCACCTCGTAGTGGGATGTCGGGTCCAGGCCGGTCAGCGACAACGCGGGGCCGGCACCATTCGGTTCATCGAGCTGGTAGGCGACGGCCACCGCGGCGCGAACGATCCGGCGCCATGAAGGCGAGCGCCGCACGGGACCCGTCCCCTTCGACCGGAGACACCAGACGGATGAGCTCGCCCACTTGAACCAGGTCCTGGGTCCTGTGCGCCCAGTCCGCGGCACGCCGACAGACAGCGAGATCATCGACGGACAGCCCGCTCAGATCCAGATCGAAACCGAAGCGACCCGACAGCGCCACCGCACAGGCGAAGCCGAGCGGTCGCTCACCCCATCGGGTCACGTGCGCTGCCATGGTCGAAGCGGGAAAGAAGTGGCCGCATGCCCACTGCATGCGTATGCGCGCCACCGGGTCGGTGTTGTCCGATGTCCAGAACTCGTGGAAGTGGCGCAGCGTCCCGTGGTCGGTGCGCCCGCCACCGGAGGCACAGAGCATCATCTGCACGTCCGGGTGCCGACGTGCGACCTCGTCCATCAGGTCCCAGGTCGCCAGCACGTGATCGACCCACACGTTCGCCTGCCGGTCCGACCCCAACGCCGACGAGCCGGGGTCGGTGATCGGACGGTTGGCGTCCCACTTCACATAGGTGATCGCCGGATCATGGGCGAGCGCACGGTCGACCGCCCGGGCGGCGAACTCACGCACCTCGGGTTGCAGCGTGTCGAGCACGAGCTGGTTGCGGTGAAGACGTGGGTCACGGCGGTCGCGCAACACCCAGTCAGGGTGCTGCGCGTGCAGGTCGCTGACCGGGTTGACCATCTCCGGTTCGACCCAGATGCCGAAACCGATCCCCTGATCCACCGCCGCACGGGCGAGCGGAGCAAGCCCCTCGGGCAGCTTGGCCGGATCCGCGTCCCAGTCGCCGAGGCTCGTCGTGTCGTCGTCGCGTGGGTAGGTCGTGCCGAACCAACCATCGTCGAGCAGGAACAGATCGGCACCAACAGCAGCGGAACGACCGATCAGATCGACGATGCGGTCCTGGTCGAAGTCGAAGAAGGTCGCCTCCCAGTTGTTGGCGACGATCGGGCGGATCCTCTCGGGGTCACGCACGACGCGGGCTCGTGTCCAGTCGTGGAAGCGGCGGGTCAGCTCCTGGCGACCCGACTCAGACCACGTCCAGGCGACGACGGGGGTGACGAAGCTCTCCCCCGGGTCGAGCACGTACTGGGCGCCGTACGGGTTCGCACCGGCGCGCAACCGCAGAGAACGCGGTGCGTCGGGTTGCGCCGACGGCCTGACGTCCAGGTCGATCCGTGTGTTTCCACCCCACGCCACTGACACGCCGATGACGTCGCCATCGCGTTCACCTGCCGGACCGTTGGGCGAGAGCAGGGCGACCGGGCTTCGCTGGAGATGAGGTTGCAGCCCACCCAGGCTGGTGAGCGAAGTGGTTCCCGGGCCCACGTGCTGGGTGGTCCAGCGCCACTCGTCGGCCCACCCGCTACCACCGAACTGCACGAGCTCGGCCGTCTCGGCGACGAGCAGCAGCGGGCAGATCGAGTCGTAGTCGTGCAACACGACGGGCCCGGCCTGGTCATGCTGGATGACAAGGTGCTGCTCGACGACACCGGACACCGGGTGGGTACGGATGTGCATGTCGACCGTCAACCCGACGGACTCGTCCGCGAGCGTGATGACGATCCGCTCACCGTCCGACCGCTCGTCGCGGCGTATCGACCTGACCGTCAACCGAGTCGTGAGCGTGCCGTCGTCGTGCGTGATTCGCAGCGGAGCCGGGAGGTAGGGGTCGCCTTCGCCGTAGGTGGGAAACGCCAGGGGGTACCAGTGCGCCTCGACATCGACCGTCGCTTCGTGCCCGTCGGGGCCGAGCCCGACCTGGCGCAGGACCGACGACTCGTCGACCACCAGGGTGAGCCCCCAGCCCCCAGCGTCGACTCTGACAGTGCGCCCCTGCTCCGGCTGATCGTCCATCCCGTGATCCTTGCCCAGTTGACCCTTGTCGGGGGGCCCACGCCGGAGTAGACCCGAGCCATGCACGTACCCGACCACCTGATCAACAACGGAACCGAGCTGGTGGCGGCCGCTGGTGCCGCCGCGGTGATCGGCACCGTCGCCATCCGGTCGAGGTCGATGGCCACGGTCGATCCGACAGGCGGACAGGCACCGACGCTGCTCGACGAGCCCGAAGCCATGGGGGCGCAGCTGGCCACGGCGGCCCTCGTCTTCGCCCTCCAGATGGTGAACTTCCCGGTGCTCCCCGGCACGAGCGGACACCTCCTGGGAGGCGCGCTGGCCACTGCGCTGATCGGTCCGAGGAGAGCGCTGCTGGCGGTCTCCTCGGTGGTGATCGCCCAGACGCTCGTCTTCGCCGACGGCGGCGTGGGTGCGTTGGGTGTGAACCTCTGGCTGATCGCCATCCTGCCCGTGGCGGTCGCTGCCGCGGTCCAGCGATTCCTGGCTGCACGTCGGAGCGGCTCGGAGGCCCCCTGGTGGGCGACTGCGGGACTCGCCGCCCTACTGGGACCGCCGATCTCGTCGCTTGCCTTCGCGACCTTCTACGCGACGGGTACGGCCGGTGATGCCCCAGCGGGCCGGGTGGCCGCCTCGATGCTCGCGGTCCACCTGGCGATCGGCGTCGGCGAAGCCGTGCTCACGCTCGCAGCATTGTGGGCGGTGCAACGAGTTCCCGTGTGGGGTGTCGCGATGACCGCCGCTGTCGGTCTGTCGCTGGCGGCGTCCTCGCACCCCGACGGCCTGGAGCGGGTGGCAGGCGATCTCGGGTTCGCAGTGACGGGTCCGGGCTCGATCCTGCACCGCAGCCCCTTCGCCGACTACTCGGTGAGCGGGCTCGAAGGTTGGATCTCCGGATCGGCGGCCGGACTGGTCGGACTGGTGATGACGTGCGCCGTCTGTGCCGCCACGGCCGGTCTGACGCGACGGCAGTCGCCGACCGCCGAAGCTCGGATCCGGAGCGGCTCGTTAGGATCACAGGGGCCCCTCAGCTGAGCAGCTCCCAGCGACCGTCGTCGTCACAGCCGACACGTCCGACACGGCCGTCCCCCTCCAACGCCAGCAGGTGCGCCAACACCGAACGCGCAGCCGGTTCGTGCAGCTCGACGCGCACTTCCGCGTAGATCCCCGCGACCAGGTCTTCGACCGTGGCGGGCTCCACCTGCAGCGCCTCCAGGATCTGTGCCTCCCGGTGCAGCCGGTGTTCGATCAGCTCGGCCACGTAGCGGCGAGGGTCCACGATCGGCGGGCCGTGGGTCGGGTAGTAGACCTCGTCATCGCGAAGCAGCAACCTGGCCAGGCTGGACAGGTAGTCGGTGACGTCGCCGCCGGGAGGGGAGATGACGGTCGTGGACCAGCCCATCACATGGTCGCCGCTGAACAGACAACTCCTGGATGTCTCGGCGAAGCAGACGTGATTGGAGATGTGGCCCGGCGTGTGCAGGCACTCGAAGGTGAACCCGCTGCCGCTGAGGACCTCGCCGTCGCCGACGGCTACGTCGGGGGAGAAATCGAGATCCCCGTGCTCCTCGGTGAGCTCGTCGGCGGCGAGCGGATGCGGACCGAAACCGTAGGTCAGCGCGCCGGTGGCTTCCTTGATGGCCGCGGTTGCCGGCGAGTGGTCTGCATGGGTGTGGGTGACCAGGATGTGGGTGACTCTGCGCCCGCCGATCGCCCCCAGGAGCGCGGCCAAGTGCTCGGCGTCGTCGGGTCCGGGATCGACCACCGCGAGCTCGCCGTCACCGACGAGGTAGGTGCCGGTCCCCCACGCCGTGAACTTGGACGGATTCCTCGCCACGACGCGCCGGATGCCGCGCGCGACCTGAACGCACTCGCCGTAGCGAGGCTCGAACTCGCTCAGGAACCGGGGCGACGCCACGGAGGGTCCACGTCGAAGCGGAACATGGACGCTGTCTGGCTGGCAGTGGCCATGAGCTCGCCGGACTCGCTCCACACCTGCACCGCACCATGACCGTAGCCACCGGCAGCGAAATGGGCTCGCAGATCGATCAGCACCCACTCCGTGGGTTCGAACGCCCCGATCCGGACGGTGTTGTCCAGGCTGACCCCGCCGGCGACGAGCCCCGTACCGTGAGCGACCGACAGCGGCACCATGTCGGCGATGAACGCCGCCGTGGCCGGAGTCAGCGGCACTCCGTCGACTCTGCGGACCCACATGCAGATCCGCCCGGGCCCCGGGTCGGGGTGCTCGCGCACCTCGGGTTCGCGGAACTCGACCACCGACGCGAACCCGATGCCGGTCGGCAGAGGTGGGACCTCCGTGATGCCCGCGTTGCGCAGCATCGCCACGAACGGGCCTCCGCTCGCATCCGACTCGTGGGGCGACGACACGACCGGCGAGTGCTCGAAGGTGCCGAACAGCCCGTCCTCGCGGTGCTGACCTGTGGCTCCCAGCGACGCGAACATCGTCGCTCCGGTCGCGTCGGTCGCAGTCACGCGCACCTGGTTCGTGCGCTTGCCCGGTGCGAGCACCTCGGTGTGCACATCGATCACGGCCTCGGCCGGCGCGGTGGAGACGAACTGGGTCGTCATCCACAGCGGCCTACGTCCGGTGAGCTCCTCAGCGGTCGCGAGCGACACCGCGATCGCCGTACCGCCGTAGAGCCGCGAATCGAGCCGGCTCAGGTGGTTGCGAACACGGAAGCGGTTGCGACCCTCGTCGGCCCCGGCTTCGATCCCCAGGAACTCCTGGTCCGTGGTGCCCAGCTCCGGCGGGTGTTCGTTCGACATGGCCGAACCGTACCGCTCAGGCACCAGTCCGCTGCGCCCCGCGCAGCTCCGAGACTCGTTCGACCAGCAACTCCTCCTGGCGTCTGCCGAGTGCCGGCGGAGCCCCGGGATGCTGTTCAAGGCGGTTCAACAGGTCGTCGCGTGGGTCGACCCTGTCGGATTCGCGGTGACGCACGACCGAGGTGGGCCGTGACAGCAGGTAGACCACAGCGAGCGGCACGAAGAACGCGACTGCCGCGATGTAGACCGCTCTGCCGGCGGCCGTCAGGTCGCGGCGTCCGACGATGTCGAGGACAGCGAACGCCCAGACGACCACTATCGGGATGGTGAACAGCACCGTGATCGCGATCGAGAGGTCCGCCGTGGCGGTGCTCACAGGTCGATCCCCTGTCCTGTCAATGCGTCGACGACCCGGTCCGCCACCGCTTCGACGACGTCGTCACGCAGGTCGCCGAGGCGGCGACCCCGCCCGCCCAGGGTCGTGAGGCGGTTGCGCAACCATCTCAGCCACAGCAATCCCCGTTCGATGACCAGACCCATCGCCGCGAACGTCAGCGGCGCCAGCACCACCACCGACATGAGCCCGCTCGACCCGTCGTGGTCCCAGCCCCACCACAGCCAGCCACAGGACGTGAGTCCGAAGAGGACCAGCGCGGCGATCGGCAACACCGTCGCCATCATCGCCGGCGCCATCCGCAAGCGTGACACCGCCCACGTCGCGACCGACGGCACGGACCACGCGACCACGCCGAGCACTGCGTAGGGCAACATCAGGAGCCAGGTGACCACGGTGATGATGCGCCTGCGGCTCAGCAGCGCCTGCCCACGGGAGGCCCACGCGTCGGTCGCTCCCAGCCGGGACAGCGCCAGGCGGTAGCGGTCGGCCACAGCGACGAGGTCGTCGACATCGTCGCGACGCGCCAGCCAGGCACCGAGGCGATCACGCAGACCGACAGGAACGCCCTCGTCGGGGTCCATGCTCCGCAGGAAGGCTTCTGCGGCCATCTGCAGCGCCCTCGCCTCACGCCAGTCGTCGTAGTCGGGAGCGGTGTCGCGCAATCGACCCGCTATCACCTCGGTGAGACGCTCGACCTCGGCGCGGTCCAGGTCGGTGATCCGCTCATCCTCCAGATCGCGGTCCAGCTCGATGGGTCTCCCCTCGCGCACATAGACGACGCTGCGGAAGGCCGCCTTGTCCTCGTAGTGCAGCCCCACCGGCACGATCCTGAGGCCGCTAACACCGTGGCCACGAGCGCCGATCGCGATGCGCGCCGCACCTGAGCGCACCTCGCCGATGCTCGGTTCCTCCCTTGTGATTCCCTCGGGGAAGATGAGCACCAGCTCACCGTCGGCCAGCGCCCGGTGAGCAGCGGCGAACATGTCCGTGTTGTCTGTGGTTCCACGGTGACCGCGGTGCACGGGGATCGCCCCGACCCAGTCCATCAGCCACCCGACGACCCGCACCTTCCAGATCGAGTCGTCGGCCAGGATCCTGGGGCGACGGGGCAGCACCGACATGAGCACCAGTGCGTCGGCGAAGCCGCCGAAGTGGTTGGCGACCAGCAGCACCGGGCCTTCGGCCGTCGCGCCCAGGTCGTCGATCGCCACTTCACGCCATGTCAGGAAGGCAAGGCCGTCGACGACGCGACGCAGAAGACGATTCCGGGCCCACGACCCCGGTGCCGCTTCGTGGTCAACCATCCGCTGCCGTTCCCGGGGACCAGATCACCGTTCCCCACAGCCCGATGACGGCCGCGGTCGCCAGGTGCCAGAGGCCGTGGGGCTGCAGCACCGACTCCGGTCTGCACAGCGGGCTCCCGGTCCGTCCCGCCGTGTACGCGACCAGTCCGAGCGCACCACATGCACCGATCGCCACACCGGCACGGTTGCTCCAGCCGGGAAGCGCCTCGCGCCCGCGCACTATCCGTGACAGCGGCACAGCTGCCCCGACCGCGGCCGCCGCGAAGATCGGTGCATCGTGGAGCATCTGCGCGCCCGGGAACTGCGGGCCGTGGTAGGCGATGCTGCCGATCCCGGTCAACGCCACGAGTCCTGCGTAGGTGACGGCACTCGGCCGCTGGTCACGTGGAAGCCGAGCCGAACGGGCGCCGAGCCAGGCACCGACCGTGACGTAGCCCACCGATGTGAGCGTGTTGACCGGTTGACCCAACCAGCCTTCACGTAGGGCTTCGCAGTCGCCGTCACCCAGGGTCGGTGGCTGGTCCAGTGCGACGGAACGAACACGTGCGGCGATACCCACTCGGAGAAAGGTACTCCGCTGTCTGCCGGCAGCCGATCGACTCCCGGTGTTGGTACGGTCGGGTCTGGCGCTGCCGCTCCGCCGCATGGGGCACGGAGTGGCAGCGCCACTGGGCGTGCGAGGAGATGCCATGGGATCGGTCGAGGAAAAGGCACATGAGCGCCGTTGGTGGATCCTTGCGGTGCTGTGCTTCAGCCTGCTGGTCATCGTGCTCGACAACTCGATCCTGAACGTGGCGATACCCACGATCATCCGTGACCTGGGAGCGACCAACCGACAGCTCCAGTGGATGGTCGACTCCTACACGCTGGTGTTCGCCGGGCTGCTGCTGACCGCCGGAGCGCTCGGCGACAGGTTCGGCCGGCGACCGGCACTCCAGGTCGGATTCGTGATCTTCGGTCTGGGCTCGCTCATCTCGGCGTTCGCGACCAGCGCGAACCAACTGATCCTCACTCGCGGGGTGATGGGTATCGGAGGGGCGCTGATCATGCCGGCGACGCTGTCGATCATCACCAACGTCTTCCCGCCACATGAACGCGGTCGCGCGATCGGCGTGTGGGCCGGCGTTGCGGGTCTGGGCGGAGCCCTCGGCCCGCTGACCGGCGGGTTCTTGGTCGAGCACTTCTACTGGGGCTCGGTGTTCCTGGTGAACCTGCCGATCGTCCTGGTCGGTCTCCTGGCGGGCTTCTTCCTGATCCCGAACTCCAAGGATCCGTCCGGCCCCAGGGTCGACCCCGTGGGGGCGGCCATGTCCATCATCGGGCTCACGGCACTGCTGTTCGCGATCATCGAGGCACCCACCGAGGGCTGGAGCGACCCGGTGGTCGTGGCGACCGGTTCCTGTGGGCTGGTGCTTCTGGGGCTCTTCGTCTGGTGGGAACGGCGCTCGACCCACCCCATGCTCGACGTCCGCTTCTTCGCGAACCCCAGGTTCTCGGCGGCGAGCGCTTCGATCACCCTCGTGTTCTTCGCGATGTTCGGTTCGATCTTCCTCCTGACCCAGTACTTCCAGTTCGTGCTCGGCTACACCCCGTTGGAGACCGGTGTCAGGATGCTGCCGTTCGCCATGACGATGATGGTCGTCGCTCCGACCAGCAGCAGGATCGTCGAGAGGATCGGCACCAAGATCACCGTCACGACCGGCTTGGTGCTGGTGACGTCGGGGTTGTTGTCCATGACCATGCTCGAGGTCGACTCGTCGTACCCCCAGGTGGTGTGGCGTCTGATGCTCATGGCGATGGGCATGGGTCTGACCATGGCTCCGGCAACCGACTCCGTCATGGGCTCACTACCCCTGGCCAAGGCGGGTGTCGGCTCGGCGGTCAACGACACGACCCGCCAGGTCGGCGGGGCGCTCGGAGTCGCGGTGATCGGCAGCGTGCTCGCCACGACCTACGGCGACAAGGTCACCTCTGCCATGCAGGCCGTCGGAGCGCCGGACGAGGCGATCGAAGCGGCAACCAGCTCGCTTGGCGGTGCGGCGGCCGTCGCAGCGCGCGTCGGCGGTGAGACCGGAAATGCCCTGTTGCAGGTGGCTAACCAGGCGTTCGTCGATGCGCTGCACTGGGGCGTGGCGGTCGCCGCGATCCCGACGGCGATCGGTGCCGTCGTGGCTCTCCTGTACCTGCCTGCTCGTGCAAGATCGGCCGACGCCGCCGGACAGGACCAGGAGTTCCTCGACGAGCATCGGGACGACTCCGACATCGACCGGATCCGCACCGAGCTCGACCCGACCTGAACAGTCACCGCCTGGGTCAGCTCCGGTCGGGCAGGTCCTCGGCCAGGATCAGGTACAGGGCCTTGCGGGCGTCGTTCAGCACGACGACGCCACGTTCGACCTGTTCACCGGACCCGGTACGTGCCACCTGCTGGAAGGCCGCGGTGAGGGCGCGGGCTGCGTGACGCAGGTCCTGGTGACCGGCGTCGCTGGCCGCGGCTTCCCATGGGCTGGGATCGACACCGGCAGCGGCCTCAGCACCCCCGGCGGTCAGGTGGAACACCTTCTTGCCTCCCTCGGCGGTCGACTCCACCAGACCCTCGTCCTGGAGCATCTGCAACGTCGGGTAGACAGAACCGGGGCTCGGCGACCAGGCACCGTTCGTGCGCTCGTCGAGCTCGGCGATCATCTGGTATCCGTGCATCGGCTGCTCCGTGAGCAGGGCGAGGATCGCGGCGCGCACGTCTCCGCGTGACGCTCTTCGCGCGCCCCTTCCGCCGCGGCCACCGCGACCGGGGCGACCGCCACGCCCGTGGTCGTGTCCCCTGCCGGCAGACCGGCCGGCCCGGCCACGCCCGCCGGCGGGACCGTTACGACCCGGGCCACGGCCACCGAATTCGATCTCGTCGCAGGTGTCTCTCTTCGTGTAGCTGTTCATCTGTCTCCAGTCTCCCCGGTCGACAGGTTGTCGACCGGTTCCGATATATCGTGATATGTGGAGGAGCGATTGTCAAGGGTCCGCACGGGTGGTGCAGCTGCGCGCCGGTCCCCGCTGCTGACATGATCCGGGCCATGCCGGAGCCGACTACCGCATCGACGCCCTTCCCCGACTTCGCAGTCGCCTGCGGCGAGGAGGGGTCGGACCCTCTGGTGGTGCACGACGGCGGCGTGGTCCGCGTCGACGAGCTCGCCGCCAGCGGACACCTGGTCCGCATGGAGGACGACCTGGCTGACGTGGCGTCGTTGGGTGTCGGGATTTGGCGCTACGGCATGCCGTGGCGACTGACCGAGCCGGAACCGGGCCGGTACGACTGGTCCGCGTGGGATCGAGCGCTCGGGGCCTGCGAGGACGCCGGGTTGACCCCCGTGGTCGATCTCTGCCATTTCGGCCTGCCCGACCACTATCGGGGCTTCTGCGACAGGAGCTGGGTGCACGGGTTCAATCGGTATGTGGAGGCGTTCCTCGCCCGCTACCCCGAACCGCATTGGTTCACCCCGGTCAACGAGCCCGGCATCACCGCTGTCATGTCGGCTCTGCTCGGCGCGTGGAACGACACCCGGGCATCCGAGCTCGACTACGTCACCGCACTCGCGAACGTGACCCTTGCGAACCTCGAGGCCATGTCCCGCATCTGCAGCGACCGCGACGGCTGGTGGATCGGCGCCGAAGGCTTCGGCTGCTCGCTCGTGGACGATGACGACGACGAGGCGCTCGTCGAGGCGCTCCACACCCAGGCACTCCAGCAACTGGTCTGGGACCTGCACTTCGGCGTCGATCCCCCCGACCAGGTGTCCGACCTGGTCGGACACATCGATGACGCCGTGCGGGCCCGCATCGGTGAACTGGCCGCAGGTCTACCTGTGGACCGTGTGGTCGCCGGCCACGACCTGTATCCGCTCAGCATCGTCGCCTACGGACGGCGATCCCGACGTCCGATCACCATCGCCGATCGTGTCGCCGCGTACGAGGCGACGGCGAAAGATTGGCACGAGCGGTACCGACGACCCTTCTGGGTCGCCGAGACGTCGAACCTGGGACTCGACGTGGACGAGGGGATCGGCTGGCTCGACTCGCTCGTCGCCGGGATCGATCGACTACGCGGCGAATCCCTACCCGCACGCGGTATCTGCTGGTACAGCCGCGGCGACCAGTACGACTGGGACTCCGCTCTGACCGAACCGGTCGGGCGGGTGACCACCGTCGGCCTGTTCGACGAGCACCGGGTGAAACGCCCGGTGGCGGATGCGTTCGCGCGCCTCGCCGACGAGCGCCGCTGAGGTACCGGCGCCCCGGTTCACCGGTCGGCGTCGTCTCTCACCAGTTCATCGGCCGCTCCGGGGTCGGACTCCCTGAGGTCGATGAAGTCGCCGCGGCTGAGAACTCCGATCTCGACGTCGGTCGTGGCGAGAACCGCGTGCTCGTGGCGACGGCGGGCAACGATCCTGGATCCACCGAAGTGGTCCCCCGCTGTCAACGGCAACAGGTCGGCTCCGTCGACGATCGCCGCAGCACCATCTACGACAACCACGACCTGATCGGTCTGCTCGCCGGACATGGCCAGGAGCGTTCCCGGCGGACGCGACACCGGCGTGCCGAGCGCTGCCAGATGGGTCCGCGCAACGAACGGCTTCGCCCCACCTGCAGCCTGTGCGTCCGGTTCGACGAGCGACGCCACCCCCAGCGCCTCGAGCTCCGCCGCCCCCGTCACACGGCATCCGAGAACTGCTTGGATGCGTCGACGACGGCGGCGGGCGGCATCCTCGCTGTCACGTATCTCCGCCGCCCCCTCCCAGAAGGTGAACCCCACAGCAGATCCCAGTACCGGGTTCACCAGCCAGTAGCTCGCACAGAACCCGTGGAGGCGCACCTGATCAGGAACGGCCTCACGGAACAGCGCGGGCAGCGCGCCGCGTTGGTCGGGGCGCAGGCCCTCGACCCAGGTGGCCCTCACCCATCGCACCCGGGGAACCTGGTCGAGGCGTTCCTCGTGTGCCCCCGCCACGTCGAGCCTGTAGGTCGCCGATCCTTCGACGCCCAGCTCGGCACCCACCGCTTCGTGCCGGGCGGCGCTGTCAGCCGCTGCCGCGTCCATGTGTTCGGCCGATTCCCACAACGTGAGGATGAGCAGGTTCCCGGTCCGACGGTGGACCATCCAGTAGCCGTGCCGAGCACCGACATGGCCCAGGAACCCTGGGACCAGATCACGTTCGACCATCCGGGCAGCGGCCGGAATACGGCTGGGAGCGATCTCTGCGTGGACCAGTGCAGCCTTCATGGCGCACCTCCTTCCCCCGCCCGAACGTCGAAGACTGAACGTTCTTCTTGCAAGTATCTGTCGACCTCGGACCCCGGACAAGGTGAAACATGACCAGTACGCGCCCGTGCCCGAACACTCCCGAACGGGACCGCCGCGTCCAAGCGGCTCGCTAGGCTCGCTCCCGTGGGAGCCAACGTGGTCTCCATCCACGGGTCGTGCGAGCCCGGGTTCGAAGCGGTTGCAGACGCGTTCCACGCCAACTTCACCGAGCACGACGACATCGGTGCGGCTGTGTGCGTCTACCACCGGGGCCGGCCCGTGGTGGACCTGTGGGGAGGCGATGCCGACCGCGAGGGCGGGCGACCCTGGGAACACGACACGATCCAATTGGTCTTCTCGACGACCAAGGGAATGGCCGCGAACGTGCGTACACATGCTGGTCGAGCGCGGGGAACTCGACCTCGAAGCACCCATCGCCACCTACTGGCCGGAGTTCGCAGCGGCAGGAAAGGCCGACATCCCGCTGCACTGGGTGCTGTCGCACCAGGCAGGCATGGCGGCAGTCACCGCCGAGGTGACCATGGACGACGTGTTGGGTTGGGACGGGATCGTCTCCGCCATAGCGGAGCAGGCCCCCGTGTGGGAACCCGGGACCGCTCACGGCTACCACGCACGCACCTACGGCTGGATCCTGGGAGAGGTCGTCCGCCGAGTCACCGGCCACAGCCTGGGCACGTACTTCGCCGAGGAGATCGCCACGCCGCTCGACCTCGACTTCTTCATCGGCCTGCCGGAATCTGAGCTGCACCGGGTGGCACACCTCTACCCGCCGGTGATCGACCCCGAGGTCCGCGAGCTCATGGACGCGTTCATGGGGCCCGACACGCTGCTCGGCCAGGTCCTGGCCGGCCCGAGCAACCTGTTCGGCTACGACGACATGTGGAACCGGCCCGACGTGCTGGCAGCTGAGATGCCCTCGTCGAACGGAGTCGGTACGGCAAGGGCGGTCGCACGTATGTACGCCGCGCTGATCGGTGAGGTCGACGGGAATCGGCTCCTGGGAGCGGACACCATCGAACGTGCAGCACAAGTGCAGGTCGAGGGTCCCGACCGCGTGATCGGCGTGCCGATGTCGTTCGGCCTGGGGTTCATGACACCTCCGCCGTTCGGTCCGCCCGGATCGTTCGGGCATGCCGGCGCCGGGGGCTCGCTCGGGATCGCAGACCCCAGGGGAGAGTGGTCTCTCGGCTACGTGATGAACCAGATGAACCTGGGCATAACCGGTGACGCCCGCAGCAGCAGCCTGGTGGAAGCGGTCCTTGGATCGCTCGACGAAGGAACATGACGTCGTGGAGCTCAACCTGGCCGACCTGTTCGAGAGCGTCGTCGATACGGTGCCCGACCGCACCGCGGTCTTGTCCGGTGACCGGCGACTGACCTACGCATCGCTCGACGAACGGGCGAATCGCCTGGCGCAGGTGCTGTCGCAGGCCGGCGTGGGCGCGGACGACTTCGTCGGCATCCAGCTGCCCAACGGTTCCGAGTACCTGGAGGTGATGATCGCAGCCTTCAAGCTGCGTGCTGTGCCGGTGAACGTCAACTACCGATACGTGGACGCGGAGCTGCAGCACCTGTACGCGGATGCCGGGCTCGTGGCGCTGGTCCACCACGTCGACTTCGCGAACGCCGTCGGTGGCGCCGTCGACTCGATGGCCGAGAGGCGGGCCGTGCTGTCGGTCGGCACCGGTGGCGACTACGAGGAGGCCATCTCCTCGGTAGAGCCCCTCGGCGAGTACCCGCCACGCTCGGCTGACGACCTGTACTGCGTGTACACGGGTGGCACCACCGGGCTGCCCAAGGGCGTGCTGTGGCGCCAGGAGGACATCTTCTTCGCCGCCATGGGCGGAGGTGATCCCTACCAGTTCGGAATGCACATCGGCGCTGCCGAAGAGCTCGCCGAGAGGATCCCCGATACTGGGTTGGTGGCCATTCCGGCTCCTCCGTTCATGCACGCGGCCGCGCACTGGCTGGCGTTCGCGATGCTCTTCGGCGGCGGAACGATCGTGACCTTGCCCTCGGGCCACTTCGACGCGCGCACGACGCTGGAGCTGGTGGAGAAGGAGCGGGCGAACATCCTCGTCGTGGTCGGCGACGCCATGGCCCGGCCGCTGATCGACGTGCTCGAGGACGACCCGGACGCCTACGACCTGTCGTCGCTGATGGCACTCGGTTCGGGCGGCGCGCTTCTGTCGCCATCGACCAAGTCGCGCCTGCGAGCGCTCAAGCCCGACCTGATCGTGCGTGACTCGTTCGGGTCGTCCGAGACCGGCCAGATCGGCGGTGCCCCACCAGCAGACGACCCCGACGGCTCGCCCCGCCTTCAGCTCGACGACCGGACGACGGTCCTCGACGACGATCTCCACCCCGTGGCTCCCGGGTCCGGCGTCGTGGGACGCCTGGCACGGGGTGGACGAGTGCCGCTGCGCTATCTGGGCGACCCGGACAAGAGCGCCGCAACGTTCGTCTCGGTCGACGGCACGAGGTGGGCGCTGCCGGGCGACCTGGCCACCATCGAAGGTGACGGAACGATCGTGGTGCTGGGCCGCTCGTCGCAGTGCATCAACACGGGTGGAGAGAAGGTCTATCCCGAGGAGGTCGAGGGTGCGCTCAAGGCCCACCCAGACGTCGTCGATGTCGTCGTCGTCGGCATACCAGACGAGAACTGGGGCCAGGCCGTCTGTGCCGTCGTCCAGCAGCGCCCAGGCTCGACTCTCACCCTCGAAGACCTGCGGGAATCCGCAGGTCTTCGTATCGCCCGGTACAAGCTGCCCCGTCACCTGGTGTTCGTCGGACAGGTCGAGCGCTCCCCGGCCGGCAAGCCCGACCAACGATGGGCAGCAGCGGTGGCGGCGGATGCCACCGCCGTCACGGGACCATGAAGGTCATGTCCGGGTTGGATGCCCGGTTCCTCTACTCCGAGACTCCCACGGCGCACATGCACACGATGAAGGTCGTCGTGGTCGACCTCTCCGGGCGCACCGAGCCGCTACCGGACGACGAGCTGGCCAGGGTCATCGAGGAGCGTCTGGCGCGCATGCCGATGCTGCGACGTCGGGTTATCCCTGCACCGCACGGACTCGGCAACCCTGCCGTGGTCGACGACCCCGAGTTCGACCTGGCACGGCACCTGCGAGTCATCCAGGCGGAGTCGCCGGGCGACCAACATGAGCTCGACCACGTGGTCGCACGGATCGCGGGCACACCGCTACCGCGCGACTGCCCGCTCTGGGAGATGACGGTCGTGCAGGGCCTGGCCGAGGGCAGGGTCGCGTTCGTGATGAAGCTCCACCATGCGATCGCTGACGGGGTCGCGTCGGTCGCGATGCTCGAGAACGCGTTCGTGACCGACGACGCCCACGCAGTCGTCGAGTCGTACCGGCCCGAACCGCTCCCTAGCACCCGCCAGCGCTACTCGACGTCCGCCGCTGGTGCCGTCCAGGCGGTCCGCCTGGTCCCGCGCGTCGCCGCCAGGACCGTGGCCGGCGCGCGCCACGCACGGCTGGTGAAGCAGTCGGTCACCGCTCTCCTGCCCGGCCCGTTCAGCGGCCCCCGCACCCCGTTCAACGTCGCGCTGAGCGCGGACAGGACCTTCGCGGGGATTGCACTGCCCCTCGACGTCTTCCTGAACGCCAAGGCCGAAGCGGGTGTGACCCTGAACGACACCTTCCTGGCGCTGTGCGGCGGGGCCGTACGGCGCTACCTGGGGCGCATCGGCGCCCTTCCCCCCTCGACCCTCATCGCCTCGGTGCCCATGGCGACGCGCACCGACCGCCACCGCCTCGGCGGCAACCACGTCGACAACCTGTTCCTGCCGTTGCGCTCCGACATCGCCGATCCGCTCGACCGCATGCACGCGATCCACGAGTCCTCCGTCGCCGCGCGCAAGGTGCGAGAGGAGTTCGGCCCCGACCTGTTCGAGTGGCGCTCCGGGCTGATCCCCGCTGGCCTGCACGGGGTTCTCCCCCGACTGTGGGGATCGACGCACCTGGCCGACCACCTGCGGCCTCCGCTCAACCTAGTCGTCTCGTGCGTCCGGGGCCCGCGCGAGCGACTCGAGGTAGACGGCGGAGTGGTCACGTCGTTGTTCTCGTCGGGGCCGATCCTCGAGGGCATCGGCGTCAACATCACCGCCTGGAGCTACGCCGGGACGATGTACATATCGGTCCTCGGCTGCCAGGCGTCGCTGCCTGACCCGTGGCTCCTGGCAGGCGACCTACGAGCGGAATCGGAGGACTGGGACTCCCCACGATGACGACTGATCAGTAACGTGTCGGCACCAGATCCCGTGGGGAGGTCCGACATGACGGCAGTCACATCGACCGACACGACCGAGATGAGCGACACGAGCGAGGGTGGCGCTGCGCAGGGACCGCCGTGGTGGCATCCGGCCGCCACGGTCGACCGGGTCACGTGCGCTGTCAGAGGAGTCGAGAAGCGCCTGGCACAGCAACCGCTCGCCCGCCTCACGCTCGCCGCCCCGCGCACAGCACGGTTCGTCGTCGGAGAGCTGCTCGGTGAGGATGTGCCGGGGGTTCCGCCTGCCAGGCTGACGCCTGCACTGGTGGGCCACGTGGCCATGGACGAATCGATCATGGCGCTCGCGATCGGCCCCAACCGGTTTCCGCGCAGAGCCGACTACCACCGTGTGAGCGAGGAGCTCACCCGAGCCCACGCACTGTTCAGCGAGCGCGGGTGGATCGACGACCCGGTGTCCTATCACCAGAGCCCACCGCCGCTCGAGGAGCCGGCGCTCACCAAGGGCTGGGCGCTCGGCCAGAGCTACGAGAGGCTCTGGTGGCCGAGCGGCTACGAGCCACACCTGGGAGTTCCGGGCACCGACCGGTGGCTGGCATTCGAGTCGAACCGCACAGCGTCGGCGTGGGTCATGCGCCACCGCGACCGGCCCCGCCCCTGGGTCGTGTGCGTCCACGGATTCGGCACCGGGTCGGTTTTCATGGACCTCTTCGCCTTCCGGGCGGCTCACCTGCACGAGAAGCTGGGAGTGAACATCGCCGCCATCGTGCTGCCGGTGCACGGTGCGCGCCGCCCGAGCCGGGTCAGCGGCGAGGAGTTCCTGGGCTTCGAGTTCATGAACAGCGTGCACGGCCTGACCCAGGCGGTGTGGGACGTGCGCCGTCTGCTGAGCTGGGTCCGCCGACAGGACCCGACCGCTCTCGGCATGTTCGGCGTGTCGCTCGGCGGCATGATCACGTCGCTCGTCACGGCGTTCGAATCCGACCTCGACGCGGCCCTGGTGGGAATCCCGATCATCGACTTCCCCGGGCTGATCGAACACCACGCGCCACGACACCTGCACATGCGGGCCATCGAGTACAACATCCTCGACGGCACCGCACAGGACCTGCACCGGGTCGTGTCACCGCTGACGATGCCCGTCGTCGTGCCGCGTGAAGCACGGGCGATCTTCGCCGGGCTCGGAGACCGGCTGGCTACCACCGACCAGCCCCAGCGTCTGGTTGAGCACTGGGAGCAGCCCGAGAGCTGCTGGTTCGCCGGCAACCACGTCGGCTACCTGTGGTCCGACACGGTCTGGAGGTTCGTCGATCAGGCCTTGACCAAGCGGGGCCTGATCGGCCGATGACCTGATCAGCCGATGACCCTGATCAGCCGATGACCCTGATCAGCCGATGACGGGGTATCTGCGTTCCTCCGCGAGGCGGTCGAGCGCGGCCTGCATCGTCGAGGTCAGCTCGTCGTAGCAGGCCGCCACGATCTCGGGGTCCTCAGCCGCGTCGGGCCCGAACCGCTGTGACCAGTCGATCGGGTCGAGCAGCTCGACGGTCACCTTCGACGGCAACGGGAAGGTCGGGATACCCCCGGGGACGATCCCGAACGGTGGGCCGAGCACGAGCGGCATGACCGACACGCGGAACAGCCTGGCCAACCCAAGGCGCTTGGCCAGGGCCTCTCCCCGACTGAGCACGACGACCGTCTCGTGAGCACCGATGGACACGGCCGGCACGACCGGGACTCCTGTGCGCAACGCCAGGCGGACCACGCCGGTGCGGCCACCGAAGTCGATCCGGTTGCGTTCGGACCACGGGCGGAACACCTCGTGGTCCCCGCCCGGGTAGTCGATCAGCACCGCTCCCTGTCCGAGCACGGCCTCGGCGGCGGCGGGTCCCGCATCCACGCCCCCGCCCCGCGCCATGACGGAGCCGACTCCCGGGAGTGCCATGAAGAAGGAGTGGAACAGCGCATAGACGGGCTCGTCCTCGCCCCGCTCGCGCCACCAGGCCGTGAGGAGCACCGGCACGTCCGGGGGGAGTTGTCCTCCGGAGTGGTTGCCCACGACGAGCATCGGGCCGTCGGCTGGCACCCGTTCGAATCCGCGCACCTCGGGTCGGAAGTACGACGCGAACAACTCGAGTATCGGTCGGGCGGCCCGCAGGAACTCAGGGTCGCGTGCCGCTCCGATTTCGTCGGTCGCAGCTTGGTTCACTTCGAAGGCTTGGCGGCATCCTCGAGCGCGCTACCCGTGACCCCCACGAGGTTGACCGCCAACTTGTTGGACAGCGTCGAAGATCTGCTGGGTCATCCTGAACGCCGCGTCGATGATCTGGTGGCGAGGGCCTTCGTCGCCGATGTCGGGGACGGCGTCGTTGACCGACTGCACGAAGCGCTGCACTGCTTCGAGTGCGGACTTCTCGCTCTCGCCGGCGCCTTCGATCAGCTTCTGGATGCCTTCGGTCGGCGATTCGCCCGAGCCGTTCGACGATGCACTCTTGGTTGTGGTCGCTGTGGCCATGGTCCCTCCTCGGCGCCCGGGCGCCGGGTTGTGCCCGGAACGTGTCGAGCATCTCACCGACTCCGCCGCGTTGCCACGAATAGGTCGAGAGTCACATCGGTCAGCCCAGCCCAACAGGCGCCACACGGACCGGGGTCCGGTGGATACGCTCCGGCGGAGTCGATGACCGAGGAGACGAGATGGCCGAGACGAGCCGCTACCTGCTGAGCGATGACCAGGTGCCGAACGCCTGGTACAACATCATCCCGGACCTGCCGAAACCACCGCCTCCGCCGCTGCACCCGGCGACGCACCAGCCGATCGGCCCGGACGACCTGGCCCCGTTGTTCCCGATGGACCTGATCGAACAGGAGGTGTCGGGCGAGCGGTACATCCCGATCCCTGACGAGGTGCGCGACGTGTACCTGCTGTGGCGCGCCACCCCGCTGCACCGTGCCCACCGCCTGGAGCGCGCACTCGGCACCCCGGCGCGTATCTACTACAAGTACGAGGGCACCAGCCCGGCCGGTTCCCACAAGCCCAACACCGCGGTACCCCAGGCGTTCTACAACGCCAAGGCCGGAGTGCGGCGCCTGACGACGGAGACCGGTGCTGGCCAATGGGGCACCGCCCTGGCGTTCGCGTCCGCTCAGTACGGCATCGACTGCGAGGTCTGGCAGGTGCGGGCGTCTTACGACCAGAAGCCGTACCGCCGGGCGATGATGGAAGCCTTCGGCGCAACCGTGCACCCTTCGCCGTCAGACGTGACCGAATACGGCCGCAAGCTGCTGGGCGACGATCCGACCAACCCCGGCTCGCTCGGAATCGCCATCTCCGAAGCGGTCGAGATCGCCGCGCAGGATCCCGAGTCCCGCTACGCGCTCGGCTCGGTGCTCAACCACGTGCTTATGCACCAGACGGTGATCGGCGAAGAAGCGATCCTGCAGATGGCGATGGCCGGCGACACGCCCGACGTGATCATCGGTTGCACCGGCGGAGGTTCGAACTTCGCTGGGCTGACGTTCCCGTTCCTGCGCGAGAAGCTCGCCGGACGGATCAACCCCGTGATCCGTGCGGTCGAGCCGGCATCGTGTCCGTCGCTGACCAAGGGCACCTACACCTACGACTTCGGCGACACCGCCGGCATGACCCCGCTGGTCAAGATGCACACGCTCGGGCACGACTTCATCCCCGACCCGATCCACGCCGGCGGCCTCCGCTACCACGGCATGGCTCCGCTGATCTCGCACATCTACGAGCTGGGACTGATCGAAGCCGAGGCACGCCCCCAACGGGAGTGCTTCGCGGCGGGAGTGCAGTTCGCCCGCACCGAGGGGATCGTGCCGGCACCTGAGCCGACCCACGCTCTTGCGGCCGCCGTCGATGAGGCTCTCCGCTGCAAGGAGACGGGCGAGGAGAAGGTCATCCTGACCGCGTTGTGCGGGCACGGCATGTTGGACATGGCCGCCTACAACGCCTACTTCGCCGACGACCTGGTCGACCACGAGTTCCCCGACGAGCAGATGCGCGACGCACTTACCCGCATCCCGCAACTGGACCTCTGACAGCGAGCCCCGGTGTTCGCCGGCTGCGATTGCCAGCAGCGACCACCGGGGCGACACTGACCAGGTGGGCATGGTCGGTCGGGTCTGCGTGCTGTCGTCGGTGTTGGCAGTGTTGCTGGCCGCCTCGAGCTGTGGCGACAGCAACACCTCCGAAGGTGAACAGACCACGTCGAGCACGGTCGTCGTCCCATCATCGGCCACCCATCCGAATCAGGTGCCGAGTACCACCGCCGGAACGAACACCAACTCGAGCATCGTCGTCGGCACGTCGGTCCCATTCGACCCCGACGCGCCGACCGACACCGGGCCCGTCTCGATCTCGATCTCCCCTCAGACGGTCCTCTCGGGCGGGAACATCGTTGCCGAGTACTCGACGACCCCTGACGGGCAGTCGATCGCAGGCCGGTGGGAGCGAAAGCCAGTGGCGAAGTGGAGCTCCTGTGACCAGAGCTCCTGTACGCAGATCGGCTGGCTGCGGATCGGGGCAGAACCCGCCCTACTCCCCCGCCCCCCATACGATCGGGCGTACCTGCCCTACGACACCTTCGGAAAGGATCGGCCCGGCGGGCCCGACGAGTTCGAAGTCCCGGCGGACTTCGACGGGCTGCACCAGATGTGCGCGACACTCGTCTCGCTCGATGACCGAAGCACGACCGAACCCTGCGCGGCGGTCACGGTCCGCCAAGTTCAGACGACGTTCGTCGGAAGGCCGACCGCCTGGTTCGAGGTCGACCCGGCACGCCCCCCGAGAGATGCAGACTCGAGCCTGAACGTGCTGGTCCACACCGTCGGCTGCGATCGCGACGCCGTCGTCACCGACACCCAGGTAACCGTGAGCGACACCGAGATCGCCATCAGCATCGGTGTCGAAGCAGTGGACTGCTCGAACGCGATTCCGGCGAGCGGACCGACCCCAGCGAGCGTGGATCTGCCGGTTCCGATCGGGGACCGGGCGGTCCTCGACGTGCAGTGTCTCGGCCCGTTCGAGTCCCTGGGCCACTGCACGAACGAGAGGGGCCGACGGTGGCCCGCCGGATAGAGCTGTTGGTCACCGTCGCTCGGCCAATGCGTTGGCGCTGAAGCGATGACCGACACGACTACGTTGGACGTACGAGTGATCCCGCGGGCACGGCGCAACGAGGTCGGCGGGGAGCGGGCCGGACGGCTCCTGGTCCGCACCACCGCCCCTCCGGTCGACGGCGCCGCGAACGACTTGGTGCGCAAGCTGCTCGCCGAGCACTTCGAGGTGCCGATCCGCGACGTGGAGATCGTCGCCGGCCACCGGTCCCGCGACAAGGTGGTGCGCATCACCAGATAGTCGGGCCGAGCAGAGCCTCGACTCCGCCCCGGCGGGCTGCCGGGGCGGAGTCGTGCAATAAACCGCTTACAATCCGCGGAGCTTTCCGCGGAGTAAGACGCGGAAGTCCCGCCCGAGTAGCTCAGTTGGCAGAGCAGCTGTCTTGTAAACAGCAGGTCGTCAGTTCAATTCTGACCTCGGGCTCAGTAATTGCAAGGGTTTCGGGCTTCTCGGAGCTCTCAGGAAAAGGCCTTTGCTAATCCCTTGCTAATCCCGCTCCTCCTCACCGTCGTGGCTGACGGACCCACCTCGCGCTTAGGAGAGGTGGCAGAGCGAGGAGGCCGCAGTGCGCGGAACGGTGATGAAGCGGGGCTCGACGTGGACCTACGTCCTGTACCTGGGGCGCGACGCTTCCGGGAAGAAGCAGCAGAAATGGGTCGGCGGTCATCGCACGAAACGCGAGGCCGAGGACGCGCTGACCGAAGCGCTCGAACGGATTCGCACAGGCATGTGGATCGACCCGGGCACGACGACCGTTGGCGAGTTCCTGGCCGAGTGGCTCGGCGCGATGGAGTCGAACGTGCTCGACACGACGTATCGGGCGTACGAGCAGATGGTGCGCAACTGGGTCGTCCCGCGAATCGGTGACGTGCGCCTTGTCGAGTTGTCGCCGATGCATCTCCGCTCGTTGCAGACCGAGCTGCTGCGCTCAGGTCGAGTCGACGGCCAGGGAGGCCTATCGCCGCGCTCGGTCGCGAGCTGTCGACGCACGCTGAAGCAGGCGCTGAAGGACGCGATGCGCTGGGGTCTGATCGCTCGCAACCCGATGGAGGCGGTTGACCCGCCGCGTGTGGTCGATGCCGAGATGGCGATCTGGTCCGACGTGCAGGCGCGCGCGTTTCTCGCGGCTGTCGCCGAGGACAAGCTCTACGCGATGTGGGTGCTGTTCCTCACCACCGGGCTAAGACGCGGTGAGATCGCTGCGCTGAGATGGGAGGACGTCGACCTGGACCGGGCCACGATGGCCGTCGTGCGCAATCGCGTGTCGGCGGGTCGTGGGAAGGCCGTCAGCGTGCACCAGCCGAAGACACGACGAGGCCGTCGGAACGTCGCTCTGGATGTGACGTCGATTGAGGTGCTGCGCTCGCATCGGACCGCGCGGCTGGCTGAGCGATTGCGCCTCGGTCCGGCGTGGATCGATTCGGGCTACATGTTCTGCGGCGTCGATGGCGCACCGCTGCACCCCGACACGATCACCGCCGCCTTCAAGTCGATCATCACCGATCTCGACGTACCGATGATCCGGCTTCACGATCTGCGCCACACCTCGGCAACGCTCGCCCTGAAGGCTGGCGTGCACCCGAAGGTGGTGTCGGAACGACTCGGTCACGCGACCGTTGGCATCACACTCGATCTCTACAGCCATGTGCTCGATGGCATGCAGGTCGAAGCGGCCGAGCAGATCGGTGATGTCATCTTCGGGCAAGGGGCATAGAGCGTTGGACGGCCCTGACAAGCGGGACTCGCCCAACTGTCTACTCGGGCCCTTCGGACCCTTCGGCAGCCGCCGCTAGTTGACGATGACGGAGGACCTCGCCTGAGGACAGTCCGCAGTGCGCAATGAAGAAACCGAGGAACGCACCAGCTGCAAACCGCTGTTCCGCTACCTGCTTGCGTTCGAACTCGGATCTAGTCAAGCAGCTGTATTCACCGTGGTTGTTCGAGCTGTACTCGCATGTGCTCGGGTCATCGGTCGGGACTCCGGTCGGAGTCAACGTCGACGACCCCCAGAACGAGAAGCCGGGCCCCACGAAGACCGCTCCATAGAAGAGTAAGAGGAAGAGCGCAGCAGCGGGTCGCGACAAGCCACCTCGGAGGTCACGAAACCGAAAGTAATTGCGCGGCCAACGAGCACTCCCGCCCATGGCTTTGTTCCGCGCTTCGACGTGTCCCAACAGGACCGCTATGCACCACAACTGCCCGACGATGAGGATCGGCAGCGCCGGCAACAGGAGGAGAGACATGCCGTCCGGGAGCGCGCCGAACCACGAAGGTGTACAGAATGACAGTCGCTGCCACTGTCGCAGCACACCCGGCGACGACCGCTACGAGCTTGCTCAGGCGCAACGCCCATCCGGAGTCGAAGTCGATACCGAGTTTGAACGTCCCAAACTTGGATGTGCGCGCCGCAGGAGCGTTGTTTGACTCATCCGGCTCCCCACTATGACGTGGACCCCACGCTGTGCCGTCCCACCACCGCCAACCCTCGCGGTCGGGGTCCTGGTACCAGCCGGGCGACGACACGAGGTCAGGCTATCAACGGTACGGGAAGTTCCGGCCGTCTCGTCCATCGCATCAGCAACGTTACGGAGCGGAGCAAGGCAACCGCTGTTCCATCACCAGCCGATGTCGGCGCCGTCGTCGATCTCCGGCACATGCGGTTGATCGATGGCGAGATCTTTGGCGGCGCTGCGCCGGAGTGAGTCGGTGACGAGATCGAACGGGTCTGCTTGCTCACCCGATCGACCGTGATACTCCAGTTCGTCTGCAGCCTCGTCAGCGACGAGATACATGCGATTCGACTCGCGGCCACGGCTGAGTCCGACGTATCCCATCTCGCGGCGCATGTCGTCGCTGGCGAGGAGTAGCCCGTGATCGCAGCTGCGACCCTGCGCTTTGTGAACAGTGACGGCATAGCCGTGGCGCATGTGCCCGGCGTCGAGGTACTCACTCTCGAGTCGACGATCGCCCTCCTCGGTGGAGATCGTGACGCCGCGTTGCCGATAGCCGATGTCGGTGATTGTGCCGACAGTGCCGTTGCGGACGCTGTTCGGGTAGTCGTTGCGGGTACAAATCACTTGGTCGCCGACTTGGAAGGGCCGACCTGCGATCACGAGTGGTGAGCCTCGTAGCTCGCCGGCGGCCGCGACGTGGCGTCGTGCCCGACGGTTGAGATCATCCACGTCCGCGTTGCGTCTCGCCATCATCAACGCCGACCCGCCTGCACTGCGATGGGCCCACCAGTCGGCGACCATGCCGTCGCGCACCGTCTCGGCATTCGACCCAGTCACGACCCGGCCGTGCTGTCGGAGCATGCCAACCGCTTGGTCGACGTCTCCACCGCGGAGCTGGTGGAGCGCTTGACGTTCGGTCTCGTCATTCTGTCGACGGTTCTCGGTGAGGGTCAACACCAGGGTGCCGCTTCGCGAGCGAGCCGAGGACGCCACCGGCTTTGATCTCGGGGAGCTGTTCCGGGTCGCCCACGAGCACGACTTTCGCCCGATTCCTGGCTGCGGCCCTCATGAGTGGTGCGAGGGTTCGAGTGCCAACCATGCCCGCCTCATCAACGACGAGCACCGTCTGCTCATCGAGTCGCTGTTGGCCTCTTCGGATGTCGAAGTTGAGCTTGGCGATCGTCGTGGAGCGGATCCCGGAGCCGGCCTGCAACTCATACGCCGCAGAGGCGGACAGCGCGGCGCCGATCACCCGATAGCCAGACCGCTGCCACGCTTCGCGGGCGGCGTCGAGGCTGAACGTCTTGCCGGTTCCCGCTGCAGCGACGAGCACATCGACCGCTCGCCCAGATCTGCACATCTCCCTGACCACTGCGGCTTGTTCAGCGCTGATCGACGGTCGTGTCTCGACCGCACTCTCGACAGCTCTCTCGACCGCCACCGCTTGGCATGCCGAAAGCCCAGCCGCAGCACGGTTTACGACCGAGCGTTCGAGTCGGATCATCTCTGTGGTCGAGAACACCGAACCAGTCCGCTCCTTCGATCCGACGGTGACCACCTCCGGACGATGCAGATACTGCGACGTCAGGTCCTCAACCGTCTCCATCGACACGCCATAAGGCAGCTCGTCGATCAACCGCACGGATGACGTCACGCCGGTCGAAAGTTGACCGAGCCTCGGTCAGGCCGGTCGCTGACGACAGTCGATCGAACATGGCGATTGTCTCGTCAGCGTCAACGATCGGCACCCCGCGTTGACCGGTCAACGCCGCCAGACCAGCCGGATCAACGCCGATAGTCAGAGCCTCTGACCGCCACCTCGCTGTGTGGTCAGACAACCGGTTCAGGGCTGACCACCTTTGCCCGACGAGTCTCCAACGTCGATATCTGCGCTGCCTTCGCCGAAGTGAGCCCCCACTCCGCCATCGTCCTCTCGATCTGCTCGCGACGCTTCGAGAACAGTGCGATCAACTCCGGGTCGACGCCCTCGATGTCGGCGAGCCCGTCGTGCGCCGGGGTCCATGCAACTCCGAGACGAGCGGTGAGCTCGTGACGGAGCTGCGCCTGGTACACGTAGCCGCCGGTCTTTGCGTGGTCGTACAGGGCAGTGGCGTCGATCGTGCGCCACTGCCCATCTGCTGCGCGTACCGAGTTCGCCACGAGGACATGGGTGTGCAGCAACGGGTCCCGATCGCGTGACGTGCGGTGACGGAACCCAGCGGCGATGAACCCGTCCGTCGAAGTCCCGCTGGACACCGTTGTGGCCCGTCCTGGTGAACGCGGCGACCTCCTCCATGTACGCGACCGCACGAGCAACTGCTGCCGCGTGTGCAGCGACCACCTGGGCGGCCACTTCTGGTTCGCCCAGACCCCAGAGGATCGACACCGACTTCGGAGCACGGAACGTCAGATCCCATCCAGGGACCTTTCGATTCTTCGCGCGGTGCAGCTGCTCACCGGTGCAGGGATCGAGCCCGTCGAGCACAGCTCGGAGTTCCTGCGGACGAACGAGCCCGTCGAGCCCGAGCTGGTCCGATGAGGCGAGCCAGTAGCCCGGCGCCTCGCCGTCCTCTGAGTAGTAGTCCTCGATACCCGAGACGACCTGGTCGAGGTAGTACGACTCGGCGCCCGGAGCGAGCCTGTGGAGGTTCAACATGAAGCCCCTCCCCCAACGTTGGTGAGGGTCAACGCATCCCCGATGCAAGTCTGTGACCCTCTTTGACACACGCGTCCTCGAAGCGCGCCGACGGCGCTCATCCGAGTGCCGCCGACTCGTCGGCGGAACCTCGGGCCAGCAGCTCCTCGATCGCCTGTCGGGGAACCACAACACGTCGACCGAGAGTGATCGACGGCAGTTCACCGGTCCGCACGCAGTCGTACGCATGAGCCCGGGAGATCCCGAGAACCCGCGCCGCCTCAGACACCGACAGCGTCCGTCGTTCCATTTGTTCCACGGGGTCACCTCCGAGGTGCCCGGTGGGTGCTGGACGATCCAGTGCGCTCGGGTCCTCAGAGGTCCTAAGCGCGCAGAGAGGATGGAGACGCGGAGATTTCGTTCGGATTCTTCGTGCAGGCTGGCACCGGTGATCCGTCGTGACCCACAAGCGCGCCAACCCCATGAGGGTGTTCTCGTGCCGATATGTCCGGCGGGTTGCTGGTGCCGGCCTGGCCCCGCTGCTGGCCTGATCAGGAGCTTGTCCGCACCGTGGTGCGTGACCCATCTCTGTCCTGCCGTCGCGGTCCGAACCCAGGCCGGCACCAACCGGACACACCCACGAAGGAGGCGTCATGAACATGCTGACAGAACTGGTCGATCACGTCATCGGGGTCGACCCTGACCGTGACCGGGTCACCGCCGCGGTGATCGACTCGCGCACCCAGGGCGAACTCGCCCGAGCCGAGTTCGCGGCGAACCCTGCCGGCTACCGATCGTTGGTCGAGTGGGCCGACGACCACAGCACCGGTGACGGTCGGGTGTGGTCGATCGAGGGCACCGGGTCCTATGGGGCCGGGCTCGCCGCCACGCTCGGCGAAGCAGGCGAGTGGGTCGTCGAGTTCGACCGCCCGGCCACCCGGCCCACTCGTGACGGCGCGAAGAGCGACGGGCTCGACGCAGTGCGGCCGGGATCGCGCCGATCGAAGCAACCAGCGGACAGACCCAGAACCGTCACCGGCTCAACCGCGGAGGCGACCGCCGCCTGAATCGGGCGCTGCACACCATCGTCACCGTCCGCATCCGCTACGACGCAGAAACCCGCGACTACATCGACGCTGCGATCACGCGCGGCAAGACCAAACGAGACGCCACCCGAAGCCTCAAACGCTACGTCGGACGACGCCTCTACCGACTCCTCGAAAACCCGCCCGAACCCCTTGACCCTCTATAGGAGCATCGATGGCCCAAGAACCGGGGGCCTCAGCGTCGGCGCCCAGGATCCGCCCCCAGCTCCGCGACT
>JBAOHV010000001.1:0-37734 GCA_037045265.1 Microthrixaceae bacterium | reverse complement strand
CTCCGTAATATCATTTCCTTATAGATTTAATTTTTCCAAGGCTGATAGAATGAAAGGGTAACCTGTCAGTGAAGCGATAGTTTCCCGACAGAGCGCGTTGAGTTGTTGGCAAAGATGTGCTTGCAGGCTCATCGGCGTGCGACAGCAGCCACGCGACGGCATCGGCGGCGTCCTGGTCGTGCACGGGGTGGCGAGGTGCTGCGGGCACGATGTTCGGATCGGTCAGTCGATAGTTGACGCTGGCGAACACGTAGCCAGCGCCGGTGAACAGGCGGACCTTGTCGTCGATGCCGCTGGCCTTGTCGCCTTCGGTCCAGCCGCCTCCGTGGATCCAGATCACCAGCGGCCTGCCCGTGCACTCGCCGTTCGCGTCGGGCGGGGGTGTGTGCACGTCGAGAGAGTTGAGCTCCGGTGACACCCCGTCGTGCTGGGAGTACTGAACGGTCTCGGCGCTTCCGCACGGGACTGACTGGACTGGCGGAGCTGACGTAGACGGTGCTGCAACAGGCTGGTCGTCGCTGCACGCTGTTGCGGCGGCCGCGGCGGCGAGCAGCGAGATGGCCATCTTCAGATATGCCGGCCGTCGCTCGACACCTGAGCCTGTGCGTCGGTCGGGTCCATGGCGCTGGTTCACTCGTCGTCCGATCGGCCGTGTGCGGAGGCAATCGATGCCACCACTACCGTAGTCACGCGTATACATTGATCCCTGAAGTGGGAACTCCACTCTGGCGCAGGAGGTAGCAACATGTCCGAGCAACCGAGTAGCTGGGCAGCGGGGTACGCGGCCTTTGGCGGTGTGATGCTGGTGGTCGTCGGCTTCTTCCAGGCGTGCGCTGGTCTGGTGGCGATCCTCGAGGACGAGTTCTTCGTCGTCGGTGCCGAGTGGACCTTCAAGTTCGATGTGACCACGTGGGGGTGGATCCACCTGATCCTCGGCATCGTGATCCTGGCATCAGGCTTCGGCATCTTCACCGGGAACGCGGCGGCGCGAACCGTCGGTGTGATCGTGGCTGCCCTCAGCGCGGTGGCGAACTTCCTATGGCTGCCGTGGTACCCGATCTGGGGCGGAATTGTCATCGCTCTCGACGTGGCGATCATCTGGGCGCTCACCGCGCACGGACGCGACATCCAGCGCATCTCCGACGGGGCCTGACGCCCTCATCCGTCGGCCAAAAGGCCGCCGCGACCCCGTCGGAGACCTACCAAGCGGTCGCGCCCGATGGCAGAGCGCCGTTAACTGCCAGTGATGTCGTTTCTGTCCCTCGAACGTCTCCGGTCGGCGGTGATGCGACGAGACAGGGGGCGCAATCGAATGAGCTCGACCACGATGGTGCAGGCCACGCGCCTCACCAAGAGCTACAAGAGCAAGGACGGGCAAGTCGATGCAGTTCGTGGCATCGACCTGTCAATCGAAGCCGGTGAGATCTTCGGGTTCCTCGGGCCGAACGGTGCAGGCAAGTCCACCACGGTGCGGATGCTGACCACGTTGCTGTCGATCAGCGACGGTTCAGCATCGATCGCAGGGATCGACGTCGCATCCGACCCGTCAGGTGTCCGTCACAAGATCGGTGTCGCGCTGCAGGAAGCCGGCCTGGACGAGCGCCAGTCCGGCCGGGAGCTGCTCACGCTGCAGGGGCGGCTCTTCGGCATGACGGCCGACCAGGCGTCCGCACGGGCGCAGGAGCTACTGGACCTGGTCGAGCTCGCTGACGTCGCCGAGCGGCAGCTGAAGGGCTACTCGGGCGGAATGAAGCGTCGGCTGGACCTGGCGAGTGCGCTGGTCCACCGGCCCGAGGTGCTGTTCCTGGACGAGCCGACAACCGGTCTGGATCCTGCCAGCCGCCTGGTGATCTGGGACGAGGTCCGCCAGATCAACGCTCAGGGGACGACCGTGTTCCTCACGACCCAGTACCTGGAAGAAGCCGACCAGCTGTGCGGTCGCCTGGCGATCATCGACGACGGACTGATCGTGAGGGAGGGCAGTCCGGCCGAGCTGAAGGCCAGAGCTGCGCTCCCGGCTTGGCCTGGATGCAGACCCGACGCTCGACGACGTGTTCCTCGACGCCACCGGTCGCACTCGTGAACGCCACGTGGGAGATGTGCAGGAGGTGCAGTCGTGACCGAGACACTGGTTCTCACACGCCGGGCAGTTGTCGAGGGCATCCGTTCGCCCGAGTCGTTGATGCCCGTGCTGTTCATCCCGTTGTTCTTCTTCGTCGTCAACGTGGGACAGGCGGGCAAGATCTTCCCGAGCGAGGGCACGCCGTTCCTCGAAGGGCAGGGCTACGCGGCGTTCACCCTTCCCACTGCACTGCTCACCGCTGCTTCCTTCGGCACCGCCGCGCTGTTCATGGTCGAGGAGATCGAGGGCGGCTACTTCGACAAGCTGCGGGCCACCCCGGTCCCACGCAGCTCGATCGTTCTGGGGCGGCTCCTGTCGGAGACGCTTAAGAACCTTCTGATCACCTCGATCATCGTGGCCGTCGGCATGCTCTTCGGCGTTCGCATCGCGCTCGGGCGCGCTGGGGTTCCTGACGCATCGCCGTCATCATGGCCGTGTGGGCCACGGTGTTCTCGGGCTTCATGCAGCTCGTCGCCATGAAGACCCGCAGTGCCGCAGCGACCAACTCGGCCAGCTTCATCTTCTTCCCGCTGCTGTTCCTGACCCCGAACTTCGTGCCGCGGGACCAGCTCACCCGGCCGATGGAGATCGCAGCGTCGCTCAACCCCGTCACCTACGTCATGGAGGCGGCGCGGTCGCTGATCCTCCAAGGGTTCGAAGCCGACGTCCTGCTGGCCGCCGCAGCGGTGCTCTCGGTCGGCCTGATGCTCGCAGTGACGCTCAACGTGCGGGCCATCAACAACTACGACTGACGCGAGGCGACTGACCTGGGACGATTGCCGATCAGGCCTTGGCAACTTCGAGGGTGATGGTCCCGACGCCGGTCAGAGCCTTGGAGACCGGGCAGCCCACTTTGGCCTTCTGGGCGAACTCGTCGATCTCCTCGGCCGTCAGGTCGGCGTCGACCGTGGTCGACAAGTCGATGCGAGTGATGGTCGGGCCGCCGTCGGTGACCTCGATCGAGACCCGCGCCGTCGTGTCGATGGACCGCGGCGGGGTGTCGTTGTCCGACAACAGGAGCGCCAGGAACTGAGAGAAGCAGCCGGCATGAGCGCCGCCGATCAGCTCCTCGGGGTTGGTGCCGGCCCCATCGGCGAACCGGGAAGCCCGGCTGAACGTGCTCGCCAGGCCTGAGCCGGTCGCGATCGAGCCCGATCCTTCCTTCAGGGTGCCTTCCCATCGTGCAGTGGCGGTTGCAGCCATCTTCGCTCCCTTACGGGTCGTCGGAACCTTGCCGTTATCGTGAACCTAGTTCCCCGCGGACCTAACTGTCCGGCCTACCGGGGCAGGCGAACGTCGGCGGTGGGTGACACCTGACGTCTGCGGTGGCCCTGCACCACGGCGGGCCCTACGGTGAGCGCACTGGAGGCTGAGATGGTCGAGACAAGCCGATGGGTCGAGATCACGAACAGTGATCCGAACCACTCGAAGTGGTACGTGGAGCGCTTCAGGTCGATGGCCGCGGCGGGTGACGACCTGGCAGGCGAGGCGCGGTTCGTCGATGCGATGCTCGCCCGCGGCGCGCGCACGTTCTCGACGCCGGCTGCGGTCCCGGTCGAGTCGGGGCGGAACTGGCCGATCGCGGCCACCGTGTCGTGGGGGTCGACGTCGACCCAGTGCTCGTTGCGGCTGCCGAGGCCGATCACCCTGGTCCAACTTGGCTGGTCGGCGACCTGGCCGAACTCGACCTGCCTGCACGGGGGATCGCCGAACCGTTCGACGCGATCGTCTGTTGCGGCAACGTCATGACCTTCCTGGCGCCGAGCACGCGCCGGGCGGTGCTCGTGGCGTTGGCCCGGCACCTGGCTCCGAAGCGGTCGCATGGCGATCGGCTTCGGAGCCGGGCGCGACTACGACTTCGACGACTTTCGGGCCGACGTCGACGCAGCCGGTCTCCGCCTCGAGCTCGAGCTCGGGACATGGGACCTGCGGCCTTTGACCAGTGAGTCCGACTTCCTCGTCAGCGTGCTGGTTCACCCCACGGCCTGAGCCCTCGCTCGATGGCTGACGTCGCGAGCCCGGCTGTGGCGGGCGGTGACGTCGCTGGCGCTCCAGCGCCGGACCCTCCGTGTCGTGGTGGCGTCGCAGATCTTCGGTGGTGCCGGGCTTGCCGCGGGCGTGACTGTCGGAGGTCTGCTGGCCAAGCAGATGCTGGGCGGTGACGGCGCCGCCGGGTTGCCGTCGGCGTTGTTCACCCTCGGATCAGCGCTGACCGCCTTCCTGGTCGGACGGGTCACTCAGCGAGCGGGTCGCCGCGTCGGTCTGTGCATGGGGTTCGGCGCGGGCGCCCTGGGCGCCGTCGGTGTGGTGGTGGCAGCGGTTTCCGACAGTGTCCCGCTGCTGTTGGTGTCGCTGTTCGTGTACGGCGCGGGTACCGCGACCAACCTTCAGGCCCGCTATGCCGGTACCGACCTGGCGACAGCTTCGCGGCGGGCGACCGCGGTCAGCGTCGCCTTGGTGGCGACGACCTTGGGAGCGGTCGCCGGGCCGAACCTGGTTGAGCCGCTCGGGTCGTTCGCCCACTCGATCGGCGTGCCGGCGTTGGCGGGGCCGTTCATTCTGGCAGCTGTCGCGTACTCGGTCGCGGGGACGGTGATGTTCACGATGCTGCGCCCGGATCCCTACCTGGTGGCCCTGGGTCTCGCCGACAGGGATCGATCAGCGGCCGGGGGTTCGGTGGAGGTTCCGCCCGTGGGCACTGGTGCGTTCGTGGGCGCAGCGGTCATGGTCGTCACCCAGATGGCCATGGTGGCGATCATGACCATGACCCCGGTGCACATGCGTGAGCACGGTCATGGGCTCGGTGACGTCGGCCTGGTGATCGGATTCCACATCGGGGCGATGTACCTGCCGTCGCTGGTGACTGGTGTGCTCGTCGACCGCGTCGGCCGTGCGCCGATGGTCGTCGCCGCGGCCGTCACCCTGCTCATGGCCGGCATCGCCGCGGCTGCCGCTCCGGTGGACTCGATACCGCTGCTGATCCTCGCCCTGGTGTTGCTCGGACTGGGCTGGAACATGGGCCTGATCTCGGGAACTGCGCTGGTGGTCGACTCGACGACGCTCGACGACCGTGCACGGGTGCAGGGCTTGATAGATGTCGGCGTCGCGCTGGCAGGCGCCGGTGGCGGTGCCGCGTCCGGACTGGTCAAGGCGTCGACCAGCTACGCGACCCTCTCCCTGGTGGGTGGATCCCTGTCGCTGGTGTTGATACCGGTGGCCCTGTGGAGCATCTCGACCCGACCCGGACGATCGGTGGGCTGATCATCGCCGCGCCCTTGCGGAATCCTTGAGTGATAGGGCAGCCTAATACCCATGATGGAGACCTCGACCGACGAAGCGGTGCTCCCTGGGAGTGCCCTCGACTCCGATCGCATGCCTGGTCACTGGCTGCTCGCCAGGCTGGGCAAGCGAGTGTTGCGTCCTGGCGGCGTCGACACCACGATCCGTCTGCTCCGTGCCGTGGCGATCGGGAACAGCGACGACGTTCTGGAGGTCGCGCCCGGCCTCGGTGCGACGACCAGATTGCTGCTCGACGCGGAGCCCGCCAGCTACGTCGGCGTCGACCGTGATCCCGATGCGGCCGATCTGGTGGCGTCACTGCTCGACGGCCCGAATCGCCGGGTCGTGAACGCCAGTGCGACAGAGACCGGTCTGGACGACGCCAGCGTCGACGTCGTGTTCGGCGAGGCCTATCTGACCATGCAGCCCGACTCGCTCAAGCGGCGCGCGATCGGTGAACTGGCACGTGTTCTGCGTCCCGGCGGACGGTTCGCCCTGCACGAGGTCGCATTCGCTCCCGACGACATCGACGACGCTTCTCAGAAGAAGGCGTCCGACGACCTGACATCGACGATCAAGGTGAACGTCACACCCCTGACGGTCGCCGGGTGGGAGGCGCTGCTGGGCGAGCACGGCCTCGTCGTCGAGGATCGGTTCTGTGTTCCGTTGCACCTGTTGGAGCCGAAGCGGCTGATCGCGGACGAGGGTGTGCTCGGAACAGCGCGGTTCGTGTTCAACGTGGCGCGGAACCCCAAGGCACGGCGTCGTGTCCTCGCTATGCGCAGGGCGATGGCGGCGAACGCAGCGAACCTGCAGGCGATAGGCATCGTGGCCGTGCGCGCCGAGGAGTCAGCGTGAAGAAGCGATCGGTGATCGTGGCGATCGTCGTTGCAGTGGCTGCGGTCCTGGGGATCGGGGTGTTCCTGCTCGCACCACGGTCGACCAACGAGATCAGCGGGGAGCAGGCTGTCGGCGACTTCCGTTCCCGCAACAAGGCCGAGACGACCACGACCGTCGAGGAGCGGGCAACGCCCCAGCCGGGTGTCTACACGTTCTCTGCGTCGGGCCAGGAGACCGTCAAGCTGGGTCCGCTGCCGGCAGAGAACCGTGCGCTGGGTACGACGATCACCGCAGTGGCCGAGGACGACGGGGCCGGCTGCTTCAACTGGACCTTCAACATGTTCGCCGAGCACACAGAGACGACTCGCTACTGCGCCGACGGCGACGATGCGCTGCTGATCGACGTGCACACCAAGAACCAGACGATCGGCGGGTTGTCACCAGTTGTGACGATGACCTGCGATCCGAACAGGCTGTCGTTGACGCCGGGGAGCACCACCGATCTGAAGTGCCAGCTGCAGGTGTCCGGAGGCCCGTTCGCTGTCACCGCCGAACTGGGGGGAACCGCCGCTGCGCGCTCCGCTGAAACGGTCACAGTAGGTGGTGAGGACGTCGAGGCGACGCCGGTCACGATCGACCTACCCGTGAGCGGTGACGTGAACGGGCGTTGGACCGAGACCACCTGGTGGGGTCCGACCAACCTGCCGGTTCGCTTCGAACGCACCTTCGACCTGCAGGGCCCGGCGTCCTTCCAGGAGCAGATCGAGTTGAACCTCCAGTCCCTCGAGCCGGCGACCTGACAACTCCAGCGGTGGGCTGGCCCGACCTGGCAGCTGTCTGTGGGACCATGTCGGGCGATGTCCGCCGACACCGAATCACCTGATGCACCGAAGAGCCGGCGTGACAGGTTCGAGAGCCGAGCGGAGCAGGTCCGAACATCACTGACCCGAAGGCACCAGGAACTGCTCGAGCGCACCACCTGGGCCGGCATCGCGACCCAGGCGGTCCGGCGACACGTCTCGGCCAACGGGTCGATGGTCGCCGGCTACCTCGCCTATCGGCTGTTCCTGCTGCTCCTGCCGTTGGGGCTGATCATCGTCGCGCTCGCCGGGTTCGACCAGAGCGGTTCACAGGAAGCAGGAGAGCGCCTCCGGCTGGGCCGCGCGATAACCCAGTCAATCGCCCAGGCAGGACACGATGCCGAACGCAGTCGGCTGCCGCTGCTGCTCACGGGCCTCTTCTCTTCGCGATCGCCGCATGGGGGTTGCTCGGTGCTCTGCAGTACAGCTCCGCCGTCGCCTGGGAGATCCCGACCCGCAAGTTCCCAGGCAAGTCCCGTGCCTTCCTGCGACTGGCGGGGAGCCTGCTGCTGTTCGGCGGGGTGCTCTACGTCTCGATGGCTGTGCGAAGGGCCGGATTGGTGGCCGGGATGGCCGGGTTCGGGGCGAACGCTCTGGGGGTCGCTGTCGGCCTGCTCGGACTTGCCTGGATCCTGCCGCGGCGTTCCAAGGAGTGGTTCTGGTTGCTGCCAGGTGTCGCGGTCAGCTCAGCCGGGTACTTGGCTCTGCAGCTGTTCGCGACCTTCTACCTGCCGGAACGGCTGTCGAACGCTTCCGAGACCTACGGCGCCATGGGCATCGCTCTCACGGTCCTGGCATACCTGTTCGTCGTCGGCGTGTTGTTGTGGCTGATGATGCTGGTCAACGCCGTCGTGTGGCAGCAGCGACGCGATGACCCGCCGGGCGTGTTGCGGAGGATCGCGGACCGGGTTCCGCTGCCGACCACTGCGTTCGGCTCAGGCTACGTGGCCGAGGACGACGTGGCCGAGACCGTGGGTTCGGCTCTCGACTCGTTCCCGACTTCATCGCGCGGCTCGACGTGACCGCCGAACTGCTGTCGCATCGCCGCCAACGCCTTGTTGGCTGTCGACTCCCTGCCCTGTGAGGCGAAGCGCGAGAAGAGCGCTGCCGACAGCACCGGAGTCGGGACACCGAGATCGACCGCGGCCCGGACCGACCACCGGCCTTCTCCCGAGTCGCCGACGACGCCCGAGTAGTCCGACAGACCCCGGGTCGGCGACGAGGGCGGCAGCTGTGAGGTCGAGCAGCCAGGAGCCGACGACGCTGCCGCGGCGCCAGAGCTCGGTGATGTCCGCCAGATCCACGTCGAAGCCGTACGGGCGGGCGCTGGCGAGCAGGTTCAGGCCCTCGGCGTAGGCGGCCATCATCCCGTACTCGATTCCGTTGTGGACCATCTTCACGAAGTGGCCCGAACCTGTGGGGCCGCAGTGAAGCCAACCCCGCTCGGCTGCCTCCGTCTCCCCGTCGCGACCGGGGGTCCGCTCCACTGAATCGGCAGCGGGGGAGAGCACGTCGAACAGAGGCGCGAGTCGCTCGACGGTCCCGGAATCGCCGCCGACCATGAGGCAGTAGCCGCGCTCGAGCCCCCACACCCCGCCGCTCGTCCCGACGTCGACGAGCTCGATGCCCCGCTCGCCCAACGCTGCAGCCCGCTCAGCGTCCTCGCGCCAGTCGGTGTTCCCGCCGTCGATCACCACGTCGCCGGGCGAGAGGAGCTCAGCTACCTCGGACACGACCCTGCCTGACTGCTCGGCCGGAACCATCACCCAGACAGTCCTGGGGCCGGGAAGTGCATCGACGAGGGCGCCAAGGGTGCGCGCAGGTCCGATCGCGTCGCCCAGCTCGGCAGCGAGGGCCTCGGCCACTCCGGCGTCGACGTCGTAGACCTGAGCACTGCCCCCGGCGTCGACCAACCGCCTGACGAGGTTCGCTCCCATCCTCCCCAGGCCCACCATGCCGATCGCCGGCATCGTTCCAGTTCGATCGCTCATCCGTGCTCCTTCGACGCAGCAGTGTCGCGCACGGGGTTCCCACACGGTGCGTCATCGGGGTGCCGACCTGCACGAAGATGGTGGGCGATGCCCCAGTCGAACCAGCAGCTCGCCGCGTTGATAGCGGCCCTGCCTGATCTGATCTTCCGCTTCGCCGCCGACGGCACCTACCTCGAGGTGCACTCTCACGACGACTCGCTGCTGGCAGCTCCACGTGACCGATTCCTGGGCAGACGGATCGCGGACGTGCTGAGCGATGACTCGGCCCCTGGTGTGGCCGCCCAGCTGTCCACGACCGTCGCGGCCGTGGCCGCGGACGGGGTGCCCCGGTCGATCACCTACGACCTCGGGCTGGGCGGCACCATGCGTGCGTTCGAGGCGCGGGTCGCCAGGATCTCGCCCGACGAGGTGCTGGCGGTCATCCGCGACATCACCGAGCTGCGGCGCGCCGAGGAGCAGCGTGTGGCGGACGAGCGCGAGCTCGAACGCAGGCAGGCCGACCTGGAACGTGCGTCGTTGGGGCGTGAGTTGGAACGCGCGAGCCGGGTCGAGGCGATCGGCTACCTGGCGGCCACCACCGCGCATGACGTCAACAACCTGCTGGGCGCCATCAACAACTACGCGAGCGCTATCGAACGCGCGTCCGAGGATCAGCGGATCCGCCGCGATGCCCGGGAGATCACCGACGCGGTCGCCCGTGGTGCCGAGCTGACCCAGCGGCTCCTGCGGATCGGCCGCCGCCGCGCTGAACCCCGGCGAGCCGAGTCCATGTCGGAGTTGGTCAGCGGCCTGGCCGATGGCATGCGCCGTGGTCTGGGTGACGGCGCCGTCGTCCTGACGGTGGATGTCGACCCTGACGATCCCGTGGTGGTGCACGGTTCGCGTTCGCGCATCGAGCAGGCGGTGATGAACCTGATCATCAACGCGGGTGACGCCACCCGGGCCCGTGGAGGCGGGGTCATAGCGGTCTCGCTCGAGAGGCGCTCGGTGGACGACCACCACCCCCGTCCCGACCAGCTGTCTCCGGGTGACTACGCCGTGGTCGCAGTCGTCGACTCCGGCGGTGGCATCCCCGATCAGGTGAGACCGAGGATCTTCGAGCCGTTCTTCTCGACCAAGACCGGCGACAACACCGGGTTGGGCCTCCCGATCGTCCATGAGGTGGCGCAGCAGCACGGTGGAGGTGTCGGGATCCACAACGTGACGGTCGGGGATCGGATCGGTGCGCGGATGGAGCTCTGGATCCCGGCTGCGCCCTCGATGGCCGACGGGTCGGGCCGAGGCGATGACCGTGGTGTGGCCAGGGTGCTGGTGGTCGACGACGACCGCGATGTCCTGCGCTCTACCCGGACGCTGCTGGAGCAGCTCGGCCACTCCGTGGTGGAGGCATCGAGCGCTGCAGCGGCAGTGGCCGAGCTGCACCGTGGAGCAGCGTTCGACCTCCTGTTGTCGGACGTGCGGATGGTCGACACGGGAGGGGTCGAGCTGGTGCGAGCCGCGCGCTCGCTGCACCCAGCGATGGCCGTCGCCTTCATGACCGGGTTCTCCGACGACCTGGTCGGCGCGCCGGATCTTGCTGACGTGCCGGTGCTGGTCAAGCCCTACGGCGTCGACGAGCTCGCCGCGGTGGTGGGCGGCTGCACCCGGTCCTGATCGACTCAGGCGGACCTGTCGCCGGGCATGTCGATGAGCCCGTTCCGGAGGGCCGTCATGACCACCTCCAGCCGGCTGCGCACCCCGAGCTTCGCGGCGATGCGCTGGATGTGGTTCCGCACGGTGTTGACGCTCATGAACAGGTCTTCGGCTATCTCGGCGTTGGTGAGGCCGCGGGCCAGTGCATGGACTACGTCCAGCTCCCGGACCGTCAGGGGTTCACCCTGACGATCGAGTGCATCGGCGGCCGAGGGAGACACGACGAAGCCGTCGTCTGGTTGGTCGAGAGCGGCCCACAGCTCGCTCGCGGCCTGGTCCTTGGTCAACACCCCGACGCAGCCGAGGGAGCGCGCTTCGCTGACCACGAACGGCTGCACGGCACCGGTGACGACCAGGACCCTGGCGTCCTTCGACCGCTGGCGGATGAGTCCGATCGCATCTGGTGCTCGCCCGTCGCCGAGCTGCCAGTCGACCAGCGCAAGGTCGATCCGGTCGGCCGTGGACGGATCGGCCTCGCGGACGGCGGCCACCGAATCCAGCACGGCTACGTCCTCGACGTCCTCGCGGTCCTCGATGAGCCGAGCCAGGCTCTCGGCGAAAAGCAAGTGGTCGTCGACGATCATCACCCGCACAGGTGTTCTCCCGATAGGTCTCCCCGGCAGGATCAACCTAGCTTGACCGTCGCGGTCACCGCTCGATCCCGGCCAGGCCCAGTTCGGTGCACCATGTGAGCTCGATCCGGTCGCCGCCCGACCGCTTCGCGGCGTACGACGCAGCGTCCGCGGCTGCCAGGGCGCGAGTGAGCTCCACCTCGCCGTCGAGCATCGCGACCCCCACCGACCCCGAGATCCGAACGACTCCGGCCGCGATCTCGAACGGTCGGCTCAGCGACGCTCGGACCCGCTCGCCGAGGGTGACCACCATGGCCGCATCGCTCACGTCGGCCTGGTAGATGGCGAACTCGTCGCCGCCCAGACGGCCCACCAGATCGGTGGAACGTACGCTCTCGGAAAGTCGCTGTGAGACCTGTACCAGGAGCTCGTCGCCGGCAGCGTGGCCGTGGGCGTCGTTGACCGGCTTGAACCCGTCCAGGTCGATGAGCAGGAGCGCGCCGGAGCTGGCTGTGCCGGCACCAGCGTTGTCAGCGAACTGCCGGGAGAAGCCGGCGCGGTTCAGCAGTCCGGTCAGCGGGTCGTGCGCAGCGGCACGTTCGAGCCGCTCGTGGGCTCTCTTCTGCTCGGTCACGTCCTCGAAGTGGGCGATCGTGTGCTCGGGGTTGCCCGACTCGTCGCGTACCACGGTGGCCGTGACCCGGACCCACGCCGTGTGTCCTCTCGTCCCGATGAAGCGGAGCTCGAGCGGCTCGCGGTCGTCGTTCGCCAGGATCGACAGCGCCCGTTCGGTCGCCGTCTGGCGGTCCTCGGGGTGGGCCAGCGAGATCAGCTGCTCGCCCGCCAGGTCCTGGACGGTGCGCCCGAGCATGGTCGCGAGCGCTTGGTTGGAGCGGATCAGGCGCCCGTCGTTCGCGATCAGGGCCATGCCGATCGGCGCACGGGCGAAGGCCTGTTCGAACCGGTCCGACGCTGCGGCAGCCGTAGCCTCCGCCTCGAGTTGCGCCGACAGGTCGTGCACGGTCACGACGAGACCGTGCACGTGGTCGTTGTCGACCATGTTGTTGCCCACGAGCTGTGTGTGGCGCCATGTGCCGTCGGCGTGGAGCAGTCGGGCCGCGATGGCCGGCCTCGGCCCTGCGTCGGCCTCGATCGACTCCAGTGCCGACTCGGCGGCCCGGCCGATGTCGTCTGGGTGGATCAGCTCGAAGGCGTCCCGCCCGACCCACTCCGCCGGGTCGCGGCCCAGCACCTTCCAGGACCCCTGGCTGACGAACGACAGCTTGAGCTGCTCGTCGATGACCACGATCATGTCCGACGAGCTGCTGAGGACGGCGTCGAGCATCCTCTCCCGCTCGGTGGACTGTCGGTGGAGCTCCTGCAGGTCGGTCACGTCGTCGACTGAGCCGACAGCTCCGATCGGAGTCTCGCCGTGGAGCACGAGATCGGCACGCGAGCGGATCCACCGCTCGACGTCCCCGTCGGTCAGCCGGAACGTCTCATCGAAGCCCGTACCGGGTTCCCCCAGTGCCCGCGCCCATTGCTCGCTGACGCGGGGCATGTCGTCAGGGTGGATGAGGTTCCACCAGTTCCACTCGCCGTCGGGCTGCATCTTCGCCCCGAGCAGTTGTGCGCAGCGGGGGCTCACATAGGCGGGCTGCCCGTCGGGGGAGGTGACGAAGATCCCCACCGGAAGGTGCTCGGCGAGGAGGTGGAGCCCTTGGCGCCACGATGTGGAGACCGCAGTCGCTGGATCCGGGGCCACGCGCTCTGCCCCTTCTCTCTCCTGTGCGGGTTCCACGTGTTCCCATCGGCCCGTTGCGCCCCGGAGTGGAGCAATCCGCCCGCCCATCCGATCCGCAGCGCCGACGACACTTGTCGCAGCTACAGTGAAAATAGTTTCGGACGTGCTCGGGGGACAGGTGTCGACATGACGGGAAGCATCGCTCGGACCGAAGCGGAGTCCACGCCCTGGTGGCCCGATCCGCCCCATCCCGGAGATGGCGCACCCGACGTGGTCGTGATCCTGCTCGACGACACCGGCTTCGCCCACCTGGGTTGCTTCGGTTCCGACCTGCACACGCCGAACATGGATCGCCTGGCGGCCGGCGGGCTGCGTTACACCAACTTCCATGTGACACCCCTGTGTTCGCCGTCACGTGCGGCCCTGCTGACCGGGCGCAACCACCACGCGGTCGGTATGCGGGCTCTGTCGAACTTCGACAGCGGCTACCCGCACATGCGAGGGCACATCTCCAACTCGGCAGCGACGGTCGCCGAGGTGCTGCGCGACGAGGGCTACGCGACGTTCGCGGTCGGCAAGTGGCACCTGTGCCCGATGGAGCAGGCGTCGGCGGCCGGACCCTTCGACCAGTGGCCACTCCAACGGGGCTTCGACCGCTTCTACGGCTTCCTCGAGGGCGAGACCGACCAGTTCCACCCGGAGCTGGTGTACGACAACCACACGGTCGACCCGCCGGCAGGGCCCGATGACGGCTACCACCTGTCCGAGGACATGGTCGACCGGGCGATCGGGTTCCTGCACGACTCGGTCTCGGTGCGTCCCGACCGCCCCTGCTTCACCTACCTTGCCTTCGGGGCGATGCACGCCCCGCACCAGGCTCCGCCCGAGTATCTGGCGAAGTACCGCGGCCACTTCGACCAGGGGTGGGACGTCGCCCGTGAGCGGTGGTTCGCCCGTCAGCTCGAGATGGGCGTCGTGCCCGACGGGACCCGTCTCGCTCCTCGCAACCCGGGTGTGGATGCGTGGGAAGACCTGCCCGAGAACCAGCAGCGGCTCGCGGCGCGCCTGCAGGAGGCGTTCGCCGCCTTCCTCGACCACACCGACGCCCAGATCGGCCGGTACCTCGACGCCCTCGAACGACTCGGTCGGCTCGACAACACGATCGTCGTGCTGCTGTCCGACAACGGCGCGAGCCAGGAGGGTGGCCCTTTCGGCGTGCTGCACGAGATGAAGTTCTTCAACTTCCTCGTCGAGTCCCCCGACGAGGCGGTCGAACGCCTCGACGACATCGGCGGGCCGCACAGCCATGCCAACTACCCGTGGGGTTGGGCGCAGGCGGGCAACACGCCGTTCCAGCTGGTACAAGCAGAACACCCACGAAGGCGGTGTCCACGTGCCGTTGGTCGTGCACTGGCCGTCCCGGATCGGCGACCCCGGCGCCATGCGCGACCAGTTCCACCACGTGAACGACATCGCTCCCACCATCTACGAGCTCGTAGGGATCACCCCACCGGAGCGGTACCGGGGCGTCGAGCAGTTGCCGATCTCGGGTACGTCCATGGCCTACACGCTGGACACGCCGGACGAACCGACCCGCAAGAAGGTCCAGTACTTCGAGATGATGGCGCATCGCGGCCTGTACCTGGACGGCTGGAAGGCGGTGACCCGTCACCAGTACGGCACCTCGTTCGACGACGATCGCTGGGAGCTGTACCACCTGGACGCGGACCGTTCCGAGTGCGACGACCTGGCCGCAGCGGAACCCGAGCGGTTGGCTGCGATGGTCGACCGCTGGTGGGCCGAGGCTGAGGAGCACGGCGTGCTGCCGCTGGACGAACGCACGATCGAGCTGTTCGGTGCCCGGTTCCGTGACCGTTCGCCACACCGACCTGATCGCCGCTACACCTACTTCCCGCCCGTCAGCCCGTTGCCGGCGCAGGTGGCGCCGGCGTTGGGTGGGCGCAACTGGGACCTGGTGGCCACCGTCGAACGCGACGTCGGCGAGGACGGCGTGCTCTACGCGACCGGAACCGAGAACTCCGGGTTCAGCCTGTTCGTCCTCGGCGACGACCTTCTGTTCGACTACAACTGCTTCGGTGATCACCACGTCGTGCGCTCCGAGGTGTCGGTGCCGGTCGGCGCCAGCGCGCTGGGCGTGTCGCTGCGGCGCACAGGCGACAGAGCCACAGGCGCCGGGGGCACAGCGACGGTGACCATCGACGGAGTCGCTCACGGTCAGGTCGAGCTGCCGTTCGTCATGCACGTCATGTCGAGCATCGGCGCGAGCATCGGCTACGACCACGGGTCGCAGGTCAGCCCGATGTACTCGGGGCCGTCGCCCTTCAGGGGGCGTCTGGAGCGCGTCGACGTGCAACTGGTGGCCCGGCCCGACCCCGCCGACGAAGCGGCCGATGACACCGGGGTCGCCCGGGCCCGTCAACGCCAGGCAGACTCGGCCCAGTGACAGTCCCTGTCCTCGACGAGGAGACGCCCTGATGGGAACAATCATCGAGATCGAGCCGATGCGTGAGCTGCTGTACGCCGACTGGGATGCGCTCGACGCTTTGTGCAGCGGCCTGGACGAGCACCAGTGGGCGACGCCGACGTGCCTGCCGGGCTGGACCGTCAAGGACGTGCTCGCGCACATCGCGGGCATCGAGCGGATGATCGAGGGAGACCCTGCACCGACGATCGACGTGTCGCACCTGGGCCACATCCGCAACGACTTCGCCGCGGCCGTCGAGGTCTGGGTAGAGGACCAGCGCCACCTGAGCGGCGAGGCCGTGCTCGACGGATTCCGAGATGTCGTCGCCCGCCGCCGTGCCGCTCTCGCGGCGATGACCCAGGCGGATTTCGACGCTCCGTCGTGGACTCCGGTGGGCAGGGACGAGACCTACGGGCGCTTCATGCGAATACGCCACTTCGACATCTACCTGCACGAGCTCGACATCCGCGACGACGCTCGGAATCGCCGACAGGGCCGATATGGCAGCGATGGCCATGGCTCTGCCCGAGGCCGACAGTGCCCTGGGCTACATCGCCAGCCGGCGAGCAGCGCTGGCGGACGGGTCGGTCGTCCGGATCGACCTGACCGGACCCGTGGTACGCACCTACGTGATCGGGGTCGTCGACGGTCGCGGACACCTGCTCGAGGGGCACGACCGTGAACCCGACGTGACCCTGGCCATGTCCGACGCGCTCTTCCTGCGGCTCACGGGCGGACGCACCCGCCCGGGTGATCACCTGGGAGTGGACCTGGAGATCGCCGGCGATCAGGCAATGGGAATGCACCTGGCGGCACAGATGGCCGTCACCGTCTGAGTCCTCGGCGCGGACAGCGCTCACACCCCGTTGCGGTGCACTCTGTCGACAGCGATACGAAGCACGACCCGAGCGCTTCCGATCGGGTTGGAGTAGTCGGCGCCGGTGTACTTCTGTGCCATTTCGTCGATGTGTGCCCTGGCGGCCGGGCCCGCATCGGTCGAGACGACCCGTCCACGGGCCTCGATGTAGCGGTAGGGGTTCTCGCGGTCGAACACCGTCACCGTCACACGGGGATCCCGTTCGACGTTGCGGAACTTCTGGCGTCCGACCTCGGTGTTGATCAGCAGGTGATCGTCGTCTGCATCCACCCACATGAGCTGCGTCTGCGGCTGCCCATCGGGCATCAGCGTGCTGAGAGCAGCGAAGTTCTTGGTGCGAGCGAGATCTGCCAGTGCTGGATCCAGAGACATGACAGGACGAACACCACTGGTCCGACCCTCATTCCGGGCGTACCCTCGTCGGGACCGGCACATGTCTATGTGGGTACACGTCGACGTGGCCGGACTAGGCGAGAGGGGGAGCGTTGGAACGTCGGACGCTGCTGCGCGGGACTCTGATGGGTGCGGGCGGTCTGGCCGCTGCACATGTGCTCGGCTGCGCGCCGCCACCGGGCCCGCATGTCGACCTGGGGCCGTTCGACTGCGGGGTCGCGTCCGGCGTGCACGGACCCGGCTCGACAGTGTTGTGGACCCGGTTCGCGCCTGCATCGACTGCCGCCACCGAGCTGAGATGGCTGGTCGCCACGGACCAGGGCATGAGTACCGTGGTCGCCGCGGGAATCGTCGTGGCCGAACCGGACACGGACGGCTGCGCGAAGGTGCTCGTCGATGGCCTCGAGCCGGGCGCTACCTACTGGTACCGCTTCGAGGTGGACGGGGTGTCGAGTCCGGTCGGTCGTACCCGGACGCTTCCGGACCCGGACACGCAGCTCTCATCGGTACGGCTCGGAGTCGCCAGCTGTCAGAACTACGGTGCCGGCTTCTACGCGGCATGGAGGGCGCTGGCCCAGGCCGACCTTGATGCCGTGGTCTTCCTGGGTGACTACATCTACGAATCGGATTCCACGAGCCCGCTCGACGTGCGACTCGACCCGGTCCAGGCGACCGACCTCGAAGGGGTACCGGGCCAAGTACCGCCTGTACCGCTCCGATCCGGACCTCCGCGCCGCTCACGCCGCCCACCCGTTCGCCCCGATCTGGGACGACCACGAGATCGCGAACGACTACAACCGGACGACCCTGCTCGAGGAGCCGGACCGTGCCGCGGCGGCGTATCGCGCCTGGTTCGAGTACCAGCCTGTGATGCGCATCGACGGTGACCGCATCCACCGTGGCAGCACGTTGGGGGCGTCTCGTCGACCTCGCGCTGCTGGACACCCGCCAGTACCGCGACCCCCAGCCCCACGTGCCCGGCGGCGGGACCCTCATGGTCGCCTCGACGCTCGGGCCGCCCGGCAGGATCGCCCACCGCGCAGGACGGACGATCCTCGGGACGCACCAGCGGGACTGGCTGCTCGACCGATGGGGCGGAGCCCAGGAGGACGGGGTCGACTGGAAGCTCGTCGGCAACCAGGTGATGTTCTCGCCGCTCCGCCTCGTCGACCTGGACGAGCCCGCCCTTCGCGAGCTCGACCCGACGCTGCCGCGCAACGCTGGGGTGTACGCGAACTTCGACGACTGGACCGGCTACATGGACGAGCGCAACCGGCTCACGGAGTTCCTGCGTTCAGAGTCGATCGGAGGCGTCGGGTTCCTCACCGGCGACATCCACGCCTTCTTCCAGTCCGAGGTGATCGACGACTACGACGACCCGACCAGCCCCACGGTTGCCCAGGAGTTCGTCTGCGGCTCGGTGTCCTCCCGCGGTGTGGACTTCGCCGGTGACCTGGCGTCGATGCTGGCCGACGGGACCAGAACCCTTCGTCCACGGTTCCGTCATGCCGACCTGGCCAGGCGCGGCTTCGGGATCGTGGAGTGCACCCCGGAGCGCACCCGGGTCGGTTTCCACACGGTCGACGCTCTTCGTCGCGACACCGCCGCGGCGGCCGCGGCAACCCGTCGGCGAGTCCTCTTCGAATGGCAGGTGGGCGGCCACGAGGTCACGGTCACCCGGAACTGAACCGACCAGAGTTACCGTGAGGCGGTGAGTGGGTCACATGGCACGCTGTGGCGCCCGGCGGCGCGTGGGGTGCCGTTCTTCGCCGCGGCACACGGAGGACACCGCGAACGGTCCGGCTCCGACGTGCTCTGGCTCGTGGTGTCCCTCACCGTCTCACTGGTGCTCGGTGCTGTCGCGGTGCCGCTGTCGGGATTCGAGTCCGCTCTCGTCGACCTGATCGATGAGGTCCCGTCGGTGCTGGACCTCCTGTGGCGCCTGGGCGCAGGGTCGCTCCTCGTATGGGTGGTCGTGGTCACCATCACCGCGGTCGGTCGCCGCCGTGGAGAGGTCCTGGTCGACATCGCCGTGACGACTCTGGTCGCCATGGCGGGTGCGCTCCTGGCCCGGCGACTTTTGGAAGGGCAGTGGCCGTCGGTCTCGGTGGCGGCGACGGGCGGGTCGGCGGGTTCGGTGCCGCTGATCGCGCTGCTGGCCGGTGCAGCGGCGGCGTTCGCAGCGTCACCGCATCTGTCGCTGGCGTTCCGCCGACTGGGCCGCTGGTGCGTGTGGGGTGCGGCCGGATCGGTGACGATGCTCGGTTCCACCACACCCACCGGCGCGCTCCTGTCGGTCCTCGGTGCGGTGGCAGCGGCGTCGGCGGTGCACCTGCTGCTCGGGTCGCGAGCTGGGCGACCGTCGTTGGACGAGGTCGCCGCGGCGCTCGCCGACGTCGATCTGGACGTCGTCGAGCTGAACCTGGCGTCACGTCAGCCGAGCGGGGTGCTGCTCGTCGAGGGAACCCACGACGGCGACCCGGTCGTCGTGAAGGTCTACGGACGCGACGCCCGCGACACCCAGGTGTTGTCGCGGGCATGGCGTTCGGCCTGGTACCGCGATGCGACCCCGTTGGCCTCGAGTCGACGTCAACAGGTCGAGCACGAAGGCTTCATCACGCTGCTGGCCGAGCGTCGTGGGGTATCTGTAGCAGAGGTGCTGGTCGCGGCGGAGACTCGTTCACCGCGACGCCCTGGTGGTGATCTCGGGCAGGGGGACGCCGCTGTCGGAACTGGACCGTGACGGCGACCATCTCCTGCTCGACGGGGTCTGGTCGACCGTTCGCTCGCTGCACGGCGCAGGCATGGCGCACGGAGCGCTCACCCCTGAGTCCTTCCGCGTGGTGGACGGGAGCGTGGAGCTGAGCGGGCTCAGTTCGGCGAGGGTCGCGCCGTTCCGAGGACGACGTGCGTGTCGACCTGGCGCAGACACTCGTGAGCACGGCGGTCGTCGTCGGCATCGAACGAGCGGTCGTCGCTGCTGCGGATTCACTCGGTGAGCCTGGCATGGTCGACCTGTTGGCATACCTCCAGGTCCCGGCCATGGGGCCCGCCCTGCGCCGGGCGATCAAGGACGTGGGGCTGGATCTCGAACGCGCTGCGGTCCGCTGCGGCGGGGGTCGTCGGGGCTGATGAACCCGAGATGGCACAGCTGCGCCGCGTATCGCCCAAGAGGCTGCTGGCGGTGGCGCTGCTCGTCCTGGTCGCGTTCGGGCTGATCTCGGCGCTGGGTGAGGTCGACCCCTCGGAGATCCTCGCCACCCTGCGATCGGGCGACGTCGAGTGGTTGGCGTTGGCGCTGGTCCTCGCACAGCTGCCGTTCCTGTCACAGGCGTTGGCGACCCGCGGCGCCTGCCCCGGCCGCTGCCCTACGGGCCGGTCGTCCTGCTGCAGGTGTCGATCGGCTTCATCGCCCTGGCCGTGCCGTCGACCGCGGGGCGCCTGGCGCTCGACATCAGGTTCTTCCAGCGACAGGGCGTACCTGCCACGTCAGCGCTGTCGATCGCTGCGATCGACGGGTTCTCGGGGTTCCTCGTGCAGATCTGTCTGCTGTTGGCGACCCTCGTGCTCGGAGTCGGCTCGGTCGAGATGAACCTGGCCGTCCCCGGCGACGTGAACGTCGACCGGCTGCTGAAGCTCCTCGGAGTCCTGGCAGGGCTTCTCGTGGTGGCGGCCGTGATCGCTCTTGCGCTGGGGCGCATCCGTCGCCGGATCGTCGCTCGTGTCCGCCCGATGGCCACCGAGGTCCTCCAGACGTTCAGGGGTCTGCGCTCGGTGGGCAAGCTCGTACAGCTCTTCGGCGGGAACCTGGCCAACCAGCTGTTCTTCGCCGTGGCGCTAGGAGCTGTGCTCGTGGCGTTCGGTGGAAGGCTGAACCTGTCCACACTGGTCGTGGTCTACGTAGCGGCTGCGCTGTTCGGAGGGATGATGCCGGTTCCCGGCGGGATCGGCGTCATGGAGGCAGCGATCATGACCGGGCTGATCACGGCGGGCATAGACGGGTCGACGGCCACCGCGACGGCGCTCGTCTTCCGCATCTTCACCTTCTACCTGCCGCCGCTCTGGGGATGGATTGCGATGACCTGGTTGAGGCGACACAGCTACCTGTGAGCTGAGTCCCGTGTGCAGATGCAGCCATCCGAGCCGACGGTCCACCGCTCGTAGGGCCGTACCCGGCGACGATGTCTGCGATGGCACGAGTCCTGAGGTCCACGCGGGAGAAGAACACCTCGCCGCGGCTCGAGCGCTACGTCGCCAGCAGCCAGGGCGCTCTCGACGTGTTCGCCCTCTGCACCCTGTGGATTCATCGCGGTGCCGATGCGCCGAGCTTCGGGCCGGGCAGCAACGTCACCTGGGAGGGCATGGCGCTGCGTCTGGGGGTGTCCGCCGTGTTCGGTGTCGACATGGCGATCCGCAGCTGGCTGGCCCCGCGATCGTTCGCCTACGCCCGAACGCATCCGCTGGGTCTGTTCGCGGTGCTGGTGCCGCCGGTGCGCGTGCTGTTCAGCCTGCGACTGGTCGCATCGCTGTTCAGGCGTGGGCACATCGAACGCTTCTTCGCCGCGGCCGGACTGCTGCTGCTCAACGGCGTGTTGATCGTCTACTTCTACGACCGCGACGCTCCGGGTGCGAACATCACGTCCTTCGGCGACTCCCTGTGGTGGGCCGCGGCGACGGTCTCCACCGTCGGCTATGGCGACATGTACCCGGTGACATGGGCAGGGCGGGCGACCGCCGTGGGGATCATGGCCATCGGCATCCTCACATTGGCGGTGGTCACAGCCCAGGTGTCCGCCGGGTACGTCGAGCAGGCAGCGAAGCGGCGTGGCGCCGACTCCGACTCCGATCCCGTGCCCTCGTCCGAGATAGCGGAGCTGCGGGCAAGTCTCGCCAGGATCGAGGCCACGCTCGGTGAGCACCGCGAGTAGGTCGAGCCTGTCGATGTGACATCTCGCATCACGCTCGAGAACGGTGCGCGCTGGTGACAAGGAGCCACGGCCGTGGCACGGTAGGCGGATGACATCTCCTGAGCCGGTCGACGACCGCACCCGTCACCGAGCACGTCTCCGACCCGTACGGTCTGCGGCCCACCTGGCCGCGGTTGGCTGCACTTCGCCAGCGTTCCTGGTGGTCATGCCGGCCGGCATCTTCCTGCTCGCCGCAGCGGATTCACTCGGCAGCGCCAGGTCGCCGTGGCGGTCTACTGGGCGAGTCTGGCCGGGCTGTTCGCCACCGACGCGTCGTATCACCGTCTCGCCCGCACCCACCAGGCAGTGCTGTGGTTCCGGCGAGCGGATCATTCGATGATCTACGTGCTCCATCGCGGGGACGTACACGCCGCTGTGCCTGATAGCGCTCCCACGGATCTGGGGAATCCCGATGCTGGTCGTCGCCTGGGTGACGGCGCTCGCGGGCGTGATCCTCAAGATGATGCGCCTGGGCGTCGGCGATCGTTCGAGCGGGAGTTGGCTCTACATCGTCATGGGCTGGGGCGCGGTCATCACCCTGCCGGTCCTGGTCACCTCGCTCAACGCGTGGCAGCTCGTCCTGCTGGGCGTGGGCGGGGTCCTGTACACCGTCGGCGCGGTGATCCTCGGCAAGCGCCGGCCCGACCCGGCTCCCACCCGCTTCGGCTACCACGAGGTGTGGCACTCGTTCACGATCGCCGCCGGAGCATGTCACTTCGCCCTGGTGGCGAGCCTGCTCTGAGCCGCTCCCGCCAGGATCACTCGCTGCGCATCGCCTCGAGCATGTCAAGGCGCGTCGCCCGACGGGCCGGCACCAGGGATGCGAGAACGCCGACCAGCACGCCCACCAGGAAGATCAACCCGACCCGCGCCCAGTTGAACGACAGTCCGATCTCCACCTCTGGGATGCTCGACACGACCACCCAGCTGAGCAGCACACCGGCCCCGATGCCGACCAGTCGTTCCCAGCAGACCGATGAGCACCGCCTCGAGCCGGATGGTGCGTCCCACCTGCTGACGGGTCATGCCCAACGCACGGACCATCCCCAGCTCGCGGCGCCGTTCGAAGATCGCCAGGGTCATCGTGTTGACGATGCCGACGAGAGCGACCACCACGCTCATGCCCAACAGCGCGTTCACCGCGCCGATCAGGAAGTCGAAGATCGTCCCGATGATGTCGCCGACGAAGTTGCCGGCCATCAGCTCCACTCCGGTGTAGCCGTCGAACGCCTGCTCTATCCGGCGACCGACATCCTCGGCCTGCCCCGGCTCCGCACGGATGAACGCCATCGCGACCGGCTGGTCGCCGCTCAGCTCGGTGAGCGTCTTCTCGCTGACCAGGTTGGACACGATGAGCGAGTTGATTCCGCCGTCGGCCAGGACCGCCGCGACAGTGAGCGTGCGTTCGGCGCCCGCAGCATCGGTGACGGACACCTGGTCGCCCAGATCGAGCTGCGGTCCGGCACCACCCAGTTCTCCCATCTGTGCGACGGCGATTCCGTCTCCGTCGAGCACCGACTCGAAGGATCCCTCCTCGAGGGTCATCCCGGCCACCTCGCCAAGCGATGTCGGGTCGTCGGTCGCGGTGATCACGAGAGGGCCCATGGAGCTCGACACCTGTCCGAAGCGCAGCGGTGCGACCCCGGCCACGCCGTCGATCCCGCGGATGTCGGCGATCAGCTGATCGTCGAGTGAACGTTCGGCAGCCAGCACGTAGTCCGATGACGACAACTTGTTGAGCTCGCCCACCAGGTACGCCTTCATGGCCTCGCCCGAGACGGTCACGAGCGTGACCAGGAAGAGGCCGATCACGAGGGCGTTCGCGGTGGTGGCAGTCCGGCGCGGGTTGCGCACCGAGTTGTCGGCCGCCAGACGCCCCGTCATGCCGAACCGTGCCAGCACCGGGGTCACCGCCAGGGCGAACCCGCGGGCGAGGAGTGGGCCGGCGACGAACAGGCTGATGAACAACAGGAACCCGCCCGGAGCCAAGTAGTACCACTTGGGGTCGGTGAACTGGTTCAAAGCCAGGAGCAGCAGTGCCAGGCCCAGGAAGACCGCTCCGAGCACCGCCCGCACTGTGGAGGTGCCCGATGTGTCGACGGCGCTGTCGCGCATCGCCTCGACCGGCTTGGTACGTCCTGCGCGGAAGGCAGGCACGATCACCGAGAGGACGGTCACGATCGTGCCGACGAGCATGCACACCGCCACGGTGCCCGCGCTCAGGTTTATCGAGCCCTGCGGGAGACCCAGGTCGAAGCGGTCCAGGACGGTCTGGACCCCGTAGGTGAGCGCCAGCCCGCCGATGATGCCGAGCATGCTCGACACGAGCCCGATCAGCAGTCCTTCGAGCATGAGCGAGCGACGCACCTGTGCCGGTGTGCCACCCACGGCTCGTATCAGGGCGAGCTCCCGGAAACGCTGTGTGACGACCACCGAGAACGTGTTGAAGATGACGAAGGCGCACACGAACATCGACAGGTAGGCGAAGCCCTGCAGCACCGGTCGCAGGACGGTCACGACGGCGGCAGCGAAAGCGGTTCGGTCAGAGATGAACTCGGCCCTCGTGACGAGCTCGACCGAGGCCGGGAGCCTGCTCTGGAGCTCGGTCGCGACCGTCATCGGCTCGGTCGACGTACGCACGAGGACCGTGGAGAAGCCCGGTGCGCCCACGTTGAGCACTGTGGTCGCTGTCTCCTGGTCGAGCCACAGCGTGCCACCGGCATCGAGGGAGTCCTCGTCGCCGAAGGTCGAGATGCCCACCACGGTCGCCTGGTGCGGACCGATGGGTGTCTCGAGCTCCACCTGGTCGCCCACCCCGGCGCCGGCCTCGTCGGCGAGCTTGCGGTCGAGCACCACCTCATCGTCGCCGGCGGGGGCTGACCCCTCAGCGAGTTGCATCGGGTTCAGCTGCTCGTCCGCGATCCATGCGCGGCCCTGGCTGCGCAGGTTCGCAGTGGTCCCGTCGGAGCGTCTGACGGTGGCGGCCGCCTGGATCTCGCCCGCGGCCGCCGCCACTCCTTCGGTGTCGCGGACCAGGGCGAGCACGTCCGGGCCCACGCTGGACAGCCCGGCGTCGCCGCCGAACTCGGAGCTCTGAGCGGGCAGCACGGCCAGGTCGAGCGACCTGTACTGCGCTTCGACGTCGGCGGTGAGTCCGGAGCGCATCGCGTCGGTGAGCATCAGGCCCGAGCCGAGGAACGTGATACCGATGATCACCGCCAGGGACGTGGCAACCAGCCTGGTCGCGTTGGCTCGCAGGCTCGTCGACGCGTAGCGGAGCACGTCAGCTCCCGAGGCGACGCATCGCGTCGAGCACCGTGTCGCGGGTGGGCGACATCAGCTCGTCGACGATGCGGCCGTCGGCAAGGAACAAGACCCTGCTGGCGTATGCAGCTGCGACGGGGTCGTGGGTGACCATGACCACCGTCTGGCTGTAGTCACGAACGGCCGCGGCCATGAAGTCCAGGATCTCGGCCGAGCTGTGCGAGTCCAGGTTGCCGGTGGGTTCGTCGGCGAAGATGATCTCCGGCCGTTCCACGAGCGCCCGGGCGACCGCTACGCGTTGCTGCTGGCCGCCGGACAGCTCGGACGGCTTGTGGGAGAGGCGGTCGGCGAGCCCGACGGTTCGGACCACGTGGTCCATCCAGGCCTGGTCCGGAGTGCGACCCGCGAGGGTCAGCGGGAAGGTGATGTTCTCCTCGGCGGTCAGAGTGGGGAGGAGGTTGAACTGCTGGAACACGAAACCGACACGGTCGCGGCGCAGCAGCGTGAGCTGCTTCTCGTTGAGGCCGGTGATGTCGACATCACCGATGAAAACCTGACCGCTGCTGAGCCGGTCGAGTCCGGCGGCGCACTGCATCAGCGTCGACTTGCCGGACCCGGACGGACCCATGATGGCCGTGAAGCGCCCACGTTCGAAGCCCACGGTGACACCGTCGAGAGCGCGGACCTCGGACTCGCCCTGTCCGTATATCTTGTAGGCCTGGATCACCTGGGCGGCCCAGGCGGACGCGCCGGCAGGCGGTCCGGACGGCGCGATGGTCGTGTCGAAGGACATGCTCGGTCGATCGCTTTCGGTCGGGGGAGTGGGGCGGTCGGTGCGCTGGTGGTGGGGGAGCAGGCCGGTAGCGCTCAGACGGGAAGCGCAGCCTACGCGGGGGCTTCCTGCCAGGTGATGACGACTTCGTCGAAGCCGGCGGCACCCAGGAAGGTGGTGAGCCAGACCTCGGTGTTGCGACGGGCCTCCTCGACCAGGCCGGACTCGCGTGCGGCGGCCTCGACCTTGCGCTCGGCATCTGCGAACAGCTCGGTGTCGTCGGTGGGGTTGTTCGAGAAGAAGTCGTCGAAGCGGTCCACCAGCCCGCGGTCCCTGTTGATGATCCTCGCCGAGGACTCTTCTACGTCGGCGTCGCTGAGCACCGGGTCGGGCAACGTCAGGGTGATGCTGCTGCCGTCCTCGCTGACCGAGACGGCGTCTTCGTCGAGCCCGCTGAAGTCGACGGTGGCGCGGACTGTGCCGGTGACCAGGGCGGTGACGCGCTCACCGGCGACGAAGTCGGGCAGGTACTTGGCATCTCGCTCGATGTCGACGTCCTGGGTGAAGGATCCTTCTGCGGCCGTGAACTCTTCGAGCTTGCGAACCTGGGTGAGGATCGATGGGCCCGAGCGGTCGACCGTCTCGGAACCGAACGGGTCGAACGCTGCGATCGCCAACACGGCGACGACCGCGAGAGCGGCTACGACGACGACCGCCATCGACACGACCACTGCGGTCGGGTTGGCGCCGCTACGGGCCCTTCGGAGCTTCTCCACGACCGCCAAGGTAGCGGCGCGCGGTGACAGTCGAAGAGGACCGGTGGGGCGTGATGTGGAGCCGCTCAGCAGGGTGTCGATGGCGAGCGGCCGCGGCGGCCGTACCCTGTGCGTCGTGGACGAGGGGTTCGAAGCGGACGACGGGTTCGAGGATCAGCCCGACGGCTGGACCAACGTGAAGGTCGCCGGGCTCGTGGCAGTCGCTGGCTGCGTTGCGGTGCTGCTCGCTCTCGCCCTCCAGTCTCGCTTCGACGGCGAGGCCGAGGACTCCGTCGACGTCGGGTTCATGCGCGACATGATCTCGCATCACGAGCAGGCGATTCAGTTGGGGCTGCTCGGCGTGGCCAACGCTCAGGACCCCGACGTCGTGCAGTTCGCGCAGGAGACGGTCATCGCCCAGCAGTGGGAGATCGGCTACATGACGGCGCTGCTCGAGGACTGGGGTCACGACACCGGCTCGACGGACCGCGACGCCATGGCATGGATGGGGATGCCGGGTGCAGTCGGAGACATGCCCGGGATGGCGACCGACGAGGAGATCGGTGCTCTCCGCTCGGCGCAAGGAGCCGAGGCCGACGCATTGTTCCTCCAGCTGATGGCTCGCCACCACGCCGGTGGGCAGCACATGACCGACGAGGCGGCAGAACGTGCGGGCGATCCCAGGGTCAGGGAGCTGGCAGCACGAATGGCCCGCAACCAGCGCGGCGAGATCGCCGAGTACCAGCGCCGTGCCGATGCACTCGGCGTGAACCTTGATCTGGAGTGAGGCTTGGCAGACCCTGCGCCGACCGCGAACCTGATCGACCGACTCGTCGACCGGGTCGACGACCTCCAGCGTGGCATCGCGCCGTTCGCGGTCGTGCATGGCGTGGTCAAGAAGTACGGCGAGGACCGTGGTGGCCAGCTCGCCATGCTGCTGGCCTACAAGGGCTTCTTCTCGCTGTTCCCGCTGCTGCTGGCGTTCGTGACGACGCTCGGTCTGCTGCTCGCGGGCAACGACGAGCTGCGTGAGGAGTTGATCGACTCGACACTCGCCAGCGTGCCTGTGATCGGTACCGAGATCGTCAACAGCGCCGAGACCCTGGAAGGCAACGTCGTCGTGTTGATCGGATCGATCCTCGTGTCGCTGTGGGCAGGACTGGGCCTGCTCGACATGCTGCAGGAGTCTCTGAACACGGCGTGGGAGGTCCGCCAGGTCGACCGGCCGCCGTGGCTGCGGCGCAGGCTGCGCAGCTTGCCGGGGGCGGTCCTCGTCGCCGGGTGTGCAGTGCTGTCGGGTGCCCGCGCGCTGGGTTCTGGCCGACGACACCGGTGCGATCGTCCGATGGCTGGCGGGTGTGGTGCTGCCGGTCGCTGCGGGCTCACTGGCCTATCTCGGACTGCACTGGTTGCTCTGCGCCCGCAAGGTGCCGTTCATGGCGCAGTTGCCGGGAGCCCTGGCCGCCGGGATCGGGTGGTGGGCGCTGCAGACCCTCGGCGGTTGGTTCATCTCACGGTTCGTGACGCGGTCATCTGACACCTACGGCGTCTTCGTCGTGGTGCTCGGGCTGTTGTCGTGGACCTACCTGCTCGGCATGCTCTACCTGTACAGCGTCGAGTTGGCAGCCGTTCTCCACGACCGGAGGTGGCCGAGGAGCCTGTCCGGTCGCCGCTTGACCGACGCAGACCTGGCCGCGTTCGAGGCCCTGACTGAGCGAGAGATCCGTGTTCAGGGAACGGTTGTGGCGGTTGAGGTGCCGAGGGACCCCACCTGAGCGCTCCCGGTGTGTCAGGGTGGAGGCCTCCACCGACATGGGAGCCGAAGAGCCATGACTGACACACCCCCCGACGACTCGTCCGCGAGCGTGCCGCCGCCGCCACCGGGTGGCAGCGATCTGACGGTTCCGCGTGTTCCTCCGGCCCCACCTGCCGGGCCGATGGGAGCGCCACCGTCGGGAACTCCGCCGGTGCCTCCCGCTCCGGGAACACCTCCGCCGCCACCGGGCGGCTTCACTCCGCCCGCCCCGGCCTCCCCGCCGCCACCGGCCGCGCCACCTGCACCGGGTGGGTTCGGCGCCCCAGGTGCTGTGCCTCCGCCGCCGGGAGGGTTCGGTGCATCCGCTCCGACACCGCCGCCACCGGGCGGCTTCGGTGCGCCCGCCCCGGTGCCGCCGCCGGGCGGGTTCACACCTGCGGCACCGATGGGTTCGTCGTCGGGGAGCAACGGAATGGCCGTCGGGGCGCTCGTACTCGGGATCCTCAGCCTCCTGGGAGCGTTCATCTGCGGGTCCGGCATCTTGTTCGGCCTGATCGCCGTGGTGCTCGGTGTGTTGGGCATGAAGAAGGCCAACTCCATGCCGGGTCAGCCGCAGCGAGGGTTGGCGATCGCGGGCATCGTCACCGGAGCGATCGGTTCGATCATCTCGATCCTCGTGATCCTCTTCGTGTTCGTCATCGGGTCCACCGCTGACGACATCTCGAACGACCTCGGTGACATCAACAGCGACCCGTCCGACGGAGTGTGCGACACGGACCGGTTCCTCCAGGACCCCGACTGCTGACAGCAGGTAGCGCGCCAGAGAGGGCCCGGCCGATCGGCCGGGCCCTCTCTGGTTCTGCAGCGGTTCAGTGCCTCAGATGACCTTCTCGTTCGGGCCGACGTACTGGGCGTTGCCGAACGCCAGGATCAGGTGGCCGATTCCGGGGAGCAGGAACAGCAGGATCTTCCAGCCGATCTCCTTGCCGAACACCCTGGCGGTGCAGTCGGCCAGGAACCACAACGCGATGATGTTGACGCAGGGGATGAACAGCAGCACCACCCACCACCATTCCTTACCCCCGAGCTTGTAGAGGATGTAGGAGTTGAGGATCGGGATGATGCCCGCCCAACCCGGCTGTCCCATCTTGGTGAACAGCTTCCACATGCCCACCAGGTAGATCACGATGAATGCCAGGTAGGCGATGATGAGGATGCCGGCGGCGGCACCGGCACCGGCGTTGGAGCTTTCCTGAGTCAGTTGGGCGAGCATCGGCTTGCACCTTTCGTCGACACGGCTCCGATGTGGAGACCGTGGGTACGAGCGTCACGCTATCCAGATGGTTGCGTGAAGCGGTGCTTATCGGCTGAGCACCGGGGCTGCCGGTCACCCAGGTTGTGTCAGGAGCTGTACGCGGCCTTGGACGAGGCGATCGCATCGAGGGCAGCGGTGACTCCGGACCAGTCGCCGACGTTGCTCTCCTTGCCCGGCTCCAGGTCCTTGTAGCGCTCGAAGAAGTGCGAGATCTCCCCGAGCAGCGTCTCTGGAACGTCGCCGAGGTCCTGGTAGCTGTTCCAGCGCGGGTCCTTGGCCGGTACGCACAGCACCTTGAGATCGCGGCCTGCCTCGTCGGACATCTCGAGCACCGCGATGGGGCGGATCTTGATGTGGCATCCGGGGAACGTCGGCTCCTCGAGCAGCACCAGTGCGTCGAGCGGGTCGCCGTCCTCGGCCAGTGTGTCGGGGAAGAACCCGTACTCGGTGGGGTAGGCCATGGCCGAGAACAGGCGACGGTCGAACCAGATGTCACCGGTGTGGTGGTCGATCTCGTACTTGTTTCGTGACCCCTGCGGGATCTCGACGACGATCTCGAACGCGGCGGGGGTCTGCTCAGTCATGGCGGGTGAGGGTAGTTGACTCGCGGCGTATTGCTGCAGTTCGCGAGCGCCCGACGTGCTCAGTCGGAGCTGCGCACACCCCGGAGTCCCGACCAGGCCAACTGCGAGAGCTGTGCCGCCAGCGCATCGACGTCAGGCTCGCGGTCGTGGGCGAGCCAGTATCGCGACGCGGCTTCGGTCATCCCGACGATGGAGTGGGCGAGCGTTCGTCGCTGCGCGACCGGCTCGCCCTCGACGACTATCAGCTCGGCTATGGCGTCGGCGATCGAAGCCTCGACGTTGCGGGCGAACGTGGCGAACTCCGGATCCCGTCGGGCTCCCGAGCCGAAGAGCACCCTGAACGACGCCGTGTTCTCGTCGACGTAGCGGAAGTAGGCGCGGAAGCCGTGCTCGATCTGCTGGCGAGGTCCGGGAGCGTCGGCGGTTGCCTTGGCGATCGTGTCGCGCAACTCGTCGCCGATGTCCGCGAGCAGCTCCACGAACAGCTCACGCTTCGAGCTGAAGTGCTGGTACAACACCGGCTTGGTGACCCCGGCGGCCTCGGCGACGTCGTTCATGGACGTGGCGTGGTAGCCGTGCTCTGCGAAGACGCCGACGGCCACGTGCAGCAGTTGTTCCCGTCGTTCTGCAGCAGGGAGTCGCATACCCCACAAGCATATGTTACCGATCGGTAACTACCGATTCGGCTGTCCGGTCAGTAGCCGAACTTCTCGCCGCGGTCGTCAGCATCGGCGGCCTTGACCCCGTAGCCGATCACGATCGCCGGGGCGAGAACGAGCGAGCCGATCGCCATGGAGGCGATGATCACGGTGACCAACCAGGCCGGGAACTGCATGAAGAAGGCAACGACGAACAACACGACTGCCAGCCCGAAGCAGCAGTAGCCGGTCCGCTGCCCCAGGTCGGACAGGCGCCGGAGACGTTCACGGCGTTCGAGTACGGGGTCGGTCACGGCATCCAGCCTGCCTCATCGAGCAGGGCGACGAGACGCGCGGTCATCGTCTCGACCGAGAAGTCACGGAGTGCGAGCGCCTCGTCGTGATCCAGGCGCTCCCGCAGTGCAGCCGAACCGGGGTGATCGATCGATCCGCGGATGGAGTCGACCTGGTCGGGGCGGAACCAACGGAACCCGTGCGACAGCAGCTCGGCGGCCACCGGGTAGTCGCCGACGCTCACCGTGCGGCGGTGCAGCGAGGCCTCGATCGGTGGGTTGCCGAACCCCTCCCAGGTCGAGGGGAACGCGATGTGGTCAGCGGCCAGGTAGAAGCCCTCCTTGTCGCCCCAGCCGCGGTGCACGACGCGGCAGCGCGCGGACCGAAGCTGCTCGGCCAGCTCCTCGTCGTAGCCCTCTTCGGCGGGGCCGAGCAGCCAGTAGGTCGCGTCGAGCGCCTCGGCCAGCGATATCGCACCGGGGATGTTCTTGCGCTCGATCGCTCGCACCGGGTGTGCGACGACCCGCTCGTCCCGGGCGAAGCCGATCGCCAGCGCGCACCCGGTCGCGGATTGCCTGTCGTTCCGTCTCGGTCCGCACGGGAGGCCGCTCGAACGCGTTGTGGATCGTCCGGGCACGAATGCCTCTCTCCTCGAGTTCTGCGGCGAGCAGATGGGTGATGGCGACATGGCGCCACGCCGGGTCGGTCGACGGCAGCGAGGTGACGTGGGCATAGCGCGCTCGGTGCCAAGGGGGGTCGTGGTGGTGCAGCAGGGCTGGTCGTCCCGCCAGGACCGCGGCGACGGCGCGTGACGCCTCCAGGTTGATCGGGATCGTCAGCAGGTTCTCGACCACGACCAGGTCGAACCCGTCGAGGGCCACACGCAGGTGTGGCTCGATGACTCCTGCCGCGACCTCGTCGTCCATGCCCAGGCCAGGTACGACCAGTCCGGGGAACGGCGTCGACTCCGTGCTCGCGCCGGTGACCGTGACGACCCGCGCTCCCAGCTCCTCGAAGGCTCGCATCCAAGAACGTGCCACGACCGACACGCCGTCGGTCGCCCCGAACCGGAACGAGAGGAAGGCGACCGACCGACACATGGGTGTGACACGTTAGGGTGCGCCGATGGGGCCCACGGATCGCAGTGGCGCACAGCGCCCGGGCGCCGTGCAGCGCCCGGGCGCCGTGCAGCACCCGGGCGCACCGCCGCCTTCGCATGCCGAGTTGGCCAGCAGCGCGCGTGATGTGCTCGAGGCGCATTGGCGGGCGCCGGGATTCACCTGTCCCAACGCCGGCACCTATCCGTGGCTGTGGCTGTGGGACTCGTGCTTCCATGCGATGGTCTGGGCCGAGCTCGGCGAGGCGGATCGGGCGTTGTCTGAGCTGCGGACGGTCCTCGACGGGCAGGGGCGGTCGGGGTTCGTGCCGCACATGCGCTACCTGGACGGAACCCGTCGGTTCGACGAGTTCTGGGGGAACGCCACCTCGGGTCCCGCTCCCAGCACGTCGTCGATCAGCCAGCCGCCTGTCTACGCGCTGGCGGTGGCAGATCTAGTGGGTCGGGGAGTGTCTGTGCCCGACGAGATCGTCGAGCGTTGTGTGGAGGGGCTGTCCTTCCTGCTCCGGCGACGACGCCGGAGCCGTGCCGGGCTGATCGAGCTCGTGCACCCCTGGGAGTCGGGCTGTGACCACAGTCCTCGTTGGGACGATCTGATCGCGCCGATCGATTACCGCCTGACCGCCCCGCCTGACCGCTACGACGAGGGGCTCTGGTTCCGACGCAAGGCTGAGCTGCTGGCCACGATCGAACGCGACGACTGGGGCGCACCGGTGTCCAACGACGCGTTCGCGGTCGGCTCGGTGGCGTTCTCGGCGATCGTCGCCCACGGTGCCCGGCTGATCGCCCCGATCGCCGACGATCCGCTGCTCGCCGAGATGGCCGCCGATATCAGTGGCGCGCTGCGCGATCGATGGGACCCGCATGTTCGGACCTTCGTCGACGACGGACCCACGGCGAACGGCTCGGGGCGAGTTCGAACCGCCGAAGCCCTGGTCCCGGCGTTGGTGGTGAACGACGAGTCGATCATCACGACGATCGTCGCGGAGCTGACCGACGCCGATGCGTTCGGCGGACGATTCGGTCCCTCGCAGGTCCACCGCGGCGAGGTGACGTTCCGTCCCGACAGCTACTGGCGGGGTCCGAGCTGGCCTCAGATCGACCACCTCCTCATCGTGGCGTTGGCGGGCTCGGGCGTGGCCGGTGGGGTGCTGGCAGCCTCGCAGCTCGCCGCGGCCAGTCGGGCCGGAGCGTGGGCTTCTGGCTGGGCCGAGTACTGGGATCCCGACGATGGTCACGGTGGCGGGGCGGTTCCCCAGTCGTGGTCGACGCTGGCACTGCTGTGGAAGTAGAGCCTAGCGAACCAAACGTGATGGAATGACACGAAATACGCTGTAACATCAGTCCTATGACTGGATCACTGCTTGTTGAGTTCTGTGGGGAGGAGCATGTCGTCGATGCTGGCGGCCACCTCGGGTTCGGACGTGTGGCCGACCTCGAGATCGACACCAACCCATACCTTCACCGCCGCCTGGGGCGGTTCGTCGACCGTTCAGGTGTCTGGTACCTGGACCACCTGGGTGCGAGGACGCCGATGACGGTGCGTGACGTGCACGGTCCCACCTCGACCGTGCTCGCTCCCGGATCCACCATGGCGCTCACCCATGCCGAGTTCGTGGTCTCATTCGCCGCGGGACGAGTCGGCTACGAGCTCCGTGGCGCGCTGGCAGAGCAGCAGTGGGCGATCGACATGCTCGGTCCCGAAGGCCTGTCCGGCACGCGGACGCTCGACTGGGGAAGGGTCGAACTGAACGACGACCAGCGTCTGCTGTTGGTGGCCATGTGCGAGCCGTGGTTGACGGTTCCCGGCCCGGTCGAGGGGCCGTTGCCGAGCAACCGGTACAACGCACAGCGGCTCGGCTGGAGCCCACCGAAGTTCAACCGCAAGCTCGATCACCTCTGCGAGAAGCTGCACCGGGCCGGCGTGGCCGGGGTGCACGGAGGAGCCGGGGACTCAGCGTTGAACCGCCGCCGCCGCCTGATCCAGCACGCCATAGAGGTCGGCCTGGTGTCACCCGCCGATCTCGGACTGCTCGACGATCCGACCGCCATGGAGCAGGCAGGCTGACCCCCGCCGCGGTGAGCGGTCGTCACGGGTGCGCGATCTGCACCCGTGAAGCCGCGCCTGGCCCGAGCAGCCAGCCGCGGCCGGCTGCTGGTGGAAGGTCGGCGCTCGGAGCAACGGTTGCATGCCACAGCGCGGCGTGCAGATCGGGATCTCCGCCCAGCATCACGCCGGTGCGCCCCCGGCGGATCCGACCCACGACATCGTGGTAGCAGCGGAGCAGGGAGTCGACCTCGCCACCGATGACCAGGCGGATGTCCAGGCCCCTGGCCGTGGTCGCGGCACGGTCCAGTTGTGCAGCGAACTCGTCGCCGTCGGGCCCGTCGAGAGCGAACGAGACCTCGTCCACGACCAGCAGAGCTGATGATCCAGAGGCCGCCCGGTCGATCGCCCGGTCCACTGCGCGGCCCAGGACCGCTGGATCGTCGTCGCGTACGAGTACTGCTCCCTCGACGGAGCCGGCGATCAGCTCGAGGGTGGTCGAGACTCCGCTGCGGGGCGGTCCGGCGACGATCGCGTGGTGGTGCGACAGATCGATGGCCACCGGGGCCAACGCGTCGGCGTCGAGCCCGAGCGGCAGCGACCAGCCGCCACAGCCCGCGCCGGAGATGTCTCCGGCGCGGACGAGGGTCGGGCAGCGTGGCACCGCGGGAGCACGCCGGCCCGCCGCAGCCAGTGCGCAGGTGGTCGTGTCCCGGTACCAGGTGATCTGCGCCTCGCTGCCGTCTATCCGGCACCTTCCCGGTGGCATCGAAGCCGGAGTCGACGCCGACTCGTCCAGCCCCCACAGTGAGGCCTCGTCGGCCGATGTGCAGCGCAGCACGATCCGGGTGCCGATCAGGCCGATGAACTCCATCGGGATCTCTGCGCGACGCTGGGCGGTCAGCACCAGGTGCACGCCGCCGGCGCGGCCCTCACGCGCGATCCGCGCGAGTTGGTCCACGGCGATGCCGCGGTCGACCCGAGCGTGGTGGTGTTCGAACGCTGCCATCCCGTCGATGACGAGCATCCTGCGTGGCATCTGGATACTTCCCCACGAGGATGCGCCCGGATCGCGGCTGCGCAGCTCGGCGCGTCGGTCGATCTCATCGAGCGCGTCGCGGCATGAGGCGCCGCACCCGCTCGATGTCGTTCACCGGGATCACGTCGCCGACGGCCGGCAGGTTCCGCAGGTCGGAGGAGCCACCCCCGGCGTAGATGACGTGAACATGCCAGTTGTCGATCGGGTGTTCGCAAGCAGCCACAGCAAGAGCCTTGGCAGCCCCGGTGGTGCCGGAGCCGCTCGCACCGACGATCAGCGCTCCTCCGTCGCGGTCCATGTCGATGCTCAACGGCTCCTGGCGCTGTCTGTCCGGTCGATCGACCAGGCCGATCGACAGCGTCGCGGACCGTGTCGATGGCTGTGCAGGGACCGATCCGGCAACCGCTCGCGAGGGGTTCCGATCCGGCGCCGTGAGCACCTCGGGCAGGGGGTCGAGCCATGGCCGGTGCGTGGGCGCGAAGCCCCCTGTCCTTGCCGCTTCGACGATCGTCGCGACCGCCAGATCGAGCTCGTTCGGTCCACCAGCAGCGGGGCACATGCCCTCGGTCCCAGTCGTTGCTGTCCGTGGTGAGATCGACCCGTCCACGGCCACGGTCACCGGAGGCCGCTCGGGGTGGACCGGCCCGCAGTGAGCGATCTGCACTGCGCTCACGCGCTCCACTCCGAGGCGTACCAGCGCCCTGCCAGGTACATCGCGGGGCAGGTGAGCGGCCGCACCGACGTCCACGATGTCGCGGCTGTCGTCCTCGTCGGCGACGCGCAGACAGATCCGCATCGTCACGTTCGCCCGGATCGCATCGGTGACCACTCCGGCAGGCCGTTGCGTCGCCAGCACCAGATGTACACCGAGGCTCCGTCCCCGCTGCGCCAGGTCGACCAGTCCATCGACGAAAGTCGGTCGCTCGGCCACCAGGGTCGCCAGCTCGTCGACCACGACGAGCAGCGAAGCACCCGTCCAGCGGTCGAGCTGCGCGTCGGCAAGGATCTCCTCGCGACGGCGAAGCTCCGCGCGGAGCGACTGGAGTGCCCTGTCCGCCATGGCGCCCGAAAGGTCGGTGATCGTGCCGACGGTGTGGGGTAGGGCGCCGAGTGGGCCGAAGGCAGCGCCCCCCTTGTAGTCGACCAGCAGGAAGGTCACCCGCTCCGGCGGGTGGTGCAGGGCCGTGGCGACGAGGAAGGTGCGTAGGAGCTCGCTCTTGCCGGCGCCGGTGGTGCCGGCAACCAGTGCGTGGGGGCCGTCGCTGACGAGGTCCAGGTTGACGACCGCTCCGTGGCGGTCCAGCCCGACCGGTGCGGCCAGGCGCCCGTGAGCAGTGTGTCCCCAGTGCGCGAGAACCGCGGTCGGGTCGACCACCATCGATGGTGTGGCCGCCACGTCGGCCAGCGCCACGGACCTGGCCAGACGGTCGTTCGGGCTTCGGTCGTCGAGGTCGGCGCCGATCCGCGTCGTCGCGGCCGGAACGAGCGGGCAGAGCCGTCTGGCCAGCGGTGTCGCCTCGTCGGCATCGATCGGCTCCACGAGCACCGGGCCGGCGCTACCGTCGGCGTCATCGGCCAGCCACAGGGCCGCATCCTCGTCGGTCATGCTCAGCACCGCGGTGACGTCGCCCGGTCGGGCGCCTCCTGGCGAGGTGACCCAGACGACGACCTGGTCGGGGTGACCGTCCAGGCCCTCGGGTTCGGCGCCGTCGACCACCACGACCCTGGTCCGCCCTGCGACGTTGCCGCTGTGGGGGAGCCACTCGGCGAAGCCCCGCGCGGCCCGGCGCTCACGCGACACGTGCACGTGGACCTCGAGCTGGTCCGGATCGATCAGCGTGCACAGCTGCAACAGGACCGATCTGGCGACCGCCGCTCCTCGTTCGTCCGGGCTCTCGACGACCAGTCCCAGGGTGGCCCGGAGATCGACCACCACGACGTCGTCGACCTCGGAGTGCTCGGCGACCGCAGCTGCGAGCTCGGCGCGCAGGTCACGACGGCCGGTGTCGGGCAGCTCGGGTACTTCGGCCAGCGCTCGCCGGCCGGTCCCCAAACGGACCTGGAGCGACGGGCGGGTGCTGGACGAGCTGCGCTCCCAAATCCGCTCGACCGGCCCTGCACATCCCCGTGACAGCGACATGAGCTCCGAAGGAGACAGACCGCTCGCAGCGTGACCTGCCCGCTGGGTCCCTGCCCGCTCGCGTAGCGAGTCGATCGCGTCAGCCATGTCGGCGTGGAACTCGGCGACTCGCTCACGGTCGTCGGCCCGTGCCTCACGGCGCGATTCGATACCCTGACGCCACAGCAATGAGGTTGTCGAAGGCTGACAGA